>NZ_VEDO01000035.1 GCF_007677875.1 Variovorax boronicumulans | reverse complement strand
TTGAAGGACGCGACCAGCGGGCGGATCTCGTCCGGCACGCGCTCCAGCGGAAGCTCGGCGATGCTCTGCGCGTCCTGCTGTGCTGCCTGCTGGCCGATGGCGCGCAGCCGGCCGGAGATGGCACGCACGACGCCCCACAGCACCAGCATCGACAGCGGCAACAGCAGCAGCACCGGCAAGGCAGCTTCGCCAGCGCGGCCGAAGGCCAGGCCGGCGCGGAAGCTGGCACTTTGCAGCACCTGGACCATCTGGCCATCGCGCGTCGCAGCCGCATAGACCCGCCAGCGCTGTCCACTGTCCTCGAGGTCCTGCAGTCCCGGGTGCGGCATGCGCCGTGCCACCACCCCGTTCCATGAGGCCATCAGGGGCTGCCCATCGGCGGCGAAGAACTGCAGGACATACAGGCCGCGCCCGTGCACGTCTTCGGCGCTGAGTTCCGGCGCCTGGCGGGGATGGCCCTGCCGGGCCATCGCATCGCCCAGTTGCACCATCTGGTCGTCCAGGAAGCCGGCTGCCATGTGCGTGACCATGCGGTACGACAGCCCCGCGGAGGCCAGCGCCACCGCCAGGAAGGTGGGCACCAGCCACGCCATCAGGGTGCCGCGGATCGAGCGCATGCGGCCGCTCCCCACCAGCGGGCTCATGGCGATGGCGCCACCACGCGCCAGCCCAGGCCGCGCACGTTGCGGATGGTGTCCGGGCCGAGCTTGCGGCGCATGCCGTGGATCAGTACGTCCACGGCATTGCTGGTGACCTCCTCGCCCCAGCCGTAGATGCGGTTCTCCAACTGCTCGCGCGACAGGATGGCGCCGGACCGCTCCATCAGCGCATGCAGCAGCGCGAACTCGCGCGCAGACAACTGCGCGCGCACGCCGCGTACCAGCACCTCGCGCGTGCCGAGGTCCAGCTGCAGCGCGCCTTCCTCGCCGATCAGCGAATGCGCTGCGCCGTCGCGGCGCCGGATCACGGCGCGCATGCGTGCCAGCAACTCACGCAGCTCGTAGGGCTTGACCAGGTAGTCGTCCGCGCCAAGGTCCAGGCCGTCGACACGGTCGTCCAGCCCATCGCGCGCGGTGAGCACCACCACGGGCGTGGTTTCGCCCGCTGCACGGGCGCGGCGCAGCACCTCCACGCCATCGCGCCGGGGCAGTCCCAGGTCCAGCAGCACGCAGGCATAGCCGCCATCGGCCAGGGCGCTCTGGGCCAGCACACCGTCCTTGACCCAATCCACCGACCAGCCCTGGCGCGTCAGCGCCTCGCGCAGGCTCTGCCCGATCATCTCGTCGTCCTCGACCAGCAATACACGCATGGGCTGCAGCTTAGCGGGCCTGCGTTAGGCGGGCATTAGCCTGGCAGGCAGCGGTCCCGCTCCGCAGCCATCGATGGAGCGCGTCGCACGGCCAGCACGTCAACGCATGCCGCCCGACCCCAGAATCACCTCGCCCGTCACCCAGCCTGCATCGTCCGACGCGAGGAACGCCACGATCGGAGCGATGTCCTGGACCTGGCCGATGCGGCCCAGCGGCGTGCGTTCCTCGTTCCACGCCTGGAAGGCCGAACCGACCACGCCAGCCGCATGCGTGCCTTCGGTCTCGACCAGGCCGGGACTCACCGCGTTGACACGGATGCCCCGCGGGCCCAGTTCGCGCGACAGCACACCCGTGATGGCATCGATCGCGCCTTTCGTGCCGGTGTAGATGGCGCTCTCGGCCGGCAGCACGCTCGTGACGTTGGAGCTGATGTTGATGATGCTGCCGCCCTGGCCCAGATGCGGTGCGGCGGCGCCGGCGACCAGCAGGGGGCCGAGGACGTTGATGTCGAACTGCTGGCGGTACAGCGCTTCTGTGGTCTCCTCGATCCTGGCGAACTGGTAGATCCCCGCGTTGTTGACGACGATGTCCAGGCGTCCGAAACGGTCGATGGCCGCCTGGACGAGCGACTCGACCTGCGTACGGTCGGTGATGTCCGCGCCTACGGCCACGGCGCTTCCGCCAGCGGCTTCGATGCCGGCGACGACCTTGTTCGCATCGCTCCTGTTCGAGGCGTAGTTGACGACCACCTTCGCACCTTCTGCTGCAAGTCTGCGGGCGACTCCCGCCCCGATACCTTTGGACGCGCCCGTGACGATCGCGACCCTGCCCTTCAATCTGCCCATCGATGACTTCCCCATGACGCTGGTCCGGCATGGCCCAGCAAGGGCGCGAATGGTGGTGCCTGCGCTGGAGTTTGGGCACTGCCATTCCTGCACGCTGTCCGTTCGTTTTTGAACGGACGGTCCGAGCAGGAACTCAGCCCTGCAAGTTCGCGATGTGATCGTTGGCGGTCGCGATGAAGGCGCGCAGGCGATTGAGCCGGCGCAGATCGCGGTGGTAGCCCATCCAGATGTCCCGGGTGGGCGGCTCGTCCGGCAGCTGCAGCCGGCGCAGGCCGCCCACCTGGTTGCCCACCACCTGCGGCAGCACGGCGATGCCGATGCCCTGGCCGCACATGCGCGCCTGCACGTTGCGGTTGTTGGACGCCAGCAGCGGCCTGGCGTTCGGGAAGCTGGCCTGCAACCACGCGATGTCGGGGAACTGGCCCGTCGAGGTGTCGTGCGTGATGAGCCGGAAACCGGCGCCATCGCCGAACACCGGATCGGGCGAGCCCACCGCGATGTAGACCCCGTACGGCAGGCGGACGAGCCTGCGCTGCACCACGTCCTGCGCGTTGAAGGGCACGATGCGGAACGCGATGTCGGCCTCGCGCTGCGCCAGGTTGAACAGGCGCGTTCCCGTCAGCACCTCCACGTCGACGTGCGGATAGGACCTGGCGTAGTCCGCGACGATCGGCGGCAACACATAGGCGCCGAACCAGTCTGCCGACGAGATCCGCAAGCTGCCTTGCAGCTTCTCTTCCCGGCCCGCCAGGCGCCGCTCCATCGCCAGCGCGCCTTCCTCCATCTGCTCGGCCAACGCGACGATGCCCGCGCCCTCGTCGGTGGGCACGAAACCATCGGCCGTGCGCTGGAACAGCGTGTGGCCCACGGCCTGCTCCAGTGCCCGCAGGCGGCGCCCGATGGTCGGATGGCTCAGCTGCAATGCGCGCGCCGCACCGCCCAGGGTGCCCGCGCGCACGACGGCCAGGAAGATGCGGACATCGCTCCACTCCACGCCACGGCCCCTTTCAGAAATGAACGGAGAGCGTACAGCATTGTCAGTTGTCGAACAGATTCAGACCGCTAGATTCGTTGCACGGCGGTGCCGCACCAGGCCCCGCAATGCATCGAAAGGAAGACATGGACAAGACATGGTTGATCACGGGCTGCTCGGCCGGCCTGGGCCGCGCACTCGCCGAATCCGTGGCCGCGCGCGGCGACCGGCTGGTCTCCACCGCACGGTCTGCCGCGGCCCTGGAAGACCTGCGCGACCGCTACCCCGACACCGTGCAGGCGGTCGGGCTCGACGTCACCCGACCTGGCGACGCCGCGCGGGCGGTGGCTTGGGCCGAGCGCCGCTTCGGCGGGCTGGACGTTCTCGTCAACAACGCAGGCATCGGCTTCATCGGGGCCATTGAGGAAGGCGAGCCCCACGAGTACCGGCCGGTCTTCGAGACCAATGTATTCGGCCTGATCGAAACCACCCGCGCCGCGTTGCCGGCCCTGCGCCGACGCAAGGGGGCGCGCATCGTCAACCTGTCGTCCGGCGCGGGCATTGCGGGTTCGGCCGGCTCCGGCTTCTACAACGCGACCAAGTTCGCGGTGGAAGGGCTGTCCGAAGCGCTGGCCGAGGAACTCGCGCCCCTGGGCGTGCGGGTGGTCATCGTCGAGCCCGGGCCGTTCCGCACCGACTTCCTGGGGCGCTCGATCGCCTCGGCGGCCCGCCAGATCGACGCCTACGCCCAGACGGCGCATGCGCGCCACCACTACCGCGCAAGCAACGATGGCCGGCAGGCCGGTGATCCGGCCAAGGCCGTCGCCGTCGTGCTGCGGGCCGTCGACGCGGAGGACCCGCCCTTGCACCTGCCGCTCGGGCCGGCGGCACACCGGACCGCCGAACGCAAGCTGGACGCCTTCCGCGCCGACATCGCGGCGTGGCGAGACGTCTCCATCGCGACCGACTTCGCGCACGAAGAAGGAGGGCAAGCGTCATGAAGGCGGCCATGGTGCTCGCGGCGCCCGAACAAGGCAGCGCCGATCCCCGCCGCTGGCTGGCCCTGTGCGTGCTGCTGGCCGGCACGCTGCTGCCGCCGCTGGACTTCTTCGTCGTCAATGTGGCGCTGCCCGCCATCCAGGCGGACCTGCAGGCGACGCCTGCGCTGGCCCAGCTGGTCGTGTCCGTGTACGCGGCGGCCTATGCCGTCACGCTGATCCTCGGCGGGCGCCTGGGCGACCTCTATGGGCGCAAGCGGATGTTCCTCGTCGGGATGCTGGGATTCGGCCTCGCATCGGCACTGTGCGGCTGCGCGCCCTCGCCGGGCGTTCTGGTCGCGGGCCGGCTGCTGCAGGGCATCAGCGCCGCGGTCATGGCACCGCAGTCGCTGGCGTCCATCCATGCCCTCTTCCCGGACCGGGAAAAGTCACGTGCACTGGGCATCTATGGCGCCACCTTCGGCGCAGCCTCCGTGGCCGGCCAGTTGCTGGGCGGCCTGCTGGTCTCGGCCGATCTGTTCGGGCTGGGGTGGCGCATGGTCTTCCTGATCAACCTGCCGGTCATCGCGCTGGCCGTGCCGGCGGCGATCTCCTGGGTGCGCGACAGCCGCTCCGAGCAGGCAGCGCGCCTGGACATCGTGGGCGCGCTGCTGCTGGCCGCAGGCCTGCTGGCGCTGGTCGTGCCACTGATCGAAGGGCGCGAGCGCGGCTGGCCGGCGTGGTGCATCGGCCTGCTGGCCCTGGGCCCGCCGCTGTTGCTCGCGTTCTGGCGCTGCGAACAGCGGCTGGAGCGCAGGCAGGGCACGCCGCTGGTCCCGCCGTCCGCGCTGGCGTCACCAGGGCTGCGGCGCAGCCTCGCCGCGACGTTCTTCTTCTACACCCTGGCGCCGTTCTTCCTGGTGTTCGCGGTCTACCAGCAGGCCGGACTGGGCCATGGCCCCTTGGCCGCGGGTCTGGCCGTGCTGCCGCTCGGCATCGGCTTCCTGCTGGGTCCGCTCTGCAGCGCGCCCCTGGCACGGCGGCTCAAGGCCGACACGGCGGCCTTCGGCATGGGCCTGGAGGCGGTCGGCGCGCTGGCCGCGGCCGGTCTGGCCTGGGCCGATGCACCTGCGTGGCTGGTGGCGCCGCTGTTCCTCATCGGGATGGGCCAGGGCATCGCGCTGCCCGCGCTGGTGCGGCTCAACGTGGACCAGGTGGACGCACGCTGGGCTGGCCTGGCAGCGGGCCTCGTGAATGCCACGCTGCAGATCAGCGCGGCCGTGTCGACGGCCACCATCGGCGGACTGTTCTTCGCGCTGTCGTCGCGAGGCACCGGGCCGGACGCCGTGAAAGCGGCCTTCCCGGTCGCATCGCTGGCCATCGCTGCGGGCCTGGCGCTGGCAGCGTCGTTGAGCCGAAAGCCCCGGATCGCGCGCTAGGAGCGTGGGCGGCCGCCCACCTCATGGACGAAATGGCCACCGCTCAGCGTGTTGACCGTCTCCCCCGGGATGTCCATGAGCATGCGGCTGCGCTCGGGCGTCATGGTGACGGTGATGTACTCCACGGGGCGCGCATCGGGATCGTGGATGACGCGCACGATCTTGAGCAGGGCCGCGCCCACGTCCGTCTGCATCAGCCTGGCCTGCAGCGGATCGCTGAGTTCGGCCGTGACTTCCTGGATCACGCGGCCGAACTTCACGCCCTGGGCCAGCAGGATCTCGTAGAGCGCATGCTTGCGCAGCGACGCCGCGGTGACCTGCTTGCCCAGACGGGCCGGCACCCACGCGTCGGACAGCATGACGGGCGTTCCGTCCACGCTGCGCAGACGCAGCGCGTGCACCGCCTTCTCGCCGGGCGCGAGCTGCAGCAGCGCGGCCACGTCGGGTGGGGCCTCGGTCTGCTCGACCCGCAGCACCTGCACCTGCGTCTCCGCCGCCGTCTTGCGCAGGCTGTCGATCAGCGACAGGCTGGGCCGCGGCCGCGCCAGGGGCAGCTTGTCCTGCCGGACGAAGGTGCCACGGCCATGGCGCCGCTCGACGAAGCCTTGCGCCGCCAGATCGGCCAGCGCGCGCCGCACGGTGATGCGCGACACGGCGAAGCGCTCGCACAAGGACTCCTCCTTGGGCAACAGGCCGGAGCCCGCATACACGCCGCGCAGGATCTCGTCGCGCAGCACCACGAAGAGCTGCCGGTGCAGCGAGGTGCCGGGGGCGCGGGGCATGGGGCTGGAAGCGACATCGGCCAGGGCGTTCGCGGACTTCATCGACGGGCAGGACAGAGGTGCGGAGGCGGCCGAGCATAGCCGGTCGGTCTGTGTTTGTGTCGTCATACCGCCAGCACATGCATCGCACCGTTGACAACACCTGATGTCATCATATGCTTATGATAACAATCCTTCGGTATGCGTGTGCGTAGCGCGCCGGGGCACATCACAAGGAGACACCGATGCCGCATCCACTCGCCCTCGACGCCCGGCGCACGACCGGCGTGGCGCCGCACAGCGCCGCGCGCGCAGGAGCCTTGTCCCGACGCAGTGTCCTCGGCTGCGCCGCGGCACTGGCCTGCGGCGCAGCCGCAGCCGCCCCATCCGCGTGGTCGCCGACGCGGCCGCTGGAAATGCTGGTGAGCTTTCCGGCCGGGGGCACCGCAGACACCCTGGCACGCCTGCTGGGCGACCGCCTGGGCAAGGCACACGGCTGGCAGACCGTCGTCGTGAACCGGCCGGGCGGCGGTGGCCTCATCCTGCAGAACGCGCTGAAGTCCTCCAAGACCGACGGCCACACGGTCGGCTTCGGCGCGAGCTACGAGCTGACCTACCCGGTCGGCGAGCGGCTGCAGACCGACCGCCTGCAGGCGTTCGACGCTCTGTGCAGCATCGCTGCCCTGCCGGTGTGCATCATGGCGCGCCCCGATGCCAGGCTCGACACCGTGGACGACTGGCGGCGCAAGGCTTCCGCCGGGCAAGCTCTGACCTTCGGCGTGTCACCGCCGTTCGAATGGGTGGGTGAGCGGCTCGCGCGGCTGCTGAAGATGGAGATCATCGCGGTGCCGTTCCGCGGCAGCAGCGAGATCAACCAACAACTGTTGGGCGGCACGCTGGACCTGGCGATGTCTGCGGGCAGCCACGTACCGCTCGAACGCGCCCACCGGGCCAAGGTGGTCGTTGCCGTGACCAAGTCGCGCATGCCCAGCCATCCGGAGGTGCCGACGCTGCGCGAAGTCGGCGCGGACCTGGCCATCCAGTCGCGCTTCATCGTGTTCGCCAACAGCAACGTCCCCGCGGCCGTGCGGTCGGCGCTGTCGGACCTGTTCACAGAGGTGGCGCAGGAGCGCATGCTGCAGGACGCCCTGCGCGAGCGCGGGCTCATCCCCGAAGCGCTGCAAGGGGCCCCGCTGCTGCGCGAGCTGCAGGAGGAGGTGCAGATCGGCAAGGGCATCGGCCGGGCACCGGCAACACGCTGAGAGGCCCGGCGGCGGCCGGGGACGGTCGGCCGCTCCCGGCGCCGTCACGGCTCCAACGGGTAACGCTGGACCAGCGAACCGAGCCGTGCGCTCTCCTGCCGCACCTGGGCCGCGAACTCGGCGGGCGTGTTGACCACCGGCTCCGCGCCCGCGGCCGCGATGGTCCGCTGCACGTCGGGATCCTGCACCGCTTCGCGCAGCGCCGCGGCGATGGCGTGGGCCACGTTTGCGGGCAGCCCGGCCGGCGCGAAGACGCCGAACCAGTTGACGGAACGGAATGCGCCGAAACCCGCCTCCTGCGCGGTCGGCACCTCCGGCAGCACCGCCGCGCGCCTGTCGCCGGTGGTGGCCAGGAAGCGCAGCGTGCCCGCCCTGGCATGGGGCAGCGCGGCGGCGATGCCGGTGAAGGACATGTTGACGTTGTTCGCGACCAGGTCCGCCACGACGGCGCTGGTGCCGCGGTAGTTGACGACGACCGCGTCCGCGAGCTTCGCCTCCGCGACGAACTGGTTCGACATCAGCCGCGACTGGTTGTCGGTGGTGCCGAGCGCGCAGCGCTGTGCCGCACGTCCGCAGTACGCCACGAACTCGGCCACGGTCTTCACGGGCATCTTCGCGCTCACGACGATGGCGTTGGACGCCTGCGCGATGGCAGTGACGGACAGCAGCCGCTGCAGCGGGTCGATGCCGCGCAGTCCCGGCGTGTACCGGGTCAGCGCGATCGATGGCACCTGCAGCAGCAAGCTGCTGCCATCGGGCGCGGCGTCCATGACGCGGCGCGTGCCGATCAGGCCGTCTGCGCCCGGGATGTTCTCGACGATGACCGGCTGTTGCCAGATGAGGGCCAGTTGCCGGGATACGGCGCGGGCGACGGTGTCCGTCCCGCCGCCCGGAGCGTAGGGCACGACGACGGTCACCGGCTTGGCAGGCCGCCAGGGCTGGGCCTGCGCGGATGCTGCGCCCGGCACGGCGGCCGCGGCCCCCAGCGCCAGCGCGCAGAGCGCGAACAGTTGCTTCACACGCGATGTCGTCGACACCATGGTCTTGTCCTTTGCTGCAGTTCCAGGGGGAAGTCGATGCGCGTTTCAATCCAGCTTGAGTCTGGCCGCCTGGATCAGGTCGCGCCACCTGACCAGATCGTCTTCGAATGCCTTGCGCGCCTGTGCCGGTGCACGGTGGCCAACCAGCAGGCCTGTGCCCTCCAGGGTGCGCACGACCTCAGGATCGGCCAGCACCGCCGCGAGCGCCGCGCTCAGGCGCTCGAACACGGGCGCCGGCAGGTTGCGCGGCGCGAGCACGCCGCTCATGTAGGTGGCCTGCAGCGCCGGGAAGCCGAGTTCCGCCACCGTCGGCACGCCGGGCAGGACGGCGAGCCGTTGGCCCGTGGTGACCGCCAGCGCCTTGAGCCGACCCGATTGCACGTGCTGCACGATGCCCGTGGGCGCGAAGAACGCCATGTCCACCGTGCCGGCGATCAGGTCGGTGCTGGCCTGGCCGGAACCTTTGTAGGCCACGTGCGTGATGTTCATGCGCGCGGCCATGCGCATCATCTCGCCCTCCAGGTGCGGGATGCTGCCCACGCCGCCGGAGGCATAGGACAGACCCTGCGGCCGGGCATGCGAGAGCGCCGCCAGTTCGTGGATGTCCTTGGCCGGGACCGCGGGATGCGTGACCAGCACCATCGGCAACTCGCCGATGCCGCCGACGTAGCTGAAGTCGGCCGGCCGGTAGCCCACCGACCGGTAGGCCGGCGTGACCGAGATGGCGCCGTTGTCGGCTAGGTACAGGGTGTAGCCGTCCGCGGCCGACTGCGCCACCAGTTGCGCGGCGATCGCACCACCGGCGCCGGGCCGGTAGTCCAGCACCACCGGCACGCCCAGGTGGCGCTCCAGGCCCAGGGCCAGGGGCCGGCCCACGCCGTCGCCCCCGCCGCCCGGCGGGTAGCCGATGACGAACTTGATCGGCTGCTGCGGCCAGGCCTTCTGCGCGCGCACCCAGGGCGCGGCCAGGGCACCGGCGGCCAGGGCGGCCGCGGTGCGGCGCGTCATGCCGCGCCGCGGAGGGGGGGATAGGGTGTGCATGGCGGTCTCCTCGTTGTCATGGGGAGGCCGCCGTGCACAGGCGGCCGTCCGGTGGCGCGGCGTCAAGGCGACGGCGCGGCTGCGAAGCGCGCGCGCAGCACGGTCTTGAGCACCTTGCCGGTGGCGCCGTGCGGCAGCGCATCGACGAACTCGATCGCCTCGGGCAGCCACCACTTGGCCACCAGGGGCGCCAGGTGCGCGCGCAGCGCGTCGGCGGCGAGCACCCGCCCAGGCCGCAGCGCGCAGACCAGCAGCGGCCGCTCGTCCCACTTGGGATGCGGGATGCCGATGACGGCAGCCTCCAGCACGGCCGGGTGCGTCATGGCTGCGTTCTCCAGCGCGATGGAGCTGATCCACTCGCCGCCGGACTTCACCACGTCCTTGGCGCGGTCGACGATCTGCATGAAGCCGTCCGCGTCGATGGTCGCGATGTCGCCCGTGTCGAACCAGCCGTCCGCACGGGCACCCGGCACGCCGCCCTGGTAGGTGTGCACCACCCAGGGGCCCCGCACCAGCAGGCGGCCGGAGGTCGCGCCGTCGCGCGCCAACACCCGGCCGTCCTCGTCCTCCAGCCGCATCTCCACGCCGAAGAGTTCGCGGCCCTGCTTGGTCTGCAGCCGGATGCGCTCGTCCGTCGACAGGCCCCGCTGGCGCGGCGTGGGCTGGTTCAGCGCGGCGACGGGGCTGGTTTCGGTCATGCCCCAGCCATGCAGCACCCGCACGTCGTGGTCGACCTCGAAAGCCCGCACCATGGCCTCACCCGCTGCGGCGCCACCGATGACGGTGCGGCGCAGCGTGCCGAAGCGCACCCCCTGCGAACGCACGTGCTCGAGCAGGCCGAGCCAGATCGTCGGCACGCCGGCGGCCAGCGTCACGCCCTCGGCCTCGCAGAGTTCGTACAGGCTTTTGCCGTCCAGCGCCGGCCCGGGGAACACGATCTTGGCGCCGATCATGGGCAGCGAGAACGGCAGGCCCCAGGCGTTGACGTGGAACATGGGCACCGCGGGCAGCACGGCGTCCTGCGCGGACAGACCCAGCACATCCGGCAAGGCACTGGCCCAGGCGTGCAGCAGCGTGGAGCGTGGCGTGTAGACGACGCCCTTGGGGTCGCCGGTGGTGCCCGAGGTGTAGCACAGGCCGCAGGGCGCGTTCTCATCCGGCGTCGGCCAGTCCACCTCGGCATCGGACTGGCGCGCGAGCAGCTCCTCGTAGTCCAGCACCTCCACCGGTGGGGCCGCCATGGTCGCCGTGCGGCTCAGCAGCACGAAGCGGGTCACCGTGCGCAGGCGGGCCGCGGCCGCGGCCACCAGCGGCGCGAAGCTGGCGTCGAAGCACAGCACGCGGTCGCCGGCGTGGTTGCAGATCCAGACGAGCTGGTCCACAGTGAGGCGCGGATTCAGCGTGTGGCAGACCGCGCCGATGGCCATGCTGGCGTAGTACAGCTCCAGGTGGCGGTCCGTGTTCCAGGCGAGCGTGGCGACCTTGTCGCCGCGCGCCACGCCCAGCGCCTCCAGCGCACGCGCCAGACGGCACACGCGCTGGTAGGTGGCGGCGTAGGTCGTGCGGTGCACGTCGCCTTCCACGCGCCGCGAGACGATCTCCACCTGCGGGTGGTTGCGGGCAGCGTGTCGCAGCAGGTCGATCACGCGCAGCGGCATGGGCATGGGGTGTCCATCCACGGCTTGGCTCCTGGAAATGGGGGTGGGCGCAGGCACTGGGCCTGCGCGGGTGCTCAGGCGACGTTGCTGAGCGCGAACTCGTTGACGTGGCCCGAAGGCAGCGCCGCCATGCCGGGGTCCTGGGGCAGCTCCACTCGGAACCAGCGCCGCAGCACGTCGGCGATGAGGTCATAGCACGCGCCGAAGCGGATCACCTGCATGGTCTGGAAGTTGATCAGCGTGCCCGAGCGGCCGTACATGTGGTAGCGGCACAGGCCGTGGTCGACCTGGATGTCGGCGATCGCGCGCAGCTCGGGCTGGACCTCCTCGATCGTGAAGCGCGAGCCGGTGCCGGAGATGTTGGCCGAAGAGCCGAACAGCGGCACCAGTTCCTCGCGCGAGATCCGCGTCAGCTCCTTGTGCAGCGGGCCGGCATTGAGCAGGTTGCCGATGGTGCCACCAGCCGAGGAGGCCTTCAGCGCCTCGTCGCCG
>NZ_VEDO01000034.1 GCF_007677875.1 Variovorax boronicumulans | reverse complement strand
CGGCGACGAGGCGCTGAAGGCCTCCTCGGCTGGTGGCACCATCGGCAACCTGCTCAATGCCGGTCCGCTGCACAAGGAGCTGACGCGGATCTCGCGCGAGGAACTGGTGCCGCTGTTCGGCTCCTCGGCCAACATCTCGGGCACGGGCTCGCGCTTCACGATCGAGGAGGTCCAGCCCGAACTGCGCGCCATCGCCGACATCCAGGTCGACCACGGCCTGTGCCGCTACCACACCTATGGCCGCTCCGGCACCCTGATCAACTTCCAGACCCTGCAGGTGATCCGCTTCGGCGCGTGCTACGAGCTGATCGCCGACGTGCTGCAGCGCTGGTTCCGCGTGGAGCTGCCCAAGGATCCCGGCATGGCGGCGCTGCCCTCGGGCCATGTCAACGAGTTTGCGCTCAGGGACGTCGCCTGAGCACCCGCGCAGGCCCCGCGCCTGCGCTCAACTTCCAGGAGAAAAGCCGTGGATGGACACCCCATGCCCATGCCGCTGCGCGTGATCGACCTGCTGCGACACGCCGCCCGCAACCACCCGCAGGTGGAGATCGTCTCGCGCCGCGTGGAAGGCGACGTGCACCGCACCACCTACGCCGACACCTACCGCCGCGTCTGCCGCCTGGCGCGCGCGATGGAGGCGCTGGGCATCGCGCGCGGAGACAAGGTCGCCACGCTGGCCTGGAACACCTACCGCCACCTGGAGCTGTACTACGGCAGCATGGCCATCGGCGCGGTGTGCCACACGCTGAACCCGCGCCTCACGGTGGACCAGCTCGTGTGGATCTGCAACCACGCCGGCGACCGCGTGCTGTGCTTCGATGCGAGCTTCGCGCCGCTGGTGGCCGCGGCGGCGCCTGGGCTGCAGACCGTGACCACCTTCGTGCTGCTGAGCCGCACAGCGGCGATGGCGACCCCGCAGACCGAGGTGCTGGACTACGAGGAACTGCTCGCGCGTCAGTCCGATACCGACATCGACTGGCCCACGCCCGACGAGAACGCGCCCTGCGGCCTGTGCTACACCTCCGGAACGACCGGCGACCCGAAGGGCGTGTGCTACACGCCGCGCTCCACACTGCTGCATGCCTGGGCCAGCGCCCTGCCGGATGTGCTGGCCCTGTCCGCGCAGGACACCGTGCTGCCCGTGGTGCCCATGTTCCACGTCAACGCCTGGGGCCTGCCGTTCTCGCTGCCCATGGTCGGCGCCAAGATCGTGTTTCCCGGCCCGGCGCTGGACGGCAAGAGTCTGTACGAACTCTGCGAAGCCGAGCGCGTCACCATGGCCGCCGGCGTGCCGACCATCTGGCTCGGCCTGCTCGAGCATGTGCGCGCCCAGGGCGCCCGCTTCAACTCGCTTCGCCGCACCGTGATCGGCGGCGCGGCGGCCGGCGAGGCCATGGTGCGGGCCTTCGAACTGGAGCACGACGTGCGGGTGCTGCATGGCTGGGGCATGACCGAGACCAGCCCGGTCGCCGCGCTCAACCAGTTCACGCCGCGGCAGCAGACGCTGTCGGTCGACGCACGCGTGCGGCTGCAGACCAAGCAGGGGCGCGAGCCGTTCGGCGTGGAGATGCGGATCGAGTCCGAGGACGGCCGTGTGCTGGAACGCGATGGCGCCACGTCCGGCCGCCTGCTGGTGCGCGGGCCCTGGGTGGTGCAGACCTACCAGGGCGGTGTGGCCGGCGCCCGCGCGGATGGCTGGTTCGACACCGGCGACATCGCCACCATCGATGCGGACGGCTTCATGCAAATCGTCGACCGCGCCAAGGACGTGGTGAAGTCCGGCGGCGAGTGGATCAGCTCCATCGCGCTGGAGAGTGCGGCCATGACGCACCCGGCCGTGCTGGAGGCCGCCGTCATCGGCATCCCGCACCCCAAGTGGGATGAGCGTCCGCTGCTGGTGTGCGTGCTGCGGCCGGGGCAGGCACTCGACCGCGCCCAGTTGCTGGCGCACCTGCAGCCCCTGGTGGCCAGGTGGTGGTTGCCCGAGGCGGTCGAATTCGTCGACGCGCTGCCGCATGGCGCCACAGGCAAGGTGCTGAAGACCGTGCTGCGCGAGCGCTTCGCGGCCCCGCCGCTGCAGCAAACGTCACCGGCGCACTGACAGAGCGCACAGCGGATGCCGGCCGCACCGCGCGCCGCCCGCCCCATGAACAACGAGGAGAAAGGCATGTCCAATCCATCCCCAAAACCGCGGCGCGGCGTGTCGCGCCGCACCGTGGCCGCCCTGACCGTTGGCGCGCTGGCAGCACCATGGGTGCGCGCGCAGAAAGCTTGGCCGCAGCAGCCGATCAAGTTCGTCATCGGCTACCCGCCGGGCGGTGGTGGCGACGGCGTGGGCCGACCCCTGGCGCTGGGCCTGGAGCGCAACCTGGGCGTTCCGGTGGTTTTGGACTACCGGCCCGGCGCCGGCGGGGCGATCGCGGCGCAACTGGTGGCCCAGTCCGCGGCGGACGGCTACACCCTGTACCTCGCCGACAACGGTGCCATCTCGGTCACGCCGGCGTACCGGGCTGTCGGCTACCGGCCGGCCGACTTCAGCTACATCGGCGGGATCGGCGAGTTGCCGATGGTGCTGGTGGCGCATCCCGGCGTGCCGGCCCGCGACATCCGCGAACTGGCGGCGCTGTCGCATACCAGGCCGCAGGGCCTGTCCTATGCCTCGGGTGGCGTCGGAAGCATCCCGCACCTGGAAGGCGAGATGCTGCGCATGGCGGCGCGCATGAACATCACGCACGTGGCCTACAAGGGCTCGGGGCAGGCCAGCACCGACCTGATCGCCGGCACCGTGGACCTGGCATTCTTCGCGCCCACCGGCATCGTGCAGCACGTGCACTCCGGGCGACTGAAGGCGCTGGCGGTCACGACAGGCCAGCGGCTCGCGGCGCTGCCCGCTGTGCCAACGGTGGCGGAGCTCGGGTTTCCGACGCTGCAGGCGACCTACATGAGCGGCGTGCTCGCACCGCGGAACCTGCCGGCGCCCGTGTTCGACCGCCTGAGCGCGGCGCTCGCGGCGGTACTGGCCGACCCCGAGGTCGTGCGCAACCTCGAGGGCACCGGCCTGTTGGTCGCCCACCGTGCGCCGGCACAGGCCCGCCAGGCGTTCGAGGACGATCTGGGCAAGTGGCGCGACCTGATCCAGGCGGCCAAGCTCAAGCTCGATTGAGACATGCCGCCATGGCGCCCCTGGAACTGCAGCAAAGGACGAAACCACCGTGTCCCTGACATTCCGTGTGAAGCATCTGTTCGCCTTGTCCGCCGTCGCATTGGCGGCCATCGCACCGCACCCGGCGTCGGCGCAGGCCTCGCCCTGGAGGCCGACCAAACCGGTGACCGTCGTCGTGCCCTATGCCCCGGGCGGCGGCACGGACACGGTCGCCCGCGCCGTGTCGCGACAACTGGCTGTGCTCTGGCAGCAGCCGGTCATCGTCGAAAACATCCCGGGGGCCGATGGATTGATTGGCACGCGCCGCGTCATGGACGCCGCGCCCGACGGCAGCACCCTGCTGCTGCAGGTGCCATCGATCGCGCTGACCCGCTACACCCCGGGGCTGCGCGGCATCGACCCGCTGCAGCGGCTGCTGCCGGTCACCGCCGTCGCACAGGCGTCCAATGCCATCGTCGTGAGCGCGAAGATGCCGGTGAAGACCCTGGCGGAGTTCGTGGCGTATTGCGGGCGTGCGGCACAGCGCTGCGCGCTCGGCACGACCGACAACCAGTCGCGGCTGATGTCGAACCAGTTCGTCGCGGAGGCGAGGCTGGCGGACGCCGTCGTCGTCAACTACCGGGGTACCAGTGCCGTCGTGGCGGACCTGGTCGCGAACAACGTCAACATGTCCTTCACCGGCATCGCCGCTGCGCTGCCCCATGCCAAGGCGGGCACGCTGCGCTTCCTGGCGACGACGGGCGACAGGCGCGCAGCGGTGTTGCCGGAGGTGCCGACCGCGCAGGAGGCGGGCTTCGGCGCATTCCGCTCCATCAACTGGTTCGGCGTGTTCGCACCGGCCGGGCTTCCCGCGCCCGTGGCGCAGGCCATCGCTGCCGCGATGCGCGACGCGGTGCAGGATCCCGACGTGCAGCGGACCATCGCGGCCGCAGGTGCGGAGCCGGTCGTCAACACGCCCGCCGAATTCGCGGCCCAGGTCCGGCAGGAGAGCGCGCGGCTCGGTGCACTCGTCCAGCGCTACCCGCTGGAACAGTGACGGCACCGGGCGCGGCCGGTTGGCCGCGACCGGCCAGCGCGCCTGGCTCCGCCCGACCTACTTGCGTGCGTCCTGCGCGCGGCCGATGGTGTTGCCGATCTGGACTTCCTCCTGCAGCTCGCGCAGCAGCGGGGCGCCCTTCAGCGCTTCAGCGATGAGTCCGCGCTCGCGCAGGGCGTCCTGCAGCGTCCGCTCCTGCGCCACCTGCGTGAACACCTCCGACAGCGCCAAGCGCACCCTCGTGGGCACCTCCTTGTTCGCGAACACGATGAAGCGCGACTGGATGGCCAGGTCCGCGCCGGCTTCGCGCAGGGTCGGAACATCGGGATGGGTGGGCATGCGTGCCTTCGTCACGGCATAGACCACCTTGGCGCGGTGGGCGCGTTCCAGCGGCACATGGCTGCCGGCCGACATCGCGAGATCCAGCGTGCCGCCCAGCAACTGCTGGTTGATCTCGCTGCTGCCACGGAACGGCACCGCAATGATCTCCATCTTCAGCAGCCGTCCCAGCCGCTCGCCCACCCATTCGAACGGCGGCGAGACGCCGAAGGTGATGGGCTGTCCGGTCGCGGCTTTGCGCCGCCAGTCGTCCACGGTGTCCAGCCTGGCGTCGCTGCGCGCCATGATGCAGACGGGCAGGGCGGCGATGCTGCACAGGGCGTCGAACTCCTGCAGGCGGTCGGTCTGCAGGCGCTCCCCGACCGGGTAGGTCAGCTCGTAGCTCGCGCCGAAGCCGACCGTGTGGCCGTCGTTCCTGGCGGTCTTCAGCACGTTTTGCAGGATGAGGCCGCCACCGCCGGGGCGGTTGACGACGACGGTCTGCCAGCCGTGCGACTTCGCCAGGCGGTCTCCCAGCAGCCGTGCCAGCGTGTCCGCGGTGCCGCCGGCCGGAAAGCTCACCAGCATCTCGAGCGGCCGCGTCGGCGACCAATCGGTTGCGGCGGCACTGCCGCAGGCCAGCGCCGCGGCGCTGCCGAGGAAGCCTCGCCGGGACCAGGAGCCCGGGTACAGCGCTGCGGCGATGGGGGGCGCGGGTGGCATCGTTGTCTCCATGTACATGTCGTCGCCCACGTCAACTTTTAGCGTAGGCTTGTGTTAATAATCATATGACAACAAACGCCGAAGTCAACGGCCCTGCGCATGTCCTGGCGGTATGACGACACAAACACAGACCGACCCGCTATGCTCCGCCGTCTCAGCAGCTCTTTCCCGCCCGACGCCGATGAAGTCCGCGAACGCCCTGGCCGATGCCGCGTCCAGCCCCATGCCCCGTTCCCCGGGCACCTCGCTCCACCGCCAGCTCTTCGTGGTGCTGCGCGACGAGATCGTGCGCGGGGTCTATGCCGGCTCCGGCCTGTTGCCCAAGGAAGAGTCCTTGTGCGAGCGCTTTGGCGTCTCCCGCATCACGGTGCGGCGCGCGCTGGCCGACCTGGCGGCGCAGGGCTTCGTCGAGCGGCGCCATGGCCGCGGCACCTTCGTGCTGCAGGACAAGCTGCCGCTGGCGCGGCCGCGCCCCAGCCTCTCGCTGGTCGACAGCCTGCGCAAGACGGCGGCGGAGACGCAGGTGCAGGTGCTGCGGGTCGAGCAGACCGAGGCGCCGCCGGACGTGGCCGCGCTGCTGCAGCTCGCGCCCGGTGAGAAAGCAGTGCACGCGCTGCGCCTGCGCAGCGTGGGCGGCACGCCGGTCATGCTGTCCGACGCCTGGGTGCCTGCGCGGCTGGGCAAGCAGGTAACGGCCAAGTCGCTGCGCAAGCAGGCGCTCTACGAGATCCTGCTGGCCCAGGGCGTGAAGTTCGGCCGCGTGATCCAGGAGATCACGGCCGAGCTCAGCGATCCGCTGCAGGCCAAGCTGATGCAGACGGACGTGGGCGTGGCCCTGCTCAAGATCGTGCGCGTCATCCACGATCCCGAGGCGCGCCCCGTGGAGTACATCACCGTGACCATGACGCCCGAGCGCAGCCGCATGCTGATGGACATCCCGGGGGAGGCGGTCAACACCTTGAGCGGTGGCCATTTCGTGCACGAGGTGGCCGCCAGGAAGCCCATCTGAGCCGCAGACGGATGGGCAGGCGCTGCCTCACTCCGGCTCGATGCCCGCGGCCTTGATGACGCGCCCCCACTTCTGCGTGTCCAGCTCCTGGAAGCGCGCCAGCACCTCCGGCGTCGTGGTCCAGGGCTCGGTGCTGGTGCTTGTGTAGAAGCTTTTGGCCTGGCTGCTGGCCGAGGCGGCCACCAGCCACGCGCGCAGCCGCTGCGCCACCGGTGCCGGTGTGGCGGCCGGCACATAGGCCCCGAACCAGTAACCGATGTCGTAGCCGGCCACGCCGGCCTCGGCGATGGTCGGCACCTCGGGCAGCGGCGCGATGCGCTGGGGCATGGACACGCCCAGCGGCCGCAGCTTGCCGGATTGGATGTGGGGCAGGCCCGTCACCGTGTCGATGAACATCAGGTCGATCTGGCCGCCCAGCAGGTCGGTCAGCGCGTTCGGGTTGCTCTTGTAGCCCACCCACAGGATGTCGGTGCCGCTCAACTGCTTGAACATCTCGCCGGCCATGCGGCTGGACGAGTTGCCGCTGCCGAAGCTCAGCTGGCCCGGGTTGCGGCGCGCCTGCGCCACCACATCGGCCACGCTGCTGTAGGGCGCCTGCGGCCGCACCACCAGCACCGTGCCGCCGCGGCCCAGTGCCGTCAGCGGCTGGAAGTCCTTGACCGGGTCGTAGGGCAGCTTGCGGTAGAGGAAGGGGTTGGCTGTCTGGGTGCTGTTGGTCGTGACCAGCACGGTGTAGCCGTCCGCCGGAGCGCGCGCGACGTGCTGGGCCGCCAGCATGCCGCCGGCGCCGGCGCGGTTGTCCACCACCACGGGCTGGCCGGACTGCTCGGTGACCCCGACCGCGAGCGCGCGTGCCAGCAGGTCCGTGGCGCTGCCCGCGCCGAACGGAACGACGAAGTTCAGCGGCTTGTCGGGGTAGGCCGCACGGGCGGGGCGTGCCGCACCCAGGGCGGTCAGCAGCAGAGGGGCGAGCGTGGCGGCACGTCGGGTCAGGGGCATGGTCGGTCTCCGTTGGTTTGTGTGTGTGGGGTGGGCGCGGCGGGCTCAGGTGGCGGCGCCGTGCAGCGCGCGGGGCTGGGCCTGGCGCTGCAGGAAGGCCGCGACGGCCGCCTTGTGCTCTTCGCCGGCCATCAGCAGCGCCTGCATGGAGGCCGCCATCTCCAGTGCGGTGGGCAAGGACGCCGTGGCCGATTCGCGCACGAGCTTCTTGGCCATGCGCAGGGCGCGCGGCGGTGCGGCGGCGATGCGGCGCGCCAGCGCCTGCACCTCGGTGTCCAGGTCTTCGTCGGGCACCAAGCGCGTGACGATGCCGGCCGCCAGCGCGGCCTGCGCGTCCAGGAATTCGCTCGTGAAGCTCAGCTCCAGGGCCTTGGACAGGCCGACCAGGCGCGTCAGAAACCAGGCACCGCCGATGCCCGAGATCAGTCCCAGCCGCAGGAAGCTCTCGGCGAAGCGCGCCCTGTGGCCGGCGATACGCACATCGCACATCAGCGCGATGTCGAAGCCGGCGCCCACGGCCGCGCCGTTGACGGCGGCGATCAGCGGCACCTCGATGGCCTGCGTGGCCAGGGTGATGCGGTGCAGCACCTCGGCCAGGCGCTCGCGCACGCGGTCGGGGCTGCCCTGCATGAGGTCGGCGCCGCTGCGCATGTCGTCCACGTTGCCGCCGGTGCAGAAGTGGCGGGCCGAGGAACGCAGCACCACGCAGTGCGCATCGGGGCGGCGGGCCGCGTCCTCCAGGGCTTCGGCCAGGGCCTGGCTCATGGCCACGGTCAGCGCGTTGCCGCTGGCGGCGGCATCCATGGAAATGGTCAGCACGCCGTGGTCGCAGTGCGTGGAGACGAGGGGAGGGCAGGCGGATGTCATGGTCATGGTGTCAGGGATGGAAGAGAAAAGCATCAGGACGCCGCGCCGGCCGCCACCACGCCACGGGCGAGCAGCGTCTGGATGGTGGCGTCGGGGATGCCGTACGCGGCCAGCACCTGCGCGGAGTGCTGGCCCACGAGCGGCGGCGGCGCGGCCGGGGCGGCAGTGGCGGCGGGGCCGGCAAGGCCGAAGCCGGGCATGCGCAGGCTGCCGGCGACGGGGTGCTCCAGGCAGGTCTCGATGCCGCTGTGCCGGTACTGTGCGCTGGCGGCCACCTCGCGGTAGCCGGCGATGGGCGCGCACAGGATGTCCGCGGCGTCGAGACAGGCGAGCCAGTGGGCGGTGTCGTGCCGGCGGAAGGCGGCGCCCAGCAGGTCCTGCAGTGCGGGCCGGTGCGCCACGCGGGCGCTGTTGTCCGCGAAGCGCGGGTCGTCGCGCAGCGCCGGCATGTCGAGCACGCTGCACAGCGCGCTCCAGCGCTCGGGCTGGTAGGCGGCGACCATGATCCAGCCGTCGGCCGTGGGGAACGCCTCGTTCGGCGCGGCATAGGGTGCGGCGCTTCCGGTCTTGCGTGGCTCCTCGCCCGTGGCCAGGAAGAAGGCCAGGCCCACCTGCTGCAGCATCAGCGTGGCGTTGTACAGGCTCACATCCAGGTGCTGCCCGGCGCCGCCGGCGCGCACCTTGTGCAGGGCGCCGAGGATGCCGATGGTGGCGAGGTAGCCGGTCGTCATGTCGGCGACGGGCACCGACACCTTCAGCGGGTCGCTGTGCTCGCTGCCGATCGCGCTCATGAGGCCGGCAACGGCCTGCACGATGCCGTCCACACCGGCCCGCGCATGCCAGGGCCCGGTCTGGCCGAAGGCGGAGATGGAGCAGTAGACCAGCTTGGGCTGCAACTGCAGCAGCGCCGGGGCGTCCAGGCCCAGCCGCTGCATCACCCCGGGGCGGAAGCTCTCGATCAGCACATCCGCGCGGGCCGCCATGTGCCGCAGCACCTGCTGCCCTTCGGCGGTCTTGAGGTCGATCGCCAGGCCGCGCTTGTTGCGGTTCACGCTGAGCGCCACCACGCTCTCACCCTGCACGTAGGGCGGTCCGATGCGGCGGCCGAGTTCGCCGCCGATGGGCTCGATCTTGACCACGTCGGCGCCCATGTCGCCCAGCAGCATGCCGCAGACGGGGCCGGCCACCACGTGCGAAAGGTCGAGGACCTGGATGCCGTTGAGGCTGTCTGTGAGCATGGAATGTCCTGGATGTTGGGGGTGTGCCTGTGTCATCGGGGCACCGTGGCCAGCGCGGCCAGCACCCGTTCGGGCGTGAACGGCACGGCACGCAGCCGTGCGCCGGTGGCGTCGAACACGGCGTTGCCGATGGCGGCCGGAATCGCGGTTGGCGTGGCTTCGCCCGCGCCCCAGGGCGGCTCGCCCGGGCGGTCGATCAGATCGACCTCGATGCGCGGCGCATCGGGCGCGCGCAGGATCGGGTAGCTGGCCCAGTCCACGCTCGTCACGCGCTGGTCGTCCCAGTGCACCTGCTCCATCAGCGTGCGGCTGACCGTCTGCAGAGCGCCGCCCTCGACCTGGTTGGCCACGCCGTCGCTGTTGACGATCTGGCCGCAGTCGTGTGCGATGCAGATGCGCTCCACGCGGATGGCGCCGGTGCTGCGTTGCACGGCGACCTCGGCCACGGCGGCCACGTAGGTGATGGTGTTGTTGTAGCGCACGTAGGCCATGCCGCGGCCGTGCAGCCAGTCGCCCTCGCGCGCAGGCTGGGGGCCGGCACGGTGCTGCCAGCCGGCGCGCCGCAGTGCCGTGCGGACCACCTGCTCGCCGCGCGCATCCTGCAGGTGGCGCAGCCGGAAGTTGGCGGGGTCTTCCCCCACGGCATGCGCGAGTTCGTCGACGAAGGATTCGTTGGCAAAGCTATTCTCGATGCGCCCCGGGCTGCGCAGATGTGCGGCGCGGAACGGTGTGTCCGCCATGTGCCGCGTCTGCACCCGCATGTGCGGGAAGCGGTAGGGCGCCGCGGAGTTCTGCTGCAGGAAGCCGACCCACACGCCCGGCCGTGGCACGCCGGTCTCGGTGGCGGCCAGCAGCGGAAAGTCCAGCGGCTTGAAGGCCGCCACGTGGTTTTGCGCGATGTAGAAGTCGCCGGACCATGCGAGCACGCGGCCCTGGGCGTCGATGGACGCCTCCAGGTCCATGGCGCGCGGTGGCGACTTCGGTGACCGGGCGGTCTCGTCGTCGCGCATCCACTGCACGCGCACCGGACCGCCGACCATGGTGGCGATCAGCGCGGCGTCGGCGGCGGCGTCCTCGTGCCCGTTGCGGCCGTAGCAGCCGGCACCGTCCAGGTAGACCACGCGGATCGCCGCGCGCGGCATGTGCACCAGCGCCGCCAGCTCGTCCTGCAGCGAATGTGAGGCCTGCGAGGCCGTCCACACCACCAGGCGGCCCTGGTCCAGCGTGGCCACGGCGCAGGAGGGCCCGATGGCGGCATGGGTTTGGACCGCGAAGGCGTAGCGGGCGGCGATGCGGCGCGCTCCGGCGGCCAGTGCGGCGGGCGCGTCGCCGACCTGCTGCGTGGTCTCCAGCTTGGCGACGGGCCGCTGGCGCCAGTAGCGGTCGATGTCGTCCTGCGGCGGCAGGCCGGTGCCCGCTGTCCAGTCCACGCGCAGCGCCCGCATGGCGCGGATGGCACTCCATTCGTCGCGTGCCAGCACCGCGAGGAAGTCGCCGCGCCGTACTGTGCGTACGAAGCCCGGCAAACGCCGCGCCGCGCTGTCGTCGAAGGACTGCAGCCGTGCGCCCAGCGCATCTGGCCGCAGCACGCGGGCGTGCAGCATGCCCGGCAGGCGCAGGTCGTGGATGTAGAGGAACTCGCCGCTGACCTTGGCCGGAATGTCGACGCGCGGCACGGCGCGCCCGACCAGCTGGTACTCCGCAGGCGGCTTGGGCGGGGCCTTGGGATCGACCGGCAGGTCGAAGCTGCCGTCGCCCAGCAACTCGCCGAAGCCCAGGCCGCGTGCGGGGTCGGTGCGCAGCGCCACGCGCGCTGCGTGCAGCACCAGGGCCTCGGGCGGCGCGCCCAGGCGCCGGCTGGCGGCGGCCAGCAGGGCCTGGCGCGCGGTGGCCGCGGCCTTGCGCAATTCGACGCCGGCGTAGGAGATGGTCAGGCTGCCGGCGGTGAGCCACTGGTCCACCGTGGTCGCGGTGTCGCCCATGACCATGTCGACCTGGTCCATGCGCAGGTCCAGCTCCTCGGCGACGATCTGCGCCAGCGCCGTCCTGGTGCCGGTCCCGAGGTCCACCTTGCCGGTGTAGGCGGTCACGCGGCCGTCGCGGCCGATGGCCAGGTAGGCGTCCAATGCGTTCTTGTCGACGGACTTGGGCGGCGCCAGCGGCAGCGTCGCACCGGTGTCGGCGCCAGGGCGCGTGGTGCCGCAGCCCTGGAGCGAGAACAGCACGAACAGCGCGCCGCTGCGTTGCAGAAAGCGGCGTCGGTCCGACGCGAAGGACATGGCCATGGCGCCTCCTCAGCTTTCCGCCGCGCGCAGCACGGCCTGGCAGATGCGCTGGTAGGTGCCGCAGCGGCACAGGTTGCCGGCCAGGGCCTGCTGCACCTGCTCGCGCGACGGCCGTGGCGTGTCGGCCAGCAGCGCGGCCGAGACCATGATCATGCCGTTGGCGCAGTAGCCGCACTGCAGTGCCTGTTCGTCGATGAAGGCCTGCTGCACGCGGCCGGGCTGCGCTGCGGAGCCCAGCCCTTCGAGCGTGGTGATGGCCTGCGTGCCGATGGCCTGCACGGGCAGCAGGCACGAGCGCACGGCCTGGCCGTCCAGGTGCACGGTGCACGCGCCGCACTGCCCCAGGCCGCAGCCGAACTTGGGGCCGCGCAGGGCCAGCGCATCGCGCAGCACGTACAGCAGCGGTGTGTCCGCGTCGGCATCGATGTGCCGTGCAGCGCCGTTCACCTGCAAGGTGTAGCGGGGCATGGTCTCCTCCTTCTCCTGTCGGGTGGCCGGTGCCGGGCTCGCAGAGATCGCGGGCATGCCATGCATCGACTGGCCTGGAGGATAGGAAGCGGCCCCGCGCGGGGCAAACGACTTTATGGGTGGGGCGCTTGACTTTTGGTCAAGGCCTGCGCGCGCTGCTCAGTCGCCCAGCGCCTCGGCCAGCCAGGTGCGGAAGGCGCGCAGGGCCGGCGACTCGGCGCGCGCCGCGGGCACGGCGAAGTAGTAGGTGAAGGCGCCGCAGTCCAGCGCGTGGCCGAAGGGCGCGACCAGCACACCCGAGGCCAGTTCCTTCTCGACCAGGGCGCGCTGCGCGATGGCCACGCCATGGCCTTCCAGCGCTGCCTGGTAGGCCAGCAGCGAGGTCTCGTACTTCATGCCGCGGTAGGGGTTGACCTCGGTGTCGCCGGCGGCCTTGAGCCACAGCGCCCAGTCGTCCGGCCGCGCCATGGAATGCAGCAGGGTCTGCTGCGCGAGCGCGCGCGGCGCCTGCAGCGCATGGTCCGCGGCGTAGCGCGGCGAGACGACCGGCACCAGGACGTTGGGCATCAGCCGCTCGGTGCGCAGGCCCGCCCACTCGCCGTTGCCGAGCTGGATGCCGGCGTCGATGGCCTCGCGGTCGAAGTCCAGCGGGGCGGGCGAGGTGGCCACCTGCACGTCGATGGAGGGGTGCCGGCTGTGAAAGCCGGCCAGGCGCGGGATCAGCCAGCGCACGGCGAAGGTGGCCGGCGAGCGGATCCTGAGCACCCGACGCCGGTAGCTGCCACCCATGACCACGTTGGTCGCCTCGCGCAGGCCGACCAGCAGCGGCCCGACGTCGGCCAGGTAGCGCGCGCCCGCCGGCGTGAGCCGCACGCCGCCTGGCAGGCGCTCGAACAGCGGCACGGTCAGGAACTCTTCCAGCGCCTTGATCTGGCGGCTCACCGCGGCCGGCGTCACGGCCAGCTCGTCCGCGGCCTTGGAGACGCTCTGCAGGCGGCCCGCGGCCTCGAAGGCCTTCAGGGGATTGAGCGGAGGAAGCGGGTGCATAGCGCCGCAGTCTACGGTGACCCGAGCGCCTGGTCTTTCCGTGGCGCGTCCATGCGCTGCAGCATGCGTCCCGCAGGCAGGTCCTGCAGGCCGGGACATGTCTTGACGCCCGAAGTGCAGGGCGCCGCTGCGATGCTGCCAGGCAGGTCCGGTGCGGGATGCTGCCGCTGAACGGATGGGCCGACCGGGCCGCCCGCAGCAGATCTCAACGCCTCGCCTGCGGCTTTCGGCTCAAGACCGCCGCCAGCGCCAGGCCCACACCGATGGCCAGCAGCGTGACCGCGAAGGCCGCTTTCACTGCGCCCGGGCCGGCGCCGCGGGACGACAGCGCGAAGAACAGGCCGCCGATGGTGGCAGTCGAGACGGCTGCGCTGATCTGCAGCGTGGCGTTCACGAGGCCCGCCGCCAGCCCGGCCCAGCGTGCAGCAACCTGGTCCACGTTCAGCCGCACCAGCGCGGGCAGCGCGATGCCTTGGCCCAGCCCGATGAGGAACAAGGGTGCCGGCAGCCACGCCGGTGCGTCGGCCCAGGCCAGGCCGGCGGCGGCCAGCATGCCCACCACCTGCAGGCCCATGCCGCATGCCGCCGTGTTGGCCTTCAGCCGCTGTGCCACGGTCGCACTGCATAGAGGACCGAGCAGGAAGCCGATGCCGAGCGGCAGGACCGCCAGCCCCGCGGTCAACGCCCCGTGGCCCAGCCCCATCTGTTCGTAGACCGCGAACAGCAGAAAGAAGGGCGCGATGGTGTAGAAGAAAAACGTGGCGGCCAGGCTGCGCCGCAGGGCCGGCGACGCCAGCACGGATGGCGGGACCAGCGGCGTGCCGTGCCCGCGCTCCAGCCGCTGCTCACAACGCCAGAAGGCCAGCAGCAGTGGCGGGCTCAAGGCCAGCAGGCCGACGCACCACCATGGCCAGCCGCGCTCGCGCCCTTCGATGAGCGGCACCACCATCGCCAGCAAGCCTGCTGCCAGCAGCAGCGCGCCCGCGATGTCCAGGCGCCCCGCCTGTTCGGAGCGGCTGTCGCGCACCCAGGAGATCGCGGCCGGAATCGCCAGGGCGATGACCGGCAGATTGATCAGAAAGACCGTGCGCCACCCGAGTCCGAACAAATCGACCGACACCAGCAGACCGCCCAGCAATTGGCCGGCCACCGAAGCCGCGCCGAAGGTAGCGCCGTACATGCCCAGCGCACGTGACTTCTCCTGGACGGGGAAGATGGCATGGATGGACGCCAGCGACTGCGGCGCCATGACCGCAGCGCTGATGCCCTGCAGCAGCCGGCCCGCGACCAGAACGCCCGGCGAGGGCGCGCAGCCGCACAGAGCCGATGCGACGCCGAATCCCAGCATCCCGACGATGAACATGCGCTTGCGCCCATAGAGGTCGCCCAGGCGCCCCCCGAGGATCAGCGTGACGGCATAGGCAGCCGCATAGACGGACACGACCAACTGGGCCAGCGAAGGCGTGGCCTGCAGGTCTGCCTGGATGGCGGGCAGGGCGACATTGACGATGAAGAAGTCCAGCGGCGGCAGCAGCGTGCCGGTCAGCAGCACGCACAGGGCCAGCCAGCGTCGGGGATCGGCGGCGCCGCGCTCGGGCGTCGAGAAGGTCATGGCCGCCTTCATGACAGTCGCCGCCCGTCTTCGATCGTGAAGCGCGCCATGGCCGACCAGTCCTGCTCGCCCCAGCCGGCCTGGACGGCCTGCTCCATGCGGTGGCGGGCCGCCTCCAGCATCGGCAACGTGCGCGCCGATGCACCGGCTGCCTCGCTCGCCAGGCGCAGGTCCTTCAGGCCCAGGCGGGCCTTGAAGCCCGGCGCGTAAGTTCCCGCCGCGATGGTAGCCGAGTAGGTCCGGTAGGGCCGGCTGTCGAACAGCGTGCCGAGCATGAGTTCGAAGAAGCGCTCGCGTGGCACGCCGTTCGCCTCCGTCAGCACCACGGCCTCGGCCATGGCTTCGATGGCCATGGCGATCATCATGTTGCAGGCGATCTTGGCCGCGTTCGCCGCGGGCGGATGCTCACCGATGGGCCAGACGCGTGCGCCGATGGCCTGCAGCACGGGCCGCACCCGGTCGATCGCATCCGTCGCGCCGGCGGCCAGCACGTTCAGTTCACCGCGCGCGGCCACATCCGGCCGCCCGAGCACGGGTGCCGACACAAAGCCGATCCCGGCCTGGACGTGCACGTCGACCAGCTCGGCCGCGAAGGCGAGCGAGATGGTCGACGACACGACATGGACGAGCCCGGGACGCACGGACGCCAGCAGCCCTGCGTCCAGCACGACGCTGCGGATCGCTGCGTCGTCCGCGAGCATGGTGAGGACCGCGTCTGCGTCGAACACGCCGCGCGGATTGTTCAGCAGGGTGACGCCTTCGACGGTGCCACCGGAGCGGTTCCAGGCGCGCACCTGGTGGCCCGCTGCGACGAGGTTCTTCGCCATCGCGGTGCCCATCGCGCCCAGGCCGAGGATGCCGATGTCCATGGTTCACTTCCCTTCAGCGGTCGCGTGCACATCGAAGTCGGTCGCGATGGAGATGTCGCGCCACGCGGCGATGTCCGCGCGGAGGGCATCCAGCTTGCGTGCGGCGGTCCGGTGGGCCCCTGGCCCCAGGGGAAGATGCAGCGGTGGGTCGCCGGCATCGATGGCCTGCAGCATCACGGCGACGGCCTTGGCCGGGTCACCGGCCTGCCTGCCATCGTGACGTTCGCGGTAGCGGCGCCGTGCGTGCGCCGTCTGCGCATAGGCGTCGATCTGGCGGGCCGCCGAGGCGATCGAGCGCCCCAGGAACTCGGTGCGGAAGGCCCCGGGCTCGACGATGATGACCCGCACGCCCAGAGGCGCGAGTTCCTCGGCCAGCGCTTCGGAGAGGCCCTCCACCGCGAACTTGGTCGCGTTGTAGAAGCCGGAGCCGGCCGTGCCCGCGATTCCGGCGCCGGACGACAGATTCACGATGCGCGCCCCCTGGCGCAGGTGCAGGGCCGGCAAGGCGGCGCGGGTGGTCTCGATCAGGCCGAACACGTTGGTCTCGAAGATCGGCCGGTACTCGCCGGGCTCGCCTTCCTCGATGGCCCCGATGAAGCCGATGCCTGCGTTGTTGACGAGCACGTCCAGGCCGCCGAACCTGCTCTCGGCCAGCGCCACCGCCCGGGCGGCGTCGCCAGGCCGCGTGACGTCGAGCGAGACCGCCTGCACGGTGTCCGGGTAGCGCTCGCGCAGGTCGTGCAGTGCTGCGGCGGACCGTGCGGTGGCGACCAGCCGGTCGCCGCGCGCGGCGACCGCCTCGGCCAGTGCCCTGCCCAGGCCCGCCGAACAGCCTGTGATCAACCAAGTCTTGCCCATGCCTTCCTTTCGATGCGGTGTGGGGCCAGGCGCGGTGCGCGGGCTGACCCGGGTGTGTCCGGTGTGGCACCGGCCCGCACCGAATCTAGCGATCTGAATCTGTTCGACAACTGCCAATGCTGTACGCTCGCCGTTCATTTTTGAAAGGGGCAGGGCGTGGAGTGGAGCGATGTGCGCATCTTCCTGGCCGTGGTGCGGGCGGGCACCCTGGGCGGCGCTGCGCGCGCCTTGCAGCTGAGCCATCCGACGATCGGGCGCCGTCTGCGGGCGCTGGAGCAGGCCGTGGGGCACACGCTGTTTCAGCGCACCGCGGACGGCTTCGTTCCCACCGACGAGGGCGCCGGCATCGTCGCGCTCGCCGAGCAGATGGAGGAAGGCGCGCTTGCGATGGAGCGGCGCCTGGCGGGCCGGGAAGAGAAGCTACAGGGCAGCCTGCGGATCTCGTCGGCCGACTGGTTTGGCGCTTATGTCCTGCCGCCCATCGTCGCGGACTACGCCAGGTCCTACCCGCGTGTCGATGTCGAGGTGCTGACGGGCACGCGCCTGTTCAACCTGGCGCAGCGCGAGGCCGACATCGCGTTCCGGATCGTGCCCTTCAACGCACAGGACGTGGTGCAGCGCCGGCTGGTTCGCCTGCCTTACGGCGTCTACATCGCGGCGGGCTTGCCCGATCCGGTGTTCGGCGATGGCGCCGGTTTCCGGCTGATCACGCACGACACCTCGACCGGCCAGTTCCCCGACATCGCGTGGTTGCAGGCGAGCTTTCCGAACGCCAGGCCGCTGCTGGCCTCCAACAACCGCAACGTGCAGGCGCGCATGTGCGGCCAGGGCATCGGCATCGCCGTGCTGCCGCAGGTGGTGGGCAACCAGGTGGGCGGCCTGCGTCGGCTGCAGCTGCCGGACGAGCCGCCCACCCGGGACATCTGGATGGGCTACCACCGCGATCTGCGGCGGCTGAACCGTTTGCGCGCCTTCATCGCCACCGCCAACGAGCACATCGCGAACCTGCAGGGCTGAGTTCCTGCGCGGACCGTCCGTTCAAAAACGCACGGGCAAGGTGCAGGAATGGCAGTGCCCAAACGCCGCCGCAGGCACCAACATTGGCGCCCTTGCTGGGCCATGCCGGACCAGCGTCATTGGGAATTCATCGATGGGCAGATTGAAGGACAAGGTCGCGATCGTCACAGGCGCGTCCAAAGGCATCGGGGCGGGCATCGCCCGCAGACTCGCAGCGGAAGGCGCAAGGGTGGTCGTCAACTACGCCTCGAACAAGAACGACGCGGACACGGTGGTCGCCGGCATCGAGGCCGCTGGCGGGAGCGCCGTGGCGGTGGGCGCGGACGTCACCGACAGTGCGCAGGTCGCGTCGCTCATCCAGGCGGCCATCGACCATTTCGGACGTCTGGACATCGTCGTGAACAACGCAGGGATCTACCAGTTCGCCAGGATCGAGGAGACCACCGAAGCGCTGTACCGCCAGCAGTTCGACATCAACGTCCTCGGCCCGCTGCTGGTCGCCGGCGCCGCCGCACCGCATCTGGGCCAGGGCGGCAGCATCATCAACATCAGCTCCAACGTCACGCGTGTGCCGCCGGCCGAGAGTGCCATCTACACCGGCACGAAAGGCGCGATCGATGCCATCACGGGCGTGCTGTCGCGCGAACTGGGCCCCAGAGGCATCCGCGTCAACGCGGTGAGTCCCGGCCTGGTCGAGACCGAAGGCACGCATGCGGCCGGCGTCGTCGGCTCGGCCTTCCAGGCATGGAACGAGGCACAGACGCCGCTGGGCCGCATCGGCCAGGTGCAGGACATCGCGCCGATCGTTGCATTCCTCGCGTCGGACGATGCGGGCTGGGTGACGGGCGAGGTGATCCTGGGATCGGGCGGAATGCGTTGACATGGGGATGGTGCATGCCGGCCTGCGTTGCGCCATGGATGCTTGAGCGATCCGCCCTCCAGCGCCAGCCCTAGTGCGATGAGACGAACTCCGACGCCGCGAACGCTGGAGGCAGCGCGAAGCTGGCCCGCATCCGCTTCGTCTCGGCTGCCGGCGTCAGCCCGAACAGCCGCTTGAACTCGCGGCTGAACTGCGAAGGGCTCGCATAGCCGACGGCATGGGAGGCCGCCTCCGACGTCATGCCCTCGCGCAGCATCAGCAGCCGCGCCTGGTGCAGGCGCGTGGACTTCAGGTACTGCATCGGCGAGGTGTTCGTAATGGCCTTGAAGTGGCTGTGGAAGCTCGGCACGCTCATGCCGGCTTCCTGCGCCAGCTGCGGCAGCTGCAGCGGCTGGGCGTAGGTGCCGTGGATGCGGCGCAGGGCCTTGCCGATCCGGCCGAACTGCCCCTGCATGGCCAGGGCCGCGCGCATGGCGTTGCCCTGTGCGCCAGTCAGCACCCGAAAGTACAGCTCCCGCACCAGGGCCGGGCCGAGGATGGCCGCGTCCAGCGGCCGGCTCATGGCTTCGAGGAAGCGCAGCACCGAGGCGTGCAGCGCGGCGTCCATGGGGCTGGACACCATGCTCTGCGGCGCCTCGTCCGCCAGCGCCGCGCCATGGTGTGCGATCCGGGCCATCAGGTCGGAGGCGACCTGGAAGTCCAGGTGCATGTAGATCGCCAGCAAGGGGCGCTCCGGCGAGGCCTCGGTCTCCATCGTGAAGGGCACCGGCACCGCGACCGCCAGGTAGTGCTGCTCGTCGTACAGGTAGACCTGGGAGCCGAAGTAGCCCCGCTTGCGCCCCTGGCACACTATCACGATGCCCGGGTCGTACAGCACAGGCGTGCGCGCCAGCGGCCGGTCGGAGCGCAGGATGCGCACGTCGGGCAGCACCGTCAGGTTGTAGCCCTCGTTCGGCGCCAACGCGCGCAGCAAGTCCACCATGCGCTGGTGCCGGGGTGGCGGCGAGGCAAGACTGGCCTCGTGTGCGCGTTCGATTGGATTCATAGAAATAGGCAAGAAACTCAGAAAAATCAGGCTTAAAAATCGCTGTTCATCAGAATATCGTACGCGCTCTTCATTTTCATGAGAGCCAACGACATGACCTTTTCAACCACCTTGTGCATCACCGGCGTCAGCAGCGGCTTCGGCCGCGCTCTGGCGCAGGAAGCGCTGCAGGCCGGCCACCGCGTGGTCGGCACCGTGCGCAGCACAGCCGCGCAGCAGGACTTCGAGCGCCTCGCGCCAGGGCAGGCCATCGGGCGCATGCTGGACGTGACGGACTTCGACGCCATCGACGGTGTGGTGGCGGACATCGAGGCCACCGTCGGGCCGATCGATGTGCTGGTGAACAACGCGGGCTACGGGCACGAGGGCGTGCTGGAGGAGTCGCCGCTGGCCGAGATGCGTCGCCAGTTCGATGTGAACGTGTTCGGCGCGGTGGCCATGACCAAGGCGGTGCTGCCCCACATGCGCAAGCGCCGGCGCGGCCACATCCTCAACATCACCTCGATGGGCGGCTTCATCACCATGCCGGGCATCGCCTACTACTGCGGCAGCAAGTTCGCGCTGGAAGGCATCTCCGAAGCGCTGGGCAAGGAGGTCAAGCCCTTCGGCATCCACGTCACCGCCGTGGCGCCGGGCTCGTTCCGCACCGATTGGGCGGGCCGCTCGATGGCGCGCACCGCGCGCTCCATCCCCGACTACGACGCGCTGTTCGACCCGATCCGCGCGGCGCGCACCGAGAAGAGCGGCAAGCAGCTCGGCGATCCGGCCAAGGCGGCCCGGGCCATGCTGGCGGTGATCGCGAGCGACGCCCCGCCGGGGCATCTGCTGCTCGGCAGCGATGCACTCACGCTGGTGCGCGACAAGCTGTCGGCGCTGGCCCAGGAACTGCAGGCCTGGGAAGGGGTGACACGGTCCACCGATGGCTGAAGGCCCCAGGCTAATGCCCGCCTAACTCAGGCCCGCTAAGCTGCAGCCCATGCGTGTTTTGCTGGTCGAGGACGACGAGATGATCGGGCAAAGCCTGCGCGAGGCCCTGACGCGCCAGGGCTGGTCGGTGGACTGGGTCAAGGACGGCCTGCTGGCCCAGAGTGCCCTGGCCGACGGCGGCTATACCTGCGTGCTGCTGGACCTGGGCCTGCCCCAGCGCGATGGCGTGGAGGTGCTGCGCCGCGCCCGCGCGGCCGGCGAGACCACGCCGGTGCTGGTGCTGACGGCGCGCGATGGGCTGGATGACCGCGTCGACGGCCTGGACCTGGGCGCCGACGACTACCTGGTCAAGCCCTACGAGCTGCGCGAGTTGCTGGCCCGCATGCGCGCCGTGATCCGGCGCCGCGATGGCGCAGCGCAGTCGCTGATCGGCGAGGAGGGCGTGCTGCAGTTGGACCTGGGCACGCGCGAAGTGTTGGTCGGCGGCGTGCGCTCGCAATTGTCTGCCCGCGAGTTCGCGCTGCTGCATGCGCTCATGGAGCGCACCGGTGCCATCCTGTCGCGCGAACAGCTGGAGAACCGCATCTATGGCTGGGGCGAGGAGGTCAGCAGCAACGCCGTGGACGTGCTGATCCATGGCATGCGCCGCAAGCTCGGGCCGGACACCATCCGCAACGTGCGCGGCCTGGGCTGGCGTGTGGTCGCGCCCTCGCCATGAGCTGGCTGTTCGGCGCCGGCCGCATGCGCTCGATCCGCGGCACCCTGATGGCGTGGCTGGTGCCCACCTTCCTGGCGGT
>NZ_VEDO01000033.1 GCF_007677875.1 Variovorax boronicumulans | reverse complement strand
CGGCGACCTGCGCAGCGCGCTGGACAACCTCATCGAGAACGCGCTGCGCTACACGCCCGAAGGCGGCGTGGTGGACGTGCGCCTGGTGCACACACCGGGCAGCCGCACCGTGGTGGAGGTGGTGGACACCGGCCCCGGCATCGCGCCCGAACTGCTGGGCCGGGTGTTCGACCGCTTTTACCGCGTGCCCGGCAGTGCCCCGGGCGGCAGTGGCCTGGGCCTGGCCATCGCGCAGGCCGCCGCGCAGCGCTGCGGCCTGAAGCTGAGCCTGCACAACCGGGACGATCGCAGCGGACTCGTCGCGCGGCTCGAATCCGCCGGCTGATGTTCCGGCTAACGCCGGGCTAAGAAATCCCTAAGCGTCCGCTAAAGGGCGCTTCCTACAGTGAGAACCACGGTGATGCAGACCTGCATCGCCGCACCGCGGTGCCATCGACGCCATGGCCTGGTGGCGCCGCGCCTCACCCATCCGCGACCCCGGTCGCACAGGAGAATACCCATGCACATCGAACGCCACACCAAGTCCCTCCACCGCGTGCTCGCCGGTGCGCTGCTCGCCCTCGGCACCTTCGGCAGCCTCGGCAGTGCCGTCGCCGCCGAGCCGGCCGCGCAGAAGATCCGCGTGCGTGGCACCGTCGTCGCGCTGGCCGGCGAGCAGTTGCAGGTCAAGGCGCGCGAGGGCAACACCGTCAACATCGCGCTCAAGCCCGGTTGGTCGGTCGCTGCGGTGGCCAAGGCCAGCGTCAACGACATCAAGCAGGGTGACTACGTCGGCATCGCCTCGCTGCCCAGGTCGGAGGGCGGCGACGGCGCCCTGGAAGTGCTGATCTTTCCGCCGCAGATGAAGGGCCTGGGCGAAGGCAGCTTCGGCTGGGACCTCAAGCCCAACAGCTCCATGACCAACGCCACCGTGGCCGATGCAGTCAAGTCGGTGCAGGGCAGCGTGGTGACCGTCAGCTACCACGGCCAGGACAAGAAGATCTCCATCCAGCAGGACACACCGGTCGTCACGCTGGCGCCGGCCACGGCCGAGGACCTCAAGCCCGGCGCCGTGGTCTTCGTGTCCGCCGAGAAGGCCGCGGGCGGTGCCATCAGTTCCAGCCAGGTGATCGTGGGCAAGAACGGCGTCGTCCCGCCGATGTGAGTGCACTGGCCGGCCGGTGTGCGCTGGGCCGCCGGCCGGCCTGCTGCGCAGCACTGCTCCTTCCCTCCAACGCAATTCAACTGTCGAACCATGCTCTTGAACCCTGACATGCACGGCAAGGTCGTGGCCATCTCGGGCGCGTGCAGCCATGCCGGCGCGTCCACTGTACGGTGGCTTGCCAGCCAGGGCGCCTGGCTGATGCTGGGGGACCGGAATCTGTCCGACCTGCAAGCGCTGGCGGCTCGGATCGCAGAGGAGGGCGGCCGTGTCCAGTACCGGGCAGCAGACCCGACGCGCCAGGCCAGCACCGACATGCTGGTGGCCCACACCCAGGATGCTTATGGCCGCATCGACCTGCTGCTGAACCTCGGTGCACGGCCCAGGCAAGTGCTGGCCGGGCGCGCTGGCATCGGCCGTCTCTCCGCAACACTGCCAACGCAGCTTCCAGCCCACCCGACGCATTCACTCTCATGACTTCGCATCTCTCACTTCTGGGCGTCGTGCACACCGCCATCAGCCTGGTGCCAGTCGCCGCCGGCCTGTACAGCTTCGTGCGGCACGGTTCGATCGAGCCATCCACGGATTCCGGCAGGATCTACCTGGCGGGGCTCGTGCTGTCGGTCCTCACGTCGTTCGGCTTGTCGAGCACCGGCGGGTTCAATCCGGGCCATGCCTTGGGCATCCTGGCGCTGGTGGCCGTGGGGGCCAGCCTGCTGGTGCCGCGCCTGCGCTTCCTCGGTGCCCTGCGGCCCTACCTGGCAACGTTGGGGCGCAGCTTCAGCTACTTCCTGCTGCTGGTGCCCGGCATCGCCGAAACCCTGACGCGCCTGCCGGCCACGCAGCCCTTGGCGCAGGGGCCGGAGTCGCCTGTGGTGCGCGCCACGCTGCTGGGGTTGACGGTGCTGTTCTTGATCGGGTCGGCGCTGCAGGCCTGGACGATCCGCACGCGCCGGTAGGCCGCAGCCACGTCAAGGCCACTGCCATGCAAGGTCCTTCAACGACCCACGCCGCTGCACACGCGCGGCCAGCCCGGCGCCAGCTCATCCGGCGGCATGGGCTGACCGTGCGCATCACCCACTGGCTCAACGTGCTGTGCCTGTCGGTTCTGCTGATGAGCGGGCTGCAGATCTTCAACGCGCACCCGCGCCTGTACTGGGGCAAGTACGGCGCCGATGCGGACCCGGCCTGGATCGCCATCGGCTCCAGGCAGCAAGGCGATGCCGCGCAGGGCTTCTTCGCGATCGGCCCGCTGCGCATCGAGACCACAGGCGTGCTCGGCGTCTCCGACGAGAACGGCACGGCGACCGCCCGGGCCTTCCCGGCCTGGCTCACGGTACCGTCCTACCAGGACCTGGGGGCCGGCCGGCGCTGGCACTTCTTCCTCGCCTGGCTGCTGGTGCTCAATGGCCTGGTCTATCTGGTGCACGGGTTCTGGCGGAGGCACTTTCGTCGCGACCTGCTGCCCAGCCGCGACCAGCTGGCGCCACGCCACCTGTGGCAGGAGGTGCGCGACCACGCGCGACTGCGCTTCGCCCAGGGCGACGCCGCACGGCGCTACAACGCGCTGCAAAAGCTCAGCTATCTGTCGGTGGTGTTCGGGCTGCTGCCGATGATGGTGCTCACCGGACTGACGATGTCGCCCGGCCTCGACGCGGCCTTCCCGTTCCTGGCCGACCTGTTCGGCGGCCGTGCCTCGGCGCGCAGCCTGCACTTCGTCAGCGCCTCGCTGCTGGTGCTGTTCGTCGCCGTGCACGTGGCGATGGTCATCGCTTCGGGGCTTTGGAACAACCTGCGGTCCATGCTCAGCGGCCGCTACGCGATCACGCACGACGGAGAGAAGACATGAGCGCACCACACCTTTCGCGCCGCCGCCTGCTGCTGGGGCTGGCCTCCGGGGCGGGCGCTTTGGCACTCGCGGGCTGCGACGGCCTGGCCCAGAACGCGCAGGTGGACGGCGTGTTGCGGCAGACGGAGAAGCTGACCCTGCGCGGCCAGCGCCTGCTGCTCGGCCGGCAGGCCCTCGCGCAGGAGTTCAGCGCAGCCGATCTCTCGCCTGCGTTCCGCGCCAACGGCACGCAGATGCCGGATTCGGACGACTACGCCCGCCTGCTGGAGCACGGGTTCGCAGACTGGCGCCTGCAGGTCGACGGTTTGGTGCAGCGCCCGCAGCGCCTGTCCCTGGCCGAGCTGCGGCGCTTCCCCGCCCGCACGCAGATCACCCGGCACGACTGTGTCGAGGGATGGAGCGCCATCGGCCAATGGCAGGGCGTGCCGCTGGGCCGCGTGCTCGACGCCGTCGGGCTCAAGCCCGGCGCACGCTATGTCGTCTTCCATTGCGCGGACGAGCTGGAGCGCACGCTCGACGGCAGCGGCCGCTACTACGAAAGCATCGACCTGGTCGATGCCTACCACCCGCAGACCATCCTGGCGTATGGCATGAACGGCAAGGACCTGCCGGTAGCCCACGGGGCGCCGCTGCGGTTGCGGGTAGAGCGGCAGCTCGGCTACAAGCAGGCGAAGTACCTGATGCGCATCGAGGTCGTCGATGCCTACAGCGGCCTGTGGGGCGGCAAGGGTGGGTTCTGGGAAGACCGCGGCTACGAGTGGTATGCGGGCATCTGAGCCGCGCCTCTTCATGCCGGCACGTCGAACGGTTCCCGACCTGGCGCTTCCATGATCGGCATTGGGACTGTGCAGCAAACGCCGCGCGTCCTGCCGAGCGTTGCACCGCGTTCGAGCGGGGCGCCGGCCAGTGCGGCGACAGCGGACTTTGCCACCTTGATGCGCGCAGCTGGCCAGGGCTCGCCGCCAGTGATCTCCGCCAGTTCGGTGGGGCAGGCGGACCCACTGGCGCAGGCTTCTCGCCGGCCTGACATCGAAGCGGCGTTGGCGCAGTTCGACATGGCGCGGCGCGTGCCGTCTTTGCCCGCCAGCAGATCGGGAAGATTCCCGCCCGGGACCTTGGCAGGCTTGCCGGAGCCGAAGGACTGCGACGCCGCCCCCGTGGAGATCGCCAGCGCGTGCGTCCAGGCGCACGAGGTCGACCGCTGCGACGCGCGGCGCCAGGATCCGCTGGTGCTGCAAGACGGCCGGTGCGCGCGCGAGTTGGTTGATGGCGTTCCTGTTCCCTGCGTTCAGGCCGTGGCAGAGTCTCCTGTCGTGTGGCCATCCGCGTGGGGTACGTGGCCCTTCTACCCATCGGCTTGGTATTTTCTGCAAACGCCCCGGCTGCGCGTCTGGCGCAGGCGGCTCATCGACCCCGCTGGCGGCAGGCCTGCGGGGGAGGACGGTGGCGACGGCGGCCGTCGGCATGGCTGAGCACCAGCGCGAACGTTAGCCGGGCGCGTGCGGTTCAGGGCCAGCAGTGCCACGGGAACGCCTGGTCCCTGGACTTCTGCGGCCAAGTCGGTCGGCATGCCCCCCGCTGAACAGCGTCGGCTGTCGCCAACCCGCTGCACTGCAGTCGTTCAGGTTGGGGGGCGGATGACCGCAACGAGCGCACAGCCGACCTCGGCCAGAAGCAAATTGAATGCTAGCAAGACACACCTAACCAGTGCCGCGCCGCCTTGCCCGCGTACGGGCGCGCCGATCGTCGAGCGTCAACGGCACGGGATCCCGTCCTCCAGGTGCAGAACATGAGGCGTCCTGACCTATGAAGTCCAAGCAGCCGCGTCTACCGGAGTTGGAAGCGGCTCCTGGGCAGACTTCGGGCGCGAGCGCCCGCACTCGCACGTGATGTGGCGCATGGCAACTTGGTTGGGCTGCTCCGAGGGCGCAGCGTTCTGTCGGTGGGCACTGGTCCTATGCCCGACCGGGACGATCTTGCTCAACCCAGTGCGAACCGTGGTGCTTTGGCCTGCAGCGACCGCACGACCACCGCCAGGGCAACGGCTTCGCAGAGCGCTGCCGCCAAGCCAAGATGGGCCGGTGCGCCATGGCTCAGCACTGTCGCGCCCAACGCGGCGCCACCGGCGAAACCAAGGTACATGGCAGAGGCGTTGAGCGACAGCACCAGCGGAGCCGCATTGGTGCCCACCAAGGAGATCATGCGAGCCTGTTGGGCGGGGAAGAACCCCCAGACCGCAACGCCCCAGCCCACCAGGAAGAGAAGGACCAGAGTCAGGCGCACAAGGTGCGGTGCGGTGGTCCACGAGCCCACGGCCCACAGTCCGCCAAAGGCCAGTGCCAGGACGGCCAGTGCAATGCGCAGCACGGTCGGCGCCCCGAGGCGATCATTCGCAGCGCCGCCGAGGAACACGCCGGCTGCCGCCGAAAGTCCCCAGATCGCCATGAAAGCGCCGACAGCGGCACCTTCGATGCCCAGCGTTGTGTCCAGATACACCGCGAGGTAGGTCAGCATCGTGTAGGCGCCGGCAGCCCACAGCACAGTGACCGCCAGGGCCGCGACCACCGCCTTCTGGCGCAAGGGCGCCAGGCGCTCGCTCCAGCCGGGCGCCGAGGTGGCCGCCGCCTGCCGGGGCAGCCAGCGGGCGACGCCGACCATTGCCACCACCGTCAGCACCGCCACACCGACGAAGGTGGCGCGCCAGCCGGCATGGGCGCCCAGCACTGCCGCCAGCGGCACGCCCACCGCGATGGCCAGGCTCTGCCCGCCAGCGACCAGGGCCAACGCCCGGCCGCGCCGCTCGGGTGCCACCATCGTGCTGGCCACCGCGTTGGCGTTCGGCATGAACAAGCCCGCCGCAGCGCCCATCAGCAGCCGCGCCACCAGCAGCGTCGTGAAGTCGTCCGCCCAGGCACAGACCAGATTGCCCAGCAGGAAAACCGCCAGGCTCAACAACAGCAGCCACCGGCGGTCCAGCCGCGCGGATGCCGCCGTGAGAACCGGTGAGCTCAGGCCATAGGTCAGCGTGAAGCCGGTGACCAGCATGCCGGTCTCGACCAAGGAGCGGTCCAGGCTGTGCGCGATGGCCGGCAGCAAGGGCGCGATCATGAACCCTTCGGTGCCGATGGCGAAGGTGCCCGCAGCGAGCATCGACAGGGGCACGCGCGGCAAGGGGCTGGAGTGGGGTTGCATCGTGGTGTCCCGTCGGTTCGCTGTCCGGGCCCGCCTCAGGCGACCGGGATGGGATCGGCCGCCAGGGCTTCGTTGAAGCCGTTCACCAAGGCGTGCTCGCCGGCCCCGGGGTTCGCGCGCATCGGCAGCACGCTGTCGACCAGCACCTCGGTGGTGGCCTCGGGCAGCTTGGCCAGCGTCTCGGCGATGAACTGCTCCAGCGGCATCGCGCGCGCATCGCCGCTCTTGTGGATCAGGTCGGTGTCCACCCAGGGCGGTGCGATCTCCAGCACCTGCACCTTGGTGTCACGCAGCATGAAGCGCTGCGACAGTGTGTAGGAGTGGATGGCAGCCTTGGTCGCGGAGTAGAGCGCAGTTGCAGCCAACGGAACGTAGGCCAGCACCGAACTGTTGTTGATGATGGTGGCGTGCGGCTGCTTCTTCAGGTGGCCGACCAGGGCTGCGCTGAGCCGCACCGGGCCCAGCAGGTTGGTCTCCACCAGCTTCACGGCCTGCGCATCGTCGAGTTCACCGCCCGCATCGTCGAAGGGCATCACGCCGGCGTTGTTGATGACGACATTGAGCGCGGGGTACCGGGCGATCAGGCCATCGGCGACACGCTGGATTTGCGCCGCGTCCGTGATGTCGAGTTCGACCGTGTCCATGCCTGGGTTCGCCTTGGCGACCTCCTGGAGCAAGGCCTTGCGACGGCCGGCGATGATGACCTGGTTGCCCATTCGATGGAAGGCTTCGGCCAGGCCGCGGCCGATGCCCGAGGCGCCGCCGGTGATGAGGATGGTGTTGCCGGTCATTTGCATGGTGTTCTCCTGATGCGAGGGTGAAGATGTGGTTGAAAGGGAAAGGGGGGTCAGGCGGCCGTGGCGTAGCGCTCGGCGGGCCGGTTGGTGGACAGGTGCGGCGCCAGGGCGGTGCGGGCCGCTTCAAAGGCGTTCCACAGTGCCACGTCGTGCAGCGAGGGGATGGTGATGAGCTCGTGCCGGTCGAAACCCACAAGCGCAGCATCGACCAGGTCTTCAGCACGCATGACGATCGCGCTGTCCAGGTTTTCGACCGGCAGGCCGCCCGCGGCCCAGAAGTCGGTGGCCGTCGCACCGGGCAGCACGGCCTGCACCTGTACCCCCTTGTCTGCGAGCTCGTGGTGCAGCGACTGGCTGAAGGCCGTCACGAAAGCCTTGGTGCCGCCGTACACCCCGTTCAGAACCTCCGGGGCGATGCTGACGATGCTCGAGATGTTGATGATGGCGCCCCGGCCCCGGGCCACGAAGCCAGGGATGGCCGCATAGGTCAGCCGCATCGGTGCCGTCACGTTCAGCGCGACCATGCGGGTCATTTGCTCCACGCCGCTGTCCAGCAGCGGCGTGTGGGTGCCGATGCCCGCGTTGTTCACCAGCAGGGTGATGCTGGCGTCGTGCTGCAGCGTCTCTTCGATGCGCGCCAGCGCAGCGGCGTCGCCCAGGTCGGCCGCCAGCACTTCGACGGCGCGGCCGGTGCGGCTGCTGATGTCGCGGGCCATGGCGTTGAGCCGCTCGCGGTTGCGTGCGACCAGGATCAGGTTGTAGCCGCGCCGGGCCAAGCGGTCAGCGTAGAGTGCGCCGATGCCCGACGAGGCGCCGGTGACCAGAGCGGTTCCGAGAGTTGAATGAGACATGGTGATCACTCCTTGGTGCTTGCCGGCAAGCTGCCGGCGTGTTGCGATGGGTGAATCTTCCGACGAATGCCGAACGTCTCAAATGACGTTTATAGTTGTGTTTCAAGACATAGATCAACAACACGCGCAAGGACTACCTTCATGCATCGCATCGGCTACCTGCTTTCGGACGGCTTCCAGGTCATGGCGATCAGCACCCAGGCGGTCTTCGAGCTTGCCAATGTGGTCGCCGCAGAGCCTTTCTACCGGGTGGAGAACTACTCGACAGCCGGCGGCGAGGTCCATTCATCGCTGGGACTGACGATCGGCACACGTGCCGCGACACCTCGCAGCAATGCCGACACCTGGCTGGTGGCCGGAGTCATGGATCCGGTCGAGGTGCTCCCCACACCCGAGACGGTGAGCTTCGTCCGTCGCGCGGGTGCGAAGGCGCGCCGTATCGGCGGTTTGTGCACGGGCGGCTTCGTGCTGGCCGAGGCCGGCCTGCTCGCCGGGCGCCGGGCCACCACGCACTGGGCTTATGCGGACGTGCTGCAGCAGCGGCATCCCGACATCGAGGTAGAGCCCGACCGCATCTTCATCACTGACGATGGCGTGTGGACATCGGCAGGCATGACGGCTGGCCTCGATCTGGCGCTGGGCATGGTCGAGAAGGACCTGGGAGCCGACGTGGCCCGCTCTGTGGCGCACAGGCTGGTCATGCACCAGCGTCGCAGCGGGGGGCAGTCGCAGCATTCGGAGATGCTCAAGCTGGCGCCCAAGTCCGACCGCATCCAGCAGGCGCTAGACCACGCGCGCAAGAACCTGGCGTCGCCGCTGGGGGTAGAGGAGCTGGCCGAAGTGGTGCACCTGAGCCCGCGCCAGTTCAGCCGCGTCTTCACCGCTGAGACCGGCCAGTCGCCCGCCAAGGCCATCGAGGGCCTGCGCCTGGAGGCGGCACGGCTTATGGTCGAGCAGAGCCGCCACCCGCTGGACGTGATCGCCAAGGAGACTGGATTCCGGGATCGAATTCACATGCGTGAGGCGTTCCTGCGTGGCTTCGGCGCAGCGCCCCGCACCATCCGGCAAGGGCGTAGAGAGCGGGTTTGATCGCGCTCCACGCAGGGCGCGCATGCTGCCTTCAGCGCCGCGGACAGGCGCTGTGCAGTGCTTTCGTTGGCGATCGCCATGGCCGCCTGCGTGCAGCAGTGGCCGACGGAGCACCGGGAATTGCTCGGCCTGGCACTGGCCTTGGCCCTCACCGTGCACTCGCGCAGGCCGTGGAAGGGGACGCTGGCGATAGCGAACTCGGCATCGGGAGTCGGTTCTGGTTTACTGCTTGGCGGTGGCAGCGGCACGGTGCGGAGAAATTGACCTGGTGCTCATGGACGCGCAAATGCCGGGACTGGATGGCTCGGAGGCAACACGTTGCATCCGTGCCGAAATGATCGCGGTGCCGATCATCGCCATGACCGCGAATGCATTTGTGAGCGACCGGGCCTGGCCGCGGGATTGGACGACCATGTGACGAAACCTGTGGATCCGGTGGTGCTGTAGGCGACGTTGCTGCGGTGGTTGCCGGTGCTTGGAAACCGCCGAAGAACTGGATGACGATCTTGGCGACCGCAGGTGGACGGTGCGTTACGGCCCGCCCGTCTTCGTTGGCCTGGCAACGGCGCGCCGGGCGTCGCCGCGCTGGTTCTGCGCGTGCAGGCGGTTGCCACGGCGCCGTAAGCCGAACCCTACAGGCTTTTCTCCTGTTGCCGGTCGAGCGCCTGGGAACTGCACCTCGATGATCAGCCGTTTATACAAAGCGGGAGATCATGGTGGAAGGCAACAGGCTCACAAGGGGCGGCCCAGACCGGGTCTCCGCGGAGGGGGTCCCGTTGTGGCGGATGCACGCCGTCGTAGCCTTTTCTTCGCTGCCGTCATTCCTTGGCGCGGCGCTGTGTGACTGGGCCTACGCGAGCTCGTACCAGGTGCAATGGACCAACTTCGCCGACTGGCTCAACGCTGGCGGGCTGGCGCTCGCCGTCGTCGCATTCGCATGGGCGGCGCTGGCCGAATTGCTCAAGCCCTGGCATCGAGCAGGTGGTCGATGGCTCTACGTAGCCCTGCTCGCCGTGACCGTGGTCGTCGGGATCGTCAATGCTTTCGTGCACGCCAAGGACGGATGGGCGGCGATGCCCGCAGCGCCGGTGCTTTCACTCCTTGCGCTGTTGCTGGCGTCGGCAGCTTCTGTGGTCGGGCTCGCACGTTTCAGCAGAAAGGTTCAGGCATGAAGGCGCCCCTTGGTTTGACGTTGGCTCTCGCGTGCGCGCTGGCCGGTTGCAGCAGCGACGCGACGGATGGCACACAGTTCGGCGCCCTCGAACGCCTGCCGGAACCGAGTGGCGGCCTGCTGCCCAGCATGAAGATCGCTGAGCCTGCAGGCTGGTCCGGCAAGGTGCCGACCGCTCCTGCAGGCTTCACCGTCACCGCGATCGCAACCGACCTGCAGGTTCCGCGGCAGACACTTGTGCTGCCGAACGGGGACATCCTGGTCGCGGAAGGCAAGGGCGGTGGCGCCCCTGTGCTCACGCCGAAGGACTACATCGCCGGCTTCATCAAGGCCAAGGGAACGACCAAGGCCAAGAGCGGCGACCGCCTGACCCTGCTTCGTGATGCCGATGGTGACGGCAAGTACGAGGGTCGGTGGGTGTTCGCGGATCAGCTCGACGCACCTTATGGCCTGGCGCTGATCGGCAACCAGCTCTTCGTGGCCAATCAGGATGCGTTGGTGCGGTTCGACTACGAACCTGGCCAGACGCGGGTTTCGGCGGCGCCTGTCACTGTGACGATGCTGCCATCCGCCGTCAATCACCACTGGACTAAGGCGTTGACAGCGAGCGCCGATGGTCGCCACCTGTACGTGGGCATTGGCTCGAACAGCAACGTCGGGGAGCGCGGGATGGAGATCGAGGAGAGCCGCGCGATGGTCTGGGAGGTCGATGCGCAGACCGGTGCGACCCGGCCGTACGCGACCGGGCTGCGCAACCCGACCGCCCTAGCCATCGAGCCGCGGCTGAAGCAGTTGTGGGCCGTCGTCAACGAGCGCGACGAACTGGGCCCAGATCTGGTGCCCGACTACCTGACCTCGGTACGCGAGCGCGCCTTCTACGGCTGGCCGTATTCGTACTGGGGGCAGAACGTCGATCCCCGCGTGCGCCCACAGGACGATGCCAAGGTGAAATCGGCCGTCGTGCCCGACTACGCGCTGCAATCGCACTCGGCGCCGCTGGGTGTCGCGTTCGCTGCACCGGACAGCGCCGATTCCCGCTTCGCCGAAGGCGCTTTCGTCGGCTTGCACGGCAGCTGGAATCGATCCGTGCCGGTGGGCTACAAGGTGATCTTCGTTCCCTTCCGCGAAGGCCGACCGAGCGGCCCTCCGGTTGACTTCCTCACCGGCTTCCAGCACGATGGAAAAACGATGGGGCGACCGGTCGGGGTGACAGTGGACCCGCGCGGCGCCGTGATCGTGGCCGACGATCTGTCGAATACTGTCTGGCGCGTAGCGCCAACACGCTCGCCTTAATAGCTCCGCTGCCGCCATGAACGAGTCGCAGAGATGGGTACCGTACTGCGGTGAAGCGCCCGGCCCTGCGGTCTGGCTCGAGCGTTGGAATCTGGACCCGGTGCTGTGCACCGGGCTCATCATTTCCGCCTTCTTCCTTGTGCAGCCAACGGTGGCCGGTGGGATCTCGCGGGGGCGACTGAGCAGCCTGCGCGGCGCGTGGGCTCTGGTGGCCTTGCTCTATGCGTCGCCGCTATGCGCGTTGAGTTCGACGTTCTTCACCGTGCGCGTGGTCCATCATATGGCACTGGTGTTGCTGGTCGCACCTTTGCTTACCTACGGGCTGGGCAAGCGGTTGGATGGCGTGCCTGCACCCCTGTGGACCAGCACGGCGCTGGCTGCGCTGGTGTTCTGGACTTGGCATGCCCCCGGCACCTACAGCGCCGCGCTGTCATCGGTGCCGGTCTACGCACTCATGCAGCTCTCCCTTGCGGCCAGTGCGCTGCTTTTCTGGACCGCACTGCGCCGTGCCGGCGCCGCCCAAGCCCTCGCCGCGCTGCTGGTCACGACGGTGCAGATGGGCTTGCTCGGCGCCCTGATCACTTTTGCCTCGCGGCCGATGTACGCGCCGCACTTTCTGTCCACGTTGGATTGGGGCGTTTCTGCGTTGGAGGACCAGCAGTTGGCCGGCCTGACCATGTGGGCGCCTGGCAGCATGGCCTACCTGTGTGCTGCCGTCTGGATCGGTTGGCGCTGGATGCAAGCGGAACGTGGCCGCGCAGGTCGCACTCCGCAAGCGAGGTTGACTTGAACCTCGTCGCCATCATCGAATGGGCCGAGGGCTACAACCGCCGCGGCCTGTACTCGCCGATCGGCGTGACCTTCCACTGGGTGATGGCAGCGCTGATGGTCTTCCAGCTTGGCTACGGCTGGTATCTGAGCTACCTGCCCGCGGGCGGCGACAAGTACATCGGCTACCAGACCCATGCCGAGATCGGCCTGACGATCATGGTGCTCGGCTCCCTGCGATTCTTCTGGCGCAGCCAGATCGGCGGGCCGGAGAACATCGAGCCGGACTCGTTCGCCGGCCGCGCCAGCCTGCTGATCCAGGCCTGGTTCTATTTCGGCTTCTTCGCATTGCCCATCAGTGGTTGGGTGATGTGGTCCACATTGCCAGGCGATCTGCCGCTGTCGATCGCAGGTGTGATCCCTTTCCCCAACCTTCCGTTCGACCAGCTGTCGGAGCAACTGCAGCACAGCCTCATGGAGATCGCCGCCACGGCGCATTTCTGGATCGTCTGGATCACCGTTCTGGCCATCCCTGGTCATGCCGGGGCGGCGTTCATGCACTACCTGGTCAAACGTGACCGGGTGCTGCAGTCAATGCTGGACCTCAACGGCCCGCAGGTGCCGGGCGTGGTGGGATCCGCGCCAAGTACAGGCCCAGGGTCCTGATGTCCTCCGCCCCGAGTTCTTGCGCCACACGTAGCATCCCATGAAGGCCATCGCCACGACGCTTGGAGAGTTGCCAGTCGCGCAGCTGCTGCGCCGTGTAGAAGGCTGGCTGGCCCGCCAACGGAGGGCCAGCCGGCGTGCCGGCCGCGTCGACTCCGTGGCACTGCTGGCAGGCGCGCGCGTACAGCGCCGCCGTTTGTTCGGTCGCCGCCTCCGTGGTGGCTGGTGCCAGCGTGCGCGGCTCCAGTGCGGCATAGTGGTTCGCCACCAGCACGCGCTCGTGGCTGTCGAGGAAGCGGGCTACGTCGCGCATGAGTTCGTGCGGCCGAAGGCCCAGAGCAAAGTCTTCCATCTGCTTTTGCAGGTAGCCAGCAGGCAGACCGGCAAGTCGGGGAGCGTCGAAGCCATTGCCTTCGCCCCGCGCGCCATGGCAGGTGGCACATGCATAACGCGCGCCGCCTTCGCCCCCGCTCATCGCGATGAGCTCACCACTGCGGCCGAACCGGTCGTTGCTGGTGGCCATGCGGTCGGTGCACCCGGTGGCGAACAGCGCCACGATCGCGGCGATGACCTTCGTCGCCAGGACAGGTCGGGCGGCGATTCGGGCGGGCTGGCGGGCTGACGTGCAGGATGAACGCATGGAAGCACAGTGTGACTCAATCTTCGCTCGCACGATGCGGCGTTGCTTCCGGGCCGTGGCCTGCGCGGCCGCCTGCGGCCTGGCGGCGTGCGATGGTCCTCCCGACCGCACGCCCCGGCTCGATGAGGCCAATGTCGCCCGCGGCTTGCGACTGGTCTCGTACAAGGGCTGCGTTGCCTGCCACACCTTTCCCGACGTCGCATGGCCGCGGGGGGCGTTGGGACCTTCGCTCGACCGCTTCGGCGCGCAAGGTCTCATCGCCGGCCGGCTGCCCAACCAGGCCGGCGTGCTGATGCAGTTCGTTCGCAACGCACCCGCGATGGTGCCCGGCACGGCAATGCCGGCCATACCCATGTCGGATCAGGAAGCCCGCGATGTCACAGCCTACCTCCTTCAGCTCAAGTCTCGCTGAGGCATTGCGCGGCTGGCCGCCGCCCGTGCTCGACCCGCAAGGGCCGTTCTCAAACACCGTCACGACCCTGGCCTGGGTGCTGATCGCGCTCATGACCCTGATCTTCGTGCTTGTCTGTGCCGCGATGTGGGTCGCGCTGTACGGCAGCGAGAGCATGCGCGCCCGGCTGGGCGGCGAGCGAGTTGTCCGCTGGTTCGGGCTGATCCTCCCGGCGGGCGTGCTCTTTGTCTTGCTGGCCTGGAGCATGGCGCTGGTGTCAGGGCTCACGACCATCAGGGGCGACGAGCTGCGCATGCGCATCGCCGGCAACATCTATTGGTGGCGCGTGTCCTACCTGGACGCGGGGGGGAACGAATGGCTGGGCGATGCCAACGAGCTTCACATCCCGGTAGGTCAGCCGGTCGTCATCGACATGGTGTCCGAGGACGTCATCCACAGCTTCTGGGTTCCCAAGCTCGGCGGCAAGATGGACATGATCCCGGGCCGCACCAACCGCCTGAAGCTGCAGGCCGACAAGCCCGGCGTCTACGGCGGGCAGTGCGCAGAGTTCTGCGGTGGCGCGCACTCGCTGATGGGTTTTGTCGTCGTCGCGCACGACGCCGCCGGCTGGCAGCGCTGGATTGCAGCACGACGCTCGCCTGCGCCGGCCGCAGCGATCGACCCTGCACCTAACGCGAACACCGAGGTCGAGCGGGGTCGGCGGCTCTTCGGCGAGGTCGGCTGCGCGGCCTGCCACCGGATTGCAGGCACCGCCGCGCAGGGCCTGTCCGGGCCTGACCTGAGCTTCATCGGTTCGCGCCGCTCGTTGGGTGCCGGTATCCTGCCGAACAACCGCGGCACGCTGATCGGCTGGATCGGCGACAGCCAATCGATCAAGCCGAATAACCGCATGCCCGCTTATCGCTCGCTCAGCGGCGAGGAACTCGGCGCGCTGGCGGCTTACATGGAATCGCTGAAGTGACGGCCCACAGCGCCGGTGTTCCGGGTGTCGATGGCGCGGTCAGCGATGCGGCGAACGAGCCCGCCGAGACTGGCTTTGATGCGCGCTTGTATCAGCGCTTCCCAACGCAAGGCGGCCGGCCTGCCGGCGAGTTGGAGGCGCTGGAGAAGGTGTGGGCCTCGCCTAGAGGCTGGAAGCGGCTGAGCGACGTCAACAACAACGTCATCGGCTTCCTGTTCATCGTCACCGCCTTCGGCTTCTTCGTGGCCGCGGGCATCTTGTCACTGGTAATGCGCGTGCAGCTCGCCACGCCGCTGGCTGGCATCGTGCCGCAGGAAACCTACAACCAGCTGTTCACGATGCACGGCTCTGTGATGATGTTCCTCTTCGCCGTCCCGGCGGTGGAGGCCATCGCGGTGATGCTGCTCCCACAGATGCTGGCTGCACGCGATCTGCCGTTTCCGCGCCTGTCCGCCTTCTCGTACTGGGCCTACGCGATCGGCGGGACGGTGTTCTTCTGCTCGATCTTCTTCAGCCTGGCGCCCTCCGACGGCTGGTTCATGTACCCCCCTCTGAGCTCAGGGACGTACTCCAAGGGCATCAATGCCGACTTCTGGCTGTTGGGCATCGGCTTCATCGAGATCAGCGCCATCGCCGGCGCGATCGAGCTGATCGTCGGCGTGCTGCGCACCCGCGCTCCCGGGATGACGCTGGCGAAGATGCCGATCTATGCGTGGGCGGTGCTGATCTTCGGGGTGATGATCATCCTCGCCTTTCCGGCGATGATCCTCGTGACGCTGCTGCTCGAGGTGGAACGCGCGTTCAACTGGCCAATGTTCGACGCGACCCGTGGCGGTGACCCCCTGCTGTACCAGCACCTGTTCTGGTTCTTCGGCCACCCCGACGTGTACATCATCTTCCTGCCGGCCTCCGCGATGGTGTCCACGATGGTCGTCACGGTGGCGCAAAAGAAGCTCGTTGGCCACGAGATCGTCGTGCTCGCGATGGTCGCCACCGCGTTCATCAGTTTCGGCGTCTGGGCCCACCACATGTTCACCGTCGGCCTGCCCAACCTGTCTTCGGGTTATTTCTCGGCGGCGTCGATGGCGGTGGCGATACCGGCGGGCGCCCAAGTCTTCGCATGGATCGCCACGCTCGCGTCGGGCCGCGTACAGCGCAACGTGCCATCGCTCTTCCTCGTCGGCGGCATTCTCATCTTCGTGATGGGTGGGCTGACCGGCGTGATGGTCGGCATGGTCGCATTCGATGGCCAGGCGCACGACACCTATTTCGTGGTTGCACACTTCCACTACGTGTTGATCGGCGGCATGGTGTTCCCGCTCTTCGCGGGCTTCTACTACTGGACGCCCATGCTCGTCGGCCGGCAGCTTTCCGAAAAGCTCGGCCGCTGGGTCTTCTGGCTGAACTTCGTCGGTGTGCATGTCTGCTTTTTGCCAATGCACCTGACCGGCCTGATGGGCATGCCGCGCCGCGTGGACACCTACCTACCCAAGCGCCTGTGGGACCTGCCTAATCTTGTCTCGACCGTCGGTGCGTTCATCATCGCCGCGGGGGTCCTGCTGCTCCTGATCGATGCCGTGCGCTGCTTCAGCCGTGGAGCGGGCGGCAGCGCGCGCAACGTCTTCAACGGCGGCACGCTGGAGTGGCTGTCCGCGGGCAACTATGCGGTGCGGTCGATCCCGGTGGTCAACCACCTGGAGCCGTTGTGGGCAGACCCCCAGTTGGGCAAGGACGTGGAAGCAGGTCGCTACTTCCTGCCGAACACCGCCACTGGTCATCGCGAGACGCTGATCACCAGCACCTCGCGCGCCGAGCCGCAGTACCTGCAGATCATGCCCGGGCCTTCGTGGTGGCCTTTCCTCGCGGCGCTGTTCACGGCCGGTTTCTTCCTGCTGTTGACGGTGAAGGCGCTGGTGCTGTGCGCGACCTGCGGCGTGCTGGCGGCCGCAAGCCTGATGCGCTGGCTGTGGGACAGCGACCGTCACATCGAGCACCGGCAGGTGGACGTGGGCGCCGGCATCCGGCTGCCGACGTACTTCACCGGCCCGCAGTCGCACGGCTGGTGGGCCGCGGTGCTGCTCGACATCGTGCTCGGCATGATCTTCCTGATGGCCATGTTCAGCTACCTTTACCTGGCCGGCTCCCACCCCAACTGGTGGCGCGTCACGCCGCCGCGGGGGGCCCTGGCCAGCGGCCTCGCGCTGCTGGCGGCCGCGGCCGCGCTGGCCTGGGCGGCACGGCCGGCGCTGGCGCGCCTGCGGTACGGCCCCGGCATCAGCGCGGTGCTGATGGCGATGAGCGCTGGCTGCTTGAGTGCGGCGCTGGCGGTCGATGTGCTTGACTGGTGGAGCGCGGGCCTGCGCGGCGATGCCAGCGCGCAGGGCGCTTCGGTATTCGTCATGCTGGCTTGGCACGGCGTGATCGTTGTCGCGGTCGTTCTCAGCGCGCTGTACTACGTCGCACGCTGGATGCGAGGCCTGGCGCCCGCGCCCGCCAACAAGACGCTGGAGGCGCTGCGGCTGCTGTTCATCTACACCGCGCTCGAGGGCAGCGCCGCGCTGCTGCTGCCGCGCCTGGTGCCGTGGGGCGGCGCATGAACGCCAACCGCCCGGCCAGCTGGCAGCCCGTGCTGGCCGCGCTGTCGATCTGGTTCGTCCACTTCATCGCCTGCTGGGCAGTCTCGGAGTTCTGGCCTCACCGCTGGTGGAACCATGTGATGGCTTGGGTCTTCACTGTCCTTGCGCTGGCGGCCGTGGGTGCTCTTCATTGGCGGCTCGAACGTGAGGATGCTCACGGCGACCTCGCTCGCTGGAAGCGGCAGTTCGCGCGGGGTGCGAGCGCGCTCGCAGCGGTCGCAATCGTTTTCACCGTCTGGCCGGCGGTCGTGCTGCGACCTTGATGACTAGAAGAGCAGGGGGGCATGCGACCATGCCGGCGACATCGAGGGGAAAGCGTCGATCCGAACTTGGCAGCGGGGGCGGCCGTTGAACGTCTGTGTTCCTTCGGTTCGCATCGTGGCGACTACCGTCATTGGCACCAAGGAAGTGCCGCGATCGGCTAGCAGGTCGATTGCGGCGAGGGTCGTATAGTTGTCGAATGCACTCTCCTGAAACCGCGCAATGCTTGAGCAATGCCGCGACGTCGTCGCCGATGCGGACGTGACGGAAGAGCTTCGGGTGCTTGCCCGCAATCTGTTGGACCACCTGATCGAGATGCACGATGCGCGGCGCATGCGCATCCCTGTTTTCCTGCTTGCGCTGGACTCTTTGGAGTTGGTGCCTGGCTTGGACGACTGCGTGGAAAAGCTCCGGGCGATTGCAGCGCGGGAGCAGGCTCGGCAGGGTAGTTGACGCAGCTTTCCTGTTCCGGATTTTCCCGCTCATCAGACACTGGGAGTTGGCCGATGGAGGGGCGGGTCTTCCGATGTTTGAAGGGCCGCGTGCCTGTTCCGGCCAGGACGTGCGCCTTGCCTCCAATGTGTCCTGCTTTCGTTGACCGCCGTGGGAGTCACCCAGCGCGAGCAGAATCGCCACATGCGAAACCCTACCAAGCAAAGTCCGGTTCAGCCGCATTGTGAAATCGCCCGGGCCTTCAACGACACGTTCCAATGCGAGGCCACAGAGCGTAAGCAACGAACGTTCGCCGCGTGGTGCGATGCTGGAACGGTGGGGGTGTACGAAACCTCATGCCTGAACGCAGCGCAAAGCGGCTTGGCTGCGCGGGTGCGTGAGCAGGCCGCTCGCGCCGAAGTCAGTGCAAGTGGTCATACTGGCTATGGTTCGATGCAGGCGTTCGGCGATGGTGCACCGCACCTCTCGCTCGGGGCGAATGCTTGCGTGGCCGGAGGGCGGCCGTGACAAAGGTAGTTGACCTCGGCTTGCCGGAGTTCCCTCCGCGCACTGGCGTGTTCGTCCTGCCGCCGCGACCTGCGCCGTTGCCGTCGAAGGACACCACCAACATGCATCTTGCGCGTGGCAAGGGTGCTTGGCTCGTTCGGTACCCTTCGTACCACCCCTTGGCTGGCAAGTACAAGTCGTTTTCGGACAGCGTGTACGGGTCAGCCGAGAAGGCCAAGGAAGTGGCGCGAAACCGACGAGATCAGGCGTTCGCCGAGGCGGGTATCCCTGTGCACCTTCGCATTCGTGGTCCGAAACTCGATGGTCGATCGCAACTCCCTGGGGTCAGCCTCAGCCTCAACCGTGGTGATCCTACAAAGTGGACGTCATGGCGGTGGGTTGCGCACTGGGTTGAGGATCGGCAGGTCCGTCGCAGCTTCGGGATCAAGCTGCATGGCTTCGATCGGGCACTGTTCAAGGCGGTGGCTCTTCGCGAGGCCATGACGGGCGTTCTGCTCGACCCGGACGCTGTGGAGGCGGCCCGAGCGATGCAGTTCGGTCCACCGCCGTAGAAGCAGGTGAAGTCGGATCGTCAGTACCGTGAAGGACTTGCTTTTGGCGGTTGCGCTACTACGACAGCTGACGCTTAGCGGCCGTACCCGCGCATGCGAGTACGGTGGCGAGCGTGCCAAGGCCTGCCGCGAAAAAAAACGTCCCGGAGAAGGCTCTTGCGATGTCCCGAGCGGTGCTGGCAGCGATGCCCTGGCCATCCAGCTGCGATGCGAACACCAGCGGCAGCAGCGAGGCGCCTGCCATGAAGCCGAGATTGCGAGACAGGCCGAGCAGTCCCGACACCATGCCTTTGTGCCGGTCCGCTGCATCGCGCAGCACCGCCGTGTTGTTCGCTGCGAGAAACAGCTGAAATCCTGGTGTGATCATGACCAGGGCAAGCAGATAGCCTGGCACGTGCCAGCGTGGCGGCGCCACGGCGAAGCAGCACAGACCTGCCGTTGCCAAAGCCAGCCCGGCCATCAGAGTCCGTTCCGGACCGATGCGGTCGGTGAGGTGACCGGCCGGAACGCCGGACAGCGCCGCAGCGATGGGTCCGGCCGCCATCACCAGGCCAGTGGCGCCTTCGTTCAGGCCGAGACCGAACGAGAGGAAGAAGGGGCCCACGACCAGGGTGGACATCATGATGGCGCCGACCAGCAGGTTCATCGCCAGGGACGTCGCAAGGGACCGATCGCGCAGCAGCCCCACTGGCACCAGCGGGCTGTCGGTGGCGAGCTCGGCCCGGACGAATGCGGCCAGCGCCAGGGCGGCACCGGCAAGCAGGCTCCACCAGGGCATCCCCAGACCGACCGCGCCCCCCGTGGTGGACAGGGCGAGGCATAGCAGGGCCATCGCAAGCCATGCGTTGCCTGCCCAGTCCATGCGGCCGTTTCGATTGCCAGGCTTCCCGGTGTCGGAAATGGCCTTCATCGTGAGGGCCAGCAGTACCGCGCCGGACAGCGTCAACCAAGCGAACGCCGCACGCCAGCCGAAAGCGCCGATGAGCAGCCCACCGAGCGATGGCCCCAACGCCGTGCCGATGGCCGACATCGTCCCCAGCAGGCCCATGGTGGAGCCCACGCGCTTCTGATCCACCAAGCCTTTCGCCATCGCCACCGGCAGCGACATGAGGATCGCAGCTCCCAGTCCCTGCGCGGCCCGGCCGGCCACCAACCAGTGCAGGCTGTTGGCGGCCGTGCACGCGGCCGCGGCAGCCGTGAAAAGCACCAGCCCGGCGACCAGCACACGACGACTTCCGTAGAGGTCACCCAGGCGCCCGGCAGAAACGATGGCGATGGTCACGGCGAGCAGATAGGCCAATACGACCCACTGAACGTCCTGCACATCGGCGGACAAGCTCCTTGCAAGCGCGGGAAGCGCGACGGTGGCAATGCTGATGCCCAAAGAGGCGAGCAGGATGGCGCCGGCCAGTGCCACCATTGCGCGTCTGTCGGTGGCGTCGTTCACTTGGTTGTTCATGGGTTGCTTCTTGCCCGCTGCTGGAGGAGCGCCTACTATGCAACTTCAAGTCAACTTGAAGTCAAGCATGAAGTTGGTCGATATCGGTGCTTTGTCGAAAACCAGCGGTGTGACAATCTCCACGCTCCGCTATTACGAAGAGATCGGTTTGATCGAGTCTGTCGCCAGGCACGGGCTGCGCCGGCAGTACAGCGAGGACACGCTGGTACAGCTCGCACTGATCTCGCTCGGGAAGGCTGCTGGCTTTTCGCTCCAGGAGATCGGCGGCATGTTCGACAAGCAACGCAGGCCAGAGTTGCCCCGGCCCACCTTGCACGAGCGCGCCGACGCGCTCGACAGTCAGGTGCGCCGCTTGACGACCTTGAGCAAGCTGCTGCGGCATGTGGCGGAATGTCCCGCGCCGTCCCACATGGCCTGCCCGCGCTTTCGCAAGCTTTTGCGCGTCGCCTTTCCGACGGTGCCGTTGAGCGACTGGCCAACAGGCAATACGAATCGGCGACGCTGAACAACCGTTGCGGTGTTCTCGCGCCGAGCAAGGTGGCGGCGAGCGACTTGGTCGATGTCAGAAGACGCGAGCGATCTGCATCGGTCCGCTCACCTGCTCGCGAGCGCGTGCTGGAACAGGCCCTGTACGCGCGGCAACTGAGCACTATGGCTGCTTGGTCTGCCTCCCGGACAAAGGAGGATTGGGTTACACGGGTCCGGTGGCGCAGCGGCCGCGCAGGCCGGATTTCGCCGTGATAGTTTGCCGGCAGAGCTGCCGGTAGACCTGTTTCTCTAGCCGATCGCTCCGGCATCGACCAGACTTGCGTGGTCGCGAAGAGACTGCCGACTACCGAGGCGATTCCCCGGCACCTCGCACGCACCACACCGGCAAAGCGGCGGTCGCCCCATCCACCACGCCGGTGGTCCCAAGGTAGATGTCGACCACGCGCCGGCTGGCCGTATTGGGCCGCTCGGGGTAGTAAATGTCGAAGAACCAAATAACCGCAAATTTGAACGAATGATCGGGGAGCGGATGCCAGTTGGGGGAGCCCTAGAACCGGTGTAGCCTTTCGATCCAGTTGCACTTGGGAGGCAATATGGACATGCAGTGGACCGTATTTGTGCGGAAGCACGATGCTCCGGACGAAGTTGCGCTTGCGACTTTCCGCCGGCCCATGGAGGACGCCGCCGTTGGAGATTTCGGGTTGTCGATCGCGGAAGGCCGGCGTCTGTTGTTGCAGCTTCAGCAGCAGATCGCGCAAGACCAGATCGTCGCATACGACCTTGATCGCAGGTACTGCCAACGATGTGGCGCGTATCGGCGAATCAAAGATTGGCGCCATCGCAAGTTTGCCACCGGTCTTGGCCCGATTCAGGTGAGGGTGCCGCGACTGGTGTCTTGCGACTGCGACTCTGAGCGGGACGGGCTCCGGCCTCACGCTCAGCAGACACGAGCGACGTCCCCGGTCGCCAGATTGCTTCCCGGCCGGCGCACACCCGAGGTGTCGTATCTGTGCGCGAAGCATGGTGCGGCAAGCTCCTATCGGTCCGCCGCTCGGGCGGTCGCCGACATGACCGGCTTGCAAAGCCTCAGCCATTCAAGCGTTCGCAAGGAGACGATCCTCTGCGGTCAGCACATCGAGAACGAGCAGAAGTTGATCGCATCGCGTGCGGGCCAGAACAAGCCTGAGGGCGCCAGCCATCTGCGCGTTGCCATCGACGGAACAGTTCTAACAGCAGCCTCGACCGAGGCCGTAACCCGGTTTGAGGTAGTCGCTGGCCGGGTGGAGCGCGATGGTCACATGGGAAAGCGATTCGTATGCGCCTTGGCGCGCCGGGACCTGACCAAGACGTTGGTGGCTGCCGCGCTAGACCAGAGTGGCTGGATCCCATCGACCGAGGTCGACGTGGTCACCGACGGCGCGCGTGGGATGCGCGCGCTGGTGACCTCGATCGCGCCACGCGTGGCACCAAAGATCCTGGACTGGTTTCACATGGGCATGAAGCTGCAGGCGTTAAAGCGACCTCTATGCGCTGTGACATTCCCGTGCTCCACACGACCTGCCCTACTGCTCCAGTGCGAAACCTTGTGGCGAGAAATGAGAGACGCGCTTTGGCGAGGTAGAGGGGAGGAAGCCATCGAGTTGCTTCGTGTCCTCGCAGCCTTTCTGAAGCATGGGATGAAAGAGCTGCCGCCGTTCTACGCAAGCTGCGCAGCCACCGCCCGCGGCGCAGCCGCAGCCCTGCAGTCGTTCTTGCAGAACAATCGTCGGGACTTGATCGACTACCAACTCGCCCGGATGGTCGGGCGACGCATATCGTCCGCCTCCGCAGAGTCGGTCATGAATCACGTCGTCAATCGAAGGATGTCGAAGCATCAGCAGATGCGCTGGTCAATGTACGGAGCCCATTGCCTGCTGCAAACAAGGGTGGAGATGCTCGACAGAAGGCTTGAACAGCACTTCGACGCATGGTTCCCACATTTCCGGACGCCCGAACTCCAGCGATGTTGAAGGGGCTCCCCCAGCTCTAATCCACTCCCAGCGGTTGGAGCCATTGCCGCCTTGAAAGCGAACGTGTGGTCTGGGCCAGTCTGCGGTCGCTGGGGCTTAGGTAGCTCGGGTGGCTCGAACGTAAGCGTCCGGCGAAGTCCATCTTGACTCCGCCAAACAGGCTCAGTGAGCAAGAGCCAAGG
>NZ_VEDO01000032.1 GCF_007677875.1 Variovorax boronicumulans | reverse complement strand
AGCGCGAGGTTCCCCGCGCCGCCCAGGCCACTGCGCTCCTCGGCGTGGGCACAGGGGCCCCGGGCGCGGGGTCACACACGGGCCATCGCTGCGCTCGGCCCTGCCCTTGAAAGGTCGGTGAGATGAGCAAGTCTTCCCCCATCGCCATGGTCAGCGGCGCCACCCGCGGCATCGGCCTGGCCATCGCCCGCGAACTGCTGGCCCACGGCTGGCGCGTGAGCGTGGGCGCGCGCAGCGCAACCACGGCCTATGCCGGCTACAGCGCCGAGCAAGTCCGCGTCTACCGCTTCGACGCCGAAGACAAGCAAAGCGAAACCGACTGGGTGGCCGCGACCGTGCGCGACTTCGGCGGCATCGACGCGCTCGTGCACAACGCCGGCATCCTCAGCACCCGCTCGGTCCTCGCGGCCGACGATGAGGAGGTCGACCGGCTGCTGGAGGTCAACGTCAAGTCGCCGCTGCGCCTCACGCGCCAAGCCTGGCCGCACCTGCTGACCGCGCGCGAAGGCAAGGTGCTGGTCATGGCCTCGCTCGCGGCCAAGCGCGTGCGCACGGCCGATGCCTCGCTCTATGCGCTGAGCAAGGCGGCCGTGCTGTCGCTGGCCCACGGCATCCGCCACTGCGGCGCCGCATCGCGCGTGCGCTGCACCGCGCTCTGCCCGGGCTTCGTCGCCACCGACATGGCGGCCGGCCTGCCGCCCGAGCAGTTGCAACAGGCCACGCAGCCCGAAGACATCGCGCGCATCGCGCGCACCGTGCTCGAACTCCCCGCCTCGGCCAGCGTGGCCGAGATCCCCATCAGCTGGACCGTCGAACCCCAATACTGAAAGCCACCATGAAAGTCATCTACAGCGACCAGCACGTCGGCCACGACCCGCAGCAGTTCATCGTGCGCGGCCGCATGAAGCGCAGCAACGAGCAGCCCGAGCGCGGCACGCTGCTGCTGAACGCCGCCCGCGCGCAGGGCCACGAGATCCTGGCGCCCGAGGACTTCGGCGGCGGCCCGCGCGCCGCGATCCACACGCCGCAGTACCTGCGCTTCCTGGAGACCGCGTGGGAGCGCTGGCAGCAGCTCGAAGGCGCGTCCGAGGAGGTGATGCCCAACGTCCACCCCTTCCCGGGCCAGCCTTTCACCTACCCCGACAGCCTGGTCGGCCAGGCCGGCTACCACATGGGCGACATGGCCTGCTCGATCGGCCGCCACACCTGGCATGCCGCGACCTGGTCGGCCCACGTGGCCACGCACGCGGCCCAGCTCGTGCTGGACGGCGAGCGCGCCGCCTACGCGCTGTGCCGCCCGCCCGGTCACCACGCCTATGCCGACCGCGCCAACGGCTTCACCTACCTCAACAACGCGGCCATCGCGGCCCAGCACCTGCGCAGCAGGCACGACCGCGTGGCCATCCTGGACATCGACGTGCACCACGGCAACGGCACGCAGGGCATCTTCTGGCGCCGCAAGGACGTGCTGACCATTTCGCTGCACGGCGACCCGCATTTCTGCACGCCCTTCTTCACGGGCCATGCGCACGAGGTCGGCGAAGGCGAAGGCCTGGGCTACAACCTGAACCTGCCGCTGGCCCGCGGCACGCAGGACGACGGTTTCCTCGCCTCGCTGGCCACCGCACTGTCCACCATCCGCGCCTACGCGCCGGGCGCGCTGGTCGTGGCCCTGGGCCTGGACGCGCACGAGCACGACCCCTACCAGATGCTGGCCGTCAGCACGCCGGGCTTCGGCCGCATCCTTGGCGAGATCGCGCGCCTGGGCCTGCCCACCGTGCTGGTGCAGGAGGGCGGCTACCTGTCGGAAGACCTGGGGCCCAACCTGGCGAGCGCGCTGGGCGGGTTCGAGAAGGCGGCCTGACATGGAAGACCTGGACGCCGCAATCCGCGCGGCCCTGCCCGAAGCCGCAGTCCTGACCGCCCCGCCCGCGCCGGTCGCGACCGACTGGGCGGCCGACCTGCTGCAGCGCCTGTACGGCCTGCAGGGCCAGCTCGAGCCGCTCACAGGCGAGCGCGACGCCAACTTCCTGCTGGAGCCGGCCGGCGGCGGCGCGCGCTGCATGCTCAAGCTCTCGCACCCGGACGAGGACCCGCTCGTCGCGGACTTCCAGACCCAGGCCCTGCTGCATGTCGCGCGCACCGACCCCGCCCTGCCCGTGCAGCGCCTGCTGCCGGACCGGCACGGCGCACCCTCGGTGCAGATCGAAGATGCCGAAGGCCGCACGCGCGTGGCGCGCGTGTTCAGCTACCTCGAGGGCCTGCCCATGCCGCAGGCGCCGCGCTCGGCCGCGCAGCGCACGAGCGTGGCCCGCATGCTGGCGCGGCTCGACCGCGCGTTGGCCGGCCTGGACCACCCGGCCGCCGCGCGCGAGCTGCCCTGGGACATCCAGCGCGCCGACCGCGTTCGCCCGCTGCTCGTGCACGTAGCCGACCCGGCCCGCCGCGCGCTGGCCGAGGCCGCACTCGACGGCTTCGCGCAGCGCACCAAGCCGAAACTGACCGCCCTGCGCCGCCAGCCCATCCACAACGACTTCAACCTCTACAACCTGCTGGTCGACCCGGCAGCTCCTGCCCGCGTGGCCGGCATCCTGGACTTCGGCGACATGGTGCACGCGCCGCTGGTGGACGACCTGGCCGTCGCAGCCTCCTACCACATCGACGAGCACGGCGATGCGCTGGCCACCATCGCGCGGTTCGCGGCCGACTACCACGCGGCTTCCCCCTTGACCGATGCCGAAACGCTCGCGCTGCTCGACCTCGTGCGCGCCCGCCTGTCGATGGTGGTCGCGATCAGCGGCTGGCGCGCCGCGCGCCAGCCCGAGAATGCGCCGTACCTCATGCGCAACAACGCCGTGTCGTGGGCCAGGTTACAGGCCTGCGCCGATCTCACGCCCGAGCGGGTGCAGGAGGCGATCCATGCCGTCTGCCGGAACCCGGAGCCCACCCATGCATGACACCACCACCGCAGACCTGCTGGCGCGCCGCGCGCGTCTGCTCGGCCCGGCCTACCGGCTGTTCTACGAAGAGCCCTTCCACCCCGTGCGCGGCGAAGGCGTGTGGCTGTACGACGCCAAGGGCACACCCTGGCTGGACGCCTACAACAACGTGGTGCCGCTGGGCCATGCCCGGCCCGAAGTGGTCGAGGCGATCGCCCGACAGGCCGCCGTGCTCAACACCCACACGCGCTACCTGCACGAGGGCATCCTCGACTACGCCGAGCGCCTGCTGGCCACCATGCCGGCCGAACTGGGCCACGCCACCTTCACCTGCACGGGCAGCGAGGCGAACGACCTGGCCATGCGCATCGCCACGGCGCACACGGGCGGCACCGGCCTCATCGTGACGCGCTGGGCCTACCACGGGGTGACATCGGCGATCGCCTGCGCTTCGCCCTCGCTGGGCCAGTACGTGCGCATCGGCGACAACGTGCGGCTCGTCGATGCCCCCACGGGCGGCGACGCGGAGACCGGCAAGCGCTTCGCCGACGGCGTGCGCGCCGCCATCGCCGACCTGCAGGCCCACGGCCTCAAGCCTGCCGCGCTGCTGGTGGACACCGTGTTCTCCAGCGACGGTGTGTTCACCGCCCCGGCCGGCTTCCTGCGCGAAGCGGTGGACGCCATCCACGCGGCCGGCGGCGTCTTCATCGCCGACGAGGTGCAGCCCGGCTTCGGCCGCACCGGCGAGGCGTTCTGGGGCTTCCTGCGCCACGGCGTGTTGCCGGACATCGTCACGATGGGCAAGCCCATGGGCAACGGCCACCCGGTGGCCGGCCTCACCGTGCGGCCCGAGGTCATGCAGGCGTTCGGCCAGGCCAGCCGCTACTTCAATACCTTCGGCGGCAACCCGGTTTCCATGGCCGCGGCCTCGGCTGTGCTCGACGTGATCCAGCAGAACGACCTGCAGGCCAACGCGCTGCGCGTGGGCCACTACCTGCGCGAGAAGCTGGCCGCGCTGGGCCAGCACTACGCCATCGTCGGCGAGGTACGCGGCGCCGGCCTGTTCGTGGGCCTGGAACTCGTGGCCGACCGTGCCACGCGCGCGCCGGCCACGGCCCAGGCCGCCAAGGTCGTCAACGGCCTGCGCCAGCGCCAGGTGTTGCTCAGCGCGACCGGGCCGAATGCCAACGTGCTCAAAATCCGCCCGCCGCTGGTGTTCGAGCGCGCGCATGCCGACCTCCTGGTCGATCGGCTGGACGAGGTGCTGGGCACGCTGTAGCCCCGTCGGAAGCGCTCGGCTATCCTCCGGCCCGCAACCATGGGCCACGCCTTCCAATCCCTGTCGATGCCAGCCGTCATGGCTTGGGGCCTGCTGTTCTTCGGCGGCATCTACCTGGTCTTCGGCGCACTGAACTGGCTGCTCACGCGCCGGCTGCTGCCGGCGCTGGGCATCGGCCGTGTGCTCGATCCGCGGCCGGTCACGCGCGAGCAGTTGCGGCGCGAGTTGCTGCAGTCGGGCGGCTCGGTGCTGATCTTCGGCCTGGGCATGGTGTTTCCCTGGGGGCTGCTGCAGCTGGGCTGGGCCCGCTTGGCGGTCGACCCGAGCGGATGGCGCATCGCGCTCGAGATCCTCGTGCTCGTGGTCTGGAACGACGTCCACTTCTGGATCAACCACCGGCTGCTGCACACGCGCTGGCTCAAGCGCTTCCACGGCCCGCACCACCGCTCCATGGTCAGCACGCCCTGGTCGACCTACAGCTTCCACCCGGTGGAGGCGGCCATGCTGGGCAACGTGATCCTGCTGCCCATGGTGCTGCACGACTTCAGCTTCTGGGCGCTGGCCTCGGTGCCCGTCTTCAGCCTCGTGCTCAACAACATCGGCCACGCCAACTACGACTTCTTCCCACGCGTGTCCTACGGCCACTGGTTCGCGGCCAGCCGGCGCCACCACCTGCACCATGCAGCGCACACGGGCAACTACGGCTTTCAGTTCACGTTCATGGACAGGTTGTTCGGCACGCGGCTGGCCGCCGATGCGGCCGAGCCGCAGATCGCCGCCTGGCGGCGCAGGCAGGAGCGGCGTGCGCAGAAGGGCTGAGTGGCTGCCGCATCTGCCTCGACTGCGCCACCGCAGCGACTGGCAGAGCTTGCTCTACCTGGCGGCGCTGCCGGCGCTGGCAACCTGGCAATGGATCCATGGTTTCCACCTACTGCTCTACGCGCTGATGCTGTTCCTCACGCTGGGCATCGGCGTGATCCACCACAACCACACGCACCTGCGCATGTGGCACGGACGCCGCGCCAACCGCGCGACCGACCTCTGGATCACGCTGTTGCAAGGCCACCCGGGCTACGTGTTCTGGCCGGCCCATGCGGCCAACCACCACCGGCACCGGCACGGGCCCCTGGACGCAGCGCGCACCTACCGCTTCGGCGGCGACACCAACCACCTGCTGGGCTACCTGCTGCACCCGCTGCAGGCGGTCTGGGTGCTGTACCCGCTGTTCCTGCGCTGGCTCGCCAGGCTCTACCGGCACCAGAGCGGCGCATTTCGCTACTGCATGGCGCAGTACGCCGTCTGGTTGGGCTCCTGGGCACTGCTGCTCGCGCTGGACTGGAAGAAGGCCCTGCTGTTCGTGATCGTGCCGCAGCTGCACGGCCTGCACTGGCTGCTGGCCACCAACTATCTGCAACACGCCCATGCCGACGGCAGCGCGGCCGGCCGCAAGCCGCAGGGCCAGCTCAATTACGCGCGCAACTTCGAGGGCTGGCTCAACCCGCTGCTGTTCAACATCGGGCTGCACACGGCCCACCACGAGCACCCGCATGCGCACTGGTCAGACCTGGGCCGGCTGCACCGAGACCACTACCGCGCACGCGTGCACCCGTCCCTCAACGAAGGCGGTCTCGTGCCCTATATGCTGCGCGTCTTCGTGCTCGGCAGTGTGCTGCCGCGCTACCGCAGCCGCTCGCTGATGCCGGCCACACCCGACTGATCCACCACATGCCCGTCACCTTCGACCGTGTCTTCGTCCAGAGCGCCGGCTACTTCATGCCGGGCGAGCCCGTCGCCAACGCGCAGATGGACGCCTACATCGCGCCGCTGAACCGCATGTCGTCGCGCATCCAGCGCCGCATCCTGGCCGAGAACGGCATCCAGCAGCGCTACTACGCGATCGACACCGAGGGCCGCACCGTCTTCAGCAACGCGCAGATGGCAGCCCACGCCGTGCGCGACTGCCTGCAGCGCGCAGGCCGCCAGCTTGCCGACGTCTCGCTGCTGGCCACCGGCAGCTCGGGCGGCGACACGCTGATGCCGGGCTTTGCCAACATGGTGCAGGGCGAGCTCGCCGCGCCGCCGATGGAGACGCTGTCCGTGCACGGCATCTGCGCGGCTGGCGTGTCGGCCATCCAGGCCGCCGCCCAAGGCGTGCAGCTCGGTGCGCACCGTGCCGCGCTGGCCGTGGCGGCGGAAATGCCCTCGCGGCTGTTCAAGCGCTCGCGCTTCGCGGCGCGCGGCTACGAAACGGATTTCGACGCGCACTTCCTGCGCTGGATGCTGTCCGACGGCGCCGGCGCGCTGCTGCTCTCCGGCAGCACCGCCGCCCTGCCCCATGCGCCCGGTCTGCGCCTGCAGCTCAAGTGGGTCCACCAGCGCGCCTTCTCGGGCGACTACCCGGTGTGCATGCAGCTGGGCCTGACGGAAGACCGCGCGCGCGGCCACCTGGACTTCGACTCCTGGACCGAGGCAGAGGCGGCCGGCGCGCTCTCGCTGCGCCAGGACATCCGGCTGCTGCCGCATCTGTTCGACATCGGCATCCACGAATACGCGCAGCTCGTGCACGGCGGCTGGCTGGACCCCGCCAAGATCGACCACTTCCTGTGCCACTACTCGTCGGAAAAATTCATCCCGGTGGTCGAGGACCTGATGGACAAGGCGGGCCTGGCGATCCCGCGCGAGCGCTGGTACAGCAACCTGGCCTGGCGCGGCAACACGGGCGCGGCCTCCATCCTCGTGATGCTGGCCGAGTTCCTGCAGACGCGCGAGCTCAAGGCCGGCCAGCAGCTGTTTTGCTACGTGCCCGAGTCGGGCCGCTTCATGGCGGCGTACATGCTGCTGGAGGTGCAGGAGGTCGATGCGCCCGTGCCGGCACGCCCGGCCGCGCACGTGGCCGCGCCGGACGAGACCGCCATCGCCCCGCCGCACGACCCGGCCACCGCGCCCGCGCCGCTGCGTGACCTGCTGACCCAACTGGCGACGATCTGGCACGGCTACCGCTCCGAGGTCTGGCGCACGCCGCTCGTGCGGCAGATCCGCGAGCGCCGCATCAAAGTGCCCGACTACCTGAACTGGATGGAACACTGGGTGCCGCAGGTCCGCGAAGGCAGCCTGTGGATGCGCGAAGGCGCAGCCTCGCTGAGCGCGCCCTACCAGGGCCTGGCCGCGCTGATCGGCGTGCATGCGGGCGAGGAGCAGAACGACTTCCGCATCCTGTTCGACGACTACCGCAAGGCCGGCGGAACCGTCTCCGACATCGGCACTTTGCGCCGCAACCCGGGCGGCGAAGCACTCAACGCCTATCTGTACCGCCTGGCCGCTACGCCCGATCCCTTCGGCCTGTTGGGCGCGATCTACATCATCGAGGGCACGGGCCAGCGCATCGTGCCGGCCCTGCTGCCCTTGCTGAGGGCCAGCCTGGCACTACCGCCGGAGTGCTTCCGCTTCCTCGAATACCACGGCCACAACGACGAGAACCACCTCGCGCGCTGGCTCATGGCGGTCGAGATGGTCATGGCGCTGGACACCGACGGACGCGCCGCGCGGCAGATCGTCGCCACGGCGCGGCACACGGCGGCGCTGTACCTGATGCAGTTCCAGCACGTGACCGAAGGGCGTGCTACGCCATGAACAGGAAGCCCCTGCCGGACTTCCTGGCCCGCGCCCACGACGACCGCGACCCCAGCCCCTGGCTGGCTCTGTGGCTGGACCAGAGCACACCCCTGCCCGACCCCGTGAAGACGGCCTGGCTGGCCGACTCCAGCTCGGCCTCGCGCCAGTACCTGCTGCCCTTCCTGCGGCCGCTGGCGCGCACGGTCATCGTGCTGCTGCAGGTGCTCAAGGTGTTCTTCCCGCGCAACTGGTCGCACTCGGGCGCACTGCACGCGCTGCTGGTCTGGGGACTCAAGCGCTTCGTCTCGCCGCAGGCCAACTGGCTGATCCTGCGGCACTTCCACCTGGGCTCGCAGGTGCTGGCCTTCATCGGGCGCAACTCGCCCGCGCCGGTGCCCACGAGCCCGCTGGAGCCGGCCGACATCGACGCACTGCGCGACGACCTGTTCCTGAAGCACGACCTGAACCTGTTCAACTTCGTGATCCGGCTGAACCAGGCGCTGCGCGACCAGGGCCTGGAGCTGCACAAGCCCGCGCACCTGGACCTCACGATGCTGCGCGACCCCGATCTGAAGCTGGAAGACATGCCGCACGGCCGGCTCAACTTCCTGGACCTGCAGAGCGCCATCGAGCTGTTCACGCCGCTCTACCAGCTGCTGCTGACCGACAACGACTTCTGGCGCGCGGCCAACTCGCTGCAACTGGACGAGACCATCGGCATCTACTGCGCCACGCTGCTGGCCGCGCCCGAGCACCTGGTGCTGGTCAACAACAAGCACCCGTTGGTGCCGTTGTCCACGCTGCGCGCGGGGCACCGGCTCGTGATCCATGGCCTGTCGACCGAGATGCTGCACGCGCTGTTGATGCGCTTCAAGCAAGCGCAGGCCGAGGGCGGCGTGGTCCACACCACCAGCGGCGACGCGTCCGCTCGATGAAGCCTCAGTAGCGCGCCAGGCTCAGCCCTTCGGTGTCGATGGCCGGCTTGCGGCCCGCGATCCAGTCGGCCATGAGCCGGCCGGTGCCGGCCGCCATGGTCCAGCCCAGCGTGCCGTGGCCGGTGGACAGCCACATCTTCGGATAGCGCGTCGGCCCCAGGATGGGCGTGCCGTCCGGCGTCATCGGCCGCAGCCCGCACCAGAACTTGGCCTGCGCTAGGTCGCCACCCCGCGGGAACAGGTCGCTGACCACATGGTCCAGCGTGCGCCGGCGCTCGGGCTTGAGGCTCAGGTCGAAGCCGCCCAGTTCGGCCGTGCCGCCCACGCGGATGCGCTCGCCCAGGCGCGTGACGGCCACTTTGTGCGTCTCGTCCATCACCGTGGATTCGGGCGCGCCGCTGGCGTCGGTGATCGGCAGCGTCAACGAGTAGCCCTTGACCGGATAGACCGGCAGGTGCAGGCCCAGCGGCTGCAGCAGCAGTGGCGAGTAGCTGCCCAGCGCGACCAGGTAGCGGTCGGCCTGCAGCAGGCCCGCATCGGTGCGCACGCCCGTGATGTCGCCACCGGCCTGGTCGATGCCCTGGATGTTCACGCCGTAGCGGAACTGCACACCCAGCCCTTCGGCCAGTTGGGCCAGCCGCTGCGTGAACAGAAAGCAGTCGCCGGTTTCGTCACCGGGCAGGCGCATGCCGCCCACGAACTTCTCGCGCACGGCCTGCAGCGCGGGCTCGTGACGCACGCAGCCGTCCATGTCCAGCACCTCGTAGGGCACGCCGTACTGCTTGAGAACCTCGATGTCGCCGCCCGTGCCGTCGAGCTGCTTCTGTTCGCGGAACAGCTGCAGCGTGCCCTGGCTGCGCTCGTCGTAGGCGATGCCGGTCTCCGCGCGCAGGGCCTGCAGGCAGTCACGGCTGTACTCGGCCACGCGCACCATGCGGGCCTTGTTGATGCGGTAGCGCTCGGCCGTGCAGTTGCGCAGCATGGCCGCGCCCCAGCGCCACATGGCCGGGCTCAGCAGCGGCTGGATCACGAGCGGACTGTGGTGCATCATGAGCCATTTGATGGCCTTGACCGGCACGCCGGGCCCGGCCCAGGGCGCGGAGTAACCGGGCGAGACCTCGCCGGCATTGGCGAAGCTGGTTTCCATGGCGGGCGCGGGCTGGCGGTCGACGACGGTGACCTCGTGCCCGTCGCGCGCCAGATAGAAGGCCGCCGTCGTGCCGATCACGCCACTGCCCAAGACCACCACTTTCATGCCCGCCCTCCCGCGTCTTTCGTGTGGCGGGGATTGTGCGAGCGATCGCCCCATGGGGGCCGCTTCAGCCGGCGATCACATCTTCCATTAGCGCGGCTGATCGGCCCGGATCAGACCCCGCCGTGCGGGTGCGTCGGGTCGACCCACAGCACGGTGTCGGGCTTCTCCACGGGCGCGATGTCCAGGTTCACGGCCACGGCCTCACCGTCGCTGCGGCAGAGCACGCACTCCAGCGGCTCGGTCTCGCTCGCGTTGATCTCCTGGTGCGGTACATAGGGCGGCACGTAGATGAAATCGCCCGGCCCGGCCTCGGCCGTGAACTCCAGCCGCTCGCCCCAGCGCATGCGCGCGCGGCCGCGCACCACGTAGATCACGCTCTCCAGATGGCCGTGGTGGTGGGCGCCGGTCTTGGCGTCGGGGTGGATGGTCACGGTGCCGGCCCACAGCTTGCTGGCCCCGACGCGCGCGAAGTTGATGGCGGCCTTGCGGTCCATGCCGGGCGTCTGGGCGGTGTTGGCGTCCAGCTGGTTGCCGGGCACCACGCGCACGCCGTCGTGCTTCCAGCGTTCCTGCGCGTCGTCGTGATCGTGATCGTGGTCGTGGTGTTGGTGTTCGTGTGCCATGGCGTTCTCCCGTTCATTCGAAGGCAAAGGTCTTGAGCGCGCGGCGCTGGCGCTTGACGCTGTACATCGCAGCGTCGGCGTCCATCAGCACCTGCTCGGGGCTCTCCTGGCTGCCCACCAGCAGGCGGATGCCGATGCTGGCCGAGCAGCGGTAGGTCTCGCCGCGCAGGTGGTGGTGGCGCTCGATCGCATCGAGGATCTTGTCGGCCACGGTGTTCACATGGTCGGCCGCAGTCTTCTCGTCCACGCCGAGCTCTTCCAGCAGTACGACGAACTCGTCGCCGCCCAGCCGGGCCACGGTGTCGTGCTGGCGCACGGCCGCCTGCAGCCGCCGGCCGACCTCGACCAGCAACTGGTCGCCCGCCTCGTGGCCGAAGCCGTCGTTGATGCGTTTGAAGCCGTCCAGGTCGATGAATAGCACGCCGAAGTAGCTGCGCTGGCGCCCGCTGGCGAGCTGGGCCTGGCGAAGCCGGTCCATCAGCAGCCGCCGGTTGGGCAGCCGGGTGAGCGGATCGTGGAAGGCCATGGTGCGGATCTCCGCCTCCATGGCCTTGTGTCGGCTGATGTCGCGCGCGATCACCGAGATGCCGGCGATGCGGCCGCGCGCGTCCAGCACGGGCGAGACCGCCATCGACACGTCGATCACGGTGCCGTCCTTGCGCACGCGCTGAGTTTCGAAGTCCTGCACGCTTTCGCCGCGCTGCACGCGGGCGATCAGCACGGCGTCCTCACCCTGGCGCTCGGGTGGCGCCAGCAGCACGGCCGACTGGCCCAGCATCTGCGCCTCGGTGTAGCCGAACATCTGCTGCGCCCCGCGGTTCCAGGTCGTGATGGTGCCCTGCAACGTCTTGCTGACGATGCTGTCCGAAGAGCTCTGCACGATGGCCTCGAAGCGGTTGTGCAGCGCGCGCAGCTGGCGCCGCGACGAGCGCACCTGCACCAGCCAGGCCCACAGCGTGAGCACCACGGTCAATGCGGCCAGCGCCGCCACCATCGCCGTGTTGGCCCGCCAGCCGGCCATGACGTCCTGCATGGACCGCCCGACGACCACATAGAACGGATGGTCGCGCAGGCGCCGGTAGGCGTTCAGGCGCAGGTAGCCGTCCAAGGTGCCCGCGGCCTCGTACGTGCCTTCCGCCGGTGCCGCGCGCACGGCCCGGCGCAGCACATCCGACACGCCCGCGGCAGCGCCCTGCGTCTGCGGGTGGTAGTGCACCGCCCGCAAATCCTCGGTGCGCAGCGAGGCAGCACCGTGCGCGCCCAAGTCGACGCCATCGAACAGCTGGTCGAACTGCGCACCCGACATGCTTGCGAACACCACGCCGCGCAGGCTGCCGTCGGCATCGCGGACCGCGCGTGCGAAGACGATGCTGGCCGTGCCGTCCTGCACCGGGCCGGCCACCACCAGCGCGCCGCGCGGCTGGGCCACCGCGCGACGGAAGAAGTCCTGTGCACCGACCTGCGCCATGAACGCTGGCAGCGCGGCGCTGTGCACCCGCACCGTGCCGCCGGCATCGGCGAGCGCGACCTCGTCCAGGTCGACCCGCGCCATGCGCGGCTGCATCTGCAGTACCGGGCTCTGCGGCTCGCCAGCACGGCCCCGCAGCAGCGCGCCGTGGCGCAGGGCCATTAGCTGCAGATAGATGTCGATCTTGTCGAAGTTGTCGGAGAGCTGCGCCTCGACCAGCCGCGCGAGGTTCTGCGTTCCCACCAGGGCGCGCTCGCGGCTGCGCGCATGGTCGGTGGTGATGGACAGCACCGCCAGCGTCGCGACCAGCACGATGATCAGCAAGGGGCCCACCGCCTGGCCCAGGCAGTGCGGCAGCGCGAGCAGGCGAGCGCGGGAACCTTCGTGGACGTGCATGCGGGGTCGTTATGTGCGGCCAGGAGCCGGCCATTCTAGGAGTGCCCCACAAATGCCAACGCGCATGCAAACCAGGCAAGCACCGGAGACCGCATGCACCGCGGCACGCTACCATTTGGCGGCGCTCAATACCAGATCTCGGAAAGGATTGGCACAAGATATGCGCGCCTGGACCCTTCTCGCTGCCGGACATCCGTCCGCAATACGCGCCAAGGCACCCACCAGGCGCGTTCGGCGCTGCGTGGTGCTGGCGCTGCTCGCGCTGGCCCACTGGGTCGCCCAGGCCGGCCCCACGCTGGAAGCCGTGCGGGCACGCGATGCGCTGCTGTGCGGCATCAGCCCCGGCATGCTGGGCTTCTCGCACCCGGGCGCCGCGCCCGGCAGCTGGGAAGGCATGGACGTGGACATCTGCCGCGCCGTCGCGGCCGCCGTGCTGGGCAGCGGCGACAAGGTGAAGTTCGTGCACCTGCAGGTGGACGAGCGGCTGCCGGCCCTGCGCGAGGGGCGGTTCGACATCCTCGCCTTCGCCGCCAGCTACACCATGTCGCGCGACACCAGCATGGGCGCGCAGGCCACGGTGGTCACCTACTACGATGGCCAGGGCTTCCTGGTGCCCACGGCCAGCAAGGTGCGCAGCACGCGCCAGCTGCGCGGCAAGCCGGTCTGCGTGACGACCACGGGCAGCTCCGAGCAGACGCTGCAGGAGTACTCCAGCGCCCAGAAGATGGACTTCAAGGTGCTGCGCTTCGCACGCTTCAAGGAGGCCACCGAGGCCTACCTGGCCCGGCGCTGCGCCGCCATCTCGGCCGACGCCACCAGCCTGGCGGTGATCCGGCGCACGCAGACACCGCTGCCGGCCGACCACGTCATCCTGCCGGAGCTGATCTCCAAGGAGCCGCTGGGACCGCTGGTCCGGCGCGGCGACGACGAATGGGCGCTGATCGTGAGCTGGGTCATCCAGGGTCTGATCGCGGCCGAGGAGCATGGCATCACACGTGCCAACGTGGCCCAGCAGGCCGCCAGCAACCCCAATGCCGAGGTGCAGCGCATGCTGGGCCGCAGCGGCGACACCGGCAAGATGATCGGCCTGGGGCGCGACTGGCTGCTCAACGCATTGCGTGCCACGGGCAACTACGGCGAGATCTTCGCCCGCAACGTCGGCACCGATTCGCCGCTGGGTCTGCCGCGCGGCCTGAACGCGCTGTGGAACCACGGCGGTCTGCAGTACGCGTTGCCGATCCGCTGAAGCGCCCGCATCGGGTGCACGGTGCGGCGGGCCGGCGCCGACCAGTGGGGGGCGCCAGACTGGTGCATCCATCTTGCATACCAGCGGGCACGCTTTCTGCTGGGGCAGGGCATGCCCAGCACCGCATCCGAGATCAGCGAACGCATCATCCAGGCCGTCATGGCGCAAAAGCTCGCGCCCGGCGCGCGGCTGGGGGAGCAGCCGCTCGCCATGCTGTTCGACTGCAGCCGCACCGTGGTGCGCGAGGCGCTCACGCGGCTGGCCGCGCGCGGCATCGTCACGGTCAGCGCGCGGCGCGGCTGGTATGTGATCGAGCCCTCCGAAGACGAGGCGCGCGAGGCCTTCGCGGCGCGCCGCGTGATCGAGACCGGCCTGATCCGCAGCCTCACCACGGTGCACAAGAGCGCACTGAAAAAGCTCAGGGCCCATGTGGCGCGCGAGAAGGCCGCGCTCTCGGGCACCGACGTGGGCGCGCGCAGCTTCCTGCTCGGCGACTTTCACGTCTGCCTGGCCGAGTGCCTGGGCAACTCGCTGCTGGCCGACACACTGCGCGACTACACGGCGCGCACCACGCTGATCGCCATGCTCTACCAGTCGCCCAACAACGCCGAGGCCTCCTGCGAGGACCATGTGCAGATCGTCGCGGCGCTGGAACGCGGCGACTTCGCAGGCGCCGAGGCGCTGATGCACCAGCACATCGCGGCCGTGCACGACGCGCTGCGCCTGCCCGTGCAGAGCGACCCGCTGGCCCAGCTGCGCGATGCGCTGGCACCGGTCGATGGCTCTGCGGCACAAGTCTTGCGTACAAGAACCCCATCACGCCGACCCGCCCGCGCCGATGCACCAGCCTCGGGCAACGGACCGGATGAACCGTCCACTTACCTCGGAGCCCTGCTATGAAGACCCTGACCCGCCGCCTCGCCCTCGCCACCTCGGCCGCCCTGCTCGCCAGCGTGGCGGTCGGCGCCCATGCCCAGAACGCGCTGGACAAGGTGATGGCGAGCAAGAAGATCACCATCGCGGTGCCGACCGACTTCCCGCCCTACGGCTTCGTCGGCACCGACCTGGCGCCCCAGGGCCTGGATATCGACACCGCGCGCTACATCGCCGACAAGCTGGGCGTGAAGCTGGAACTCACGCCCGTCACCAGCGCCAACCGCATCCCCTACCTGCAGAGCGGCAAGGCCGAGCTCGTCATCTCCACGCTGGGCAAGAACCCCGAGCGCGAGAAGGTGATCGACTTCACGGCCGCCTACTCGCCCTTTTTCCAGGCGGTGTTCGCGCCCAAATCCATGGCCGTCAAGAGCTTTGCCGACCTGGCCGGCAAGAGCGTGGGCGTGACCCGCGGCGCCATCGAGGACCAGGAACTGACCAAGCTGGCCCCGGCCGGCACCGACATCAAGCGGTTCGAGGACAACAACGCCACGGTGTCGTCCTTCGTCGCGGGCCAGGTGCAGGCGATCGCCACGGGCGCCTCGGTGGCCGGCAACATGATGGCCAAGAACCCGCAGCTGGGCGCCGAGTACAAGCTCTTGCTCAAGGACTCGCCCAACTTCATCGGCGTGGCCAAGGGCGAGGACAAGCTGCGTTTGAAGGTCAACGAGATCCTGGTCGCGGCCAAGGCCTCGGGCGACCTGGACAAGCTGGCCCAGAAGTGGCTCGGCCGCCCGGCCGGCGACCTGCCACAGTAAGCCGGCGCTGCCATGCGGATCGAACTCGACTTCGCGGCCGTGCTGTCGCAGTGGCCATCGCTGGCCACCGGCGTGTTGTGGACCATCGGCCTGACGGCCATCTCCGCCGTGCTGGGCGTGGCGCTGGGCGTGGTCTTCGCCTGGGTGCGTTCGCACGGCACCGGCTGGTCGCGCTGGGTGGTCGGCACCTACGTGGAGCTGATCCGCAACACGCCCTTCATCGTGCAGCTGTTCTTCATCTACTTCGGCCTGCCGGCCGCGGGCGTGAAGCTCAATGCCGAGACCGCTTCGGTCATCGCCATGGTGGTGAACCTCTCGGCCTACGCCACCGAGATCATCCGCGCCGGCATCGACGCCACGCCCCGCGGCCAGATCGAGGCGGCCGCCAGCCTCGCGCTTTCGCGCATGCAGACCTTCACGCGCGTGGTGCTGCCGCCCGCGCTCAAGAAGGTCTGGCCGGCCCTGGTCAGCCAGACCATCATCGTGATGCTGGGCTCGGCCGTGTGCGGCCAGATCTCCACGCCCGAACTCAGCTACGCCGCCAACCTGATCCAGAGCCGCAACTTCCGCGCCTTCGAGGCCTTCATCGTCGCCACCGTGCTGTACCTGCTGCTGGCCATGGCGCTGCGCCGGCTGCTGAATTGGGCCGGTCCGAAGTTCATCTACGGAAGATAGCCCCATGGTCGATTTCTCCCTGTGGGACATCCTGCGCAACCTGCTGCTCGCGCTGCGCTGGACGGTTGTGCTCTCGCTGATCGCGTTCGTCGGCGGCGGCCTCGTGGGTCTGGCCTTGCTGGTCGCCCGCCTGTCCGGCAAGCGCGGCGTCGAGCCCATCGTGGCCGGTTACGTGCAGCTGTTCCAGGGCACGCCGTTGCTCATGCAGCTGTTCCTGGCCTACTTCGGCATCGCGCTGTTCGGCATCCAGACCTCGGCCTGGGTCGCGGCCTCGGTCGCGCTCACGCTCTACACCAGTGCCTTCCTGACCGAGATCTGGCGCGGCTGCGTGGCTGCCATCCCCAAGGGGCAGTGGGAGGCGGCCGACAGCCTGGCGCTGTCGTTCGGCGAGAAGCTGCGCCATGTGGTGCTGCCGCAGGCCGTCAAGATCGCCGTGCCGCCCACGGTCGGCTTCCTCGTGCAGGTGGTCAAGGGCACGGCCCTGGCCTCGGTGATCGGCTTCATCGAACTCACCAAGGCCGGCACCATGATCACCAACGCCACCTTCAAGCCCTTCGTGGTCTACAGCTGCGTGGCCCTGCTGTACTTCGTGCTGTGCTTCCCGATCAGCCTGTACGCCAAAACCCTAGAGAGGAAACTCCATGTCCGCCCTGCCTGAGGCCAAGACTGCGCCCATCGTCGAGATCACCGGCCTGCGCAAGTCCTACGGGGCCAACGAGGTCTTGAAGGGCATCGACCTGCAGGTGCAGCCCGGCGAGGTCATCGCCATGATCGGCAAGAGCGGTTCGGGCAAGAGCACGCTGTTGCGCTGCATCAACGGGCTGGAGGTGTTCCAGAGCGGCAGCCTCACGGTGGACGGCAAGCCGCTGCTGCACCACGACGCCAACGCCATGCGCGCGCTGCGCCAGCGCGTGGGCATGATCTTCCAGAGCTTCAACCTGTTCCCGCATCTGACCGTCGGCAGGAACGTCATGCTGGCGCCCGCACTGGTCAAGAAGAAGGACGCCGCCGCCGGCGCCGAGCAGGCCAGGAAGCTGCTGGCCCGCGTGGGCCTGGCCGAGAAGTTCGACGCCTGGCCCGACCAGCTCTCGGGCGGCCAGCAGCAGCGCGTGGCGATCGCGCGCGCACTGGCCATGGAGCCGGCCGTCCTGCTGTGCGACGAGATCACGAGCGCGCTGGACCCCGAACTCGTGGGCGAGGTGCTGCGCGTGGTCGAGAGCCTGGCCGAGGAAGGCATGACGCTGCTCATGGTCACGCACGAGATGAACTTCGCGCGCAAGGTCAGCGACCGCCTGATCTTCATGCACCAGGGCCGCGTGCACGAGATGGGGCCGCCGGACGAACTGTTCGGCAACCCCCAAACACCCGAGCTCAAGCAGTTCCTGTCCTCGCTGCACAGCTGAGCAGCGCATGCAGGACGAGCTGCAGAGCCTGAGCCTGGCCGACCTGCGCCTGTTGTCCCTGCTGCTGGCCGAGCGCAGCGTCACGCGCGTGGCCGAGGCCAGCGGCCAGGCCCAGCCGGCCGTGAGCCGCAAGCTGCAGCGCCTGCGCGAGGTGCTGGCCGATCCGCTGCTGGTGCGCAGCGGCGCGCGCATGGTGCTGACCGAACGCGCCCAGGCCCTGCGCGAGCCCCTGCGCGAGATCATGGCCCAGGCCGCGCGGCTGGAGGCCGGTGGCGCCTTCCATCCGGCCAAGGCCGAGCGCGCTTTCCACATCGTCTGCTCCGACTGCCTGCCGCCCGACTTCCTGCCCGGCATCGTGGCGCGGCTGGCCGGTGCGGGCCCGCGCATCGCCGCCCACATCCGGCCGGCCGACGCGGCCTTCGACCTGGCCCAGGCGCTGGACGATGGCAGCGTGGACCTGGTCATCAACAACGACCCGCGCCCGCGCGAAGACCTGCGCATGGCGGTGCTGTTCACGGACGAGGTGGTCTGCCTGATGCGACGCGGCCATCCGCTCGCGCAGGAGCGCCGCATCCCGCTCGCGCGCTATCTGCGCATGCGCCACCTGGCGCCGCACACCGGATCGCAGCCGCGCACCGGCCCCATCGACGGCGAGCTGGCCAAGACCGGCTACCAGCGCCAGATCGTCGCCACTGTGCCCGAGTTCAACCTGGCGCCCTACGCGTTGCTGGACAGCGACCTGGTGTTCACGACGGCGCGGCGCTTTGCTGCGCACTATGCGGCGCGGCTGCCGCTGGTGCTGGCCCCCGCGCCGGCCGAGCTGCCGCCCATGCGCTTCTACCAGCTGTGGCACGAGCGCAGCCATGGCAGCGCAGCCAGCCGCTGGCTGCGCGCGCAGGTACAGGCCCAGGCGCAAGCCGGTGGACCGCAGGAGCCATCGCCGCCGGGTTGAACGGCGCGCCCGAACGCACACCGCCGCTGCAGCGCGCTGCCATGCTGCGGCGCGGCTGCGCTGGCTATACTGCGCCCGCCCTCGGAACCGCGTTCCGCGGGCATCCGTGCGACAGGTGTCCGCATGCCCTGCATGTGGATTAAACGGGAACGGGGTGACGGCGCAGCGATGCAGCCCAGGCCCCGGCTGCCCCCGCAACGGTAAGCAAGCGACAACGCCGATCGCCCCTCTGGCACGAACTGCCCGGCGGGCCGTCACTGGGTTCGCACGTGGTCTGCCACCGCAGATGCGCGACGGTCCTGGGAAGACGCGGCGCCGGCAGAGCCTCCACTTTGCCTCTTGCAAGCCCGGAGACCGGCCTGGCGCGTTCGTGCATGCCCAGCATGCACAAGCCGGCCGTCTGCGGGGTGCAGACAGCGGCGCCTGCGCACGCGCGTGCCGCGGCGGGGCGTTGCTGTCACAGCAGGCGGCGCGGTCCAGTCCTCGAAAGGAGACCCGCATGCACATCGAACCTGGCGTCGTCGACGCCGCCAAGATCCCCCTGAGCTACGCCACGGCCGCCGCCGCCTTCGGCCTCGCGGCCTGGATGGCGCGCCGGGACGCCCGCGCCGAAGCGCAGCGCGGCGGCTGGTCCGCGCTGGCGGCACGCGGCCTGCTGACCACGCTGGCGGTGTTCTGCTTCTTCGAAGTCTTCCCGCACGCGCCCGTCGGCGTCTCCGAGGTGCACCTGATCCTGGGTTCCACGCTGCTGCTGTTGTTCGGCGCAGGCGCCACCGCCATCGGCCTGGCGGCGGGCCTGCTGGCCCAGGGCCTCTTCTTCGCGCCAGCCGACCTGCCGCAGTACGGCATGAACGTGACCACGCTGCTGGTGCCGCTGTATGCCATCGGGCAACTGGCCCGGCGAATCGTTCCCGCGCGCTCGGCCTACGTGGACATCCGCTACCGCCAGGCGCTCGCGCTGTCGCTCACCTACCAGGGCGGCATCGTGCTGTGGGTGGCGTTCTGGGCGTTGTACGGCCACGGCGTGGGTGCCGACGCGCTGGCCCAGGTCGGCCGCTTCAGCGCCGCCTACCTGAGCGTGGTACTGCTGGAGCCGCTGGTCGACCTGGCCGTGCTGTGGGGTGCCAAGACGCTGGCCGGCCTCACCCGCGGCCGGCTGTTCACGGCGCGGCTGCACGCCGCCTGAGCCGTCTGCGCCCGTGCGCGCTCCGCCGCCCACGGCCCTGCTGGTCGCCCTGCTGTTCCAGGGCAGCCAGGCGGCCCTGCCCGTCTTCGCGGCCGACGCGCCGGCGCGCCCGCCGACCGCCGCGCCCGCCCCCGCCGGGCGCATCGTCTCGCTGCAGCCCTCGCTGACCGAGACGCTCTGCGCGCTCGACGCCTGCGACCGGCTGGTGGCCATCGACCGCTATTCCGACTGGCCGGCCAGCGTGCAGCCGCTGCCGCGCGTGGGTGGCCTGGCGGACGCCGACATCGAGCGCATCCTCGCGGCGCGGCCCGACCTCGTGCTGCTGCGTCCGCGCAACCGCGTGGCCGAGCGGCTCAGGGAGCTGGGCCTGAACGTGCTGGCCCTGGACGCCCGATCGCATGCCGACATGCGCCGCAATATGGAGGCCGTGGCCCAGGCCATCGGCCGGCCCGGCGCCGGCGAAGCGCTGTGGGCACGCACGGACGCGCGGCTCGAGGCGCTGCGCCAGCAGCTGCCCCCGCACTGGCGGGGCAAGCGCGTGTACTTCGAACTGCATGGCGGTGTGGCCGCGGCCAGCGAGGCCTCGTTCATCGGCGAGACGCTGGCGCGGCTGGGCCTGCGCAACGTCGTACCGGCCAGCCTGGGTGCCTTCCCCAAGCTGGGGCCCGAGTTCGCGCTGCGCGCCGACCCGGACCTGCTGATCGTGCACGACGCGCCGGGCATGCCGCCGCTGCACGCGCGGCCCGGCTGGCACGCGATGCGCGCCGTGCGCGAGGGGCGCACTTGCCGCATCGCGGAGCCGCGCTTCGACGTGCTGGTGCGGCCGGGGCCGCGCCTGGACGAGGCGGCGCAGGAGGTCCTCGCCTGCCTGGCGGCGGTGGATCGGCAGACGGTGGGCGGACGCTAGGGCGGCAGTGCCCGGCGCGTGGGCGCTGCGCACGTCGTCACCGACGTGGCGCAGGCTCAGGCCCAGCTCTCGGCCGGCAGGTACCCGGCGCCCCAGGCCTGTGCCAGCGCCTGTGCTCGGCCCAGCCGCACGCGGCCCTGTTCGAAATCGACCACGCGCAGTTGCACGGCCCCCGCGGGGCGCGCGGGCCGGTCGCGCGACCGGCCGTCGGTCAGCAACCAGAGCCAACCCTCGCCACCGTCCTGGGCCAGCAGCTGCGCGGCCTGCGCGATGGCCGGGCCCAGCGGTGTGCCGCCACCCGCGCCGATGGGTGCGACCCAGTCGTCGTTCCAGGCAGACGCCTTGCGTGGCGGCAGGCGCAATTCCACACGCGCGCCGGCAAAGCTGAGCAGCGCCACGCGCTCGCGCCGGCGGTAGGCCTGCTCCATGAGCGCCAGCAGCACGCCCTTGGCGCGTGCGAGCGCTCCGCCGGCCGCCATCGAACCTGAGCAGTCGAGCACGAAACAGTGCAGCCGCCGGCGGGACGGCGGCCGCGGCTGGCGGCGCAGGTGCTGCGGCGCCAGTGGTGCGGCGCCGCGGGCGGCCAGTGTGGCGGGCCAGTCCCAGCCGCCCGCGGCGGGGCCGCGCTGCGGCAGGCGTGCGGTGCCAGCCTTCGCGCCGGACCTGCGCCCTGCCGCCAGGCCGGGCGCGGCATCGGCGCGAAGGCTCAGGCTTTTTTTGCGGCGGCCCTCGCGTTGGCCGCCAGCAGTTCGGGCACGGCCAGCCGCACCGTGCCCACGGGCTCGGGGGGCAGCGCGCCCCAGTCCGCGCCCGCGTCGCCGTGGCGCTGGGCCGGGCTGTCGCCGCTCCGGGCTTGCGGTGGTTCAACCTGGGGCGCAGTCGCCGGCGCTGCCGCGGGCGGCGGCACGCCAGGCTTGCGCCGGTGCACGAGCGCGAGTTCGGCCACGGCTTGCACATGCGCGGGCGTCACGTCCGCGTCGCCCTGCCAGGCGGCCCAGGCACGCGCCGCGCGCAACAGCACGAGGTCGGCGCGCAGGCCGTCGACCTGGGCCTGCACGGACAACGCAGCCGCGGCCTGCAGCACGGCATCGGACCAGGGCAGCGCATCGGGGCCCTGCACGCGCGCGCGGGCCGCACCCAGACGCTCGGCCAGCGCAGCCTGCTCTGAGGCGTAGCGCGCGCGAAATGCCGTGGGGTCGGCCTCGAACTGCAGCCGCCCGCGCACGATGGCCTGGCGCGCTGCCAGGTCGGCCACGTTGGCCAGGCGCACGCACAGCCCCAGGCGGTCCAGCAGCTGCGGACGCAGCGCGCCCTCCTCCGGGTTCATGGTGCCCACCAGCACGAAGCGCGCGGCGTGGCGGTGCGAGATGCCGTCGCGCTCGACCACATTGACGCCGCTGGCCGCGGCATCGAGCAGCACGTCCACGAGGGCGTCGGGCAGCAGGTTGATCTCGTCCACGTAGAGCACGCCGCCGTCGGCCCGCGCGAGCAGGCCCGGCGCGAAGCGCACGGCATGGCCGGCCAGCGCCTGCTGCAGGTCCAGCGTGCCGGCCACGTGTTCGAGCGAGGCGCCCAGCGGCAGCGTGACGAAGGGCGCGGCCGGGATCAGCTCGGCCAGCGCGCGCGCGGCCGTGGACTTGGCCGTGCCGCGCGGGCCTTCCACCAGCACACCACCGATGCGCGGATCGACGGCGGCCAGCAGCAGCGCCTGGCGCAGCGCAGGCTGGCCGGCGATGGCGGCGAACGGGAACAGGGGTGGCAGTTCGGTGTCGACGGGGCTCATCGGCCTCCCTCCATCAGGTTGTCGTGGTCCAGCAGCAGGTCTTCCAGCTGCTGGCGGTAGTGGCCGGGTTCCTCCCACAGCCCGCGCTGCATGGCCTCCAGCAGCCGCTCCAGCATGCCGCGCAGGGCCTCGGGGTTGTGCGCGGCGACGAAGCCGCGCACGGCGGCATTCACCACATAGGCGTCGGCCACGAGCGCGTAGTGGTGGTCGGCGACCTGCCCCGTCGTGGCGTCGAAGCCGAACAGGTAGTCCACCGTGGCCGCCATTTCGAACGCGCCCTTGTAGCCATGGCGCATGGCGCCGGCGATCCATTTGGGGTTGGTCACGCGCGCGCGCACCACGCGGCCGATCTCCTGGTGCAGCGTGCGCACGCGCGGCTGCAGCGGGTTGGCGTGGTCGCCGTGGTAGAGCGCGGGCGTTTTGCCCGACACCGCGCGCACGGCCGCGGCCATGCCGCCCTGGAACTGCAGGTAGTCGGACGAGTCGAGGATGTCGTGCTCGCGGCTGTCCTGGTTCTGCGCGACGATGTCGAGTTCGCCCAGGCGGCGGCGCAGCGCGGGGCCGGCGGGTTCGCCCTCGGCATCCCGGCCATAGGCATGGGCGCTCCAGCCCATCCAGGCGCGGGCCAGGTCGCCGCCGTCCTGCCAGTCGCCGCTGTGCAGGAGCGGGTCCAGGCCCGTTCCATAGTGGCCGGGCGGCGCTCCAAAGACGCGCCAGCCGGCCTGGCGACGGGCCTGCTCCGCGGTGGCACCAGCGTCCTGCAGGGCCTGGGCTTCGGCCAGCACGCGTGCGCGGATCGGGTTGTCCTCCTCGTCTTCCTCGAGCGCGGCCACGGCCTGCACGGCGGCGTCGAACATCTGCACGGCGAGCGGGAATGCGTCGCGGAAGAAGCCCGAAATGCGCAACGTGACGTCCACACGCGGGCGGTGCAGGCCGGCGCGCGGCACCACCTCGAAGTCCTGCACGCGCTGGCTGCCGGGCGCCCAGCGCGGGCGCACGCCGATCAGCGCGAAGGCCTGGGCCAGGTCGTCGCCGCCCGTGCGCATGGTGGCCGTGCCCCAGACCGACAGGCCCAGCGCGCGCGGGTACTCGCCATGCTCCTGGAGGTAGCGTTCGATCAGCTGGCTCGCGGCCTGCTGCCCGAGTTCCCACGCCGCCGGGGTCGGGACCGCGCGCGTGTCCAGCGTGTAGAAGTTGCGGCCGGTGGGCAGCACGTCGGGCCGGCCGCGCGAGGGCGAGCCGCTCGGGCCGGCCGGCACGAACAGGCCGCGCAGGCCGCGTGCGAGCTGGCGCAGTTCTTCGGCGCCGCAGGCATCCAGGGCGGGGGCCAGTTGCGTGCGCACGCGTTGCAGCACGGCCTGGGTCTGCGGCCAATCGGCGGCCTGTCGGTCGTCGTCCAGCAGTTGCTGGGCCAGCAGCTCGAGCCGCTCGCGCGTGTCGCCCTCGTGGCGCCAGGGTTCGGTGCTCAGGGCCTGCAGGGCCGCGGGGCGCGGGCCGGTCCAGGGCCGCGCGGGCTCCAGCCGCAGCGGATCGAAGCCGGTGTCGGGCAGCAGATCGGCCGCCAGCGCGCCCAGCAGCCCGGCATCGCCGTCCGTTGGGTAGCGCGCCAGCGCGAGCAGCGTGTCGCGCCGCTGGCGGCCCGTCGGCGAGGTGCCAAACACATGCAGCCCGTCGCGGATCTGCGTCTCCTTGAGCTCGCAGAGGTAGGCGTCGATGCGCTGCAGCAGCGCGTCCTCGTCGTTCTCGGTGCCGGGCGGCAGGGCCAGCTCGCCGGCCAGGTGCTGGCGCCGCACGGCATCGACGATCTGGCGGCGCAGCAGCGCGGCGCGGCGCGCGTCGACCAGCAGCGCGTCGTAGTACTCGTCGACCAGGCGCTCCAGATCCTGCAGCGGGCCGTGGTTCTCGGCGCGCGTGAGCGGCGGCATCAAATGGTCCACGATCACGGCCTGGCTGCGGCGCTTGGCCTGCGCGCCCTCGCCCGGGTCGTTGACGATGAAGGGGTACAGGTGCGGCAGCGGGCCCAGGATGGCGTCGGGCCAGCACGCACCCGAGAGCGCCAGGCTCTTGCCGGGCAGCCATTCGAGGTTGCCGTGCTTGCCCACGTGCACGATGGCGTCGATGGCGAACACATCGCGCAGCCAGAAGTAAAAGGCCAGGTAGTGGTGCGGCGGCACGAGTTCGGCGTCGTGGTAGCTGGCGTAGTCCTGCGCGCCAGCGGCGTTCAGCGCACGGGCCGGCTGGATGCCGATGAAGACCTGGCCCAGGCGTAGGCCGGCGACCATGAAGCGGCCCTGGCGCAGCGCCGGGTCGGCCTCGGGCGGGCCCCAGCGCGCGGCGACGGCGGCGGCCATGCCCTCGGGCAACGCCGCCAGACGCTGCCGGTAATCGGCCAGCGCGTAGCTCTGCCAGGCCGGGCGCAGCGGCCACTGCGCAGGGTCGTTGGCAATGCCCTGCTGCAGCAGGCGCATGAGCGCGTCGCCGTCCTCGGGCAAGGACGCATCGCCCAGCTGGTAGCCCTCGGTCGCCAGCGCCCGCAGGATGGCGACCACCGAGGCCGGCGTGTCCAGCCCCACGCCGCTGCCGATGCGGCCCTCGCTGCCCGGGTAGTTGGCCAGCACCAGCGCGAGCCGCTTGTCCCGCGCCGGCAGGCTGCGCAGGCGGCACCAGCGCCGCGCGAGCTCGGCCACGAAGTCGACGCGGTCCGGCTCGGCTTGGTAGGCGACCACGTCGGTCTGCGTGACCGGGCAGCGGTGTGCCAGGCCCTTGAAGCTGACCGCGCGCGTGACGATGCGGCCGTCCATCTCGGGCAGCACGACCTGCATCGCGATGTCGCGCGGACGCAGGCCCTGGGCATCGGCCAGCCAGTCGGCCCGGTTGCCGCCGCTCGTGATGACCTGCAGCACGGGCGCATCGCCGGCCAGGTTCTGGCCCGGCTCCAGCGCCGAGAAGGCCGTGGTGTTGAGCACCAGCTGCACCGCGTGCTCGCTGCACAGTGTGCGCAGCGTGGACAGGCACAGCGCATCCTTGAGCGAGTCCAGCGCCAGCGGGAGCGGATTCATGCCGCGCGCGTGCAGCGCCACCGCCAGCGCATCGAATGCGGCCGTGTTGCCGGCCAGCCAATGCGAGCGGTAGAAGACCAGCGCGACCACGGGTGCGCCGGGTGTCCATGCGGCCCGCAGGTCGTCGATGCCGGGCACTGCATGCGGTGCGGCACACAGCGCGGGCGGCACGTAGAGCGCGGCCTGCGGCAGGCTGCGTGGCGGCGGCGGGGCCTCGCCCTGCCCCAGGCCGAGATGGACCACGGCCTGCAGGAAGGCACGCGCGTTGACCGGCCCGCCCGCGCGCAGGTAGTGCCACAGCAGCCGGCAGTCGGCCTGCGGCAGCGTGCTGCGCGCGAGCAGGTGCGGGTCCTCCTGCAGGTCGCCCGAGAACATGGCCAGACGCTGGCCTTTGGCGCGCGCGAGCGCGGCGATCTGCTGCACGCCGTAGGGCCAGGCCGATTCGGAGCCCAGGTGGTCCACCACGACCACGCGCGCATGCTGCAGCACCTCGTCGACGTAGAGGTCCAGCGAGGCCGGCTGGCGCAGGTACAGCAGGTTGGCCAGGCGCAGGCTGGGGACGCCGGCCAGTTGCTGGGCGGCGGCCGACAGCAGGGCCAGCGTGGTGTCGGCCGAGCTCAGCACGACGATGTCGGCGGGTTGCTGGTCGAGCCGCGTGACGACGCTTCCGTCTTCGACGAAGCCGCCGGGGCGGGTGGAGAGCAGGTGCATGTCAGTGGTCCAACCTAAAAAGACGCGGCCGAGCGCAGCGATGGCCCGTCTGTGACCCCGCTCCCGGGGCCCCTGTGCCCCCGCCGAGGAGCGCAGTGGCCTGGGCGGCGCGGGGAACCTCGCGCTTCAATATCTAACTCATTGCACTTGTTCGAGCTGAACGAACGCAGTGAGAGGTGCGAGTTGTGCAATGCGCCCAGGCCGCGAGCACCGCAGGTTGCCCGGAGCGCCAGCGGAG
>NZ_VEDO01000031.1 GCF_007677875.1 Variovorax boronicumulans | reverse complement strand
GCAACCTGCGGTGCTCGCGCCATGGGCTGCATTGCGCAACTCGCTTCGTTCACTGCGTTCACTTCGCTCGGACAAGCGCAATGAGTCAGTTCACAAAGCGCGAGGTTCCCCGCGCAGCCCATGGCGCTGCGCTCCTCGGCAGGGGCACAGGGGGAACTCCCACACGGGCCATCGCTGCGCTCGGCCTGGGGCCCGGGCCTTCGCTGCGCTCGGCCTGCGCAAGCAGCTATGGAACTCATGGTGCCCTCCTTGTCTCGACTGACGGCGCGATGAAGGGCTGCTGCGCGAGGTCCCAGAGCGGGACGCGCGCGTCTCCCAGTTGCACGGCCAGCACGCTGCCGCGGTGGACGGTGCCCACGTCGGCGCAGGCGATGCCGCGCGCGGCGAAGCGGGCGATGGTTTCGTCGGCCTGGGCCGGCCGCACGCTGAGCACGTAGCCGAAGCTCGGGAAGGCCGCGAGCCAGCGCAGGCGCTCGGCCGCGCCATTGGGATCGGACCAGTCCGGCACGCAGGCCGGGCGTGGCAGTCGGGCCAGGTCGATGGTGGCACCCACGCCCGAGCACTCCAGCAGCATCAGCGCCGTGCCCAGCACGCCAGCCATGCTGATGTCCTTGCCGGCGTCCACCAGACCCGCCTCCGCCAGCGCGGGCAGCAGGGCCATGTCGCCGCGCAGGCGCTCGGCTGGCGCGGGGGTCGAGGCATTCCAGAACGGCGCCTCGCCCTGCCACTGGCCGCGCAGGTCCACAGCGACCAACAGACGGTCGCCGGGCTGGGCCGCGAAGCTGCTGATGAGCCGATGCGCGCGGCCCAGCACGGCCACGGCGAGCTGGCTGCTGGCCGCGCGCAGGTTGGTGTGGCCGCCGACCAAGGGCACGCCGTAGCGCTCGGACGCTGCGCGCATGCCGGCCAGCACGGCGCGGCCCTGCTCCGCGCTGCCGGCCCACAGCGCATCGACCACGGCCAGCGCACGGCCGCCCATGGCGGCGATGTCCGAGAGGTTGACCATCACCGCGCTGTAGCCCGCGAACCAGGGCTGCTGTTCGACGAAATCCTGCACCAGGCCTTCGATGGCCAGCAGCAGGTGGCCGTCGCCATCGGGCAGGACCGCGCAGTCGTCGCCGTTCGGCACGGCCGTGGCGAAGGCCGTTGGCGCCAGCTGCGGCAGCACGGCGGCGATGTCGCGCTTGTGCGCGAAGCCGCGGCTCGCGCGCAGTGCGTCGGCCAGCTGTTCCAGCAGGGGCGCCTCGAAGTTCGCGTGAACAAGAGAACCTGCGGCCTGGCGGCCTGCGGTGCGAGCCTCTTCGGGCGGCCGGGCGAGACTCATGACGGCTTCCTCGGCGAGACCACGAAGCCCGCGTACGGCGTGCCGCAGGGCGGGTAGTGCGCCAGGTCGGCCCGCATCAGCGCGTGCATGCGGCCGTGCAGCACCATCTCGTCGAGCACCTGCCAGTGCAGGCGCTCGAACAGCGGCACGTTCTGCGCCTGTACGTGGGCCAGGAACTCGCGGCAGCTCAGCGCGTGGGCGCTGCTGACGGCCAGCCGGATCAGCTCGGTGCCCAGCGCGCTGCTCTGGCGGAAGGCACGCCGCACGGCCAGGCGCGAGCCCCACCACAGGCCGGGCGAGGCGGCGTGGATGCGCACCGTGCCCACCATCTGGTCGGCCTCGCCAGCCAGGACCGACAACGCGACCAGGGTGTGCAGGCTGGGGTCGGTGTCGATGGCATCGCGGTCGTCGCCGTCGAACAGGCCTTGCTCCGCGCAGAACACCTGGCGGCGCAGCGCGGCGGCCTCGCGCAGCATCCAGCCATCGCTGGCCCATTGCACGCGGAAGGCCTGAGGCCGGTAGTCGGTGGCGAGTTCGCACCAGGGGATGGCGGAGGCGGTCAGCATCGTTCTCTCCTTCAGGCGGCCAGAGGCGCTTCGTAGCGCGACAGGGTGGAGCAGGCCGCGCAGCGCCCGCAGCCGGCCTTGATGTCGGCCGCGCGCACGCCGGCCTCGGCCACCATCGCACCGAGCGGCCCCAGCACGCTGCGCATGAAGTCCGGCGTGGGCGCGGCATGGTCCTCCAGCGGCGTGCCGCTGATCGGCACGAAGGGCACGACGAAGGGGTAGACGCCCAGGTCCAGCAGGCGCCGGCTGGTGGCCAGCAGGGTCTCGGCACTGTCGCCCAGGCCGGCCAGCAGGTAGGTGCTGACCTGGCCGCGGCCGAACACCTCCACCGCCGCGGCGAAGGCATCCCAATAGCGCGCCATGGGCACCTCGGCCTTGCCGGGCAGGATCTGGCGGCGCAGGTCCTCGCCCACCACTTCCAGGTGCATGCCCAGCGTGTCGACGCCAGCGTCCTTGAGGCGCTGGAACCACGCGTCGGTGTCGGGCGGCTCGCACTGGGCCTGCAGGGGCAGGTCCACGGCGGCGCGGATCGCCTGCGCGCTCTCGCACAGGATCTGGGCACCGCGGTCGGGCGTGGGCGGTGTGCCCGTGGTCATGACCATGTGCTTCACACCGTCGAGTTCCACGGCCGCCTGGGCCACCTCGGCCAGCTGCGCCGGCGTCTTGCGCGCGATGGTGCGGCCTGCTGCCAGCGACTGGCCGATCGCGCAGAACCTGCAGGCCTTGCGCCGGCTCTCGTACCGGATGCAGGTCTGCAGCACGGTGGTGGCCAGCACGTCGGCGCCGTGCAAGGTGGCGATCTGCTGGTAGGGGATGCCCTCGGCCGTCTGCAGGCCGTAGAAGCGCGGCGCGCGCGGGAAGGCGATGCTGGCGATCGGAATGCTGCCCCGCCGCAGGACGCTGCGGCCGTCCGGCCCCGGTGCCTCGGCCACGAAGGGCGAGCCGAAGGCCGTGGCCGTGTGCACCGGCACCATCAGCGTGACGCCGTCCACGGTCACGGCCTTGTGGTCGGACGGGCCGGCCCCGCCGCGCCGGCTGGCCGCGCCCGCGCCGGGATCGGCCAGGCGCAGGCCCTGGCTCTGCAGCTCGGTCATGAGCTGGCGTGCGCTCTCGGCGGAAGTGTCGACAGGGTCGAGGACGGCGGTGGTCATGGACGGGGCTCCGGGGTCAGGCGACGCGGCGCAGTGGCGCGTCGGGTTCAGGCAGGGACAGGGCGGTGTCGTCGGGCAGCGCCTCGCCATCGGGCAGGGGCATCGTGGTGCGTGCCGCATCGCGCCGGATCGCCAGGCGCAGCAGCTCGGGCCGCGCGTAGTGGCCCACCGCATCCATCATGCGTTTGCGCTTGGCGATCAGCGCGAAGTCGAGGTCGGCGACGACCAGGCCCTCGCCCTCGGTCAGGGGCTCGGCCAGGTACTTGCCCTCGGGCGACACGATGGCCGTGTGGCAGCCGCCGCGCAGCGCGCCCTGCAGCTTCTCGTCGGGCGTGACGGACCGGATCTGCGCGTCGGTCAGCCAGCCCGTCGCGTTGACGACGAAGCAGCCCGACTCCAGCGCGTGGTGGCGAATCGTCACGCCCATCTGCTCCGCGAAGATCGGGCCGACCAGCGAGCCCGGGAACTGGGCACAGTGGATCTCTTCGTGTTCGGCCATCAGCGCGTAGCGCGCCAGCGGGTTGTAGTGCTCCCAGCAGGCCAGTGCGCCGACACGGCCGGCGCGCGTGTCCACGGCCGTGAGGCCGGCGCCGTCGCCCTGGCCCCAGACCATGCGCTCGTGGTAGGTCGGCGTGATCTTGCGGCGCTTGAGCACGAGCCGGCCATCGGCGTCGAACACCAGCTGCGTGTTGTACAGGCTGCCGTGGTCGCGCTCGTTGACGCCCAGCACCACCACCATGCCATGCTCCCGTGCGGCGGCGGCCACGGCGTCCGTCAGCGGGCCGGGCACCGTCGGCGCGCGCTGCATCAGCAGCAAGTGGTCCGCGCCCTGCAACACGGGCGGCTGCACGAACGAGAAGTAGGGGTAGTAGGGCACGAAGGTCTCGGGAAAGACGATCAGCTCCACGCCCTGCTGCGCGGCCTCGCGCAGGGTCTCCAGCAAGCGCGCGAGCGTGCCGTCGGCGCTGGACAGATCGGGCGCGATCTGCGCCGCCGCCGCGCGGACGTTCCGATGCGAGGAACTCATGCGCCGTCTCCTTCGCACAGCGGCGCATCGCACGACACGGAACAAGAGGCCGCGGAGCAGGCCATGCCAGCGCAGCCGCGGAACCGGCTCTGCCGGGCCGCCGGGTGCGCCCCCTGGGGGGGATGCGCGCCCACGCAGTGGGCGCGAAACGGGGGGTGCATTTACAGCGTCCAGGTGTCGATGATGACCGCGCCGGCCTTTTTATGGAGCAGCACGATGTCCAGCACGTCCAGCGGATTGATTGGCCGTACGCCCTCGATCAGCGAACCCTCGCCATGGCCGTACAGGGCCTGCAGCGCGAAGCGGCAGGCGTAGACCTTGCCGCCCTCGGCGATGAACTTGGTGATCTGGTTGTTGAAGTTCTGGTGGCCCGGGAAGGCCTCGTCCCCGATCTTCGGGAACCCGCGCTTGACCCCGAGCGTGACGCCGGGGCCGTACAGCAGCACCGAGGTCTCATAGCCCTTGCGCTGCAGCCTTGTCGCCTGCAGCAGGTTGACTAAGCCGATGGAGCCTTCGAAGGCCACGGTGTGGAAGGTGACCAGGGCCTTCTCGCCCGGGTCGGCCTTCACGTCCTCGAAGACCTTCTCTTCGTAGTCGACCAGGAAGTCGCCGTTGCGGTGGGCGGGGTGCGTGACTTGGGGCATGGTGGTCCTCGTGCGGTGTGGTGGATGCCGGCGGGATGGCCGGACGCCAGCCTCTTTGCGAAGGACGTACCAGGCGGCCGGCGCACCATGCGATCAAGGTCCGATCAAAGCAGCGTCAGGCCCTTCGCGCGCCGTGTGGCGGCCCGCGCAGGCCGCGCGCCCCATGCACCAGCACGACGCGCTGGCCATGCAATCAATGCACCCGATCAATGGCCGGCATGCACCAAGCTGCGCCGGACGCGGCCATGCCATCGGCCGGTCCGCGGGGCACACTCGGGCCATGCCCTTCTCCCACTGGGTCCACCGCCTCCAATCCAGCCCGCTGCCGGCCTACCAGCTGATCCCCGACCTGATCGCCGAGGACCTGCAGCAGGGCCGCCTGGCGCCGCGCGAGCGTCTGCCGCCGCTGCGCGAGCTGGCCACCGCGCTGCAGCTGAACTACACGACCGTGGTGCGCGGCTTCGCGCAGGCGCGCGAGCGCGGGCTGATCGCCTCGCGGCCCGGCATGGGCTCCTTCGTGCGCGGCTCCTTCATCGGCCTGCCGCTGCGCGCCGGCACCGGCGCAGAGATGACCATGAACATGCCGCCCGAGATCGAGGACCATCCCGCCATGCAGGCGCTGCTGGACGGCGCCAACGCCGGCCTGGCCGCCGTGCCGCTGCACGACCTCATGCGTTACCAGGATTTCGGCGGCACGCCGCGCGACCGGGCGCTCGGCGCGCAGTGGCTGTCGCAATGGGTCGAGGCCGATGCCGCGCGCGTCCTGGTAGCGCCCGGCATCCACGCCGTGCTGCTGGCGCTGGTCTCGCTGTTGGTCAAGCCGGGCCAGAGCCTGTGCGTGGAAGCGCTGACCTACCCCGGCATCAAGGCGATCGCCGCGCAGCTGGGCACGCGCCTGCACCCGCTGGCCATGGACGAGCATGGCCTCATCCCTGACGACTTCGAGGCCGCCTGCAAGAGCACGCCGATCGGCGCGCTGCACCTGTGCCCCAATCTGCACAACCCGACCACGGCCACCTTGCCGATCCAACGACGCGAACAGATCGCCGACATCGCACTGCGCTACAGCATTCCCATCATCGAGGACGACGCCTACGGCATGCTGCCGGCCGCGATCCCGCCCTCGCTGGCGGAGTACGCGGGCGACCTCGTGTACTACGTGAGCGGCATGTCCAAGTGGCTGGGCGCCGGCCTGCGCCTGGCTTATGTGCAGGCGCCCTCGTCGGCGGCGCACCTGCGACTGGCCGGCGCCTTGCGTGCGACGACCGTGATGGCCTCGCCGCTGGTCAACACCATCGTCGCGCAGTGGATGGAGAACGGCCAGGCCGAGGCCGTGCTGCAGGCCGTGCGCGCCGAATGCGCCTGGCGCAGCGCGCAGATGTGCCAGCTGTTGGGGCCGCACGGCGTGCGCACGCAGCCGCACGGCTTCCACGGCTGGCTGCCCGTGCCGGCCTCGGACACGGAGAGCAGCCCGGCCACGCGCATCGCGGCGGAGCTGCGCGCGCTGGGCATCGCCGCCGTGGACGGCACGGCTTTCTCCACCGACCGTCAGCCGCCCGAGGCGCTGCGGCTGTGCCTGGGCGGCGGCCTCACGCGCGACGACTGCGGGCGGGCGCTGCAGGCGGTGCGCGACGCGTTGGCGCCTGCCTGAACCCTACTCCGCCCGGATGTCGTTCGCCTTCACGATGTCGCGCCACAGGTCGAAGTAATAGCGCGTCATCTTGGCCAGTTGCTCGGGCGTGCCGCCGCCCACTTCGTCGCCGCGCTCGGTGATCCCGCTCTGGATCTTGGGGTCCTTGAGCGCGGTGTTCATCGCCGCATTGGACTTGGCCACGATGTCGGCGGGCAGGCCGGGCGGGCCGTACAGGCCAATGAAGGAGATCACCTCGAAGTCCTTCACGCCGGCCTCGGCCGCGGTGGGAATGTCGGGGAAGGCCGGCACGCGCTGGCCGCCCGTCACGAGCAGCGGGCGCAGCTGGCCCGACTTGATGAAGGGCGCGATGACCGAGGCGGCGTCGAACATCGCGCTCACGCGGCCGGCGATCAGGTCGGTCATGGCCGGGCCGCTGCCCTTGTAGGGCACATGGTTCATCTTGGGCTTGCCGATGCGGTCGCGGAACAGCTCCATGCTCGCGTGCGTGAGGCTGCCGGGTCCTGCGCTGGCGTAGTCGATGTCCTTGCCGGCCTTGTCCTGCGCCTTGACCCACTCGATGAACTCCTTGACGTTCTTGGCCGGCACGGTGTTGGGCACGGCGAGGATCAGCGAGGAGGTCAGCAGCAGACCGATGGGCGTCAGCTTGAGCGGGTCGGCCATGGCCGTATTGCGGTAGGTGTGCGGGTTCAGCGTGATGTTGCCGTTGCCCACCAGCAGCCGGTAGCCGTCGGGCGCCGACTTCATGACGTAGTCGGTGCCGATGTTGCCGCCGGCGCCGGCCTTGTTGTCGATCACCACGCCCTGCCCCAGCACGGTCTGCATGCCGGCCGTGACCATGCGGCCGGCGAAGTCGGTCTGGCCCCCGGGCGGGTAGCCCACGACCAGCGTGACGGGTTTGTTGGGCCAGGCGCCCTGGGCGAAGCTCAGCGGGCTGGCGAGCGTCGCGGCAGCGACCAAGCTCTGTTGCAGGACGGTGCGGCGCGTGCGCGCGGGCAGGTGGTGACGCATGGGTTGTCTCCTCGTCGGGTGGATGGAATCGTCATGTTGTTCTCGTCAGTGCGCCGCCAGCGTGGCCGGCAGATCGGCGAGGCTGGCGATGCGCCGCACCGACGCCGGCAGGTCGGCCGGGTGCTCGCCCAGCGCGAACACGCGCATGCCGGCGGCGATGCCGGCCGCGATGCCGGAGGCGCTGTCCTCGACCACGGCGCACTCCTCGGGCGCGAAGCCGATCGCGCGGGCGGCGTGCAGGAACAGGTCGGGCGCCGGCTTCCAGGCGCCGATGTCGTAGGCGCTGAAGATGCGGCCGGCGAACCAGGGCAGCAGCCCCGTGAGACCCAGCACGAGCTCGATCTTGTGGCGGGGCCCGTTGGAGGCCACGCAGAACGGCAGCTGCAAACTGCGCACGAGTTCGAGCGCGCCGGCGATGGGCTGCAGGTGCGCCTGGAAGTAGCCGGCCATGCGCGCGCGCACGCGGTCTTCGAAGTCGGCCGGCAGCGGCTGGCTGCTGCGCTCGGCCACCACGGCGATCTGGCGCGACATGGGGGCGCCGCGCTGCGCGTCCAGCACTGCGCGGGCCGTTGGAGGCAGTCCATACAACGCGCCCTCGGCCAGCATGGCCTCCACCAGCCAGGGCTCGCTGTCGACCAGCGTGCCGTCGCAGTCGAAGATCAGGGCGCGGATCGGGGTCATCGCCTCAGCTCCGTCCATGGCGCACGCTCGCCCAGGCCGCAACCGAGGCCAGCGGCCGCCGCGGAACTGGCTCTGCCAGGCCGCTGGCGGCGCCCCCTCGAAGGGGTTGGCGGAGCGCGCAGCGCGCAGACTGGGGTTGCGTCATGTTTGCGGGTTTTGCTTCAGGTCGTACAGGATAGCCGCGCTCGTGAGCCCCCCGTCGACCACGAGGTCGTGTCCGTTGACGAAGCGCGCATCGTCGCTGGCCAGGAAGGCGATGGCGTCGGCCACCTCGTCGGCCTGGCCGTAGCGGGCCATGGGCGTGGCCTGCACGATGGCCTGGCGGATCACGGGACCGTGCAGCGTGGCGGTCTGCGCCGTCTCGATCGGCCCCGGCGAGACCGAGTTGACGGTGATGCCGAAGGGCGCCAGGTCGATCGCGCAGGACTTGGCCAGCGCCAGCACCGCGCCCTTGGACGAGCAGTAGGCCGCGCGGCCGGACCAGACCTGCTGGCCCGAGATCGAGGCGATCATGACGATGCGGCCCTGGCGCCGCTCCACCATGCGGCGGGCCATGGCCTGGGTCGTCAGGTAGGTGCCGGTGAGGTTGATGTCCAGCACGCGGCGCCAGGCCTCGATGGGCGTGTCCAGCACCGAGCCCTGGAAGCTCACGCCCGCGCTGTTGACCAGCACGTCGATGGCTCCATGCGCCTGCCAGGCCGCGGCCACGGCGGCCTCGACCTGGGCCGCGTCCGTCACGTCCAGCGCGTGGTGGCTTACATGCCCGGGCGGCTGGCCCAGTTCCTCGGCCACGCGCCGCAGCTCGTGCGCGCTGACGTCGGCCAGCGCGACGCGGGCGCCCTCGCGCAGCAGCCGGCGCGCGCTGGCCAGGCCCAGGCCGCTGGCGCCGCCCGTGATGAAAGCCGTCTTGCCGGCGAAGCGGCCCCAGGTCTCGTTGCCCATCTCTGCGTCCCCCATGTTCAGGCCGGCTTGATGCCCAGGCGCTGGATCAGCTCGCGGAATGTAGCGTTGTCGCGCGCGATCAACGCCTTGAAGCCCGCCTCGTCCAGATAGCCCTCGCCCATGTTCTGCTTGGCCATGGTCTCGCGCAGGGCCGGCTCGCGCAGCGTCTTGGCCATGGCCTCGCGCAGCACGGCCAGGGCCTCGGGCGGCGTGCCCTTGGGCGCGGCCAGGCCGCGCCAGCCGCCGACCGCGAGGTCGATGCCGCGCTCCCTGAGCGTGGGCACGGACTCCCAGCCGGCCGCGATGCGCCTGTCGGCCATCACCGCGAGCGGGCGGATCTTGCCCGCCTGCACGTAGGTGGCCACTTCCACGGGCGTCACGGCCACGGCGTCGATGTGGCCGCCAAGCAAGTCCAGCACGGCCGGGTTGGCGCCGCGGAAGGGTACGTGGTTGAGCTGCACGCCGGCCTTGTCCTCCAGCGCCGCGGCGGCCAGGTGGCCCAGCGAGCCGGGGCCGGCGTTGCCCACGCGCAGGTCGCCGGGCGTCTTGCGCGCGGCGGCCAGGAATTCCTCCAGCGTCTTGTACGGCGCCTCGGTGCGCACGGCGATGGTGGCCGGGTCGGCGTTGAGCCGCGCGACCGGCAGCACGTCGTCGGCGCTGAACTTCACCACGCCCATGTGCGGGATCATGGTGATCTCCACCGTGACGATGGCCAGCTTGTAGCCGTCGGGCCGCGCGTTGATGAGCTCGGCCCAGCCGACACCGCCGCTGGCGCCGGCGCGGTTCACGACGATCAGGCTCTGGCCCAGGTGCGGGCGTGCGGCTTCGGCCAGCGCACGCGCCAGCACATCGGTGCCGCCGCCGGCCGCGAAGGGCACGATCAGTTCGATGGGCTTGTTCGGGTAGCCGCCCTGCGCGAACGCGGGGGCAGCCATGACAGCCGCGGCACCGGCGAGCAGCACGGACCGGCGCTTGGCGCCGGGACGGAGTTGTGGCATGGAAAGTCTCCTTGTGGAATCGAGAAACGGGGCAGCCGCCGTGGCCGTGGGTCAGCGCCGGCTGGCGCGCCAGCCTGCAATCAATCGGCGGAAGTTGGCCGCCACCTGGGCCGTGAAGGCCGCGTCGTCGATCTCGCCCCGCAACCAGGCCGCGGCCGGCGCGGTCCAGCAGGTGCGGCCGACCATGAAGCCCTTGACGATGGGTGCGTGCGCCGCCTGGAAGCTCGCGACCAGCTGCTCGAGCGGCTGCGACAGGCCCAGGATCACGGCGCCGCGGCACCAGGGGTCGCGCTCGCGCACCAGCGCGTCCAGCGCCTCCCATTGCGCGGCGGCCATGGGCGGCAGCTTCCACCACTCGGGTTGGAAGCCCAGGTCATAGAAGCGGCGCACGGCGCGCACCACGGCCTCGCCCTGGTCGCCCGGGGCCAGCGTGTCGGCCGGGGGAATCACTTCCAGCAGAAGTTCGTGGCCACTCGCGCGCGTGGCCTCCCAGACCTGTTGCAGCCATTCCTCCTGCTCGGTGCGCAGCGCCTGGGCATCGTCGGGGTGGTAGAAGACCAGGCACTTGACCGTGTGCTCGCGCGGCCAGTGCGCCAGCTCCGAGGCCAGCGAGGCCGTGCCGTCGAAGCGCAGCGGGCGCGACCCGGGCTTCTCGATGGGCCGGCCGATCCACCAGCCACGGCCGGCGGCGGCATGCAGCGCGGCCTGGCCGATGCGCCCGTCGATCAGCACGCCGATGCGGCCACTGTTGCCGGCGTCCTGCTCGACCTGCGCCACGACATCGTTGAGCAGCAGCTTGAGCGTGGACAGCCGCGCAGCGTCGGCGCCGCACTGGCGCGCCAGGTCTTCCAGCTGTGACCGGTGGTCGTACGCCAGCACGCAGACCTCAGGCCACTGCGGGCGCGCGGCGGACACGCGGTGCAGGTGCGAGAGCACGGGGTCCTTGTCGGGCCGCGGATGGCGGTGGCCCGAGAACCAGTGCGCCAGCTCGGCCTGCGTGGGCATGGCCGGCGCGCAGCCATGGCGCGAGACCACGATGGCGCCGCAGGCGTTGGCGATCGCGGCCGACGCGGCCAGAGTCTTTCCTGTCAGCAGACCGGCCAGGAGGCCCGAGGCAAAGGCATCGCCCGCGCCCAGCACGTTGAGCACCTCGATGCGTTCGCCCAGCACAGTCGGCGCATCGTCGATGGCGGCCGGCACGGCGCCTTCGATCAGGCTGCAGCCCAGCGGGCCGCGCTTGACGACGAAGACGGCCTGCGTGTGCTCGCGCGCCCGGCGCAGGCTGGCCATGAGGTCGCCCTCCACGCCGCCAGCGATCATCCATTCCTCTTCGGTGCCGATGATGAGTTCGAACTGGCCGAGCTGGGCCTGCAGATGGGCCGAGACGCTGTCGCTGCCGACGTAGCGCGTCTCGCCGTCGCCCTGGGCCGTGAGGCCCCACAGCACGGGTCGGTAGTCGATGTCGAGCGCGCGCACCAGGCCGTGGCGACCCGCGATCTCCAGCGCGCGCCGGCTCGCGGCCAGTGTGCCGGGCGTGGACAGGTGCGTTCCCGTGATGACCAGGCAGCGGCAGCGCGCGAGGAAGTCTTCGGAGATGGCGGCGGCGTCGATGGCCATGTCGGCGCAGTTCTCACGCGCGAACAGCAGCGGGAAGCTGTGCTGGTCGCGCAGGGCCAGCAGCACCATGCCCGTCAGGCGCTCGCGGTCGATCTGCACCTGGCTCACGTCGCAGCCTTCGCGGCGCAGCGTCTCCAGCAGGAAGCGGCCATTCTGTTCGTCGCCCACGCGCGAGAGCATGGCCGAACGCAGGCCCAGCCGCGCCGTGCCGAAGGCCATGTTGCCGGACGAGCCGCCCAGGTACTTGTTGAAGCTGTGGGCTTCTTCGAGCGAACAGCCGATCTGCTGCGCGTAGAGGTCCACGGCCAGGCGGCCCAGGCAGGCCACGTCGAAGTCGCGCGCAGCGGCGCTGGGGAAGTGCAAACTCGGCATCGCAACAGGCTCGGCTGGAAGAAACGGGTCGCATGGTATCGTGTTTAGAAATAAATTTCCAATACTTTGAAAAATAGAAACGACACCCCGGTGCCCGGCACGACGTTGGCGCCCTATGCCGACGCCGATGCCTTCCTGGCTGCCGTGCGTGCGGGTTACGAGCCGCTCTCGCGCCAGCTGAAGGCCATCGCGCGCCATGTGGAGGCGCAGCGCGACCGGCTGGCGTTGGACGGCATCCAGGAGACCGCGCGCCAATGTGAGGTGCAGCCCTCGGCCGTGGTGCGCTTCGCCAAGCATTTCGGGCTGGCCGGCTACTCGGAGATGCAGGCGCTGTTCCGCGCCGGTGCTGCGCGCCAGCTTGCGCCCGAGGGCGGCTACCAGCAGCGCGTGCGCGCGCTGGCCGGCGCCGGTTCGCCCGCGCAGATCGCGCACGAGGTGATCGGCGGCAGCATCGCCAGCCTGCAGGCGCTGCAGCAGGCCCTGCCCGAGGGCGATTTCGATGCCGCCGTCGACCTCATGGTGCAGGCGCCCGCGCTGTGGCTGGTGGCCTCGCGCCGCGCCTTCCCGGTCGGCGCCTACCTGGCCTATGCGCTGCAGCACACCGAGAAGCCCGTGCACTGGCTGCACGGCCTGGGCCACATGCAGGAAGGCCAGCTGCGCGCGCTGGCCGCGGGCGACGTGCTGGTGGCCGTGTCCTTCGCGCCCTATGCCAGCGAGACGCTGCAGGCGGTGGAGGCCGCGGCGGCACGTGGCGCCAAGGTGCTGGCGCTGACCGACAGCCGGCTGAGCCCGCTGGCCAAGCGCGCCGACGCCGTGCTGCTGGCGCAGGACGGCGCCACCTTCGGCTTTCGCTCGCTGACCAGCACGCTGTGCCTGGCGCAGTCGCTGTTCCTGGGGCTGGCCTGGCGCATGGAGCTGGCGTACGGCAGCGCGCGGGCGGATGAGCAGCGGTGACCGTCGCCGCACCGCGCTGACCGGCATCACAGGAGAACCCCCATGGCATGGGCGATGCGCGCAACCTGCTGATGGCGCTGGCGGGCGATGCCTGCCTCGTGATCGGAGGGCGCGCCGGCACCATTTCCGAGGTCTGCCTGGCCTGGCTGCACCACCGGCCGCTGTTGCCGCTCACGGGCTGCGGCGGCTGGTCCGACGGGCTGCTGGACCATCCGCCCGACGAGCGCGGCAACGCGCCCATCCTGCCCTGGGACGGCGTGGCGGCGCTGGAGCGCCAGCTGCGCCAGCTCGGCCTCGTGCCATCCGGCGGGAACCCGGGCTAGCCGGCGCGGGTCCACCCGTCCTCCGCCATCGCCCGAGCCCCGCATGCTGCGCACCCTCAAGGAACTCTTCGACGCCTTCACCGCCCCCGCCGCCGGCCAGTCGCTGGCGCAGCGGGCGCACACCCAGCAACTGGCCGTGGCCGTGCTGCTCGTGGAGGTCATGCGGGCCGAGCCCGGCTCAGGACCGGCCGAGCGCGCCGCCGTGCTGACGGCGCTGCGCCGCAAGTTCGACCTGGCCGACGACGAGCTCGAGCGCCTGCTCGAGCTGGCCCAGGCCGAGGCCCAGGCGCTGTACGACTACCACCGCTTCACGAGCCTGCTCAACGAGCGATTCACGCAGCCGCAGAAGGTCGCGCTGGTCGAGGCGCTGTGGACGGTGGCCTATGCCGACCTGCACGTGGCGGCCCACGAGAACCACGCCATCCTCAAGATCGCCGAGCTGCTGCACGTGACGCATGGGGAGTACATCGCGGCCAAGCTGCACGCGAAGCAGGCGGCCGGCGGCGCGGGCGCGGCCTAACATCGGCGCTTTTGCGCACGGAGCCGCCATGAAGACCCTGCTCGACAGCATCCAGATCGAGTCCGCCCCCTCGCCCACCGCCGCCGTGGTCTGGCTGCACGGCCTGGGCGCCAGCGGCGACGACTTCGCCGCCATCGTGCCCGAGCTGGACCTTGCCGGCTGCGCGCCGATCCGTTTCATCTTCCCGCATGCGCCGGTGATGCCGGTGACCATCAACAACGGCTTCGAGATGCCGGCCTGGTACGACATCTTCGCGCCGGACCTGGTGCGCCGCGAGGATGCCGAGGGCATCGCCCGCTCGGAGCTGGCCATCGAGGCGCTGATCGCGCACGAGGTCGCGCGCGGCATCCCGGCCAGCCGCATCGTGCTGGCCGGCTTCTCGCAGGGCTGTGCGATGACGCTGCACACCGGCCTGCGCCACCCCCAGAAGCTGGCCGGGCTGATCGCGCTGTCGGGCTACCTGCCGCTGGTGGGCAACCTTGCGGCGGAGCGCCATCCGGCCAACTTCGCCACGCCGATCTTCATGGCCCACGGCACGGCCGATCCGGTGGTGGTGCTGCCGCGTGCCGAGGAATCGCGCAAGGCGCTCGAAGCGCTGGGCTACACGGTGCAGTGGCACACCTACCCGATGCCGCACAGCGTGCACCCGCGCGAGATCGCGGACATTTCGGCGTTTCTGCGGCAGGTGCTGGCGGCGGCGTGAACCCCTGCAGCCACTGCGGGCGGGCGGTCGCGCGGCTCTTTTCTCAAACGAAAACAATTCTCATTAGAATCCTGGCCGCGCCGGATTCCTGAATGCCCGATCGGAGGGCTGGCCGGCGCCACTGTCCACGCCGCCATGCACCAACCGACGCCATTCACCGCCGCCCGCGCCCGCCGTACCACCCCGTCCCGCACACCGCGTCCGCGCCACCGCGTCGGCACGCTGTGGGCGTGGAGCCCCTTGGCACTGTGCCTGTCGCAGGCTGTGTGGGCGCAGTCCGCCCCGGCCGCGTCGGCGCAGCTGCAGGAGGTGCGCATCAACGCCAGCACCGAAAAGGACGTGGGATTCGCGCCGGCCGAGGCGCAGACCGCCGGCAAGGCCCCGATGCGCCGGCTGGAGACGCCGCAGTCCGTCAGTGTGGTGACGCGCGAGCAGATGGAGTCGCGCCAGATCACCAACCTGCAGCAGGCCTTGCAGACTGTGGCCGGCGTCAGCCCCGTGAACTTCGGGCGGCGCGGCATCGACGACATCAACATCCGGGGCTTTCGTTCCACCGAGTCGGTGCTGATCGACGGCCTGGTGCAAAGCCCCGGCATGTGGACACGCCTGACACCCTACGGCTACGAGCGGGTGGAGGTGCTCAAGGGCGCGGCCTCGGTGCTGTACGGCCAGGTGCAGCCCGGCGGCATCGTCAACGCGATCAGCAAACGGCCCAAGCGCGAAGCGCTGAGCGAGGTCGGCGTCGAGGTGGGCAGCTTCGGCCAGCGCACGCTGCAGGCGGACCTGAACCGGCCGCTCAACGAATCCGGCAAGGCCGCCTTCCGCATCAATGCGCAGGTGGCCAACAGCGACGACCCGACGGACTTCGTCTACCGCCGCGACCGCTGGGTCGCGCCTTCGCTGGCGCTGGACCTGGGTGCGGACACCGATCTCGTGCTGTTCGCCACTTACAGCAAAAGCAACTGGCTGCGCCAGCAGGGCATCTCGCCCTACGGCACGGTGCTGCCCAACCCCAACGGCAAGCTGCGCACCACGCTGTTCACGGGCGATCCGAGCTTCGGCGGCTACGACATCGAAACCACCTCGATCGGCTATGCGTTGGAACACCGTTTCTCACCTGCACTCACGCTGCGCCAGAACCTGCGCTACGAGAGCGAGAAGGGCACGGGCAACGTCGTGGCCAACGCCGCGCTGCAGGCCAACCGGCGCCTGCAGAACCGCACCGCCACGCGCCAGTACATCGACGACGACATGCTGGCGACGGACACCTCGCTGCTGGCGCAGTTCTCTGCCCTGGGCGTGCAGCACCGGCTGGTGACGGGCCTGGACGCCCGCACCGGTCACAGCTGGCTGGGCAGCCGGCGGTGCACCATCGGCGCACTCGACCTGTTTAACCCGGTCTACGGCATGGCCGCCAGCTGTCCGACCGGCCTGTCGGCCGACGCCCCGGAGAAGCTCACGGTGCTGGGCCTGTACGCGCAGGACCAGATCAAGTTCCATCCGCAATGGACCGCGCTGGTCGGGCTGCGGCGCGACTGGTCCGACCAGCGGACTGACGACCGGCTCGCCGGCACGCGCGCGCGCCAGAGCGACGCCGCGACCACCCTTTCGGCCGGCCTGGTGTACGAGTTCGTGCCCGGCTGGGCCGCCTACGCGAGCTACGGCGAATCGTTCCTCCCCGTGGTGGGACAGATCTTCGGCCGCGGCGCCCTGGCGCCGGAGACCGGCAAGCAATGGGAGGCCGGCCTCAAGTACGAGGCGCCGGGCGGCGGTCTCACCGGCGCGCTCGCGCTGTTCGACCTCACGCGCCGCAACGTGACCACGGGCGACCCGGTAAACACCGGCTTCAGCCTGCAGACCGGCGAGCAGCGCGCGCGCGGCGTGGAACTGGAAGTCGGCGCCGACCTGCGCCGCAACCTCAAGCTCACGGCCGCCTACACGTTCACGGATACCGAGGTCACGCAGGACACCAACGCCGCGCTCGTGGGCCAGCCGCTCAATCTCACGCCGCGCCACACGCTGGCGCTGTGGGCCACCTACAAGCTGCCACAGTTGCCCCGCATCACGCTGGGCGCGGGCATGCGCTACGTCAGCGAGCAGATCGGCTCGTACCCGTTCACGCTGCCGGCCTACACCGTGGCAGACCTGTCCATCGGCTACGCCGGGCCCAGCTACCGCATCACCGCGGGTGTGAAGAACGTCTTCGACCGGACCTACTACGACGGCGCCGTCAACGCCAACGTGGTCTCGCCCGGCCTGCCGCGCAGCTTCAGCCTGGGCGCGACCTACTTCTTCTGACACGGAGCCGCCCCGCGATCCGCGACCGCGCGCAAGCCATGCCCAGCCAGCGCACACTCGCCCGGCTGCTGACCCTGCACGCCTGGGCCGGCATCGTCACCGGACTGCTGCTGTTCGTCGTCTGCTTCTCGGGCGCCGTGGTGGTGTTCAAGGAAGAGATCGACCTGTGGGCCAACCCCTCGCTGGCCCGGCTGCCGCGCGCCGAGGCGCCCGTGGCCCTGGACACCGTGCTGGCGCAGCTGCAGGCGCGCTATCCGGGCGCCGTGGTGGAAACCATCGCGCTGCCCGATGCGCTCAACCCCGCCTACTTCGCCTTCCTGCAGGAAGCGGGCGCACCGGCGGCGCAGCGCACCAAGGTGGCGCTGCGCGCGGACACCGGCGCCGTCGTCGGCCCCGTGGACAGCCAGCTCGGCCAGTACCTGCGCATGCTGCATGTGTTCCTGTTCTTCGGGCCGCGCTGGATCGTCGGCTTCCTGGGCGTGGCGATGCTGGTGCTGATCGCCACCGGCATCGTCATCCACCGCAAGATCCTGGCCGAGCTGTTCACCCAGCGCTGGGGCCGCAGCCTGCGCGTGGTGCTGTCGGACCTGCACAAGTCCGCCGGCATCTGGGGGCTGGGCTTCCACATCCTGATCGCCGCGACAGGCGCCTGGCTGGGGCTGGCGCCGCTGTTCGAGCAGGGCTGGGCCTACGTGGCAAGCACGGCGCCTGCCGCACGTGCGGCCGCACCGGCCAAGGCGCGCCCCGCGCCCGCGGCCATGCACTCGCTGGACGCGCTGCACGCCGCCGCACGGCAGGCCGTGCCGGGCCTGCAGGTGGCCCATGTCTCGCTGCGCCAATGGGGCACGGCCGCCGCGCAGGTACGCTTCACGGGGGGCCTGCAGGACCACCTGGCCAGCACCGCGCGCGTGGAGTTCGACGCCGCCACCGGCCGCATGCGCGCGCAGCACGACCCGCGCACCGCCGGCTTCTGGTCGCTGACCAACGGGCTCATGGAACCGCTGCACTTCGGCGACTTCGGCGGCCTGCCGCTCAAGTGGCTGTACTTCTTCCTCGGCCTGACGCCGGCCATGCTGTCGCTGACGGGCACGCTGGTCTGGCTGGACGGGCGCCGCCAGCGCGCCGTGCGCAGCGGGCCGGCGTTGCCGGCCCATCCAGCGCCATGACGCGGCTGCTGGTCGCGCTGCACGCCACGGCACCGGCCGCCCTCGTGGCGGCCATGCTGCTGCACCTGTGGCCGCCGGCCGGCCTGCCACCGCTGGCGCAGCGCCCGCCATGGGCCACCTGGGCCTTCCTCGGTGCCTGGCTGCTCGGCCGTGCTGGCGGCGCGGCTCGTGGATGGCGCGCGCCTGTGGCGGCTGGCGCTGGCCACCGTCGCCGCGCTGCTGCTGCTGGCCGCGGCCGCCGGCCTCGGGCTGGGCGCGCCGATGGCCCCGGCCATGGCCTGGGCGCTGGCATTGCTGGGCGCCGGCTGCGCCGCGCTGGCTGCCTGCATCGGCCCGGACCGGGTGCTCGCCGCCCCGCGCCGGCCCGTGCCGGCGCGCGCCGCGCCGGCACGCACTTGGCGCCAGCGGCTGGCCGCGCAGGCCGGCCACGCACCGTTCTGGCTGGCCGGCGCACTGGCGGTCGAGTCGTTTCGGCTGGCCCATGTCGTGGCCACGGGCGACGCGCGCCCCTCGGGCATGCTGGGCCTGCTGCTGGCCTGCCTGGTCGCCCTGCCCGCCGCCACGCTGCGCACCTGGATGCCGCGCACCAGCGGCACGCTGTGGGCGCTCTCGGCACTGGCCTATGCAGGTCTGGCGGCCAAGTCCGGCCTGCCGGCATGGACGGTGGCAGCGCTGCTGTGCCTGGGCGCGGCACTGCACGCCGTGCTGCGTCGTCCGCCCGCCCGGGGCACGCCGTGAACGCGGTGCTGCTGGCCGGCTGCGCGGTGCTGGCGTCGCTGCTGCCGCTGGCAGCCTGGGCGCAGGCCGTGCCAACGCGCGCCTGGGGTGACGCAGCCATGGGCCGCCGCGCTTCCTGGGCCATCGCGCTGGCCAGCCTCGCGCTGCAGGCCGCGGCCGCAGACATTGCGCTCGGGGCGGCGGGCGCCGTGGCACTGGTCGTGTCGGCCTGGATGGCCCTGGGCTGGCTGCTGGTGCTGGGCATGAACCAATGGCCAGCGGCGAGCCGGCGCGTGGCGCTCGCGCTGGGGCTGGGCGGTCTGGCAGGCTGCGGCCTGGGGATCGCGAGGGCCTTGGCCTGAAGGCCGCACGACACCCTTGCGCGGCGGGCGTGCCGCCAAGCTGTTGCGATTGGTTGCACAGCGGCCTGCTTTCCCAGGGTTTCCCACCAGACATCCATAACGAACCGTTCCGTACATTTTTGACGCCACGATCTGTGGAATGGTTTTCCGATTTTTGGAGGCAAACATGAGAATGGCAGACGGAGGCGGCCGCGCGGCCGGATGGCGCTGGCGCAGCGCCCTGGCGGCAGCGGCGCTGGTGTGGACGGCGGCAAGCCAGGCGGCGGTTCCGGTGCCGGCCGTGGAGGGCCCGATCCGCTCGGACCTCGCAGCTGCGGGCAACAACCGCACCTTCTTCGGCACCGACCTGGATCTCGCCGCGCGTGGCTACGTCGAGGAAGAGTTCTTCTACAGCGGCCAGGCCAACCGCTACGACGCCACGGTGGCCGGCGGCATCGGTGCGCGGCCCAGTGCTTCGCCGACCGCCAATGTGCTGGACGGCGGCCACGGCTACAAGACGCGCATGGTGGTGCGCCGGCCGGCCGACGCGGCCCGCTTCAACGGCAAGGTCATCGTCGAATGGATGAACGCCACCAGCAACTACGACGTGGAAGCGCTGTGGTTCCGCATCCACGAGTTCGTGCTGCGCGAGGGCTATGCCTGGGTCGGCATCACGGCGCAGAGCGGGCCCGTCACCAACGCCACGCTGGGCCTGAAGGCCTTCAGCCCGGCGCGCTACGGCACGCTGGACCTGACGGCCGGCGGTCGGTTCACAAGCGGCGACCCGCTGTCCTATGACGTCTACGCCCAAGGCCTGAAGGCGGTGCGCAGCGCCACCGTGATGGGCCCGCTGGCGCCGCGCGTGCAGCAGGTCGTGGCCGCCGGCGTGTCCCAGTCCGCGGGCCGGCTGTCGGTCTACCTCAACGCCATCCACCCGCGCGACGAGAAGCTGGCCGACGCGGCGCTGCTGTACATCGGTGGCGAGAAGCTGCGCACCGACCTGAACCTGCCGGTGCTCAAGCTGCTGTCGGAGACCGAGTACACGGCGCCGGCCTCGGCCAACGAGATCAACGTGATCCAGCCCGACACCGAGCGCATCCGTGTGTGGTCCATGGCCGGCACCTCGCATTCGGACTGGGCCTCGTTCGCCGTGCGCTACGCGCTGCTGCAACGCGACCAGCCCTCGGCCCCGCTGCGCGACAGCTGCGCGCTGCCCAGCCGCAGCCGCATCCCGGACCGCTACGTGATCTCCGCGGCCATCGACTGGCTCGGCAAGTGGGCGGCCGGCACGGCCGTGCCGCCGTCGAGCCCGATGATCGCGCTGCAGGCCGACGGCACCACGGTGCAGCGTGACGCGCGCGGCAACGCGCTGGGCGGCATCCGCCTGGCGCCCTTCGCCGTGCCGGTGGCGCTGGACAGCGGCTACAACGAGGTGCCGGCCGGCAGCACCGGCCTGTGCTTCCTGAACGGCACGCATGTGCCGTTCGACAGCGCGACGCTGGCCGCGCTCTACCCCACGCCGGCGGACTACCAGGACAAGTTCCGTGCCGCCGCGGCCGGCAACGTGGCCCAGGGCTACGTGCTGCAGGCCGACGCCGACGAGATGGTGCGCGAGGCCGAGGTCTCGCTGTACGGCCGTGGCCTGGACTGCGGCCCGCTGTGCGCCAACTTCGCGCAGTTCCCGATCCAGCCTTCCACCGGCCTGCTGCGCGACCACGTGCGCTTCCTCTACGTGCGCGATGCCGAGCCGCTGCTGCGCTCCATCGACGCGGCATCGCTGAGCGTGGCGCGCGGCTACAGCGCGGCCGACGCGCGCGAGAAGACAGCCCAGTTCTCGCAGGGCGCCAAGTGGCTGCAGCGGCTGCAGGAGCAACTGGCCACCTACCGCGCCGACGGACGGCTGACGGACGGCCAAGCCGCCCTGCTGTCAGGCTATGCCGGCACGCTGGTCGATGCGCTGGCCGCCCAGGGTGCCGATCCGACGTCCGTGCAGCTCGACGGAAGCGTGGTGGAAACGCTGTACGGCCGCGATGGCAGCGGTGGCTGCAGCAGCATCGGCCCGCGCGGGGTGTTCGATCCGACGCTGTGGCTGCTGGCCGTGCTGGCCGGACTCGTGCTGGTGCGCCGCGCACGCGCTGCATGACACCCGCGCTGGCGAGCGCTGCCCGGCCGGCGCAAGGCCTTCGCCCGGACACGGCGCTGTGGGCCGCCATGCTGTTGGCACCGGCGGCGGCCTGGGCCTGGCACGCGCTGGCACCACAGGGCGCCGCCACGGCCATGCCCGATGGCTCAGGGCTGTGGATGCTGCTGCTGGTCGCCCCAGTGCTGGAAGAGGTCGTCTTTCGCGCCGGCTTGCAAGCCGGCCTGGTCCGGCGTGGCTGGCGGCCCGGCCTGGCCATCGTGGCGGCCAGCGCCGCGTTCGCCGCCTGGCACCTGGCCGCGGGCCAGGGCCTGGCCGCGCTGGCGGTGTTCCTGCCATCGCTGGTGTTCGGCCACGCCTACGCGCGCCACGGCCTGGCCTGCGCCACGGCCTGCCACGCCTGGTTCAACCTTTGCCACCTGGCCGCGATCGCGGTCGCCTGAGAGGCGCCGCGGCGCCGGCCCCGTCTCACACGGCGCGCGCGTGCGCCGCCGCGGCCGCGATCTGCGCGGCGCTGGGCCGCACGCCGGTGTACAGCACGAACTGCTCCACGGCCTGCAGCACGATCACCTCGTCGCCGCCGATCACCGGCCTGCCCAGCCGGCGCGTGGCGCGCAGCAGCGGCGTCTCGGCCGGCAAGGCCACCACGTCGAACACGCCGGCCGCGCGCGCGATCCAGTCGTCGGGGAAGGCCTGTTCGTCCGCCTGCGGCCCCGCCATGCCGAGCGGCGTGACGTTGACCAGCCAGGCGCCCTCGGCCTGGTGCGCATCGCCCAGTGCGTCCTGCCACGGCAGGCCGTGCAGCGCGGCCACGGCGGGGCCCGCCTGCGTGTTGCGCGCCACCACGCAGCCCTGCAGGCCGTGGTCCACCAGCGCGGCCAGCACGGCGCGGCCCATGCCACCGCTGCCGCGCAGCACGAAGCGCGCCGCCGGGTCCACGCCATGGGTCTGGAGCAGCGCGGCCACGGCCACATAGTCGGTGTTGTGGGCGATGAGCCGGCCGCCCTCGTTGACGATGGTGTTGACCGACTGCAAGCGCGCGGCCGAAGGCCGCAGTTCGTCCAGCAGCGGGATGCAGGCCTCCTTGAACGGCATGCTCACGGCACAGCCGCGGATGCCGAGGGCCCGCACACCGCCGATGGCGGCCGGCAGGTCGCTGGTGGTGAAGGCCTTGTAGACGTAGTCCAGCCCCAGCGCGCCGTACAGATGGTTGTGAAAGCGCGTGCCGAAGTTGCCGGGCCGGCCCGACAACGACATGCACAGCTGGGTCGTCCGGCTGATGCGGCTGATGTCCATGTTCATGCGGCGATTCTCTTCTTCAGCATGCCCAGCGCCAGCGCGGTGACCACGCTGCCGGCGACGATGGCCGCGCCGTAGAGCAGCACATGGTTCACCGCGTTGGGAATCGCCAGCACGAACACGCCACCGTGCGGCGCCTGCAGCGCCACGCCCCACCACATCGACAGTGCACCGGCCGTGGCCGCACCCAGCACGCAGGCCGGGATCACGCGCAGCGGATCGCGCGCCACGTAGGGGATGGCACCCTCGGTGATGAAGGCCAGGCCCAGCACGGCGGCGGCCTTGCTGGCCTCGCGCTCCTCGGGCGAGAAGCGGCTGGCGAACAGGCGGCACGCCAGCGCGATGCCCAGCGGCGGCACCATGCCCGCGGCCATCGCGGCGGCCATGGGCGTGGCCACGCCGCTGGCGATCAGCGAGGTGGAGAACACGTAGGCGGCCTTGTTGATGGGGCCGCCCATGTCGGCCGCCATCATCGCGCCCAGCACGATGCCCAGCAGTACGGCGCTGGAGCTCTGCATGCCCTTGAGGAATTCGGTCAGCGCCGTCATGGCCGCGGCCACCGGGTGCCCGATGACCATGAGCATCAGCAGGCCCACGATCGCCGAGCCCAGGAGCGGCAGCAGCAGCACGGGCTTGAGCCCCTCCAGCCCGCGCGGCAGGCGGATCCACTGGTTCAGCCACTGGACGGCATAGCCCGCGATGAAGCCGGCCGCGATGCCGCCCAGGAAGCCCGCGCCCACGGTGCCGGCCAGCATGCCGCCGACCATGCCGGGCGCGATGCCGGGCCGGTCGGCGATCGAGAAGGCGATGTAGCCCGCCAGGGCCGGCACCATGAGCGCGAACGCCGCCTTGGCGCCGACCTGGAACAACGACCAGCCAACCGTGCCCTGGTGCGCGTCGTCGTAGACGTAGATGCCGCCCAGCGCGAAGGCCAGCGCGATCAGCAGCCCGCCGGCCACCACGAAGGGCAGCATGAAGGACACGCCCGTCATGAGGTGCTTGTAGGGGCCGCTGGCGGCGGCCTTCTGCGCACCGGCCGGGGCTGCGGCGGTGGCGGACGCCGCCTGCCAGGGCGCGGCCTCGGCCTGGGCCTTGCCGATCAGCGCCGCCGCATCGTGGATGGCGGCCTTGGTGCTGGCGCTGTACAGCCGCTTGCCGGCGAAACGCGCGCGGTCGACCTGGGTGTCGGCGGCGATCAGGACGAGGTCGGCCTCGGCGATCGCCTGGGCCGTGAGCGCGTTCTGCGCACCGACCGAGCCCTGCGTCTCCACATGGATCTGGTGGCCCAGCGCCTTGGCGCCCTGCTCCAGCGCCTCGGCCGCCATGAAGGTGTGGGCCACGCCGGTGGGGCAGGAGGTGATGGCGACGATGCGCAGCGGCTTGGTGGCCGCCTGGGCCGCGGGTGCGGCGGCCATGCCCAGGCGGGCCAGAGCCTGCTGCACCACCTGGGCCGGGTCGCGGAACACGGCCTCGGGCGCCACTTCGAGCAGCCGGTCGGCCGGCAGCGCGCTGCGGTCGATGCCGCTGCCCGCGTCGGCGGCCAGGATCACGGCCTGCGCGCCGGCCAGTTCGTCGGCCGAGAAGCCTTCCTGCGTGCCGAAGCTGCTGACGACACGCAGCTTGAGTTCGTGCCCGAGGCGGGCGGCGGCGGCGGCCAGCGCCTCGCCCAGCATGAAGCTGTGGGCGGGGCCGGCCTGGCTGGCGGCGATGGCGAAGAGTTGGGCCATGGGAATGTCTCCGTCGTTCAAATGGATCGGGGGTCGATCTGCGCGACCAGCGCGTCGATCTCGGCCAGCGGCGGCAGGCCGGGGGCGATGCGCTGGATGCGCGCGGCCGCGCAGGCCATGCCGAACACCGCGGCGTCCAGCGGTGCACGCCCGGCGATCAGCGCGGCCAGCGTGCCGGCGACCAGGGCATCGCCTGCGCCCACGGTGGTGGCCACGGGCACCCGCGGTGTGGCGGCGTACCAGCGCGCCCCGCCGCTGGCGATGACGGCGCCATCGCCGCCCAGAGACACCACGACCAGCGCGATGCCTTGCTGCTGCAGTTGCGCCGCCGCGTCGGCCACCGCGGCCACCGTCGGCAGCGGGCGGCCGACGAGTTCCTCCAGCTCGGCCCGGTTGGGCTTGATGAAGTCGGGCGCGGGTTGCAGCGCTGCGAGCAGCGTGCGCAATGCGGCCCCGCCCGTGTCCACCATGAGCCGCGCGCCCCGGTGGCGCAGCGTGGTCGCCACGCGCGCCATGTCGGCCGGCATCACGCCGGGCGGCAGGCTGCCGGCCAGCGTGACCCAGGTGCCGGGACCGACCAGCGGGCCGAGCTGCTGCAGCAGGCCGATTTCGGCGCCGGCCAGCAGCACGGGGTCGAAGGCGATGCCGGGCAGGTTGATGTCGGTGGTCTCGCCGTGTTCGAGGTCGGCCAGCTTGATGTTGGTGCGCGTGCGGCCCGGCACGCGCCACATGGCATCAATGATGCCGGCCTGCGCGAAGCTGCGCTCGAAGCGCTGCGGGTTCTCCCCGCCGAGCCAGCCGCCCGCGGCCACGCGCACGCCCAGCGCGGCCAGCACGGCGGCCACGCCGATGCCCTTGCCGCCGGCCTCGAACTGCTCGGCCCGCGCACGGTGCACGGCGCCCGGGTCCAGCCGGTCCAGCGTGACGGTGTGGTCGATCGCCGGGTTCGGCGTCAGGGTGATGACCTGCATGGTGTCCGCCATCACACGCCCTCCGGTGCGCTGCGCAGCTGAGCGCCGAGCGCGCGCACCTGGTCGCCGTCGTCCATGTCCAGCGCCTGCTGCGCCAGGGCCTGCAGCTCCGCGAGGCTGTGCCGGCGCAGCAGCGCCTTGATGGCCGTGAGGTCGCCCACGCTCATGCTGAGCTCCTGCACGCCCAGGCCGGCCAGCAGCGCCGCGCCCAGCGGTTCGCCCGCGAGGCCGCCGCACACGCCGACCCAGCGGCCGTGGCGGCGCGCACCGGCCACGGTGTCGGCCACCAGCCGCAGCACCGCCGGGTGCAGGCTGTCGGCCATGCCGGCCAGCTGCGGGTGCTGGCGGTCCACGGCCAGCGTGTACTGCGTGAGGTCGTTGGTGCCGATGGAAAAGAAGTCCACGTGCGCGGCCAGCCGATCGGCCATGCGCGCGGCCGAGGGGACCTCGATCATGATGCCCACGGGAATCGGGGTGCCCGCCATGCCGAGTTGCTGCTGCACCTCGGCCAGCCGGGCCTTCAGTTGCCGCACCTCGTCCACCGTGCTGATCATCGGGAACATGATGGACAGCGGGCCGGTCTGCGCGGCGCGCACCAGCGCGCGCAGCTGCGGCATGAGCAGGTCGTCGCGCTGCAGGCACAGGCGCGCACCGCGCACGCCGAGGAAGGGGTTCTCCTCCACCGGCAGGTTCAGGTGCGGCACCTGCTTGTCGCCGCCGATGTCCAGCGTGCGCACGATCAGCGGGCGCCCGCCCAGGGCCTGCACCATGGCCTGGTAGACGGCGAACTGCTCCTCCTCGTCGGGCACATGGTCGCGTTCGAGGAACAGGAACTCGGTACGCATCAGGCCCACGCCCTCGGCGCCCTGCTCCAGTGCGCGGGCCACCTGGTCGGCGCGGTTCACGTTGGCGGCGATCTCCAGCGCGTGGCCGTCGGTGGTGGTGGCCGGTTGCAGGCGGCTGGCGGCCTCCTCGGCCTGGTGGCGGGCCAGGCGCTCGATCATGGCCTGGGTCTCGCGCAGCGCCTCCTCCGTGGGTGCCACATGCAGCTGGCCGCGGTAGCCGTCCAGGATGGCGCGCTCGCCCGGCTGCAGGTGCAGCACACCGGGCCCGGCGGCCACGACGGCGGGCAGGCCCAGCGCGCGCGCGAGGATGGCCGTGTGCGCGGTGGGGCCGCCACGCGCAGTGCAAAAGCCCTTGACGCGCTGCACGTCGATCTGCGCGGTGACCGAGGGCGAGAGGTCGTCGGCCAGCAGCAGCGCATCGCGCGGCCAGGTGGAAGGGTCGGTGCCGGCATCGTCGCCGCGGCCCAGCAGGTGGCGCAGCACGCGCTCGCCCACATCCTGCAGGTCGGCCGCGCGGGCGGCGAGCACGGCGTCGGCCACGGTCCGCTGGACGGCCACGCGCTCGGCCAGCACATGGCGCCAGGCCCAGGCCGCGCCATGGCCCTGCACTACCAGGCGGCTGACCTCGCGCAGCAGCGCGGGGTCGCGCAGCATCTGGCCGTGCGCGTCGAAGATGCCGGCCTGCTCGGCACGCCCCTGAGCGCGGGCCTGTTCGGCCAGGTGGTAGATCTGCGCGGCGGCGGCGTTCAGCGCGCGGTCGAGCAGCGCGGCTTCGGCGGCGAAGCCCTGGTGCTGGTCGGCGACCTCCAGCGTGCCGGCCTCGGCGCTGACCAGCGTGCCGACCACCAGGCCCGGGCTCGCGGCGATGCCGCTGATGGTCTGGCGCGCGGACGGCTGCCAGTCGCCCAGCACGCGACCCAGGCCCTGGGCCTGCGCCTGGCGGGCGGCGGCGAGTTCGGCCTGGCGCGTTTCTTCGTCGCCCAGGCGCAGCACGAGATCGCGCAGCGCGGCCAGCGCCGCCTCGGCGTCCGGCCCCTGGGCAGACAGGCGCAGCGCCGCGCCGCGGCCGGCGCCCAGGCTCAGCAGCGCGGCCATGTTGCGCGCGTCGGCCACGGCATCGGCGTGGCGCACGCGCAGCGCGGCCTGGAAGCGACCGGCCAGCTGCGCCCACTGGCCGGCGGGGCGGGCGTGCAGGCCGTTGGGGTAGTTCAGCGTGAGGTCCAGGCCCAGCGGGAAGTCCTGTGCGGGGGCGGTCGCCGCATCCGGCGCGGCATCGCTGGTCAGCGCGGCGACGATGTCCTCGGCGCGTGCCGTGCGCACCAGCTGGTCGATCCGGCCGCCATCGCGCATGAGCCGCGTGAGCCGGCGCAGCACGGTGATGTGCTCGTCCGACGCGGCGGCGATCGCCACGACCAGGTGCACAGGCTTGTCGGCGCTGCCCCAGGCCACGCCATCCGGCACCTGCAGCACCGCCAGACCGGTGCGGCGCACCAGGCCCTTGTCTTCCACCATGCCGTGGGGAATGGCCACGCCCTGGCCCAGGTAGGTGGTGGCGACCTGCTCGCGGCGCAACAGGCTGGCGACGTAGCCGGCATCGCAGAAGCCGGCCTGTACCAGCAGTGCGCCGGCGCTGCGAACGGCGTCGTCGCGGTCGGCCGGGCGGGCCGCGAGTCGGACTTCCACGGGGGTAGGGAGGGGTTCCAAGCGCGTCTCCGGAGTTTTGGAATCGATTCCAAAATTATTCCGCAAGAATTGCAGATCGGTCCAGCGGATGGATGCAGGCGCGCCAATAACCAAGGGTAAACACCAATCAAACAGGCCCTCTACAGCTTCGATTGCCCCTCAGAATCAAGGAATCGATACCAAAACGGGTTCCATGCCGTCTTCTCTCGCCAACCCGGGCAGCGCCAGCATCAAGGACGTGGCCCAGCGCGCCGGCGTCTCGACGACCACCGTCTCGCGTGTGCTGACCGACGCGGACGCCGTGCGCCCTGCGCTGCGCGAGCGCGTGCAGCAGGCCATCGCCGAGCTGGGCTGGCGGCCCAGCCTGGCGGCGCGCCGGCTGCGCCAGCGCACCACCTCGCTGATCGGCCTGGTGGTGGCCGACATCCGCAACCCGTTCTTCACCGCCATCAGCCGGGCCGTGGAAGACATGGCCTACGCGGCCGGCCTGCGGCTGATCCTGTGCAACAGCGACGAGGATCCGGCCAAGGAGCGGTCCTACCTGGAGCTGATGGCCGACGAGCGCGCCAGCGGCGTGATCCTGGCGCCCACGCTCGAGTTCACCGAGGGCGCACAGCACGCGCCCTGGCCGTTCCCACTCGTGATGGTGGACCGCGCGCCCGCAAGCGGCACGGCCGATGCCGTGGTGCTGGACAACGCCGCCGCGGCCGGCGAGCTCACGCGCCACGTGCTGGCCCAGGGCTGCCGCCGCATCGCGCTGCTCGCCGGCAGCCACAGCAGCACCGGCCGCCAGCGCCAGGCCGGGTATGAGGCTGCGCTGCGCGAGGCCGGCCTGGCGCCGCGCGTGTTGGCCCTTCGGCCGGACGCCCAGGCCGGCCAGGACGGCGCGGCCCAGCTGCTGGGTGAATCCGAAGAGACCCGGCCCGACGCCCTGCTCGCCACCAGCGGCCTGCTGCTGCTGGGCGCCTGGCGCGCCGCCCGCGCCGCCGGCCTGGCGCTGCCGCACGACCTGGCCCTGGCGGGCTTCGACGACAACGACTGGACCACCATGCCCGAGCCGGCCATCACCGTGCTGGCCCAGCCCACCGAAGACATCGGCCGCAGTGCGACGGAGCTCCTGCTGCAGCGCATGGCCCAGCCCGACCGCGCGCCGCGGCGCGTCGTGCTGCAGGGGCAGCTGCTGGTGCGGGGGTCGAGCCTGCGGGCGGGGTGATCAGCGGACCACCAGGCGCGGCCCGCCGCTCCAGGCCCGCACCTCGCCGATCTCGGCGGCCTGCGCGAAGCCGTGTTCGCGGAACAGCGCCAGCACCGCGTCCACGCTGTCGGGCGCGCAGGACACCAGCAGGCCACCGCTGGTCTGCGGATCGGTCAGCAGCGCGCGCTCGGCCTCAGGCAAGGTGGTACCGACCTCGGCGCCGTAGCCCAGCCAGTTGCGGCCCGAGGCACCCGTCACGCAGCCGGCTGCCACGAGTTCGCGCACGCCCTCCAGCACGGGCACGCGCGCCCAGTCCAACAGCACCTGGCAGCTGGCGCCGCGCGCCACCTCCAGGCCATGGCCGGCGATGCCGAAGCCCGTCACATCGGTCAGCGCATGCACGCCGGGCAGCGCGGCCAGGGCCGGGCCCGGGGTGTTCAGGCGCGTGGTGGTCTCGATCATGCGGGCGTAGCCGGCGGCATCGAGTTGTTCCTTCTTGAAGGCCGCCGACAGCACGCCCACGCCGAGCGGCTTGCCCAGCACGAGCCTGTCGCCCGGCTGCGCGCCCGCATTGCGCCGCACCCGGTCCGGGTGCACCAGGCCCAGCGCCACGAGGCCGTAGATGGGCTCGACCGAATCGATGGTGTGGCCGCCCGCGATCGGGATGCCGGCCGCCTGGCAGACCGACTGGCCGCCCTCCAGGATGCGGCCGATGGTGGCGGTGGACAGCACGTTCACCGGCATGCCCACGATGGCCAGCGCCAGGATGGGCCGCCCGCCCATGGCGTAGACGTCGGAGATCGCATTGGTCGCCGCGATGCGGCCGAAGTCGTGCGGGTCGTCCACGATGGGCATGAAGAAGTCGGTCGTGGCGATCAGCGCCTGCTCGTCGTTGAGCCGGTAGACGGCCGCATCGTCGGCCGTCTCGATGCCCACCAGCAGCTCGGGCGGCACCGGCAGGCCGCCCTGGTTGCGCAGGATCTCGGACAGCACGCCGGGCGCGATCTTGCAGCCGCAGCCGCCGCCGTGGGAGAGCGAGGTCAGGCGCGGCTCGGCCGCGGGCGTGGTGGTGGTGGACATGGATGGCAGCGGTGGCGAACGGACAGGGGCCGCATTGTGCGGCTCAGGCCGGCTCCGTGCCTTCGCCGCCGCCTTGCGCATCGTCCACACGCTGCATGTTCTCGAGCAGCTTGAGCAGGTAGTGCAGGCTGTGCGTCACGTCGTTGACCGAGAAGCCCTCCAGCACCTGGCCGTAGTAGCCGTGGATCTTGGGCAGGGCTTCGTCCTGCCAGACCCGGCGGCCGTCCTCGCTCATGCTGACGATGCGTGAACGCCGGTCGGCCGGATCGGGTCCGGTCTGCACGCGGCCGTCGCGCTCCATGCGGCCGACCAGGCCCGACAGGTTCTGCCGACTCACCTTGAGGTAGCGCGCCAGCTCGCCCACGCTCATGCCCGCGCCCGCCTCGGGCCGCGACAGCGCGCCCAGCACCGCCCACTGCTGCGTCGTCAAGCCCTCCTGCTCCACGGCCCGCGTTCCGGTTTTATGCAACATGTTTGCGCATTGGTACAAGCGGAAAAACAGGCGATTGGCCAAGGCCATGCGCGCCGCCTGCGTTTCTTCTTCAGGGTAAACCATCAAAACTCCTTGAACCCGCGACTTGCATTGCGGAACCAGTCGACCCACAATTGAGTCAACATATTTACGTATATTTTTGATCCGGGCAATGCCTTGCCACGACGATAGCAAGGCGGCGCCCGGCAATCCAAGGAGCGGTGCGATGCGAGGACTTGAGAACAAGGTGGTGGTGGTGACGGGCGGCGGCGGCGGCATCGGCGGAGCGACCTGCCGTCGCTTCGCATCGGAGGGCGCCAAGGTGGCGGTGTTCGACCTGAACCAGGCGGCGGCCGAGCAGGTGGCCACGCAAGTCCGGGCCGACGGCGGGGCGGCCCAGGCCATGCGCTGCGACATCACCGACCGCGCCAGCGTGGACCGGGCCGTCGCCGCCACACAGGAGGCCTTGGGGCCCGTCGACGTGCTGGTCAACAACGCGGGCTGGGACGTGTTCAAGCCCTTCGTGAAGACCGTGCCGGCCGAATGGGAGCGGCTGATCGCCATCAACCTGACCGGCGCGCTGCACATGCTGCATGCGGTGCTGCCGGGCATGGCGGAGCGGCGCAGCGGCCGCATCGTCAACGTGGCGTCCGACGCGGCGCGCGGCGGCTCCTCGGGCGAAGCCGTGTACTCGGCCTGCAAAGGCGGGCTCGTGGCGCTGTCCAAGACGCTGGCGCGCGAGCATGCGCGCCAGGGCATCACGGTCAACGTGGTCTGTCCCGGCCCGACCGACACCGCCCTGCTCGCTGGCGTGGCCGAGGGCGCGCGCGACCCGGCCAAGCTGCTCGAGGCGTTCCGCAGCGCGATTCCACTGGGGCGCCTGGGCCAGCCCGACGACCTGGCCGGCGCCATCGCCTTCTTCGCCAGCGACGACGCCGGCTTCATCACCGGCCAGGTGGTCTCCGTCTCCGGCGGGCTGACCATGCACGGCTGAACTTCCCACCCGACCCAAGGAGACATCCCATGCACTTCGAAGACCTCCTGTACGAGCTGCGCAACGGCGTGGCCTGGATCACGATCAACCGGCCCGAGAAGATGAACGCCTTCCGCGGCACCACCTGCGACGAACTGATCCGCGCGCTGAACAAGGCCGGCTACGACGGGACGGTGGGCTGCATCGTGCTGGCCGGCGCCGGCGACAAGGCCTTCTGCACGGGCGGTGACCAGTCGGCGCACGATGGCAACTACGACGGCCGCGGCACCATCGGCCTGCCCATGGAGGAGTTGCACACCGCCATCCGCGACGTGCCCAAGCCCGTGATCGCGCGCGTGCAGGGCTACGCCATCGGCGGCGGCAACGTGCTGGCCACCATCTGCGACCTGACCATCGTCTCGGAAAAGGCCATCATGGGCCAGGTCGGCCCCAAGATGGGCTCGGTCGACCCGGGCTACGGCACGGCCTTCCTGGCCCGCGTGGTGGGCGAGAAGAAGGCGCGCGAGATCTGGTACCTCAACAAGCGCTACTCCGGCCAGGAGGCCGTGGCCATGGGCCTGGCCAACGTCTGCGTGCCGCACGAGCAGCTCGACGCCACGGTGCAGGAGTGGGCCGAGACCATCTGCGAGCGCAGCCCCACGGCCATCGCGATCGCCAAGCGCAGCTTCAACATGGACACGGCGCACCAGGCCGGCATCGCGGGCATGGGCATGTACGCGCTCAAGCTTTATTACGACACCGAAGAGTCGCGCGAGGGTGTCGCTGCACTGAAAGACAAGCGCAAGCCCGACTTCCGCAAGTACGCCAAGTAAGGGCGGCGCCATGAATCCCTACATCGACGAGGACCTGGCCGCGATTGCCGAGCAGGCGCGCCGCTTCGCCACCGACCGCGTGGCGCCCGGCTTCCAGGAGCGTGACCGCACGCGCGTGCTCGACCGCGCGCTCATGCGCGAAATGGGCGAGATGGGCTTCATCGCGCCCGAGCTGTCCGAGGCCCAGGGCGGCCAGGGACTGGGCGCGCTGGCGGCCGGCGTGGTGCACGAGGAGATCGCGCGCGCCGACCTGTCCATCAGCTACATCAACCTGCTGGCCTCGCTGAACGGGCAGATCCTGTCGCAGCACGGCCGGCCCGACGTGGCCGCGCCCTGGCTGCGCCGGCTCACGCGCGGCGAGGCGCTGCTGGCCATCGCGCTGACCGAGCCGCGCGGCGGCTCGGACGCGGCCAACCTGCGGCTGCGCGTGGAGCGCGTCGGGGAGCACTACGTGCTGAACGGCGAGAAGACCTCCATCTCGGCGGCCGACCAATGCGACGCGGCCGTGGTCTTCGGCCGCACGGGAACGGTCGAGTCGCAGGCCCACGGCGTCACCGCGCTGTTCGTGCCCATGGACCTGCCCGGCATCACGCGCAACCGCTTCGACTGCCACGGCCAGCGCGCCATCGGCCGCGGCGCGCTGTTCTTCGAGAACGTGCGCGTGCCGGTCGACCACCGGCTGGGGGATGAGAACAAGGGCTTCGTGCAGGTCATGCAGGGCTTCGACTACTCGCGCGCATTGATCGGCCTGCAGGTGCTGGCCGTGGCGCGTGTAGCGCTGGAGGAGACCTGGGCCTACGCGGCCGAACGCGAAGCCTTCGGCAAGCCGCTCTCGGCCTTCCAGGGCGTCTCGCACCCGCTGGCGGACGGCGACACCCAGGTCGAGGCCGCGCGCCTGCTGTGCCTGCAGGCGCTGTGGTTGAAAGACAAGGGCCTGCCGCACAGCGCCGAGGCCGCCATGTGCAAGTGGTGGGCGCCCAAGCTGGCCTACGACGTGGTGCACCAGTGCCTGCTGTCCTTCGGCCACGGCGGCTACGACCGCGGGCCCATGGAACAGCGCCTGCGCGACGTGCTGGGCTTTCAGATCGGCGACGGCACGGCCCAGATCATGAAAACCATCATCGCCCGCGCCCGCGCTGGCCGGCAGGCCGTGCCGAACTGAACGACAACGACACGACGGAGAGGAGACAAGCCATGGAATTCGATGCCGTCCTGCTGCCACCGCGGCGCGCCGCCAGCGTGGCGCAGGGCCACTGGAGCGACCAGACCCTCAACGACCTGCTAGATGCCGCGGTCCGTGCCTGCCCCAAACGCGTGGCGCTCACGGCGCTGCGCAGCGACGCGGCCGCGCCGCGGCGCTTCACCTACCGCGCACTCGCCGCCATGGCCGACCGCATCGCCGTGGGCCTCGCACGCCTGGGCGTGGGACGCAACGACGTGGTGGCCATGCAGCTGCCCAACGGCTGGCAGTTCACGCTGCTCACGCTCGCCTGCGCGCGGCTGGGCGCCGTGATCAACCCGATGATGCCGATCTTCCGCGAGCGCGAGCTACGCTTCATGCTGGGCCACGGCGAGGCCAAGGTCTTCGTCGTGCCCGCGCAGTTCCGCGGCTTCGACCATGCCGCGATGGCGCGCGCCCTGCAGGCCGAACTGCCGGCGCTGCAGCAGGTGGTGGTGGTCGGCAGCGGCGGTGCCGACGACTTCGAGGCGCTGCTGTCCGGCCCGGCCTGGGAGCACGCGCGCGACGCCGAGGACATCCTGCACAAGAGCCGCCCGGGCCCGGACGACATCGTGCAACTTATCTACACCTCGGGCACGACGGGCGAGCCCAAGGGCGTGCTGCACAGCGCCAACACGCTGCTGGCCAACATCCGGCCCTACGCAGACCGGCTGGGCCTGTCCAGCGCCGACACGGTGTTCATGGCCTCGCCCATGGCGCACCAGACCGGCTTCATGTATGGCCTCGTCATGCCCATCCTGCTGCAGTGCCCCGCCGTGCTGCAGGACGTCTGGGATCCGATGCGGGCGGTGCACACCATCCGCGCCGAAGGCGCCTCATTCACGATGGCGTCCACGCCCTTTCTGACCGACCTCACGCGCGCCGTGCGCGAGAGCGGTCTGGCCGTGCCCAGCCTGCGCACCTTCCTGTGCGCCGGTGCGCCGATCCCGGGCCCGCTGGTACAGCAGGCGCGCGAGACGCTGGGGACCAAGATCGTCTCGGCCTGGGGCATGAGCGAGAACGGCGCCGTGACGCTGATCCGCCTGGACGACCCCGACGAACGCGCCTACACCACCGACGGCTGTCCCCTGCCCGGCGTGGAACTCAAGGTGGTGGACGTGGACGGCACCGAGCTGCCCCGCGGCGAGTCCGGCCGGCTGCTGGTGCGCGCGGCGTCCAACTTCGGCGGCTACCTCAAACGCCCGCACCTGAACGGCACCGACGCCCAGGGCTGGTTCGACACCGGCGACCTCGCGCGCATGGACGCCGATGGCTACATCCGCATCAGCGGGCGCAGCAAGGACGTGATCATCCGCGGCGGCGAGAACATCCCGGTGTTCGAGGTCGAGTCGCTGCTCTACAAGCACCCGGCCGTGCTGCAGGTGGCCGTGGTGGCCTATCCCGACGAGCGTCTGGGCGAGCGCGCCTGCGCGGTGGTGGTGCCCAGGCCCGGCCAGTCCATCGACCTGGCCGAGATCGTGCGCTTCCTGAAGGCCGAGCAGGTGGCCGTGCAGTACGCGCCCGAGAAGCTGCTCGTGCTCGACGCCATGCCGGCCACGCCCTCCGGAAAGATCCAGAAGTTCAAGCTGCGCGAGATCGTGCAGGCCGCCTGATCCCACAACGACCGAGGAGACAACCATGAACGACAAGATCGCGCGCCGCGGCGCGCTGGCCGCCGCATGCCTGGCCCTGGCGGGCGCTGCCTGGGCGCAGGCGCCGGCCTGGCCTGGCAGCAAGCCCGTGCGCATCGTCGTCGGCTTCGCGCCGGGCGGCAGCACTGACGTGATGGCGCGCATCGTGGCGCAGTCCGTCGGCGAGGCCATCGGCCAGACCGTGCTGATCGACAACAAGCCCGGCGCCAGCGGCAACATCGCGGCGGCCGAGGTGGTCCGCGCCACACCGGACGGCCACACCTTCCTGATCGCGCCGACCTCGGTCGAGACGGCCAACCCCTGGCTGTTCAAGTCCCCGCTGCTGCCATCGCGCGACCTCACGCCCGTGGGCAGCATCGGCAAGACGCAGATGTACCTGGTGGCCAAGCCGCAGATCGCGGCGAAGGACGTGCGCGAACTCGTGGCCCTGGCCAAGGCCCAGCCCGGCAAGCTGTCGTATGCGTCGGCCGGCACCGGCACGCCGCCGCACCTGGCCTGCGAGATGTTCAAGGCCGCCAGCCAGACCTTCGTCACGCACATCCCCTACCGCGGCGCGGCACCCGCGCTGCAGGACGTGCTCTCGGGCCAGGCCGACTTCGTGTGCGACCCGGGCATCGCGTTCCCGCACATCCGCAGCGGCAAGGTCAAGCTGCTGGGCGTGGTCAGCGCCAAGCGCTCGCCCTTCTTCCCCGACGTGCCCACGGTGGGCGAACAGGGCGTGGCCGGCGCCGACCTGGACATCTGGTTCGGCCTGTGGGCGCCCAACGGCACGCCGCCCGAGATCCTCGCGCGCTTGAACAAGGAGCTCGCCCGCGCGCTGGCCCAGCCCGCGCTGGCCAGGCGCTACGGCGACCTGGGCGCCGAGCCGGTGGCGATGGAGACGGCCGACTTCCGTGCACTGCTGCAGCGCGAGGGCAAGCAGCTGGAGGCGCTGATCAAAACGCAGGGGATCACGGTGGAGTAGCGGTGCGCGGCCACAGCGCCCACATCTTCAAGGGCTGCTTGAGCCGCCCGGCGAAGTCCCCCGCCTCCGGCCCCCAGCCCGCGAAATAGTCCGCGCGCACGGCGCCGACGATGGCGCTGCCCGTGTCCTGCGCGAGCACCAGGCGCGCCAGTGTGGTCACCGGCCCCTGCGAGGCCAGCCAGACCGGCGTGCCATAGGGGATGCTCTGCGGGTCCACCGCGATCGAGCGGCCCGGCGTGAGCGCCACGCCCTGCGCGCCGCGCGGGCCGAAGCCGGCGTCGAACGGCGGCAGCGGCTCCTCGCGGAAGAACACCATGCGCGGGTTGGCCCACAGCATGTCGCGCACGCGGCCGGGGTTCTGCACCGTCCAGGCCTTGATGCCGGGCCAGGTGGCGTCGCGGATCGCGCCCTGGTCCAGCAGCCAGCGGCCCACGCTCTTGTAGGGCTGCTCGTTGGTGCCGGCATAGGCCAGGCGCACGAGCTTCTGGCTGCCGTCGGGCTCGGTCACGCGCAGCCGGCCCGAGCCCTGGATCTGCAGCACCAGCGCGTCGACCGGGTCGGCCAGCCAGACGATCTCGCGCCCCGCCAGCTCGGCCTGGGCCTGCGGCAGCGTCTCCATCTCCTGGCGCGTGTACCAGGGCCGGCGCTGGGCCAGCGAGGCGGGCGGCTGGTACAGCGGCACCGGGAAGGCCGCGCTGGGCTGGCGCGCGGCATCGAACATGGGCTCGTAGTAGCTGGTCAGCAGACCCTCGCTGGCGGGCTGGCCCGGCAGCGGCTGGACGCGGTAGGGCTGCAGCCGCGCGATCATCCAGGCGCGCTGCTCCTCGAGCGTGGCGATGGACAGGCGCCGCACCTCGGCGCAGAGCTGAACCCATGTGCTGCCCGGGCGCTCGCAGCTGCGCATCCACGCATTCCAGGCCTCGTGCAATGCGTCCTGGCCCACACCGGGCAACTCGTTCCAGCGCACGGGGATCCACTGGCTGCGCCCGCGCAGGATGGACGCGGGCAGCGGCGCGGTGTCGCCGGGCCAGTCGGCCACCGGCGGCAAGGGCGGCCAGGACGGTGCCGGGGTGGCCACGGACGGGGGCTGGCTTGGGGGTTCGGGCCGTGGGGGCTTGCTGGAGCAGGCGACGAGCGTTCCTACAATCGCCGCGCCCACCACCCACCAGGAGAGTCGCTTCATGGTCCTGATTTTGCTCGAAGCCCTGGCAGCCCTTTTGCTGCTGGTGGGCATCGTCTGGTGGACCATGTTCTCGGGTCGCGACAAGGGCGAGCTGCCGCAGCCTGAGCGCAAGCCGGACGATCCGCAGGGCTGAAGTCCCTACGCCAGCCCGCGACACGCCGGCCGGCTACAGTCTTCGGCGCTCCCGGAGACCCCTGCCTTGCTGTTCCGCTACTTCGAGAAACTTCTTTCCCCCTACCCCGCCGCCGAGCCGGCCCTGCCACCCAAGGGCTTCTTCGCCTTCCTGTGGGCCTGCACCGACGGCCTGCGCGGCAAGGTGGGCTGGCTGGCGCTGCTGACGGCCGCGATGGCCGCCTTCGACGCGCTGATGTTCGCCTTCCTAGGCCGCGTGATCGACTGGCTGGCCGGCGTGCAGCCCGCGCAGCTGTGGACCGAACGCGGCAGCGCGCTGCTCTGGCTGGGCGCGGCATTGGCCGCCAGCGTGCTGGTGGTGGCGCTGCAGACCATCGTCAAGCACCAGGTGCTGGCCATCAACCTGCCGATGCGGCTGCGCTGGAACTTCCACCGCCTGATGCTGGGCCAGAGCATGGCCTTCTACCAGGACGAGTTCGCGGGCCGCATCACGACCAAGGTGATGCAGACCGCGCTGGCGGTGCGCGACACGCTGTTCGTGCTGGCCGACGTCGTGGTGACCATGGGCATTTACGTCGCCACCATCGCGGTGCTGGCCGGCGTGTTCGCGGGCGGGCTGATCTGGCCCTTCGTCGCCTGGCTGCTGCTGTACATCCTGGCCGCCATCTACTTCGTGCCGCGCCTGGGCCGGGTGGGCAAGGCGCAGGCCGATGCGCGCTCGGCCATGGTCGGCCGCATCACCGACGCCTACACCAACATCATGACGGTCAAGCTGTTCTCGCACACCCAGCGCGAGGCCCAGGTGGCGCGCAGCGCGATGCAGGACTTCATCGTCACGGGCTACCGGCAGATGCGCCTGGTCAGCGGTTTCGAGATCGTCAACCACACGCTGTCCATGGGGCTGGTGGCCGGCATGGCCGGCATGTCGCTGTGGCTGTGGTCGCGCGGCGAAGTCGGCGTGGGCGCGGTGGCGGCCTCGATCGCGATGGCGCTGCGGCTGCAGGGCATGTCGCAGTGGATCATGTGGGAGATGACCAGCCTGTTCGAAGCCGTCGGCACGGTGCAGGATGGCATCAACACGCTGAGCCGGCCGCGCACCGTGGTCGATGCGCCGAACGCCAGGACGCTGCAGGTGACGCGCGGCGAGGTGCGCTTCGAGGACGTGAGCTTTCGCTACGGCCCGGACAAGCCCGCCGTGATCGAGCACCTGAACCTCACCGTGCGGCCCGGCGAACGCATCGGCCTGGTGGGCCGCTCCGGCGCGGGCAAGAGCACGCTGGTCAACCTGCTGCTGCGCTTTCACGACGTGGCCGGCGGCCGCGTGCTGGTGGACGGGCAGGACATCGCCCAGGTCACGCAGGACTCGCTGCGCGCACAGATCGGCATGGTCACGCAGGACACCAGCCTGCTGCACCGCTCATTGGCGGACAACATCGCTTACGGCCTGCCGGATGCTACCGAGGCGCAGATCCGCGCCGCGGCCGAGCGCGCCGAAGCCTCGGGCTTCATCGACCAGCTGACGGACCTGCAAGGGCGCACCGGCCTGGCAGCCCATGTGGGCGAACGCGGCGTGAAGCTCTCGGGTGGTCAGCGCCAGCGTGTGGCGATCGCGCGCGTGATGCTCAAGAACGCGCCCATCCTGCTGCTGGACGAGGCAACCAGTGCGCTCGATTCGGAAGTGGAAGCGGCCATCCAGCAGAGCCTGAACCGGCTCATGGAGGGCAAGACGGTGATCGCCATCGCGCACCGCCTGTCGACCATCGCCGCCATGGACCGCCTGATCATCCTGGACGGTGGACGGGTGGTCGAGGAGGGCTCGCACCGCGAGTTGCTGGCCAGGGACGGCCTGTACGCGCGGCTCTGGGCGCACCAGAGCGGCGGCTTCCTCGGCGAGGAATAAGGGGCGGCCGGGAGACGCGTCTCCCGGCGCAGGCTCAACGCAGGCCGAAGAACGACAGAACGGCGATGACGACGACGACCAGGCCAACGATGTAGATGACGGAGTTCATGGTGTATGGGCTGTTGTGTTGAAGACAGCCTCAGCATGATCTGCGGGCCGCGCGGCCGCTGTCGGCGCCCGTCGGCGACCGTTGTAGGACCGCCAGAGACTTTCAGAGGCCGCGCAACAGGTTCGCCAGCTCCACCGCGGACTTGACCTCCATCTTGTCGAACACACGCGCGCGGTGCACCTCCACCGTGCGCACGCTGATCTCCAGCTGGTCGGCGATGAGCTTGTTGGGCATGCCTTCCACCACCAGGCGCATGACGTCGCGTTCGCGGTCGGTCAACTCGGTCAGCCGCGTGCGCAGCAGCGTCTCGTGCTGGCGGGCCTGCAGCACGCGCGCCGACTGCACCAGGGCCTGCTCGATGCGGTCGACCAGCGCGTTGTCGGAGAACGGCTTCTCGCAGAAGTCGAAGGCGCCGCGCTTGACGGCGTCCACGGCGGTCGGCACGTCGGCGTGGCCGGTCAGGAAGATCACGGGCAGCGCCTGGTGCAGGCCGCGCGCGACGAGCTGGTCGAACAGTTCCAGCCCGCTCATGCCGGGCATGCGCACGTCCAGCAGCAAGCAGCTGGCCTGCGTCGGCACGAAGCCGGCCTGCAGCCGGGCGTCGAAGGCTTCGGCGCTGTCGAAGCCTTCGCTGAGCAGCCGGCGTGAGCGCAGCAGCCAGGACAGCGCGTCACGCACGCCGGCGTCGTCGTCGACGATGTGGACCAGGGCGTCTTTAGGGATTTGCATGCGATGTCTCCGCCACGGCTGCGGGGCGCAGCGGCATGGGATCGGTGGAGGGTTCGGAATCGGCGGCCTCGGTCGGCAGCGTGAAGCGGAACACGGTGCCGCGCGGCGCGCGCGCCTCGTAGACCATAGAGCCGCCATGCTGCTCCACCACGGTGCGGCACAGCGACAGGCCCAGGCCCATGCCCTCGGCCTTGGTGGTGAAGAAGGGTGTGAACAGGCGCGCGGCCACCTCGGGCGCAATGCCGCCGCCGCAATCGGCCACGCTGAACTCCAGCCAGCCCTGGGGCCGCGTGGCGCCAGCACGCGTGCCGGCCGGGGCCACGCGCAGCAGCAGCTCGCGCTGGGCCACGGGCACGCCGTCCATGGCCTGCATGCCGTTGCGGGCCAGGTTCAGCAGCACCTGCTCGACCATGGTGCGGTCGCACTGCACGCGCGGCAGCCCCGGCGCAAGTTCGGTGCGCACGCGCACCGCGAGCTTGCGCGCCTGCAGGCTCACGAGCGGCCAGATCGCCTCCAGCAGGGCCTGCGGCGGCACGGCCTCGTGCGCCTCGTCGCGCCGCCGCACGAAATCGTGCACGCTCTTGATCACACGGCCGGCGCGCTCGGCCTGTTCGGCGATGCGGCGCATGGCCATGGCCATGTCGGCGGCCGAGGCCGGCTCGTGCGCGAGCATGTTCAGCGCGCCGGTGGCATAGCTGGAGATGGCGGCCAGCGGCTGGTTGAGCTCATGGCTCAGCAGGGATGCCATCTCGCCCACCGTGGCCAGGCGTGCCGTGGCCTGCAGCCGCTCCTGGCTGGCGCGAGAGAGTTCCTCCACGCGCCGCTGCTCGCTGATGTCCAGGAAGGCGCTCATCCAGCCGGTCTGCACGCCCTGGGCGTTGATCAGCGGCGCCTCGATGATGAGGACCGGAAAGCGCGTGCCGTCCTTGTGCTGGAAGACCGACTCGTAGCCTTCGCGCGGCGGCATCTTGCCGGCCAGCCGGATCGCCTGGCGCTGCTCGTACTCGCCGATCAACTCGGGCGGCCAATACGGCGCAGGCGCGGACTTGCCCCATAACTCCTCGGGTGCGTAGCCCACCATGCTGCAGAAGGCGGGGTTCACGTAGGTGATGCGGCCGTCCAGATCACGCGCGCGCAGGCCGGTCAGCAGCGAATCCTCCATGGCCTTGCGAAAGGCCAGCGCATCGGCCAGGTCGCGCTCGGCACGCTGGCGCCGGCGCATGTCCTTGGCCAGCAGCATGAGCACGGAGACCAGCGCGATCGACATGCCGGTGACCAGCGCGGTCATCACGTTGGGCAGCAGGTCCGGCGCGGCGCGCCAGCTGGCCAGGCGCAGCAGGATGGGGTTTCCGGGCAGGTCCAGCAATTGCTGCGCCGTGAACACGCGCGCGCCCCGGCGCGTGGCGCCGTGCAGCGCCAGCCGCGTGCCGTCGGCCTCGATGAAGGAAGCTTCCTGGTAGTGCGGCAGCTGGCGGCCCAGGAACTCGGCCAGGATGTCCTGCAGCGCGTAGGTGGCCAGCACGTAGCCGGTCACGCGGCCATCGGCCTGCAGCGGCAGGCACAGGTCCATGACCTCCATGCCGCGGCCATCGGGCTGCGGCAGGTAGTAGCTGGCCGAATAGGCCGGGCCGTTCAGGCGCCGCGCCGTCGCGCAGTTCAGCGTCACGTCGCCCAGTGTGTCCTGGCGGGGCAGCAGGCTGAACACCGACGCGCGGTACGGGGTGTCGGCCTCGCCCAGCAGGCGCTGACCGGCGCTGCGCCATTCCAGCCGCATGATCTCGCGGCGCTCGCGCAGCAACTCGGCCGCGCGCCGGCCCCAGTCCTCGTGCAGCGGGTCGGCCGCGTGCAGGGCTTGCAGGCTCTGCACGTTGCGCAGCAGGCCGGCGCGGATGTCGGCCACCGCGTCGGCCGTGTCGCGCTCGACCTTGCCCTGCACCTGCGTGGCCTCGTAGCGGCCGGCCAGCCAGACCAGCGTGCCCAGCAGCCCCACCACCAGCAGGATCAGCAGCGACCACAGCGACCAGCGCCGCTGGACGAACTGCGCCCAGCGGCGCAGCAGCGCGGGCAGCGCGGGCAGCGCCAGCGTGGTCACAGCAGCCGATGCTCCAAGGCAGGCAGCTGGCGGCGCGCCTGTGCCAGCCGTTCGACCTCCAGCTCGCCCAGCACGCAGGCCGCGCCTTCGGCCTGCTCGGCCAGCACGGTGCCCCAGGGGTCGACGAGCATGCTGTGGCCCCAGGTGCGCCGGCCGTTGGCATGCAGCCCGCCCTGGGCCGGCGCCAGCACATAGGCCAGGTTCTCGATGGCGCGCGCGCGCAGCAGCGTGGCCCAGTGCGCCTGGCCCGTGGTGTGGGTGAAGGCGCTGGGCACCAGCAGCAGCTCGGCGCCCTGGCCGGCGTAGGCGCGGTAGAGCTCGGGAAAGCGCAGGTCGTAGCAGACCGACAGGCCCACGCGCCAGGCCCGGCCGTCGCGTGCGGTGAGCGTGAACAGCACGGGATCGCTGCCGCGCTCGAGCACGCGCGCCTCGTCGAAACGCTCGCTGCCGTTGTCGAAGCGGAACAGGTGGATCTTGTCGTAGCGCGCCACGCAGGCGCCCCGTGGATCGAACACCAGCGCGGTGTTGCGCACGCGCTCGCCGCCTGCCGTGATCGGCAGCGTGCCGCCGACGATCCACAGGCCGAGCTCACGCGCCGCGCGTGCCAGGAAGTCCTGGATGGGCCCTGCGCCGAAGGGCTCCTGGATCGCGAGCTTGTCGGTGTCGCGCGCGCCGAGCAGGCAGAAGTACTCGGGCAGCACGGCGAGTTCGGCACCGGCTGCGGCGCCTTCTTCGAGCAGGCCGCGCGCGGCGGCCAGGTTCTCGCGCAGGTCCATGCCCGAGACCATCTGCAATGCGGCTACCTTCATCTCAAGCTTCCATAGAAATGCTGCCTGCATCCGCACGACACAGCACCCGCTCGCAGGCAACGGTGCCGAAGGCTGCGGAGCAAGCCATGCCAGTGCAGCCGCGGAACTGGCTCTGCCAGGCCGCCGGGTGCGCCCCTTGAGCAACTGTGTTGAAAGTCAAG
>NZ_VEDO01000030.1 GCF_007677875.1 Variovorax boronicumulans | reverse complement strand
ATCTGGGATCCGTCCAAGCACGAAAGCGCCCATGCAAAAGCTTGACTTTCAACACAGTTGCTCCAGGGGCGCACCCAGCGGCCTGGCAGAGCCAGTTCCGCGGCTGCGCTGGCATGGCCTGCCCCGCGGCCGTTCTGGAGGCTGCTTGCAACCTGGTGTTTGGCTGCGATCGACGCGCGAGCGCATCACCACTGATACGAAACGAGGATGACCATGAACGACACCAACGTCGCGCGCGCCGCGCGGCTGGACACCGCCACCCTCAGCGATGCGCTCGACAAGCACGGACTGAACGGCCAGTGCTACCGCATCGCGCCGCGCAGCACGGCCTCGCGCATGGCCGGCCGCGCCTGGACGCTGCTCTACGGCCCGGCCGGCCACCCGGCCGGCACCGTGGGCGACTACATCGACGACGTGGCGCCGGGCAGCGTCATCGTGCTGGACAACGGCGGTCGCGACAACGCCACGGTCTGGGGCGACATCCTGACCGAGGTCGCACACGCCAGGGGCATCGCCGGCACCGTGATCGACGGCATCTGCCGCGACGTGGCGCTGAGCCTGCAGCTGGGCTACCCCATCTACAGCCGCGGCCACTGGATGCGCACGGGCAAGGACCGCGTGCAGGTGGAGGCCACGGGCGTGCCCGTCAACATCGGCGACGTGCGCGTGTGTCCGGGCGACCTGGTGCGCGGCGACGCCGACGGCGTGATCGTGATACCCCAGGCGCAGGAAGAGCAGGTGCTGGCCACGGCCGAGGCCATCCAGCAGGCCGAGGACGCGATCCGCGCGTCGGTGCGCGACGGCATGGGGCTGCGCGAGGCCCGCGTGCAGCACGGCTACCACCAGCTGCAGACGCGGGAGGCGAAGTGAGCGCCGCGCTGCCACGGCCCAGCGGCCCGACCATCCAGGACGCCATCGAACGCGTGGACGCCGCCACCCTGGCCGCGGCGCGCGCGCTGCCGGCCGCCACGTTGCACGAGGCCGGCGGCCGCATCGGCGTGCTGCCTTCTTCCATCAAGCCGGTGGCGCCCGCCTTCCGCGTCTGCGGACCGGCCGTCACCGTGCAGTCGCCGGGGGGCGACAACCTCTGGCTGCACCGCGCGCTGTACGTGGCCGAGCCCGGCGACGTGCTGGTCGTGCACGTGGGCGGCGCGCACGACTTCGGCTACTGGGGCGAGATCATGTCGGCCGCGGCCCAGGCGCGCCAGCTCGGCGGCCTCGTCATCGACGGCTGCGTGCGCGACGGCGCGGTGCTGGCCGACTTCGGCTTCCCGGTGTTCGCGCGCGGTCTGTGCATCCGCGGCACCGGCAAGGACTTCGGCGCGCGCGGCTGGATCAACCATCCCGTGCTGTTCGACGACCTCGTGGTGCAGCCGGGCGATCTCGTCGTCGGCGACACCGACGGCGTGGTCGCGCTGCCGCGCGCCCGTGCGGCCGAGATCGTGCAGGCGGCGCAGGCCCGCGAGGCCAAGGAGGCCGGCATCGTGCAACGCATCCGGGCCGGCGAGCGCACGCTCGAGGTCTACGACTTCTGATGGCCGCCGAACCCACCTGGCTGTCGGTGCGTGTGCAGACCGTGCGTGCCGAGGCGCTGGACGTGCTGTCCTTGGAGCTGCGCGCCGCGGGGGGCGGCGCGCTGCCGGCCTTCACGGCCGGCAGCCACATCGACGTGGAGATTCCCAGTGCCGCCGGTCCGCTGCTGCGCCAGTACTCGCTCAGCAACGACCCCGGGGAGCGGCGGCGCTACGTGATCGGCGTGGGCCGCGACCCGGCCAGCCGCGGGGGGTCGTTGGCGCTGCACGACCGGGTGCGGCCCGGTGACCTGCTGCGCATCGGCATGCCGCGCAACAACTTCCCGCTCGAGGAGTCCGCGCCGCTGAGCGTGCTGGTGGCCGGCGGCATCGGCATCACGCCCATGCTGGCCATGGCGCGCCGGCTGGCACGGCTGGGCCGGCCGTGGGTGCTGTACCACTGCGTGCGCTCGCCCTGCCGCGCGGCCTTCGCCGAGGAACTGCAGGCCCTGGCGCCGCCCGGCGCGCCGGGCCGGGTGGTGACGGTCGTGGATGGCCTGCCCGGCGCGGCGCGGCTGGACCTCGCGGCCCTCGTGCGCGAAGCGCCCTCGGGCACGCACTTCTACTGCTGCGGCCCCGTGCCCATGCTGGAGGCCTTCGGCCGCGCCACGCAGGGCCTGCCGGACGACCGCGTACACGTCGAGTGGTTCAGCGCGCCCGCGCCCGCCGCGACGGCCGAGGCGCCGGCCGGCAGCTTCAGCGTGCAGCTCAAACGCAGCAACCGCCGCTTCGAGATCCCGGCCGACAAGACCATCCTCGAGGTGCTGCTGGACGGCGGCATCGATGTGGACCATTCCTGCCGCGAAGGCCTGTGCGGCACCTGCGAGACGCGCGTGCTGGCCGGCACCCCGGACCACCGCGACCCCGTGCTCGCAGGGCGCAAGGACCCGCCGCAGGACCGCATGCTCGTCTGCGTATCCCGCTGCACCGGCCCCGCGCTGGTGCTCGACCTCTGACCCCCATCCACCCAAGGAGACCCTCCGCATGATCATCGACTCCCACGCCCACGTGGTCGTTCCGCCCGAGAGCTACAAGTACATGGCCGAGCTCGTGGCCAGCCGGGCCAACCCGGCGGCCGCGCCCAAGCTGACCGACGAGGCCGTGCGCGTGGCTGGCCAGAGCATCGTGGACATCATGGACAAGGTCGGCACGGACATCCAGTTCCTGTCGCCGCGGCCCTACATGCAGATGCATTCGGTCAAGCCGGCCAAAGTCACTGCGCTGTGGACCCAGCACATGAACGACCTGGTCCACCGCACGGTGCAGATGTTCCCCACGCGCTTCCGCGGCGTGGCCGGCCTGCCGCAGTACCGCGACGCGAGCCCGCAGAATTGCCTCGCCGAACTCGAATTCCGCGTCAAGGAGCAGGGTTTCATCGGCTGCCTGCTGAACCCTGACCCGACCGAGGGCGACGGCGCACCGCCGCCCGGCCTGGGCGATCCGTTCTGGTACCCGCTTTACGAGAAGCTCTGCGAACTCGACATCCCCGCGCTGATCCACTCGGCCGGCAGCTGCCAGCCGCGCGAGAGCTACACGCTCAAGTTCATCAACGAGGAAAGCATCGCCATCGTCTCGCTCATGCAGTCGGCGGTGTTCGAGAAGTTCCCGACGCTCAAGCTCATCGTGCCGCACGGCGGCGGGGCCATTCCGTACCACATGGGGCGGTTCCGGGCCTGGAGCGTGCGCAAGGGCGGTGCCTTCTTCGACGACCAGTTGAAGCGCATGCACTTCGACACCACCACCTACGACCAGGATGCGCTGGAGCTGCTGTTCAAGGTCGTCGGTCCCGACCGTGTGCTGTTCGCCACCGAGAACCCGGGCACCGGCAGCGCCATCGACCCCAAGACCGGCCGCGCCTACGACGACCTCAAGCCCGTGATCGAGGCGATCCCGTTCCTGACGGAGGCCGATCGGCGCAACGTGTTCGAGTGCAACTGCACGAAGCTGTACAGCCGCTTCCGCAAGGACGCCTGAGCCATGGCGCAGATCGTCTTGGGGCTGGGCGCCTCGCACACACCGCTGCTGACGCTCACGGCCGAGCAATGGCAGCACCGCGCGGCCGTGGACTACGCCAACACCCAGCTCAACATGAGCGACGGCCGGCTGCTGCGGTATGAAGAGGTGCTGGCCGAACTCGGCCCGCGTTGCGCCGACCTGATCGCGCCCGAGATGCTGGCCGCCAAGGAGCGCGCCTGCCATGCCGCGCTGGACCGGTTGGCCGGAGCGCTGGCCGAGGCCCGCCCCGACGTCGTGCTGATCGTCGGTGACGACCAGCGCGAGTTGTTCGGCCCGGCCAACCAGCCGGCGATCGCCATCTTCCACGGCGCGGAGATCGTCACGAGCGACAAGTTCGGCGACCAGGAGGGCGCCGACTGGGTCAAGGCCATGGGCCGCGGCTACCTCATGGACGACACGCATGTGGTGCCGGGTGCCGCAGCCTTCGGGCTCGAACTGATCCGCGGCCTCATCGATGCCGAGTTCGACGTGGCGGCCTGCGCGCGCGTGGAAGATCCCAAGACCGCCGGCTTCGGCCATGCCTACGGCTTCATCGTCAAACGCCTGTTCCAGGGCCGCGCGATCCCCGTCGTGCCGGTGCTGCTGAACACCTACTACGGTCCCAACGTGCCAAGCCCCGCGCGCTGCTGGAAGCTGGGCCGGGCCTTACGCGAGGTCATCGAGGTCAGCGCGGCGGACCTGCGCGTGGCCGTGGTGGCATCCGGCGGCCTCAGCCACTTCGTCGTCGACGAGGTGCTGGACCGCGGCGTGCTCGACGCCATGGCGCGTGGGGATGCCGGGGCGCTGTCCGCCATCCCGCGCGGCGCGCTGAACTCCGGCTCGTCCGAGATCTTGAACTGGATCGTCACGGCTGGCGCGGCCGGCGGCCTGCCGCTGGCCTGGCACGACTACCAGCCCCTGTACCGCACGCCGGCCGGCACCGGCGTGGGCGCGGCCTTCGCCATCTGGGGCGCTTGAGGAAAGGAGACCACGATGTTGAGCGAAGAGAAGAACCGCCTGCTGACCCAGGTCGGCCCGGGCACCCCCATGGGCGCGTTGCTGCGCCGCTACTGGATGCCGATCGCCGGCGTCTCCGAGTTCGATGCGCGCAGCACCAAGCCCGTGCGCCTGCTCGGCGAGGACCTGGTGCTCTACAAGGACCTCAGCGGCAGCTTCGGCCTAGTGGACCGGCGCTGCGCGCACCGCCGTGCCGACCTGGCCTACGGCATGGTCGAGCAGCACGGACTGCGCTGCAACTACCACGGCTGGTGCTTCAACCAGACAGGGCAGTGCGTGAGCCAGCCCTTCGAGGACACCTGCTTTCCCGAGCGCAACGCCAAGGAGCGCGTGCGCATCAAGGCCTACCCGGTGCAAAGCAAGGGCGGCATGCTGTGGGCCTACCTGGGCCCACAGCCCGCGCCGCTGCTGCCGGACTGGGAGGCCTTCTCCTGGCCGAACGGCTTCGCCCAGGTGGTGATCTCCGAGGTGCCTTGCAATTGGTTCCAGTGCCAGGAGAACTCGATCGATCCCGTGCACTTCGAGTGGATGCACGAGAACTGGGGCAAGCGCCTGCGCACGGGCGACACCACGCCGGGACCGACGCACCTCAAGCTCGAGTTCGACGAGTTCGAGCACGGTTTCGTCTACCGCCGCGTCAAGGAAGACACCGACGAGGCCGACGACGCCTGGACCATCGGCCGCGTCTGCCTGTGGCCCAACGGCTTCTTCCTGGGCGAGCATTTCGAGTGGCGCGTGCCCATCGACGACGAGCACACGCTGTCGGTGACCTGGAAGTACACGCGCGTGCCGCGCGGGCGCGAGCCCTATGTGCAGGACAGCATTCCGACCTGGTACGGCCCCGTGAAGGATGCCGACGGCCGCTGGATCGACACCCACGTGATGAACCAGGATTTCTTGGCCTGGGTGGGGCAGGGCACGATCGCCGACCGCACCCAGGAGCACCTGGGCGCCAGCGACCGCGGCATCGTCGCGATCCGCCGGCGCTTTTTCGAGGAAATGGAGGCCGTGGCCGCGGGGGCCGAACCCAAGGGCACGCTCCGCGACCCCGCGCGCAACGTACGCGTGCCGCTGCCCATGATGGACCGCGCGCAGACGCTGGAGGGCCACACCGTGGAGCAGATCCTGGCCAGCCCGCGCATGAAGCTGTTCTACACCACCTACATCTTCCAGGCCGGCCAGCCCGAGCATGTGCAGCGCGCGTTCTCGCAGGCCATGGGCATCGCGGTCGGCGCCTTCGACGGCGTGATCGGATCGCGCGGTTCCAGCGCCGGCGTCTGAGGCGGCCGCACATAACGAGAGGAGACAAGCATGTACACCACCCCACCTTCCCATGTCTCGCGCCGCAGGCTGCTGGCGGCCGGCGCCGGCCTGGCTGCGCTGCACGCCAGCGGCGCGCTGGCCCAGGCTGGCGACTTCCCGAACCGGCCCGTGCGCATCGTCCTGCCGTTCCCGCCCGGCACCGTGAACGATGCTGTGCTGCGCCTGGTCGGCGACGGCTTGGCGCAGCGCTGGAAGCAGCCCGTCGTCATCGACAACCGGCCCGGCGCCAGCTCCATCATCGGTAGCGACCACGTGGCCAAGGCTGCGCCGGACGGCTACACGCTGCTGGCCAACATCACGCTGGTGGTGCAGAACCCCGCGCTGCGCAAGAAGATGCCCTACGCCTTCAACGACCTGCGCGCCGTGACCCAGTTCAACCGGCAGCAGCTGCCGCTCTTCGTGCGCGCCGACCTGCCCGTGCAGAACGTCACGCAGCTGCTGGCACTGGCGCGCGCCCAGCCCAACAAGATCCACTTCGCCACCTGGGGGCTGGGCTCCACGGCCCACCTGCTGCTCGAGAAGATGCGCGTGGACAACGATGCGCCCATGCTGCACGTGCCCTACAAGGGCGGCGCGGACATCATCAAGGCGCTGCTCTCCGGCGAGGCCGACGTGGCCGTGGCCGACCTGTTGAGCCCGGACGCGCATTTCAAGTCCGGCAAGCTGCGCGTCATCGGCGTCACGGGACCGGTGCGCCTGCCCAACATGCCCCAGGTGCAGACGCTGCAGGAGGCAAGTGTGACCGGCTTTGACGGATACAACTGGTTGGGTCTGTTCGCCCCGGCGCGCACGCCGGACGCCATCGTGCGCAGGATCTCGGAGGACATCAACGCCGTTCAGGCCGATCCAGCGCTGGCGCGCCGCTTTGTGGAGGAGATGTACGTGAATCCATCGGCCACGACGCCCGAGGAGTTCGCGCAGACCGTGGACCGGGACCTCCAGACCTGGACGTCGGTGATCCGGCGCGTGAACGTGGCGCTGGACTGAGTGTTGTTGCCAGCAAACTGCGCGTGGATTGCACGTATATTTTTGATGATTCGATCACTTATGATGCAGATTGCCCAGTAGCCAGACCCACCCATTTCGTGGAAAGGGGCTCGGGCGCAGGCAGCATGACCACACCCAGCCCATCCGCGCCCGAACGCCGGACCGCGCCGCCAGCCGCGGTGGCCACCACTGTCTCGTGGCTGCGGCCCGCACTCGCCGCGGGGGTCACCAGCGCGGTGCTGGCGCTCGTCCCCTGGCTGTACCTGCAGGACCGGCGGAGCGATGCGGAGCTGGCGCTGCATGCGCTGGTGTCCCACGAGGCCGACCGCGCCGTGGCCAATGTGCAGACCCAGCTGCGCGCGTTCGAACTCGTGCTGCGTGGCGTCAAGGGCTTCTTCGAAGGTTCGGATGGCGTCGACGCCGCCGAGTTCCAGGCCTTCGCGGCCTCGCTGGCGCTGCAGCGCACGGCACCGGGCCTGCAGGGCGTGGGTTTCGTTGCCCACCTGGACGGTGCCGGCGGCCCCCGCCACGCCGTGGCAGCCGCCTTCGATGCCTCCGGCCTGGTGCTGCGCCCGTCCGGGCAGCGCCAGGCCTATGCGCCCATCCTGTTCATGGAGCCGCCTACGCCGGGCAACCGGGGTGCTTTGGGCCTGGACGTGCTGACCGTGCCCACGGCCCGTGCCGCGATCGAGCAGTCCATGGCCTCGGGCGCGCTGGCGTTGACGGGCAAGCTGCAGCTCGCACAGGACGCGGGCGGCCCGCCCGAGGCCGGCTTCGTGATGTACCTGCCGGTCTACCTGGCGCAGGGCCATGCGCCTGGCCAGGGTCGGCTGGGCGTGGCGCCCGTGGGCTGGGCCGACGGGCCGTTCCGTCTGCGCGAACTGCTGGCGCCGGTCGCCGCCGAACTCATGCCCGGCCTGCGCCTGCAGGTATTCGATGGTGACGAGCCCAGCGAAGCCAGCCACCTGTTCGGACTGCTCGACGGCAAGCCAGCCTCGTTCGACGGCGCGGCGTCGACGGACGATGCCGTGCGCCGTGTGGCCAGCTTCGGCGGCCGCAACTGGACCTATGTGCTCGCGCCGACGCCGGCCTTTGCCGCGCAGCACCGCGCCAGCGCGCACCACGGGCTGGCGCTCACCGGCCTGCTGCTGAGCCTATCGGGCGGGATCATCGTGTTCCTGCTGCTGCACGCGCGCAACCGTGCGCAGCGCCTCGCGCTGCAGATGAGTGGCGAGGCGCGGGCACTGTCGGCCGAGATCGCGGGCACGCTCAACGCCATTCCCGACCTGCTGGTCGAGATGGATGGGGAGGGACGCTATCTGGCCTTGCGCGCGCGTCGCCTGGACGGCCTCGTTGCGCCCCCCGCGCAGATCATCGGCCGCACCGCGCAGGAGGTGCTGCCGCCCGCTGCGGCCGCCACCGTGCTGCAGGCGCTCGCCCTGGCGCGCACGCACGGGCGCAGCGCCGGCCTGCGGCTGGAAGTGCAGATCAAGGGCGAGCCACGCTGGTTCGAACTCTCGGTCGCCTGCAAAACCGAACATCCCGATCCCGCGCAGGCGCGCTTCATCGTGCTGTCGCGCGACATCACCGCGCGCATGCGCACCCTGCAGGCCCTGCAGGAGAGCGAACGCGTGCTGCTGGAGGCGCAGCGCGTTGCGGCGCTGGGGCACTTCCGCGTGGAGCGCGCGGCCCGCATCTGCCATTTGTCCCTGGCCTGCGCGCGGCTGCTGGGCCTGCCGCCGACCGAGCGGCTGGACTTCGACCGCTTCCTCGCCTGCGTCGACGCGCGCCAGCGCCAGCGCGTCGAGTCGCTGTGCCTGGGCGAGGCCGCACCGCAGGCGCTCGAGTACGAGTTCCGCCTGGCCGGGCCCGACGATGCCGCGCCGCGCTGGCTGCTGCTGAGCACGCCCGGCGCGGGCGAGCGTGAGGCTGAGCGCTTCTTCACGCTGCAGGACATCAGCTCGCGCCGCACCTCGCAGGAGCAGTTGCATCGCCTGGCCTACTACGACCCGTTGACCGGCCTGCCGAACCGCAGCCTGTTCGTGAAGGAGGCCACGCAGCTGCTCGGGGCGGCCCAGGCCCGTGGCATGGTGGGCGCGGCCATCCTGCTGGACCTGGACCGCTTCAAGGCCATCAACGACAACTGGGGCCACCGCAGCGGCGATGCCGTGCTGCGCGAGGTGGCGCAGCGCCTGCGCGACGCCGTGGCGCCCGAGCACTTGGTCGCGCGCCTGCACGCCGATGAGTTCATCGTGTTGCTGGACGCGCTGGGCCAGGACGAAGAGGAAGCCCAACGGCTGGCGCAGGACCGCTGCCGCAGCGTGTTGCGCATGCTGGCCGTGCCATCGCAGATCGGCGGGCGCGAGCTGTACTGCTCGGCCAGCATGGGCATCGCGGTGTTCGGCCGCGAGGCGCTGACGCTGGAGGAGCTGCTGGCGCGGGCCGATTCGGCTATGGAGCTGGCCAAGCACGACGGGCGCAGCACTTTCCGCCTGTTCGACGAAGGGCTGCGCAGCCGCGTGGCCGAGCGCGCCCAGCTGGAGGCCGCGTTGCGCCAGGCCGTGCCGCGCAACGAACTCACGCTGCTGTACCAGCCGCAGATCGATGCCGACGGTGCGCTGGTGGGCGCCGAGGCGCTGTGCCGCTGGACCCACCCCGAGCGCGGGCCCGTGTCGCCAGCGGTCTTCATCGCGCTGGCCGAGGACAGCGGCAGCATCTACGCACTCGGTGAGTGGGTGCTGCGCACGGCCTGCCGCGAACTGGCCAGCTGGCGGCCCGGGACGCCGCTGGGCGAGGCGGTGATGGCTGTGAACGTCAGCGCGCGCCAGTTCCACCACCCGGACTTCGTGGGCCAGGTGCTGGATGCGCTGCACAGCAGCGACGCCGATCCGGCCCGGCTCAAGCTGGAGCTCACCGAAAGCGTGGTCGCCCGCGACCTGGACGCCATCGTCAACAAGATGGGTGCGCTCAAGGCGCTGGGCGTGCGCTTCTCGCTGGACGACTTCGGCACCGGCTACTCCTCGCTCTCCTACCTCAAGCGGCTGCCGCTGGACCAGCTCAAGATCGACCAGTCCTTCGTGCGCGACCTGCTGGCCGACCCGAACGATGCGGCCATCGTGCGCACCGTGATCGCGCTGGGCGCGAGCCTGGGCCTGGCCGTCGTGGCCGAAGGCGTGGAGACGGCCGAGCAACGCGCCGTGCTGCTGGAGGCCGGCTGCCGCATGTTCCAGGGCTACCTGTTCGCCCGGCCGCTGCAGGCCGAGGCGCTGTGGTCGTTGGCTGCGCAGCCCGGGGGCGGGCCGGTCTGACCGTTCAGCGCCCTTCGAAGCGCGGCAACCGCCGCTCCGCCATGGCGCGCACGCCTTCGCGGAAGTCGGCCGTCGCGTAGTGGATCTGCTGCATGGCGCGTTCGTGGCGGTTGGTCTCTTCGACAGCGTCGGCGAGGCCGCGGCGCAGTGTGGCGCGTGTGCTGGTCACCGCGAGCGGCGCCGATGCGGCGATCTCGGTCGCCAGCGCGAGCGCTGCGGCGCGCAACTGGTCCTCGGCGACGAGCGCGTCGATGAGGCCGATGCGCAGCGCCTCTTCACCGCCGATGCGCCGGCCCGTGTACAGCAGCAGGGCGGCCTGTTGCGGGCCGAGCAGGCGCGGCAAGGTGGCGCTCAGGCCAAAGCCGGGGTGAAAGCCCAGGCGGTTGAAGTTGGCCGAGAAGCGCGCCGGGGCGCAGCCCACGCGGAAGTCTGCCGCCACCGCCAGGCCCAGCCCCGCGCCGATGGCCGCCCCCTGCACGGCTGCCACCATGGGCTTGTGGGTGCGGAACAGGCGCATGGCCTGCACGTAGAACGCGGCCGGGTCCTGCGCGCCGCCGCTGAAGTCCGCGCCAGCGCAGAACACGCGCCCTTCGGCCGCCAGCACCGTGCAGCGCACGGTCGGGTCGGCATCGAATGCTTCCAGCTGGTCGGCCAGTGCGCGCAGCATCTCCAGGCTGGCGTGGTTGTGCGGCGGGCGGCGGATTTCCAGCAGGGCCACATGGTCGTGGCCGGATGGCAGTTGGGCGATGTCCGTCATTGCACTTCGATCTTCGCGATGTCCACGTACTGCTTCCACTTCGCGCGCTCCTCGCGCTCGAAGGCCGCGAGCTGCTCCAGGCTCACGCTGGTCGGCGAGAACGCGAAGCCCTCCAGCCGTGACTTGATCGGGTCGGTGGTCACTGCCTCGTTGATCCAGCCGTTGAGCTGCTGCTGCACGGCCATCGGCGTGGCGGCCGGCACCGCGATGCCCAGAAAGCCGCCGCGGATCGTGAAGTTCGGAATGCTCTCGGCGATCAGCGGCAACTCCGGGTAGCGCTTGAGCCGCGCGTCGCTGTGCACAGCCAGCGCGCGCAGCTGGCCCGAGGCGACGAAGGAGTCGCCCTGCACGGTGTCGGTGAACACCACCTGGATCTGGCCCGCCATGAGCTCGGACATGGCCTGGCCGACCTGCTTGTACGGAATGGCCGTGAGTTCGATGCCTGCCTCGTGCGCGAAGAGTGCGGCCGTCACCTTGGAGGTGGCGTTGAAATGGCCGTAGTTGAGCTTTCCCGGCGCGGCCTTGGCCGCGCGCACGAATTCCTGCAGCGTCTTGTACGGCGCGTCGGGCCGCACCAGCAGGTAGGTCGAGCCCGGGCCGAACGAGCCGACCAGCCGGAAGTCCTTGCCCGGGTCGTAAGGCAGCTTGTGGAACAGCGCCGGATTGGCCAAGTGCGTGGAGGTGGTGGCCAGCAGCAGCACCGAGCCGTCGGCCGGCGCGCTGCGCGCCGCTTCCACGCCGATGATGCCGTTGCCGCCGGGTTTGTTGTCCACGACGACGGCGCGGCCGGTCTTTTTCGTCAGGAATTCCGACAGCATGCGTGCGGAGATGTCGCCCGAGCCGCCGGGGCCGAAGGGCACGATGATCTGGATCGGCTTGTCCTGCGCCCAGGCTGGTGCCATGCCTGCCAGCGGCAGCGCGGCAGCTGCCTGGATCCACTGTCTTCTGTCCATGCCTGTCTCCTTCTTTGAATGGGTCGTTCAGCCCCGGAACTGCTGCGTGTGCTCGCCCAGCTCCGGCGCGCGGCCGCGCACGGGTGGCCGTTGGCCGTCGAAGGACAGCGGCAGGCCGACCACGCGCAGGTCGACCTCGGGGATGTTCTGGAAGATGCCGATCGCCTCGGTCTGCGGCTGGGCCATCACCTCGGCGAAGTCCTGGATCGGGCCGCAGGGGATGCCGGCGTCCTCGAGCGCGTCGATCCAGGCGGCGGTCGTGCGTTGGCGGAACACCGCCTCCAGCGGCGGCACCAGTTCGGCCTTGTGCTGCACACGCAGTGCGTTGCTGGCGTAGCGCGGATCGGCCGCCCATTCGGCATGGCCGACCAGGCGCGCGAGCTTGGCGAACAGGCGGTCGTTGGCCGCGGCCACCACCAGCTCGCCGTCGGCCGTGGGCAGGGCCTGAAACACCACCACGTTCGGGTTGCCGCTGCGGTGCCGTGCAGGCTGCCGGCCGGTGGCCTGGAAGCCCGCCATGGACACCTGCAGCCAGCCCAGCGCGGTCTCGAACAGCGAGGTGTCGACCACGCAGCCTCGGCCCGTGGCCGTGCGCTGGAACAGCGCCGCGATGCAGCCCAGCGCGGCCCAGAGGCCGCTGCCCAGGTCCAGCACCTGCATGCCCACGCGCGCCGGCGGGCCGTCCTCGGTGCCGTTGACGCTGAACAGGCCGGCGTAGGCCTGCACCATGGGTTCGTAGCCCGGTGCCAGGGCCTTGGGGCCTTTGTGGCCGAACGCCGTGAGCGAACAGTAGACCAGCCGGGGGTTGACCGCGCACAGCACCTCGGGCCCCAGCTGCAGTTCGGCCAACGCGCCGGGCCGCATGTTCTGCACGAACACGTCGGCTTCGGCGATGAAGCCGTGCAGCCATTGCAGGTCGGCCGGGTCCTTGAGATCCAGCGTGATGCTCTTCTTGCCATGGTTCATGGCCTGGAAGGTGGTGGCCGTGCCGCGCCAGAACGGCGGGCCCCAGCCGCGCGCGTCGTCGCCCGTGCCGGGACGCTCGACCTTGACCACGTCTGCGCCCAGGGCCGACAGGATCTCGCTGGTGTAGGGGCCGGCGATGTTCTGCGCGATCTCGACCACGCGGATGCCCTCGAGGGGTTGTGCTGCAGCGAAGGGTTTCATGTTCATCGTCCGGTGAAGCGGGGCGCGCGCTTCTCGACGAAGTGCTGCACGCCCTCGCGGAAGTCCTCGGTGCCGCGGCAGGCGGCGATCTCGCGGTCGGCCAGGTCGGTGGCCTCCAGCAGCGTCTGCGTGCGGGCTTCGCGCAGCTGGCGTTTCATGGTGCGCACCGCGCGCGGCGAAGTGGCGTTGGCGATGTCCCGCGCGCGCTCGAGCACGGCGTCCAGGAAGCACTCGGCCGGCAGCATGCGGGCCAGGCCCATGCGCTCGGCCTCGTCGGCCAGCAGCGTGCGGCCGCTCAGCAGCAGGTCGGCCGCATGCATGGGGCCGATGAGCCGCGGCAGCAGCCAGGCGGTGCCGTGCTCTGCCGCCAGCCCGCGCCGTGCGTAGGGGGCCGTGAGCTTGGCGCCTGCAGCGACGAAGCGCAGGTCGCAGTACAGCGCCAGGCACAGGCCCACGCCGGCGGCCGCGCCGTTGATCGCGGCGACCAGGGGCTTGTCGATGCAGTCCATGAAGGCGTAGCGCCGGCCTTCGGCCAGCGGGCCGCTGCGTTCGCCGTCGCCGCTGGCGCGCAGCACCTCCATGTCCATGCCGGCGCAGAAGGCGCGGCCTGCGCCGGTCAGCACGATGCAGCGCACGTCCTCGTCCTGCTCGGCCAGGGCCAGGGCCTGGCGCAGCTCGGTCTCCAGCGTGGGCGTCCAGGCGTTCATGCGCTCGGGCCGCTGGAAACGCAGCACGGCGACGCGCGCGGCCACGCTGTAGTGCAGCTCCTTGAAATCCATCCCTTGTCTCCGTGGTCGTCGGGTTGGGCGGAAGTATTGGGGGGCAGGCAGTCTGCGGCAACGGCACAATTTCGGAGTCTGAAATTGCAGAATGCGGCGCATGCCCTCCGAACCATCGACCCGCAGCCGAACGCGCAGTTCAGGCCGCTTCGTGCGCAGCACACCGGGCAGCCACTCGCTGGAGCGGGGGCTGGCCCTGCTGCGCGCCTTCCGGCTCGGCGGGCGCACGCTCGGCAATGCAGAGCTGGCCGAGCGCACAGGCCTGCCGCGCCCGACCGTGAGCCGGCTCACGCGCTCGCTGGTGGAAGCGGGTTTTCTGGCCTACGACCACCAGCAGCAGGGCTACCGGCTGGCGGCGGTGTGCCTCACGCTGGCCCTGGTCTACCGTGCCTCCGAGCGCGCGCTGGAACTGGCGCTGCCGCTCATGCGCTCGCTGGCCGAGGGGCGGCGCGTCAACGTCGGTCTGGCCGTGGCCGACCAGCTGGAAATGGTCTACCTCGATTCCGTACGGCTGAGCCGGCTGGGCATGTTCCGGCGCATCGTGCCGGGCTCGCGCATCCCGATCGCCAGCACGGCACTGGGCTGCGCCTTCCTGGCCGGCCTGGCCGTGCCCGAGCGCCGGGCGCTGCTGGCGCGCCTGCGCCAGAACCATGGCGCCAGCTGGTCGGCGCAGCAGCGCGGCGTGGAGGCTGCACTGGCCAGTGTGCGCGCGCAGGGGTATTGCCGCGCGCAGTGGCAGGCCGGCATGGTCTCGGTGGCGGCGCCGCTGCGCACGCCAGGTGGCGAGCTGTACGCGCTCAATGTGAGCTTTCCGGTACCGGCCGGATCCGCGCAGGAGGGCGACGAGAACCATGTCGGCCTGCTGCTGCGCCTGGCGGCCGACATCCAGGCGGCCTGGGCCACGGCGGAGCTGTGATCAGCCCCCGCACAACGTGATGAGCGCGAGCCAGGCCTGGGCCAGCGCCGGGTCGCGCCACGCCGGCGCCAGTGCAGCGCAGCAGCCTGCCAGGGCCAGCGCCCACAGTGCCGACCCCTTCACGCGGCCGCCGGGCGCAGCAACGGCCGCTCGTCGATGGGCCAGTGCAGCGCGGCGGCCAGCACGCCCAGTCCCATGGCGATGAGCCAGACCGGCTCGTAGGAACGCGTGGCCTCGAACACCAGGCCGCCCAGCCACACGCCCAGAAAGCCGCCGATCTGGTGGCCCAGAAACACGAAGCCGAACAGGGTGCCCAGGTAGCGCACGCCGAACACCTGGGCCACGATGCCGTTGGTCAGCGGCAGCGTGCCCAGCCAGAGCAAGCCCATGGCGGCGGCGAAGGCGTACAGGCTGGCACTGGACAGCGGCACCAGCAGGAACAGCGCCATGGCTGCGCTGCGCGCGAGATAGACGCCGGCCAGCAGGCGCTTCCTGCTCCAGCGCGCACCGAGCAGCCCGGCGGCATAGGTGCCGGCCACATTGGTCAGCGCGATGATGGCCAGCGCCGCCACGCCGTCGCTGGCGCGCAGGCCGCGGTCCAGCAGGTAGGCCGGCAAATGGCCGGCGATGAAGGCCAGCTGAAAGCCACAAGCGAGAAAACCCAGGTTGAGCAGCCAGAAGCCGGGCTGGGCGAAGGCCTCGCGCACGGCGCAGCCCAGCGGCAGGGCTTCGCCTTGCGTGGCGGTGGCTGCGGTCCTGCGGTCATCGAGCGGCCAGGCCAGCGGCAGCATCAGCGCGGCGGCGACCGAGAGCACACCGAGCGCGGCCGACCAGCCCCAGCCTGCAATCAGGCCCTGCGCGCCCGGCACCAGCGCGAACTGCCCGAGACCGCCGACTGCGCCGGCCAGGCCCAGCGCCCAGCCGCGCCGCGCGGGCGGGACGAGCCGGCTCAGCGCCGCATAGACCACGCCGAAGGCCGTGCCCGACAGCGCGATGCCGATGCACACGCCGCTGGTCAGCACCAACGCGATGGCCGTCGGCGCCCAGGCCATGCCGGCCAGGCCCACTGAATAGAGCACCAGCCCCACCGCCACCACGCGCGGGGCGCCGAAGCGGTCGGCCAGCATGCCGGTGAAGGGCTGGGCCAGGCCCCAGACCAGGTTCTGCACGGCCAGGGCCAACGCGAAGGTCTCGCGCGTCCAGCCGCGGTCCTGCGTCATGGGCAGCATGAACAGGCCTTGCACGTGGCGCACACCGAGGGCCAGGCCCATGACCAGGCCGCCGGCCAGAACCAGGACCCAGGCCTGGGTCCACCAGGCGCGGGGATCGGGGGAGGGAGAGGAAAGGGATGGCATGGCGACCATTGGACCCATGGCGCTGTCTCCGCACAAATGATGATTCGGTCTGCCAGCCATGCAGGGAGCGCATGGCACCAGTGGGGCCTCGGCCGCACAATGTGCCATGTCCATGCCACTCGTGCGCCTGTCGTCCCTGGATCTGCTCCGGGGCTTCGTCGCGGTCGGCCGGCGCCTGAGCATCACGCAGGCCGCCGACGACCTGTGCCTGACGCAATCGGCCGTGAGCCGGCAGGTGAACCAGCTGGAAGAGCAGTTGGGCTGCAGGCTGTTTCTGCGCCAGCACCGCGGGGTGGCCTTCACGCCCGAGGGCGAGCGCCTGTTCCGCAGCGCCGACGGGGCCCTGCAGCAGTTGCAGGACGTGATGGGCGAGCTGCGCCGCAGTGAGGAGCGCCGGCCTGTCACCGTCACGGCCAGTGTGGGCGTGGTCGGCCTGTGGTTGCTGCCGCGGCTGGCGGCGCTGCAGCAACTGCACCCGCAGCTGGACGTGCGGCTGTCGGCCAGCAACCAGCTCAGCGACCTGCGTGCCGACGGCATCGACCTGGCGCTGCGCTACTGCAGCGCGGCCGATGCGCCGGCCGACGCCGTGCGGTTGTTCGGCGAGACGCTGGCCCCCGTGGCGCACCCGCGTCTCGTGGAAGAAGCGGCGCGCGACCCCGGCGCGCTGGCGCACATGGCTTTATTGGAGTTGGACGATCCGCGGCCCTGGCTGCAATGGCGCGGCTGGAAGCTGGCCGCGGGCGCGGCCCGCGGTCGGGCCCGCCCGCCCATGCTGCGGCTGAACCAGTACGACCAGGTGATCCATGCCGCGCTGGCCGGGCAGGGCGTGGCGCTGGGCCGGCTGGAACTGCTGCAGCCGCTGCTGGCGGGCGGTCAGCTCGCGCTGTTGGCCGGACAAGCCTCGCGGCCCAGCCCGTACGCGTTCTGGCTGCTGCAGGCCGAGCCGGCCCCGCGCGCCGATGTGCAGCGCGTCGCCGAGTGGGTCCGCGCCGAGGCGGCCGGCACGGCGGCTCTCAGCGCCAGCTGAAGACGCCGCGCGCGGCCGAGCGGGGCACGGGCAACCGCAGGCTGCAACGCACGGGCCGGCCGCTGCCGCGCAGATGCGTGAGGAAGTGCGGGCCGGCCCGCTCGACCCGGTGGTGCTGACCGGGCTGCAGCACGATGTCGGGGCTGGGGCCGCCGTCGGCCAGGGTTTCGCGCGTCAGCCAAAGTTGGCCGGCGTGGCAATGCAGCACAGCGCCTGCAGGCAGGTGCAGGCGGCGGCAGGTTTGGTCCAATGTCAATTCCTGGTGCATGGCGTTCTCCGGAGTGCGCATGCAGTGTGTGGCGCAGCGCCGGCCCGCGGCATGCAAAGGCAGGGCTGCAGCCATGCGGCTTGCGCATGTCTTGACGCCGGGGCGGCGGTTAGAGTCGCCACCACGGAGCGGGCGCTGCGGCCGCTCCCATCCCTTGCAGAGGAGAGCAGTTCCATGAACGAGACCGGCACCGTGCTCATCACAGGCGGCAGCCGCGGCATCGGCGCAGCGACGGCCAGACTGGCCGCGGCGTCCGGACATGCCGTGTGCATCACCTACACCACGCAGCCGGCGGCGGCGCAGGCGCTGGTCGCGCAGATCCGCGCCGCGGGTGGGCAGGCCGATTGCCTGCAGGCCGACGTGGGCGACCCGGACGTGGCCGAGTCTTTGCTGGACCGGCTGCCGCCGACTCTGCCGCCGCTGCGCGGGCTGGTCAACAACGCCGGCATCACCGGGCCGCTGGGCAGCTTTGCGCAGTCCACGCGCGCGACCTTGCAGCAGGTGCTGGACGTCAACGTGCTGGGCACCATGCTGCTGACCCAGCAGGCGGTGCGGCGCTGGTGCGCGGCCGGGCAGGGCGGCGTGGTCGTGAACGTCTCGTCGATCGCCGCCACGCTGGGCGCGCCGGGTGAGTACGTCCACTACGCAGCGTCCAAGGCCGCGGTCGAGGCGTTCACCGTGGGCCTGGCCAAGGAACTGGCCGAAGAGGGCATCCGCGTGAACGCTGTGTCGCCCGGCACCACGCTGACCGACATCCATGCCACGGCCGGCGAACCGGGCCGGCCGCAACGCGTGGCCGCGCGCATCCCGATGCGCCGGCCGGGCGAGGCGCCCGAGATCGCGGAGGCCATCGTGTGGCTGCTGTCGGCCAAGGCGTCCTATGTCACGGGCAGCGTGCTGAAGGTCGCTGGGGGCCTCTAGCCAACCGTCCTGTATTCTGTGGACGTGTCTTTTATTTTCAAGACATGTATGCAGAAAAGAGGTGGAGATGTTGCGATTGGAAGAATTCGGACGGCTTGCGCGCCCGCTGGGCTTGGCGGCGGGCAGCTTCGCGCTGGCCGCGTGCACCGCAATGGCGCCCGTGAATGCGCCCGTGGCGCAGCCACAGGCCAGCCAGGGCTACAGCGTGATGCCGCTGCTCAAGCGGAAATTGCCGGGGAACAACCCCCGCGCGCTGGTGCTGCTCGCGTTCTCCGGCGGCGGCACGCGTGCGGCGGCGTTCTCCTATGGCGTGCTGGAGGAGTTGTGGCGCACGCCCATCGTGGTGGAAGGGCAGACCCACCGCTTTCTCGACGAGGTGGACCTGATCGCCGGCGTCTCGGGCGGCAGCTTCACGGCGCTGGCCTATGCGCTGTACGGCGAGCGCCTGTTCACCGAATTCGAGCCACGCTTCCTCAAGCGGGATGTGCAGGGCGAGCTCATCTCGCGCGCGCTGAGCCCGCGCAACTGGGGCGCACTCGGCAGCGCCGCCTATGGGCGTTCGGAGCTGGCGGCCGACTATTACGACGAGATCCTGTTCCAGGGCGCGACCTTCGCCGACCTGCAGCGCCTGGCCACGCCGGTGGCCCTTGTCACGGGGACGGACCTGTCGACGGGCGCGCGCTTCGAGTTCTCGCAGGACAACTTCGACCTGATGTGCTCTGACCTGGGTGGGGTCCGGTTGGCGCGCGCGGCCGCCACCTCCTCGGCCGTGCCAGTGGTGCTCTCGCCCGTGACCTGGCGCAACTACGGCGGCAGCTGCAATGCGCCGCTGCCGGCCTGGGTGCAGGACGTCGCGCGGGCCGACAACGCGGCCCGGCCCGCCGGCCGGGCGCTGCTGCGGTACCGCGATATCCGCGAGCTGCAGGACAGCCAGGCGCGGCCCTACATCCACACGGTGGATGGCGGCGTCTCCGACAACCTGGGCCTGCGCGGCATGATCGAGGCCTTCGAGCAGATGGAAGCCAGCCCGAACTTCCAGAAGGAGCTGGACTTCGACCAGCTGCGCCACGTGGTGGTCATCGCCGTGAACTCGCGCTCGGCACCCAGCACCGACTGGGACCGCAGCCCCACGCCGCCCGGCTTCGTGGCGCAGCTGCTGCAATCGTCCAGCGTGCCGATCGACCACTTCTCCTACGAGTCGGTGGAGCTGCTCAAGGACATCGCCCAGCGCTGGGCCAACCGGCGCGACTACCAGATCGCGCAAAAGCGCCTGGAGGGCATGACGCAGGCGCGGGCCGAGGCGCAGGTGCCGCGCATCACCTTCGATGCCATCGACGTGAGCTTCGACGCGATCGCCGATCCGGCCGAGCGGCGCTACTTCATGGAGCTGCCGACCAGCTTCGTGCTGCCCGACGAGGCGGTGGACAGGCTGCGCGCCCAGGCCGGCAAGCTGCTGCGCGAATCGGCCGCCTTCCGCAAGTTGCAGCAGCAGATCCGCGACGTGAACGCGGCGGCGACGGGCCAGCCCGCGGCGAAGCCGCAGCCTTGAACCGGCTCAGTCTGGCGTGAAGCGTGCCTCGAAACGCGCGGCGTCGGCCTGCAGCTCGAAGGTCACGAGCTGGCCGTTCTTGCCATCGGCCAGCCGGTGCGCGGCGAACAGGGTCCAGCGGCCCTGCGGGTCGTAGCTGGGCGGATCCACCAGCGCATACGGGTAGGGCACGAAGACCTCGTGCGCGAACAGCGTGCGCTCGCGGTTGCGCGGCGAGGGGTAGAGCTTGTAGATGGCGGTGGTGATGGTCTGTTCGGCCATGGGTGTCCTGGATGCCGTGGTCCGGCGTGGCCGCGGCGTGTCGTCGGATTGCACTCGCTCCTGCGGACCGTTGGCCAAGAATCGGTGGGCAGTCCGGCCAGCAGGCGTTCGGCAGGGCCATGGTCGGATGCCATGGTCCGGTGGCGATCTTAGGCCAGCGCGTCGGTGAACTGGCGCTCGAAGGCGGCGCAGAACGCCGCCGAGCCGGCCAGCGACAGGCTGAACACCTGGCGCTGCGCGCCGCTGCCGTCCGGCTCCTCGCTCCTGTGCAGTTCGGCGTGCCAGTCGCCGCCGTCTTCCATGGGTTCCGCCGGGCCGAACTGCGCCTGGGCCCATTCCAGCACGGCAGCGATCTCGGCTTGCACGGCCGCGGCCTGCGCGGGCCGCACGGCGGCCATGGCTTCGAACAGGCCGGTGCCGTCCCCGCTTTCGCTGTGCTCGAACAGCAGGAACTGCAGGTTCATGGCTTGGTCGTTGCGGCAGCGGCGGCCGCGCGCAGCTTGTCCTTCTTGCTGGGCCGGCGGCCCTTGACGCCGCCCTGCGGGTCGGAAACCACGGGCGGTGCCGCTTCCGTGGCCTCGAAGCCCGGCACCTGCTCGCGCGGCACGTCCAGGCCCTGGCGCTTCTCGATGAGCCGGAAATGCGCCTCGGCCGCGGACGGCACGAAGCTCAGCGCCACGCCGCTGGCGCCAGCGCGGCCGGTGCGGCCGATGCGGTGCACGTGTTCGGTGGGCGAGCGCGCCAGGTCGAAGTTGACGACGGCCGGCAGCTGCGCGATGTCGATGCCGCGCGCGGCCAGGTCGGTCGCCACCATCACCTGCACGCGCGCGGCCTTGAAGTCGGCCAGCACCTGGCTGCGCTTGCCCTGGCTGAGCTGGCCGTGCAGCGGCTCGGCCGCGAGACCCGCCTTGCGCAGCTTGGCGGCCACGGTCTCGCAGGCCAGCTTGGTGGCCACGAAGACCAGCACCTGCGGCCAGCCGTGCTGGGCGATCAGGTGGCGCAGCAGCTGCGTGCGCCGGCCGGTGTCGACCACGATGGCGCGCTGGGCGATGTCGGGCAGGGCGGCCAGCTGCGCCGGCGCCTCCACCTGGGCCGGCGCGCGCAGCAGACCATCGGCCAGCGACTGCACCGCCGGCGGGAAGGTGGCGGAGAACAGCAGCGTCTGACGCTGCGCGGGCAGGCGGCGCAGCAGCAGTTGCAGCTCGTCGGCAAAGCCCAGGTCGAGCAGCCGGTCGGCCTCGTCCAGCACCAGGGTTTGCAAGCCGTCCAGCCGCAGCGCGTGGCGCGTGACCAGATCGAGCGCGCGGCCCGGCGTGGCGACCACGATGTCGGCACCGCCGCGCAGTGCCAGCATCTGCGGGTTGATGGAAACCCCGCCGATGGCGCGCACCAGGCGCGGCGATTCGGGCAGCGCGGCCGCCAGGGCCTGCACCTGCTCGGCCACCTGCGTCGCCAGCTCGCGCGTGGGCACCAGCACCAGCGTGTGCAGGCGGCGCGGCTGCTGGCGCGGTGTCTGCATCCAGGCCTGCAGCAGCGGCAGCACGAAGGCGGCGGTCTTGCCCGAGCCCGTGGGTGCACTGGCGCGCAGGTCGCGGCCCTGCAGGAGCAGGGGGATGGCGGCCGCCTGCACGGGCGTGGGCTGGGTGTAGCCTCGGGCGGCGGCGGCCTGCGCCAGCGCGGGCGCAAGGCCCAGGGCGGAAAACGGCAGGGCCGGATCGGATTCGTTCATGCGGAAAAGGGCGCGGCGGCGCGGGGGCCGGCGCGGCAGTGTACGTGGACGGCCCTGCGTCGGGTTGCGGTGTTGCCGCACCGCAGCCGTCGGCGGGTATGCTGCCGCGCAAGTTACACGACGCCACAGGAGCGCCACCATGAACACACCCATCCCCGCCACCCTGATCCCCGGCGACGGCATCGGCCCCGAGATCGTCGAGGCCACCGTCGCCGCGCTCGATGCGCTGGGCGCACCCTTCGCCTGGGACCGCCAGATCGCCGGCCTGGGCGGTGTGCAGGCCGCGGGCGACCCGCTGCCGAAGGCCACGCTGGACAGCATCCGGCGGACGCGGCTGGCGCTGAAGGGGCCGCTGGAAACGCCCTCGGGCGGCGGCTACCGATCGTCCAACGTGCGGCTGCGCGAGGAGTTCCAGCTCTACGCCAACCTGCGCCCGGCGCGCACGCTGGTCCCGGGCGGGCGCTTCGACAAGATCGACCTGCTGGTGGTGCGCGAGAACCTCGAAGGCCTGTACATCGGCCACGAGCACTACGTGCAGATCGACGACGACCCGCATGCCGTGGCCATGGCCACCGGCATCAACACGCGGGCCGGCAGCCGGCGCATCCTCGAATATGCGTTCGACACCGCGGTGGCCACCGGCCGCAAGAAGGTCACGCTGGTGCACAAGGCCAACATCATGAAGGCGCTGACCGGCATCTTCCTGGAGACCGGCGAGCGGCTTTATGCCGAGCGCTACCAGGGCAAGTTCCAGCTGGAGACGGTGATCGTCGATGCCTGCGCGATGAAGCTGGTGCTGAACCCCTGGCAGTTCGACATGCTGGTCACGACCAACCTGTTCGGCGACATCCTGTCGGACCTCGTGGCGGGCCTGGTCGGCGGCCTGGGCATGGCGCCGGGCGCCAACATCGGCAAGGACGCGGCCATCTTCGAAGCCGTGCACGGCTCGGCGCCGGACATCGCGGGCAAGGGCATCGCGAATCCGGTGGCCATCATGCTGGCGGCGGCGCTGATGCTGGAGCATGTGCACTTGCCCGACCTGGCACGCCGGCTGCGCGAGGCCATCGACGCCACGCTCAACATCGACCAGGTGCGCACCGGCGACCTGGGCGGCCAGGCAGGCACGGCGCAGTTCACGCAGGCGCTGGTGGCGCGCATCGAGGCTTGCACATGAGCGTGCCCATCCTTTCGCTGGCCGAGGCGCGCGTGCTGGGCGTGCTGATCGAAAAGCAGCGCACCGTGCCCGACACCTACCCGCTCACGCTGAACAGCCTGGTGGCCGGCTGCAACCAGAAGACCAGCCGCCACCCGGTCATGGAACTGACCGAAAGCCAGGTGCAGGAAGCGCTGGCCACACTGCGCGGCATGTCCCTCGTCAACGAGACCAGCGGCGGCCGTGCCATGCGCTATGCCCACAACACCGATGGCGTGCTGCGCATCCCCTCGCAGTCGCAGGCACTGCTCGCGGTGCTGCTGCTGCGCGGGCCGCAGACGGCCGGCGAACTGCGCATCGCGAGCGACCGCATGCACAACTTCGCCGACATCTCCTCGGTCGAGGCCTTCCTCGAGGAACTGGCCGAGCGACCGGCCGGCGCCCTGGTGGCGCGGCTGGCACGGCTGCCGGGCGCGCGCGAGAACCGCTGGATGCATCTGCTGTCGGGCGACGCGCCCGAGGCGGCCGCCGCCTTGGAGTCGCCAGCGGCAGCCGATCCGGTCGGCGAGGTGCCGGCTCTGCGTGCCCAGGTGCAGCGGCTCGAAGGCGAGGTGGCCGCGCTCAAAACCACCGTGGCACGGCTGTGTGCCGAGCTGGGGATCACGCCCGACGCCTGAAATCGGCCCACATGTAACTCCTGGCGAGCGCGCCCTTGCACACGCGAAAGCGCAGCAGAATCATGGTCCCGCACCGTATGCAAACAACAGGAGACTTTCGATGCGTTGGACCCTTTCCCTTTCCATGTGCGCCGCTGGCTGCGCGGCCGTGTGGACCAGCGCCGCGCTGGCCGCCTCGCCCGCCCCGGTCGCGGCCGAGAACGGCATGGTCGTCTCGGCCCAGCACCTGGCCACGCGCGTGGGCGTGGACGTGCTCAAGGACGGCGGCAACGCCATTGATGCCGCCGTGGCCGTCGGCTACGCGCTGGCCGTGGTCTACCCGGCCGCCGGCAACCTGGGTGGCGGCGGCTTCATGACCATCCGGCTGGCCGACGGCCGCAGCACCTTCCTCGACTTCCGCGAGAAGGCGCCGCTGGCCGCCACGGCCAACATGTACCTGGACAAGGACGGCAACGTGGTCAAGGGCGCGAGCACGCTGGGCCACCTGGCCGTGGGCGTGCCCGGCTCGGTGGCGGGCCTGGAGTACGCACGCGAGAAGTACGGCACGCAGCAGCGCGCCACGCTGATTGCGCCTTCCATCAGGCTCGCGCGCGAAGGCTTCATGCTGGAGCAGGGCGACATCGACCTCCTGGCCACGGCCACGGCCGACTTCCGGCGCGACGCGCCCACGGCCGAGATCTTCCTGAACCGCGGCGAGCCCTTCCAGGCCGGCCAGCGGCTGGTGCAGCGCGACCTGGCAGCCACGCTGCAGGCCATCAGCGAGCGCGGAACGGACGGCTTCTACAAGGGCCCGGTGGGCGCGGCCATCGTGGCCTCCAGCCAGGCCGGCAAGGGGATCATCACGCAGGCCGACCTGGACCAGTACAGGACGCGCGAGCTCAAGCCCGTGGAGTGCAGCTACCGCGGCTACGGCATCGTCTCGGCGCCGCCGCCGAGCTCGGGCGGCGTGGTGATCTGCGAGGTGCTGAACATCCTGGAGGGCTACCCGCTCAAGGACCTGGGCTGGGGCGCGGCCCAGGGCGTGCACTACCAGATCGAGGCCATGCGCCACGCCTACGTGGACCGCAACAGCTACCTGGGCGATCCGGACTTCGTCAAGAACCCGCTGGAGCGGCTGCTGTCCAAGGACTATGCGGCGCGGATCCGCGCCAGCATCGCGCCCGACAAGGCGGCCGACAGCCGCGCGCTCAAGCCCGGCGTGCCGCCGCACGAGGGCAGCAACACCACGCATTACTCGATCACCGACAAGTGGGGCAACGCGGTCTCGGTCACCTATACGCTGAACGACTGGTTCGGCGCCAAGGTGACGGCCGCCGGCACCGGCGTGCTGCTCAACAACGAGATGGACGACTTCACGGTCAAGGTCGGCGTGCCCAACCTGTACGGCCTGGTGCAGGGCGAGGCCAATGCGATCGCGCCCGGCAAGCGGCCCCTGTCGTCGATGAGCCCGACGATCGTGACGGGCAAGGACGGCCAGCCGCTCATGGTGGTCGGCACGCCCGGCGGCAGCCGCATCATCACGGCGGTGCTGCACACCATCCTCAACGTGCTGGACTACGGCATGACGGTGCAGGAGGCGGTGGACGCGCCGCGCTTCCACCAGCAGTGGCTGCCGGCACCCACCAACGTGGAAGCGCGCATGCTCTCGCCCGACACGCGCCGCATCCTGGAAGGCTGGGGCCACCAGTTCGCAGGCCCCCAGCCGGCCAACCACCTCGCCGTGATCCTGGTCGGCGCACCCGCGCTGGACGCCAAGCCCGTGCCCGGCAAGCGCTACTTCGGCGCCAACGATCCGCGCCGCAACACCGGCCTGGCGGCGGGCTACTGAATCAGGTCCAGCCCAGGAACGCGCGCACCTGCGCGGCCTGGGCCAGCGTGTCGGCGCGGCCCAGCGCCATCAGCTCGCCCGTGAAGCCGGCGTCGAACAGCAGGTAGCTCGCGAAGGCCGCCGACTGCGTGGCCGCGCGCACGGGCGGGCCGCCGGCCGCGAACAGCCGGCGCACCACGCCCGGCAGCGCCTGGGCGTGGCGCGCGGCGATGGCATCCAGCCGCTGCGAGGGCGCGATCAACAGCAGGTCCACGGGCCGCAGCGCCGTGCGCTCGCGCGCTTCGGGCGGCACCAGGGCCAGCGTCTGGTTGATGCGCTGCAGGCGCTCCACGTCCACGCCCAGCGCGTCCAGGAAGATGCTCGACAGGGCGTGGCCGGCGATCTGCGCCGCCGTGGGCCGGCCGGTGTGCAGCGTGGGGCTGCTGCCGCGCGGTTCCTGCAGCCGGCCCGCGCCGACGGCCAGGATGCGCGCGGCGCCCAGGTGGATCGCGGGCGAGAGCGGCGCGGCCTGGCGCATGGAGCCGTCACCGAAGTATTCGGCTGCTTCCGGGTTGCCGATCGCGGTGGCCGGGAAGACGAAGGGGATCGCCGACGAGGCCAGCAGATGGGCGTGCGCGATCGGCCCGGGCACGGCGCGGCGCTGCGAGCGCAGCCAGGGCTCCATGGGCACGGCCGATTGGTAGAAGGTGCAATGGTCGCCGGCGCTGTAGCTCGACGCGGTGACGGCCAGCGCCTGCAGGTGGCCGGCCTGCAGCAGCGCGGGCAGCCGGTCCAGCGGCACCAGGCGCTGCAGCAGTTCGGCCAGCGGCCGGTTGTCGAGCAGGCTGTGCGGCTGGGCCTGGCGCCAGCGCGCCAGCAGCCGGGCCACGCCCCACAGCATGCGCGCGCGGCCCGGCGTGTCCAGCAGATCCAGCGCATCGGCGCGGTAGACCTGTTCAGTCCTGAAATGCGCCCAGACCTCGGCGATGCCGGCCACGGCCGCGTCGAAGTCGTCGGTGCCGCAGGCCAGCGCCGCGGCGTTGATGGCGCCGGCCGAGGTGCCGACGATGATAGGGAAGGGATTGTCCGCGGCGGCCTGTGCGCTGCCCTGCCGCAGCTGCGTCAGGGCCTGCAGCACGCCGACCTGGTAGGCGGCCCGGGCGCCGCCACCAGTCAGCACCAGCGCGGTGGGTGAGGGTGGAGCCATGGGCCCGCAGTGTAGGAGGGGGCGCTGTCCCGGGCCCGACAGACCATAGGGGGCATTCCGGAGCGCGCCCCCGGCTTTCTGGCCTACGCTCGCCGGTTTAGACCACTGCTGGCTCCTGCCCATGTCCCTGACTGCCGACCGCCCCCACCACAAGTTCTGGCCCTCGCGCGTGCCGCGTGCGCTGACCGTGCCGGCGACCTCGCTGTGGCACAACCTGGCGACCAGTGCGGCGCGGTATCCGGACAAGCCGGCCCTGGTGTTCTTCGACCGCGTGACCACCTACGCTGAGCTCGCCGCGCAGGTCGAGGCCCTGGCCGGCGCGCTGGCCGCGCAGGGCGTGCAACGCGGCGACCGGGTGGCGCTGTTCATGCAGAACTGTCCGCAGCTTGTGGTGGCGCATTTCGCGATCCTGCGCGCCAACGCCGTGGTGGTGCCGATCAATCCCATGAACAAGGCCGAGGAGCTCAAGCACTACCTCGTCGATGCAGATGCCAAGGTCGCCATCACCACCGGCGACCTGGCTGGGGCGCTGGCCAGGGCCAGCGACGAACTACCGGCGCCGCAGCGCCTGGCGCACCTCATCGTCTCGCAGTTCACCGACGCCTTCGACGCCGCGGTGGCCGAGGGCCCGGCCATGGCGCCGGCCTGGCGCGACTGGCTGCTGGCGCGGCATGCGCTGCCGGCCCTGGCCGGCGGCGCCGTGCACGCCTGGGACGCGCTGTTGACCCAGGGCCTGCCCGCGCCCGCGCACACGGTAGGGGCTGACGACATGGCGCTGTTGCCCTACACCAGCGGCACCACGGGCCTGCCCAAAGGCTGCGTGCACCACCACAGCAACCTCATGCACAACGTGGTGTCCAGCACGCTGTGGTCCTGCGCGAACTCGGAATCCGTGGTGCTGGCCGTGGTGCCCATGTTCCACATCACCGGCATCGTGAGCATGATGCACACGGCCATCAGCGTCGGTGCCACGCTGGTGTTGATGCCGCGCTGGGACCGCGACGTGGCCGGCCACCTGATCTCGCGCTGGAAGGTCACGAGCTGGACCAACATCCCCACCATGGTGGTGGACCTGCTGGCCAGCCCGAACCTGCCGCAGTACGACCTCACCAGCCTGCAGCAGATCGGCGGCGGCGGCGCCGCGATGCCGCAGGCGATCGCGCAGCGCCTGGAGGAGCAGTACGGCCTGCGCTACCAGGAGGGCTACGGCCTGACCGAGACGGCCGCGCCTACGCACACCAACCCCTTCGAGCGGCCCAAGCAGCAGTGCCTGGGCATTCCCATTCCGTCGACCGATGCGCGCGTGGTCGATCCCGACAGCCTGCAGGAGCTGCCGGCGGGCGAATCCGGCGAGATCATCGTGCACGGCCCGCAGGTCTTCCATGGCTACTGGAAGCAGCCGGAGGCGACCGCGGCCGCCTTCATCGATTTCGAGGGCAAGCGTTTCTTCCGCACCGGCGACATGGGCCGCATGGACGAGGACGGCTACTTTTTTCTGACCGACCGCTTGAAGCGCATGATCAACGCCAGCGGCTTCAAGGTCTGGCCGGCCGAGGTGGAACTGCTGATGTATCGCCATCCCGCCGTGCAGGAGGCCTGCATCATCGCCACGCAGGACGCCTACCGCGGCGAATCGGTCAAGGCGGTGGTGGTGCTGCGCCCCACGCACAAGGACACCACGGCCGAGGACATCATCGCCTGGTGCCGCGACAACATGGCAGCCTACAAGGTGCCGCGCCAGGTGCAGTTCGCAGACGCCCTGCCCAAGAGCGGCAGCGGCAAGGTGATGTGGCGGCTGCTGCAGGAGGCGGAGAGCGCAGCGCGCTGAAAGCAAGACGCTCAGCCCGCCGGCGCGCGGCGCGCGAAGGCCCGCAGCAGGACAGCCTTGAGCGGGCCCTTCAGGCGCTCGGTCCGCGCGCCGAGCAGCCACACCACGAGGAGCGGTCCCAGCACGACGGGCAGCGCGCGTTGGTCCCACCAGCCGAGCCAGTGCGCCAGCGCGCCGAAGAACTGCAGCAGCGGGTTGTGGAACAGGTACAGCGCGAAGGTGTGGCCAGCCAGCGTGCGGATGGCACGCTCCAGGCCTGGCGGGACGGCCGCGTCGTCCTGCAGCAGGCGCCGCGCGCCCACGAAATGCAGCGCGACCAGCGCCCCCACCAGGTAGTCCGCCGGGAAGTTCGCCGACCAGCTCAGCAGCTGGGCGGCGGAGATGCCCAACCATGGCGCCGTGAACCGGGCCAGAGCCTGTGGCAGGGCCGATTCGGAGTAGGCCAGGTAGCCTGCCAGCGTGGCCGCGCACAACAGGCCTGCCGCGAACGGGGACAGGCGCTGCGCGAGCGGCGTGCGGTAGGCCCAGACCCCCGCCAGCCAGACCGGCAGCAGCAGCGCGATCTTGGGACCCATCACGAGCGCGACGAGGGCGCAGGCCAGCCAGCGCGCGCGCCCGCGTGTGAACAGCCAGGCGCCGAACAGCACGTAGTACCAGAACTCGTAGCCGACCGACCAGTAGGGCGTGTTGGAGAACGGTTGCAGGGACCAGAACCAGAGCTCGTTGGCAAATAGCAGGCTGGCGACGGTGCGTGCGGCCGGGTGGTCGTGTCCGTACCACGAGAAGTCATACAGGTGAGGTGCCAGGCGAAGGCCGATCGCGTCGACCAGCAGGGTCAGCAGCAGGGCCGGCACGCAGACCGACCACAGCCGCGCAAGCCGCGCTGCCGCATAACTGCCGGGGCTGGCGCTTTCGCGCGTGGCCACGTGGGCGATCACGAAGCCCGACAGCACGAAGAACAGCATCACCGCGTCGTGGCCGAAGATGGCGAAGCGCCACAGGAACGGCAGCCCGCCAGAGAAGCGTTCGAAGCTCGCGTGCAGCACGAACACCGCGAGCGCTGCGAGAAAACGCAGCAGATCCAGATAGACCGACAGACCGCGGCTCACACCCTGTTGTCCCCGTTCGCGCATTGGCGCCAGCGGCCGGCATTGTGACCGACCGGCGCCGGCGGCTGGTCGCTGGGGACGAAGCGCGCTTGACCTACATCCAGTGGGGCCGCGCGGCGCTAGCATCCCGTCCAACCACAAGCCATCGCCTATGCCGCTGCGCATCTTCCTCGTGGAAGACAACCCCCTCATCCGCCAGAGCATGCAGGAGATGCTGGAAGAGGTGCTGGGCGCGCAGGTCGTGGGCTGGGCCGATGGCGAGGCTGCGGCCATCGGCGCCATGCGCCACGCGGCCTGGGACGTGGCCCTGGTCGACCTGTTCCTCGTGCAGGGTTCCGGCCTGGGCGTGGCCCGGGCGTTCGAGCAGCGCGGTGCCGGCCAGCGCGTCTACGTGCTGAGCAACTACGCCACGCCCAGCATCCGCGAGCGCTGCGCGGCCCTGCGCATCGACGGCATCTACGACAAGTCCACCGAGCTGGACCGGCTGCTCGAGGCGCTCGGCCAACTGCAGCGCCCCTGAGTCGCGCGTTTCAGGCCGCGGCTGCGCGGCGCGCCTTCAAGCTGGCCACGTAGTTCTCGCGCGTGCCGGCCACGTGCACGCGCATGAGCGCGTCGAAAGCCGCGAAGTCGCCGGCGCTGAAGTGGGCCAGCAACTGCTGGTGCTGCTCGTAGCCGGCCGGGCGCAGCACGTCGGCGGGAGCAGACAGATGTGTGCGCAAGGCGGCGATCTTGGCTCCCGCCGTGGCGTAGGCGGCTTGCAGGTAGCTGTTGCCGCAGTGCAGGACGAAGGCCTCGTGCAGCCGCGTGTCGGCGCGGCTGTAACGCACGCCGTCCTTGCTCTTGCGCGCGGCCGTCATCTCGGCGATGGCCGCCTGGATCTCGGCGATGGTCTCGGTGCGCGCGTGCCGAAAGGCCAACTCGGCGGCCCGCGGCTCGATCAGCATGCGGAACTCACACAACGCCTCGACGTCGGCCTCGGTCGCCTCGAACACATAGCTGCCGCGCTGCGGCTTGACGGCCACCAGGCCCAGCAGCTGCAACTGGTTCAACGCCTCGCGCACGGGCGTGCGGCTCACGCCGAACGAGCTGGCGAGCTGCTCCTCCGGAATCATCTCGCCCAGCGCGAACTGGCCGTCGACGATGGCTTCGCGCAGCCGCTGCGCGACCTGGGTCGCCAGCGAGCGGGGGGCTTCGATCTTGAAACTGGGTGCGCTCACGGCGCGGTCTCCTGTGGCTGCGCCCGTCGGCGAGGGGCGTCCGAGTCTCGCAGAACAAAGCGCTTCCCCGCGCGGGCCCGTGCATTCTGCCATCGGTATTTGTACTAGTGCGTTAGTACCTTACATACAAGGATACTTGCTCGCCATGAACACCACCACCCTGGCGGGCGCAGACGCGGCCCGCGCCATCGACGTGCTGACCCGGCTGCGCGACCAGTTGGGCGCGGCCACGGTGCTGATCGGCGCCGACGTGCCCGAGCGCAACCGCAACGACTGGAGCACGCAGTCGCCCACGAACCCGCTGGCGGTGATCCGGCCTGTGGACGCGGCCGGCGTCTCGGCCGCGCTGCGCGCCTGCCGTGAGGCGTCTTTGCCCGTGGTGCCCCAGGGCGGCCTGACCGGCCTGTGCGGCGGCGCCCGGCCCGAGGACGGCTGGGTCGCGCTGTCGCTGGAGCGGCTGGTGGGCGTGGAAGAGATCGACCCCGACAGCGCCACCATGACCGTGCGCGCCGGCACGCCACTGGAGGTGGTGCAACGCGCAGCCAGCGACGCCGGGTTGTACTTCGCGCTGGACCTGGGTTCGCGCGGTTCCTGCGCGATCGGCGGCAACCTGTCGACCAACGCCGGCGGCAACCGCGTGATCCGCTACGGCATGGCGCGCGAGCTGGTGCTGGGCCTGGAGTGGGTGCTGCCCGACGGCACCGTCGTCACCAGCCTGAACAAGATGATGAAGAACAACGCGGGCTACGACCTGAAGCAGTTGTTCATCGGCAGCGAAGGCACGCTGGGCATCATCACGCGCATCGTGCTCAAGCTGCACCCGCAGCCGGGCTGCACCCTGTCGGCCCTGTGCGCATTGCCGGACTACGACGCCGTCGTGCGCCTGCTCAAGGCCGCGCGCAGCGGCCTGGGCCCGCTGCTGTCGGCCTTCGAGGTGATGTGGCCCGATTACTGGGAAGTCGTCACCCAGCGCGTGGGCGTGCGCCCGCCCGTGGCCGGCGACCATGGGTTCTACGTGCTCGTGGAGGCCCAGGGCACCGACGAGTCCGTGGACGGCCCGCGCTTCGCCGCTTGGCTCGAGCACTTCGCAGGCGAGGGCGGCCTGGCCGACGCGGCGCTGGCCCAGTCGGTTGCCGACACCCAGTCGTTCTGGGCGCTGCGCGACGCCTGCTCCGAATTCTTCCAGGCCCTCGGCCCCCACGTCTCCTACGACGTGGCCCTCGCCGTGCGCGACATGGACGCCTTCGCCATCCAGTGCAAGGCCGCGCTGCTGGACCAGATTCCCGGTTGCCAGAGCGTCTACTACGGCCACATCGGCGACGGCAACGTGCACCTGGTGGCCTGGGTGCCGGGCCTGTCCATCGAGGAGCAGCCCAAGAAGCGCATGGACGAGGTGATCTACAGCACCGTGCGCGACTTCCAGGGCAGCATCTCGGCCGAGCACGGCATCGGCACGGCCAAGAAGCCTTACCTGTCCTACGCACGCAGCCCCGAAGAGATCGCGCTCATGCGCACGCTGAAGGCCGCACTCGATCCGCAGAATCTGCTGAATCCCGGCAAGGTGATCTGATGGACCGGCTCTTCAAGTGCGTCGAGGCCGTGCTGGCCGCGCTGCTGCTGGGCATGGTGCTCATGGTGTTCGGCAACGTGCTGTTGCGCTATGCGTTCAACTCGGGCATCCAGGTCTCGGAGGAACTCTCGCGCTTCTTCTTCATCTGGCTGACCTTCATCGGCGCCATCGTCGCCATGCGCGAGGGCGCGCACCTGGGCATGGACGCCCTGGTCAGCAAGCTCGGCCGCCGCGGCAAGCTGGTCTGCCTGGCGCTGTGCCAGGGCCTCACGCTGCTGTGCTGCTTCATGATGTTCCGCGGCACCTGGGTGCAGCACGAGATCAACGCCACGACGGCTGCGCCCGTCACGGGCCTGTCCATGATCTGGGTGTTCGGCGTGTCCTACCTCACGGCCGGCGCCATCGGCCTGATGGCGCTGCGCACGCTGTGGCGCATCGCCACCGGCCGCATCCGTGACGACGAACTGGTCGCCGTCAGCGAGAGCGAGGAAGCGCCGCACGGCACGCCCGTGGAGGCGAAGGCATGACGATCGCCGTCTTCACCTTCTCGCTGCTCGGCGCCATGCTGCTGGGCCTGCCGATCGCGTTCGCGCTCTTGGTCTGCGGTGCCGCGCTGATGGTCGCCCAGGGCCAGATCGACACCACCATCCTGTCGCAAAAGCTGATCGAGGGGGCCGACAGCTTCCCGCTGCTGGCGATCCCGTTCTTCATGCTGGCGGGCGAGCTCATGAACGCGGGCGGCATTTCCAAGCGCATCGTGAACGTGGCGCTGGCCTGGGTCGGCCACCTGCGCGGCGGCCTGGGCTTCGTCGCCATCTTCGCCTCGGTCATGATGGCCGCGATCTCGGGCAGCGCCGCCGCCGACGCGGCCGCGATCGGCGCGCTGCTGATCCCCATGATGCGCCGCGCCGGCTACGACGTGCCGCGCGCGGCCGGCCTGATCGCCGCCGGCGGCGTGATCGCGCCCGTGATTCCGCCATCCATCGGCCTCATCGTGTTCGGCGTGATCGCCAACGTGTCCATCGGCAAGCTGTTCCTCGCGGGCATCTTTCCGGGGATCCTGATGGGCCTGTCGCTGCTGGTGGCCTGGCAGTGGGTCGCTCGGCGCGACAAGGTGGCCGTGCTGCCGCGCCAGAGCATGGCCCAGCGCGGCCGCGCCGCCATCGACGGCGTCTGGGCGCTGCTGATGCCGCTGGGCATCATCGGCGGCCTCAAGTTCGGCATCTTCACGCCGACCGAGGCCGGCGTGGTGGCCTGCGTCTACGCCTTCATCCTCGGGGCCTTCGTCTACCGCGAACTGCCGCTGCGTGGGCTCTACGGCCTGCTGGTGTCGGCCGCCAAGAGCACGGCCGTGGTGGTGTTCCTGATCGCCGCGGCCCTGGTCTCGGCCTGGCTCATCACCACGTCCGAAGTGCCGCAGCAGGTCTCGGCCATGCTGCAGCCCTTCATGTTCAACAAGATCGTGCTGATGTTCGTGATCATGGTGATCGTGGTCATCGTCGGCACGGCGCTGGACTTCGCGCCCACGCTGATGATCCTGACCCCGGTGCTGATGCCCGTCATCAAGGAGGCCGGCATCGACCCGGTTTACTTTGGCGTGCTGTTCATCATGAACAACGCGATCGGCCTGATCACGCCGCCCGTGGGCATCGTGCTCAACGTGATGTGCGGCGTGGCCAAGATCTCGATGGGCGACCTCATGAAGGGGCTGTGGCCTTTCTTGTGGGCCGAACTCATCGTGCTGTTCCTGCTCGTGCTGTTCCCCGACCTCGTGCTCGTGCCCTTGCGCTGGCTGAGCTGATTTCCTTCCTCACCTTACGGAGACATGACCATGACGACATTCAACCGCGTCGCCCTGACCGCCGTGGCCGCCGCCACCCTGGCCCTGGCCGCAGGCACTGCCAGCGCCCAGTTCCAGAACCGCAACTTCCGCGTCTCCAACGGCGTGAGCAAGGAGCACCCCATGGGCAACGGCCTGGCCGCCATGGGTGCCTGCACGCTCGAGAAGTCCGGCGGCAAGATGAAGATCCAGGCCTTCTGGGACGGCGCGCTGGGCAGCGACCTGACCAGCACGCAGAGCGTGCGCACGGGCTCCATTGACATGGTGCTGACCTCCACGGCGCCCGTGGTGTCGATCGTGCCGGCGCTGGGCGTGTTCGACCTGCCCTTCCTGTTCAACACCGCGGCCGAGGCCGACCAGCTGCTGGACGGCAAGGTGGGCGACTATTTCTCGGCCAAGATGCCGGCCGTGGGCCTCGTCAACCTGGCCTGGTGGGAGAACGGCTTTCGCCACACGACCAACTCCAAGCGCCCCATCACCAAGGTCGAGGACTTCGAGGGCGTGAAGATGCGCGTGATGCAGAACAACGTCTACCTGGACACCTTCAAGACGCTGGGCAGCAACGCCGTGCCCATGGCGTTCACCGAGGTCTACTCGGCGCTGGAAACCCGAACCGTCGACGGCCAGGAGAACCCGTTCACCAACATCGAGAACATGAAGTTCTACGAGGTGCAGAAGTACCTCACGTTGTCCAAGCACGCCTACAGCCCCACGCTGGTGCTGTTCTCCAAGAAGGTCTGGGACGGTCTGTCGGAGCAGGAGCACGCGGTGCTCAAAGAGTGCGCCGCGGTCGGCCGCGCCGAGCAGCGCCGTGCCAACCGCGCCATGGAAGCCAAGAGCGTGGACAACCTGCGCAGCAAGGGCATGGCCGTGAACGAGATCAGCCCGGCCGAGACCGCGCGCATCCGTGAGAAGACCAAGGTCATCTACGAGCGCCACGCCAAGACCATCGGCGACGAGCCGATCGCGCTGGTGACCGAAGAACTCAAGCGGATCCGCGGCCAATGAGCGGACTGTTGGACGGACAGGTCGCCTGGGTCACGGGCGGCGGCAGCGGCATCGGCCTGGCCGGTGCGGTGGACCTGGCGAAGGCCGGGGCGCGCGTCGTGATTTCGGGCCGCGACGCGGACAAGCTGGGCGCGGCCATCGCCGAGGCAGAAGGGCGTGGCGCGCCAGCCGGCAGCATCACGGCCAAGCCGCTGAACGTGGCCGACGCCAAGGCCGTGAACGCTGTGGCGGATGCGATCCAGGCTGAGTTGGGCCGCGTCGACATCCTCGTCAACAGCGCCGGGCTCAACTACCCCAAGCGCTACTGGTGCGACACGGATGCGGAGACCTTCGCCGACGTGGTGGGCATCAACCTGAACGGCGCGACCTACTGCACGCTGGCCGTCGTCAAGGGCATGCGCGCACGCGGGCAGGGCACCGTCATCAACGTGGCCTCGTTCGCGGGCTTCCACTACGAGTACATGACAGGGCCGGCCTACACATCCAGCAAGGCGGCCATGATGGCGCTGACGCATTCCTTCAACATCGAGGAGTGCGTGAACGGCCTGCGCGCCACGGCGCTGTGCCCGGGCGAGGTGGCCACGCCGATCCTCCTGAAGCGCCCGGTGCAGCCGACGGAGGCCGACAAGGCACGCATGCTGCAGGAGGCCGACCTGGGCCGCACGATTCGCTTCATCGCGGAGGCGCCCGCGCACGTGTGTGTGAACGAACTCGTGGTCTCACCGGTCTGGAACCGCACCTATGTGCAGGACCAGCCCCTGGTCCGCAAGAAGCCTGTATGAGCGAAGGTCTGGTGGTCGCCGTCACCGGTTCGGGCCAGGGCATCGGCCTGGCGATGGCACGCAAGTTCGCCGAGCGCGGCGCGCGCGTGGTGGTGTCCGACATCGACGCCGCGCGTTGCCAGCGCGCTGCCGCCGAGATCGGCGCGCTGGGCGTGCCGGCCGACGTGACCATTACCGCGCAATGCCGCCAGCTGGTGGAGCGCACCGTGGCCGAACACGGCCGGCTCGACGTGATGGTGTGCAACGCAGGCATCATGCAGTTGAAGCCGCTGCTCGAACTCGAAGGCGCGGACTGGGACCGCATGCTGGGCGTGAACGTCAAGGGCTGCTTCCTGAGCCTGCAGGCCGCCGCCCGCCAGATGCTGCAGCAGGTGCCGCTGGCGGACGGGCGGCCGCGCGGCAAGATCATCACCATGGCGTCCATCGCCGGCCGACCGGGCGCTGGCCCGATCGCCGCCGTGATCCCGCACTACCGTGCCAGCAAGGCCGCCGTGTTGAGCCTCACGCAGTCGGCCGCCATCGCGTGCGCGCCGCACCTCACGGTCAACGCGATCTGCCCGGGCCTCGTGGAAAGCGAGATGTGGCGCGGCATGGACCGCGACTGGGGCGCGCTGCAAGGCCTGGGCGAAGGCCAGATCTGGCAGCAGCGCATCGCCGGCATTCCGCTGGGGCGGCCGCAGCGGCCCGAAGACGTGGCCGACGTCGCGAGCTTCCTGGCCGCGGCGGAATCGGACTACATGACAGGCCAGGCCATCAATGTCGATGGCGGGCTCATGATGAGTTGAACCCATGCCCCAACCTGCAGCCACACTCCAAAACCTGCTCGCCAGCGGCACCATCGTCCAGGCGCCCGGCGCGTACGACAGCCTCAGCGCCCGCCTGGTCGAAGGCGCGGGCTTCCCGGCGATCTACATGACGGGCTTCGGCGCCACGGCCACGCGGCTGGGCCAGCCCGACATCGGCCTGCTCACGCAGACCGAGATGACCACGCACGCGCGCGACATGGTGCGCGCCGTGGGCATCCCCGTGGTCGCCGATGCCGACACCGGCTACGGCGGCCCGTCCAACATCGAACGCACGGTGCGCGAATACGTGCAGGCCGGCGTTGCGGCCATCCACCTGGAGGACCAGGTCGCGCCCAAGCGCTGTGGGCAGATGGCGGGAATCCGCCTCATGGACGCGGCCGAGAACGCGCGCCGCCTGCGCTGCGCCGTGCAAGCGCGCGCAGGCGACGGCCTCCTCATCATCGGCCGCACCGATGCGCTGCCGGCGGCCGGCATCGACGAGGCGGTCTCGCGCGCCCAGCGCTACCAGGACGCGGGTGTGGACCTGGTCTTTGTGGACGGCATCAAGACCGTGGCCGAGGTCGAGGCCGTCGCACGCCGCGTGGCCGGGCCCAAGGTCGTGTCCATCGTCGACGGCACGCCGGCCGTGGCCCTGACGGCGCCCGCGTTGCAGGCCATGGGCTTTTCCATGGTGTTCTATGCCGTCACGGCCCTGTTCAGCGCTGCACGCGCTGTGCAGGAGTCGCTGGCCGCGCTGCACGCCGGCGGTACGCCGGGCGCGCTGGCCCAGCCCGGCCTGTCCTATGCCGCCTTTGCCGACACCGTGGGCCTCGCGCACCACCAGCAGCTGGACGTGCAGTTCGGCAGCTCCACCTGATTCCACCGACCCGAAAGCCACCCCCATGAGCACCCCCGTACCCCATGCCGGCATCTGGCCCGCACTCATCACGCCGCTGAATGCCGACCTGTCCATCGACATCCCCAAGTTCGCCCGACACGCCAAGGCGCTCATCGACGGCGGCTGTGCCGGTGTGACACCGTTTGGCACGACGGGCGAGGGCCCCTCGTTCACGGTGGCCGAACGCCGCGCCGCGCTGGAAGGCCTGATCGCCGGTGGTGTACCTGCCGAGCGCATCCTGGTCTCGACCAGTTGCGCGGCGTTGCCCGACACGCTGGAGCTGACGCGCCATGCGCTGTCGGTGGGCGCCACACGCTGCCTGATCCTGCCGCCGTTCTTCCTCAAGGGCGTGCCCGACCAGGGCATCATCGACGCCTACCGCTACGTGATCGACGGCGTGACCGACCCCCGCCTGCGCGTGGTGCTGTACCACATCCCGCAGGTCTCGGGCGTTCCCCTGTCGCACCAGGTCATCTCCACGCTGCGCCTGCTGTATCCCGAGACCATCGTCGGCCTGAAGGACAGCGGCTGCACGCGCGCCGACTCCATCGCCTATGCCGAGGCCTTCATGCCCGGCATGCAGGTCTGGGTCGGCAACGAGCCCGACCTGCCCACCATGGGGGCGCGCGGCAGCCTCGGGGCGGTGAGCGGCATCGCCAACGTGATGCCGCACCTGGTCGGCCGCCTGGCGCTGGCACAGGGCGACGCGGCCGCGCAGCGCGACCTGCAACGCGTGCGCGCCTTCCTGGACATCCTGGGGAGCTACGGCATGACGGCCGCGTTCAAGGCCATCATGGCCATCCTGGACAAGGACGCGGGCTGGCGCCGCGTGCGGCCGCCGCTGGTGGCGCTGGACGAGGCCGAGCTGACGCGCATCGAGGCGCAGATGCAGAGCTTCGCACTCGATCGCAGCAAGGATTGAGCATGTCGGTGTTCCACAGCCCTGGCGCGCCGCCCGCAGAGCACAGCGCCGCGTCGCAATCAGGTGCTCCGAAGGCCGGAGCAGGCCATGCCAGTGCACCCGCAGAACTGGCTCTGCCAGGCCGCTGGGTGCGCCCCTGGAGGGGATGGGATGTCTACACGCAGTGAGACATCCAAACGGGGTGGGCCCGTTTCTGTCGTCTGCATCGCCAGCTGGAACGCCGACCTGGTGTCGCGCGTGGCGCGGCCCATGGCGCGCGGCGAGACCGTGCTGGCAAGTGCTTTCGACATCAGCCCGGGCGGAAAGGGCTCGAACGCGGCCGTGGCCTGCGCGCGCCAGGGTGCGCGCACGGCCGTGGTCGCGCGCATTGGCCGCGACGACTTCGGCCGCATGGGCATGGACCTCTGGGCGCGCGAAGGCATCACCACCACGCACGTGGAGCAGGTCGAGGGCGAGCGCAGCGGCGTGGCGCAGATCCTCGTGTTCGACGACGGCGACAACAGCATCGCCGTGGCGCCGGGCGCAGGCGCCGGCCTGGGCTCCGCCCAGGTGCAGGCCGCGCAGGCCACGATCACGGGCGCGCGCGTCGTGATCGCCTCCAACGAGGTGCCGCAATCCGCCACGCTGGCCGCCTTCCGCATCGCGCGCGCGGCCGGCGTGACCACGCTGCTGAACCCCGCGCCGGCGGCCGCTTTGCCGCACGAACTGCTGGCCCTGACCGACCTGCTGACTCCCAACGAGACCGAACTGCGCAGCCTGGCCGAACTGCCGTCCGATGCGCCGTTGGAGCAGGGCGCGCAGCGCCTCTTGGCCCGCGGCGTGGGCGCCGTGCTGGCCACGCTGGGCGCAGACGGCTGCCGGCTCTGGCGCGCGGGCGCCGCGCCGCTGTCCATCCCGGGCTGGCGCATGGATGCCGTGGCCGACACCATCGGCGCCGGCGACACCTTCAACGGCGCGCTGGCCGCGGCGCTCGCGCGTGGCCTGCCTTTGGCGCAGGCCATGCAGCGCGCCAACGCGGCGGCGGCGCTGTCGGTGACGGGGCAGGGTGCCATCGGCGGCATGCCGACGGTGGCGGCCGTGGACGCGCTGCTGGCCACGCGCTGATCGGTCGCGCCGCCAGCGGCGCTGCCATGCACTGGCGCGATGGGCGTGGGATTTGTACAATTGATTTGTACATTTTTAAGGCAGCAATCGGCCTTGCACACTATTCCTTTCAGCGAAGCGCGCGCGCATCTGGCCGAGGCCCTGAGCAGCCTGGACCAGGGCGGCGAACCCGTGCTGATCTCGCGCCGCGGCGAGGCGGCCGCCGTGCTGATGTCGGTGGCGCAGTACCAGCGTCTCGTCGCCCAGGGTGACGGCCCGGCCGCGCGTCTGCAGGCCTGGCGTGCCGAGCACGCGGATCTCTTCGCGGCAGAGCCGGAATCGGACGACCCCTGGGCCGAGGTGCGTGATCGCCGGCCGACCCGCAGCGTCGACTGGGCCGAGGCGGGCGCACAAGCGCCAAAGAGAAGGCGCTGACATGGCTGCGCTGCCCTTGCGTTGGCTGCTGGACACCAGCATCGTGTCCGAACTCGCGCGTCCCCAGCCCGCCCTGGCGGTCATGCAAGCCTTCGCCATGCACGCGGATGCGGGAGCCATTCCGATGGTGGTCTGGCACGAACTGCTGTTCGGCGTGCTGCGCCTGCCCGACGGGCAACGCAAGCAAAGCTTGACCCGTTTTGTCCATGCCGTTCCGGGCGCACTTCCCAAGCTGGCCTACGACGAACCGGTGGCCCGCCGCCATGCGGAGTTGCGGGCCGTGCAACAGACGCGTGGACGCCCTCTTGCCGAGCCTGACGCCCAGATCGCCGCGACCGCGCTGGCACACGGGCTCACGCTGGTGACCCGCAACGCGCGTGATTTCCACGGCATCGACGGACTTCAGCTGGCGAACTGGTTCGACGGCTGACGGCTGGCACGCTCCCTGCAATCGCTTCCCCATTCGCTGGCAACCCTGCCCGCGCAGGCACCGTCCCGGTGACCGCGCACCAGTCCGGCTCGGGAGTGCGCCCCAACTTGGGGATGCTCACGGGTTACTCTGTATATACAGGTCTGCTCAAGCGAATCAAACTGCGCGGCCCGTGCCCTTCCCCGGGGTGCGTGCCGGCGACACCAGCGTTCCGAAGCGTTCAACCCCAACCCAGGAGGGCCGCATGGCCAAGACAGTTTTCTCCAAGCTCGCCACCGTGCTGGCCGCCGGCGTTCTCGCCACCGTGGCCCAGGGCGCAGCCGCCCAGACCAAGGTCGTGATCGGCATGTCCGGCTGGACCGGCTTCGCGCCGCTGACACTGGCCGACAAGGCCGGCATCTTCAAGAAGAACGGGCTGGACGTGGAGATCAAGATGATTCCGCAGAAGGACCGCCATCTGGCCCTGGCCTCCAAGTCCATCCAATGCGCCGCGACCACGGTGGAGACCCACGTGGCATGGAACACCAACGGTGTGCCCATCGTGCAGATCTTCCAGCTCGACAAGTCCTACGGCGCCGACGGCATCGCCGTGCGCAACGACATCAAGAGCTTCGCCGACCTCAAGGGCAAGACCGTGGCCGTGGACGCCCCTGGCACGGCGCCGTACTTCACGCTGGCCTGGATGCTCAGCAAGAACGGCATGAGCGTGAAGGACGTCAAGACCGTCACGCTGGCGCCGCAGGCCGCCGCCCAGTCCTTCGTGACCGGCCAGAACGATGCTGCCGTCACCTACGAGCCCTACCTGTCCACCGTGCGCGACAACGCCGCCGCCGGCAAGATCCTGGCGACCACGCTGGACTTGCCGCACATCCAGGACACGCTGGGCTGCGCGCCCGACTGGCTCAAGGCCAACGGCACGGCCGCCAAGGCCCTGGCCGATTCGTACTTCCAGGCCCTGGAGATGATCAAGGGCGACACGGCCAAAGCCAACGAGATCATGGGCGCTGCCGTCAAACAGAGCGGCGAGGCCTTTGCCAAGTCCGCCAGCTTCCTGCGCTGGCAGGACAAGGCGGCCAACCAGAAATTCTTCGCCGGTGAGCTGGAGACCTTCATGAAGGAGGCTGCGGTCATCCTGCAGGAGGCCGGCGTGATCCGCAAGCAGCCCGACAACTGGGCCGCCATGTACGACGCGAGCTACATCAAGTAAAGCGATGGCCAGCGACACCACCCGCGTTCTTTCTCCGGCCGCAACCGCCGCACCCGCGGCCATGCCGGCAGCCCCGGCGCGCCGGCGCCGCGGCATGGTGCCGTTGGAGCCCGTCAGCCCCACGGCCCGCTGGCTGCTGGGCCTGGCTTTCTTCGTGCTGTTCGTGGCCGTCTGGGCGTTCTTCACGCTGGGCGGCTACGTCTCGCCGACCTTCCTGGCCAGCCCCATCACGATGGTGCAGGAGGCCTGGCTGCTGTTCACCGAGTACGGCTTCATCCACGACATCGGCATGACCGTCTGGCGCGTGCTGGGTGGCTTCATCCTGGCCTCCGTGATCGCCGTGCCGCTGGGCATCGCGATGGGCGCGTACAAGCCGGTGGAGGCCTTCCTCGAGCCCTTCGTCTCGTTCTGCCGCTACCTGCCCGCGTCGGCCTTCATCCCGCTCTTGATCCTGTGGGCCGGCATCGGCGAGACGCAGAAGCTGCTCGTGATCTTCATCGGCTCCGTGTTCCAGATCATCCTGATGGTGGCCGTGACCGTGGGCGGCGCGCGCAAGGACCTCGTGGAGGCGGCCTACACGCTGGGCGCCGACAGCCGCGGCATCGTGCGCCGCGTGCTGATCCCGGGCGCCGCGCCCGGCATCGCCGAGACGCTGCGCCTGGTGCTGGGCTGGGCCTGGACCTACGTGATCGTGGCCGAACTCATCGGCTCGTCCTCGGGCATCGGCCACATGATCACCGACAGCCAGGCGCTCTTGAACACTGGCCAGATCATCTTCGGCATCATCGTGATCGGCCTGATCGGGCTGGTCTCCGACTTCATCTTCAAGGCGGTCAACAGGAAGCTGTTCGCCTGGGCTTCGCTATGAGCAACCAGCTGTCGATCCGCGGCGTCTCGCGCACCTTCACGAGCCCGGGCGGCCAATCCACCCAGGCCTTGCAGCCGGTGGACTTCGAAGTGCGCAAGAACGACTTCGTGACCATCCTGGGCCCCTCGGGCTGCGGCAAGTCCACGCTGCTGCGCATCGTCGCGGGCCTGGACTACCCGACATCCGGCCAGGTGCTGCTGGACGGCCAGACCATCGAAGGTCCCGGCGCCGACCGCGGCATGGTGTTCCAGAGCTACACGCTGTTCCCCTGGCTCAACATCGAGCAGAACATCCGCTTCGGCCTGCGCGAGCGCAACCTGCCCGAGGCCCAGCAGAAGGAGCGGGCCGATTACTTCATCGCCAAGGTCGGCCTGCGCGGCTTCGAGCAGCACTTTCCAAAGCAGCTGTCGGGTGGCATGCAGCAGCGCACGGCCATCGCGCGCGCGCTGGCCAACGACCCCAAGATCCTGCTCATGGACGAGCCCTTCGGTGCGCTCGACAACCAGACCCGCGTGCTCATGCAGGAGCTGCTGCTGGGCATCTGGGAGGCCGAGCAAAAGACCGTGCTGTTCGTGACCCACGACATCGACGAGGCCATCTTCATGGCCAGCCGCGTGGCCGTGTTCAGCGCGCGGCCCGGCCGCATCAAGAGCGAGATCGCGGTGGACCTGCCGCACCCGCGCCACTACACGGTCAAGACCACGCCGGCGTTCATGGAACTCAAGGCCCGGCTCACGGAAGAGATCCGTGCCGAGTCCATGGCCGCTGCGGATCATTGAGATGAAGGCCGGCTCTGCGACCGCCCGACGCACGCCCGCGCGCTCCGAGGCCGCGCCCGCGCTGGCCTTGTACGAGCAGGTCAAGGAGCACATCACGCGCCGCATCCAGAGCGGCGAGTGGCCTGCCGGGCACCGGCTGCCGTCCGAGCACGAGCTCGTGGCGCAGTTCGGCATCTCGCGCATGACCGCCAACCGCGCGCTGCGCGAACTCATGGACCAGGGCCGCGTGGTGCGCGTGGCCGGCGTGGGCAGCTTCGTGGCCGAGGCCAAGCCGCAGTCCACGCTCTTGCAGATCGCCAACATCGCGAGCGAGATCCGCGGCCGGGGGCACGACTACGGCTTTCAGCTGATCGCCGCCGAGCGTGTGGCGGCCTCGCCCGACGTGGCGGCCTGGATGGACGTGCGCATGGGCGAATCGCTCGTGCACGTCGTCTGCCTGCATCTGGAGGACGGTGTGCCCGTGCAACTGGAAGACCGCTACGTGAACCCGCGGCTCGTGCCGGCCTTCCTTGAGCAGGACTTCTCGACCATGCCGCCCAGCGAGTACCTGGTGCGCAACGTGCCCTTCGACCAGATCGAGCACCTGGTCGACGCGGTGCTGCCCACGCCCGAGCAGGCCGAGCGCCTCGCCATGGACGTGGCCGAGCCTTGTTTGCTGTTGACCCGCCGCACCTGGGCACGCGGGCAGACCATCACGCTGGTGCGCTGCCTGCACCCCGCATCGCGCTACCGCCTGGGCAGCCGGCTGCGCAACGATGGGAACCAGGGGCTGGCATGAGCGCACGCGGCGAGGGGCCCCGCGCAGCGGGGATCGACGCCAGCGCGAATGCCGCTGGGGCACCGACCAGCGCGACCGTTCCATTCGCAGAACGCAACGGAGGCGCCTGGCCTGATTTTTTTGCGCCCGTACTTGTATAGACAGGAAAAGCGATGAGCACTGAAACCACCACCTTGACGCTATCGCCTGGCGATGTAAGCCTGGCCCAACTGCGCCGCATCCATGCGGGCGGCGTTCGGCTGGCGCTGGACGAAAGCGCGCGTCCGGGCCTGCTCGCCGCGCAAGCCACCGTGCAGTCGATCCTCGACGCCGGCGCCGTGGCCTACGGCATCAACACCGGCTTCGGCAAGCTCGCGCAGACCATCATCCCGCCGGAGCGCCTGGCCGAGTTGCAGCGCAACCTCGTGCTCTCGCACGCGGTCGGCACGGGCGCGCCGCTGGCGGCCGGCGTGGTGCGGCTGGTGCTGGCGGCCAAGGCCGTGAGCCTGGCACGCGGCCACTCGGGCATCCGGCCCGAGATCGTCGATGCGCTGCTGGCGCTGTTCAACGCGGGCGTGGTGCCGCGCATCCCGGCCAAGGGCTCGGTCGGCGCCTCGGGCGATCTCGCGCCGCTCGCGCATCTGGCCTGCGTGCTGATCGGGGAGGGGGAGGCGGAGCTGGCGGACGGCCGTGTGGTGCCCGGTCGGGAGGCCATGCGCGCGATCGGCCTGGAACCCTTCGTGCTGGGCCCCAAGGAGGGCCTCGCGCTGCTCAACGGCACCCAGGTTTCGACCGCGCTCGCGCTGTCCGGCCTGTTCGGCGCCGAGAACGTGTTCGCCGCGGGCCTCATGGCCGGCGCGCTCTCGCTCGAAGCCATCCAGGGCTCGATCAAGCCCTTCGATGCACGCATCCATGCCGCGCGCGGCCAGAGCGGCCAGATCGCGGTGGCGGGCGCGGTGCGCGCGCTGCTGGAAGGCAGCGAGATCATCCCCGGCCACGCCAACTGCGGCCGGGTGCAGGATCCGTACTCGATCCGCTGCATCCCGCAGGTCATGGGCGCCTGCCTGGACAACCTGGCCCATGCATCGCGCGTGCTGGTGATCGAGGCCAATGCCGCATCGGACAACCCGCTGGTCTTCACCGACACGGGCGAGGTCATCTCGGGCGGCAACTTCCACGCCGAGCCCGTGGCCTTCGCGGCCGACATCATTGCGCTCGCGGTGGCCGAGGTCGGCGCCATCTCCGAGCGCCGCATGGCCCTGCTGCTCGATTCGGGCCTGTCCGGCCTGCCGCCCTTCCTCGTGCGGGACGGTGGCGTGAACTCCGGCTTCATGATCGCCCAGGTCACGGCCGCGGCGCTCGCGTCCGAGAACAAGTCGCTGGCCCACCCGGCCAGCGTGGACAGCCTGCCGACCTCGGCCAACCAGGAAGACCATGTGTCCATGGCCACCTTCGCCGCGCGCCGCCTGGTCGACATGGTGGACAACACCGCCGTGGTCGTGGGCATCGAAGCCATGGCCGCGTGCCAGGGCATCGAGCTGAAACACGCGCTGAAGAGCAGCCCGCTCATGGAAGCCGAGTTCGACGCGATCCGCGCGCACGTGGGCTTCATCGAACAGGACCGCTACCTAGCGCCCGACGTGGAATCCATGCGGCAATGGGCCCTGGGTGCCCAGGGCCGAGCCTGGCCCGCCGCCGTCACCGCCATCTTGCCCAGCCACGTCTGAACACCCCCTAGGAGACCGCCATGAACGCACCCGAGAAATTCGTTGCCAACGTCGGCACCCGCCACGACCCCAGCCGCAGGATCGCCGCGCCCACGGGCACGCAGCTGTCGTGCAAGAGCTGGCTGACCGAGGCGCCGTTCCGCATGATCCAGAACAACCTGCACCCCGACGTGGCCGAGCGGCCCGAGGACCTCGTGGTCTACGGCGGCATCGGCCGCGCCGCGCGCAACTGGGAATGCTTCGACCAGATCCTGGCCTCGCTCAAGGACCTGGACGAGGACGAGACCCTGCTCGTGCAGTCGGGCAAGCCGGTCGGCGTGTTCCAGACCCATGCCGACGCGCCGCGCGTGCTGCTGGCCAATTCCAACCTCGTGCCCAAGTGGGGCACTTGGGAGCACTTCAACGAGCTGGACCGCAAGGGCCTCTTCATGTACGGCCAGATGACGGCGGGCAGCTGGATCTACATCGGCAGCCAGGGCATCGTGCAGGGCACCTTCGAGACCTTCGTCGAAGCCGGCCGCCAGCACTACGCCAACGACCTGTCCGGCAAGTGGATCCTGACGGCCGGCCTGGGCGGCATGGGCGGCGCGCAGCCGCTGGCGGCCACGCTGGCGGGCGCCTGCTCGCTGACCATCGAATGCCAGCAGAGCTCGATCGACTTCCGGCTGCGCACGCGTTACGTCGACAAGCAGGCACGCGACATCGACCACGCCATCGAACTGCTGCGCCAGCACACGGCGGCCACGGAGGCGGTGTCGATCGCGCTGCTGGGCAACGCGGCCGAGGTGCTGCCCGAATTCGTCCGGCGCGCCAAGGCCGGTGGCCTCAGGCCCGACCTCGTGACCGACCAGACCTCGGCCCACGACCTGATCCACGGCTACCTGCCGGCGGGCTGGACCGTGCCGCAGTGGAAGGCCGCGATGGCCGACCCGGCCCAGCATGCCGCGCTGAAGGCCTCCGCCGCGCGCAGCTGTGCGCAGCACGTGCAGGCCATGCTGGACTTCCAGGCCATGGGCGTGCCCACGGTGGACTACGGCAACAACATCCGCCAGGTGGCCTTCGACGAAGGCGTCAAGAACGCCTTCGACTTCCCGGGCTTCGTGCCGGCCTACATCCGCCCGCTGTTCTGCGAGGGCAAGGGCCCGTTCCGCTGGGTCGCGCTCTCGGGCGACCCGGAGGACATCTACAAGACCGACGCCAAGATCAAGGAACTGTTTCCAGAGAACAAGCACACGCACCGCTGGCTGGACATGGCGCGCGAGCGCATCGCCTTCCAGGGCCTGCCCGCGCGCATCTGCTGGCTGGGCCTGGGCGAGCGCCACCTCGCGGGCCTGGCCTTCAACGAGATGGTGCGCACGGGCGAACTCAAGGCGCCCATCGTGATCGGACGCGACCACCTGGACACGGGCTCGGTCGCCAGCCCCAACCGCGAGACCGAGGGCATGCGCGACGGCACCGACGCCGTCTCCGACTGGCCGCTGCTCAACGCGCTGCTCAACACCGCGGGCGGCGCCACCTGGGTCAGCCTGCACCATGGCGGCGGCGTGGGCATGGGCTACTCGCAGCATGCGGGCATGGTCATCGTGTGCGATGGCACCGAGGCAGCCGACAAGCGGCTGGCCCGCGTGCTCGTCAACGACTGCGGCTCCGGTGTGATGCGCCATGCCGACGCAGGCTACGAACTCGCGATTGCGACGGCCAAGAAGTTCGGCCTCAAGCTGCCGATGGTGAAGTGAGCATGCAGGCGCTGCCCGACACCGAGGCGCTGCGCCAGCGCGTGGCCGAGCGCGTGGACGATGCGACGGTCGAACAATTCCAGCGCGACGGCGCCTGCGTCATCCGCCAGTTGCTGACGCAGGGCGAACTCGCGCTGCTGGCAGACGGGATCGAGGCCAACCTGGCCGCGCCCAGCCCGCGCGGCAAGGTTGCGAGCCGGTCCGACGACCCGGGCCGCTTCTTCGAGGACTTCTGCAACTGGCAGCACATCGGCGCCTACCGGCGCTTCGTGTTCGAGACGCCGCTGGCCCTGCTGGCCCAGCGCCTCATGGGCTCGCGCCAGGTGCGGCTCTACCACGACCACCTGCTCGTCAAGGAGCCCGGCACGCGGCAGAAGACGCCCTGGCACCAGGACCAGCCCTACTACAACATCGACGGCTTGCAGAACGTCAGCATGTGGATCCCGGTCGACCCGGTGCCGCGCGCGTCCACGCTGGAGTTCGTGGCCGGCTCGCACCGCGGCCCCTGGCTGATGCCGCGCACCTTCATGGACCACCAGGCCAAGTGGTTCCCCGAAGGCAGCCTGGCGGACCTGCCCGACATCGAGGGCGCGCGCGAGCGCTTCCCGATCCTGGGCTGGGACATCGCACCGGGCGACTTCGTCTGCTTCCACATGCTGACCCTGCACGCGGCCGCCGGAGTGGGCAACCTGCAGCGCCGCCGCGTGTTCTCGCTGCGCTTCCTCGGCGATGACATCCGCCATGCGCCGCGGCGCTGGACCACCTCACCCGACTTCCCGGGGCTGGCCGATGAGCTGCCGGCCGGCGCACCCATGGACCATGCGCTGTTCCCGCGCCTGGTCGGCTGAGCCTCGGCCCCGATCCTGCTAGGTTCCACACTTCATCGACTTCCCCCACGGAGAACCCCATGCCCCTTCGCCGCCATCTGCTTGCCCTGGCCCTGCTGTCGTCCGCCGCCTTCGGCGCCCATGCCCAGGCCGTGCTCAAGGTCGCTACCGACGCCACCTTCCCGCCCATGGAGTTCTTCGAGAACGGCCAGCGCACGGGCTTCGACACCGAACTCGTCGAGGCCATCGGCAAGCAGATGGGCCGCAAGGTCGAGTGGGTGGACATCGACTTCAAGGGACTGATCCCCGCGCTGGTGTCCAAGCGTGTGGACATGGCCGTCTCGGCCATCTACATCACCGACGAGCGCAAGAAGGTCGTGGACTTCACCGAGCCGTACTACGCGGGCGGCCTGGTCGCCATGGTCAAGGCCGACAACGCCACGATCAAGTCGCCGGCCGACCTGGCTGGCAAGAAGGTCAGCGTGCAGGTCGGCACCAAGTCGGTGAGCTACCTCAAGGAGGCCCATCCCAAGGCGCAGCTCGTCGAGGTCGAGAAGAACCAGGAGATGTTCAACCTCGTGGACGTGGGCCGCAGCGACGCGGCCGTCACGGGCAAGCCGGCCGCCTACCAGTACGTGCGCACGCGGCCGGGCCTCAAGGTATTGCCCGAGCAGCTGACGACCGAGGAGTACGGCATGGCGATCCGCAAGGACACGCCCGAACTCACCAAGGCCGTGAACGAGGCACTGGCCATGCTCAAGGCGAACGGCAGCTACGCCGCCATCGTCAAGAAGTGGTTCCCGGCGACGCCGTGATGTTGGCGAGCGCATGCCGAGCGCAGCGATGGCCCGAGCCCCAGGCCGAGCGCAGCGATGGCCCGTGTGGGACTTTCCCCTGTGCCCCTGCCGAGGAGCGCAGCGCCATTGGCTGCGCGGGGAACCTCGCGCTTCGTGAACTGACTCATTGCGCTTGTCCGAATGCAGTGAACGAAGTGAACAGCATGAGTTGCGCAATGCAGCCCATGGCGCGAGCACCGCAGGTTGCCCGGAGCGCCAGCGGAGGGAC
>NZ_VEDO01000002.1 GCF_007677875.1 Variovorax boronicumulans | reverse complement strand
GCGCTGCGCTCCTCGGCAGGGGCACAGGGGGAAGTCCCACACGGGCCATCGCTGCGCTCGGCCGCGAACGGCCTGCGCTGCGCGCGAAGGCCGCGAGGGCGATGTTCCATCAGGCCTCGACGCCCGCCAGGCCTGCGCGCAGCGCGGCCTCGTCCAGGTCTTGCCCGATGAACACCAGCCGCGTGCCGCGCTGCTCGTCCATGCGCCAGGGCCGGTCGAAGTGGTGGTCGAAGCGGCGGCCCACGCCCTGCAGCAGCCAGCGCATGGGCTTGCCCGGAATCTCGGCGAAGCCCTTCACGCGCAGGATGGTCTGCTGTTCCACGAGCCGCGCCAGCGCCGCCAGCAGGCGCTCGCGGTCCACGGCCGGCAGTTCGATCACGTGGGCGTCGAACTCGTCGTGGTCATGGTCCTCCTCGTGGTCGTGGTGGCTCTCGCGTTGGTCGATGCTGGTCTCGGCTGCCTTGGCCAGGCCCAGCAACAGGTCCAGCGGCAATCTCCCCTGCGCCGACTGCAGGACCTTGACGGCGGGCGGCAGCTCCTCGCGCACCAGGGCGGTCACGCGTTCGACAGCCGCGGCGTCCACGAGGTCGGTCTTGTTGAGTACCACGAGGTCGGCCGCCGAGAGCTGGTCTTCGAACAGCTCGTGCAACGGCGATGCGTGGTCGAGGTTGGGATCGGCGCGGCGCTGTGCGTCCACGGCCACGGGGTTGGCGGCGAACTGGCCGGCGTCGGCGGCGGGCGTGTCGACCACGGTGACCACAGCGTCCACCGTGAACACGTTGGCGATCTCGGGCCACTGGAAGGCCTGCACGAGGGGCTTGGGCAGGGCCAGGCCGCTGGTCTCGATCAGCACGGCGTCGATGCGCTCGCGGCGCGCAGCCAGCTGCTGCATGACGGGGAAGAACTCCTCCTGCACAGTGCAGCACATGCAGCCGTTGGCCAGCTCGTAGAGGGCGCCGTCCTGCGGCTGGCCGTCCTCGTCGCAGCCGACGCCGCAGCCCTTGAGGATCTCGCCATCGATGCCGAGCTCGCCGAACTCATTGACGATCACGGCGATGCGCCGGCCGGCGGCGTTGTCCAGGATGTGGCGCAGCAGCGTGGTCTTGCCGCTGCCCAGAAAGCCGGTGACGATGGTGGCGGGGATCTTTTGCATCAGAGCTTCTCCAGTAAGGATGTCAGGGGGTGCGCGGTGCGCAGCCCCTCGCGGGCGAACAAGGCCATGGCGTGCAGCGCGCGGGCGTCTGTCCACAGGCTGTTGGCGTTGGGGCCACGAAGGCGCGGTGGTCGCCGCAGGCGGCCTCGCGCGTCCAGCCGGCCAGGTCAATCCGCATGCACGGCCCCTTGCCAGCGGTGCGCGCGCAACAGCGTGTGCGGGGGCACGGCCACGCGCTCGAACCGCACGCCGAACACGGCGTCGAGCGCGGGCGATTGCAGCAGTTCGGCGCCGCCGTCCAGTACGGTGCGGCCACGGTCCAGCACGACGACGCGGCCGAAATGCTGGAACGCGAGATCCAGGTCGTGCATCGCGACCACGACCAGGTGCTCGCGCCCACGCGCGGCCAGGGCCTCCACGAGCGCGAGCCGGTGTCGCACGTCCAGGGCCGCCCCGGGTTCGTCGGCCAGCAGCACGGGCGGGTCGGTCGCCAGCACGGTGGCGAGCAGTGCGCGGGCCTGCTCGCCACCCGAAAGCGTGGACCAGTGCCGCGCGGCGAAGGCCGACAGGCCGGCCTGTTCCAGCACGGCGCCGGCGTCCAGCGCCGCCTGCTGGCCTTCGAGCCGCATGGCCACGAGCTCGTCCACGCGCAGGTCCCAATGCGGCGCGAAGTGCTGGGGCATGTAGCCGATGGACTGGGCGCGGCGCGCCACGGGCGTGGCCGCGAGATCCGCGCCGTCCAGCAGCACGCGGCCAGCCTGCGGGGCGAGCAACCCGGCCAGCAGGGACAGCAGCGTGGACTTGCCCGCGCCGTTTGGCCCGACCAGGGCCACGGCACCGAGCGCGGGCAGCGTGAGGTCCACGGCATCGACGACGGCGCGGCCGCGCCGGCGCAGCGTGAGACCTTGCGCCTGCAGGCGCGGTGCGGATGTGCTCATGCGGATCTCAGGCGCCGCGCCAGCAGCACGATGAAGAACGGCCCGCCGGCGACGGCCGTGATGAGGCCCAGCGGCACCTCGGCCGGCGGCAGCGCCGAGCGCGCGATGGCGTCGGCCACGGTCACGACGATGGCGCCCACCAGCGCGGAGGCCGGCAACAGCCTTCGGTGCAGCGGGCCGACCATCCAGCGCGCGATGTGCGGTGCGGCCAGGCCCACAAAGGCCACCAGGCCGCCATAGGCCACCGCAGCGGCCACCACGAGCGCGCCCACGAGCACGGCGCGCGGCACGAAGCGCGCCACGTCCAGTCCGAAGCCCTGGGCCGCATGGTTGCCGAGGCCCAGCAGGTCCAGCCCGCGCGCGATGGTCCGCGTGGCGGCCAGGCAGGCCACGGTGATCAGCGCGAGCACGACAAGGCCGGCCCAACCGGGGGTCTGGATGCCGCCCAACACCCAGCTCATGACCACCTGCAGGCTCACGGTCTCGTCGGACAGCGCCAGCATCAGGAAGGAGCGCACGGCGCCCAGCACGGCCGCCAGTGCCACGCCGGCCAGCAGCAGGCCGGCAGCATCCAGCGCGCCGGCCACGCGGGCCACGCCCAGCACCAGCAGCGTCGCGCCCCAGGCGCCGAAGAAGGCCAGCGCGGACAGCGTGAGCGCCTGCGGCAGGCCCAGCGGCACCAGCAGCGCGACGGTGGCGCCCAGCGCCGCGCCGCCCGAGGCGCCCAGCAGATAGGGCTCGGCCAGCGGGTTGCGGAACACGCCCTGGAACACCGTGCCCGACAGGCCCAGCAGCGCGCCGACCAGGGCCGCGGCCAGCACCCGCGGAAGCCGCCATTCGAACAGCAAACGGCTGCGCAGCGTGTCGTCGCCGAGCACCGCGCGCCACACGTCCGCCGGGCTGGCCCACTGGTGGCCAGCGCAGGTGCCCAGCAGCAGGCACAGCGCCAGCAGGGCCCAGGCCCCACCCCAGGTGTGCCAGGCACGCCAGGCGCGCGCGGTGCTCATGCCGGGTGCAGCCATCGTGCGAGCTTCTCCACGCCATCGAACGTGCGCGGGCCGGGGACCAGGAATTCGGAGCGCGCCACCGTGGTGGCGCGGCCCGCGCGGACGGCCCGCATGGCGCGCCAGCCGGGCTGGGCCATGAGATCGCGCAGGGCCTCCTCGCTGCCGGCGAACAGCAGCACGTCGGGGTCGGCTGCCAGCACGGCCTCGGGCGAGACCTGGGGCACGGCGCCGGCACCGGCCAGTGCGAAGCGGCCTCCGGCGCGCAGCATGGCCTCGCCCGTGTAGGTGGAGTCGCGCGCGACGAGCAGCATGCCGTTGCCCAGGCGGCCCGTGAGCATCAGCATGCGTGGCGGCGTGCGGCCGGCCACGCGCGCGTCGACCTGCGCGAGCCTGTTCTGCAGGCTGGCCGCCAGGGCCTCGCCGCGTTCGGGCACGGCGCCGGCCTGCGCGATCAGCCGCACATTGCCCAGCACCTCGTCCAGCGAGCGGCTCAGCAGCACGAGGATGGGCACGCCGATACGCTCCATGGGGGCGACCAGCTGGTGCGCGGCCTGGCGCGCGGGCGTGACGATGACGAGGTCGGGCCGTTGCGCGACGACCGCATCGGCCGAGAAGCCGAGTCGGCCGCCGACCTTGGGGATGCGCACGATGTCGGGCGGAAAGCGGGTGAAGTCTTCCACGCCGACGATGCGGTCCAGCAGGCCGAGCGCCACGACCAGCTCGGTGTTGGACGAGAAGATGGTCACGATGCGCTGCGGCGGCGCGGGCAGCACCACGCGGCGACCGAGGGCGTCTTGCAGCACGGTGGGGGCTGCGAGCGCGGGCAGGCCGGCCAGCGCCAGGCTGCCGGCAGCGCAACGGCGCAGGAGGACGCGGCGCGCAGTCGATGACAAGGCCGTCTCAGTCATGCTGGGCCGAGCGCAGCGATGGCCCGTATGTGGCCCCGCTCCCACCCCTGTGCCCACGCCGAGGAGCGCAGTGGCCTGGGCGGCGCGGGGAACCTCGCGCTTTGTGAACTGACTCATTGCACTTGTTCGAGCTGAGTGAACGCAGTGAACGGTGCGAGTTGTGCAATGCGCCCAGGCCGCGAGCACCGCAGGTTGCCCGAAGCGCCAGCGGAGGGACGGGGGCACCGGGGCCGCCTTCTCTTTGGTTACTTTCTCTTGGGCGGTAGCCAAGAGAAAGTGACTGCGCTGCCGGGCGCACATCCCGGCTCCAGCTGCTCATGCTCACGCAGTGGGTTCTATGCACACCACTGGCTGATCCACGTGAGGAGGTGGGGCTATCCACCCCACACCCGGACTTACTTTTCTTGTCTCGCCAAGAAAAGTAAGCAACAGAAGGCGACCCCGGTGCCCCTGTCCCTCCGCTGGCGCTCCGGGCAACCTGCGGTGCTCGCGCCATGGGCTGCATTGCGCAACTCGCACCGTTCACTGCGTTCACTACGCTCGAACAAGCGCAATGAGTCAGATGTTGAAGCGCGAGGTTCCCCGCGCAGCCCACGGCACTGCGCTCCTCGGCAGGGGCACAGGGGCAAGTCCTATTCGGGCTATCGCTGCGCTCGGCCGAGCGCTCGGGCCTTCGCTTCGCTCGGCCGCTGCTGGGTATCGGGGACTGCGCCATCTCAGAAGTCGACGTGCAGTCCGACCAGCAGCTCCCGCCCTGGCATCGAGGTGCCGCAGCCCCCATTCTGGAAGGCTGGGTTCGCCGTGCAGGGCGTACGGTCCAGCGCGATGAAGACCGGGTGGCGGTTCAGGTCGAACAGGTTGTTCACGCCGGCGAACAGCTTCACGCCCGGCGAGACCCGGTAGTCCGCGCGCAGGTTCCAGACCGTGAAGGCGCCCTTGCGGTGGATGAAGGTGCTGCCGGGCTCGCCCTGCGGGACCAGCAGGATTTCCTCGGTGTCGTACCACATCGGGCCGCGCAGCAAGGCATAGACCTGCAGCGTCCAGGCGCCCACATCGCGCGGGCCGCCCTGGCCGTAGCGCACGCCGGCCGAGGCCTCGTAGCGGTACATGCGCTGCACCTTGTCGGTGTTGGCCGTGGCCGCCGCGCCCTTGTCGCGCATGTCGAAGTGGTAGTAGCCGCTGGCGAAGGCGTCGAACACGCGGCCCGGCCGTTGCAGCGCCCGCGCAAGGTCCACGCTGCCCTGAAACTCGACGCCGCGCGCCACGATGTCGGCCGCGTTGTTGGCGTAGTCCGAGGTGTTCGTCGCCGGCCCGCGCGAGACCGTGGTGATGCGGTCCGAGATCGTGTTCTGGAACAGCGCCGCGTCCAGCCGCCAGAGTGGCGCCTGCAGCGTGGCACCCACTTCGATCTGCCGGCTCGTCTCGGGCTTGAGCTTGGCATTGCCGAAGATGCGGCCGCCACCCACTGCCGTGAAATCCGAGGCCAGCTCCGTGGCCGTGGGCGCGCGGAAGCCCGTGGAGGCTCCGGCGCGCAGGTTCAGCAGCTCGCTGGCCTTGAAGGTCGCCCCCGTGGACCAGGTGTGGGTGTCGTAGCTGCGCGTGGTGCGCACCGCGAGCGGCAGGTTGGGCGTGGCGTCGAAGCGCGTCCGGCCCCAGGTCTTGCGCAGGCCCGCGCGCAGCGTGAGCCGGTCGTCGAGCAGGGTCTGCGCGTCCTCGAAGTACAGCGCGTGCACCTGTTCGGTCTGGTTGTTGTCGTAGGGCGCGACCTGGCCGCCGGGGCCGCCCGGCAGGGCCACGCGTTCACGGTCGGAGCGCAGCCAGCTCCTCTCCCAGTCCAGGCCCAGCAGCAGGTCGTTGCCCTGCCCCAGCTGCAAGCGCGGCTGCAGGCGCAGGCCGCGCACGTCCAGCGTGCGCTGGTTGTGGTCACGCGAGGTGCCCGGCACAGCCGCGGTGCCGGAGCGGACCACGGGCGAGGCCCAGTGGAATTCGTCGACGTCGGTGAGGTCGTAGGCCTGCGCCAGCCAGGTCACGCGCTGGTCTGGCGTGGCGCCCTCGTAGGTGAGATCGAGCGAGCGGTTGTCGCGGTCGTCGCGGCTGTAGATGTTGGCGCCAGACCCGCGAAAGCCCGCGTTGTAGATGCCGTCGGTGCGCAGCTGCAACTCCACGCGGTGGTGGTCGGCCAATTGCCAGCCCAGTGCGCCGCTGGCGCCGCGACGCTCCCAGCCGGTGTTGGCCAGGGTTGTGCCGCCGCGTCCGGAGCCGTAGTCGCCGCGCTCGCCACCGGAGAGTCCGAGGTACCAGTCGAACCTGTCGCTGGCGCCCGCCGTCTGCGCATGGGCGCGCCACAGTTCCCAGGAGCCTGCCGTCACATCCACGCTGGAGCCGGACTCGGTCGCGCCGGTCTTCACGATGATGTTGACCACGCCGCCCATGTTCTGGCTGCCATAGACGACCGAGCCCGGGCCGCGCACGATCTCGATGCGCTCCACGTCGGACGGGCTCAGCTTGGACAAATTGGCCGTGCCCGCGCGGCGGCCGTTCACGAGCACCAGCACCTGGCTGCGGAAGTCGCGGCCCTGGCCGTCGGTGGCGGCGCCGCGGATGTTCATCGAGGTCTGGGCTGCGCTCCACTCGCTCAGAAAGCCCACCGCGTTCTCGGCCAGCAGGTCGGTGACCGAGCGCGCGCTGGAGCGCGCAATGGCCTCCTGGGTGATGGTCTGCGTGGTGGCCGCGATGCGGCTGCGGTCCTCGGGCCGGGCCGTGGCCGTGACGAAGACCGGGTCCAGGGCGCCCGTGGTGGCCGCCCGGGTCTGGATCGGGGCTTGGGCCTGGGCCGCGCCGCACAGCGCCAGCGCGGCGGCCAGGCAGGAGGAATGGGGACGGTGTCTGCGGAGCGCGGCCGCGCATGGGCGGTCCGGTGCCGGGTGGTCGTGCATGTGTCGCTGCGTTCTGGCCCCGCTCTCCCGCAGGGCCGGCCGTTGGAACACACCGCAGCCGCACAGGCACGACCCGGGCCGCGCCGGCGGGGCGCAGAACCGCGTCGGACCAACGCACGCCCGCGGTGTCCGAGTCGACTGCAAGGCCGGTATCCGGGCTCGCGGAGCGGTGCCTGCTGGCACCCGGCCCCTCGCCTTCCCACGCCCGTGGAGGCGCAGTGGCGGCCGGCGCCAGGCGCCGGCATGAGGGGTCGTGATCCGCTGACCGTTGCGGGGGCAGCGCAGGCATCTCACCTGCTTCCCGTTTGACCTCCAGCCTTGCGGCCGTCGGCACCTTGCAACCGGGGCGCGGCAGCCCTCCGCACCGGAGGGGCGCCGCGGCCCGCGCGGATTATCGTCCAGCCGCGCGCCGCGCCCTGTCGCCATAACACGCCTGTTATGGCGAACATGGCCTGGGCGTGGCTGTCGCCATGGCGCGGCGGTTCCTAGACTGCCTGCGACAGCGCCATTCCCAAGGAACCCACGATGCAACGCCGCCAACTGCTCACCCTGGCCACCGCCGCCGCCCTGCCCGCGTTCAGCTTCGCACAGGGCGGCAAGCTCCAGCCGCTGAAGTTCACGCTGGACTTCCGCATCTCGGGCCAGGTCGCGCCCTTTTTCGTCGCGCAGGCCAAGGGCTACTACGCGCAGGAGGGCCTGGCGCCCAGCTTCGACGTGGGCAGCGGCTCGGTGGCCGCCATCACGCGCGTGGCCAGCGGCGCCTACGACATGGGCTTTGGCGACCTCAGCGCACTCATGGAGTTCCAGGCCACGCAGGGGCCGCTGGTGCAGGCCGTCTACCAGTACTACAACCGCGCGCCCTTCGTGATCATCGCGCGCAAGGACCGCGGCGTGACCGACTTCAAGAGCCTGGCCGGCAAGCGCATCGCGGCGGCGGCCGTGGAGTCCACGCGCCGCGCCTGGCCGATCGCGGCCCGGCACGCGGGCCTGAAGACCGACGCCTTCGAATGGGTCACGACCGACTTCTCGCAGCGCGACAACGTGATCGTGCGCGGCGACGTGGACGGCGCCACCTACTTCCACGACTCGGCGTTGTCGCTGTTCCAGCGCGTGGACCCGGCCCAGCTGGCCGTGCTGTCGTATGCCGACATCGGCGCCACGCTCTACGGCAACGCCATCCTGGCCTCCAGCAAGCTCGCCAGCGAAAAGCCGCAGACCGTGCGTGCCTTCCTGCGCGCCACCAACCGCGGCATCCAGGACGCGCTGGCCGATCCGCTGGCGGCCATGGCCTTCGTCAAGCAGCGCGAGCCGATGATCGACGAGAAGCTCGAAGCGCAGCGCTTCGCGCTCACCGCCAAGTACATGGTCACGGCCGACACACGCGCCCACGGCCTGGGCGCCGTGCGGTCCGAGCTGCTGGCGCGCCAGATCGAGGAGATCACGCAGACCTTCGGCCTCAAGGCGGCGCCGGTGGCGGACAAGGTGTTCGACGCGAGCTTCCTGCCGGCCGCCGCAGAGCGCGCGGTCAAGGCCTGAGCATGGACGAACTCAACGAAGCCGACGGCCGCTACCTGCGCCAGGCCATCGCGCTGTCGGCCCTGGGCAGCGCGCGCGGCAACCGGCCGTTCGGCGCGGTGGTCGTCTCCGCTGACGGCCAGGTGCTGGCCGAGGCCCACAACGACAACGCCGCCACGGGCGACTGCACGGCCCATGCCGAGGTCAATGCGCTGCGCCGGTTGAAACGCGAGGCCATGGCTGGCGCCACGATGTACGCCTCCGGCGAGCCCTGCGTGATGTGCGCGGGCGCGATCTTCTGGAGCGGCATCCGCCGCGTGGTGTTCGGCATCGACGCGGTGAGCCTGCGGCGCTTTCGCGCCAAGGAAGCTTCCGCGGCTGACCTGCAAATGTCCTGCCGCGACGTGTTCGCCCACAGCGCGGAGCCGTTCACCGTGATCGGCCCTGCGCTTCTTGCCGAAGCCACGGCGCCGCACCAAGCCTACTGGGGAATGGAATGATGAGCTACGCACTGCATGAACTGACCAAGGAATCGCGCATGGGCGCGGTCGGCACCGAAGCCGCGCGCGAGGTGCGCGTGATCGACCTGGCCGACTTCGAACGCCGCCATGCCGAGATCGCCGACCAGCTTTGGGACGCCGCCGTCGACGTCGGCTTCTTCCAGCTGGCCAACCACGGCATCGCGCTGGACAAGGTGCGCGAGGCCTTTGCGATGACGGAGCGCTTCTTTGCGCTGCCCGACGCCGTGAAGGCGCGCCACCCGCTCAAGAAGGGCCTGAACGCCGGCTGGGAGAGCCGCGCCCAGGTGCGCCCTTCGACAGGCACGCCGGACCAGAAGGAGAGCTACCAAATCACGCGTCCGCACATGGAGGGCCTGTGGCCCGGCGAAGAGGCCCTGCCCGGCTTTGAGCAAACCATGCTGGCCTTCGAGGCCCAGGCCTGGGGCGTGGCCATGCGCGTGCTCTCGTGCTTCGCCGTCAAGCTGGGCTTCGCGCGCGAATTCTTCACGGCGGCGCACGATCCCAGCCGGCCGGACTACCAGAGCACGCTGCGCATGCTGCACTACTTCGCGGTGGACCCAGCCCTGCGCGACCAGCTGGGCCTGTGGCGCGCCGGCGCGCACACGGACTTCGATTGCCTCACCCTGCTGTTCCAGCGCAGCGGCCAGGGCGGCCTGCAGTTGCTGCCTGGCAAGGACATGGACACGCAGGCCTGGACCTCGATCACGCCGGCTGACGAGCTGATCACCTGCAACATCGGCGACATGCTGATGCGCTGGAGCGACGACCAGCTGCCCAGCAACTTCCACCGCGTGAAGAATCCCGCGGCGCACGAGTACCAGGGCGCCCGCTACAGCCTGGCCTTCTTCGCCCAGGCCAACCGCAGCACGCTGATCGAGACGCCCTCGGGCAAGTACCCGGCCATCACGGCCGGCGACTTCCTGCAGCAGCGCATCGCGGCCAACTTCAAGAAGTACTGAGCCGCCAGACGCCTTCGGCGTCGACCTTCACCTCGCCCTCGGCCTGCATCTCATCGAGGTGCTGCGCGATGGTGCGCGTTTCCGCGGACTCGACCCACCAGCTCTGGTGGTCCGGCGGGTACAGCAGCCGGCACCCGGCGAGTTGGCCGAGCGTCTTCGGCGATTCGGCGAGCAGCGCGCGCAGGCGGTCGCTGCGCTCGTCGATCTTGGCTGCGAAGGCGGCCAGGTCGCGCAGGAAGCGCTCGCGCTCCGTGTAGACACCGCGGTGGTGCGAGGTCACCCAGACCTTGGCGGGCACGTCCGGCAAGCGTCGCAGCGTGGTGCGGAAGTCGCGCAGGCTGGAACCGGCGTCGGCGTAGTACGGGCCGAAGCCGCTCAGGTCGATGTCGCCGATGAAGGCCACGCCCTCGGGCTCGACCAGCAGCACCGTGTGGCCGGCCGTGTGCCCCGGCATGTGGAAGGCGCGGATGCGTGCACCGCCAAGCTCCCAGCAGGCACCGTCTTCGTAGCCTTGGGCATCCGGGCGCGGCGCGTAGAAGAAGTCGCGCTGGTAGCGGGCCAGCACCTCGTCGCCGAGCGCCGCATCGGCCACGCCCATGGCGGCGAGCAGCCCCGGCCAGCTCTGCGCGGCCGGCAGGTCGGCGTGGTGCACGTGCACGCAGGCGTGCGGCAGGCGGTGCAAGCCGGCCATGTGGTCCTCGTGCACATGGCCCATGACCACGAGTTCGCTCGTGTCGAAAGCCGCTCCGATGACGTTGGAGACGATGGGCGTGTCCATCGCGGCGCGCGTGTCCTTGCCGCGCACCAGCACCTGGTTGCCGTCGGGGTACTTGCCGTTGCGCTCGCCGAAGTAGACCGAGACACGACCGAATTCGACGTTCTGCACGCCGGCATGGGGCGCGCGGTCGCGCGCGGCGGTCGGAGGGGCGTTCATGGGCACCGGACCGTAGCAGAGGGGAGCGGGGTCTGCTGTCGCGGGCGGCGCACAATCACACCATGCAAAGCATCTTCCATCTCGCCTTCAATGTCCGTGACCTGGACGCGGCGCGCCGCTTCTACGGCGGCGTGCTCGGCTGCCGCGAAGGCCGCAGCACCGACACCTGGGTCGATTTCGATTTCTTTGGCCACCAGATCTCGCTGCACCTGGGCGAGCCCTTTGCCACGGCCCGCACCGGCCATGTGGGCGACAAGCTGGTGCCGATGCCGCACTTCGGACTGATCCTGCAACTGGCCGACTGGCAGGCGATGGCCAAGCGCTTGACCGATGCCGGCACCGACTTCGTGCTCGAGCCACAGGGCCGCTTCGAAGGGCAGCCCGGCGAGCAATGGACCATGTTCTTCATGGACCCCTTTGGCAACCCGATCGAGGTCAAGGGGTTCCGCTCGCTGGCGACCGTGTACGACGCGCAGTAGCGCCGCGGCGTCACCTGCCGTTGATGCCCAGCAGCTCGACCTCGAACTGCAGCGTGGCGTTGGGCGGAATCACGCCGCTCGCGCCGCGCGAACCATAGGCGATCGCCGCCGGGCAGGTCAGCTTGGCCTTGCCGCCGACCTTCATCTTCTGCACACCTTCGGTCCAGCACGGGATCACGCCGTTCAGCGGGAACTCGATCGGGGCGTTGCGCTTGTAGGAGCTGTCGAACTCCTTGCCGTCCAGGAACGTGCCGCGGTAGTGCACCTTGACTTTGTCGCTGGCGCCGGGGCTCGCGCCGTTGCCGTCCTGTAGCGAACGGTAGACCAGGCCGGAGGCCGTGGTCTGCGCGCCGGGTTCCTTGGCAGCGGCATCGAGCGTGGTGGTGGTCTGGGCGGAGACGGCAGTGGTCAACAACGTGGCGAGCACCACGACAGGGGTACGGATGGGCATGCGGTCTCCTTCGAAAGCCATGGGGCAAAGCCGGCGATTATGGCCAGGAGGCAATGCAACCTGCGACCGAAGCCGGATGCGTCAGCGGCCTATACTGCATCGCAGCAATCGGACCCCAGTTCCGCCATCCCAGAAAGCGTCCCCGTGGCTACATCTCCTTCCAGCGCGCGCAGCCTCGCTGCGCCATCGGAACAGTGCGTCCTCGTGCTGCAGGGCGGCGGCGCCCTCGGCGCCTACCAGGCCGGCGTGTACGAGGCGCTCGCGGAGCGCGGCGTCGCCCCCGACTGGGTGGCCGGCGTCTCCATCGGCGCGATCAACGCCGCGCTGATCGCCGGCAATCCGCCCGAGCGCCGCGTCGACCAGCTGCGCGCGTTCTGGGCCCAGGTGTCCTCCGGTCTGCCCATGCCGGCGCTGCCGGCGAGCTACGGCGACGAAGCGCGCAGCCTTTTCAACACCACCAGCGCCGCGCTGGTTGCCAGCTTCGGCGTGCCGGGCTTCTTCATGCCGCGCATCCCGCCGGCGCCGCTGCAGCCCGCCGGCACCGGTGCGGCGCTGAGCTGGTACGACACGGCGCCGCTCAGAAGCACGCTGGAACGCCTGGTCGATTTCGACCGCATCAACGACGCGCACTGCCGTGGGAAGGTGCGGCTGTCGGTCGGCGCGGTGGAGCTGGAGACCGGCAACTCGGTCTACTTCGATTCCGCCGACCCGACCTGCACCCAACCCATCGGCCCCGAGCATGTGATGGCCAGCGGCGCGCTGCCGCCGGGCTTCGCGCCCGTGCCCGTGGACGGCAAGTGGTACTGGGATGGCGGTGTGGTCTCCAACACACCGTTGCAGTACGTGATCGACCAGCCGACGGTGCAGGACATGCTGGTGTTCCAGGTCGACCTGTTCAGCGCCCGCGGCGCGCTGCCGCGCAACCTGGACGAGGTGGCCGAGCGCGCCAAGGACATCCAGTACGCGAGCCGCACGCGCATGAACACCGACCTTATCGCCGCGCAGCAGCGCCTGGCCGAGGCCGCGCAACGCCTGGCCGACAAGCTGCCCGCGGCATGGCAGGACGACCCGGACCTCAAGGCCCTGCTGAACGCCGGCAACTGCAACGCGGTCACGGTCATGCACCTGATCCACCGCAGCAAGAGCCACGCCGGCCAGTCCAAGGACTACGAGTTCTCGCGCCAGACCGTGGCCGACCACTGGGCCGCCGGCCGCGCCGATGTACAGGCGAGCTTCGCCGATCCGCGCTGGCGCGAGCGGCCGCGCAAGAAGGCCGGCATCACGGTGCTCGACCTCGCCCCGCGGCCGGCCGGCCGCTGAACCTTTCCCCCGCTCCCCCAAAGGATCTGCCATGAAACTCAAGGACAAAGTCACGCTCGTCACCGGTGCCGCCAGCGGCATCGGCAAGGAGATCGCCTGCACCTACGCGCGCGAAGGTGCGCGCGTGGCCATCGCCGACATGAACAAGGCCGCCGCCGACGCCACGGCCGCCGAGCTGCGCGCGGCCGGCCACCAGGCCATGGGCGTGGCCATGGACGTGACCAGCGAGGAGCAGGTCAACGGCGGCGTGGCCGAGGTTGTGGCGGCCTGGGGAACGGTGGACGTGCTGGTCAGCAATGCCGGCATCCAGATCGTGCACCCGGTCGAGGAATTTCCGTTCGCCGAGTGGAAGAAGATGCTGGCCATCCACCTGGACGGCGCCTTCCTGACCACCAAGGCCGTGCTGCCGCTCATGTACAAGCAGAACAGCGGCTCCATCATCCTGATGGGCTCTGTGCACTCCAAGCTGGCCTCGGTGCTGAAGGCGCCCTATGTGACGGCCAAGCACGGCCTCTTGGGCCTGGCCCGCGTACTGGCCAAGGAAGGCGGCCCGCACAATGTGCGTGCCAACGTGATCTGCCCTGGCTTCGTCCGCACGCCGCTGGTGGACAAGCAGATCCCCGAACAGGCCGCCACGCTCAAGATCAGCGAAGAGGACGTGATCAAGAAGGTCATGCTCAAGGACACCGTGGACGGCGAGTTCACGACCGTGGCCGATGTGGCCGAGGTGGCGCTGCTGTTCGCGGCCTTCCCGAGCAACGCGCTGACGGGCCAGTCGCTGATCGTGAGCCACGGCTGGGCCATGGAATGAAGAGCGGGGGCCGCGGCCCCCGTTGTTCAGACGGGCTCCATGACGTGGATGGCCCGGTTCGCCACCCATTCCTTGGTCTTGGCGGCGTAAGCCGCCATGTGCGGCGCCTTGGCATGGGCCTTGAGCGCGTCGAAGCTGGCCCACTTCTCAACCACAACGAAGGTGTCCGGTCCGAAGGTCGCCCAGCCGGGCGGCAGGTTGGCGGCGTCGACCACGGCGCCATACTCGAGGCAGCCGTCCTCGGCCAGCACGGCGGCGCGGTTTTCATTGAAGGCGGCCAGCACGTCGCCGCGTTTGCCGGGGTGGGTGGTGATGATGGCCAGCACCTGGATCATGGAATCGGTCTCCTGAAAATGGCGGCCCCACTGGCCGCCGGCGGCGCCGATTCTGCTGCGCCCCGGCTTAGCCCGCTGTCGCGGACGGCGCAGTGGCCTGGGCCTGCCAGCCGCCGCCCAGCACCTTGTACAGCTGCACGCGGTTGGCCTGGTCGGTCAGCTGCAGGCCGATCAGCGTCTGCTGCGCGGCGTAGAGCGCGCGCTGCGCGTCCAGCACCTCGAGGTAGCTGCCGCCACCGCCCTTGAACAAGGCCTGGGCCAGGTCGAAGCTGCGCGTCGTCGCCGCGACCAGGGCGCGCTGGGCCTCCAGGCGCTCGGCCAGCGTGCGGCGTTCGGCCAGCGCGTCGGACACCTCGCGGAAGGCCGTCTGCAGCGTCTTCTCGTAGCTGGACAGCACGATGTCGCGCTGCACCTCGGTCGCGCGCAGCTGGTTGCGGCGGGCACCGTTGTCGAACAGGGGAAGGCTGATCGAGGGGCCGAAGCTCCAGGCACGGCTGCCCCCCTCGAACAGGCTGGACAGGCTGGGGCTGGCCACGCCGGCCGAGCCGGTCAGTGTGATGCGCGGGTACAGCGCCGCGCGCGCGACACCGATGTCGTGGTGGGCTGCGCGCAGCGCATGCTCGGCCGCAAGCACGTCGGGCCGCTGCTGCAGCACGCTGGACGGCAGGTCGGCCGGCGGCGTGGGCAACCCGGCGACCGCGACCGACTGGTCGCCGGGCAGCAGCGCAGCCGGCAGCTGCGTGCCGGCCAGGAGGGCCAGCGCGTTGCGGCCCTGCTCGACCAGGCTGTCGTAGGCGGCCACCTGGCCGCGCGCGGACTCCACCGTGGTCTGGGCCTGCGCCAGCGCCACGCCGGACTGCGCGCCCAGCGCATGGGCCTGGCGGATCAGGTCGTAGGAGCGCTGCTGGCTCTGCAGCGTCTCGCGCGCCAGCCGCAGCCGCTGCTGGTCGGTCGCCAGCTGCAGCCAGGCCTGGGCGACCGAAGCCACCAGGCTGATCTGCGCGCTGCGGCGGGCGTCCTCGGTGCGCAGGAACTCCTCGAGCGCCGAATCGGACAGGTTGCGCACCCGGCCGAAGAAATCCAGCTCGTACGACGTGAGGCCGAAGTTGGTGCTGAAGCGGTCGACGATGCTGGCGTTGCCGTTCGTGGTCAATCCCGCCGGGGTGCGCGCGCGGCTGGCGGCACCACCCAGGTCGACCGAAGGCAGCGCGGCGGCGCTGCTCACGCCGTACAGCGCACGCGCGCGCTCGATGCTCAGCGCGGCCGAGCGCAGGTCGCGGTTGTTCTCCAGCGCGAGCGCCAGCACGCCGCGCAGGCGCTCGTCGACGAAAAACTCCTGCCAGCCCGCCAGCGGCTGCGGCGCGGCCTGGCCGTCGGCCGGCCAGGCCTGTGGAATGGGCGCGGCGGGCTGCTCGTATCGCGGCGCCAGGTTGGCGCAGCCGGACAGGAAGGCCAAGACGGCCAGGGGAATCAATGCACGGCGCATGTCAGCGGCCTCCCTGTTCGGCCAGCTGCGGCTCGGCCAACTGTTTGCGCTGGCTGCGCCGTTCCAGCCAGCCGCGGATCAGCACGAAGAACAGCGGCACGAAGAAGATGCCCAGCAAGGTGCCGATCGCCATGCCGCCCAGCACCGCGGTGCCAATGGCCACGCGCCCACCGGCGCCCGCGCCGGTGCCGAGCGCCAGCGGCAGCACGCCGAAGCCGAAGGCCAGCGAGGTCATCAGGATGGGCCGCAGGCGCAGGCGCACGGCCTCCATGGTGGCGTCGAACACGCTGCGGCCCTGCTCCTGCAACTGCTTGGCGAATTCCACGATCAGGATGGCGTTCTTGGACGACAGGCCCACCGTGGTCAGCAGACCGACCTGGAAGTACACGTCGTTGGTCAGCCCGCGCATGCTCGTGAACAGCAGCGCCCCGATGATGCCCAGCGGCACCACGAGGATCACCGAGAACGGCACGGACCAGCTCTCGTACAGCGCCGCCAGGCACAGGAAGACGAACAGGATGGAGATGGCGTAGAGCAGCGGCGCCTGGGCGCCCGACAGCCGCTCCTGGTAGGAGGCGCCGGTCCATTCGTAGTCGATGCCGGCCGGCATCTGGCGCATGACTTCCTCCACGATCGCCATGGCGGCCCCCGAGCTGATGCCCGGCGCGGCCTCGCCCGTGAACTCGTAGGCCGGCGCGCCGTTATAGCGCGCCAGCTGCGGCGAACCATAGCTCCAGCGCGAGCTCGAGAAGGCATGGAAGGGGACCATCTGGCCCAGGCTGTTGCGTACGCTCCAGCGCTCGATGTCGGACGGCAGCATGCGGAAGGCCGTGTCGCCCTGCATGTAGACGCGCTTGACGCGGCCGTTGTTCAGAAAGTCGTTGACATAGGTGCCACCCATGGCCGTGGACAGCGTGCTGTCCACGGCACTGGTGGCCAGACTCAATGCACCGGCACGCGCGTCGTCGATGTCGATGCGGAACTCGGGCGTGTCGTCCAGCCCGTTCATGCGCACGTTGCGCAGTTCGGGCCGGGCCTGGAGCAGCTCCAGGGTCTTGCGCTGCGCCGCCACCAGCGCCTCGTGGCCCAGGCCATTGATGTCCTTCAAGAAGAAGTTGAAGCCGGAGGCCGCGCCCAGGCCGCGCACCGCCGGCGGCAGTTGCACGATGATGCGCGCGTCGCGGATCTTGCCGAGCTCGCGACCGGCACGCGCCGCGATCGCGGCTGCCGAGGCCGAAGCGTCGGTGCGCTCGTCCCACTCCTTGAGTTTGACGAAGGCCCGCGCCGAACTCTGGTCGCCGTTCTGGCCGGTCAGCACGTTGACGCTGACGACCTCGGGCTGCTGGGCGAAGTACTCCTGCACCTGGTTCACGACGGGTTGCAGCCGGGCGTTGGATGCGCCGGGCGGAAGGTTCATCTGTACGGTCACGAAGCCCTGGTCCTCGTCGGGCAGGAAGGCCGTGGGCAGGCGCATGAACAGCACCGTGACGCCGGCCAGGATCAGCGCATAGACGATGAGGCTGCGCTTGCCGCGCTTGAGGATGCCGCCGACCGCGCCCTGGTAGGCGCCGGCGCTGCGGTCGAAGCCACGGTTGAACCTGACGAAGAAGCGGTCCACCCAGCCCAGCGGCCCACGCCGCGGCGCCGCGCCGTGCGGACCGTGCGCGCCCTTGGGAATGGGCTTGAGGAGCGTGGCGCACAGCGCCGGCGTGAGCGACAGCGCCACCAGCACCGACAGCACCATGGACGAGACGATGGTGATGGAGAACTGGCGGTAGATCACGCCCGTGGAGCCGCCGAAGAAGGCCATGGGAATGAACACGGCCGACAGCACCAGCGCGATGCCGACCAGGGCCGGCGTGATTTCGGCCATGGATTTCTTGGTCGCTTCCTTGGGCGAGAGGCCCTCGTCGCTCATCACGCGCTCGACGTTCTCCACCACCACGATGGCGTCGTCCACCAGAAGGCCGATGGCCAGCACCATGGCGAACATGGTGAGCGTGTTGATCGAGTAGCCGGCCGCCGACAGCACGCCGAAGGTGCCCAGCAGCACCACGGGCACCGTGATCGCCGGGATCAGCGTGGCGCGGAAGTTCTGCAGGAACACGTACATCACGATCACGACCAGCAGCACGGCTTCGAACAGGGCCTTGACGACCTCCTCGATCGACGCGCTCACGAAGGGCGTGGTGTCGTAGGTCACGAAGCTCTCGAGCTGGTTCGGGAAGAAGGGCTGCAGCTCGGCGATCTTGGCGTTGACGGCCTCGGCCACCTTGACGGCGTTGGCACCGTCGGCCAGCACGATGCCCATGCCGGCGCCCGGGCGGCCGCGCAGGATGGAGCGCACCGTCAGGTTCTCGGCGCCGAGCTCGAGCCGCGCCACGTCCTTCAGGCGCACGACGGCGCCGTCCGGCGTCACCCGCAGCACCACGTTGCCGAACTGCTCGGGCGTCTCGAGCTTGCTGCGCGCGGTGATGGTGGCCGTGAGCTGCTGCTCGGCCACGGCCGGCAGCGCGCCGAGCTGGCCGGCCGAGACCTGGGCGTTCTGGGCCTGCAGCGCGGCGTTGATGTCCGACGGCATCAGCGCGTACTTGCGCAGTTTGTCCGGGTCCAGCCAGATGCGCATGGCATAGCCCGTGCCCAGCACCTGCACGTCGCCCACGCCATCGACGCGGCTGATCACGTCCACGAGGTTGCTCGTGATGTAGTCGCCCACGTCCACGGCCGAGGCGCTGCCGTCGCCCGAGTAGAACGCGATCACCATCAGGAAGTCGTTGCCGCCCTTGGTCACGAAGACGCCGCGGCTTTGCACCTGCTGCGGCAGCCGCGACAGGGCGGGCTGCATCTTGTTCTGCACCTGCATCTGGGCCACGTCGATGTCGGTGCCCGGCGCGAAGGTGAGCGTGATGCGCGACTGGCCGGACGAGTTGCTGCTGCTCTGCATGTAGAGCAGGTTGTCCAGCCCCTTCATCTGCTGCTCGATGATCTGGGTGACCGAGTCCTCCACCGTCTTGGCCGAGGCGCCGGTGTAGGTGGAACCCACGGACACGCGCGGCGGCGCGATGTCGGGGTATTGCTCGAGCGGCAGCGTGCGGATCGACAGCAGACCCGCGAGCATCACGATGATGGACAGCACCCACGCGAAGATGGGACGCTCGATGAAGAACTGCGCCATGGACAGGTCTCCCGGCGCTCAGCGCACAATCTTGGCGTCGACCAGCGGGCTTGCGCTGGCCACCGGGCCCGGTCCGGGGCCGCCCTTGCCATTGGCCGGCGCCGGTGCGCCGGCGCCAGCCTTGGGCTGGACCTCGCTGGCACGCACCAGGTCGCCGGCGCGCGCGCGCTGCGAGCCTTCGACCAGCACGCGGTCGCCGGCCTGCAGGCCATCGAGCACCTGCCAGCGGTTGGCCACGGCGCGGCCAACCGTCACGGGCCGCTTGACCAGTTTGTCGTCCGGCCCCACCACGAGCGCCGAGGCGCTGCCATCGGGCGCGCGCGTCACGGCCTGCTGCGGCACCAGCAGCGCGTCCTCGGCCACGCCCTCCTCGAGCACGGCGCGCACGTACATGCCGGGCATCAGCATGCGGTCGGGGTTGGGCACCACGGCGCGCAGCGTCACGCTTCCGGTGCCGGCATCCACGGTCACGCCGGCGAAGGTCAGCTTGCCGGCATGGGGGTAGACGCTGCCGTCTTCCAGCAGCACACGGATCGGCGCCTCGTCCGCACGGCCGCGCGACAGCCGCCCGCTGGCCAGCTCGCGCTTCAAGCGCAGCAGTTCGGCGCTCGACTGCGTCACGTGCACGTTGATCGGATCGAGTTGCTGGATGGTGGTCAGCGGCGTGGCCTGGTCGGCCGTGACCAGCGCGCCGGCCGTCACGCTGGACAGCTCGATCCAGCCGCTGATGGGCGCGACGATGCGCGTGCGCGCGAGGTTGATGCGGGCGGTCTGCTCGGCCGCGCGCGCCACGGCCACGTCGGCCTCGGCCTGCTCGGCGGCGGCCTGGGTCTGTTCGTTGACCTGCTGGCTGATGGCGTCGATCTTGACGAGCTCGGCATTGCGCCTGGCCACGCTGCGGGCCGTGGCCAGCGTGGTCTCGGCGCGGCGCACGGCAGCGCGCGCGCTGGCGGCCGTGGCCTCGAAGCTGGCCGGGTCCAGCTGGTACAGCACCTGGCCGGCCTTGACGTTGGAGCCTTCGGTGAACAGGCGCTGCTGCACGATGCCGCCGACCTGTGGCCTGATCTGCGCGATCACGGGCGCCACGGTGCGGCCCGCCAGTTCGGTCGTGACCGGCATGCGTTCGGTCTTGAGCGTCACCACGCCCACGTCCTTGGCCTGGGGTGCGGCGGCCGGTGCAGCGGCCTTGCTCTCACCCGTGCCGCGCGAACAGCCAGTGGCGGCCAGCAGCGCCAGCAGCAGCGGCAGACACAGGTCACGGAGGCGCAAGAGAGGGTTCAGAATCGGCATGGAAGAGACCTGTGGGGGACGGCGTGCTCTCGAAACCGGAACGGCCGGATCGGGCGTGGCAGCGAGGCGCCACGGTGGATCGGGCCGGCTCCGGCGAGTTCCCATCCACAGCCCGCGACGTACCGGCTTTGCAAACCAGACACAATGGCGGGATTCCCAGACCACAAGCAAATGCGATGCCCGCGGCCAGCGCGCAACGATACACCGGCTTGAAACATTTGGTCATGAATGGGATGTAAAGCACCAGCGAAAAGGAGACGCCCATGCCATTGCCGCCAGCCGTACTGGCCTTCGACACCTTCGGCACGGTGGTCGACTGGCACGGCAGCATCGCCCGGGAGATCGGCGCACTGCATCCTGAGGTCGATGGCGCGGCGTTCGCTCGGGCCTGGCGTGCCGGCTACCAGCCGGCCATGGAACGCGTGCGCTCGGGCGCGCTGGGCTGGACCCTGATCGACGACCTGCACCGCCTGATCCTGGACGAGATCCTGCCGCGCTTCGGCCTGCAGGCCATGCCGCAGGAAGAACGGCGGCAGCTCAACAAGGCCTGGCACCGGCTGGACCCCTGGCCCGACGTGCTGACCGGCCTGGCGCGCCTGAAGCGGCACTACACCATCTGCACGCTGTCCAACGGCAACATCGCCCTCCTGACCAACATGGCCAAGCGCGCCGGCCTGCCCTGGGACTGCATCCTGTCGGCCGAGGTGTTCCGGGCCTACAAGCCGGACCCGGCCACTTACCTCGGCGTGGCGCGTGTGTTCGACCTGCCGCCTGGCGAGGTCATGCTGGTGGCCGCGCACCACAGCGACCTGGCCGCCGCGCGCGCATGCGGCCTGCAGACTGCCTACATCGAGCGTTCTCTGGAATTCGGAGCGGACCGGCCCAAGGACGTGTCGCCGCAGCCCGGCAACGACCTGCACTGCCGCGACTTCAACGACCTGGCGGACCAGCTCGGCGCCTGAAGCACCACGCCAGCACGGTTTAGCGGGTCTGGCTAGGATCGCCGGCCATGACCGCACTTTCCGTACTCGACCTCTGCCCCATCGTGGAAGGCGGCGACGCCGCCCAGGCCTTCCACAACAGCCGCGACCTGGCGCAGCACGCCGAGCGCCTGGGCTACCAGCGCTTCTGGCTGGCCGAGCACCATGGCATGCCTGGCATTGCCAGCGCCGCGACCTCGGTCGTCATCGCCCATGTGGCGGGCGGCACCAAGACCATCCGCGTGGGCGCCGGCGGCATCATGCTGCCCAACCACTCGCCGCTTGTGATCGCCGAGCAGTTCGGCACGCTGGAATCGCTGTTCCCCGGCCGCATCGACCTGGGCCTGGGCCGCGCGCCGGGGTCGGACCAGGCCACGGCGCGCGCACTGCGCCGCGACGCCTTCGAATCGCCCGACCAGTTTCCGCAGGACGTGGTGGAACTCATACATTACCTGTCGCCGCAGGCCGCCAATGCGCGCATCCAGGCGATCCCGGGCACCGGCCTGCAGGTGCCGATCTGGATCCTGGGTTCCAGCCTGTTCGGGGCCCAGCTGGCTGCCGAGCTCGGCCTGCCCTACGCCTTTGCCTCGCACTTCGCACCTGCCGCGATGATGGACGCCATCGCCATCTACCGCGCGCGCTTCAAGCCTTCGGCCCAATTGGCCAAGCCGCACGTGATGCTGGGAATGGGGGTGTTCGCCGCCGACACCGACGAGGAAGCGCAGCTGCTGGCCAGTTCGATGCAGCAGGCCTTTGTCAACTTGCGCAGTGGCCGGCCGTCGCGGCTGCAGCCGCCCAAGCCGGGTTATCTGGAGCAACTCACGGCGCCCGAGCAGGCCATCCTGGCCCAGACCATGAGCGCAGCAGCGATTGGTTCGCCGGACACGGTGCGTCGCCAGTTGAAGGAATTCATCGACCGCACGGGCGCGGACGAGTTGATGATTGCCACGCAGATCTTCGATCACGCGGCCCGGGTGCGGTCCTACGAGATCCTGGCGCAGGTGCACCGGGGCTGATGCAGGCGCTCACCACTCTCCGACGGCGCGCACGCGCTGGTCCAGGTCGGGCCAGTCGCCTTGGCCGTCGGCGGCCTCCGGAGCCTGCGGCGCGGCGTCCGACCGGGCGACGCCATGGCCTGCAAGGCGCTGCATGAACTGCTGTCCTTGATGCCGCGCGAAGGCGGCCAGGGACGGGGCGGAAGGCGGGGCGTCGTGGGGTGAAGGCATGGCGCGGCTCCTGTTGCGTTCGGGCAACGAAAGTGTAAGGAGCACCCGATGAATGCCGCGTGACATGGGCACGCACGCAACGTGACCTATGCACATTCAGACCCAGAAATTTGCAAACGGATGTGACACGGGCCGGCTTCCTACAATCGCCCCGCAATGACCGAAGCCTCCACCACCTCTTCGCCGCCCGCAGACGCACCCACGCAGCAACGTAAGCGTCGCCGCCAGCCGGGCCGCCAAGGCCAGCAGCAGCGCCCGCAGGGCCGTCCCGTCCACCCGCTGCTGGAGCAGCTGGCCGAACTGCACCCTGCGCTGTTTGGCGCGCGCTTCCGCCCGCTCAAGCTCGGCACCTTCCAGGACCTGATGGAACGCCATGCAGGCCTGTTCGACCCTGCCGCACTGAAGGAGGCGCTGGGCCAGCATGCGCGTTCATCGCGCTATCTCGAGAGCTTGGCGCGTGGGGACCAGCGCCACGACCTGGACGGCCATCCCGTCGCGCCACTGGCGCTGGACCACCAGCACCATGCCCTGGTCGAGCTGTTCAAGCGCCGCCAGGCCCGCAGCAAGGAAGATCTGCAGCCTGCGCTGCGTGCGCGTGTGCGCGCGCTGTTCGTGCAGAGCGGGCTGGACCGCGCCGGCTATTCGGCCGCAGTTAAAGTGAACCCGGACACGCTGGCCGCTCTGCTGGATGCAGCAGACCAGGACCAGGCCGCCGACATCGCCCGGCGCGAGGCCCTGCTACGCGCGTTCGAACTGGGCGGTCTCAGCGAAACCGTGTTCGCCGACCAGTACGGCCTCGCGCCCGAGGATGTGGCGTCCCTGCTCGCGCAGGCCCGCGACGACCGCCGCGTGCGCGCCGCGCGCTGAGCGCAGCAGCGCTCAGCGCGGCACCACCAACACCGGATTCTCGGTCTTGGGTTCAATGGTCACTTCCGTCTGGCCGGGCGGCACGACCACCGTCTCGACTTCGCGGATCACACCGCCGCCCCCCACGCTGCCGCTCTGGTTGCCGTAGCCCAGCACACGCGCCGTGCAGGCGGCATGGTCTTCGCCGCCCAGCGCGTCGCAGCGGCGCATCGCATTGGCCGTCAACTGGTCCTGGCCCTGCGTCTGCAGATCGCCTTTGCGTTTGTCGGCCTGGGCGTTGGCGGCTTCGCGCAGGCAGGTGTCCTGCGCTTGCGGCGTCGCACCGCTCAGGCATGCGGCGCGTTCGCGCTCATAACTGCCGGAGTTGTCGATACCCGTCTGGGTCGCTGTCGCGACCTGCGCGCTGGCGGCGCCGACGGCCAGGGCGCAGACCAGACCGAAGTACGCGAAAGGCCGGCTGCGCTGGAAGCGTTCGTTGGGGTGTTGCACAGACATGGTGAACCTCTGGTGTTCTGGCTGACGATGGCTCAGAGTCTAGGAATGGCACAGGCGCCCGCGCGCCGGACGGCGCCGGCGCCGTTCGCACCCCGAACGCCCGCGCACTTGTAGGACAAGGCTGCTCGCAGGGGCACCTACACTCGACCCGGTTCTCATCACCCTCAAGCCACCATGCTGACGCTGTACTACGCCCCCAAGACCTGCGCACGCGCTTCCCACATCGCGCTGGCGGAAAGTGGCCTGCCCTACCGCACCCAGCGGCTGAACTTCGCCGATGGCGAACAGCGCCAGCCCGCCTACCTGGCGATCAACCCCAAGGGCCGGGTGCCAGCGCTCGTCACCGAACGCGGCGCGCTGACGGAGACGCCTGCCATCCTCGCCTTCATCGCCCAGAGCGCGCCGCAAGCCCGCCTTGCGCCACTGGACGACGCCTTCGCGTTCGCCGAGTTGCAGGCCTTCAACAGCTACCTGTGTTCGACCGTGCACGTGGCCCATGCCCACCGCTTCCGCGGCGCGCGCTGGGCCGACGACAAGTCGGCCCACGAGTCCATGCAGCGCAAGGTCGCCTCCAACATGCGCGAGTGCTTCGAACTCATCGAAGCGCAGATGCTGCGCGGCCCCTGGGTCATGGGCGCGCAGTATTCCGTGGCCGACGCCTACCTGTTCACGATCGCCGGCTGGCTGGAAGGCGACGGCGTAGACCTGGCCGGCCTGCCGGCCACGCGCGACCACATGGAACGCATGGCACAGCGCCCCGCCGTGCAGAAGGCTCTGGCCGAAGAAGCCGCGAGCGCCTAAGCGCCCGCGCGCTTGACCTGGTAGCCCTGCTTGCGCAGGGTCTCCATGACCTGGGCGACGTGGTCGCCCTGCACCTCGATCTGCCCGTCCTTGACCGTGCCGCCCGTGCCACAGGCGGCCTTGAGCTGCTTGCCCAGTTTCTGCAGGCCATCCTCGTCGACGGGGACACCCCAGACCACGGTCACGCCCTTGCCCTTGCGGCCCTTGGTTTCCAGGCGCACGCGCACCGTGCCGTCGCCCTGCGGCGCAGCGGACGCCTTCTTGCAGGCGCACTGCGCAACGGGCTGGCGGCAGGCCGGGCACATGCGACCGGCCTCGGTCGAATAGACCAGACCGCCACCACCGCCCTTCATCACAGGGCCTGGCCCAGCCGCGCGATGCCTTCCTCGATCTTGGCCACGTCGGCCGTGGCGAAGCTCAGCCGCAGTGTGGACGGGTCGGGATCGTGCGCGAAGAACGGCGCGCCGGGCACGAAGGCCACGAGCTTCTCGATCGCGCGCTGCGCGAACGCGGTCGCGTCGCGGCCGCCGGTCAGACGGGCCCAGAAGAACATGCCGCCCTTGGGCGCATCGAAGGTGATCGCATCGCCCAGTTCGGCGCGCAGGCGCACGGCCATCACGCGCGCACGCTCGGCGTAGACCCTGCGCACCTGGTCCAGCGCACCTTCCAGGCGGTTCAGCGTGAGGTAGTGCGCGGCGGTGGCCTGGGTGAGGTTGGACGTATGGGCGTCGCTGAACTGCTTGCACATCGTCGCATTGGCCAACAGCGCCGGCTGCGCGATGAGCCAGCCCACGCGCAGGCCGGGCGACAGGATCTTGCTCATGGAGCCGCAGTGCGCCAGCCACTCGCGGCTGCCCGGCACCTCGGCGGACAGGGCCAGCAGCGAGGGCGGCGCGGGCTGGTCGAAGTACAGCTCGCCATAGGGGTCGTCCTCGACCACCAGCGTGCCGGTGCGCGCGGCGATCTCCAGGATGCGGCGGCGCCGCTCCAGGCTCAGCATGGCGCCATGCGGGTTGCCGAAGTTCGGGATCAGGTAGACCAGCTTGGGCCGGTGCTCCGCGATCAGGCGCTCGAGCGGATCGACCAGCACGCCGTCTGCATCGATCGGCGCGCCGATCACATGGGCGCCATACAACCGGAAGCACTGGATCGTGGCCAGGAAGGTCGGCGCCTCGACGATCACCTTGTCGCCGGGCGAGATCATGGTCTTGCCGATCAGATCCAGCGCCTGCTGGCTGCCCGTGGTCACGATCAGGCCCTCGGGCGCGACCTGCACGCCCTTGCCCGCCATGAAGCGGGCCAATTGCTCGCGCGCCGGGCCATAGCCCTCGGTGGCCCCGTACTGCAGCACCGGGCCCGGGGTGTCGCGCAGCACCGCGGCCGTGGCTTCGCGGATGCCCTCCGTGTCAAACAGCGAGGGATCGGGAAAGCCGCCGGCGAAACTGATGATGCCGGGCTTGCCGAGCAGCTTGAAAAGCTCGCGGATGGCGGAGGTTTCGACGTTCTGGAGACGGTCGGCGAATTGCATGCGTGTCTTTCGTGGGTATCAGAAGCCCGCGGCCAGGCCGTCGCGGCGCGCATCGCTGGCGGCCACGTAGCCCTCGACCTTCGGGTCGCCGGCGCGCCAGATGAACTGGCCGGCGCCGAAGTCCTGGTAGGAGTCCTGGATCACCTCCATGCGGTGGCCACGCGCGGCCAGGCCTTCGATGGTGGCGGGCCGCATGGCGGACTCGACGTTGAGTTCCAGGCCCGCGTTGTAGCGCCAGCGCGGCGCGTCGCAGGCGGCCTGGGGGTTCTGGCCGTAGTCCAGCATGCGCACGAGGGTCTGCACATGGCCCTGGGGCTGCATGTTGGCGCCCATCACGCCGAAGCTCATGACGGGCTGGCCGTCCTTGGTGAGGAAGGCCGGGATGATGGTGTGGAACGGCCGCTTGCCCGGCGCCACCTGGTTGTGGCCCGGGGCCAGTGCGAAGCCGTGGCCGCGGTTCTGCAGGCTGATGCCGAAGTCCGGCTCCACCGCGCCCGAGCCGAAGCCCATGTAGTTGCTCTGGATGAAGCTGACCATCATGCCGTTCTCGTCGGCCGCGGTCAGGTAGATCGTGCCGCCCTTGACCGGGTTGCCGGCGCCGAAGTCCTGGGCCCGGCGCACGTCGATCAACCTGGCGCGCGAGGCCAGGTACGCGTCGTCCAGCAGCTGCTCGGCCGTGACCTCCATGCTGCCGGGCTCGCCCACGTAGCGGTAGACGTCTGCGAAGGCGAGCTTCATGGCCTCGATCTGCACGTGCTGCGAGTCCACGCCATCCACTTCCATGCCGGCGATGTCGAACTTCTCGAGGATGCCGAGCGCGATCAGCGCCGCGATGCCCTGCCCGTTGGGCGGGATCTCGTGCAGGGTGTGGCCGCGGTAGTTGCGCGCGAGCGGCGTCACCCACTCGGGTTGGTAGGCCGCGAAATCCTGCACCGTGAGGCTGCCGCCATGCGCGGCCGAGAATCTGGCGATGGCCGCCGCGATCTCGCCGCCGTAGAAGGCTGCGCCACGCGTCTGGGCAATCGCACGCAAGCCGCGCGCCGCGGCCTTGAACTGGAACAACTCGCCCACACGCGGCGCCCTGCCCCAGGGCAGGAAGGCATCGGCAAAACCAGGCTGGCTGCGCAGTTCCTCGGTCGCAGCCCCCCATTTCTGCTGCACCACCACGGGCAGCAGGTAGCCGCGCTCGGCGATGTCGATGGCCGGCGCCATGAGGTCTGCGAAGGGCAGCTTGCCGAAACGTTCGGACAGCGCCGCCCAGGCGCTGACCGCACCCGGCACCGTGACGGAGTCCAGCCCGCGCTTGGGCGGCTGGGCCGCGCCCTTCCCGTACTTGGCCTCGAAATAGCCCGGCGACCAGCTGGCCGGCGCGCGGCCCGAGGCGTTGAGGCCGTGCAGCTGCCGGCCGTCCCAGAGGATGCAGAAGGCGTCCGAGCCCAGGCCGTTGCTGACCGGCTCGACGATGGTCATCACCGCGGCTGCAGCGACCGCCGCATCCACTGCGTTGCCGCCCTGCTGCAGCATGCGCAGGCCGGCCTGCGCGGCCAGCGGATGCGACGTGCTGCAGACATTGCGTGCGAACACCGGCGTGCGCACGGAGCTGTAGGGGTTGGCGAAGTCGAAATGCATGGCGGGGCGGTCTCCTGGCAAGCCCGGCATTGTAGGAGTGCACCCCGCAGCCAAGCGGCCGGGCTCCTACACTGCCGCGCCATGACACCCCATGACATCGAGCAGTTCTTCGCCACACTGCAGCAGTCCAACCCCTCCCCCGTCACCGAGCTCGAGTACACCAGCGTGTTCGAGCTGCTGGCCGCCGTGCTGCTGTCGGCCCAGGCCACCGACGTGGGCGTGAACAAGGCCACGCGCCGGCTCTACCCCGTGGCGAACACGCCGCAAAAGATCCTCACGCTGGGGTTGGAAGGCCTGGAGAGCTACATCCGCACCATCGGCCTGTACCGCACCAAGGCGAAGAACCTGCTGGCCACCTGCCAGATCCTGGTCGAGCGCCATGGCGGCGAGGTGCCGCGCACGCGCGAGGAGTTGCAGGCCCTGCCCGGCGTGGGCCGCAAGACCGCCAACGTGGTGCTCAACGTGGCCTTCGGCGAACCGACCATGGCCGTGGACACGCACATCTTCCGCGTCGCCAACCGCACAGGCCTTGCGCCGGGCAAGACCCCGGACAAGGTCGAGCAAGGCCTGCTCGCCCGCGTGCCGCTGCGCTACCTGGTCGACGCCCACCACTGGCTGATCCTCCACGGACGGTACGTCTGCCAGGCGCGCAAGCCCCAATGCTGGCGCTGCAGCGTGGCGCCGTGGTGCGATTACGAACCCAAGACCGTCGCGCCCTGAGCCCTACTGCTGCGGGTTGCCCGCGATCCAGTCGGCCAGCGCCTGCGCCGGCATGGGGCGGCCATACAGATAGCCCTGCACGATGGTGCTGCCGCGCTCGGCCAGCAGCTGTGCCTGCAGCGTGTTCTCCACGCCCTCGGCCACGACCGTGAGCTTCAGGCTGTCGCCGATGCGCAAGATAGTGTTGGTCAGCGCACGCGCGGTGGCGTTGTCCGCCAGGTCGCGCACGAAGCTCTGGTCCAGCTTGAGTTCGTGGATCGGCAGGCGGTGCAGGTAGCTCAGGCTGGAGTAGCCGGTGCCGAAGTCGTCCAGCGACAGGTGCACGCCCATGGCACGCAGCGCCTGCAGCGCGGCCAGCACGCTGGGCGTGGCATCGAGCAGCATGCTCTCGGTCATCTCCAGCGTGAGGTCGCCGGCCACCAGGCCATGGGCGTCCAGCAGGCGGGCCACCATGGGCACCAGGCCCTCTTCCTCGAAGTTGCGCGTGGACAGGTTCACGGCCACGCGCGGCACCGCGATGCCCGCGCGCCGCCACTGCGCCATCTGGCGGCAGGCTTCTCCCAGCGCCCAGCGGCCCAGTTCGGCCACCAGGCCGGCTTCCTCGGCGAGCGGGATGAAGCGCGCCGGCGGAATCTCGCCCAACTGCGGGTGCGACCAGCGCGCCAGCGCCTCCACGCCGTACAGGCTGCCCGATCGCCGGTCGATCTGCGGCTGGTAGTGCAGGCGCAGGCCGCCGTCGCGCAGGCCCAGCCGCAGCGCGGCCTCCAGCGCCACGCGCTCGCGCGTGCGCTGCTGCATTTCCTCGTTGAAGAAGCGCGCGCCGCCGCGCCCGCTGAGCTTGGCCTGTGTGCGCGCCATGTCGGCGTGGTGCAGCAAGGTGTCCACGTCGGTGCCGTCGTCCGGGAACATGGCCACGCCGATGCTGGCGGTCGGTTGCAGCGTCGCGCCCGGCAGCACCAAGGGTGCCGCCACCGCCGCCAGCAGCCGCTCGGCCGCGGTCGCCGCCTGGCGCACCGGACACGACGGCAGGATGACTGCGAACTCGTCGCCGCCCAATCGGCCGGTCAGGTCGATGCTGCGCACGCAGCCCGTCAGCCGGCGCGCGGTTTCGCGCAGCAGCTGGTCGCCGCTGTCCGGACCCTGGGTTTCGTTGACGAGCCGGAAGCGGTCCAGGTCGATGCACAGCACGGCCATGGGCGCGCCCTTGCCTGCCAGCTCCTCCAGCAGCTGCGTCGCGCGCGACTTCAATGCGATGCGGTTGGCCAGGCCGGTCAGCATGTCAACGCTGGCCAGCCGCTCCATGCGCAGACGGGCGCGCTCGCGCTCCAGCGCCAGCGCACACAGGCGCACGCAGATCCCGGCCAGGCTGCGGTGGAACGCGCTGGGGCCGCGGCAACTGGCGAAGTACAGGCCGAAAACGCCGACCACGGTGCCGTCGCTGGCCCGCACCGGGCAGGCCCAGCAAGCCTTCAGGCCCTGCGGCAGCACCAGGTGCAGCAGGCCCTGCCAGGCCGGGTCGGCCGCGATGTCGACGACCTCCACGTCGGCGCCGGTCCAGGCCGCCGCCCCGCCGCCGGCGGCCTGCGGTCCGATCGGCAGGCCGTCCAGTGCCTCGCCCAGTGCCCGCGGCAGGCTGGGGCCGGCCAGGGGGTGCAGCCGGCCGACATCGTCCACATCCAGCACGGTGCAGAAGAGCTCGGGCGCAATGCGCTCGACTTCTTCGCAGACCAGGTCCATCAGCGCGGCCACCGGCAGCTCGTGCACCATGGCGTCGAGCACGCGGTGCTGCAACACCTCGTGCACCTTGGTCAGCGTGATGTCCGAGAACATCGAACAGATGTACTGCACACTGCCCTGGTCATCACGCACCACATTGCTGGTGATCGACACCCACAGCGGCTGCCCGGCACGCGTGTACAGCAGCAGCTCGAGCCGGAAGTTGGCGGGCCGCTCCGGATCGCGCGCGGCGTCCAGGGCCTGCAGATCGGTCGACGGGCCGGCCAGCACGTCGGCCGGTCGCTTGCCTTGCAGATCCTCGAGCTGGTAGCCCATCAGCCGGCAGAAGCCGGGGTTGACGTACAGCGTGCGCAGATCGGGGCCGCAGACCACGACCGCGTTGTCGCTGGCCTCGACCACGAGCGCCGCCAAGGTCTGCAGGGAAGCGTCGTGGGCCATCGGGAAAGTCTAAACGGCCAGTTCGCCGCGCTTGGACACGCCTGCGCCCGCGAAGCTGGCCATTTCGCGCAACAACAGGCTGGCCGACTGCAACAGCGGCCAGGCCAGCGCCGCGCCCGAGCCTTCACCCAGCCGCAGGCCCAGGTCCAGCAGGGGCCGCACGCCCAGGTGCGCCAGCGCGATCGCATGGCCGCGCTCGCCCGACAGGTGCGAGAACACGCAGTAGCCGCGCACGGCCGGCGCGAGCGCCTGCGCCACGAGCACGGCCGCGGTGGTGATGAAGCCGTCCACCACCAGCACCCGGCGTTCGCGTGCGCCCTGCAGCAGCACGCCGACCAGCGTGGCGATCTCCAGGCCGCCGAAGGCCGCCAACGCCGCCAGCGGCGTGCGCGCATCGGCATGGCGCAGATAGACGGACTGCAGCACGCGCAGCTTGTGCGCCAGCGCCGGGCCGGCCAGGCCGGTGCCCGAGCCGGTGCAGGCCGCCACCTCGTGGCCGGTCAGGCGCGCGGTCAGCAGCGTGGCGGCCGAGGTGTTGCCGATGCCCATTTCGCCCAGCAGCAGCGCATTGCCGGGCAACTCGCGCACCAGGTCCATGCCATGGGCGATGGCCTGGGCGCACTCGGCCGCGCGCATCGCCGGGCCGAGCGAGGCATCGGCCGTGCCGGGCGCCGCCTTGCGCACGCGCAGGCCGGGCCGGTCGCCGCCGAAATCGTGCGCCACGCCGCAATCGACCACCGTCAGCGCGATGCCATGCTGGCGCGCCAGCACGCTCACGGCGGCGCCGCCGGCCAGGAAGTTCTCCACCATCTGGCGCGTCACTTCCTGCGGGAAGGCCGACACGCCCTGCGCGGCCAGACCGTGGTCGGCCGCGCACACCAGCATCTGCGGCGCCTGCAGCACGGGCGCCTCGCTGGCCAGGATCAGGCCCAGCTGCTGGGCCAGTTGCTCGATGCGGCCCAGGGATCCGGGCGGCTTGGTCTTGTCGTCCAGCAGCTGCTGCAGCCGCAGGGCTTGCGCACTGTCCTCGGCATCGGCGATGGCCGGCAGGCGCAGCAGGGAAAGAATGTCGGATTCGGTCACTGCGCGATTGTCGCGCGCCGGGGCGTAGGCCGGCACCGACGCGCGATGACGGGATCGGCGGATGGCAGACCGTGCGCCCTCTTGGCGACAGTGGAGTCACTTTTGACCGCACGAGGTGCTCGATGACATTGCCCCCGTCCCCCCTGGCCGCCATGAGCGCCCTCCCCGCCGAGCGGGCCGGGCCGCTGGCCTGCCCCGCTGCCCCTGCTGCCGTGCCCGGTGCCGGCACGGTCATGGCCTACACCCAGGGTTTGCGCGGCTACGCCAGCGCCCATGAGCAGATGACGCGCATGGAGGTGGTGCGCCGCCTGGCGCGGCTCAAGGGCTATGCGGTGTCCGAGGAGTTCGCCCAGGCGCCTCTGGGCCCGGTGTACCTGGTGCCCAGCGACACGCTGGTCGGTACCGGGCGCGCGCAGGCTCTGGGCATCCACGGCCGCGATGACTTCTTCGGCGGCGTGGTGCCTTACCCCTTCGTCTCGACCAAGGCCATCACCCATCCACTGGTGGCGGCCGACGCCCAGGCACCCGAAGGCTGGAATCCTGCCTTCAGCCGCATGGTCGGCGACGCCGTGCTGCCGGGCTACACCGCCTTCACGCGCGCCGACGCCACGGTGGCGGCCGAAGAACTGCTGCAGGCCGGCCCGGTCCGCATCAAGCTGGTCCGCGAAACCGGTGGCAACGGCCAGACCGTGGCCCGGGACCGCGCGGCCTTCGATGCCTGCCTGGCGGGCATCGCCGACGAGATGCTCGCGCAGGACGGCGTGGTCATCGAGCAGAACCTGCGCGAGGTGCAGACGCTCAGCGTCGGCCAGGTGCACGTGGCCGGCATGGTGGCGACCTACTTCGGACAGCAGCGGCTGACGCACAACCACCAGGGGGCCGAGGTCTACGGCGGCTCCGACCTGACCGTGGTGCGCGGGGATTTCCAGGCGCTGCTGTCCCTCGTGCTGGCGCCCGAGGTGCGCACCGCGGTCGAGCAGGCGCTGCTGTACGACAGCGCCGCGCAGGCCGCATTCCCGGGCTTCTTCGCCTCGCGCATCAACTACGACGTGGCCCAGGGCCTGATGCCGGACGGGCAATGGCGCTCCGGCGTGCTGGAGCAGTCCTGGCGCGCCGGCGGCGCCACCGGCGCGGAGATCGCAGCACTGGAGGCGTTCCAGGCCGACCCGCAGCGCCACGTCGTGCGCGCCAGCGGCTACGAGGTCTTCGGCCCGTGCGAGACGCTGCCGCCCGGCGCAGTGGTCTATTTCCGCGGTGTGGACGATCAGGTCGGCCCGCTCACCAAATACACCGTCACGGCGAGCGATGACCACCACCCGGCATAACAGCATCCACATCCCGGTCGGCGACCGCAGCATCGCCGGCACCCTGGTCGGTCCCAACAGCCTGATGCCCGGCGTCATGCTCGTGCATGGCTGGGACGGCAGCCAGGAGCAGTACATCGCGCGGGCGCACGAGATCGCCGCGCTGGGCTGCATCTGCCTGACCTTCGACCTGCGCGGCCACGCCCAGGACCGCGCCGCCCGCGACGCCGTCACGCGCGAGGACAACCTCGCCGACATGCTGGCGGCCTACGACGTGCTGGTTGGCCATCCCTCGGTCGACGGCTCGGCCGTGGCGGTGGTCGGCAGCAGCTACGGCGGCTACCTGGCAGCCATCCTGTCCACGCTGCGCCCCGTGCGCTGGCTCGGTCTGCGCGTGCCGGCGCTGTACAAGGACGAAGACTGGCTGGTGCCCAAACGCGCCTTGAGCCGGGAGGAGCTCGTGGCCTACCGCAACAGCGTGGTCGCGCCGGCCAGCAACCGGGCGCTGTCGGCCGCCGCCCAGTTCGAGGGCGACGTGCTGCTGGTCGAGTCGGAGTTCGACACCATGGTGCCGCACCCCGTCATCAAGAACTACCTGGACGCCTTCCAGAAGGCCCACTCCATGACCTACCGCGTGATCAAGGGCGCGGACCACGCACTGTCGCAAAAGGCCTGGAGCCAGTCCTATACCAACGTGCTGGTCAACTGGGTCTGCGAGATGGTCAAAGGCGCCAAGGAAGAGGCCGAGGCCGCGCGCAGCCGCAAGGCGGCCGCACGCGAAAAAAGCGGCGCTGCCAAGGCGCTGCACTCGGCCAGCGGCAAGGTGCTGGCCTCCGGTGCGGATTCGCCGGCCATCGCCTAGCGGCCCTCAGGCGCCGGCGTGGCGGGCGCTCCAGCGGTCCAGGGCGTCCAGCGCCTCGTCGAAGCGGTAGTCGCCCACGGCCTCCATCACCTCATCCATGACCGGCTGCGCGCTGCTGCCGGCGGCGGCCGCGCGCAGCGCCTCGCCGAGGTTCAGCGCATCGGGGTCGGAGTCCAGGAGCAGCGCGCGCAGTTCGCCCGCCAGTTCCAGCAGCCGGGCCTGCGCCTGCGCCGGCGGCACGCTGGCCACGGGCACGACCGGCTCGTCTGCCGGCGCCAGCAGCGTGGCCAGGCCGGCCAGCACGGGCGACAGTTCGCGCCCCACGCGGGCCAGCGCCGCCATTTGCTGCGCACGTGCGCGCCCCTGGTTGCAGGCCAACTCCAGCTCGGTAGCCGCCTCCCAGACGCCGTTGGCGCCGATGGTGCCCGCCGTGCCGCGCAGCGTGTGGGCCAGCCGCGCCGCCAGGGTCAGGTCGCCGCCGTCCAGCGCCGCCGTGAAGGCCTGGGAGAAGCGTGCGTTGCTGCTGGCGAACTTGTCCAGCATGCGGCGGTACAGCTGGGCGTTGTTCTGGGTGCGGCGCAGGCCGCCGGCCACGTCGATGCCGGGCAGCGCACCGGGCGCACCGCTGGGGGGCACGGGCGCGGCGGCCTTGGCCACCACGGCCGGACGCCGCACCTTCGGCCGGATCCAGCGCGCCATGGTGACGAACATCTCGTCCACGTCGATGGGCTTGGAGATGTGGTCGTTCATGCCGGCCGCCAGCACACGCTCGCGGTCGCCGGCCATGGCGTTGGCGGTCATCGCGAGCACCGGCAGATTGGCCCAGCGGGCCTCGGCCCGGATCGCGCGCGTCGCCTCGAAGCCGTCCATCACGGGCATCTGGCAGTCCATCAGCACGCCGTCGAAATCGGCGTCGCGGGCCAGCGTCTCCAGCGCCTGGCGACCATGCTCGGCCACCACCACGTGCAGGCCGGCTTGGCCCAGCAGGTCCAGCGCCAGTTCCTGGTTCAGCGCGTTGTCTTCCACCAGCAGCACGCGCGCACCGGCCAGGGCAGCGGCCGCGGCGCCCGGCAGCAGCGTAGGCGTGGCCTGCGCCGTGGCGGCCTTGGGGGCGAGCACCTCGCCGATGGTTTCCAGCAGCGTCGAGGGCGTGACCGGCTTGGTCAGCACGGCCTGCAGCGACACGCCGGCCGAGCGGGCCGACTCCATGACCTCCTCGCGCGCATAGGCGGTGACCATGATGCTCGCGCGCGCATGGTCCACCTTCTGCTCCTGCAGCTGGCGCAGGGCCTCGACGCCGCTGATGCCGGGCATCTTCCAGTCCACCAGCAGCAGCTCGTAGGGCGTGCCGCCGCGCGCCGCCTCGGCCGCGGCTTTCACGGCCGCCTCGCCGCTGGTCGCCGTGTCCACCTTGAGCCCCATCTCGGTCGCCAGCGCGGCCGTGATGTCGCGCGCCATGGCGTTGTCGTCCACCACCAGCGCGCGCAGGCCCTCAAGCTGCTGCGCCAGCGGCATGCGCGGGGCGGCCTGGTCGGTGGTCTCGGTCTGGCGCACGAAGGGCAGCACGAACTGAAAGCACGAGCCCTTGCCGGGCTGGCTGTCGGCCCAGATGCGCCCGTCCATGAGGCTGACGAGGTGGCGCGAGATGGCCAGCCCCAGCCCGGTGCCGCCGTAGCGGCGCGAGGTCGAGCTGTCGGCCTGGGTGAAGGACTCGAACACCTTCTCGACCTGGGTCGGCGTCATGCCGATGCCGGTGTCGCGCACCTGAAATTGCAGCTCGGCGTGGCCGGTATCGGCGCGCAAGGCACGCACGCTGACCGTCACCTCGCCCCGGTCGGTGAACTTGATCGCGTTGTTCGCCAGGTTCAGCAGCACCTGGCCCAGGCGCAGCGAATCGCCGACCAGCAGGGTCGGCACCTCGCTGGGCAGGTCGAACACCAGCTCCAGGTCCTTCTCATCGGCCTTGAAGCCGACCTGGTTGGCCAGGTCGTCCAGCACCTGGTCCAGCCGGAAGGGCGCCTGCTCGATGGTCAGCTTGCCGGCCTCGATCTTGGAGAAGTCCAGGATGTCGTTGATGATGCCCAACAGGCCCTTGGCCGCGCGGTGCGCCTTCTCCACGTAGTTGCGCTGTCGCGGGGTGAGGTCGGTCTGCAGCGCCAGCAGCGACATGCCGATGATCGCGTTCATGGGCGTGCGGATCTCGTGGCTCATGTTGGCCAGGAAGTCGCTCTTGGCGCGCGCCGCCTGCTCGGCCTGCTCCTTGGCCGCCATGAGGTCGTGCATGAGCTCGGAGTTGCGCTCGCTCATGCGCGCGTCCAGCACCGTCAGGATGATGGTGAAGCCCAGCACCACGAAGGCCAGCACGCTGACGGCTGCTGCCAGGCCGGTCCCCGGCAGGCCCCAGGCGCTCGGTACGCTCACGCAGTTCTCGGCGAAGCGTGCCGCCGCCATGCCGGTGTAGTGCATGGCCGCCACGGTGCAGCCCATGACCAGCGCGCCGAATGCGCGCGTCCAGACCGCGCCGGCCTGGCGTGCATGGCGGAACGCCAGCCAGACGCCGGCGATGGACAGACCCACGGCCACGCCCACGGACACCAGCACCATGCCCCAGTCGAAGCGGATCGGCGGCGCCAGCTCGATCGCCAGCATGCCGCTGTAGTGCATGGCGCCGATGCCCGAACCCAGGATCACCGAACCCAGCAGGATGTGGCCCGCGTGCGGCTTGGGCACCTTGCGGATCAGCATCAGCAGGCCGGCCGACGCCAGCGTGGCCGGCAGCATGGACAGCCCGGTCCACAGCGCCTGGTAGCTCAGTTCGATCGGCACGCGCAAGGCCAGCATGCCGACGAAGTGCATGGCCCAGATACCGAACCCCATGGCCAGCGAGCCCCCGGCCAACCAGCCGCGCCAGGCTTTGTCGCGGCTGTAGGCCAGCCTTCCGGCCAAGCCGAGCGTGGCGTAGGCAGCGACCACGGCGATGGCCACGGACAACGCAACAAGCCAAAAGTTGTAGCTGGTGGTCAAAATTCAGCCGCTCGGTTTATGAGCGGCAAAGTGTACCGAATTGTTGCAGTATCAGTGCATCAGTTGATGTAGGACAGCGCCGCCCGTATGGACATCCAGAAAGTCCGCCAGCCCGTCGAACACCTCATCCAAGGTCTTGCCGGCCGCGCCGAACAGCGCCTGCATCACGCCCGGATCCTCGAACAAGCCATGCAGGTACAACCCCAGAACGCCCTGGCCGCCTTGCCAGCCCAGCCCCCCGGGCAGCACGGCCGTTGCCAGGTCGCCGTCGCGCGCCATGGCCGCATGGGCGGCGGTCTGGCCGTGGTGGATCTCGTAGCCCTGCACCGCCAGTCCGGACAGCGCCTGCCAGGGCCCCTGCACGGTGCCGAAGCGCGTGCGCGTGGCACGCACCGTCTTGTCGGGCGCGAACTGCGTGACCAGCGGCAGCAGGCCCAGGCCGGGCGCGTTGCCGTCGATGCCGTGCGGGTCGACCAGCGCCTCGCCCAGCATCTGCAGCCCGCCGCAGATGCCCAGCACCGCGCCCCCCGCCCCGGCGTGGGCCGCGATGGCGGCGTCCAGGCCCTGCGCACGCAGCCAGGTGAGGTCGCTGCTGGTGTGCTTGGAGCCGGGCAAGACGATCCAGTCGGTCGCCACCGACAACCCGGCCAACTGCGCCGGCGAGCGCACCCACACCAGGCGCAGCCCGACCACGTTCTTGAGTGGCTGGAATTCGTCCAGGTTGCTGATTCGCGGGTAGGCGATGACGGCCACCGTGCGCCGGACCTGGCCGGCCGCCGTGCTGCGGTCGTCGAACACGCCGTCCTCCTCGGGCAGGCCGTGCTGCCACCACATCGGCAGCGTGGCCACCGTCGGCACGCCGGTCATCTGCTCCAGCATCTGCGGTGCGGGTGCGAGCAGGGCCGCGTCGCCGCGGAACTTGTTGAGCACGAAGCCGTGGATCAGCGCACGCTGGGCCGGCGGCAGCAGCGCCCAGGTGCCGTACAGATGGGCGAAGGCGCCGCCGCGGTCGATGTCGGTCACGAGCAGGCAGCGCGCGCCGGCATGCTCGGCCACGCGCATGTTGACGATGTCGCTGTCCGCCAGGTTGATCTCGGCCGGCGAGCCCGCGCCCTCGATGACCACCACGTCGTTCTCCGCACGCAGCGCGTCCAGCGCCTGGGCGACCTGCGGCCAGACCTTGGCGCTGCGCCCGCGCCAGGGCATGCCCGTCAGCTCGGCGTCGACGCGGCCCAGCAGCACGACCTGGCTGTGCGTGTCGCGCTCGGGCTTGAGCAGCAGCGGGTTCATGCGCACTTCCGGCACGGCATTCGCGGCCAGGGCCTGGAAGTACTGCGCGCTGCCAATCTCGCCGCCCTCCACCACGCGCGCGTTGTTGCTCATGTTCTGGGCCTTGAACGGCGCCACCTTCAGGCCCTGGCGCGCATACCAGCGGCACAGCGCCGTGGCGAGCCAGCTCTTGCCGGCGCCGCTGGTCGTGCCCAGCACCATGACGCAGCGCGCCAGCCCCTTGTTCCGCTTGCTTTGCATCAAGGGATTCTCGCGTCCGCGCCGTTCACAATCGATCCACCATGGACAAGCACTACCTGACCCCGCTCTTCGCACCGCAGGACGTCGTCGTGCTGGCCGGCGACCCCGAGGCGCCCGACACCCTCACGCGCGAGGCGCGCCAGTTGCACCAGGCCCTGCGCGCGCAGCGCTTTCAGGGAACGCTCACCTTCCTGGACGTGCGCGCCAGCGGCACGCTGGCCGACCTGGCCCAGGCCCGCGCCGATCTGGCCGTCATCGCGCTGCCGCCAGACCAGATCGCGCAGGCGCTGGACCTGGTCGGCCGCATCGCCTGCCGCGCGGCGCTGGTGCTGGGCAGCGGCATCGATGCCGACCTGGCGGCGGAGCTGCAGCGCATCGCGCAGCGTGAGGGCTTTCATCTGATGGGCCCCAACGGCCTGGGACTGCAGCGCCCCGCGCTGGGGCTGAACGCCTCGGCCCTGGGCGCGCTGGCCGCGCCGGGGCCGCTGGGCCTCATCGCGCAATCGGGCGCACTGACGGCCGCCATGCTGGACTGGGCGCGCAGCAATGCCGTGGGGTTTTCCTCGGTGGTGGCGCTGGGCCCCCATCCCGGCGTGGACATCGCCCAGGCGCTGGACTTCATGGCCCACGACCCGGCCACGCACAGCATCATCCTGTACCTGGAGGGCATCCTGTGTGCGCGCCGCTTCATGAGCGCGCTGCGCTCGGCCGCCAACGCCAAGCCCGTGCTGGTGCTCAAGGCCGGCCGGCGGCCCGCTGGCAACGCCGCGGCGCAGACCCACAGCGGTGCCATCGTCGGCGCCGATGAGGTCTTCGACGCCGCGCTGCGTCGCGCCGGCGCCGTGCGCGTGCGCTCTTTCGTCGAGCTGTTCTCGGCCGCCAAATGCCTGGCATCGCGCTACCGGCCCGTGGGCCGGCGCCTGGCCGTGGTCACCAACGGCGGCGGCCCCGGTGTGCTGGCGGCCGACTGGGCCAACGAAATCGGCCTGGCCCTGGGCCGGCTGTCCGATGCGACGATCGCGGCGCTTGCGCCGCAGCTGCCGGCCCATGCCTCGCTGGCCGAACTCGTCGACCTCTCGGAAGACGCCGACGCCGCGCAGTACCGCGCGGCCGTGGAGGCCGCCGCACGCGACCGCCAGGTCGACGGCGTGCTGGCCATCTACTCGGCCAAGCCCGGTGGCCCGGCCGACGACGTGGCCCAGGCCCTGGCGGCGGCCAAGCCGGGCATGTCCAAGCCGCTGCTGGCCTGCTGGATGGGCGACGCCTCGGTCGGCGCGGCGCGCCAGGCCCTCAATGCGGCCGCGGTCCCGAACTTCCGCACGCCCGAGGCCGCGGTCGGCGCCTTCGGCAACATCGCCTCGTTCTACCAGAACCAGCAGCTGCTGCAGCAGACGCCGGCGCCGCTGTCCACCCTGGCCAAACCCGACATCGAGGCCGCGCGCCTGGTCATCGAAAGCGTGCTGGCCGAACGCCGCAAGGTGCTGACCGAGATGGAGAGCAAGACACTGCTGTCGGCCTTCCACATCCCGGTCACGCAGACCACGCTGGCCCGCAACGCCACCGAAGCCATGATGATCGCCACCCAGCTGGGCTTTCCGGTCGCGCTCAAGATCGATTCGCCGGACATCACGCACAAGAGCGACGTGCAGGGCGTGGCCCTCAACATCATGAGCGGCGCGGCCGTTCGCGACAGCTACCAGGACATGGTCGAACGCGTGGCACGCCTGCAGCCCGGCGCGACCATCCACGGCGTGACGGTGCAGAAGATGGCGCGCGCCCAGCGCGGCCGCGAGATCTGCATCGGCATGGTCACGGACGAGCCGTTCGGCCCGGTCATCGTCTTCGGCGCAGGCGGCACCATGATCGAGCTGATCCGCGACCGCGCCATGGAGCTGCCGCCGCTGAACCAGTTCCTCGCGCGCCGGCTGATCGAGCGCGCGCGCGTGGCCGAGACGCTGGCCGAGTGGCGCGGCGCGGCGCCCGTGGACATGGAGGCGCTCGAGCGCGTGCTGCTGCGTGTGTCCGAGATGGTCTGCGAACTGCCGCAGCTGCGCGAGATGGACATCAACCCGCTCATCGTCGACGAGAACGGCGTGGTGGCGGTGGACGCGCGCATCGTCGTGGACCACGCACCGCAGAGCCTGGGCCAGGCCGGCGGCAGCTACGACCACCTGGCCATCCTGCCCTACCCGGCGCGCTACGAACAACAGCTGCCGCTGCGCGGCGGCGGCGAGTACACGATCCGGCCGATCTACCCCGGCGACGCCCAGATGCTGCAGACCTTCGTGCAGGCACTGTCGCCCGAGAGCCGCTACTTCCGCTATGTCTCCTCGATGACGCAGCTGCCGCCGTCCATGCTGGCGCGCTTCGCGCTCATCGACTATGACCGCGAGATGGCGCTGGTGGCCGTCATGAAGCAGCGCAGCGCGGCCACCGATGGCTCCATCGTCGAGACCGAGCGCGTGGTCGGCGTCTCGCGCTACGTCACCAACCCGGACCAGACCAGCTGCGAGTTCTCGCTCGTGGTGGCCGACGACATGGCCGGCAAGGGCATCGGCTCGCGGCTCATGGACGCCATCATGCAGGTGGCGCGTGACAAAGGCCTGTCGGAGATCCAGGGCCTGGTGCTGTCGGTCAATCCCAACATGCTCAAGCTCATGCGCGCGCTCGGGTTCGCGATCAAGCCGTTTCCGGAGGACCCGGACTTCCGGCTCGTGACACACGCGCTGTAGAGGCGGTGGCCGCCGCGGCAAACGAGGCCGCGCCGTGCGGCAGGATTGTGGAGGAACTGTGACGCGGACAGCGGCGTTTACACGCAGTTTCGCCACATTGCGCCGCGCCCGCGCAGAACAATCTGGCCATCGCTCGTCCAGGCCTGCCAGACGTCGGCGACCCAGTCCAGATTCGTTTTCAAGCCATCCGCGAGGCCCCATGACCATCCTCTCCCTTTGTGCCATCGCCCTCTTCGCCAGCGTTGCCCGTGGTGCCATGAACGCTGGTGATCGGCTCCAGCAGATCTCACGCCGGCGACTTCAGGACCAGGAGACATCCCGGCGCGCCTGACGACAGCCAGGACCGGCCCCGGCCCAGCGGTGAACCGGCCGGGCAGATGGCGGCAATCGACCGCATGCTGGGCCGCGCCGAACGGCGTTTTGTTGCCCAGGTCGAAGTTGGCACACTAAGGCACCGCCCCATGCCCCCTGCGCCATGCCTCCATCCCCGACCAGCCGTGCCGCCGCCCTGACCCGCTGGATGCCCTGGCTGCTGCTGCTCCTGCTTCTGGCAGGTTGCGCCAGCCTGCCGCCCGACCTGGCCGGCGCGCCCGCGCAGGCGCGTCCCGCGGTGGCGGACGCTCCGCTGACGCGCACCGCGCGCGCCACCCAGCCCGATGCCGAACTCAGCGGCTTTCGCCTGATCCCCAGCGGCGACTACGGGCTGGACGCCCGGCTGGCGCTGATCGCCCGCGCCCGCCACACGCTGGACGTGCAGTACTACCACCTGGAGACCGACGCCACCGGCCTCTTCTTCCTGCGTGCACTGCGCGACGCGGCCCAGCGCGGCGTGCGCGTGCGCCTGCTGCTGGACGACCTGTACACGGGCGGCGACGGCGCCCTGCTCGACGCGCTGGCGGCCACGCCCAACCTGGAGCTGCGGCTGTACAACCCGATCCCGCTGCGCAGCCCCAAGGTGGCGCTGCGCTTCGCCGCCTCGCTGTGGCAGTTCGACCGGCTGCAGCGCCGCATGCACAACAAGCTGCTGGTGGCCGATGGCGCGCTGGCCGTGGCCGGAGGCCGCAACATCGGCGGGCGCTACTTCTTCCAGACCGCGGGCGAGAACTTCCTCGACCTGGACGTGCTGGTGGCCGGCGCGCTGCTGCCGCGCTTGGGCGAACTGTTCGACCGCTACTGGAACAGCCCGCACGTGGTGCCGCTGGCGCGACTCGTGCCATCCGACGGCGACGCCACCAGCCGCCAGGCCCGCTTCGAAGCCCTGACCGGTGCCACCCACGCCCCCGCGCCGCGCGCGCCGCCGCCCAACGACATGCTGGGCTACGCCCCGGTGTCGCAGGAGCTGCAGGCGGGCCGGCTCAGCCTCATCTGGGCCCCGGCCCAGGCCTATGCCGACACGCCCGAACGCGCCATCGGCTACCAGGCCCAGTACGGCGGCGTGCCGCTGCAGGACGTGGACAGCGTGCGCTACAACCTGGTGGAAAGCATCCGCCGCGCGCGCCGCAGCGTGCTGCTGTGCTCGCCCTACCTGGTGCCCGGCGCGTACGGTCTGCAGGTGCTGCGCGAGGCCCGCGCACGCGGCGCCACCGTGCAGCTCATCACCAATTCGCTGGCGGCCAGCGACGAGCCCTTCGTGCACACGGCCTACCGGCGCTACCGGGCCGAACTCGTGGCGTTGGGCGTGGAGATCGACGAGGTCAGTAGCCGGCGCGTGGCCGGCAGCCCCCGGCTGCCGCTGTTCGGCGCGGCCGTGGGGCGGTTGCACACGAAGACCGCGGTGCTCGACGGCGAACTTCTGTTCGTGGGCTCGCTGAACTTCGACCCGCGCTCGGAACTGCACAACACCGAGATCGGTCTGTTCATCCGCAGCCGCCCGCTGGCCGCCCAGATGCTGCGGCTGGCCGAGGTGCTGCGCGAGCAAGGGGTCTGGCGCGTGCAGGCCGGCGCGGGTGGCGCACTGGAGTGGCATGGCGAGGACGACGGCGCGCCCACCGTGCTGTACACCGAACCCGACGCGAGCTGGTGGGACCGGCTGCTGCTGGAACTCGTGGCGCCGTTCACGCCCGAGCAGATGCTCTAGCGCCTGTCAGCGTGCGGCCGGCGGCACCAGCACCGCCTCGACCTGCACCAGCAGCCGCACGCGGTCCTCGAAGCCGAACTGCAGGCCCCAGTTGATGCCCCACTGGCTGCGCAGGATCTCGGCCTCGAAGTCGCCGCCGCACACCTGGCGCCCGTGCAGCGGGCTCACATAGCAGTTGAAGCGCAGGGCGCGCAGATCGACAGGATGGGTCTGCCCCAGCAGCGTGAGCCGCCCGCGCAGCGCCTGCACGCGGCCCCCTTCGATGCGCACGTCCTCGGCCTGGTAGCGCCCGGTCGGGAAGTCGGCCACGTTCAGGAAGTCGCTGCTTTGCACGTGGCGGTTGAGCAGGTCCACGCCGGTGTTGATGCTGGCCATGTCGAAGACGACGTCCACGCGCGCCACCTGGCCGCTGGCATCGACCTGCACCTGGCCGTCGCGCGTGCCGAAGCGCCCCCGGTTGGTGCTGGTGCCGTAGTGGCCCATCTCGTACAGCACGAAGGTGTGGGTCGGGTCCACCACGTAACGGCCGCCAGGCTGGGGCGGCCCCGCGGGCCGCGCCGCCATCTCGGGTGCCGCGCCTGGGCCGGGCGATTGCGCATGGAGGGGCCCTGACAGCAGCAGCGCCGCGGCCAGGCAGGCGGAATGGAGCGGAAGACGGCGGGCGATGGACATGGGGCGCGAGTGTAGGCGGGACCGCCACAATGCGGCTCCCCCCATTTCGAGCACCGCCCCATGCCCCAGACCGCCTCGCTTCCCTCCCGCATGCAGGTCGCCGTCGTCGGCGCCGGTGCCGTCGGCTGCTATTACGGCGGCATGCTGGCCCGCGCCGGCCATGCCGTCACGCTGATCGGTCGGCCGCAGCACGTGGACGCCGTCCGCGCCCAGGGCCTGCGCATGCAGACGCTGGGCTTCGACGAGACCGTGCGCGTGCAGGCCAGCACCGACCCGGCGGCCGTGGCGGGCGCCGATCTCGCGCTCTTCAGCGTGAAGTCGCCCGACACCGAGGCCACGGGCCGCCAGCTGCTGGACCACCTGCCCGCCCAGGCGCTGGTGCTGACCCTGCAGAACGGCGTGGACAACGCAGAGCGCCTGCGCACGGTGCTGCCGCAGGAAGTGACGGCGGCCGTGGTCTACGTGGCCACCGAAATGGCCGGGCCCGGCCACATGCGCCACCACGGCCGTGGCGAACTGGTCATCGAGCCCGGCCCGCGCAGCGAGGCACTGGCGCAGCTGCTGCGCGCGGCCGGCGTGCCGACCGAGGTGTCTGCCAATGCGCGCGCCGCGCTGTGGTCCAAGCTCGTGCTGAACTGCGCGTACAACGCGCTGTCGGCCATCACCCAGCAGCCCTACGGCCGCATGGTGCAGGGCGCGGGCGTGCCACAGGTCATGGCCGACCTGGTGGCCGAATGCCTGGCCGTGGCCCATGCCGAGGGCGTCGCGCTGCCTGCCGACATGCACGATGCCGTCGAGCGCCTCGCCCAGACCATGCCGACGCAAACCTCCTCCACGGCGCAGGATCTGGCGCGTGGCAAGCCCACCGAGATCGACCACCTGAATGGCCTGGTGGTGCGGCGCGGGGCCGCGCGGGGCATCGCGACGCCGGTCAACCGCGCGATGTGGGCGCTGGTCAAGCTGCTGGAGCAGGCGTCCCGGTCCTGAGCGCCTGCCCGGCCCACGTCAGAAAGATTCCCAGTCGTCGCCGCCCTGGGCCAGTGCGGCGGCCTGCCGCGCTGGGGCGGCAGCCCGCGCGGGCTTGGCGGCGCGGGCGAGCGGCGCCGGCTGCGCCGGTCGCCGGACCTGCGGCGCCGGCTTCGCCGGCACGGGCATGGCCCGCACGGCAGGGGCCGCTGCCAGCCGCAGACCCGGCTCGGCTTCGATGCGGAACACGCTGACGGCGCTCGCCAGCTGGCCGGCCTGGGCTTTCAGGGCGCCGGTGGCGGCGGCAGCCTCTTCGACCAGCGCAGCGTTCTGCTGCGTCACGGTGTCCATCTGCGAGACGGCCTGGTGCACCTGCTCGATGCCCTGGCTTTGCTCCTGGCTGGCGGCCGTGATCTCGGCCACCAGGTCGCTCACGCGCTGCACGCTCTGCACGATGGCGTCCATGGTGCGGCCGGCCTCGGCCACCTGGGCACTGCCTTCCTCGACCTTGGCCACCGAGTCGCCGATGAGCTGCTTGACGTCCTTGGCCGCGGCGGCCGAACGCTGCGCCAGGGCCCGCACCTCGCCCGCCACCACGGCGAAGCCGCGGCCCTGCTCGCCGGCACGCGCCGCCTCCACGGCCGCGTTGAGCGCGAGGATGTTGGTCTGGAAGGCGATGCCGTCGATGACGCCGATGATGTCGGCAATCTTGCGGCTGCTGTCGTTGATCGCGCCCATGGTGCCGACCACGCCGGCCACCACCTCGCCGCCCTGCACGGCCGTCTTGGACGCCGACGCCGCCAGCTGGTTGGCCTGGCGCGCGTTGTCGGCGTTCTGGCGCACGGTGCTGGTCAGCTGCTCCATCGAGGCGGCCGTCTGCTGCAGCGAGCTGGCCTGCTCCTCGGTGCGCGAGGACAGGTCCTGGTTGCCCGCGTCGATCTCGCTGGAGGCCGTGGCGATGCTGTCGGTGCCCGAGCGCACGCTGGCCACCACCTGCGCCAGGCTGGCGTTCATGTCCTGCAGCGCCTGCAGCAGCTGGCCGGTCTCGTCGCGCGAGTCCACGTGCACGCGGCTCGTGAGGTCGCTGGCGGCCACGGCGCGCGCCACGCGCACGGCCTGCGACAACGGCCGCGTGATGCCCACGGTCAGGCGCCAGGCGAACAGCCCGCCGGCCAGCAGGCCGAGCAGGCCCAGCCCGGTCATGAGCAGCCGGCTCTGTGCGTAGATGCCGTCGATGCGTGCGGCCGTGGCGTCGATGCTGGCGCGCTGCAGGTCCAGCAGCTTCTGGATCAGGTCGGTGTATTTGTCGGTGGCCGGCAGGTAGACCTGGGTCAGCAGGCGCTCGGCCTCCTCGGCCTGTCCATCGGTCTTGGCCTTGACGGCCTGGTCGCGCGAGGACAGGTAGAGCACGCGCGCCTGCTGGATCTGGGCCCACAGTGCCTGCTCCTCGGGGCTGGTCAGCAGCGGCTCGATGCGCTTTTGCAGCTCGCCCGATTCCTTGGTGCTGCTGGCAGCGTCCGCGGCAAAGAACTGGCCGAGCGAGGGGTCCGTGCTCTTGACGATGGCTGTGGTGCGGCGCGCGCCGCTGTACACGTAGCGGTACCAGTCGCTGATCATGCGCTCCATGGCCAGCGGCTGCTGGGTCATGGCCTGCGTGGCCTGGGCCACGGTCTGCAGGCGCCACAGGCCGACCGCCGTGATGAGGGCCATCACGACCAGGATGAGCGCGAAACCGCCGCCCAGGCGGGTACCGATGCGTAGATTCTTCATGCGAGGAAAAGCGGAGAAGGACAAAAGGCGGTGATCCGGCCCTGTCACGGCCGGCCCCACAATTTGTCTATTTTCCGCGCAAATTATTTTGGCGATTGGCGCGGATTTCCCGCTGACCACGTGGATGCGACCGGTCATCGCGCCGGCGCAGGCCGCTGGCCGCGCGCAGGCTGTGGCAAGCTCGCCCGCTTTGCCCACCGCATCCATGGACGACGACCTGCCGCCCCTGCCCCCCATCGCACCCGGCCGCTACCTCCATTACAAGGGCGGCGAATACGAGGTGCTCGCCGTTGCGCGGCACAGCGAGACGCTGGAGCCGCTCGTCGTCTACCGGCCGCTGTACAACGCCACGGGCTGGTGGGTGCGGCCGCACGCCATGTTCGTCGGCAGCGTCACGATCGACGGCCGGGCGCAGCCCCGATTCGCCTTCGTCGGCTGAGCGGGGCCGCGCGGCGCGCTACAGGTGGATAGCCCGGCCCAGCGCGCGCAGCGCCGCCTCCTGCACGGCCTCGCCCAGCGTGGGATGGGCATGGACGATGCCGCCCACGTCTTCCAGACGTGCGCCCATCTCGATCGCGTAGCTGAATGCCGCCGCGAGTTCGGACACGCCCTGGCCCACGGCCTGCCAGCCCAGCACGAGGTGGTTGTCCTGGCGTGCCACCACGCGCACGAAGCCCTCGCCGCCCTCCATGGTCAGCGCCCGCCCGTTGGCAGCGAACGGGAACAGCGCGCTGAGCGCCTCGATGCCCGCGTGCACGGCCTGGGTCTGCGTGAGCCCCACGGCCACGACCTCGGGGTCGGTGAAGCACACGGCCGGGATCGCCAGCGGCGCGAAGCGGCGCTTGTGGCCCGCGATGCACTCGGCCGCCACCTCGCCCTGGGCCATGGCCCGGTGCGCGAGCATGGGCTCACCCGTGAGGTCGCCGATGGCCCAGACGTTGCGCATGGAGGTGCGCCCCGTGGCGTCCACCTTCACGGCGCGGCCGTCCATGTCCAGCTGCAGCGATTCGAGGCCCGCCGTGCGCGGGCGCCGGCCCGCCGCGACCAGCACCCGATCGGCCGGCAGCACGAACTCGTCGGCATGCCGGCTGCGCACGCGCAGGCCGCTGCCGTCGGCCGTGAGGCCCTCGGCCGTGCAGCCCAGGTGCAGCACGATGCCCATGCGCTTCAAGGCGGCCAGCACCGGCTTGCCCAGGTCTTCGTCGTAGCCGGGCAGCACGCGATCGGCCACGTCGACGACCGTGACCTCTGCCCCCAGCTTGCGCCAGGCCATGCCGAGTTCCAGACCGATGTAGCCGGCGCCGACCACGACCAGGTGCTGCGGCACCTCGGTCAGCGCCAAGGCCTCGGTGGACGAGAGCACCTTGCCACCCGGCTCCGAGAACGGCAGCTGCGGCAACGCCATGGGCTCGGAACCCGTGGCCAGCAGCAGGTGCTCGCACTGGATGCGCAGCGTCTCGCCGTGTGCCTGCGCCACGTCCACGGTCTTGCCGTCGACGATGCGGGCCCAGCCCCCCACCACGTGCACGCCGGCCTTGCGCAGCAGCGCGGCCACGCCGCCCGTGAGCTTGCCCACCACGCCCTCCTTCCAGGCTTGCGTGACCGCGAGGTCGATGCCGGCCGCCCCGGCATGGATGCCGAGCGGCGAGGTGGTGTTGGCGCGCCGCACGCGGTCGTATTCGTCGGCCGCATGGATCAGCGCCTTGGACGGGATGCAGCCGATGTTCAGGCAAGTGCCGCCGGGCGCCATGCCTTCCACCAGCACGGTCGCCACGCCCAGCTGCGCTGCGCGGATGGCGGCCACGTAACCGCCCGGCCCGCCGCCGATGACGAGCAATGTCGTTGTCTTGGGTGCCATCTTCACTCCACGAACAGCAGGGCCGGCGACTCGAGGAGCGCGCGCACGGCCTGGATGAACTGCGCCGCGTCCATGCCGTCGACCACGCGGTGGTCGAAGGACGAGGACAGGTTCATGAGCTTGCGCCCCACGACCGCGCCGCCGCGGAACACCGGGCGTTCGACGATGCGGTTCACGCCGACGATGGCCACCTCGGGGTGGTTGATGACGGGCGTGGTGACCAGGCCGCCCAGCGGCCCCAGGCTGCTGATGGTGATGGTCGAGCCCGACAGCTCGTCGCGCCCGGCCTTGCCGCTGCGCCCGGCCTCGGCCAGGCGGGCAATCTCCCTGGCGCAGGCCCAGGGGTCCAGCGCCTCGGCATGGTGCAGCACGGGCACGAGCAGGCCGTTGTCGGTCTGCGTGGCCATGCCCAGGTGCACAGCCTCAAAGCGCGTGACCACGCCGGCGTCGTCGTCGAAGCGCGCATTCATCTGGGGGAAGTCGCGCAAGGCGATCACCAGCGCGCGGGCCAGCAGCGGCAGCAGCGTGAGCTTGCCGCGCGTGGCGCTGTAGCGTTCGTTGAGCTGCGCGCGCAGGGCTTCGAGCTCGGTGACGTCGATCTCTTCCACATAGCTGAAGTGCGGGATGCGGCGCTTGGCCTCCTGCATCTTCTGCGCGATCTTGCGGCGCAGGCCGATCAGCGGCACGGCCTCTTCGCCATGGCGTTGCGCATATCCGCTACCAGCGCTGGGTGTGCGCGGCTGGCCGCCCGAGACCAGGTAGACGTCCAGGTCCTCGTGTGTGATGCGGCCGGCCGGGCCGCTGCCGTGCACGAACTGCAGTTCGATGCCGAGTTCCCAGGCGCGATGGCGCACGGCCGGCGAGGCGATCGGCTTGTCGCCGGGGGCGCGCACGGCCACGGGGGCGGCGACGGGTGGGCGCAGCACCGGCGACTGGGGTGCGCTCGGCGCTGCGGCTGCGGGCGCCGCCAGGGGCGCTGCCGCAGGCGCGGCCACGCTGGCCGCCGCCGGCACGGCCTTGGCCGCCACGTTGCCCGCGCCTTCGACCTCCAGCCGGATCAGCTCGGCACCGACCGCCAGCAGCGCGCCGGGCTGGCCGCCCAACTCGAGCACCGTGCCCGCCACCGGCGACGGGATCTCCACCGTGGCCTTGTCGGTCATCACGTCGGCCAGGATCTGGTCCTCGGCCACGCTGTCGCCGGGCTTAACGCGCCATTCGACGAGTTCCACTTCGGCGATGCCTTCGCCGATGTCGGGCATCTTGATGGTGTAGTGGCCCATGTCAGTGCCGCCCGGCCGCCCGAAGGCACTGAAGCTCCCCCTCGGGGGGGCAGCGATACACACAGTGATGAGCGTGGGGGGTCATGATTTCTCCATCGCGCGCTTGAAGGCCGCACCGACGCGGTCGGGTCCCGGGAAGTACGCCCATTCCTGGGCGTGCGGGTACGGCGTGTCCCAGCCGGTCACGCGCTCGATCGGCGCCTCCAGCTGGTAGAAGCAGTGCTCCTGCACCAGGGCCGAGAGCTCGGCGCCGAAGCCGCTGGTCTTGGTCGCCTCGTGCACGATCACGCAGCGGCCGGTCTTCTTGACGGACGCGACGATGGTGTCCAGGTCCAGCGGCCAGATCGAGCGCAGGTCGATGATCTCGGCATCGATGCCGGTCTCGCGTGCGGCGCACTCGGCCACCCAGGTCATGGTGCCGTAGGTCAGCACCGTGAGCTGGTTGCCGGGCCGGAACACGGCGGCCGACTCCAGCGGCACGCGGTAGTAGCCCTCGGGCACCATGCCCAGGGCGTGCTTGGACCAGGGCACGACGGGACGGTCGTGGTGGCCGTCGAAGGGGCCGTTGTAGAGCCGCTTGGGCTCCAGGAAGATGACAGGATCGTTGCACTCGATCGCGGAGATCAGCAGGCCCTTGGCGTCGTACGGGTTGCTGGGCAGCACGGTGCGCAGGCCGCTCACATGGGTGAACAGCGCCTCGGGGCTCTGGCTGTGCGTCTGCCCGCCGTAGATGCCGCCGCCGCAGGGCATGCGCACCGTGATCGGGCAGGTGAAGTCGCCGGCCGAGCGGTAGCGCAGCCGCGCCGCCTCGGACACGAGCTGGTCCGAGGCCGGATAGAAGTAGTCGGCGAACTGGATCTCGGCCACCGGGCGCAGGCCGTAGGCCCCCATGCCCACGGCCACGCCGACGATGCCGCCCTCGCTGATCGGCGCGTCGAAGCAGCGGGTCTTGCCGTACTTGGCCTGCAGGCCTTCGGTGACGCGGAACACGCCGCCGAAGTAGCCCACGTCTTGGCCGAACACGACCACGTCGGGGTCGCGCGCCATCAGCACGTCCAGCGCCGAACGCAGGGCCTGGATCATGGTCATGGGCTTGCTCCTCGTCTCTGCGGTCTCCACCGCAGGGTTCTTGACTTCGGTCAGCATGCTCAGACTCCCAGTTCCTGGCGTTGGCGGCGCAGATGCTCGGGCATGGTTTCGTAGACGTCCTCGAAGATCGTCGCGGCGCTCGGGATGTGGCCATCCAGCAGGCTGCCGTGGCTCTCGGCCTCCTTCTGCGCGGCGGCCACCTCGGCCTCCAGCTCCTTGTGCACCTGCGCGTGTTCCTGGTCGGACCAGATGCCCAGGACGATCAGATGGGTCTTGAGCCGTTCGATCGGGTCGCCGAGCGGGAAGCGCTCCCAGTCGTCGGCCGGCCGGTACTTGGACGGGTCGTCCGAGGTGGAGTGCGCGCCGGCGCGGTAGGTCACCCATTCGATCAGCGTGGGGCCCTGGTTCGTGCGGGCACGCTCGGCCGCCCACTGCGAGGCGGCATAGACCGCGAGGAAGTCGTTGCCGTCCACACGCAGCGAGGCGATGCCGCAGCCCACGCCGCGCGCGGCGAAGGTGGTGGACTCGCCGCCCGCAATCGCCTGGAAGCTCGAGATCGCCCACTGGTTGTTGACCACGTTGAGGATCACGGGCGCGCGGTAGACATGGGCGAACGTCAGCGCGGTGTGGAAGTCCGACTCGGCCGTCGCACCATCGCCGATCCAGGCCGAGGCGATGCGCGTGTCGCCCTGGATGGCAGACGCCATGGCCCAGCCCACGGCCTGCGGATACTGCGTGGCCAGGTTGCCCGAGATGCTGAAGAAATCGGCCCGCTTGAACGAGTACATCACGGGCAGCTGGCGGCCCTTCATGGGGTCGGCTTCGTTGCTCATGAGCTGGCAGATCAGGTCGACCATGGACACGTCGTCGCGGCTCAGCAAGAGGCCCTGCTGGCGGTAGGTCGGGAAGTGCATGTCGCCCTTGGCGAGGGCCATGCCTTGTGCGACCGCGATGGCTTCCTCGCCCAGGCACTGCATGTAGAACGAGGTCTTGCGCTGGCGCTGGGCGATGGTCATGCGCGCGTCGAAGATGCGCGTCTTCATCATCGCGCGCAGGCCGCGGCGCAGCTGGGTGCCGTCGATCTCGGGCGCCCAGGGGCCGACCGCGTGGCCCTCGCGGTCGAGCACGCTGATCAGGGCGTAGGCCAGGTCCGCGGTCTCGAAGTGGGAGGTGTCGACCGGCGGTTTGCGGACGGTGCCCGCGCCGGAAAGCTGCAGGAAGGAAAAGTCGGTGGCACAGCCAGGTCGCCCGGTGGGCTCCGGCACGTGCAGCCGCAGGGCTGGGTGCTCGCGCATCGATGTCTCCGCACGCGGTAGCGTGCCTGGGTGGGTACAGGACACGGCCACGGGTCAGTGGCCGGCCCCTGGGCGCCGCGCGGGTAAGCGCGGCCCGACCAGTTTACGGGAAGACGGTGCGCGGCACGTTCAAGCCAGGCGGACCTTGGTGTAGCTGCCGCGGTCCATGTCGACGACCTCCACGCTGAGAAAGGCCTCCAGATCTGGCGGCAGCGCGCCCAGATGGTCGCGCAGCGCATCCGCCACACGGCGGCTCAGGTCCTTCTTGGCCTCGGGCGTGCGGCCGGCCAGGATGCGCAGCTGCACATGCAGGTAACCGCGGCCGCTGTCCGCGAGGCCCACGCGGAAATGGTCGGCGCGCAGCACGCGGGCCTTGAGGTCGGCCTCGTCCTGCACCTCGGGACTTTCCGACAGCGCCTGCGTGGCCGAGGCCAACATGGCGTCGAACGGCAGCGCGCCGAGGTTGGGGGTGTATTCGATGACGATGTGGGGCATGGAGAAAGCGCTCAGGCAGATGGCAGGTGCTGCGGACCGAACGAGGCCGGCAGCAGTTCGTCGAGGGTGAAGCTGGCCAGCACGCCAGCAGCGCCCGCCGCGTGCACGCGCGTGCCGTCAACGGCGAACTCGCGGATGCGCTGGCGGCAGTTGCCGCAGGGCGTGATGGGCTCGGGCCCGTCGCCCACGACCAGGATCTCGGCAATGGCGCGTCCGCCGGCCGCGACCATGGCGGCGATGGCGCCGGCTTCGGCGCAGGTGCCGCTCGGGTAGGCCGCGTTTTCGACGTTGCAGCCCGCGAACACGCGCCCGTCGGGCGTGGCCAGCGCAGCACCGACCTTGTAGCGCGAGTACGGCGCATGCGCGTTGGCCTGCGCCGCGCGCGCCGCGGCCAGCAGGGCCTCGGTCACGAGAAGCCGACCACCGCGTGCGGGACGTAGGGTGCCTCGAGCGCCGCGGTTTCCTCGGGCGTGAGCTGGAGCGCCAGCGCCGCCACCGCGTCGTCCAGGTGCTCCACCTTGGTCGCGCCGACGATGGGCGCCGTCACGCCGGGCTGCTGCAGCACCCAGGCCAGCGCGACCTGCGCACGCGGCACGCCGCGCGCCGCGGCCACCTGCGCCACGGCCTCGACCACCTTGCGGTCGGCCTCGGCGGTGTTGGCATACAGCGTGCGGCCGAAGGCGTCGGTCTCGGCGCGGGCGCTGGCACTGTCCCAGTCGCGCGTGAGGCGGCCGCGTGCCATGGGGCTCCACGGGATCACCGCCACGCCCTGGTCGCGGCACAACGGCAGCATCTCGCGCTGCTCTTCGCGGTACAGCAGGTTCAGGTAGTTCTGCATGGAGGCGAAACGCGTCCAGCCATGGCGCTCGGCCACGGCCTGGGCCTTGGCGAACTGCCAGGCGTACATGGACGAGGCACCGATGTAGCGCGCCTTGCCGGCCTTGACCACGTCGTGCAGCGCCTCCATGGTTTCCTCGATCGGCGTGGCGGGGTCCCAGCGGTGGATCTGGTAGAGATCCACGTAATCCATGCCCAGGCGCTTCAGGCTGTGATCGATCTCTGCCAGGATGGCCTTGCGCGACAGGCCGGCGCCATTGAGCCCGGGCCGCATGCGGCCATGCACCTTGGTGGCCACGACGACCTCGTCGCGCGGCGCGTAGTCGGCCAGTGCGCGGCCGACGATCTCCTCGCTGGTGCCGGCCGAATAGACGTTGGCGGTGTCGAAGAAGTTGATGCCGAGGTCCAGCGCCTTCTTGAGGAAGGGCCGGCTCGCGGCCTCGGGCAGGGTCCAGGCGTGGTTGCCCTGCTCGGGCGCGCCGTAGCTCATGCAGCCCAGGCACAGGCGCGAGACCTGCAGGCCGGTGCGGCCGAAGCGGAGATGTTGCATGGTGGATCGCAGGTGGTGATTGGTCAGCCGGCGATCATAGGCAAGCCGGCCGCGCGGCCGCTGCGGCAGGTTCATGCGGTGGCCTCGATGACCACGCCCTGGCGGGCGGCGGCTTCGCGCACGGTTTCCAGCGCCGCATCGAAGTCAAAGCCCTGTACGGCCCGCACGATCCCGGCCAGCGCCTGCTCCCCGCACACCTGCGCCAGCGCGGCGCGGTGCTCGCCCAGGTATTCCTCGGCCTGCGCATCGCAGTCGGCCAGCAGCCGCGCGAAGGTCTGGGCGTGGCCTGCGGCCTCGGCCGCGTCGATGGCCGGCTGCGGCGCGGCCGGCGCCGCCGCGGCGGCCGGCTCGCCCCAGGCCGCGCGCAGCGCCGCCACCCGCGCGACCAGCTCCGCGCCGAAGACGGCCAGCGCCGCCGGCACGTCGCCGCCATGGCGCAGCGTCTCCTCCAGCGTGGTCGCGGCCGCATGCAGCGCCGCCAGCCCCATGTTGCCGGCCACGCCGCGCACGGTGTGCGCGGCCCGCTCGGCTTCTTCCTGCCGGCCCGCGGCCAGCGCCGCCTCGATGCGCTGCACGGCGTCGGCCTGCCCGTCGGCGAACTGGTGCAGCAGCCGCAGGTACAGCGCACGGTTGCCGCCCACGCGGCGCAGGCCCGCCTGCGTGTCCAATCCTTCGATGACGGGCAGCTCCTGGGCCTGCTGCGGCTGCGGCTGCGGCGCCGCGGCAGGTGCCGCAGCCGCCTCGGCCGGCCGCGCCTGCACCCAGCGCAGCAGCGACTTGAACATCAGCGGCGGGTCCAGTGGCTTGGTGATGTGGTCCACCATGCCCGCGGCCAGGCAGCGGTCGCGCTCCTCCACCATGGCGTGCGCCGTCATCGCGATGATGGGCAGGTCCTTGAAGCGCGCATCGGCCCGGATCAGCTCCGTGGCCTCCAGGCCGCCCATCACCGGCATCTGCAGGTCCATCAGCACGGCGTCGAAGTGCTCGCCCGTGCCCACGATGTCCACCGCTTCCTTGCCGTTGCCGGCGATGCGCACGCTGGCTCCGGCCCCTTCCAGCAGTTCGATGGCGATCTGCTGGTTGATCTCGTTGTCTTCAGCCAGCAGCAGCCGCACGCCACGCAGCAGGTCCGCCGCCACTTCGTGCGTGGGCACGGCGCGCGCCGACGGCGCCGCGTTGGGCACCAGCGCGGTCATCAGGGCATCGACCAGGGCCGAGGCGCCCACAGGCTTGACCACGAAGGCTTCGATACCGGCCTGTTCCGCATGCGCGCGTACTTCGTCGCGTCCATATGCCGTGGCCATCACGATGCGCAGGGTGTCGTTCAGCCCCCGCACGCGCCGCGCGGTCTCGATGCCGTCCATGCCCGGCATCTGCCAGTCCACCACCATCAGCCCGTAGGGCTTGCCGGCCTGCGCACGCGCCACCGCGGCCAGCGCGTCTTCCCCGCTGCCCACGGTGTCCACCGCAAAGCCCATGCCCGACAGCTGCGCGCCCATCAGTTCGCGCGCCGCGTCGTTGTCGTCCACCACCAGCGCACGCATGCCGCGCATGGCGCCCAGCGCCGAGATGTCCAGCCCGCCCTTGTCCTCGCCCACGCCCAGGCGCACCGTGAACCAGAACAGGCTGCCCTTGCCCGACGTGGACTCGGCGTGGATTTCCCCGTCCATGAGTTCGACCAGCCGCTTGCTGATGGTCAGCCCCAGCCCGGTGCCGCCGTACTTGCGCGTGGTCGAGCCGTCGGCCTGCGTGAAGGCCTGGAACAGTCGGCTCGCCTGCTCGGGCGTCATGCCGATGCCCGAGTCGCGCACGTCCACGCGCAGGCGCACATTCTCCTGTTCGCCCTCGCCTTGCCGTTCCAGCAGGCGCACCGAGACCACCACCTGCCCTTTCTCGGTGAACTTGACCGAGTTGCTGACCAGGTTGGTGACGACCTGGCCGATGCGCAGCGCGTCGCCCACCAGCACCGGCGGCACGTCTCGCGCGGTGTCGAACAGCAGCTCCAGCCCCTTGTCGCCGGCCTTTTGCGCCAGCAGCGCGGCCACGTTGTCCAGCACCTCGTCCAGCCGGAACGGCGCCGCCTCGATGTCCAGCTTGCCGGCCTCGACCTTGGAGAAGTCCAGGATGTCGTTGATGATGCCCAAGAGCGCCGTGCCCGCGTTGTGCACCTTGCTCACGTAGTCGCGCTGGCGCTTGTCCAGCTCGGTGCGCAGCGCCAGCATCGACAGCCCGATGATGGCGTTCATCGGCGTGCGGATCTCGTGGCTCATGTTGGCCAGGAACATGGACTTGGCCTTGGCCGATTCCTCGGCCGCCTGCTTGGCCTCGGCCAGCGCCTGCGCGATCGCGCGCTCCTCCGTCACGTCTTCCATGAACCAGACGCTGCCCTGGCTGGTGTCCTCGTGGATGTAACGCGCGGTCACACGGCCCCAGAAGCGCGTGCCATCCTTGCGCACGAACTCCTGGTCGTGCAGGCTGTCGCGCGGCATGCCGATCAACTGGCGCAGCCGCGCCCGCGCCTCGGCGTAATCCGCGCCATCGCCGTACCAGATGCCGATGGGCCGACCCTGCAGTTCGCCCGGTGCATAGCCGAACATGCTGTCGAGTTCGCGGTTGCAGCGCGCCATGGTGCCGTCGCGCACGAAGGCGATGCCCACGCCGGCGGCCTCGAACATTGCGGCCTGCTCCTTCTGCGCCACGCCCAGAGCGTTTTCGGCGGCCTTCAAGGCTTCCAGATCGACGATCACGCCAACCAGGCCGCCCGGGCTGCCGTCGCGCTGGCGAAAGCCGCTGACCGAGTACAGCACCTGGTGCGTCCGGCCATCGGCGAACGCGAAAGTGGTTTCCCGCTGCACATGGGCCGCCTCGGCGATCACGCGCTCATCCTCGGCCTGCAACTGCGCGCGCAGCGCCTCGGGCATCTGCTCCAGCTCGTCCACACGCTTGCCGACCAGGTCGGCGCGCTGCACGCCCAGCGCCCGCTCGAAGGCCTCGTTGCAGCCCAGCAGCCGCGTGTCGGGGCCCTTGTAGAACACCGCGTTGGGCATGCGGTCGATCATGGTCTGCAGGAAGACCGCCATCTCCTTGACCTGGCGCTGCGTTTCCTTGGCCGCGGTGATGTCGATCAGCGTGAACTGGATCAGCGTCTTGCCGCGGTAGCGGAAAGTGGTGCCCCGGCACTCGGCCATCCAGTCCGTGCCGTCCGGGCGGCGGTGGCGCCACTCGAAGCTTGGTGATTCGCGGCCGGTGTCGTTGAGGTTGCGCCGGCCGGCTGCCAGGATCTTCGCGGTCGGTCCCAGCTCCTGCATCGGCGCCGAGATCGACAGCACGGTGCGCCCGCGCAGGTCCTCGGCGCGCTCGAAGCCATAGAGCTTGCGCGCCGCCTCATTGCAATCCACGTAGCAGTCGGTCGATGGGTCGTAGATCGAGATCGCAATGTGCGACTGCTGGAACATGCGGCTGTAGCTCTCGTTCTCCTTGCGGATCTCCTCCGCATCGCGGATCTCCGCCTCGTCCTCGATGATCCAGACCGTGGCATCGTCGCCGCCGGGCATCCCGACCGCCTGGGCCCGCCCACACACCATGAAGCGGCTCCCGTCCTGGCGCCGCGCGCTCCAGGTGCCGCTGTAGTTGCTCTGCTGTGCGAATGTGCGGGCCAGTTCGGCCCCGACGCGCTGGGCTTCGGCGGCGTCCTCGTACAGGCAGGAAGTCTCAAGGCCCACCGGTGCATGCGCGTCGGCGAAGCCGTAGATGTGCGCAAACTTCGCATTGGCCCGCAGAACCCGGCCACCGCTGGTGAGCGCGACACCCACCTGCAGTTGCTGCAGCAGCCCCGTGTCGCCGTCCAGCGACGGACCGGTCATTGGCGCATCGCCTGGCGCGGCGTCCTCGCCGATCCAGGCCGTGTACCAGGTCTCGTCGTCGGCCTGCAGCCTGCTGCACTGTACGCTGGCCGTGAACGTCGACCCGTCGTGGCGCCGCAACGGCAGGCGCAGGCCCTGCAGGGCGCCGCCACCGGTCTCCAGTTCCCGCAGCAGTTGCTGCAACCCGGCTTGTCCTTCCGCGTACAGCGTGGCGTCCAGCAGCGATGGCACCGCAGCGCCTGGCGGCGCGAACCAGCGCGACCAGGCCTCGTTGGCCTGGCGCACACGGCCGGCCCCGTCGCAGACCTGCAATGCGCGCAAGTCGGCGCCCCCGACGACAGCGCTGCCGGGCGAGCCACTGGCTTGCATAGGTAGGGAGCGCATGGCTGCCAGCCCCCGCTCAGGCGCGCTGCGAAAACAGCATTGGCAATGGAACCACCATCCGGGAGCGCTCCTGTCCTGATTTGTTACCGTTTATAAATGAATTCGGTCAAAGATTCGACCTAAAGTGACTGCGGGTCCGTGAAGGCAGTCACGCACCTGCAGGCCCGGCCGGCGATGCAGCTCAGCGCAGGCACAGCGCCGCCAGCCCACCCGCCAGCGCGCCCACGAGCAGCACGGTGCGCCCGGCGCGTGCCAATGCGCGTGCCGTGTCGCCGGCCTGCGGCGCCCTGGCGCTGGCGTTGAGCGCATACACGCCAGGTTTGCGCAGGCGCACGCCCAGTTGCAGGGCCATGGCGGCCATCGGCCAGCCGCTGTTGGGCGAGGCCGTGCGGCCAGCCTCTCTCGCGAGCGCGCGCCAGGCACGCACCGGGCACAGCAGCAGTGCCGTGGTGCGTGCCGGCAACCAGCCCAGCGCATCGTCGGCGCGGGCGGCCCACTTGCCGGCCCATTCCCAGTCGCGCCCGCCGCGCACGCAGCGGTAGCCCCACATGGCATCGGCCGTGTTGGCAAAACGGAACAAGGCCGCACCCGGCAGGCCGGCCACGAGGAACCAGAACAGCGGCGCGACCACCGAGTCGTTCAGGTTCTCGGCCAACGACTCGATGGCGCTCTCGCGCACGGTGCCGGCGTCCAACGGCGCCACGTCGCGGCTGACCAGCATGGCCAGCCGGGCGCGACCGGCGTCGAGCGAGTCGCCCAGCGCGGTCTCGACCGCCTGCACCTCGTCGTGCAGCATGCGCCAGGCCAGCATGGGCTTGAGCGCCAGGCCCAGCAGCAGCGCGGCGGCCCAGCCGGGGAGGAACGCCAGCACCGCCCACTGCAGCGCCGCCGCCAGCGCGCCGACCACCAGCGCCCCAGCGCACCAGGCCAGCGCGCCGACCGTGAACGCCGCGGCCGGCGCTTGCGGCAGGCGCTTTCCGGCCCAGCCCAGGTAGCGCCCCATGGCGACGACGGGGTGCAGCGCCGCTGGTGGCTCGCCCCACAGGCGGTCCACCAGCAGCGCGATCCACAAGGCCGCGGCGGCGCTCAATCCTCGATGCCGCGCTGCGCTGGAATGCCGGCCTTGAACGCGTGCTTGACCAGCGTCATCTCGGTCACGGTGTCGGCCAGTTCGATGAGCTCGGGCGGACAGCGCCGGCCGGTCAACACCACATGCACCTCGCGCGGCCGCGCGCGCAGCGTGGCCAGCACGTCGTCCAGCGGCAGCCAGCCGTACACCAGCGGGTAGGTGATTTCGTCCAGGGTGACCATGAAGAACTCGCCCGACAGGATGGCGGCCTTGGCCTTCTCCCAGCCTTCACGCGCGAGCTGGCCCGAGCGTTCCAGATCCTGGCTTTTCCACGAAAAGCCGTCGCCCAGACCCTCGATGGGCATGCCGAGCTGCTCGAACATGCGGTGCTCGCCAAAGCGCGCCGTCGGCACCTTCATGAACTGGTAGATCTTCACGCGCTTGCCGCGGCCATGGGCGCGCAGCGCCAGGCCGAAGGCGGCCGTGCTCTTGCCCTTGCCGTCGCCGGTGTTGACGATGACGATGCCGCGGCGCTCGCCCTCGGGCTTCTCGTAGGGCTTGGTGGTGGGTGGGGTTTCGATCTTCATGCTTGTTCTCTTGTCACAGTGCGCCCTGCGCGCCGACATGCTCGCAGCGACAGCCGCCTGGCCACGGTGCAGAAGGCCGCGGAGCAGGCCATGCCAGCGACATCCGCGGGGCTGGCTCTGCCAGACCGCTGGATGTGCCCTCCTTCGCGCAGCAGAAGGGGGGAGCCGCGTAGCGGCCTGGGGGGTTGTTCTTCATCTTGGAATCGTGATCCATTGGCCAGCGACGCGATGCACGGCGACGCGCTGCGCGAACACCGCCTCCAGCGCGCGGTGCGTGGCGGCATCGCCGCTGGGGCCGTGGTGCACGATGCGGCCGCGCTCGACGATGAGCAGCGCGTCGGCCTGCAGCGCAGCCGGCAGCTCGTGCAGCACGCTGACGACGGTGCGGCCGGCGTGCGCGAGCGCCCGCGCCATGGCCAGCCAGTCGGCCTGGTGCGGCGGGTCGAGGTTGGCCAGGGGCTCGTCCATGAGCAGCACGGGCGCCTGGACGGCCAGCGCCCGCGCCAGCAGCACGCGCTGGCGCTCGCCGCCCGACAGCCGTCCCAGCGGGCGCGCTGCCCAGTCCAGCGCATGGGTGGCGCGCAGCGCCTCCTCGACGGCCGCATGGTCGGCCGCACCCGGCGCGGCCAGCCAGGCCCGGTGCGGCAGCCGGCCCAGCATGACCACATCGTGCACCGACAGGTCGTCGGCCGCGGCCTCGTTCTGGCCCAGCCAGGCGATGCGGCGGGCGCGCTCGCGGCCGCTGTAAGCGGTCAGCGGACGGCCTTGCAGCAGCAGTTCGCCGGTGCTGGGCAAGAGGCCGGCCAGGGCCTTGAGCAGCGTGGATTTGCCGGCGCCGTTGGGGCCGACCACGGCCGTCCAGCAGGCGGCGGGCAGGCGCAGGTCGACGCCGTGCAACACCTCGACCTGCCCCTGGGCAGCGTGCAGACGACGGGCTTCGAGTGCCATCGTCATGGCAAGCCGCCTGCACGCGTGCGCTGGCGCATGCGCCACAGCAGGTAGGTTCCGCCCAGCACGGCCGTCAGCACGCCGACCGGCAGCTCCTGCGGCGCGATCAGCCACCTTGCCAGGATGTCGGCGGCCAGCAGCAGCACGCCACCCGTGCCGGCGGCCAGCAGGATCAGCCGGCCATGCGTGACCTTGACCAGCGAGCGCGCCAGGTGCGGCGCGGCCAGGCCCACGAAGGCCACCAGACCGGTCTGCGCCACGGCCGCGCCGGTGGCCAGGCCCAGCGTGGCGACCAGGGCCATGCGCATGGCCGGCAGCGGAAGGCCCAGGCTGGTGGCCGTCGCCTCGCCCAGTGCCAGCGCGTCCAGCGTGGGCGACAGCGCCCAGGCGACCAGCGCCGCCAGCGCCAGCGGCACCGCCATCAGCGCGCAGGCCGACCAGCCCACCGTGCTGGTGTTGCCCAGCATGAAGGCCTGCAGCGCCTGCATGATCTCGGGCGACAGCAGCATCAGCAGCGAGGTGATGGCGCTCAGCACCACGCCCACGATCACGCCGGCCAGCAGCAGCCGCAGCGTGTGCTGCACACCCTGCGCGAGGGCGAGCGTGAGCAGCACGCCGGCGACGGCGCCGACGAAGGCAGCGCCGGCCAGACCCATGCGCGCGAACCAGGACAGCGCGAACGGCGAGCCGCCCAGCGCCGCCATGCTGGCCGCCACGCCCAGCAGCGCGCCCGAGCCGCTGCCGAGCAGGTAGGGGTCGGCCAGCGGGTTGCGGAACAGGCCCTGCGCGATGGCGCCAGCCAGGCCCAGCAGCGCGCCGGCCAGCCAGGTTCCGAGCGTGCGCGGCAGCCGGATGTCCTGCACGATCTTCCAGCCCATGGGGTCGTCGCGCAGGCGCCAGGGCCAGTCGAAGCCGGTGCTGCCCACGCTGGCGCCGAGCAGCACGAGGGCCGCGGACAGCAGTGCCAATGCGAGCGCGAGCCAGGCGGCGCGGCGCTGGTTCATGGCGTCACCTTCGCCTTCAGGCAGTCGGCCATCACCCGCGCCGCCTGGTCCATGCGCGGCCCGGGCCGCACCACGATCTCGGCATCGTCCAGCGAGAACAGGCAGATGCGCTGCTCCCGCACCGCGCGCATGGCACGCCAGCCCGGGTAGTCGATTTCGGCCTGCATGGTGCGGTTGGCCAGCATGATGAGGTCGGGGTCGGCGCGCACCACGTACTCGGGGTTGAGCTTGGGGAAGGGCCCCAGGTCGGCTGGCACCACGTTGGCCACACCCAGGCGCGCCAGCGTCTCGCCGATGAAGGAGGCCGCGCTGGCCGCGTAGGGGCCGCGGCTGACCTCGATGTAGACGCGGGCGCGCCGTGCCTGGTCGGGCAGCGTGGCGGCGGCCGCGGTCAACCCTGCATCGATGCGCTGCCACACGACGGCCGCCGCGCTGTCGGGCAGGCCCAGCAGCTGGCCCACGGTGCCCAGCACACGGCGCACGTCGGCATGGTTCTTGGGCTCCAGCACCACGACCTTCAGGCCCAGGGCGCGCAGGCGTTCGGCGACGCGGCCGCTGTGCGAGACCAGCACCAGATCGGGCCGCGTGCGCAGGATGGCCTCGATGTGGGGGTCCACGCCGCCGCCGAGCTGCGGCAGCTGGCGCACCTCGGGCGGCCAGTTGGAGAAGCGGTCCACGCCGACCAGGCGCGCGCAGGCACCGAGCGCGCAGACGGTTTCGGTCAGCGAGGGCAGCAGCGAGACGATGCGGGCGGGCGGCGCGTCCAGCCGCACGCGCGTGCCGGTCTCGTCCACGATCTCGGTCGCCGCGCCCAGCGTGTGCGCACAGCAGGCCAGCGCCAGCAGCAGCGTGCGAAGAACGCTCATGCGGCCTCGTCCTTCAGCACCAGCGGCAGCCCGGCCGCCATCAGCGTCACGCGCGCGCAGCAGGCGGCCATGCGCTGGTTCAGGCTGCCCAGCGCGTCGACGAAGGCCCGCACCTCGCGGCCCAGAGGAATCACGCCCAGGCCGATCTCGTTGCTGACCAGCAGCAGCGGCCCTGGGGCCGCGCGCACGGCCTCTTCGAGGGCCAGTTGGGCAGCTTCCAGCTCCGCCGCCGTGCAAGCGGGGCCGGCCAACGGCATCAGCCGGTTGGTGAGCCACAGCGTGAGGCAGTCCACCACCAACAGCGTGTGCGGCGTGCTGCACGCCGCGATGGTCTCGGCCAGCCGCAGCGGTTCCTCCACCGTCGTCAGGCCCGGCACGCGCGCGGCACGGTCGCTGCGGTGCCGGGCGATGCGCGCGCGCATCTCGTCGTCGTGGCCGGGGGCGGTCGCGATCAGCACGGCGCTGCGGCCGGGTGCGCCAGCCAGCCAGTCGCGCGCCGCCAACTCGGCGCGGCGCGACTTGCCGCTCTTCTGGCCGCCCAGGATCAGTTCGGCCATGTGAACAGGCTCGCGGTCGCCGCCGGGCTGGAGGCGAACCAGGCGTGGAAGTAGCTCGCGCGGATGCTGCCGTGCTGCAGCAGCGCCTCGCCGGCATCCGGCGCAGACGCCAGGCCCGGACGCGCCGTACGTGCCGCGGGCGCCAGCGGCGTCTCGCAGGTGGAGTAGTGGAAGGTGTGGCCGCGCAGCAGGCCGTCCGGCAGCGCCAGCTGCTGCGGCCCCAGCGCCGCGAGCCGCGGCTGCATCTGCACGCGGCCGGGCAAGAGGCCCCATAGCGCGTGGGCCCGGCCCTGGCCGTCCACCAGCGTGTCGAACAAAGCCATCATGCCGCCGCATTCTGCCCAGACGGGCTTGCCGGCTCGCACATGGGCGTGCAGGTCGGCCCGCAGTCCGGTGTTGGCCGACAGGCGTGCCGCGTGCAGTTCGGGATAGCCCCCGGGCAGCCACAACGCATTGCAGGCCGGCAGCGCGGCGTCCTGCAGGGGCGAGAAGAAGCGCAGCTCGGCGCCCAGCGCGCGCAGGCAGTCCAGGTTCGCCGCATAGACGAAGCAGAAGGCCGCATCGCGCGCGACCGCAATGGTGCGGCCGGCCAACGGGCGCCCGCTGGCGGTGGCCTCCACAGGCGCGGCGAAGGCGACCGTCCAGCGCTGCAGGTCCGTGGCATCCATCCGGCCCAGCGGCGTGGCCGCCAGCGCATCGGCCGCGGCATCGAGCCGGGCCATGGCATCGTCAAGCTCCGTCGCCACGGTCAGGCCCAGATGGCGCTCGGGCAGCGCCAGGGCCGCGTCGCGCGGCAGTCCGCCCAGCCAGTCGGCAGGCGCTCGCAGGCCGTCCTGCAGCAGTTGCGCATGGCGCGCACTGGCCACGCGGTTGGCCAGCACGCCAGCCCAGCGCAGGCCCGGTTGGTAGTGCTGCAGGCCGAAGGCCAGCGCGCCGAAAGTGCCGGCCATCGCGCCAGCATCGACCACGGCCAGCACCGGCAGGTCGAAACGCCGCGCAAGCTCGGCCGCGCTGGGCTCACCGTCGAACAGGCCCATCACGCCTTCGACGACGACGAGATCGGCATCGCGCGCGGCCGCATGCAGGCGCGCGCGGCAGTCGTCGTCCCCCGTCATCCAGAGGTCCAGCTGGTGCACGGGCGCGCCGCTGGCCTGCGCGAGCCAGAACGGGTCGAGAAAGTCTGGCCCGCACTTGAAGACACGCACACGCCGGCCCTGGCGCGCGTGCAGCCGCGCCAGCGCGCAGGCGACCGTGGTCTTGCCCTGGCCCGAGGCCGCGGCGGCGACCAGGAGGGCCGGGCAGCGCTGCGTCAGTGCGGCGCCCACTTGAGGCCGACCCACAGCATGCGGCCACCTGTGTCGTACAGGCGCGCGGTCTGGTAGTCCTTGTCGGTCAGGTTGTCGACGCGGGCGGTCAGCATGAAGTCGCGCGCGACCTGGGTGCTGGCGTACAGGTTCACGAGCGTGTAGCCGCCCAGCACGTTGGTGTTGGCGGCGTTGTCGTAGCGCCGGCCCGTGGCCTGCACTTCGGCGCCCAGCGTCCAGCCGGCCAGCTGTGTGTCGGCGCCCAGGGTGGCGTAGCGCTTGGCACGGCGCGCGAGCTGGCGGCCCGTGACGCGGTCCTTGGGGTCCTGCCAGTCTACAGAGCCGCGCAGCTGCACGTTGCCGACGGCGTGGCTGGCCGACAGCGTGATGCCTTCGTACTGCGCGCGGCCCACGTTCTCGTAGCAGCCGAACTCCGACAAGCAGGCGCCGGCCGCGCCGAACACGATCATGTTGCGCACGCGGTTGCGGTACACCACCACACCGGCGCTGCTGGCGCCCTGGGTCCAACGCAGGCCGGCCTCCAGGTTGCGGCCCTCCTCGGGCTCCAGGCTGCCGATACCGTATTCGCTGAAGCGCTGGTACAGCGTGGGCGCGCGGAACGAGGTGCCGGCCGAGACCGTCGCACGCCAGGCCGGCGTGATCGCGAAGCCATAGGCCGCGCTGCCCGTGGTGTGGCCGCCGAACTCGCTGTCGTCGTCGCGGCGCAGGTTCAGCTGCAATGCGTGGGGACCGGTGTTGAGCCCATAACCCAGGGCCAGTGCGTTCTGGCTGCGGTCGCGGTCGATGCCGCCGTTGACCAGGGCGTCCTCGCGGCGCTCCAGTGTGGCGCTGAGCAGGTGCACGCCGATGCGGTATTCGTTCTGCCACAGGTAACCGCGCAGGTCGGTCTCGGTGCGGTAGGGCGAGGGCGAGGTGGCATAGCGCGAGTGCGCATCCGTGACCTGCAGGCGCGTGCTGTAGGCCTCTGTCCATTGGCCGGACCAGGTCAGGCCGGCCGTGCGCAGGCGGTTGTGGTTGCGGTCGTCCACGAGCGGGTTGGCGGCGCTGGCGCGGAAATCGTCGTACTGCGACTCGAGCTGGCTGGCCAGCAGCGTGGCGTCCAGGCGGTGCGCCTTGTTGATCTGCAAGCCGAGTCGGGCATTGCCGGACAGGCGGGCGTAACCGTCGTCGTCGGGGTTCTTCGGAACGGCCGTGGCGGGCGCCAGCCGCTGCGGCTGGGCGTTGAAGCCATCGCTGCGCTCCTTGCTCACCCCAAGGGCATAGTCGATCGCATCGTCGGTGCCGGTGCGCCCGCTGATGCCGGCTTCGAGCTGCCAGCTGCGGTGGCTGCCCACGCCCACGCCGGCGTAAGGCGCGGGCTTGCCCGCCTCGCCCTTCTTCGTGAACAGCTGGATCACGCCGCCGACCGCGTCGGAACCATAGACGGCCGCGGCCGGGCCGCGCAGCACCTCGATGCGGTCGATCTGCGACAGCGGGATCTGCTCCCAGGCCACGCCGCCCGTGGCCTGCGAATCCAGGCGCACGCCGTCCAGGTAAACGGCGGTGTAGCGCGACTCGGCGCCGCGCACGAACACGCTGGCATTGGAGCCCAGGCCGCCGTTGCGGCTCATCTGGATGCCGGGCAGGCGGGCCAGCAGGTCGGGCACGCCGGTGGCGCCGCTGCGTTCGATCGTCGTGCGGTCCACGATGGACACGTCGGCCACGAGATCGGCCAGCGGCTGCGCGCTGCGCGTGGCGGTAACCACGGTGTCGTCCAGCCGGTGCGCGGTCTGCGCCATGCCGGCCACAGGCCAGAAGGCGGACAGGGTCAGGGGCAGCGCAGCGAGGCGCCAGCGGGGCTTGCAAATTGTCATGGGATGGAGAACCCGAAAACCGCCCGCGCCAGCTTCCCCGCCGGCGATGGGCACACAGGCTGCGCCGAGCGCAGCCACCTCGTTGGCCGGTATCCGGGCTGGCGGCGCACACTCCAATGCCTTCCCACGAGCAGGGCTCGCAGTGGCGTCGTGATGGAGAGGCAAACCCGTGGAGGGCTTGGGCCGCTTACCGTTGCGGGGGCAGCGCAGGTTAGGCAGCGCCGTGTGGGCGGCACCCTCCTGCTTCCCGTTGAACCGCGGCGCGTGAACCACGCCGCGAGCACCAACGGCGCGGATTCTACGGGCGCGCGCCGCCAGCAGGCTCCTACAATGCGCCCGCCATGGACCAAGCCACGCAAATCCAGCAGATTGCCGAGCGCACCGAGCGCCTGCTGGTCCGCTACCGCGAACTGCAGCGCACCAATGCCTTGCTGAGCGAGCAGGTGTCGCTGCTCACGCAGGAGCGCGATTCGCTCAAGTCGCGCCTGGGCGCGGCCCGTGCGCGCATCGACGCGCTGCTGGAGCGCCTGCCGGACTCCATCACGGTCGCGCCCGCACCGGCCTACCGCAAGGACGACAAGGGCCTGGAGGACACGCCATGAAGCAGATCGAGGCCAAGATCCTGGGCCAGAGCTATCTGCTCGGCTGCCCCGACGGCGGCGAGCAGCGCATGCTCGAAGCGGTGCAGCGGGTGGACAGCGCCATGTGCGCGATTCGCGACGCCGGCAAGATCCGCGCGCGCGACCGCATCGCCGTGCTGGCCGCGCTGAACCTGGCCTTCGACCAGACCGAGCCGCCCGCCGCCGGTGCCGCCACGGCCCCGGGCCTGCCCGCCGATGCGCAACTGGCCGCCATCCTCGCGCAGCTCGATGCGGCACTGGGTGACGACGGCCGGCTGTTGTAAAGCATCACCACTTCGGTCCGTGCGTCCTTTGCGCAGCCGGATCGGCGCATTCGTCCTAGAATGAAAGCGTCTGCGGTGCGCACCGGGCTTTTATGTCCTTGAACCAATGCTCATCTGAGCACGGGCTTGGAACATTTCCTGGGGAGCGTGAACGTCTCGCGTCAGATGATCCCAACTTCAGGCTGACCTCGCCCACCTGAACCCCCGGTTCAGGCTGCGGCCCGGTGGCACTTGCAGACACCTTTTTCTCCCCCTCTCCCCCGCCCCGCATCTTTTCATGTCGCTTGTGCTGGTGATCGAGCTCGTGCTGCTGGGCGTGGGCAGTGGCTTCCTGGCCGGACTGCTGGGCATCGGCGGCGGCATGCTGATGGTGCCGTTCCTGACCTTCCTGCTGTCCAGGCAGGGCGTGGGGGCCGACCTGGCCGTGAAGATGGCGATCGCCACCTCCATGGCGACCATCATGTTCACCGCGGTCGCCAGCGTGCGTGCGCACCACAAGCGCGGTGCGGTGCGCTGGGACATCGTCAGGACGCTGGCGCCCGGCATCGTGCTGGGCAGCCTGCTGGCCAGCCTCGGCGTGTTCGCTTTGCTCAAGGGCAGCTACCTCGCCGTCTTCTTCGGCCTGTTCGTCGGTTTCTCGGCCACCCAGATGTTTCTGGACAAGAAGCCCAAGCCCACGCGCCAGCTGCCCGGCACGCCGGGCCGGCTCGCAGCCGGCGGCGCCATCGGCTTCCTGTCCGGCCTGGTGGGCGCCGGAGGCGGCTTCGTCAGCGTGCCCTTCATGACCTGGTGCAACGTGGCCATCCACAACGCGGTCGCCACCAGCGCGGCACTGGGTTTTCCGATCGCCGTGGCTAACGTGGTGGGGTACGTGGTGGCCGGTCAGGGCGTGGCTGGCCTGCCTGGCGCCACGCTGGGCTACGTCTGGCTGCCCGCGCTGGCCGTCATCGCGCTCGCAAGCTTCTTCACCGCACCCTTCGGTGCCCGCGCTGCGCACGCGCTGCCCATGGCCATGCTCAAGCGCGTCTTCGCGAGCGTGCTGTACCTCCTGGCCGCCTACATGCTCTACAAAGGTCTGATCGCTTGAACGCCCTGCTCCGCTCCCGCACCGCGCTGGTCTGCGCGGCCTGGCTCGCGGCGTTGGCCACCCCGGCCCGCGCGCTCGAGGAGGTGCCCTTCGTCACCTCGCCCGACAACGTCACGCTGGAGATGCTGCGCATCGCCCAGGTCGGCCCGCAGGACCGCCTGATCGACCTGGGTTCGGGCGATGGCCGCATCGTGATCGTGGCCGCGCAGCGCTTCGGGGCGAGTGGCCTGGGCGTGGAGATCGTGCCCGACCTCGTGCGCCAGAGCCAGGAGAACGCGCGCATCGCCGGCGTGGCCGAGCGTGCGCAGTTCCGCGTGGAAGACATCTTCCAGACCGACCTGTCCGGCGCCACCGTCATCACCATGTACCTGCTGCCGGACGTGAACCTGGCGCTGCGACCGCGTCTGCTGGCGCTCGAGCCCGGCACGCGCATCGTCTCGCACGACTGGGACATGGGCGACTGGAAGCCCGACCAGACCACCGTTCTGCCCGTGCCCGACAAGAAGGTCGGGCTGGACAAGACCAGCAAGGTGCAGCTGTGGACGGTGCCGGCCCAGGTGCAGGGCCTGTGGTGTGGCGCCGGCGTGCTGCAAGGCACGCGGTTCGCCGTGCAGCAGAAGTTCCAGGAGTTCACGGCCACGATGACGCGCGGCCAGCGCGTGCGCGAATACGGAGGCCGCATCGAGGGCGACACACTGCTTTCGCTGCCGGGCGCGCGCACCCAGATGCAGCTGCGGCTGCAAGGCGATGAGCTGGTGCTGTCGCAGGCCGACGGCGCTTTGGGCCTGCTGAAGGGCGCAAGCCTCACCCGCGCCAGCGGCACCGAATGCACCGGCTGAGGCGCGGCCGGGCGAGTGGTTGTGGTGCCACAGCCGCAGCCCGGGCTGTGACGTAGTTGCACAAAACGACGGCCATTCGCGCCGCGCTGTGAACTACTCGGCAGTTTGCAAGGAGACCCGTACGAGGCGCTGAAACTTGCGCCAATTGCTGAACACAATCCTGCTCACTCGCTCAGTTTTGCGCCGGTTTCGGCGTGAGTTTCAGGATTCAGAATGTTCAGATCGTCCCGTCTTCTGCTCGGCTTCGCCACCCTTCTCGGCACCTCGACGGTCTTCGCGGCACCCGTCGAGCTGGGCCTGGCCAGCGCCTACAGCCTGGTCAGCTTCGGCGACTTCAGGAGCAACAACAACAGCATCGGCGGCAACGTCGCGGTCGCGGGCGACTTGTCGGCCAACGGGTTCGCGATGAACGGCAAGAGCCTGGTGGTCGGCGGCGACCTCAGCTACCGCAACGGCTCCATCGCCGGCAACGCCTATGTGGGCGGCACGCGCGACACCAAGGGCATGAGCATCCAGGGTCAGTGGCAGAGCGGCGCGTCGCCGCTGGACTTCACGGCACTGGCCCAGCAGATGGGCAGCCTGTCCAGCAGCCTGGCCGGCCTGGGCGCCACGGGCAGCAGCCAGAGCCAATGGGGCGGGCTGTACCTGTCGGGCACGCGGAGTGCCGTGGAGGTGTTCCAGCTCACCGCCAGCGACTTCAGCGGCAATGGCTGGAGCAACCTGGCCAACATGGCGTACGGCAGCACGCTGATCTTCAACATCGGCGGCAGTGACGTGACCCTGTCCAACGGCATGCTGGGCGGCCTGTCCGGCTACAACGTGCTGCTGAACTTCTACGAGGCCCAGAACATCTCCTTCGCCGGCATCTCGCTGGACGCCAGCATCCTGGCGCCCAACGCCACGGTGAAAGGAGGCAACGGCACCATCAGCGGCAACGTCGTGGTGGGCGACTGGCAGGCGCAGCTGACGCTGCCCGGCACCCGCAGCTTCCAGGGCACGGAGGTCGCTGCCTACCGACTGCCTGAGCCGATCCAGCCCGAGCGCCCGGACCTGCAGCCGCAGCTCGCGCTGCCCGGCGAGGCCGTGGCCGAAGTGCCGGAACCCAGCCAACTGGCCCTGTTCGGGGTTGGCCTGGCCATGCTGTGCACCGCCACGCGCCGGCGCAAGCAAGCGGTCTGAAGCCCCTCGGGGAGGCGTGCCCTAACATGGGGCCATGCGAACTCCCCTGGTTTCCCGCCGCACCGCCGTGGCGCTGGCCGCAGCCAGTTGCCTGCCGGTGCACGCAGCGCACACGCGGCGCTGGCCCACACGCGACGGCGCCCCTCCCCTGGTGATCGCCCACCGCGGCGCTTCGGGCTACCTGCCCGAGCACACGCTGGCCGCCTACGAGCTGGCCGTTCGCATGGGCGCCGACTGCATCGAACCCGACCTGCACCTCACGCGCGATGGCCAGCTGGTGGCCATGCACGACGCGACACTGGAGCGCACCACGGACGCCACCACCCGCTTCGCGGCGCGCAATGGCGGCTGGCGGGTGGCCGATTTCTCGCTGGAGGAGATCCGCCAGCTGGAGATGCGCCCGCAAGGCACTGCGGCGCTCAGCGTCCCCGGCTTCAGGCCCAGCAACGCCCAACCGCTGCGCGTGCCCACGCTGGAGGAAATCATCCGGCTCGCCCGCCGGCTGGAAGCCGAGGGCGCGCGCGCCATCGGCCTGTATCCCGAGGCCAAGCAGGCCGGCCCGCGCCTGGCCAGCCACCTGCTCAACGTGCTTTCGGCTGCGGGCTACGTGGGCAGCGACAAGGTCTTCCTGCAGTCCTTCGACCTCGACACGGTGCGCAACCTCGCGCGGCGCCAGCAGGCCCTGGGCCTGGGCTACCGTGTGGTGCTGCTCAGCGGCTCGGCCAACCGCCTGCTGGCCATGGACCTGGAGCGGATCGCCGGCTTTGCGAGCGGGGTCGGTGTCAACATCCGCGGCGAGGGCATGTCGCGCAGCTTCATCGCCATGGCGCATGCGGCCGGCCTGACGGTGCACGGTTACACCTTCAACGAGCCACGGGCCGCCAGCGCCCTGCCCGAATACCGAAAGTTCATGGGCTGGGGCATGGATGGCGTGTTCAGCAACTATCCCGACCTCGCGCTGCGGGCCCGCGCAGCGGAAAGCCACTTTCTTTAATGCTGTTTCTTCATCCAGTATCATGGCGGTGCCATGGAATTGGACCGCAAGCTCGCCATCCTCGCCGACGCCGCCAAGTACGACGCCTCCTGCGCGTCCAGCGGCACCACCGCGCGTGATTCGGTCGGCGGGCGTGGTATCGGCTCCACCGAAGGCGCTGGCATCTGCCACAGCTATGCGCCAGATGGCCGCTGCATCTCGCTGCTCAAGGTGCTGCTGACCAACTGGTGCCTGTACGACTGCCTGTACTGCGTCAACCGCGTCAGCAGCAACGTGCCGCGTGCGCGCTTCACCACGGAAGAAGTGGTCCAGCTCACGCTCGATTTCTACCGGCGCAACTGCATCGAGGGGCTGTTCCTGTCCTCCGGCATCATCAAGAGCCCCGACCACACCATGGAGTTGGTGGTCGAGGTGGCGCGTAGCCTGCGCGAAGACCACGACTTCCGCGGCTACATCCACCTGAAGACCATTCCGGAAGCCAGCCCGGACCTGCTGGCCCGCGCGGGCCGCTACGCCGACCGCCTGAGCATCAACATCGAACTGCCGACCAGCGAGGGCCTGGTCGCCCTGGCGCCCGAGAAGGACGGCCAGGCCATCCGCCGCTCGATGGCGCGGCTGCGCGTGCACATCGACGATGCCAAGGGCGAACAGGCGGCCGTGCGGCCCACGACGTTGCCCGCGGCGCGCCCCAAACCCGCCGCAGCGCCGCGCTTCGCGCCGGCCGGCCAGAGCACGCAGATGATCGTCGGGGCCGACGCCGCCAGCGACCGCAGCATCCTGGCCACCAGCGCCACGCTGTACGGGGCCTACAAGCTGCGCCGCGTGTACTACTCGGCCTTCAGCCCCATCCCCGACGCCTCGCGCCAGCTGCCGCCCGCTGCGCCGCCGCTGGTGCGCGAGCACCGGCTCTACCAGGCCGACTGGCTGATGCGCTTCTACGGCTTCGCGCACGACGAGATCGCCGGCGGCAGCAACGGCATGCTGGCGCTCGACATGGACCCCAAGCTGGCCTGGGCGCTGGCGCACCGCGAACGCTTCCCGGTCGACCTCAACCGCGCGCCGCGCGAGCTGCTGCTGCGCGTGCCGGGCCTGGGCGTGAAGTCGGTCGACCGCCTGCTCGCCGCACGCCGCCTGCGCGTGCTGCGCGTGGACGACCTGGGCCGCCTGGGCGTGCCGCTGCGCAAGCTGCTGCCCTTCGTGAGCGTGCCGGGCGCCACCGCGCGCGGGCTGGACAGCGCGCAGCTGGCCGCCCGGCTGCGCCCGCCACCGCGCCAGGCCTCGCTCTTCGATGCCCATGCAGACGCTTGAGCGCCAGCACACCGTGCGCCTTGTCGCGCCGGACGACCTGGCGGGGTTCAAGGCCGCCGTGCGCCGTCTCGTGGCGCAGCAGGTGCCACCCGATGCCGTGCAGTGGCAGCTGGCCGATGCCGGCGACCTGTTCGACGACGTCTCCCCAGCGCCCGACGCCGACGCCGCTGCGCGGTTCCGCCTGCCTGCCGACATGGTGGCGCTGCTCGAGCGCGCCGCACTGCACCGCGACCCGGGCCGGTTCGCACTGCTGTACCGCCTGGTCTGGCGCCTGCTGGCCGAGCCCGGCCTGCGCGACGACCCGCTCGATGCCGACCGCCTGCTGGCCGAGCGCATGGCGCGCGCGGTGCGGCGCGACATGCACAAGATGACCGCCTTCGTGCGCTTTCGCCCCGTACCTGGTGGCCGCCACATGGCCTGGTTCGAACCCGAACACCACACGCTGTGCGCCACGGCGCCCTTCTTCGCGCGCCGCTTCGCGCAGATGCAGTGGGCCATCCTGACGCCCGAGCGCAGCGCCCAGTGGGACGGCCAGGCGCTGGCCTTCGGCCCCGGCGCGCGCCGCGAAGACGCCCCCGGCCCCGACGCCGGCGAGCAGCTCTGGCTCACCTATTACGCCCACATCTTCAACCCGGCGCGCCTCAAGCCCGCGATGATGCAAAAGGAGATGCCGCGGCGCTACTGGAAGAACCTGCCCGAGGCCCAGCTGATCAGTCCGCTCATGCACGCGGCCGCCCAGCGCAGCGGCCGCATGGTCGAAGAAGCGGCGAGCGATCCGCAGCACCGCCGGCCGGCCGCCTCCATCGCGCTGCGGCTGGACCAGCGCCCGCCGCAGAGTGCCGCACCGGATACGCTGGACGCACTGCGCCTGGCCACCTCCCAGTGCCGCGCCTGCCCCATTGGCCAGCACGCCACGCAGGCCGTGCACGGCGAAGGACTGCCAGGCGCAGCGTTGATGCTGGTGGGCGAGCAGCCCGGCGACCAGGAAGATCTGCGCGGCCAGCCCTTCGTCGGCCCGGCCGGCCAGCTGCTGCGGCGCGCATTGGAGCAGCTCGGCTGGCCGCAAGAGGCGCTGTACCTCACCAACGCTGTGAAGCACTTCAAGTACGAGCTGCGCGGCAAGCGCAGGCTGCACAAGACCGCCGGCCAAAAAGAGGCCGCCATCTGCAGCCAGTGGCTGGAGCGCGAAATCGGCCTCGTGCGTCCGCGCGCCGCCGTGGCGCTGGGTGCCACCGCCGCCCGCGCGCTGCTGGGCCGTGCCGTGCCCATCGGGCAGACGCGTGGCCAGTGGCTGCGCCGTGCCGACGGGCTGCCCGTGCTCGTGACCCTGCACCCGGCTGCGCTGCTGCGCATGGACACACCAGACCCCGAGGCGGCTTTCGCCGACTGGTTGGCCGACCTGCGCGCAGCCACGCCCATCCTGGCCGCCCCATGAAGAAGGCGCTGCTGATCGTTCACCACAGCATGACCGGCGGCACCGCGCAGCTGGCCCAGGCCGCGCTGCAGGGCGCGCAGACGGAAACCGGCGTCCGCGCGCGGCTGCTGCAGGCGCCGCAGGCCGGGCCCGACGACCTGCTCGCGGCCGACGGCTTCCTGTTCGCCACGCCCGAAAATCTGGCCGCCATCGCCGGCCTCATGAAGGATTTCTTCGACCGCTGCTACTACCCGGTTCTGGACCAGATCCAGGGCCGGCCCTATGCAGCACTCATTTGCGCGGGAAGCGATGGCAGCAACGCGGCGCGGCAGGTCGCGCGCATCGCGACCGGCTGGCGGCTCCAGGCAGTGGCCGAGCCGCTGATCGTCTGCACGCATGCGCAGACGCCCGCGCAAATCCTTGCGCCCAAGCAGATCGGCGCGGCGGACCTGCAACGCGCCGAGGACCTCGGTGCAGCGCTGGCCGCGGGCCTGGCGCTGGGCGTGTTCTGACCTGTCAGTCCTCGTCCAGCGCCTGGAACCGGTCCGCCAGAAAATCCACCAGCGCCCGGACCGCCGGCAACAGCCCACGCCGCGACGCGAACACCGCATGGATGATCTCGCGCCGGGGCGCCCAGCCCGGGAGCACGTGGACCAGCTCGCCGCGCCCGATCTGCGTGCGCACCATCGTCGAGGGCAACTGCACCACGCCCACACCGGCGATGGCCGCCGCCCGCAACGCCACCATGCTGCGCGTGATGAGGCGCGGCCGGTGGCGCAACGCCACCTGCGCGCCGTCGGGCCCGACCAGGTTCCACACATGCTCGTGCTGCGGCAGCCCCAGGTCCATGCTCGGCAGCCCTGCCAGGTCGGCCGGTGCGGTGGGAACGCCACCGGAAAGCAGCCGCGGGCAGGCCACTAGGCATTGGCCGCGCTCGCCCAGCACGCGCATCACGAGCTCGCTGTCCTCGATCGGCGGCGGCCGCACACGGACGGCCACGTCCATGCCCTCGGCCACCACGTCCACGCGGCGGTTGGTCTCCTCCAGGTGCAGTTCCACGCGCGGATGGGCGGCGAGGAAGGCCGCCACCATGTCGGCCACGTGCAGATCCAGGAGCGCCACCGGGCAGCTCATGCGCACCACGCCGCGCGGCTCGGCGTGCGTCAGCAAGATGGCTTCGTCCGCCGCCTCGGCCTGCACCAGCATGGCCTTGCAGTGACCGTAGTAGGTCTGGCCGGTTTCGGTGACGGCAAAGCGCCGCGTCGAGCGCTGCAGCAGGCGCGTGCCCAGACGCGCCTCGAGCAACGCGATGCGCCGGCTGAGCTTGGACTTGGGCATGCCGAGCGCCCGGCCAGCGGGCGCGAAACCGCCGTGGTCCACCACCTGCACGAAATAGTAAAGATCGTTCAGATCCTGCATATCGTTCACCGAATGGAACGCTGATGGCGAATTTCGACCACTACCGGGATCGGCGTTCGAATCTTATTCTCTCTCCATCGGCCAGGACGGTGTCTTGGCAAAACAAGGAGATGCACATGAAAAAAATCCTCGGTGTTTACAGCGCGCCCCGTCCGCACTGGGTGGGCGACGGCTTTCCGGTGCGCTCGGTGTTCGGCTACGACGGCCTGGGCAAGCACCTGAGCCCCTTCCTGCTGCTCGACCATGCGCCGCCCACGCCTTTCGGGCCGGCCACGCAGCCGCGCGGCGTCGGCCAGCATCCGCACCGCGGCTTCGAGACCGTGACCATCGTGTACCAAGGCGAGCTGGAACACCGTGACTCCACCGGTGCCGGTGGCCTGATCGGCCCGGGCGACGTGCAGTGGATGACGGCCGGCGGCGGCATCGTGCACGAGGAGTTCCATTCGCGTGCCTTCACCGAGCGCGGAGGCACCATCGAGATGGTGCAGCTGTGGGTCAACCTGCCTGCCAAGGACAAGATGAGCGCCGCGCACTACCAGACTCTGCTCGATGCGCAGATCCCGTCGGTCGCCCTGCCGGACGGCGCGGGCCGCATGCGGGTGATCGCCGGCGGATTCGACGGGCACCGCGGCCCGGCGCGCACCTTCACCCCCATGGACGTGTGGGACATCCGCATCGCCCAGGGCGGCTTGGCCCGCTTCGACGCCCAACCGGGCCACACCCTGGCGCTGGTGGTGCTGCACGGCACCGTGCAGGTCAACGGCGACGCCATCGCCCGGGAAGGGCAGCTGGTGCACCTGGACCGCGCCGGCAGCGGCGTCGCCATCGAAGCCAACGGCGACGCCACCGTGCTGTGGCTGTCGGGCGAGCCGATCGACGAGCCCATCGTGGGCTACGGCCCGTTCGTGATGAACAGCGAGGCCGAGATCCACCAGGCCGTGGCCGACTTCAACGCCGGGCGCTTCGGCCGCATGGCGGCCTGAGGTGCGGCGGCCCGGCGACCGGGCCGCGCGCGCAACGCCCCGCTGCGCGCCTCAGCGTGCCGGCACGACGTTGGCCCGGCCGTCGGACGTGGGCACGGGATCGGCCGACGTCGGCGGTGGCGGGGCGCCTTCGGGCGTGACCACGGTGGCGCGGCCGTCCGGCGTGGCTTGCGGGATCTCCGGCGGCGGCCCGCCACGCCCGGCATCGCGGCGGCGACCTGCCTCGCGCACACAGGCCTCCCGCGCCGGTGCCGACAGCTGGCCGCTGTTGCAGATCGCCAGGTCGCTCTGGTAGATCTGCTCCACCGTGTTCGCCTGGGGCCAGGCCGGACCCGCGCCCGCGAACGGGACGAGCAGTGCGGCAATGGCAAGATGCAAACGCATGGCACAAGCCTGCGCCGGCCTGCACCGGGGGCGTGTGGGCCGAGGCCGCGTGGCCGTGTAGTGCTCAGGCCTCGGCAGGCACACGCGCCGGCAGCTGATGCTCGTAGAAGCACCGCACGCGCGACACCGGCGCCAGATAGGCGCGGGCACTGGCGGGCAGCTGCGAGGGCTTGAGGCTGCGGCGAATGCCCTGCTCCGGCGCAGTTTCCAGGTCCAGGATCAGCGCCTGCTCGGGCGGCACGGCCGGATCGTGGACGAGCACGCGCGGCTTGAGCGGGCGCGTGGAGTTGACCGACACCACCAACGCATAGCGTTCGTTGGCCAGCTGCACCACCGAACCCGGCGGGTACACGCCCATCATGCGGATGAAGGCGCCCAGCACCTCGGCGTCGAAACAGGCCTTGTGGCGCGCGAAGGTCAGCGCCAGCGCTTCGTGCGGTGTCAGGGCCTGCGCCATGGACGCGGGATTGCACAGGCGGTCGTAGCGGTTGACCAGCGCCAGCACCTTGCCGCCGGTGCTCATGTCCACACCCTGCAGGCCGGCAGGAAAGCCACTGCCGTCGGCCATTTCGTGGTGCTGGGCAATGGCCTGCAGCGCCCAGGCCGACAGGCCCATGCGCCGGCCGGTCTGCACGCTTTCACGCACATGGCTGCGGTAGGCGGCCAGGTCTTCGGCCTGGTGGCGTTCGTCACGCATGCGCAGATGCGCGGGCAGCTGCTGCTTGCCCAGGTCGTGCAGCAGCGCGGCGATGCCCAGCTCTGCCAAACCGTGCGCGGGCAGGCCCAGTGCCCGCCCCAGCAGCAGGGCCAGCACCATCGTGTTGGCCGGGTGCGTGGCCTGGCTCTCGCCCGTGCCCTCGGACAGCAGGCGGATCGTGGCCTCCCCGTCGACGAGGATCTCGGCCACACAGCGAGCCACCAGGGCTTCGCACTGCTCGCGCATGACGACGGGCCGCGCCGGCGTCTCCTCGACCACCCGCTGGTACAGGCGCACCACTTCGCCGAAGCGTTGTTCGCAGTGCTGCAGGCTGGCCTGCTGGGCCGCGAGCTGCTGCTGGCGCAGCGTCTGCAGCGCCCTGGCTTCGGCCTGCAACCGGTGCTGCGCCGCCTCTTCGGCGTGGACCTCGCCGCTGCCAGGGACCGCGCCGAAGTCCGACGTGAGCTCCTCCGGATCGCTGCGGTCGGGAAAGTAGCGCACCTGCGTCAGGCCCAGGGCACGGATGGTGCGGATCTGGTCGCTCGACGTGATCTTGAAACTGCCGCGCGGGAACGGATGGTCCATCCAGCCGAGGTCCAGCTGGATGAACAGGCCACGCCGAAGTTGACCGACATCGATCAACTGCGAGCTCTTGTCATCCATGGCGAAACGTCGCGCAGCCTGGCATCGGAACATTATGTCGTCACGATGGCATAGCGCTGCGCCGTCTGCCCGACCTGCGCCACCGGCACCGCGACCGCGCCAAGACGGAAGCGCTCGACCGCATGCTGCAGGTCGCTGGCCTGCGACTCCATGCTGCTGGCGGCCGCCGCGGCCTGCTCCACGAGGGCCGCGTTCTGCTGTGTCATCTGGTCCAGCTGCACGATGGACTGGTTCACGTCGGCGATCCCCTGGCTCTGCTCGCTGGATGCCGCCGTGACCTCGCCGATGATGTCGGACACGCGCTGCACGCTGGCCACGATCTCGTCCATGGTGGCGCCGGCGTCCTTGACCAGCGCAGCGCCCGAGCCCACGCGCGCCACGTTGGCGCCGATCAGCGCCTTGATCTCGCGCGCCGCCTCGGCGCTGCGCTGCGCCAGCGAGCGCACCTCGCTGGCCACCACCGCGAAGCCGCGGCCCTGCTCGCCCGCGCGCGCCGCCTCCACGGCCGCGTTCAGCGCCAGGATGTTGGTCTGAAAGGCGATGGAATCGATCACGCCGATGATGTCGCCGATCTTGCGCGAGCTGGCGCTGATCTCCTCCATCGTGCTGACCACCTGGCCCACCAGCGCGCCGCCCTTTTGCGCCACGCTGGCGGCCGAGCCGGCGAGCTGGTTGGCCTGGCGCGCCGCATCGGCGCTCTGGCGCACGGTCTCGGTCAGCTGCTGCATGTGGGCAGAGGTCTGCTCGAGCGAGCCGGCCTGGCGCTCGGTGCGTTGGGACAGGTTCTGGTTGCCTGCGGCGATCTCGCGCGAGGCGCTGGTCATGGCGTCGGTGCCGCCCCGCACATGGGCCACGATGGCGGCCAGGCCCTGCGCCATGTCGCGCACCGCTGCCAGCAGGCTGCCCTCGGCGCCGGGCGCCACCTCGATCGATTGCGACAGGTCGCCCTCGGCCATCTGGCGCATGACGTCGCGCGCGTACTGCGGCTCGCCACCGAGCTGGCGCCAGATACTGGCGATCAGCAACCACGAGCCCACAGCCAGTACGGCCACCACGACCAGGCCGCTGGCCACGGTCGCCAGCACGCCTGAGCGCACACCAGCCTCCGCGCCCTCCAGATCGGCGTCGAAGCTGGCGCGCGCCTCGCTGCGCATCTGCTCCAGCCCCGTCTCCAGCCGCTTGAGCGCTGCCTGCATGCGCGGGATGGCGCCGGCCTGGTCGCCCTGCCGGATGCCCAGGAACAGTTCGGCGGTCTCCACGGCCGCGGCATGGTAGGCCTCGAAGTCCCGCTCAAGTTGCGCGCCGGTTTCGGCCTTGCCGGCGATGGCCTTGACGCGCTCCAGGGTCTTGCGCATGGCCACCGCACGCTCGGCGGCCTCCTCAAGCCGCTTCTTCTCGCCCTCGGCCACCGCGCTCTGCACCGTGTTGCCCAGCCCTTCGAGCTGGCTGGCGAACCGGTTCGTGGCGTCCAGGTAGGGGTAGGACACCATTCCCACATGGTCGATCGCCCCTTGCGTGCGCGTGGCGAAGAACAGCACCACCGCGATGCCCAGTCCGAACAGCAGAGCCGCCATGACGGGCAGCAGCGCGATGCGGGTCTTCAGATGCATGCCATCCTCCAGCGCGGCCGGCCAGGACCGTCAATCCACGTTCAACACCACCTTGACCGACCCGTCGACGGCCGATTTCTCGATGTAGCCGATGGCGTCCGGATTGGCCGCCACGAAGCTCTTCACCTCGGCCGCGCTGGCCAATTCCTTGGGCGGCGTCGCCTTGCCCGAGAACACCAGCCGCGACCAGCCCGCCTTGACCTGGGCCGAGGACTTGCCCGTGACCTTGCTGTAGAACTGCTCGCGCACGGCGGCGCTCTCGGGCAGGTCGGCCGCAGCAGCGGCCGCGCCGCTGGGCAGCTGGTTGCTCTTGCCCAGGAAAATGCCAGCCACCTGATCGGCCGTCATGGCCGCCGTGCCGCTCTTGGCGCCGACCACCACGGCCACCTGCGCGGTTGCCGCGCCGGCCACTGCGGACAGTGCGGCCAGCAGGGTGAGAAATTTCGTGCTCGTCATGCTGCGTCCTCCTCAGAACACGAAGTCCACGGCCAGGCTATAGACGTTGACGCGCTTGTTCGAAAAGCCCGCGTCGGCGTCGTAGAACTGGCCGGCCCCCGTGGTCTTGATGCGGTCGAACTGCGCCTTCACGGCCACGTTGCGCATCGCATCCCAGCGCACGCCCAACGCGATGGTCTTTTGCGGCGTGCTCTGGGCCGCCGTCGCGCCATCGACATAGACCCGCAGCGGCGCCTGCATGCCGGGCAGCACCACCGAGGCCGGGATGGTGTTGTTGACGTTGCTGTCGTCGGTCTTCAAGCGCGACAGCGTGGCATAAGGCGTGAACTTGCCGACGCGGTAGCCCACCGTCGTGTACCAGCCCGTGGTGTCGGGAATGAAGGTCTTGGTCTTGCGCATGGTGTACTCGGCCAGCACGATCCAGTTGCCCTGGTCGTACGTCAGTCCCACGCCGCTGAAGCTGGCCCGCTTGTCGTTCGGGTCGAGCTGGTCGCCGACGCCTGCGAACGGCGTGCGGCGCAACACCCCCACCAGGTCGTTGAGCGCGCCCGAGTGCACGGTCAGCTTGCCCGTCGCATGGCCCAGCCGCAGGCTCAGGCCGTCCAGCAGTTCGATGGTCGCGTTCACGCCGACCAGCGCGTCGATCTCGACCTTGCTGTGCTCCACATGCGAGGAACTCTTGCCGCCGAAGATCTGCAAGCTCAGCGCCTTGCCGGCCACGCTGGTCTGCCAGCCCAGGTCGGCGCCGTCGAAGTGGCTCACCGGCACCTGGCCGTAGACGTCGATGGGCGGGCGCAGCCAGGTGTTGGCATAGCCCACGTCGCGGAAGTCCGAGACGGCGAAGAACGGCCCGCCCATGCGGCCCGCGCGCAGTGTCAGACCGGGGGTGGCCTGCCATTTGGCAAAGGCCCATTCCACACCGGGCGTGAATTTGCCCTTGCCGTCCTGCTTGCTGAGCACCTGCAGCGTGGCCGAGAACTGGCTGTTGAACTTGGCGCCGAGCTGTACGCCGAGCTTGCTGTCGACTTCGCCGCTCCAGGACTTGTCCGCGCCGCGAACCTGGCCGGGGATCACGTACTCGGCGCCATCCTGGTTGGTGCCGACCACGCCCAGAGTGCCGAAGCCGGACACGCTGAAGATGGAATCGGACTGCGCCTGGGCCAGGGCCTGGGCGCTGGTGGCCAGGCCCGCAAGCGCGGCGGCGGCCATCCGAAGCTGAAATCTCATGGCGAACTCCTTCAATGGACAAGGCGCTTCACGGGCCTGTGCAGACAGCACGGGTAGCGGCGGCCGGCACCCGATCGGGCGCCACTTCGGCCTGCCGGTCAGCGCTTGCTCCACGCGGGATGGACCGACCGGCACGTTCTATGCAAAGCAGTAACTCGTTTGTGTTCTGTTTCTTCCCTCTTCGTTTGTGCATGCATGCTAGAAGAGGAGATGCGATCGCAGACATGCATCCAGAGGCCGGCTGTCGCCTCCAGCGCGCCGGTCGTAGACAAGACGCAGGCGAGCCACACACGCGGCGTCGTGCATGCCACGCCGCGATGGTGGTCGGCAAAGTCAGGGGGAGAAAGCCGGCGGCTTCAGCGCGGCAGGCACCAGGGCGCCTGTGCGTACACGAGGCCGTGCCACAGCGCCCAGGTGGAGCTGGCCAGCAGGGCCAGGCCGGCCAACCGCGTGCCCCATGCGGACAAGGCCGGCGCGCGGCCGGCCAGCACGCCGCGCGGCCCGCCGGCCAGCGCCGGCAGGCGCAGCACCACCCAGGGCGCGGCCCACAGCGACAGCGCCGAGCCAGTGGCAAACGCCAGCATGGCGCCGGCGCCCTGGGCCGCGTCGCCTGCGAGCGCGGCCGTCAGTAACGCCGCCTGGAGCAGGCCGCACGGCATCAATGCCCAGGCCAGCCCCACCACGAAACTGCCGCCGCGCCGTGGCACCAGCAGGCGCACGCGCTGCCACAGCGCCCGGCCGTGCCGCTCCATCCAGGCCGGCTGGCGCGCCTGCAGCAACAGCACCAGACCCAGGACGATCGCGGCCAGGTGCACGAAGCTCCAGAGCGGCCGCAAGGCCACGCTCGCGCCGCCCAGCCAGCCCAGCCCCTGCATGGACCAGGCGGCCAGCGCGCCCACGACGGCATAGCCGGTGGCCCGCCCGGCGTGGAACTGCGCCAGCGCGCGGCCGCCCTGCGGTTCGGCGGCGCGGCCGATGCCGGCGCAGGCCGCGCCGCACATCAGCGCGCAGTGCGGGCCGCCGGCCAGACCCATCAGCAGCGCGGTCATGCCCAGCGCGGTGGCCATGCGCTGCTCAAAGAATCCGCGAGAAGCGTGCGCGCGCGCGGTCGGCCTGCACGTAGCGGTCGAACACCATGGCCACGGCGCGCACCAGGTACCAGCCCGTGGCGGTGAGCTGCAGGCCCTGGGCATCGATCTGCACGAGGCCGTCGTCCTGCAGCGCGCGCAACTGCGCCAGCTCGGCCGCGAAGTACTGGCGGAAGTCGATCAGCCAGGCCAGCTCGATGGCCTCGAACTGCAGCGCACCCTGGCACATCAGCGCCATGATCACGCTGCGACGCAACAGGTCATCGCGCGTGAGCGCCAGGCCGCGCACCACGGGCAGCTGGCCCTGGTCCAGCAGGTCGCAATACTGCTCCATGGTCTTGGCATTCTGGGCATAGCTCGCGCCGACCTTGCCGATGCCGGACACGCCGAGCGCGATCAGGTCGCAATCGGGCTGGGTGCTGTAGCCCTGGAAGTTGCGGTGCAGCCGGCCCTGGCGCTTGGCCACGGCCAGCGCGTCGCCGGGAAGGGCGAAATGGTCCATGCCCACGTAGACGTAGCCGGCGGCCTCGAAACGCGCCAGCGCTGCGCCCAGCATGGCCAGCCGCGCGGCGCCATCGGGCAGTTGCTCGGCATGGATGCGGCGCTGCGGCTTGAAGCGCTCGGGCAGGTGGGCGTAGCCGTACAGCGCGATGCGCTCGGGCCGCAGCGTCACGACCTGCTCCAGCGTCTGCGCGAACGAAGCGGGCGTCTGCAGCGGCAGGCCGTAGATCAGGTCGACGTTGAGCGACTCGAAGCCCAGGCCGCGCGCGCTGTGCACGAGCTGCTCCACCTGCGCATAGGGCTGGACGCGGTGCACGGCCTTTTGCACGGCCGGGTCGAAGTCCTGCACGCCGAAGGAGAGCCGGTTGAAGCCCAGGCCGGCCAGGTGCCGCAGCCGCGCGGTGTCCACGGTGCGCGGGTCGATCTCGATCGCGTACTCGCCGCCGGGCGCCAATGCGAAACGGCTGCGCAGCATTTCCATGAGCCGCGCCAGCTCGGTGTCGTTCAGGAAGGTGGGGCTGCCGCCTCCCAGGTGCACTTGCGAGACGGGCTGGCCTTCGCCGAGCGCGGCCACGTACAGGCCGATCTCGCGCGCCAGGTAGTCCAGGTAGGGCGCGGCCTTCTCATGGCGCTTGGTGATGATCTTGTTGCATGCACAGTAATAGCAAAGCGACTCGCAGAATGGAACGTGCACGTACAGCGACAGAGGCAGCGCCTGCCCTGCCCCGCCATGGCGGCGTTGCTGCAGTGCCCGCAGCAGATCCGCGGGGCCGAAGGCTTCGACGAAGCGGTCGGCCGTGGGGTAGGAGGTGTAGCGCGGGCCGGGCCGGTCGAAGCGCTGCAGCACGTCGGTGGGAATTGCGCAAGCCGCGGGGCTGGCCAAAGAAGTCGTCATGGGGGAATCCTCTGCCTGCCACTGTGCCGTGTTCCATTCGTCCGGACCTTGACCCAGATCAAGTCTCCAGCCGCTCAGGTTTGAGACAATTTGCGCCACGTCATGAAAGGACGCCATGCACCCGCACACCATCAAAGTCGCCTGCTCCAACTGCAACCTGCGTGAGCTCTGCATGCCCATGCAGCTCGACCAGCAGGCGCTGGAACGCATCGACGAAGTGGTTGCGACGCGCAAGTCCGTGAAGCGCGGCGCCACGCTGTTTCGCAGCGGCGAGAAGTTCACCTCGCTCTACGCGATCCGCACCGGTTTCTTCAAGACCCTGGTGGCGACCGACGATGGCCGCGAGCAGGTCACGGGCTTCCAGATGGCCGGCGAGATCATCGGCCTGGACGGCATCGTCAACGACAAGCACAGCTGCGACGCCGTGGCGCTGGAAGATGCCGAGGTGTGCGTCATGCCTTTCGACCGGCTCGAGGAACTCTCGCGCGAGGTCAACGCGCTGCAGAACCACGTGCACAAGATCATGAGCCGCGAAATCGTGCGCGAGCACGGCGTCATGCTGCTGCTGGGCAGCATGCGCGCGGAGGAGCGCGTGGCGGCCTTCCTGCTGAATCTGGTCAAGCGCCTGCATGCGCGCGGCTTCTCGCGCAGCGAGCTCGTGCTGCGCATGACGCGCGAGGAGATCGGCAGCTACCTGGGGCTCAAGCTCGAGACCGTGAGCCGCACGTTCTCCAAGTTCGGAGACGATGGCATCGTCGAGGTCAAGCAGCGGCATCTGCGCATCGTCGATGCCGACGCGTTGCAGCGCATCGTCAATCCCCAGGTCTGCCACTGACCATCTCCGGTGACGCCAGCAGCAGCGTGAGCGCGCTGCCCGCCATGGCGACCGCCCAGAAGGCGAAGAAGCTCGCGGTGTAGACCGCCATCGCCGACCAGTCCAACGCACGGCCCAGCCAGTGCAGGTCGTGCGGATCGACGAGCGCGAACACCAGCATCTCCAGCATGCCTGCGGCCAGAAAGGCCGGCCAGGCCACCCACATCAGGCGGCGCGCCGCCATCGTGCCCATCGCGCCCGCCCTCAGCGCCGCGCCGGCACGGTGCCGGTCGCCGCGTGGTTGCGCCCGGCCATCGCGGGCTGCAGATCGAAGGCCTCTTCGGCAGCCACCTGGGCGGGCGCCGGGACGACCACCGGGTCGGCGCCCTGGAAGGCGATCACGGCCGTCGCAATGCCGGCCACGACGACCGCGAGCGGGCCGCCGATCACCATCCAGACCATGCCGTAGCGCCACCAGGGGCGTGCGACCGGGGCGTGTTGTTCCTGCATGGAGGTCTCCTTCACCGGGGAATCAAAAAGACGGATTTCTCGCGTACATGGGCGTCGCCGTCCAGCATGCGCAGCTCGAAATGGATGGGGTGCGAACCTCCCGCGGCCGCAGCTTGCTGCGGGACCTGCAGCCGCACGGCGACCCAGCGGGAGGCCGTGGCATCGACCTCGACCTCGGGCTCGGACGTGACCACGAGGCCGGGCAGCCCGCTCGCCATGATGGCGAAGCGCTGGTGCGCTTCGGTGGCGTTCATGATCTGCAGGCGGTAGACGTTCTCGATCGCGCCGCCGGCCACGATGCGGGCCATGGCGCCGCGATCCCGCACCACGTCCACCTTGAACGGCGTGCGCAGCGCCAGGCTCAGGCCCAGGCCGAGCGAGATCGCCAGCAGCACACCGGCATAGACCAGCACGCGCGGCCGCAGCACCCTGCGCCAGATCTGCGCGCGGCTCCAGCCCTTGGCGAGCCCTTGCTGCGTGGTGAACTTCACGAGCCCGCGCGCATAGCCCATCTTGTCCATCACGCCATCGCAGACGTCGGCGCAGGCACCGCAGCCGATGCATTCGTACTGCAGGCCCTTGCGGATGTCGATGCCGGTCGGGCAGACCTGCACGCACAGCGTGCAGTCGGTGCAGGCACCCAGGCCGCGCGCTGCCGCGTCGGCGTTGCGCGGCCGGCTGCCGCGCGGCTCGCCGCGCGCGGCGTCGTAGCTCACGATCAGCGTGTCGCGGTCGAACATCGCGCTCTGGAAACGTGCGTAGGGGCACATGTACTTGCAGACCTGCTCGCGCAGGAAGCCTGCATTGCCATACGTGGCCAGGCCGTAGAACAGCACCCAGAACACCTCCCAGGGCCCCATGCGCGTGGTGATGAAGGACATCGCCAGCTCGCGGATCGGTGTGAAGTAGCCCACGAAGGTGAAGCCGGTCCACAGCGCGAACACGCCCCAGCAGACATGCTTGAACCACTTCTTGACCAGCTTCTCTACCGAGAAGGGCGCCGCATCGAGCTTCATCCGCGCGCCGCGGTCGCCCTCGATGCGCCGTTCGATCCACAGAAAGATCTCGGTGTAGACCGTCTGCGGGCACGAGAAGCCGCACCACAGCCGGCCCGCCACGGCCGTGAACAGGAACAGCGCCAGCGCAGAGATCACCAGCAGGCCCGCCAGGTAGATGAAATCCTGCGGGTACAGCACCAGGCCGAAGATGTAGAAGCGGCGCGCCTGCAGGTCGAACAGCAAGGCCTGCCGCTCGCCCCACTGCAGCCAGGCGGTGCCGTAGAAGGCCAGCTGCGTGAGCCAGACCAAGGCCCAGCGCCAGTTCTGGAAGAAGCCGGCGACCGTGCGCGGATAGACCGTCTTGTGGGCCTCGAACAGCGGGACCAGCTCGGGCTCGGCCTGGATGGGGACGACCTTGCGCTCGGCACTCATGACCGCATCAGTTGTTGGAGAGGCCCCAGACGTAGGAGGTCAGCACACGGATCTGCTCGGCGCTGAACTTGGCTTCCTGCGCCGGCATCTGGTTGGTCTTGCCGTTGTTGACCATCGCGACGATGGCTTCTTCGCCCCAGCCGTGCAGCCAGATGTCGTCGGTCAGGTTGGGTGCGCCAAGCAGTGGGTTGCCCTTGCCGTTGCTGCCGTGGCAGGCCGCGCAGGCCGTGAACTTGGCCTTGCCCAGCGCAGCGCGCACCGAGTCGTGCGGGCCGCCCGACAGGCTCAGCACGTAGTGCGCCACGTTGCGCACGTCCTCGGGCGTGCCCACGGCCGCGGCCATGGGTGGCATGCTGCCGATGCGGCCCTTGGCGATGGTCTCGGCGATCTTCTCGGGCTCACCGCCCCACAGCCAGTCGCCGTCCGCCAGGTTCGGAAAGCCCTTGCTGCCGCGGGCGTCCGAGCCGTGGCACTGGGCGCAGTTGTTCATGAAAAGGCGCTCGCCGATGGCATGGGCCTGCGGGTCCCGGGCGATCTCCGCCATGGGCATGTCCGCGTACTTCGCGTAGACCTGCGCCGTGGTTGCCTTGTGCTTGGCCACGTCGGCCGCGTGCTCGCCCGCCGAACTCCAGTTCAGCTTGCCGGGCTCGGCGCCCAGGCCAGGGTAGAGGACCAGGTACAGCACACCGAAGACCACCGTGATGACGAACATCCAGACCCACCAGCGTGGCAGCGGATTGTTCATCTCGCGCAGGTCGCCGTCCCACACATGGCCCGTGGTGTTGTCGCCGGTCGGGGAGACGCGCGCCTTGCCGGCGCCCCACAGCAGCAGCACGCAGCCGAGGATGCCGCCCAGGGTCACGGCAATGATCGCGATGGACCAGAAGCCGCTTGTGAAATCGCTCATGTTGCCCTCTTAATCTTGGTCGAAAGGCAGCTGCGCCGCCTCGTCGAAGGACTGCTTGTTGGTCCGGGACCAGGCCCAGACCAGGATGCCGATGAAGGTGACGAACGAGACCACGGTCGCCACGGACCGCAGGGTGTTGATGTCCATGCTCAGCTCCTCACTTGACGGCCAGGCCCAGCGATTGCAGGTAGGCGATCGTGGCCTCCATCTCGGTCCTGCCCTTCACGTCGGCAGGCGCCTTGGCGATCTCCTCATCGGTATAGGGCACGCCCAGGCGGCGCAGCGCGCGCATGTTGGCGGCCAGTTGCTCGCCATCCACAGTGGCCTTGTCCAGCCAGGCGTAAGCCGGCATGTTGGACTCGGGCACGACGTCGCGCGGGTTCATCAAATGGATGCGGTGCCATTCGTCGTTGTACTTGCCGCCGACGCGGTGCAGGTCGGGGCCGGTGCGCTTGCTGCCCCACTGGAATGGGTGGTCGTAGACGAACTCGCCGGCCAGCGAGTGGTGGCCGTAGCGCAGCGTCTCGGCCTGCAGCGGGCGGATCATCTGCGAGTGGCAGTTGTAGCAACCCTCGCGCAGGTAGACGTCGCGGCCGGCCAGCTGCAGTGCGGTGTAGGGCTTGACGCCTTCGATGGCGACCGTGGTGGTGCGCTGGAAGAACAGCGGCACGATCTCCACGAGACCGCCGACCACGAGCACCAGCAGGATCAGCACGATCATCAGGAAGTTGTTGGTCTCGATGCGCTCGTGCGCACCGGGCTTGTCGAGGTTGTGCGACATGGTGGTTCTCGGTTCAGTGGGCCGCCACGGGGTGCGGGATGGCGACGGCGGCGGGCCGCGCGTTGAGCATGGTCATGACCATGTTCCAGGCCATCACCAGCATGCCGCCCAGGTACAGCAGGCCACCCAATAGGCGCACCGCGTAGAACGGCCAGGTGGCCTTGACGGATTCGGCGAAGGTGTAGGTCAGCGTGCCATCAAGGTTGACCGCGCGCCACATCAGGCCCTGCATCACGCCGGCGATCCACATCGCGGCGATGTACAGCACGATGCCGATGGTGGCGCTCCAGAAGTGCAGCTCGATGGCCTTCACGCTGTACATCTGCTTCTGGCCGAACAGACGCGGGATCAGGTAGTACAGGCTGCCCATGGTGATGAGCCCGACCCAGCCCAGCGCGCCCGAATGCACGTGGCCCACGGTCCAGTCGGTGTAGTGCGAGAGCGCGTTGACGGTCTTGATCGACATCATCGGGCCCTCGAAGGTGCTCATGCCGTAGAACGACAGGGCCACGATCAGAAAGCGCAGGATGGGGTCGTCGCGCAGCTTGTGCCACGCGCCCGACAGCGTCATCACGCCGTTGATCATCCCGCCCCAGCTGGGCGCCAGCAGGATCAGCGAGAACACCATGCCGACCGACTGCGTCCAGTCCGGCAGCGCGGTGTAGTGCAGGTGGTGGGGGCCGGCCCACATGTAGGTGAAGATCAGCGCCCAGAAGTGCACGATGGACAGCCGGTAGCTGTAGACGGGGCGCTCGGCCTGCTTGGGGATGAAGTAGTACATCATCCCGAGGAAGCCGGCCGTGAGGAAGAAGCCGACCGCGTTGTGGCCGTACCACCACTGCACCATCGCGTCCTGCACGCCGGCGTAGGCCGAGTAGCTCTTCCAGAAGCTGGCGGGCATGGCCGCGCTGTTGACGATGTGCAGCAGCGCCACGGCGATGATGAAAGCGCCGTAGAACCAGTTGGCCACATAGATGTGGCGCACCTTGCGCGTGCCGATGGTGCCGAAGAACACGATGGCGAACGCCACCCAGACCAGCGCGATCAGGATGTCGATGGGCCATTCCAGCTCGGCGTACTCCTTGCCGGTGGTGTAGCCCAGCGGCAGCGTGATGGCCGCGGCCACGATCACGGTCTGCCAGCCCCAGAACGTGAACGAGGCCAGCCAGCCGCCGAACAGCCGGACCTGGCAGGTGCGCTGCACCACGTAGTAGGCCGTGCCGAACAGCGCGCAGCCGCCGAACGCGAAGATCACCGCGTTGGTGTGCAGCGGGCGCAGCCGGCCATAGCTGAGCCATGGGATGCCCAGGTTCAGTTCGGGCCAGGTCAGCTGCGCGGCAATGACGACGCCGACCAGCATGCCCACCACCCCCCACACCACGGCCATCACGGAAAACTGGCGCACGACGGCGTCGTTGTAGACCGTGGCCGGGCTTCTCGATTGATCCATCGCTGCCTCTCTTGAACGCTTCTTCAGCACTGGGAGGCAGTGTCGGACGGGGACGGCAGAGGCGCTTTGATGCACGTCAAGCGGAGTGCTGAGCGGGGCCACAGAGGGCCGCCGCATCCTGCACGCACAGCTGTGCGGCCCCGTGCCCGCGGCCGCTTGCGCACGCCGCCATCAATCCCGCAGGATGCGCTCGCCCTCGGCCTCGATGTCCTCGAACTGGCCGCGCTCGATGGCCCACCACAGCCCGCCCAGGATGCAGAAGACCAGCACCACAGACAGCGGGATCAGCAGGAACAGGATGTCCATCAGGAGCTTTCGGCGACCAGTTGCACAGGACCCGGCATGGCATCGCCCGCGGGTGGCGCCGCCGACAGGCGCAGCGCGTTGAGCACCACGAGCAGCGAACTGGCGGCCATGCCCAGGCCGGCCAGCCAGGCCGGCATCCAGCCCGCCACGGCCAGCGGCACGCTGACGGCGTTGTAGAGCGCGGCCCAGGCCAGGTTCTGGCGCACCACGGCCATGGTCCGGCGAGCGAGGGCCAGCGTGTCGGCCACGGCCATGAGCCGGCCACCGGGCACCACGAAGTCGGCCTGCGCCTGCGCCAGCGGCACGGATTGGCCGAACGCGAAGGACACATCGGCACCGGCCAGCACCGGCCCGTCGTTGAGTCCGTCGCCGACCATGGCGCTGTGCCGACCCTCGCGCTGCAGTGCGCGCAGGGCCTGCAGCTTGTGCTGCGGCGAGCAGCCGCCGCGCGCCGCGCCGATGCCCAGCTGCGCGGCCACGCGCGCCACGGCCGCGTCCGCGTCGCCCGACAGCAGCTGCACCGCCACGCCCATCTGCGCGAGCCGCCGCACGGTGGCCGCGGCATCGGCACGCAAGTCCTCCAGCAGCACGAAAGAGGCCAGCATGCCCTGCTCGTCGGCCAGCCAGACCATGGTCTGGGCGCCGGGCGGCGCTGCCACGCCGCAGTGCGCGGCCGAACCCAGGCGCAGCGCGCCGGGCCAGGGCCAGCCGTTGCGCAGCAGGCGCGCGCGCAAGCCCAGGCCGGGCTCCTCGACGAGGTCGGCCACCTCCCACTGCTCCGCATGCGCGCCGCCCTGCCCGGCCGCCGCGAGTGCGCGCGAGGCCGGGTGCAGCGAGTGCGCGGCCAGCGCGGCGGCCATGGCCAGCGCCTGCGCGCGGTCGATGCCGGCGCGGGTCTGCACCGGCCCCAGCACGAGTGCGTCGCGCGTGAGCGTGCCGGTCTTGTCGAAGACCACGGTGTCGACGCGGGCCAGCGCCTCCAGCGCCTGCAACCGGCGCACCAGCACGCCACGGCGCGCCAGCGCGCCGGCGGCCGCCAGCATCGCGGCCGGGGTGGCCAGCGAGAGCGCGCAGGGGCAGGTCACGATCAGCACGGCCACGGCCACCATGAGCGCATGGCCGGGGTCGTGGCGCCACCAGAACATCGCAGCACCCAGGGCCGCCAGCAGCACGAGCAGCAGGAACGGCCGCGCGATGCGGTCGGCCAGTTGCGCCAGGCGGGGGCGCGAGCGTGCCGCCTCGTCCATCAGCGCGGCGATCTCGGCGAAGCGCGTGTCGGTGCCCGCGGCGGTCACGCGCACACGCACGGCCGCCGCCAGGTTGTAGCTGCCGGCCAGCACGCATGCGCCCGGGCCGCGCGCCACGGGGCGCGACTCGCCGGACAGCAGGGCCTCGTCGACCAGCGTCTCGCCGTCCAGCACCAGCGCGTCGGCGACGAAGGCCTCGCCGGGCCGCACATGCAGCACGTCGCCCACCGCCACGCGGTGCGCGGCGATCTGCTCGCGCCGGCCATCGGCGCCTTCCCGCTCCACGCCTTCTGGCAGGCGTTGCAGCAGCAGGTCGAGCGCGCCGCCCGTGCGGTCGCGCAAACGCGACTCCAGCCAGCGGCTGCTGAGCAGGAAGAACACGAACATGGTCAACGAATCGAAATAGACCTCTGCGCCGAAAAGGCCGTCCGGCTCGAAGGTGCCCCAGCTGCTGACGGTGAAGGTGATGAGGATGCCCAGCGTGACGGGCAGGTCCATGCCCACGCGCCGGTGGCGCAGGTCGCGCAGCGCCGCCTTGAAAAACGGCCCGCAGGAGAACAGGATGACGGGCAGGCTCAGTACCCAGGAGGCCCAGCGCAGCAGGGCCTGCGCGTCGGCCGAGATCTCGCCGGGGGCCGCGGTGTACGCGGGCCAGGCGTACATCATGACCTGCATCATGCACAGCCCGGCCACGAGCCAGCGCCACAGCACCAGCCGGGCGTCGCGCCGGCGCTCGGCACGCAGCGCGAGGTCGGCCAGCGGAACGCCGCGGTAGCCGGCGCGGCGCACGGCCGCAAGCCATTGCGAGGGAAGCGCCTGGCCTGCGCGCCAGACCACGCGCGCGCGCCGGCTGGCCGCGCCGACCTCGGCCGCCAGCACGCCGGGCACGGCGCGCAACGCGTCCTCGACGGCCAGCGCACAGGCCGCGCAGGTCATGCCCTCGATGGCCAGGCTGGATTCCCAGGCCCCGTTGCCATGCGCGGCTGACGGGCGGCTGAACGCGGCCCATTCTTCGGAATCGTCGATCCAGTCCAGCCCGCGTGGAACCGCTGGCGGCGCGGCGTCCGCGGCGAACGTGGGGGCAAAGGGCATGGCTGGAGCGTAGCCAGCGCCGATCCCCCATGCCTTGACGTACATCAACCCATTCCGGCGAAGCCGACCTATGCTGGATCCACCGCTTCACAAGGAGAAACGCCATGTACCAACGCATCCTGGTTGCCACCGACGGGTCGGAACTCTCGCAAAAGGCCGTCGACAGCGCGCTCGACCTGGCCGCCAAGCTCGGCGCCACCGTCGTCGCCGTGAAGGTGGTGCCGCCCTACCCGCACAGCTACTTCGATGGGTCCATGGCCATCGACCTCAAGGAGATCGAACGCACCGAGGCCAGCTGGAGCGCGGCCGCGCACAAGGAGCTGGAGGCCGTGCAGTCCGCCGGCCTGTCACGCAAGGTCACCGTGATGCCTGTCGTCGTGCGCGGCGACCAGGTGTCCGAGGCGCTGATCGCCACGGCGCACAAGCACCACTGCGACCTGATGGTGATGGCCTCGCACGGCCGCCGCGGCGTGAGCCGGCTGCTGCTGGGCAGCGAGACGCAGCACGTGCTGACGCACTCGCACATCCCGGTGCTGGTGCTGCGCTGAGGCTGCGGCCGCCGGGGCATGCCCCCGGCGAACGCGGCCTTCGCGGGCCGGCCCGCAGGCGGCCGCCCGCCCTCACTGCGCCAGAAAGCCCCCGTCCACCGCGAGCACATGGCCCGTGACCATGGAAGACGCGGGGCTGGCCAGGAACAGCACGGCATGCGCGACTTCGTCGGGTTCGGCGAGCCGGCCCAGCGGCGTGACGGCGCGGATGCGGTCCATCAGTTCGGGGGTGGACGCGAGCGGGCCGATGAAGCCCGTGCGCGTCCAGGTCGGCGCGACCGCATTGACGCGGATGCCCCGCCCGGCCCATTCCACGGCCAGCGCGCGCGTCATGTTGACGAGGCCGCCCTTGGTGGTCTGGTAGGAGATGTTGGGGTACAGGCCGCCGCCCGACATGCCCATGATGGACGCCATGTTCACGACGCTGCCGCCGCCGGCCGGCATGAAGCGCGCGGCCTCGCGCGCGCAGACGAAGGCGCCCGTGAGGTTGACCGCGACGACCTGGTTCCATTCGGCGATGTCCAGCTCCTGCGTGGACTTGCGGATCGCCGTGCCGGCGTTGTTGACGAGGATGTCGATGCGCCCGGCCTGTTGCGCGACGGCGGCCATGGTCTGCGCCACGGCAACGGCGTCGGCCACGTCCAGCCCGAAGGCCAGTGCGCCGGCGATGCCGCCGGCCACCGCGGCGGCGGCTTCGGCATCGCGGTCCACCACCACCACGCGCGCGCCGGCCGCGGCCAGCAGCTGCACGCAGGCCAGGCCGATGCCGTTGGCACCGCCGGTCACGACGGCCACCTGGCCGTCCACGCGGAATCGATCGAGGCTGGCTGGCGCGTACATCGCACTCCCTGGTGTCCGAGGTGGCGGCGATGATAGCTACGCAGCCTCGGCCAGCGCCGGAGCGATGTGGCGCATCGCGCGTTCCACGTAGGCCTCCTTCTCACCGACCGGCGCCACGTAGTGCATGGCCTCGCGCGCGGCGGCCTCGCCCTGCAGCCGCGCGATGAGCCAGCACGCCAGGTACTGCGAGGCCAAACAGCCGCCGGCCGTGGCCACGTTGCCGCGTGCGACGAAGGGCTGGTCCAGCACGGCGATACCGGCCTCCTGCACCCAAGGTTTGGTGGTGAGGTCGGTGCAGGCCGGCAGGCCCTGCAGCAGGCCCAGCCGTGCCAGCACCAGCGTGCCCGAACACTGGGCGGCCAGCAGCTGGCGCGCCGGGTCCAGCCGCAGCTGTGCCATCAGGCCGGCATCGGCCACGACCTCGCGCGTGCGCAGCCCGCTGCCGACCACGACGGCGTCGGCCGCGCAGGCCTCGGCCAGCGTGGCCTGGGCCTGCACCACCACGCCATTCATCGAGCGCACCGTGGGCGTGGGGCTCGCGATGGACACCCGCCAGCCCGGCACCTTGACGCGGTTCAGGATGCCGAGCGCGACCAGCGAATCGAGTTCGTTGAAGCCGTCGAAGGTCAGGATGGCGATGTGCATGGTGGGCCCTGTGGTGTGGTGGAGGCCGGCATGCTAGGCCCGTCACTCAATACAATCAAAAAATTGTATTGAATACATTGCGCACGCCGCGATGGCCCGAGCCCGCTACAAGCCCCTGGTAGACCGGCTGGCCGCCGACATCCGCAGCGGCCGACTCGCCCCCGGCACACGCATGCCCACGCACCGGCAACTGGCCGCGCGCGAGGGCCTGGCGCTCGTCACGGCCACGCGCGTCTACGCCGAGCTGCAGGCCATGGGCCTGGTCGCCGGCGAGGCTGGGCGCGGCAGCTTCGTGCGCGAGCCCGCGCTGCCGCCCGGCCTGGGCATCGACCAGCCCGCCACGGTGGCCGGCCTGGTCGATCTCAACTTCAACCACCCGGCCCTGCCCGGCCAGGCCGAGCTGTTGCGTGCCGCGCTGCGCCAGCTGGCCGCAGCCGGTGACCTTGACGCGGTGCTGCGCTACCAGCCGCACGGCGGCCGGGTGCACGAGCGCGCCACCGTGGCGCGGCACCTGGGTGTCCGCGGGCTGTCGGTCGCGCCGGCGCAGGTGGCCATCGTCGACGGCGCGCAGCACGGCCTGGCGGTCACGGTGATGGCCTTGCTGCAGCCGGGCGACGTGGTGGCCGTGGACGCGCTGACCTACCCGGGCTTCAAGCTGCTGGCCCAGGCCCACCGGCTGGAACTGGCGCCGCTGCCGGCCGCCGGCGCCGGCCCCGACCTGGACGCGCTCGAGGCCTGGTGCCGGCGGCGCCGCGTACGCGCCGTATACGCCATGCCGACGCTGCACAACCCGCTGGGCTGGGTCATGGGGCTGGCGCGGCGCCGCCAGCTCGTGGCGATCGCACGGCGCCATGGGCTGCTGCTGATCGAAGACGCGGCCTATGCCTTCCTCGCGCCCCGACCGCCAGCGCCGCTGGCCGCATTGGCACCCGAGTGCACGGTCTACGTGAGCGGCCTGTCCAAGAGCGTGGCCACGGGCCTGCGCGTGGGCTTCGTCGCCGCGCCTGCGGACTGCATGGCGCGCATCGAGCGCGCGATCCGTGCGACGACCTGGAACACCCCCGGCGTGATGACGGCGATCGCCTGCGGCTGGATCGAGGACGGCACCGTGGCGCGGCTCGAAGCCGGCAAGCGCGCCGACGCCGCTGCGCGCCAGGTGCTGGCCGCGCAGGCCTTCGCAGGGCTGCAGCCGGTGCGGCATCTGAACGGCTACTTCGTCTGGCTGCCGCTGCCTGCGGAACTGCGGGCCGACCAGGTAGCGCAGGCGCTGCTGCACGAAGGCGTCGCGGTGTCCACGGCCGCGCCCTTCGCCGCTGCGGACCAGGTGCCGCACGCGCTGCGCGTGGCGCTGGGTTCGGTGCCGCTGGACGCGCTGGGCACAGCCCTGGCCACGGTGCGCCGGGTGATCGACGCGCAGCCGCTTTGACCGTGGTGTCCGCTCAGGCCGCGTCCGGCAGCAGCAGGATCTTGCCCACGCTCTGCCCCGACTCCATGCGCCGGTGGGCCTGGGCGGCCTGCGCCAGCGGGAAGCGACTGTCGATGACGGGCCGGATGCGGCCATCCGCCAGCGCCGGCAGCCAGCGCGCGGCGAAGCGCTGGACCATGGCCTGCTTGACCTCGGGCGAACGCGACTTCATGACCGTGCCGAAGATCTGCAGGTGGCGGAACAGCAGCAGATCCATCGGCAGCGGCGCGGCCTCTGCCCCACCCAGCAGGCCCACGACGACCAGGCGCCCGCCCGGCGCGAGCGAACGCAGGTTGCGCTCCAGGTACGGCGCGCCGATGAAGTCGATCACCACGTCCACGCCCTTGCCATCGGTCGCCTGCGCCACCGTGGTCTGGAAGTCCTCGCTGCGGTGGTCGATGAACACCTCTGCGCCAAAGCCGCGCACCGCGTGGCGCTTGTCGCCGCTGGCGGTGGCGAACACGCGCGCGCCGGCCGCATGCGCCAGCTGGACCGCGGCCGAGCCCACGCCGCCGGCCCCCGCATGCACCAGTACCGACTCGCCGGCCTGCAGCCGGGCCAGGTGGAACAAGGCCTCGTGCGCGGTCACGAAGACCTCGGCCACCGCGCCCGCATCGGCCAGCGCCAGGCCGGCCGGCACCGGCATGGCCATGCGGTGGTCGATGCGCGAATACTCGGCATAGGCACCGCCGCCCACGATGCCCATCACACGGTCGCCTACGGCGAAGCCCTGGACCTGCGGCCCGGCGTCCACCACGGTGCCCGCGATCTCCAGCCCCATGGTGTCGGCGTCGCCGAAATGGGCGCGCCCGTAGGCGCCCTTGCGGTGCGCGATGTCGGCACGGTTCACGCCGATGGCGGCATTGCGCACGAGCAGGTCGTGCGGGCGCAGCGCGGGGCGCGCGACGGTGCGGACTGCGAGCACCTCGGGGCCGCCGAATGTGTCGAAGACGATGGCTTGCATGGTGGGGTGTGTCATGGGTCGCCAGCATAGGCCCGGTCGTTGCCTGTAAAGTGCAGCGATTTCGCCTCATTACGATGCAGAAATGCATCACCCGCCGCGCATGAACTGGGACGACGCCCGCATCTTCCTCGCCCTGACGCGCCAACCCTCGCTGCGCGCGGCGGCACGCAGCCTGGCCGTCGACCAAGCCACCGTGGGGCGGCGCCTGAATGCGCTGGAAGCCGAGCTCGGCGCCAAGCTGTTCCTGCGCGCGCGCGACGGCTGGCTGCTCACCGCGGCCGGCGAAGCCGCCCTGCACGCGGCGCGGCGCATGGAGGCGGCAGCGCTGGACCTGCGCAGCAAGATCGAGGGCCAGGACGAGAGCCCGGCCGGGCTGGTGCGCGTGACCAGCTCGGACAGCATCGCGGCCGAGTACCTGCTGCCGGCCATCGCCAGCCTGCAGCAGCGCTGGCCGCAGATCCGCGTGGACCTGGAAGTCTCGAGCGCGCTGCTCAACCTTGGCCGCCGGCAGGCCGACATCGCCCTGCGCAACGTGCGGCCCGACACGCCGGACCTTGTCGTGCGCCGCGTGGCCGCGTGGCCGGTCGGCCTGTTCGCGAGCCGCGCCTACCTGGCCCGCTGCGGTGAGCCTTCGCCCGAAGACGGACTGCGCGGCCACCAGCTCGTGGCTTACGGCCCCTACCTGGCCCAGGATGCCCTGCCCACCGTGGCCGACCTGCCGGCACGGCAAGCCCGCATCGCGCTGGCGGTCAACTCCAGCCTGCTGCTGCGCAAGGCCGTGGCGGCCGGCATCGGCATGGGCGAGATGCCGGTGCAGTTGGGCGAGCGCGAGGGCCTGGTGCGCATCTGGCCCGCGCGGCAGCGTGCACGCGCGCACGAGGTCTGGATGGTCATGCACCCGGACCTGCAGCGCACGGCGCGCGTGCGCGCAACGGCGCATTGCCTGGCCGAGGCACTGGCGGCACCGTCGGAATGAGCCGCATCGCTGGCCCGTCACCCTCTCGGGCGCAGGCGATTGCGGCACTGGCTAGACTGCGACAGACGGTGTGCCGCGCGCCCGCGAGGTACCGCCCCCATAAGGATGCGAAAGGACGACAGCCCGGCATGCACCTGAACTACAACCCCGATGACCTGGACGTGAAGATCTGCGAGCTGCTGGTGGCCACCTGCGATGGGGCCGATCCGGCGCTGCCGGAGGCGGTGCAGGAGGTGCTGCAGCTGCTGCGCGTGCGGTTGGGCATGGACGTGGCCTTCGTGTCGCGGCTCGCCGACGGCCTGCGCACCCTGCAGGCCGTGGACAGCGCGCCGGATTTCCAACTGGTGCAGCCCGGCATGTGCGACCCGATCGAGGAAAGCTGGTGCCAGCGCGTGGTGGACGGCCGGCTGCCCGAGCGCATGGACGACGCCGCGCCCTACGTCGCCGCAGGGCGCGCGCCCGACCCCGGGTTTCCGATCGGCACGCACCTGAGCACGCCGGTGCGGCTGGCCGACGGACGCGTGTACGGCACGCTGTGCTGCTTCAGCCGCGGCGTGCAGGCCGGCGCGGACATCGACCGCCTGCGCTACACGGCCCGCCTGCTGGCCGACCGGCTGTCGCCGCGCTAGGACGCGAACAAGCCCTTGTGCTGCTCGCGCAGCAGGTTCTTCTGCACCTTGCCCATGGTGTTGCGCGGCAGCGCATCCACCACGAAGGCGCGCTTGGGGATCTTGAAGTTGGCCAGCTGCTGCTTGAGCGCGGCCAGCAGGGCCTCGCCGTCCAGCGCGGCGCCCGGTTTGCCGGTCAGCACGGCCACACCGACCTCGCCGAAGTCCGGATGCGGCACGCCGACCACGGCGCTCTCGGCCACGCCCGGCATCTCGTTGAGGAACCCCTCGATCTCGGCCGGGTAGACGTTGTAGCCGCCGCTGATGATGAGGTCCTTGCTGCGGCCCACGATGGTGACGTAGCCGGCCGCGTCGACACGGCCCACGTCGCCGGTCTTGAAGAAGCCGTCGGCGGTGAACTCCTCGGCCGTCTTCTCGGGCATGCGCCAGTAGCCCTGGAACACGTTGGGGCCGCGCACCTGGATGCCGCCGATCTCGCCTGGCGGCACGGCCTGGCCCGCATCGTCGACCACGCGCAGCTCCACGCCCGGCAGGGGGAAGCCCACGGTGCCGCCGCGGCGCTCGCCATCCTCGGCGCGGTAGGGGTTGGAGGTCAACATGGCGGTCTCGCTCATGCCGTAGCGTTCCAGGATGGTGTGGCCCGTGCGCGCCTGCCAGTCCTTGAAGGTCTCGATCAGCAGCGGCGCGGAGCCCGAGATGAACAGGCGCATGTTGCGCACCGCCTCCCTGGTGAGCGCGGGCTCGGCCAGCATGCGCACGTAGAGCGTGGGCACGCCCATGAACACGGTGGCCTCGGGCAGCCTGGCGATCGCCGCCTTGGGATCGAACTTCGCCATCCAGAGCATCTTGCTGCCGTTGAGCAGCGCCCCGTGCAGCGCGACGAACAGGCCGTGCACGTGGAAGATGGGCAGCGCGTGCAGCAGCACGTCGCCGTCCTGCCAGCCCCAGTAGTCCTTGAGCACGCGCGCGTTGCTGAGCAAATTGCCATGGCTCAGCATGGCGCCCTTGCTGCGGCCCGTGGTGCCGCTGGTGTACAGGATGGCGGCAAGGTCGTCGGCCGCGCGCTGCACTGGCGTGTGCTGGTCGCTGCAGTGCGATGCGCGCTCCAGCAGCGTGCCGCTGCGGTCTTCGCCCAGCGTGAACACGTAGCGCGTGCCGGCCTGGAACGCGATCTTGCTGACCCAACCGTGGTTGGCCGGGCTGCAGACGACCACGGCCGGCTCGGCGTTGCCGACGAAGTAGCCGATTTCCGCGCTCTGGTAGGCCGTGTTGAGCGGCAGGAACACATGGCCCGCGCGCAGCGTGGCCAGGTACAGCAGCACGGCCTCGACCGACTTCTCCACCTGCACAGCGATGCGCGAGGCCGGCGGCAGCTCCAGTGATTCCAGCAGGTTGGCGATCATGGCGCTGGCGCGCTCGAGGTCGCGCCAGCTGTAGCGCAGGGGCTGGCCACCGGCTTCGGTGGCGTCGATGGCGATCGCGTCCAGGTCGGCGGGGAACGCCGCGCGCAGGGCGGCGTAGAGGTTCTGGTGATGCGTGGCGGTGCTCATGGTGACGGGAAGGAAAAGCTCATTCGAGTTTGGCGCCGGAGGCTTGCACGACGGCGGCCCAGCGCTTGATTTCGGCAGAAACGAAACTGCCGAACTGCGCGGGCGTGAGCGTACCGAATTCCGCGCCGTTGCTGGCCCAGACCGTCTTGATCTCGTCGGCCGCGGCCGTGCGCTGGAAGGCCTGGACGATCTGCGCCTGCACATCGGCCGGCGTGCCCTTGGGCGCCCACAGCCCGTACCAGGTGGTCACGGTGTAGTCGGGCAGACCGACCTCGGCGGCGCAGGGCACGTCCGGCAGCGAGGGATTGCGCTTGCCGCCCGACACCATGAGCGGCTTGATGCGGCCGCCCTTGATGTGCGCGGCGGACGATCCCAGGCCGTCGAACATCACGTCCACGTTGCCGGCAATCAGATCGGCCAGCGCCGGACCGGCGCCGCGGTAGGGGATGTGGGTGATGAAGGTGCCCGTCTGCTGCTTGAACAACTCGCCCGCCAGGTGGTGCGAGGTGCCGGCGCCAGCCGAGGCGTAGTTGTAGCGCGCCGGGTTGCGCTTGACGAGCGCCAGAAAGCTCTTGATGTCGTTCGCTTCCACGCGCTTGGGGTTGACCACCACCACCTGCGGCACGTTGGCCAGCAGCGCGAGCGGGACGAAGTCCTTCTCGAGGTCGTAGTCGAGCTTGGGGTACATCGAGGGCGCGATGGCATGGTGCACCGCGCCCATGAAGAGGCCGTAGCCGTCGGCATGCAGCTTGGCCGCCACGCTGGCGCCCAGGGTGCCGCCAGCACCGCCGCGGTTGTCGATGACCAGCGTCTTGCCCGTGAGCTTGGCGAACTGCGCAGCCAGCGGCCGCGCGAAGGCGTCGGTGCCGCCGCCCGCCGGGAACGGCACGACCAGCGTGACGGGTTTGCTCGGCCAGCCCGACTGGGCCTGGGCCGCCAGCGCGGCCGGCAGCAGGCCGGCGCCAGCCAGTTGCAACGCGCCGCGGCGCGTGATGGGAAACTGCATCTCTTGTCTCCTGTGGTTGTGGTGGGGGGGGCGTGCGTCGCGCCCGGCTGCGGCTCTCAGAGCAGCAGCCGCTCGACCTCCGACGACAGCGGGATGCGCCCTGAGGCCGTCATTGCCCGGTGCTTGTCGAGCCGGCGCAGATCGTACAGATAGTTGACCATGAGACCGCAGGACTGCTTGAGCCCCTTGGGCGAGGGATCGCCGGCCCAGTTGAGCCGCTCCACGCGCGCGCCGTTGCCCAGGTGGAAGCGCGCCACCGGGTCGAGCGGGCGGCCCTGGTCGAGTTCGCGGCCCAGGTACTCGGCTGCGCAGCGCAGCAGGAACTGGCGCGCGGGCGACTTTTCCTCCAGCGTCAGCACGCGCTCGGTGGCGGCCAGGACATGTTCGGCCTCGGGCGCCTTGGCACCGAGCGCGCGGCCGAGCTCGGCGCGCGCTTTGTCGGGCATGCGCGCGAGCATGCCACCCGCATTCTTGTTGAGCCAGGCACGGAAGCCCGGGATCGGAGAGAGCGTGGCGAACTGCTTGAGCTTGGGAAATTCGGCACGCAGCGTCTCCACCACGCGCTTGATGAGCGAGTCGCCGAAGGACACGCCGCGCAGCCCGGTCTGGGTGTTGCTGATGGAGTAGAAGATCGCCGTCGTGGCCTTGCCGATGTCGTGCACGGCGGCCTGCTCGTCCAGCAGCGGCCCGATGCCGCCGGCCAGGTGGTCGATCAGCGCCACCTCGACGAAGATCAGCGGCTCGTTCGGCATCCGCGGGTGGAAGAAGCCGTAGCAGCGGCGGTCGCTGTCCAGCCGGTTCTTCACGTCGGCCCAGCTGCGGATGTCGTGCACGGCCTCGTACTTGATGAGCTTTTCGATCAGCGAGGCCGGCGAGTCCCAGCTGATGCGGCGCAGCTCCAGGAACGGCAGGTCGAACCAGGTCGAGAACAGCGCTGCCAGCTCGGCGTCCAGCGGCTGCAGCCGGCGCTCGGACTTGAGCTGCGGCAGCAGCTCGGCGCGCAGATCCACGAGGAAGTGCAGACCCTGCGGGTCGACCGCGAAGCGCTGCAGCATGCGCGTGCGCGGCGAGACGAAGGCGCTGCGCAGCCGGATCTCGGCCGCGCCCTGCTCGGGCGTGCCGTGCACTGCGTCGTAGTGCTCGCGCGCGGCGCGTACCTCTTCGGCGTCGGGCGCGAACTGATCGACCAGCAGCAGCCAGAGGTCGCGCCGCTCGGCGGCCGTGGCCGTGCCGTACCAGGCCATCACCTGCTGGGCGCGGCGGCCGGCCTCGGCCTCGCTGACATGCGGGTCGACCACGGCCTGCAGCTGCGCCAGCAGGCGGCGCAGCGCGCTGGGTGTCAGCGCCTCAGGCTCGCGGCGCAGCGTGGCGCGCAGGCGCTCGGCCATGGGGCGGGGAGCGTCGGGGGCGGCGGCCGGCGGCTTGGCGGCCGGCTTGAGCAGCGCGAGGCTGCGGGCAATCCAGTCGGTGGCGTTCATGGTGTGTCCTTGGCATGCATGTTCAGGGAGCGATGCGGTTGGCCTGGCTGCGCGCCACCGCGCGCAGCGCCTCGCGCTGGCGCAGCAGGTGGTCGTGCATGGCGGCCTGCGCGGCCGGCGCGTCGCGCGCCTGCAGTGCGGCGAACAGCGCGAGATGTTCGGCGCAGCTCTGCTCCAGCCGACCCGGGGCCTGCAACTGCTGCAGCCGCGCGAGCTTGGCCAGCTTGCGCAGGTCGCCGATCACGCGGGCCAGCCAGGGGTTGTCGGCCAGCGCGATGATGGCCTCGTGGATCGCGAGGTTGGCGGCGTAGTAGTCGGCAATGCGCCCGGCCGTGGCATGGCGCTGCAGCCGCTCGTGCAGCGCCTGCAGCGCCTGCAGTTCGGCGTCGCTGGCCTGCTGGGCGGCCTCGAATGCGGCGCGGCCCTCCAGCAGTGCCAGCACCGGGAAGATCTGGTCCAGGTCCTGCGCCGTCACCTGGTTCACGAAGCTGCCGCGGCGCGGCTCGTGGCGCACCAGGCCTTCGGCCGCGAGCACCTTGAGCGCCTCGCGCAGCGGCGTGCGCGAGATCGCCAGGCTTGCGCACAGCGCGGGCTCATCGATGAAGCTGCCGGGCGCGAGCTCGCCCGCGAAGATCAGCGTGCGCAGACGCTCGGCGACTTCATCGTGCAGGGAGCTTCGGACCGGGCGCATGGCGTGGTGGGCAGTTGGGTGCGCCGCGGGCTGCGCGAGCGGCTCTGTAATTTTCAATAATTACAGCTAATCATTCTGCCGGCACGCCCATCCCGCAATGTCCGTCGAACGCCGAAAGCCCCACGGGGCGTGGCTGACACAATCGCGGTCCATGCCTGCCTCCACCGCACTGCCCACCCTGCCCGATCTGGCCGCCCGCGTCGCGGTGCGCCTGCGCGCGCGCCGCGACACCGTGGCCGTGGCCGAGTCCTCGGCCGGCGGCCTGGTCGCCGCCGCGCTGCTGGCCGTGCCGGGCGCGTCGGCTTACTTCCTGGGTGGCGCTGTGGTCTATTCGCGCCGTGCCGGCAAGGCCCTGCTGGGCCTGGAGCCGGCCGACATGCAAGGCCTGCGCGCCGAAACCGAAGCCTATGCGCTGCTGCTGGCCAGCAAGGTGCGCGCCAGTCACCGCGCGACCTGGGGCCTGGGCGAGACCGGGGCGGCCGGCCCTTCCGACAGCCCCGCCGGCGATCCGGCCGGGCGGGCCTGTCTGGCCGTGGTCGGTGCCACGCAGCACAGCCGCACCGTGCTGACAGGCAGCACCGACCGCGCCACCAACATGGACCTGTTCGCGCGCCAGCTGCTGGCGCTGTTCGACGCCGTGCTGGCCGAGGCGCCATGACGCAGGCACCGCCCACCGACGCCGCCTCGGCCCGTGCCGCGATCGCGGCGATCACGGCGCAGCTCGCGGCACGCGGCATCGCCGGCATGCGCGCGCCGCCGCCCGAGCCCACCACCTGCTGCGGCCGCGGCTGCAACGGCTGTGTGTGGGAGGGCTACCTCGGCGCGGTGGTCTGGTGGTGCGAGGACGCGCAGGCCCTCCTGGCCGAGGCCGCCTGATGGCGGCCGAGGCCCGCGCCGCGCTGCGCGCCAATCTCGAGAAGCTGCTGGCCAGCGGCCGCGACGGCGCGCTGCTGCGCTTCGGGCTGGGCCAGGCGTTGCTGCAGGATGGTCAGCCGCAGCAAGCCGCCCCGCACCTGCAGCAGGCCACAGCGCAGGACCCGCAGTACTCCGCGGCCTGGAAACTGCTCGGCAAGGCGCTGGAGCAACTGGGTTGCACCGACGAGGCCGAAGCGGCCTGGACCCAGGGCCTGGCCGTCGCCCGTGAGCGCGGCGACATGCAGTCCGTCAGGGAGATCACCGTCTTCCTGCGCCGCCTGCAGCGCGCGCGGGGCGGCTGACGCTCAGGCGCGAACCGGCACCGCGGCGGCACGCCGCCCGCACCAGACCCACATCACGATGCCGGCCAGCACCATGGGCACGCACAGCCACTGGCCCATGCTCATGCCCAGCGACAGCAGGCCCAGGAAGGCATCGGGCTCGCGGAAGAACTCGGCGGTGAAGCGCAGCAGGCCGTAGCCGATCAGGAAGGCCGCAGCGACCTGCCCCTCGGCGCGGCGCTTGCGCGCGTACAGCCACAGCAGCACGAACAGCAGCAGGCCCTCCAGCAGGAACTGGTAGACCTGCGAGGGATGGCGCGGCAGCATCGAGCCGCTCTGCGGGAACACCATGCCCCAGGGCAGGTCGGGGCTGGAGAAGCGGCCCCACAGTTCCCCGTTGATGAAGTTGCCGACGCGGCCGGCCGCCAGGCCCGTGGGCACGCAGGGCGCCACGAAGTCGGCCACCTGCATCCAGGGCCGCTGGCGCGAGCGCGCGAACCAGACCATGGCCACGATCACGCCCAGCATGCCGCCGTGGAAGGCCATGCCACCCTGCCAGACGTAGAGGATCTCCAGCGGGTGCGTGAGGTAGTGGCCGGGCTTGTAGAACAGGCAGTAGCCCAGCCGGCCGCCGACCACCACACCGACCACGCCCAGGAACAGGATGTCCTCCACGTCCTTGCGCGTCCAGGGTGGCACCACCGAGGCGAAGGGCTCGTGGCGCAGGCGCAGGTTGCCCAGGAGCATGAACAGGCCGAACGCGACCAGGTAGGTGATCCCGTACCAGTGGATGGCAACGGGCCCGATCTGCAGCGCGACCGGATCGATCTGGGGGTACATGAGCATCGGGCGATTGTGCCCGCCGTCCAAGGCTCAGCCCGCAAAGCCCCCCTCGGCCAGGAAGGCCTGCTCGGCCACCGTGGTCTCGCGCCCCAGCATCGCGTTGCGGTGCGGAAAGCGGCCGAAGCGCGCCACGATGTCCAGGTGGCCCTGCGCATGGCTGGCGAACGGTTCGCCCAGCGCGCGGTTGAGCGCCAGCGCGCGCTGCTGGTCGGGCAGATCCTCGGAATGCGAGAGCGGCAGGTAGAAGAACAGGCGCAGGTCCTGCGGCACCTGCCGGTCCAGGCCGGCGTCCAGCGCCTGGCGGCAGAACATGCGCGCCAGCGGATCGGTCGCGTACATGTGGCCGGTGCCGCGGAAGCTGTTGCGCGGATACTGGTCGAGCAGCAGCAGCAAGGCCAGCGCACCCTCGGCCGTCGCCACCCAGGCATCGCAGCGGCGCGCGGCCGCGGCGAAATGCAGGTCGTGGAAGCGTTCGCGGAACTGGCGGTCGAAGGCCGCGTCCTTGGCGAACCAGCGCGCAGAACCGGCATCGCGCCAGAACTGCACGACGGCGGCGGCCTGCGCCGGCGGCACGGGGTCTTGCTCAGGCGGGCCTGGCTTGCGTGGCATCGTCGGTCTCCTTGTTGCGCAGATGGCCCAACACCAGGGCCCGGCCGGCGAAGGCGTCACCGGCCACCTCGAGGTCGAAGCGCTCACCGTCCAGGCGGCGCAGGTCGGCCATGACCTCGTCGGCTTCCTCTGGCGTGGCGCCCGTGGCCAGCACCGCCTCGCGGCCCAGCAGCATGGCCGACTCGAAGGTCTCGCGCACCACGACGTCCGCGCCGCCGGCCTTGACCAGCTCCAGCGCATGCTCGCGATCGAAGGCGCGCACCAGCACGCGCGCGTGCGGGCACTCCGCCTTGGCGTTCTCGGCGATGCGCGTGGCCGCCGCCTTGTCGTCCACGCAGACCAGGATGGCGCTGGCACTGTGGGCGCCGGCCGCGTGCAGCACGTCGGCACGGGCGCCGTCTCCGTAGTAGACCTTGAAGCCCAGGTAGGACTGGGCGTCGCGGATGACCTGGGTGTCGTTGTCGATCACGGTCAGCGAGGCGCCGCGCGCCACCACGCCCTGGCTGGCGATCTGGCCGACACGGCCGAAGCCGATCACCAACACGCTGGCCTGGCGGTCCTGCGCGGCCTCCGCACCTTCCATCGACACCGTGGCGCGCGGGCCGAAGCGGCCGTGCAGCAGCACCACCAGCGGCGTGAGCGCCATGGACAGCACCACGATGGCCGTCATGTTGGCATTGACGGTGGCGTCGATCACGCCGGCGCCGAGCGCCGCCGCGAACAGCACGAAGGCGAACTCACCACCCTGGGCCATCAACACGGCGCGGTCCAGCGCGTCGGCGTGCGTGCTTCGGGCCAGCCGCGCCACGCCGTAGATGCACAACGCCTTCACGCCCATCATGGCGACCACGCCGGCGGCGATCAGTTGCCAGTTGGCCGCGACCACCGCCAGGTCCAGCGACATGCCCACGCCCAGGAAGAACAGGCCCAGCAGCAGGCCGCGGAAAGGTTCGATGTCGGCCTCCAGCTGGTGGCGGAACGTGGACTCCGAAAGGAGCACGCCGGCCAGAAAGGCGCCCATGGCCATGGACAGGCCGCCCAGCTGCATCAGCAGTGCCGCGCCCAGCACCACGAGCAGCGCGGCCGCCGTCATCACCTCGCGCGCCTTGGCGGTGGCGAGCACGCGGAACAGCGGGTTGAGCAGCCACACCCCGGCCGCCACGAGCGCGGCCAGCGCGCCCAGGGCCAGGCCGACGACGCCCCAGCGCGAGGGCGCCACAGCCTGCGCATCGAGCGCAGGCGGCGCGATGAAGGCGACGATGGCCAGCAGCGGCACGATCAGCAGATCCTCGAACAGCAGGATGGAGACGATGCGCTGCCCGCGGGGCGCCGCGATGTCGCCGCGCTCGCCCAGCAGTTGCATGACGATGGCCGTGGAGGTCAGCACGAAGCCCATGGCGCTCACGAAGGACACGGCCCAGGAAAAGCCGAAGCCCACGCCCACCAGCGTCAGCAGCACGCCGCAGACCAGGCACTGCAGGCTGCCCAGGCCGAAGATCTGGCGCCGCAGGCTCCACAGGTGCGAGGGCTGCATCTCCAGCCCGATCACGAACAGGAACATCACCACGCCGAGCTCGGCCACGTGCAGGATGGCCTGCGGATCGTCGAACAACCTGAGCCCGAACGGCCCGATCGCCAGGCCGGCCGCCAGGTAGCCCAGCACCGAGCCCAGGCCGAGCCGCTTGAACAGCGGCACGCCGACCACGGCCGCACCGAGCAGACTGACGACCCGCACGAGATCGTTCGCACTTCCTTCTACCGCCATCGAAGCCCTCCCAAAAACAAAAAAGCGCGGCCCTTGCACAGGCCGCGCCCATATCCAGCACGGATCAACGGGGTTGGCACCCCGAACGGATGCTTCTTCTTGTGATCAGCTGCGCGACAGTTGCCAGGCCACCAGTCCTGCCACCAGCGCCGGAACGGCGAACACGACGAGCAGGATCGGCAATTCTTCCCGCACTGTATAGCCAGCGTGCGTCACGCCCACCCACATGTTGAGCAGCGCGACCAGCAGCCAGACCGGCATGAAGGCTTTGGCGGCCAGCGCCATGGCGGCGCCGCTGGCGCCCCACAGCCATCCGAACAGCACGAACACCACGAGTAGCAAGACCCCCGCGCCCATCGTCATCGCCATGTGCATGGCAGCCTCCCTTTCAAGGTTTGAAACATGTCCGGCGCGCTAGCGTAGCAGCGCGCGGTAAAAAACGAGCCCGGCCTGCAGGTGCGGGGCCAACGGCAGGCCGCGCCGCAGCATCTCGTCCAGGTCTGGCTGCGCGATCTCCATCACATAGCTGTTGCGCGTGGCAACGAGCCGCGTGGGTGGCAGACCCAGCGCCAGCATGTCACGCCCGCCGTACCACTTGGCCGGGTCGGCGTGTCCCGCCGTGATGCTGCGACCGCCCACCTGCAGCTGCCAGCCACCATCCAGCAACGCCCAGAAGCTGTCGATGCCGCGCTGGCTGCTCGCCACCTCGGCCCCCGGCTCGACCGACCATTCGCGCGAATGGTCGATGACCCATTGCAACTGCTCGTTCGACATGCCGCGGAACATTGGGACCTTGGCCAGCAGGTGCAGGTAGGTGACCGAGGCCTTCATTCCAGGGCCGGGCGGCGTGGCGCCGGAGCTGGCGCAACCCGGCAGTGCCGCGCCCAGGGGCAGTGCCGCCGCAGCGGCGAGCCATCGGCGTCTGGTGGAAATGCCCATGTGTTCACTCCGAGAAGACCGACAGGTTCTTCGCGATGTCCTTACCCGCGTAGGGCGGGAACACGTCGAGCACCTGGTCGGGGTTGCCCAGCAGCATGGCCTTGGTGTTGGACAAGGCATCGAAGCCGGCCTTGCCGTAGTACTTGCCCATGCCCGAGTAGCCGACGCCGCCGAATGGCAGGCTGTCGATCCAGCAGTGCAGGTTGGTCTGGTTCACGCAACCGCCGCCGAACGAGACGCGGCCCAGGAAGCGGTCGATGTGGTCCTGGTTCTTGCTGAAGATGTAGGCCGCCAGCGATTTGGGCTTGCGCATGACGGTGTCCACCATGGCGTCGAAGTCGTCGTAGGGCAGGACCGGCAGAACGGGGCCGAACACCTCCTGCTGCATGGCCGGGTCGTCCCAGGTGGAGGGGTAGAGCACGGTGGGCTCGACGTAACGGTCGGCCACGTCGTGGCGGCCTCCGTGCACCACCTTGTCTGGCAGGATGTACGAAGCCACGCGCTCGGTGTCGTGGGTGCTGATCATCCGCGCGAAATCCGGGCTTTGCTGCGGGTCGGTGCCATACATGGCCGTCAGCGATCGCTTGAGCCGCGCGATGAAGTCGTCGGCAATGGAGCGGTGCACGTAAACGTAGCCCGGGGCGATGCACCACTGGCCCGAGATCGCGTTATGGCCCCAGGCGATGCGGTCCACCGCGATGTCCAGGTTGGCGGTTTCGTCGACCACGGTGGGGTTCTGGCCGCCGAGTTCCAGAACCACAGGAGTCAGGTGTTCGGCCGCCGCCCGCATGACGACCTTGCCGACATTGGAGCTGCCGGTGAAGAAGATGAAATCGAACGGCAGCTCCAGCAGCGTGGCGATCTCCTCGCGCCCGCCCGTGACGATGGACACGGCCTCGGGCGTGAAATAGCGCGGGACGAGTTCGGCCAGCAGTGCCGCTACGCGCGGCGTGGTGTTGGCCGGCTTGAGCACCACCGTGTTGCCGGCCGCCAGCGCCGCGATGGCCGGGTCGAGCAGCAGCAGGATGGGCGCGTTGAACGGGCCGATGACCAGCGTGACGCCGTAGGGCTCCTTGTGGATCACGCCGCGGTTGCCCGCTGCCTCCAACCCTTTCGGAATGGCGACCGGCTGCGGTGCCATCAGATCCGCCAGGTTGTTGCGGTAGTAACCGATGACGCCCAGCGGCACCGTGATCTCGAACAGCTGCTCGAACGGTGGCTTGCGAAAGTCCTGGTAGAGCGCGTCGCACAGCGCCTGCTGGTTCTCGCGCAGCAGGCGTTCCATGCGTCCGAGCTGGTCCATGCGCCAGGCGTGGGACCGGCTCGCGCCGCTGAAGAAGAATTCCCGTTGACGGTCCAACACAGGTTGGAATCGGTTCATGGTCGGCCCTCCTTGGCGGCGCGTGCCACAGCGCTCAGCGGGTGGTGTAGCCGCCGTTGACGAAGATGGTCTGGCCGGTCATCCACCAGCCCTCGGTCACCAGGAACTTGACGAACGGGGCGATGTCCTCGATGTCGGTCAGGCCCTTCTTCGAGTAGCCCGACAGTGCGGCGGCCGAGGAGTGGTAGGCCACCGCCTCCTTGGACTCCTGGCCATAGAAGAACGACGTGTCCATGGGGCCCGGTCCGATGGCGTTGACGCTGATGCCGCGGGCGCCGAATTCCTTGGAGGCAGCGCGCGTGTAGTGCTCCACCGGCGCCTTGCTGCCGGGGTACACGGCGTAGGAATCGGTGTAGGCGGCCAGCAGCGAACTGACGATGGTCACGATGCTGCCGCGTTCGGCCAGCACACGGCCGGCCTGCTGGATGAAGAAAAACGCTGCCTTCGAGTTGGCCGCGAAGCTCTTTTCGTAGTCGGCCTCGGTGACCTGCAGGATGGGCTTCTTGATGACGACACCCGCCGTATTGATTGCCACGTTGACCTCGCCGAAGCGCGCCACGGCCTGGTCGAACATCTTCACGTTGTTCTCGACCACCGAAAGATCGCCCTGGAAGGTCAACACGTCCACGCCCTTGGCCTTCAGCGCGGCGGCGGTCTTTTCGGTCTCGGCACGCGAGCCATCGCTGTTGTAGTGCAGCACGAGGCCCTTGACACCGGCGTCAGCGAATTGGTCAGCGATCAGGGCGCCGAGATTCTTGCCTCCGCCAGCGATGACGGCGACCTTGCCTTGCAGTGTGGGAAAAGACATTGATTAGCCCTTTGTATGGAATGGGATGGTCAGTCTATGTTTGGAAACAATCAAGATAAAGTCGGCATTCTTGTCTACACCATCCAGGAATCACGAACAATCATGGACCGGCTGGACCACCTGAGGATTTTTCTGCGCATCGCGCAGTGCAGCAGCTTCACCCTGGCGGCAGACCAGCTGGGACTGCCACGCGCCAGCGTCTCGGGCGCGCTGCAACAGTTGGAAACGCGTCTCGGCGCGCGCCTGCTGCACAGAACTACCCGGCGGGTGCGGCTGACTGCCGAGGGCGAGAGCCTGCTGGAGCGCGCGCGTTCGCTGGTCCACGGCATGGAGGCCCTGGAACAACAGTTCAGCGCATCCGGCCATGGGCTCAAGGGGCGCTTGCGCGTGGAGGTGCCCAGCCGCATCGCCCACCGGCTGGTGGCCCCTGCCCTGCCCGATTTCGTGGCCCGCCACCCGGGTGTGGAACTGGAGCTCGGTTCGAGCGACCGCGCCGTCGACCTCGTGCACGACGGCGTGGACTGTGCGCTGCGCGTCGGCCCGCTGGCGCCGAGCAGCCTGGTAGCGCGCCCGCTGGGATCCTTCTGCGTGCTCAGCTGCGCAAGCCCGCGCTACCTTGCGCGGCATGGCACGCCGCGGACGGTGCACGAGCTGTTGGCCCAGGAACACCGCCAGGTGAACTACGCGCCCGCAGCAGGTGGCCGTTACGCGCCCTGGGAGTGGACCGAAGACGGCCGCACGCACTCGGCCATGCTGCCCGGCGACGTCGCCGCCAGCAATGTCGAAACCTACATCGCGTGCGCCCTCGCCGGCATGGGACTGATCCAGGTGCCGGCCTACGACGTGCAAGACCATCTGCAGAGCGGCGCGCTTGTCGAAGTGCTGTCGCCATGGTGCCCCCCGCCCCTGCCCGTGCACCTGGTCTATCCCCACCGCCGCCATCTGGCGGACCGTGTGCAGGCCTTCGGCCGCTGGATCGAGGACCTGCTGCGCCCCCATCTGGACTGAGCGGCGAGCCGACCGCGCCGTCAGCCCGGGATGCGCGCGCGAACGAAGTCGACGAAACGCGCGAGCGCGGGCGACATCGCCCCGGCCGGCCAGACCAGGCTGGTCTCGCAGACCGGCAGCACCGGCCGCTTGCGGCCCAGGACCATCTGCGCGGCCTCGCGGTAGACCACGCCGGCGCGGCGGAACTGCATCACGCTGGCCGGCACCCAGGCCAGGCCGTTGCCGCCCCAGACCAGGTTGACGATGGTCTGCATCTGGATCGCCTCCTGCGCCACACGCAGCACCGTGCCCTGGGCGCGGTACATCTCCACCACCGCGTCGTGCAGCGACGGCAGGATGCGGCGCGGGAACAGCACCAGCGGCTCGGCCAGCACGGCGGCCAGCGGCAGCGGGTCCAGCCGCGCCAGCGCGTGGCGCGCGCCCAACGCCAGCACCAGCGGCTCTTCGCCGACCACCAGCCTGTCCAGCCCCGCCGGCGCCTGGCCCGGCGCGTGCAGCATGAGGCCGGCATCGATGCTGCCGCGCGCGAAGGCGTCCAGCTGCACGTCGCCGGTGGCCTCCATGAGCTCCAGCGCGACGCCGGGGCTCTCGGCATGGAAGTCGCGCACCCACAGCGGCAGCTGTGCGAACCCCACGGTGGACACGAAGGCCAGCCGGACGCGGCCGTGCTCGCCCGTGGCCGCCGCCCGCGCCAGCGCCGGCAGGGCTTCGGCCCGGGCCAGCAGTTCGCGCACCTCGGGCAGCAATGCCGCGCCGGCCGGCGTCATGCCCACGCGCCGGCGCGTGCGTTCGAACAGCGCCACCCCCAGGCCCTTTTCGAGTTGGGCGATGGCCTGTGTCAGTGGGGGTTGCGTCATGTGCAGGCGCTGCGCCGCGCGGCCGAAGTGCAGTTCCTCGGCCAGCACGGCGAACTGGCGCCACACGCGCAGGTCGGGCGACACAGAGCTTTTCATATACGAAGCATATCAATCAACGCTGCAAAAGCGATTGGAACCAATCAGGCATCGTTGGCATACTGCGCGCTCCCCTGTTCCCCACGAGAGAGACACGATGGAAACCAAGACCATCCAGATCAACCGCCGCTCGGCCAACATCACCGAGGGCAAGTCGCGCGCACCCAACCGCTCCATGTTCTACGCCATGGGCTACGAGGAAGGCGACTTCAAGAAGCCCATGGTCGGCGTGGCCAACGGCCACAGCACGATCACGCCGTGCAACAGCGGCCTGCAGAAGCTGGCCGACGCGGCCATCGCCGGCATCGAGGAAGCCGGCGGCAACGCCCAGGTGTTCGGCACGCCCACCATCTCCGACGGCATGGCCATGGGCACCGAGGGCATGAAGTACTCGCTCGTCAGCCGCGAAGTCATCTCCGACTGCATCGAGACCTGCGTGGGCGGCCAGTGGATGGATGGCGTGCTCGTGGTGGGCGGCTGCGACAAGAACATGCCCGGCGGCATGATGGGCATGCTGCGCGCCAACGTGCCGGCCATCTACGTCTATGGCGGCACCATCCTGCCAGGCCGCTACCAGGGCAAAGACCTCAACATCGTCAGCGTGTTCGAGGCCGTGGGCGAGAACGCGGCCGGCAAGCTCAGCGACCACGACCTGACCGAGATCGAGAAGCGCGCCATCCCGGGCACGGGCTCGTGCGGCGGCATGTACACGGCCAACACCATGTCCAGCGCCTTCGAGGCCCTGGGCATGAGCCTGCCCTACTCGTCCACCATGGCCAACCCGCACGACGAGAAGCAGAACTCGGCCAAGGAATCGGCCAAGGTGCTGATCGAGGCGATCAGGAAGGACTTGAAGCCGCGCGACATCGTCACCCGCAAGGCCATCGAGAACGCCGTGGCCGTGATCATGGCCACGGGCGGCTCCACCAACGCCGTCCTGCACTTCCTGGCCATCGCCCACACGGCCGGCGTGGAGTGGTCCATCGACGACTTCGAGCGCATGCGCAAGAAGATTCCCGTGATCTGCGACCTGAAGCCCAGCGGCAAGTACCTGGCCGTGGACCTGCACCAGGCCGGCGGCATCCCCGCCGTCATGAAGGTGTTGCTGGACGCGGGCCTGCTGCACGGCGACTGCGTCACGATCACGGGCAAGACCATCGCCGAAACGCTGGCCGACGTGCCGCCGCTGCGCGCCGACCAGGACGTGATCCGCCCCATCAGCAACCCCATGTACGCAGAAGGCCACCTGGCCATCCTCAAGGGCAACCTGTCGCCCGAGGGCGCCGTGGCCAAGATCACGGGTCTCAAGAACCCCGTCATCACCGGGCCGGCCCGCGTGTTCGACGACGAGCAGTCGGCGCTGAAGGCCATTCTGGACGGCAAGATCCAGGCCGGCGACGTGATGGTGCTGCGCTACCTGGGGCCCAAGGGAGGCCCCGGCATGCCCGAGATGCTGGCCCCCACGGGCGCGCTGATCGGCGCGGGCCTGGGCGAGTCCGTCGGCCTGATCACCGACGGCCGTTTCTCCGGCGGCACCTGGGGCATGGTGGTCGGCCACGTGGCGCCCGAGGCCGCGGCCGGCGGCACCATCGCCTTCGTGCACGAGGGCGACTCCATCACGATCGACGCGCACCAGCTCAAGCTGGAATTGAACGTGCCCGAGGCCGAGATCGCCAAGCGCCGCGAGGGCTGGACGCCGCCCGCGCCGCGCTACACGCGTGGCGTGCAGGCCAAGTTCGCGTTCAACGCCTCCACCGCCAGCAAGGGCGCGGTGCTGGACGACTACTGATCCGGCGGACGCGGCCTCAGCGCCGCTTCCTGGGGTTCAGCCCCAGCGCATCGCGCTGGCGGTCGACGCGGGCGGCCTTGCGCGCCGCTTCGCGCTCCATGGCCTTGCGCTTGGTGTAGCCCGAGGCATCGGCCCAGGCCCACCACAGGATCGCCAGACCGAAGGGCGCCAGCACCACCCACCAGGCCCAGCCGGCGACCGGGCCCAGCTGCGCCCACTTGAGCAGCAGAAGTACCAGGCCCAGACCCAGCAGATACATGACGGCCTCCTCGTGCGTGTTTCGGCGAGCCAGGGAACCCTGCTCTCTAGAATGGCTCGAACCACTGTACCCCAACCCCCACGAGGAAGAACGATGAAACAAGTGTTGCTCGGCGCCGTGCTGCTCGCAGGCGGTGTGCTGGCCCTGCCGAGCTGGGCCGACGAAGCGCTGGCCAAGTCCAAGAACTGCATGGCCTGCCACGCCGTCGACAAGAAGCTGGTCGGCCCGGCCTACAAGGACATCGCCGCCAAGTACAAGGGCGACGGCAGCGCGGCCGACAAGCTGGCCGTCAAGATCCAGAAGGGCGGCTCGGGCGTCTGGGGCCCGGTGCCGATGCCCGCGAACCCGCAGGTCAACGAGGCCGATGCCAAGAAGCTGGCGGCCTGGGTGTTGAGCCTGAACTGAGTACGCCCCGCCTCGCGCCAGAAGCCCGCCGCGCCGCGGGCTTTTTTGTGGGCCTTCACCACACGCACGCCTGCCTACACTGCCACCATGTCGCGAGCCGCCCGCCTGCTGCACCTGCTGGAACTCCTGCGCGCCCACCGCCGGCCACGGCCCGGCCCGCAGCTGGCGGCCCAGGCCGGCATCAGCCTGCGGACGCTGTACCGCGACATCGCCACGCTGCGCGAACAGGGCGCGCGCATCGAGGGCGATCCCGGCGTGGGTTATGTGCTGCGGCCCGGCTTCACGCTGCCGCCGCTGATGTTCAGCGAAGAAGAACTCGAAGCCCTGGTGCTGGGCGCACGCTGGGTGGCCAGCCAGTCCGCCGACCCGGCGCTGGCGCAAGCCGCCCAGGGCGTCATCAACCGCATCGGCACCACGCTGCCCGAGCCGCTGCGCCTGGCCGTGGAGACCAGCGGCCTGTTCGTGCCGCCGCGCGCGGCCCCGTACCCCACCACCCCCTGGCTGCCGGCGCTGCGCCAGGCCGTGCGGGCCGAGCATGCCGTGTGGCTCGACTACCTGGACGAGGCTGGCCGGACCACGCGGCGGCGCGTGTGGCCGTTCGCGCTGGCCTTCTTCGACCAGGCGCGGCTGGTCGCGGCCTGGTGCGAGCTGCGGCAGGATTTTCGGCACTTCCGCGCCGACCGCGTGCAGGGCCTCGCCGACACGGGCGAGCGCTATCGCGAACGCCGCCACCTGCTGATCCGCCGCTGGAGTGTGCAGATGGGCCACGCGCGCCACATGAACCCTGCTGACAAAAGCTGACACCCTCCCCCGCGACACTGGTGCCGCTCCCTCTAACGAAAGGCTCCGCAAGATGAACACCGCACTGACCTTCTACACCAACCCCATGTCGCGCGCCCGCGTCACGCGCTGGATGCTGGAGGAAACCGGCCTGCCGTACCAGACCGAAATCCTGGAATACGGCACCAGCATGAAGGCGCCCGCCTACCGCGCCATCAACCCCATGGGGAAAGTGCCGGCGATCCGCCACGGCGACACCGTGGTGACCGAGAACGCCGCCATCTGCATGTACCTGGCCGACCTCGTGCCCGAGAAAAAACTCGCGCCGCCCGCGGGCAGCCCGGCGCGCGGCCCCTACTACCGCTGGATCAGCTTCATGGGGCCGCTGGAGCAGCTCATGGTGGCCAAGTCCACCGGCGTCCAGCTGCCCGATCCCGGCATGGCCGGCTTCGGCACCGAAGAAGACCTGGTGCAGACGCTGGCCGGCGCCGTCGATGGCCGCGACCACCTGGCGGGTGAGCACTTCACGGCCGCCGACCTCTTGGTCTCGGCCTACATCGGCTGGTACCTGCAGTTCCAGCTGCTGCCGGCGCTGCCCGCGTTCACGCGCTTCGTCGACCTGCACCGCAACCGCCCGGCGGCGGCGCGTGCGAACGAACTGGACGGACCGATCCCCGAACGCGCCTGATTCAGTTGGACTGGGCCAGCTGGTCGAGGATGGCCGGATTCTGCCGGCACATCACATGGCCTGCGGCGATATGAGTGCCGTCAAACCCTGCAAGCGCTACGCGCCCGCGCCTGCGGCGCGCCTGGATCAATTGGCTTGCGCCAATTGATCCAGGATTGCAGGGTTTTCAAGGGTGGACGTGTCCTGCGTGATCGCCTCGCCCTTGGCGATGGACCGCAGCAGCCGCCGCATGATCTTGCCGCTGCGCGTCTTGGGCAGGTTGTCGCCGAAGCGGATGTCTTTGGGCTTGGCGATGGGGCCGATCTCCTTGGCCACCCAGTTGCGCAGCTCGGCCGCGATGGCCTTGGCCTCCTCGCCCGTGGGCCGCGCGCGCTTCAGGACCACGAAGGCGCACACGGCCTCGCCCGTCACATCGTCCGGCCGGCCGACCACGGCCGCCTCGGCCACGAGGTCGGTCTTGGACACCAGCGCCGATTCGATCTCCATGGTCCCGAGTCGATGGCCCGAGACGTTGAGCACGTCGTCGATGCGGCCCGTGATCCGGAAATAGCCGCGGTCCGCCGAGCGCACGGCGCCGTCGCCGGCCAGGTAGATGCGCCCGCCCATCTCCTCCGGAAAGTAGGCCTTCTTGAAGCGCTCGGGATCGCCCCAGATCGTGCGGATCATCGAGGGCCAGGGCCGCTTGACGACCAGCATGCCGCCCGCGCCGTTGGGCATGTCCTTGCCTGTCTCGTCGACGATGGCGGCCGCGATACCGGGCAGCGGCAGCGTGCAGGATCCCGGCACCAGCGGCGTGGCGCCCGGCAGCGGCGTGATCACGTGGCCGCCGGTCTCGGTCTGCCAGAAGGTGTCCACGATGGGGCAGCGTTCGCCGCCCACGTTCCGGTGGTACCACATCCAGGCCTCGGGATTGATGGGCTCGCCGACCGAACCCAGGATGCGCAGGCTTTGCAGGTTCCAGTTCTTCGGATGCACCTTGGCATCGGTCTCGGCCGCCTTGATCAGCGAGCGGATGGCCGTGGGCGCCGTGTAGAAGATCGACACCTGGTGCTTCTCGATCATCTGCCAGAAGCGGCCTGCGTGCGGGAAGGTCGGGATGCCCTCGAACACCAGCTGCGTGGCGCCCGCGGCCAGCGGCCCGTAGGCCACGTAGCTGTGGCCCGTGATCCAGCCGATGTCGGCCGTGCACCAGAACAGGTCGTCCGGCCGCAGGTCGAACGTCCAGTCCATCGTGAGCCTGGCCCACAGCAGATAGCCCGCGCTGGAATGCTGCACGCCCTTGGGCTTGCCCGTCGACCCCGAGGTGTAGAGGATGAACAGCGGATGCTCGGCATCGACCGGCACGGGCGCGCATTCCGTGGCCTGCCCGGCCAGGGCCTCGTCGAAGGTCTTGTCGCGCCCCTCGACCCTGTTCCAGGCCGTGGGCGTGCGCTCGTAGACCAGCACGGTCTTCAAGGTGTCGCAGCCGCCCAGGGCGATGGCGTCGTCGACGATGGACTTGAGCGGCAGCTCCTTGCCGCCGCGCAGCTGGTAGTTGGCCGTGACCACGGCCACGGCACCCGCGTCGATGATGCGTTCCTGCAGCGCCTTGGCCGAGAAGCCGCCGAACACCACGGAGTGCGTGGCGCCGATGCGCGCGCAGGCCTGCATCGCCACGATGCCCTCCACGCCCATGGGCATGTAGACCACCACGCGGTCGCCCTTGGCGATGCCCTGGGCCTTGAGCGCATTGGCGAACTGCGCCACGCGGGCCAGCAACTCCTTGTAGCTCACGCGCGTGACGGCGCCGTCGTCGGCCTCGAACACGATGGCCGTCTTGTCCTGCACGGGCGTGCCCATGTGCCGGTCCAGGCAGTTGGCCGAGACGTTGAGCTGGCCGTCGTCGAACCAGCGGTAGAACGGCGCGTTCGACTCGTCGAGCACCTTGGTGAATGGCCGCGTCCAGGCCAGGTTCTCCCGCGCCAGCCGTGCCCAGAAACCGTCCGGGTCGCGCGCCGCCTCGTCGCACAGCGCCTGGTAGGCGGCCATGCCGGCGATGCGGGCGCCCTGCACGGCAGCGGCGGGCGGTTCGAACACCCGGTTCTCGACCAGCACGGATTCGATGGCGCTCATGGATCTGTCTCCTCTTGTGATGGGTGCAAAGCGGCGTGGACTGTGGAAGCCGGCGTTTACAGCAGGCTGACAGGTGACACCCCGCCTTCATTTTGCGGGTACGGGCAATCCCTACAATCGCGCGTCCCCGCTTTTGCGCCCTTCCATGTCTGACCAGAACCTGTCCAGCCGCTCCCCGATGCGTCCCCTGCCCAAGCTGATCTTCGCCAGCCGCTGGCTGCAGCTGCCCCTGTACCTGGGCCTGATCGTGGCGCAGGCGGTTTACGTGGTGCATTTCCTGGTCGAGCTCACGCACCTGGTCGAGGCCGCCTTCGGCAGCCAGACCGCGCTGCAGGCCCTCATCAACAGCATCGGCTACAAGACCGACGCGCCCATCACCTCGCTCAACGAGACCGTGATCATGCTGGTGGTGCTGGCGCTGATCGACGTGGTCATGATCTCCAACCTCCTGATCATGGTCATCGTGGGCGGCTACGAGACCTTCGTGAGCCGCATGAACCTGGAAGGCCACGAGGACCAGCCCGAGTGGCTGAGCCACGTCAACGCCTCGGTGCTCAAGGTCAAGCTGGCCATGTCCATCATCGGCATCAGCTCCATCCACCTGCTCAAAACCTTCATCAACGCCGACAACTACAGCGAGAAGGTGCTCATCGCGCAGACCGTGATCCACATCGCGTTCCTGCTGTCGGCCATGGCCATCGCCTACACCGACAAGCTGATGTCGGGCAACGGCAAGCACTGAGTCCCGTGGCTCAGGGGCGCAGCAGTTCCGCCGCAGCGGTCTGCAGCGTCTGCCGCAACAGCGCGCCTGCGCCCTCCAGAGGCTTGTCGCGCGGAAAGACCAGGGCCAGCTCCGGATCGTCCAGCACCTGCAGCGGACGGGCGACCAGCCCCAGATGCCGGGCGTGCCGCGCGCCCAGTGTCTCCACCACGGCCACGCCCAGGCCCTGGGCCGCGAATGCGCAGGCGGCGAAAGATTGCGACACCTCCATCAAGGACCGGCCGTGCATCTCCGCAGCAGCCATGGCCTGCTGGGTCGCCAGGCCCGCCGGGAGCAACGGGGACAGCACGATCAGGTCCTGATCGGCCACATCGGCCCAGCGCAGCGCCGCGCGCCTGCCTGCAAGGGCATGGTCGGGATGGACCACCGCATACAGCCCCAGCGGAGCCAGCCGCTCCCGCACGACGCGTTCGCCAGTGGCGGCTGCCCCCGCGATCACGATGCCCAGGTCGATGCGGTGGTCGGCCGCCATGTCCGTGATCTCCAGCGCCGTGCCGGCGCGCACCGTGAGCGCCAGCTGGGGATGGGCGCGGCGCACCGGCGCCAGCGCATGGGGCAGCAGCACGCTGGCCGCCACGGCGACCGCCCCCACGTTCAGCCGTGCGGTCGCGCCCCTGCGGATGTCACCGGCCAGTCGGTCCACCGCATCCAGCGCCGACAGTGCGTTCAGCACCTCGGGCACCAGCGCGCGTGCCTGGCTGGTCAGCTGCAAACGGCGCTGGTCGCGGCTGAACAGCGCGAAGCCCAGCCGTGTCTCCAGGTTGCGCAACAGGGCGCTGGCCGCGGGCTGGCTCATGTGCACGCTGGCCGCCGCTGCGGTGACGGTGGCGTGCTGGTACATGGCACGCAACAAGGCCAGTTCGCGGCGGTTGAGCATATGAATTTCTGATGAACTCAGTCGTTTCATCTATTTGACCACTGGTTTGGTGGCGGCCAAGAATGCCGCATGCCCGCCAACACCATCGCCTCGGTCGTCTGCATTCCCATGCGGCTGCCTTTCCACCACTGGAGCCGGCCGCCGCTGTTCGCGGGGCGCCCGCGTGACCGGCTGGACAGCGCGCTCGTGCGCGTGCAGACCGCGGACGGCACCGTCGCCTGGGGCGAGTCCTACTGCGTGGAACCACGCGCTCTGCAGGCCATCTTCGAGACCCTGGTGGCGCCGCTGGCCTGCGGCCGGCTGGCCGACGACGACACGCTGTTGCCGGGCATGCAGCGCCTGCTGCACAACCTGGGACGATCCGGTCCGGTGGTCCACGCACTGGCGGGCCTGGACATCGCGCTCTGGGACCTGCGCGCCAAGCGCGCGGGCCTGCCGCTGCATGCCTTGCTCGGCGGCAAGCGCCGCAATCGTGTGCGGGCCTATGCGTCGCTGCTGCAGTACTACGCCGACGAGCGCCTGCTGGCGCAGGTGACCGAGCGCGCGCTTGCCGAGGGCTACACCGAGATCAAGCTGCACGAACGCACCGGCGCCGCGCTCGCCGCCGTGCGCAGGACGGCGGGGCCGCAGGTGCCCATCATGGTCGACACCAACTGCGCCTGGTTGCCGCACGAGGCCGATGCGGCCATGGCCGCGATGCTGCCGCACCAGCCGTTCTGGATCGAGGAGCCGCTCTGGCCGCCCGAAGACGACGCGGCCCTGGCTGCGCTGCGGGACCGTTGCCCGGTGCCGCTGGCCGTGGGTGAGAACGCAGCCTCGGCCCTGGCGCTGCGGCGCATGGCGGAGCAAGGCACGGTGCAGTACGTGCAACCCAGCGTCATCAAGCTGGGGCTCTCGGCGGCGCTCGACATCGCACGCGCCTGCGACGGCGTCGGCACCGTCTGCGCGCCGCAGGTCGCCTTCTTCGGCCCCGGCTTCCTGGCCAGCCTGCACCTCATCGCCGCCCAGCAGGCCGAGGTCTCGCTCGAACGGCTGTTCGTGGCGCTGGCCCATGTGCCCTATGCGGGCAGCGTGCCGATCGAACGCGGGTGGCTGCAGGTGCCGGACACGCCAGGCCTGGGCGCCGACCCCGAAGACGACCTGGCCGCGGGCTGCTTCGCCGATTGACCGTACCGAACAACCAAGGAGACCCCGCATGCCCTGCGCCCGCCGAAACTTCCTGCACCAGGCCATGGCCGCCACCCTGGCCGCCGCGTTGCCGCTGCGCGCCGCGCAAGCCGCCGCGTACCCCGACAGGACGGTGCGCATCGTCATCCCCTACCCCGCCGGCGGCGCGACCGACAACCTGGGGCGGCTCGCCGCGCAGGCCCTGCAGCAGGCCCTGGGCCAGTCCTTCATCGCCGACAACAAGGGCGGCGGCGGCACCACCATCGGCACGCGCGCGGTCGCGCAGGCGGCACCGGACGGCTACACGCTGGGCATGGTCGACAGCAGTTTCACGATCAACCCCGGGCTGCTGGGCGCGCGACTGCCCTACGACACGCTCAAGGACTTCGCCCCGGTCTCGTTGCTGGCGCGGGCGCCCTTCGTGCTCGTCGTGCACCCTTCCGTGCCGGTCCAGGACCTGGCCGGCTTCATCGCGCGCGCCAAGGCGGCGCCGGGCCGCATGGCCTACGGATCGGCCGGCGTGGGCAGCGGCCCGCACCTGGCGGGCGAACTGCTTGCGCAGCAGGCCGGCATCCAGGTGCAGCACATCCCCTACAAGGGCGGCGGCACCGTCATCACGGATCTGCTGGGCGGGCAGTTCCAGTTCGCCTTCGCCACCGTGCCCACGCTGGCCGAGCACATCAAGGCCGGCCGGCTGCGCGCACTGGCGGTGACCCCGCGCCAACGCGTGCCGCAGTTGCCCGACGTACCGACATTTGCCGAAGCCGGCCTGCCGGGCGTGGACACCATGCCGCTGTTCGGCCTCGTCGCGCCCGCGGGCGTGCCGCCGGCCATCGTGGAGCAGCTCGGCGCGGTGCTGCGCCAATCCATCGCGCAGGGCGAGATGCGGACGCGGCTCACGGGCCTGGGGTTCGAGCCCGTGGGCAGCACGCCTGCAGCGTTCGGCCAACGCATCGCGGACGAGGTGGCCCAATGGACGGCCGTCGTTCGCAGGGGCAACATCCAGCCCGAATGAGTGGGCCGGAATCTGTCATCCCTTGACATTTCTTAGATCGAAAAGTTACAATGCCGGTCTTCCACCCAGTCAACAACATATGTTGACGGCCTGAGCGCTACTCGCGGAGCACCTCGCCTCCCGTCGCGGCGCCAGGCATCCCTTGCCGGGTCCGCCCGGCATCCGGCTGGTTCTCCAGCCAACCGACGCCGCGTCATACCGCCCCGTCCAGCCCCCTCGACCAGGCCGCTGAACGGACCCCACGGTGTGTGACAGGCGCTGGCTGCGGCTCCGTCGTCTTCAGTGCCTGCCCTTGCGGCTGCGGATCGCGGCCGCCTGCGCCATCCAGGCGGCCATTGCAAAGCCCACCTTCCAGGAGGCCCGCCGCAATGGCAAAAGACATCCAGATCGACCATGTGTTCAAGGTCTTCGGCGACGACCCCGACGCCGCACTCGCACTCGTGCGCGACGGCAAGTCCAAACAGGAGATCCTGGCCGAGACCGGCCAGTCCATCGGCGTCTTCGACGCGCACTTCCACATCCAGGCCGGCGAGATCTTCGTCATCATGGGCCTGTCGGGCTCGGGCAAGTCCACGCTCGTGCGCCTGCTCAACCGCCTGATCGAGCCCAGCGCCGGCCGCGTCGTGGTCGATGGCGAGGACATCTTCCAGCACGGCAGCCGTGCCCTGCGCGCGCTGCGCCGCAAGGACATCAGCATGGTGTTCCAGTCCTTCGCGCTGATGCCGCACATGACCGTGCGCGACAACACCGCCTTCGGCCTGGAGCTGGCCGGCGTGGCGAAGGACCAGCGCCTGGCCGCGGCCGACGACGCGCTGGCCCAGGTGGGACTGGCCGGCTGGGGCGACAGCTACCCCGACGAACTCTCGGGCGGCATGCAGCAACGCGTGGGCCTGGCCCGCGCACTGGCGTCCGACCCCTCCATCCTGCTCATGGACGAGGCCTTCTCGGCCCTGGACCCGATCATCCGCACCGACATGCAGAGCGAGCTGCTGCGCCTGCAGCAGGTCAAGCGCCGCACCATCGTCTTCATCTCGCACGACCTCGACGAAGCCATGCGCATCGGCGACCGCATCGCCATCATGAAGGACGGCCAGGTCGTGCAGGTCGGCACGCCCGAGGAGATCCTGCGCAACCCGGCCGACGACTACGTGCGCAACTTCGTGCGCGGCGTGGACGCGGCCAAGGTCTTCAAGGCCGGCGACATCGCGCGGCGCAGCCAGGTCGTGGTGTCCGAGAACCCTGCCCGCGGCGCCCGCCCCGCACTGAAGATGCTGGAAGACCAGGACCGCGAGTTCGCCTACGTGGTCGACCCGCAGCAGCGCTTCCTGGGCATGGTCTCCGCCGATTCGCTGCGCACCGCGCTGCAGGACCACGAAGGCACGCTGGGCCTTGCACGTGCCTTCCTGCCCGGCGTGCAGACCGTGGCCGCCATCCACCCCGTGAACGAATTGTTCGGTCAGGTGGCGCAGTCGCCCTGGCCGCTGCCCGTGGTCGACGACCAGGGCCGCTACATCGGTGCCATCAGCAAGACCACGCTGCTGCGCTTCATGGACAAGAACAGCGATTGACCCACCGAGGAGGAACGACAGATGAACGACCACACCACCCTCACCCAGACCGACCTCACGCCAGGCGCAGATCCCTGGGCCAACTCGGCACCCGACGCCGCGCCCGCCGTGCCATCCGCCCCGTCCGCCGATCCCTGGGGTGCCGCCGACACAGCACCTGCCACCGACAGCACCGACGCCTGGTCCGCAGGCACCGATGCTGCCGCCGGCAGCGACTGGCTCGGCGCCGCCAGCAACGCCACGCCCGACGGCTTCTCGCTGGCCCAGCTCTGGGACGGCAGCCTGCCCGTGGAATCCTGGATCAACCACGGCCTGACCTGGACGGTCGAGCACTTTCGCCCCTTCTTCCAGACCGTGCGGGGCCCCATCGACGCCACGCTGTCCAGCGTCGAAGGCCTGCTGCAGTCCGTGCCCACCCTGGCCATGATCGCGCTGCTGGGCCTGCTCGCCTGGCAGTTCGCCGGCCGTGCCGTGGCCATCGGCGGCGTCGTCTCGCTCATGCTCGTGGCGATGCTGGGCATCTGGCCCGAAGCCATGGTCACGCTGTCGCTGGTGCTGACCTCGCTGGCCTTCTGCCTGGTGCTGGGCCTGCCGCTGGGCATCCTGCTGGCCTCCAGCGACCGCGCCAACCGCATCGCCCGGCCGGTGCTCGACGCGATGCAGACCACGCCGGCCTTCGTCTACCTGGTGCCCGTGGTCATGCTGTTCGGCATCGGCAACGTGCCGGGCGTGATCGTGACCATCGTGTTCGCGCTGCCGCCGCTGGTGCGCCTGACGACGCTGGGCATCCGCCAGGTCCGGCCCGACCTGATCGAAGCGGCCAAGGCCTACGGCGCCTCGCCCTGGCAGTTGCTGACCAAGGTGCAGCTGCCGCTGGCCATGCCGTCCATCATGGCCGGCATCAACCAGGCGCTGATGCTGTCGCTGTCCATGGTCGTCATCGCCTCCATGATCGCCGTGGGCGGCCTGGGCCAGATGGTGCTGCGCGGCATCGGCCGGCTGGACATGGGCCTGGCCACGGTCGGCGGCCTGGGCATCGTGCTCTTGGCCATCACGCTGGACCGCATCACCCAGGCCATGGGCCAGCCGCGCCGCGGCGCCCGCCACTGGTGGCAGACCGGCCCGGCCGGCCTGCTGGTGCGCGCGCTGCAGCGCAAGCCTGCGCCCGTTGCGGCCAACACCGACGACACCACTTCCGACGCCACCGCCGCCTTGGCCGTGCGCATCCACTGAATTCAAAGCAAAGGAGCCTCCATGAACTTCACGACCCTCCGCATCGCCTTCGCCGCCGGCCTGCTGGCCACTTCGGCCGCCGCCATGGCCCAGGACCTGCCCGGCAAGGGCATCAAGGTGCAGCCGCTGCAAAGCTCGATCGCCGAAGAGACCTTCCAGACCCTGCTGGTCAGCCGCGCGCTGGAGAAGCTGGGCTACGACGTGCAGCCCATCCGCGAGATCGAGTACGCCACGGCCTATGTGGCGATCGCGAACGGCGACGCCACGCTGATGGCCGCCAGCTGGAACCCGCTGCACGACGACTTCTTCAAGAACGCCGGCGGCGAGGCCAAGCTCTGGCGCCAGGGCACCTACTCCACCAACGCGCTGCAGGGCTACCTGATCGACAGGAAGACGGCCGAGGCGCACAAGATCCGCAGCATCGACCAGCTCAAGGACCCGGCCATCGCCAGGCTGTTCGACACCGACGGTGATGGCAAGGCCAACCTGACCGGCTGCAACCCGGGCTGGGGCTGCGAGGGCGTGATCAACCACCACCTGCAGGCCTACGGCATCGCCAACACCGTCCAGCACGTGCAGGGCAGCTACGCCGCGCTGATGGCCGACACCATCACGCGCCACAAGGAAGGCAAGCCCATCCTGTACTACACCTGGACGCCGTACTGGGTCAGCGGCGTGCTCAAGCCCGGCACCGACACGGTCTGGCTGCAGGTGCCGTTCTCCTCGCTGCCCGGCGCGCAGAAGGGCATCGACACCAAGCTGCCCAATGGCCAGAACTACGGCTTCATCCCGAACACCCAGCACATCGTGGCCAACAAGGCCTTCGCCGAGGCCAACCCGGCTGCGGCCAAGCTGCTGTCGGTGATGCAATTGCCGGTGGCAGACATCAACGCGCAGAACCTGCGCATGCGCAACGGCGAAAACAAGGCCGCCGACATCGCGCGCCACACCGATGGCTGGATCAAGGCCCACCAAAAGACCTTTGACGGCTGGATTGCAACCGCGCTGAAGGCCGGCCACTGACGCTTTCCCCTTCCCGCAAGGCCACCTCGGTGGCCTTTTTTTCATCCCCCCACCACAAGGACACCCCAGCCGCATGCTGAAGACCATCGCCCGCCTCTCCCTTGCCGCCACCCTCGCCTTCGCTGGCGCCGCCCAGGCCGACAACGACCTGCCCGGCAAGGGCGTGACCGTCACGCCCGTGCAGAACACCATCGCGGAGGAGAGCTTTCAGACCCTGCTCGTCGTGCGCGGCCTGCAGGCCCTGGGTTACACGGTGCAGCCGGTCCAGGAGATCGAGCCGGCGGCCCAGCACCTGGCTGTGGCCAACGGCGACGCGAGCTTCATGGCCGACCACTGGACGCCGATGCAGGAAGACCTGTACGCCAACGCCGGCGGCGCGGCCAGGATGTCGCGCGAAGGCGTCTACTCCCCCGGCGCGCTGCAGGGCTACGTGATCGACCGCAAGACCGCCGAGCAGCACGGCATCACGCGCTTCGACCAGTTGAAGGACCCGGCCATCGCCAAACTGTTCGACAGCAACGGCGACGGCAAGGCGGATCTGACCGGCTGCAACCCCGGCTGGTTCTGCGCGCGCCTGGTCGGCCACCACATCGAGGCCTACGGGTTGGCGGCCACCGTCGAACAGCGCCAGGGCAGTTACGCCGCGCTGATCGCCGACACCATCAACCGCTTTCGGCAAGGCCAGCCGGTGCTCTACTACGCCTGGACGCCCTACTGGGTCAGCAGCGTGCTGCAGCCCGGCCGCGACGTGGTCTGGCTCGAGGTGCCCTTCTCCTCCATGCCCGGCAGCCAGAACGGCGTGGACACGCGCCTGCCCAACGGGAAGAACTACGGCTTCACGCCCAACGACCAGCACATCCTGGCCAACCGCGCCTTCACCGAAGCCAATCCGGCCGCCGCCAAGTTGTTCGCGGTGATGCGGCTGCCGGCCGGCGACATCAATGCCCAGAACCTGCGCATGCGCCAGGGCGAGGCCAGCCAGCGCGACATCGAGCGCCACGTGGACGGCTGGATCAAGGCGCACCAGCAGGTTTTCGATGGCTGGATCGCGCAGGCGCGCGCCGCCGCCGCGGACTAATTTCACGCCGGGCGCCCGCCGCACGCCCCGCGTTCACAGTCCTGTCGCATTCGGCAGATCCGCCACCCGAACAATCCGTCCTGTCCCGCACGCCCGGCGTGCGGACACCGGTCCCGGCAAGGTTGCGTTGCCCCGGAAGCCGGTCGAGACGGCAACGCGGGCCAGGCGGCGGGGCCACTCATCCGCCCACCACGTGCGGCGGATGTCCCCATGAATGCAGTGTCCCGATGGTTGCTCCGCCTGCCGGATTCGCGGCGCAACTGGCTGGTGCCAGCCATCGCCATCGGCGTGCTGGCCTCGGGGTTGTTCCTGTGGCATGTGCAGCAGGACCTGCAGGACGGCCGCGCCGAGGCCCAGGCCCGCGTGCAGTCGGTCGCCACGCTCCGGGTGAGCCAGGCCCAGGACTGGGTGGAGCGTCAGATGAACCTCGCGGCCTTCATGGCCGACAGCAGCGAGCTCAGCGTGCTGTTCCTGCGCTGGCAGGACCTGAACGACCCCGCCGCCAGAGAGCGCCTGGTGGCGCGCGCCGTCAGACTGCGCCAGTCCAACGACGCCGACAGCGTCCTCGTCGTCAACAGCGAGGGCGCCGTGCTCGCGAGCGAGCATGCCGCCGACGCGGCCCCCGCCCCGGCGCTGTACGCCGCGCTGCAGCAGGCACTGGCGCGCCGCGCGCCCATGCACACCGCCATCTACCGCAGAGAGCCGTCGGCCATGCCGGTGCGCATGGACGTGGTCATCCCGTTGCTGGCCACGGGCAGCACGCCGCGCGGCGCCGTGGTGCTGCGCATCGATCCGCGGCGCGCCCTCTATCCGCTGCTGACCAGCTGGCCCGTGCCCACGCGCACCGGCGAGGCCATGCTGTGGACGGAACAGGGCGACCAGCTCGTCGCGCTCAGCGAGGCGCGCTGGAAAACCGACGCCGCCGGCCAGCTCGTGCGCGCGCGCCCGGCCGCCGGTCCGCTGTCCAGCGCCACGGCACGCACCGACGTGCCGCAGATCGTTCTCGCCACCGACTACCGCGGCGCCGAGGTCATGGCGGCCGTTCAGCCCGTGCCCGGCACCGATTGGTGGGTGGTGGCCAAGATCGACCTGGCCGAGGTCGATCAGGACAACTGGGACCACACGCTGTGGCTCCTGCTTGGCCTGGCGCTGGGCCTGGCCGGCATGGCCCTCACGGTGCGCTGGTGGTCGCAGCACCTGCGCTCGGCGCAGGACAAGCGCGAACTGGCCGTGCAACGCAAGCGCATGGAAACGCTCAGCCTGCTCGAAGCCATCACCGCCAGCAGTTCCGACATGATCTTCGCCAAGGACCTGCAAGGCCGCTTCGTCTTCTACAACGCCGCGTTTGCCCGCGTCTTCGGCCGCTCGCAAGAGGAACTGCTCGGCCGCACCGTGGCCGACCTGATCGGCCCGCAAGCCGCTGCCCTGCGCAGCGCGCGCGACGAGCAGGTGCTGCGCACCCTGCAACCGGTCCTGTTCGAGGAGACGATCGTCACCCCGGAAGGAGAACTGGTCCTGCAGCACACCAAGGCCCCGCTGCGCGATGCCGACGGCCAGCTGATCGGCCTGCTCAACATCGCCCGTGACGTGACCGAGGCGCGCCGCGCCCAGCAGGCGCTGGGCGAGCGCGACGCCCACTACCGCACCGTGGTGTCGGCGCTGAGCGAAGGCGTCGTCGTCAGCGATCCACAAGGCATCGTCACCAGCTGCAACGCGGCCGCCGCGCGCATCCTGGGGATCGGCCCGGGTGCCTGGCACGGCGGCCCGCTGATGCCGCCGGGCTGGCTCCTGTTCGATGCCGACGGCGCGCCCATCCTGCCCGAGGCCACGCCACCGGCGCGCGTGGCGGCCGGGGCACCGGCCCAGCACGACGTGCTGGTCGAGCTGCTTGCGCCTTCGGGCCAACGTGCCTTCTTCAACATCAACGCCGTGCCCGTGCGCGACGAGGCCAGCGGCCGCCTGCTGTCGGTGGTGACTTCGTTCGTGGACGTGACCCGTCGCCGCCGGCTCGAGCAGGACCTGCAGGCCAGCCGCGACGCCCTGGAGCAACGCGTGGCCGCGCGCACCGCCGAACTGCAGGTGGCGCACGATGCGCTTGAAGAAGCGCTGCGCTTCAACCGCACGGTCATCGACGCCATCCCCGGCCATGTGTCCTATTGGGACGTCCAGCGCACATGCCGCTTCGCCAACGCCGGCTACGCGCAGCGCTTCGGCCGCACGCCCGAGAACATCCTGGGCTGCCACGAGGCCCAGGTGCTCGGCGCGACCTATCCCTCGGTCAAGCCACTGATGGACGCCGCCATGCGCGGCGAGACGCAGCACTACCTGCGCGAACTGACCACGCAAGAAGGCCGCCAGGCGCTGTACCGCGTGCTGCTGGCGCCCAACCGCGACGCGCATGGCGTCATCCACGGCGTGCTCGTCGTGAGCTTCGACATCACCGACCTCAAGAACGCCGAGCAGGCCCTGCGCGACAGCAACGCCCAGCTGGCCATCGCGTGCGACCGGGCCGAGGCCGCCAGCCGCGCCAAGAGCGCCTTTCTGGCCAACATGAGCCATGAGATCCGCACGCCGATGAACGCCGTCTTGGGCATGGCCCATCTCATGAAGCTTGGCCAACTCGAGCCTGTGCAGCGCGACCGCCTGGGCAAGATCGATGACGCGGCCCAGCATCTGCTGCGCATCCTCAACGATGTGCTGGACCTGTCCAAGATCGAGGCCGGCAAGCTGGAACTGGAGCACCGCCCGTTCGCGCTGCGCGCCTCGGTGCGTTCGGCCGTGGAGATGCTCAGCAGCTCGGCGCGCCGCAAGGGCCTGGCCTTCACGCTGGACCTGGACGGTCTGCCCGAGACGGTGCGCGGCGATGCCACGCGCGTCTCGCAGATGCTGCTCAACATCGTCTCCAACGCCATCAAGTTCACTGCGCAGGGCGCCGTCACGGTACGCGGCCACCAGCTGGAGGAAACGCCGGCGCGCGTCCGCGTGCAGTTCGAGGTGCAGGACACCGGAGTCGGCATCCCCGCCGACCGCCTGGCCGGCATCTTCGAGAGCTTCGAGCAGGCCGACACTTCGACCACGCGCCGCTACGGCGGTACCGGCCTGGGCCTGGCCCTCACCCGCCAGCTGGCCCAGGCCATGGGCGGCGAAGTCGACGTGCGCAGCGCGCCCGGCGTGGGCAGCCGCTTCACGGTGGCGGTGTGGTTCGACAAGCCGCCATCGGCCCGCGGGCGCCCCGTGGCCACCGCGCTGCGGCGCGACGAACAGGACCTGCAGCAATGGCTGGAAGTGCTGCGCGATCTGCACCAGGGCCGCCGCGTGCTGCTGGCCGAGGACAACCCGATCAACCAGGAGGTGGCGCGCGAGCTGCTGCACCTGGCGGGGCTGCAGGTGGATGTGGCGAACGACGGCGAACAGGCCATCGCCATGGCCCGTCAGGGCGACCATGCGGTCGTGCTCATGGACATGCAGATGCCCGGCACCGACGGCCTGGAGGCTGCGCGCACCCTGCGCGCGCACGGCTACGCGACGCCCATCGTGGCGATGACGGCCCATGCCATGGCCGAAGACCGCGACGCCAGCCTGGATGCCGGCATGGTCGACCACCTGACCAAGCCCGTGAGCCCGCTGGCGCTGTACCAGGCGCTGCTGCGCTGGATGCCCACGCCGATCGCAACGCCCAACGCGACGCCCGTCGGCGAACCGGCCGCGGCCGATGCCTGAGCCGGCCCGGCGGCACAGGCTGCGGCGGTCGTTGTCGTTCAGCGTGGGCGTGTAGGCCAGCATCGGCCCGGCCCATGCGCCGCGCCTGCAGCTGCGGCCGCTGGCGAGCCGGCCACGGGCATCGTCGAAAATCGCCACATGACGACAGCCACCTACGAGATCAGCCTGATCCTGCCCGACCCCCACGACCCGCGCCCGCGCAGCATCCGCGTGAGCGAGAGCTACATCCAGCAGGAGAAGGACCTCAACGCCGCGCAGAAGGCCGCCATCCTGGCCCTGCCGCCGGGCGGCACCTGGACCGGCCGCGCCATCCGCATCCAGCGCCTGGCCGACGGCAGCTAGGACTACCGCGGCGCGTCGGCCGCTTCCTGCACGCGCCGCTCGAAGGTCTCGGCGCAGCGTCGGTAGCCCTTGTGCTCCTTCTCGAACCTGGCCACCGCCTCGCGGTCGGCCGGCTCGAACACCTGGCCGATGCCCTGCTCCACGGGCTCGAAACCACGGTGCGCGAACAGCAGCAGCCGGCGCGGATTCAGCGCCAGCTGCGCCTGCTCGAAGCTGCAGCCGCACACGTCGCGGCTGGCGCGCAGGTAGGCCATGGCCTTGGCGGAGAAGCCGGCCTCCTTGGACAGGCGGTTCAGCAGCAGTTCGTCCAGCGGGTACAGCAGCGCCGTGCAGCGCGCCAGGTAGGTCTCGCGGTCGACTTCGATCTTCTGGGCCGCGGCCAGGCCGGGCAGGAGCAGCAGCAGGGCCGAGCAGGCCAGCGCGGGAATGGAGCGCATGGGCATCGTGGTGGCAGGTTCAGCGGCCGGCCATGGTAGTGCATGGCCGCCGGAGCCAACGCGCGCGTCGCGCTAGAAACCCACCACCATGCGCCCGCGCGTGCCACGCGCGCGCATGCGCGCCATGGCCTCGGGCAACCGCGCGAACGGCAGCTGCTGCGCGATGCGCGCCAGGTGGCGCGGCTTGTAGTCGCCGGCCAGCCGCGCCCACACGGCCCGGCGCAGCGGCATCGGGCTGTTGGCGTTGATGCCGATGAGCCGCACGCCGCGCAGGATCAGCGGCAGCACCGTGGTCTGCAGCTCGGCGCCACCGGCATTGCCGAAGCTCGTGATGACGGCATCGGGCGCCGCGCTGCGCAGCAGCCAGGCCAGCATCCCGCCGCCCACGGCGTCCACGGCGCCGGCCCATTGCGCCTTGTCCAGCGCGCGGCCGGCGCCAGCCGCGACATCGGGCGACAGCACGCGCGCCGCGCCCAGCGCGCGCAGGTAGCCGTCGGCATCGCCCTTGCCGCTGACCGCGACGACCTCGTAGCCGCGCCCGGCCAGGATGTCGATGGCCACGCTGGCCACGCCGCCGCTGGCCCCCGTCACCAGCACCGGCAGGCCGCCCGGCGCCAGGCCGTTGTGCTCCATCCAGTGCACGCACAGTGCTGCCGTGTAGCCGGCCACGCCCAGTGTGCCGGCCTCCTGCAGGCTCAGCCCGGCCGGCAGCGGCAGCGCCCAGTCGGCACGCACGCGGGCGAACTCGGCATGGCCGCCGTCGTGGTCCACGCCGATGCCGAAGCCGTGCACGAGCACCGCGTCGCCCGGCACGAAGCGCGGGTCGTCCGAGGCCACCACCTCGCCCGCCAGGTCGATGCCGCCGATGCGCGGGTACTGCCGCACGATCTGGTTCAGGCCGGCCGCGGCCAGCGCGTCCTTGTAGTTGACGCTGGTGTAGGCCACGCGCACCAGCAACTCGCCGGGCGAGAGATCGTCCACGCCGAGCTCGACGAAGCGGCCGGCCACCGGGCCGCCGTCCGTGTCGCGGTGCAACCGGAATGCGCGAAAGCGTTCGGGCCGCATGTCAGTCCGCCTTGATGCCGGCGGCCTTGGCCACGCGGCCCCACTTGTCCGTCTCGGCCTTGATCAGTGCCGTGAACTCCGCCGGGCTGCAGCTCTCGGGCTCGATGCCAAGCCGTGCCAGGTGTTCGCGCATCTGCGGCGTGGCCAGCGCGTCCACCATGGCCTTGTTCAGCTTGGCGACGATGGCCGGCGGCGTGCCGGCGGGCGCCAGCAGCCCCCACCAGGACGAGGCCTCCATGGGCACGCCCAGCTCGCCCGTGGTCGGCACGTCCGGCAGCAGCGCGCTGCGCCGGGCGGCGGCCACGGCCAGCGGGCGCAGCTTGCCCGCCTTGATCATGCTGTTGGTGGGCGGCAGGTTGTCGAAGCTCAGGTCGATCTGCCTGCCCACCAGCGCCGCGACCGCCTCCGAACTGCCTTTGTAAGGGACGTGCAGCAGCCTCGCCTCGGTGTTCGCGCGGAACAGCTCGCCTGCCAGGTGCGGGATGCTGCCGTTGCCGGCGGTGCCGTAGCTCAGTCCGTCCTTGGCAGCCCGGGTCTGGGCGATCAGGCCCTTGAGGTCCTTCACGGGCGAGTCGGCGTGGACCACCACGTACACCGGCGCTTTGGTGATGAGCGAGATCGGTGTCAGATCGCGCTGCGCGTCGTAGGGCAGCTTGTCGAACAGCACGGCATTCGTCGCAAGGTTGGCCGTGCCCAGCAGCAGCGTGTAGCCGTCGGGCGCGGCGCGCGTCACCGCGAGCGTGCCGGTCTGCGTTGCGGCGCCGGCCTTGTTCTCGACGATGAAGCTCTGGCCGAAGACTTCGCTGAGCCGCTGGCCGATGGCGCGCGCCGCGGTGTCGGCACCGCCGCCCGGCGCATAGGGCACGATGATGCGCACGGGCTTGTCGGGGTAGTCGGCCGCACGGGCCGCAGGCAGCAATGCGGCAAGGGCCAGCAGGCAGGCGCTGACGGCGCGGCGCGCGAACAGGGGTTGGTGCATGTCGTCTCCTCGGGGTGGTTCAGTGCTGCCCGGCGCGCGCCAGCGTGCGCTTGGCGATGTTGAGCTGGTGGATCTGGCTGGTGCCCTCGTACAGGCGGAACAGGCGAACGTCGCGGTAGAAGCGCTCGATCGCATGGCCGCGGATGAAGCCGGTGCCACCCAGCATCTGCACGCAGCGGTCTGCCACGCGGCCGCACATCTCCGAGGCGAAGTACTTGCACATCGAGGCCTGCATGGTCACGTCCTCGCCGGCATCGCGCGCGCGGGCCGTTTCCAGGATCAGCGCGCGCGCCGCGTGGATCTCGGTCTGGCAGTCGGCGATCAGCGCTTGCACGAGCTGAAAGCCCGCCACCGGCTGGCCGAACTGCTCGCGCTGCGCGGTGTAGGCCACGGCTTCGTCCAGCATGCGGATGGCCGGACCCGTGCACAGCGCGGCCAGGTGGATGCGCTGCTTGTTCAGCACCTTCATCGCTGTCTTGAAGCCCTGCCCGGTGGCACCCGCGCCGCCCACGATCTGATCGGCATGCACGCGGCAGTCGGTGAAGAACACCTCGGACACGGGCGAGCCGGCCTGGCCCATCTTGTCGTAAGGCTGGCCCGTGGACAGGCCCGGCGTGTCGCGCTCGACCAGAAAAGCCGTGATGCCACGGGCCGAGAGGTCCGCGGGATCGGTGCGCGCCATCACGGTGAACAGCCCGGCGATGGGCGCATTGGTGATGAAGCACTTGCTGCCGTTCAGGACGTAGTGGTCACCGTCGCGCACCGCGCTGGTCTTCAGCGCCACTGCGTCCGAGCCGGCCCCGGGCTCGGTCAGCGCGAAGCAGCCCGTCAGCTCGCCGCGCGCCATGCGCGGCAGGTAGCGGTCCTTCTGCGCCGGCGTGCCGTCGGCCACCAGCGCCTCGGAGCCGATGCCGGTGTTGGTGCCCACACGGGCGCGGAAGGCCACCGAGGCCTGCGACAGCTCCATCGCCGCCAGCACCAGTTCCTCGGTGGTCATGCCGGCACCGCCGTAGGCTTCGGGGATAGACCAGCCGAAGTAGCCGCTGCGCGCCAGGTCGGCCACCAGGTCGTCCGGCACGGCGTCCAGCCGTTCGACCTCGGCCTCGCGCGGGATCATCTGTTCGCGCACCTGGCGGCGCACGGTGGCAAGCAGTTCGTGGAATGCCTCGGGGTCGCGGATCATGTTCGTGTCCTCCTTCTTCAAATCACGTGGGCGGCGCGCAGGGCGGCCAGGTCGGATGCCGTGAGGCCCAGAGCGCCGTAGACGGCTGCGTTGTGCTCGCCGCAGGCCGGGCCCGTGCGCGGCGGTGGCGGCGCGGCACCGAAGCGCGGCACCGCCACCGGCGCCGGCAGAGAGCCCAGCTCGGGGTCGGCCAGGCGCACGAATGCGCCACGCGCGCGGTAGTGCGGGTCTGCCACCGCGTCGGCGATCGAATAGATCTTGCTGAACGGCACGCCATGCGCCTCGAGCTGTTCGGCCAGGGCCTCGAAGCCGTGCGCGGCGAACCAGGCAGCGATGGCGCCGTCGACCTCGTCCAGGTGACGCACGCGCGCCGGGTTGCTCGCGAAGCGCGGGTCGTCGGCCAGGGCCGGCGCGTCCATCGCCGCGCAGAGCCGGCGGAAGATCGCGTCCGACGAACCGACCAGCGTGATCCACTGCCCGTCCTGCGTGCGGTAGATGTTGGACGGCGCCGTGTAGCTGGCGCGCGCGCCGCTGCGCCCGCGCACCTCGCCCAGGCATTCGTGCTCGGCCGCCAGCGGCTCCAGCACGCGCAGCAGCGCCTCGGTGGCCGAGAGATCGACCTGGCGGCCCGGCGCCTGCGGCTCGCGCGCCCGCTCGGCCGCCAGGCTCGCAATGGCGAAGGCGCCGAACAGCCCGGCCACCGCATCGCCCACCGGGAAATTGGTGTGCAGCGGCTGGCCACCGGCCTCGCCCGTCAGGTGGGCCAGCCCGCCCATGGCCTCGAAGATGCGCGCGAAGCCGGGCCGCCCGGCGTAAGGCCCGGTCTGGCCGAAGCCCGTGAGCCGCAGCACCGACAGGCGCGGGTTGGCCGCCTGCAGCGTGGCCCAGTCCAGACCCCACCGGTCCAGCGTGCCGGGGCGGAAGTTCTCCACCAGGATGTCGAAGCCCGCGATCAGCCGCAGGAACAGCGCGCGGCCCTCGGGCTTGCGCACGTCCAGCGAGATGCCGGCCTTGCCGCGGTTCAGCACCTTCCAGTACAGGCCCGTGGGTGCCAAGCCGCGCAGCGGGTCGTTGCCCTCGGGCAATTCGAGCTTGACGACCTCGGCGCCGGCATCGGCGCACAGGGTGGCGCCGAACGGGGCGGCCACCACGGTGGCCATGTCGAGGATGCGCAGTCCGGCCAGCGGGCCTTGCGTGGCGTGGCGGCTTGCCTGGCTCATGGGGCCGCCTCGCGCAGCGCTGCACAGTCGTTCGTTCGCATCCGGGGCTCCTGTCGTTCGGGGTCGATCCGGCGCGCAGCTTAGGTTGGCCACCCATACGGCACCAATGCTTGTTTCGCTATATTGAACGCGTGCCCGCCGCCACCGACCCGCGCTACGCCAGCAGCCTCGCCCACGGGCTGGCGCTGCTCGACGCATTCGCCGACGCGCCGGCCGGCCTGTCCAACAAGCAGCTGGCCGAGCGCACCGGTCTGTCCAAGGCCAGCATCTCGCGACTGAGCACGCTGCTGCTCGCGCGCGGACTGCTGCTGTTCGATACCGGCACGCGGCGCTACCGGCTGGGCAGCACGGCGCTCACGCTGGGCTACCCGCTGCTGGCCAGCCTGGGGGTGCGCCGGCTCGCACGGCTGCCCATGAGCCAGCTGGCCGAAGAACTCGGCGGTGCGGTGTCGCTGGCCATGCGCAGGCACCACCAGATGGTGTACGTGGAGACCTGCCGCTGGCACCAGCCCTCGGCCTTCCGGCCCGACTTGGGCGCCACCCTGCCGTTGCTGGCCAGCGCCGTCGGCCGGGCCTGGCTGGCCAGCGCTGCGCCCGGGGAGCGCGCCGAGGCGCTGGCCGCGCTGCGCGCGCACGCGCCCGCCCAGCTGGCAGCCTGGGCGCCCGCGCTGGCCCAGGCCGGTCGCGATTTCGCGCAGCGCGGCCTGTGCTTCTCGCCCGGCCATTTCCAGAGCGGCGTGCATGCCGTGGCCGTGCCGCTGGACGTGCGGCTGGGCGGCGAACGTCTGGTGCTCAACTGCGGCCTGCCGGCCCGGCGCCTGGCACCGGGCGAGCTGGCCGCCCATGTCGCACCGCGGCTGCTGGCCCTGGCCCGGCGCATCGAGCAGGAATGGCGGGCCGAATCCGGCGGCGCTGCGCCGCCCGCCCCCTGGCCAACGCAGCCGCCAGCGCCAGCACCCGCGCGGCGCCGTGCCGGCGAGGACGCCGCCCATGGCGCCGCGCAGACGCTGGCGCGCGGGCTGGACCTTCTGGCTTGCTTTAAGCCCGGGGACGAAGTGCTGGGCAATGCCCAGCTCGCGCGGCGGCTCGGCCTGTCACCGCAGACCGTGGTGCGGCTCACCTACACGCTGGTGCAGCTGGGACTGTTGCGGCACGACCCGCTGGGCAGCAGCGGCTACCGCCTGGGCGCGGGCACCGTGGCCATCGCCTACCCCATGCTGGCCGGCCTGCGGCTGCGCGCGCTGGCGCGGCCGGGCATGCTGGCGCTGTCGCAGAAGATCGGTGGCGCGGTCTCGCTGGGCCTGCGCCATCAGGCCGGCATGGTCTATGTGCAGACCGCCTGGCGCACCGACGGCCGGCTGCTGCCGCCGGACACCGGCGCCGTGATGCCCATGCTGGCCACGGCGATGGGCCGCGCCTGGCTGTGCGGTGCGCGACCGGCCGAACGCCGCGCCGTGCTCAACGAGATCGCCGTGCGCGACCCGGCCGCGGCGCGCCGGCACGCGGGCGTGGTGGAGCGGGCCATGGCGCAGTTCGCGCAGCACGGCCACTGCAGCTCTCGCGACTTCCGGCCCGAGATCGAGGCCGTCGCCGTGCCGTTCACGCAGCCCGTGGACGCGATCCGCTTCGTGCTGAACTGCGGCGTGCTGGCGCCGCAGCCGCTGCCCTCACGCACCGTGCTGGCGCTGGGCAGCGCGCTGACCGAGTTAGTCCACGCGCTGGAAGCCTCGCTCGTGGCTTAGGCGCGCGGCGCGCGCCGGCGCAGCCCGACCAGCCCGAGCAGGCCCGCGCCCAACAGCGCGATCGAACCCGGTTCCGGCACTTCGATGGCCCGGCTCGTGATCGCCAGGTTGAAGTTCACGTTCGTCGACATGAACTCCTGCGTGGTGAAGCCGATGCAGCCCGCACCCGCGCCGGCGGCCGCGCAGACGGCGTCGTCCAGGGTGTTCAGCGCGGGCGCCGCGAAGAAGCTCACGAAGTACTCGAAGCCGTCGTAGACGAAGGCCTCGTTCAGCGAACCGGAAATCACGAAGATGTCGTCGCAGGCGACCGCGCTTTGCACCACGCAGGTACCGGGCGTGTTGGGCGTCTCCGCGAAGTTCACCGTGTAGCTCGCCAGGTAGGAGGCGTAGGGCAGGCCCGAGCCGCTCGGGCGCAGCTGCAGCTGCGCGTCGATCTGCGTCGTCAGCAGCGAGACGCTGTTGCGGCCCAGGTTGCCGTTGTTGACATGGGTGTAGGTGTTCGCGAGTTGCGAAGCGCCGTCGGTCACCAGCACGCCGCTGCTCGGCGTCGCCGAGATTTCCAGCGCGCTGCGGTTCACGCCCACGCTGCCGTTCGCCGCGCCCCAGCTGATCTGCAGGTTGGACGGAGCCACCGTGCCGCTGCTGGTCGCGCGTCCGGTCGAGAACGTGGTCGCGCCCGCGTTGAAGGCGCTGTCGACCACGTAGTCCCACTGCGTCACCTGGGACGCCAACGCCGGCAGGGCCGAAAGGGCCGCTGCGGCAAGAAGGCCTGATTTCACCAATTTCACTTTTCTGCTCCGGGTTGTTGAAATCATGGGGTGCCGATTCCGTTTCAGAGAATCACCGGCCAACCCGTTACAAGGAAATGGCTTGTGCGGCTTCGCTCTTGAGCCGGGTTTCCATCCAGTGCGAATGCGGGCCGTGCGCGGCCAGGGCCTGTGTCAGCCGCTCGCGCAAAAGCCACCGGTTCATTTGCGAACCTTCCATCCATTCGCAGTCGAAACGACGCTGGCCGACGTGCAACGCACTGGAGTCGCACGAGATTCTGATTTGCTGCACATGGTCCATGGCGAAATCGTCCAGAATTTCAAGTCCAACACCGGCGAATCTCGCCGAGCCCAGGAATTTACGGCTGCTTTTGCAGGGCCTGGTACATGGCGCTGCCGATCACGCCGTGCACCTGCGTGGTCGGATGCAACACGTCCCAGAACAAAAATGGGGGCAGAAACGCCTGGAAATTCACGTCGACGCAGGTTGCGGGATTGCGGAACAGACAATCTGCCGCGCCGCTGCCCGGTGCCAGATATTCCAGCGCCGGCAAATCCGCGACCACCTGCCCGCCGCCGACCACGGTGGCGCCGAGCGCGAAGACGTCGAGCGAGACGATGCGCGCGGCCGGCAGTTCCCGGGCCAGCCGGGCCAGCGTGCTCTGCAGCAGCGCGTTGTGCCCCTGGCTCAGCTGCGTGAAGGCGGGGCCGGCGTTCTGGACCTGGACGAACGGCGTCAGCCCCATGTCGGCCAGGTTGGGCACGAGGAACGCGCGCGCCCCCATGCCATAGAGCTGCCGCACGGCCGTCGCCACATTGCTCACCACCGCCGTGGGGGTGCTGGCCAGACCTTGCAGATAGTCGTTCGATCCGCTCCAGACCACATACAGCGCATTGGCCGGCGCCTTCCTTCCAGCCAGCAGCGTGTCGAACATCTGGACTTGGCCCAGCAGGCCCGGCACGGTGAATCCCAGCGGCGAGTGCGAACTGATTCCGGTGGTGGAGCCGCCGAACGCGAAACTGATACCGGATTTTTTAACGCGGCTTTCCAGAACCAAAGACGGGGTCAATTCCGACCCGTTTTTCCGGTTCATCAAATCCCAGAGATATTCGACGGCGACCGGCCCGTTGGTATAACGCCCCTGCCAGTACGACGCATAAGGGGAGCGCGAAGGCGGCAATGCCGGGACCATTTGCTGTGCCGTCGTCGCCACGAGAGAATTTCCCGTGTCCGACAGGCTGTCGCCAAAGACATACAACTCCTGGTAATTGGAGCGCCCGGCCCAGGAAATCTGGGCCACCCCGATTCCGATCACCATGACCAAGCTGCGGCAAAGGTTTTTTACACGAAATTTCATTGGTTACCTTTTCGGGGGGCGGCGCGACTATAAGCGGCCGGGCACCCCGCCGGCCTTGCCCCGGCGCTGCTTACAAAAAAAGAAGGATTTGTCTTACACATTCAGTTACTGGCCCAGGCCGCCCATGCCGCCTGGCTTTACGGTGCCGGGCAGGCTGAAAATCCCAAGTCGTCGTGACAGTCAATCGCACTGGGACTGCCGGCCCCTCTGGGCCGCAAGCCGCCGGCGGCGGCTTCAGGCTTGCGGCAGGCCGTCCAGCCAGCGCAGCCGCTCGCGCGCGCCGCTCCACAGCATCAGCCGCACGTCCAGCGCATCGGCCAGCGCTGGCGCCACGTCCGTGCCCAGCCAGCGCAGGCGCCGGCCCGCCACCTGCACATAGCCCAGGCCGTAGCGCCGCCCCAGCGCGTGCCAGAGCGCGTGCGCGCCGGGCGACTGGCGTGCGCCACTGACCAGGCAGATGCCGCTGTTCAGCGCCCAGGCGTAGACGGCCGTGGCAATGCCGCGGCGCTGGTAGGCCGGCAGGTAGCGCGAATGCGGCGAGCGCACATGCGGGTGCACGGCGCGGCCCACTTCCACGAGCCGGTTCAGCACCGTGGTGCCGGCCAGGCAGCCCGCTGCCATGTCCTCTACGTAGACGTAGTGCTCGCCATCGGCCTGGCGGTGCCACAGCCGCAGCCCCGGCATGGGGCCGGGCAGCAGCAGGCTGGTGGCTTGCAGCGTGCCGTCGGCCAGGCGGCCGTGCAGGCCTTGCAGTTCGCGCGCCAGGCCGTCCAGCGGACGGTCCACGTCGATGCGCAGAACGGTCCACGGCGCCAGCCAGCGGCCCAGCCGTCCGAGGGTGCCAGGCAGCAGCGCTGCGGCCATGGGCCCAGCGGGCCATGCGAGCGCGGCGCTCATGGCAGCGGCCTCGCGTCGGCATGCTGCGGTGCGAGCACGGATGCACCGCCAGGCGGCGCGTGCCAGGCCGCGCCTTGCGCAGCGTCCAGGCGCGCGCGCGCCGCGCGGGCGCCGGGCTCCGGCGTCGGCAGCCACAGCACGTCGCTGGCCACGCGCGCGGCCAGTTGCCGCGCCAGCGCCGGGCGCAGCAGGTCGGCCCAGCGGCTGCGCCGCGGCTTGCCCACCACCAGCAGCGAGGCCGCCCGGCTGTGCTGCGCATGCAGCAACCGCGCGAGCGCCGGGCCTTGCAGCACCAGCGCCTGGCCGGCCGGCAATCCGGCCTGCACGAGCTGCTCGCCCAGGGCCAGCTCGGCGCGCCGCCGGGCGGTTTCCATCCACGACTGCACGGTGGCCACCGGCAGATCGGCCGCGTGCAGGTGGCGCTGGATCGTCGGGTCCAGCACATGGCAGGCGATGACCGCGCTGGGCCGGCACAGCCAGCTGGCCGCGTGCAGCAGTGGGGCCGCGGCCCCGGCGTCCGGGCCCGTGGCCACCAGCGCACAGCGGTGCGCCGTGCCCGCGGGGCGCCGCACCAACAGCACCGGGACGCCCGCCTCGCGCAGCAAGCGCTCGGCCAGGTTGTCCTGCCACCATCGTGCCGCCCCCGCCGGGCCGGCCGACGCCGGCACGACGACCAGGCTGGCCGTGCGCACCTGCTGGCGCAACAGGGCACCGCCCTCGCCCTCCAGGTCGACCGCCACCGCCGGCCGGATGCCGATGGCGGCGGCCATGCTGCCGGCCAGATCGGCCAGCGCCGCGCGCATGCGCACAGGCGGCGCACTGGGGCCGTGCCGCGAGGCGGGGTGACGGTCGGGCAGCGCCACTGGCGCCACCAGGCTCAGCGTGGCGCCATGCGCCCAGGCCAGGCGCGCAGCGCGCCAACCCGCCTGCACACCGGCGGCGGACGCATCGACAACGGCAAGGATCTGCCGCAACTGCATGGGAACTCCTTCATCGCACCGGGTGCGAACGCAACGACCACCCCCGGCACGCGGACGCACTGGGGCCTTGGGGCTGTTGGGGCCCGGCGATCGGCAGCGAGGAAGGGAAAGTGCTTCTGGTGCGGACCGCCGGGCTCAGGAATGGCCGGCGGTTCGGCGCAGAGCGGCGCACCGGGCCAGCACGCTGCGCGCGCGGCAGGGCCGGTCGGCTTGCGGGCGGGCGTGGTGGCGGGAAGGCATGGGCGCGGAGTCTAGGCCGCCCGGGGGCCCGGTGCGACCATGGCCCCACGGTCCTTGCCAGATTGGCCGGCCGCGGACCACGCTCAGGGGCTCTCGCTCCCCACGCGCCAGCGCCCGCCCAGCAGGCGCCGCACCGTCGCCAGGGCGATCGTCTCGGCCGAGGGCGGCACCGGCTCGGGCGCCGTCCGCCCCACCCCAGCCGCCGCGACCGCTGCGCCGATGGCTTGCAGCACCGCACGCATCTGCGCGTTGTCCTGCACCCAGCGCGTGAACCACGCCAGCCCCATGGCCGCGGCGAGCGCCGCGCCAAGCACCAGACTGAGCGGGTCGTAGCCGCCCGTGCGCTGCTCCGCTGGCGTCGGCGCGGGCGGCACCACGGGCACGGCAGGGCGCGCCGCCAGTTCCAGCGCCGCCACGCGCTCGCGCAGCCGGGCCGCTTCGGCCTTGGCCTCCACCAGTTCCACCATGGCGGCCTTGAATTGCGGCGAAGCCTGCAGCTCGCGCAACTGCGCCTCGGTCAGCTGGGGCCCGGGTGCCAGCGCAAAACCCAGCAACAGGCCCAGCACCAGCGCGAGCAATGCCGTGAGCCACCCCCAGCTGCGGGCCCGCGCCGCGCCGCCCGTGGCCGGCATGGGCGGCCCGGACCGCAGCGCCTGTACCAGCGTGGCAATCGCTGCCACCACGCACAGGCCCGTGAGCACCCAGGCCAGCCATCCGGCGGACTGGAACTTCAGCCCGATGCCCTTGCCGAGATTGATCTCCACCGAGGTCGGCAGGTTCGCGGGATCGACCGTGCACTTCTCGACCGGCGCCGGTGGCGGGCACACGGACGGCGGCGTCGTGGCGCTGGCCGACGCGACTGGCGCGACCGGCGCGACCGGCAAGGGCGCGGGGCTGCAGTAGACGAAGTTCTGCAACTGCAGCGGCGTGGCCTTCGCCGCCGGCGGAGCCGGGGGCCGGGAGACTGGCCGCGGCGGCGTGGCTTGGCAGGCCGTCGGCTCGGGCACGGGGCCCGCCGCATCGGCCGCGGCGCCGGCCGCGGCCAGCGCCCCTGTCCACACACAGAGCAGTTGCAAGAACCGCCGCGTCCTGTCGGAGCGAAGACACTGCACCATGGTCCCTCCCGTGGCGCCCGGCTGGGCTGCGCGCAGCGTACCGCACCCGGGTGCCGGCTTCCTCCACCAACCGATGGACGGATGGGGCGGACGCGGTGGCGCCGCCTTCTCAGCCTTCGCGCAGGAAGGCGATCAGGGCGTCGTTGAACTCGCGCGTGTGCGAGGTGTTGAGCCCATGCGGTGCGCCGGGCACCGTCACCAGCTTGCTGTGCGGCACGGCGCGGTGCGTGCGCAGGCCCGAGCCTTCCACCGGCACGATGCCGTCGGCATCGCCGTGCAGCACCAGTGTGGGCACGGTGAGCCTGGTCAGGTCGTCGCGGAAGTCGGTGGTGCCGAACGAATCCATGCAGGCCAGCGCGGCCTGCTGGTCGGACTGGTGGCACAGCGCGACGGCCTCGGCGCGCTGCTGCTCGCTGACCATGAGCCGCCCGTTGGCCGAGAAGAAGTCGCGCGTGAACTGCTCGAAGAAGCCATCGCGGTCCCGCTCGAGGCCCTGCTTCATCTCCTGGGCCTTCTCGGGCGTGAGCGGGCCCTCGGGGTTGTCAGGGCCCTGCATCATGAAAGGCGGCACGGCCGCGGCGAACACCACGCTGCGCAGACGCGCCTGGCCATGGCGCGCGACATAGCGCGCCACCTCGCCACCGCCCATGGAGAAGCCGACCAGCGTCACATCCTGCTGCAGGCCGCATTCGTCCAGCACCTGGGCCAGGTCGTCGGCCAGCTGGTCGTAGCCATAGCCGCTCGCGGGCTTGGCCGAGCGGCCGAAGCCGCGCCGGTCGTAGGCCACCACGCGGTAGCCGGCCGCGGCCAGCAGCGGCACCTGGGGCTGCCAGGCTTGGGCGGACAGCGGCCAGCCGTGGATCAGCACCACCGGGCGGCCGTTGCCACCGCTGTCTTCGATGTGCAGGCCCACGGGCCTGCCGGCCACGGCCTTGCCAGCCGCTGCGCCGCCCACCGCACCGGCGACGCCGCCGATGGCACCGCCCACCACCACGCCGGCGGGGCCGCCCACGACCGCGCCGACGGCGGCGCCCGCCGCGGCTCCGGCCAGCACGCCGCCGGCGGCAAGCGTGCTGCCGGCCTCGCGCGTGGCCTCGGCCGGCGAGAGCGGCTGCTGCGCGCCGGGCCGCGGGTCTTGGGAAGGCACGCCGTCGCCGTAGCCCGGGCGGGCCTGGGCCGCGAGGTCGGCGTCGGCCGCCTCCGGCGGGTTGGGTGGCGTGATGGGGGTCGGGGTTTCGGGCATGGTGTTCTCCTGCTTCTTGCCGGCGGGCCGGCAACAGGCGGCCCGTCAACGAGCGTTGTAGAAGCCTGACCATGCCTGCGGCGCCGGCAGCCATACCCTTGCACCGTGGGACTTCCGATGCCGCATACCGCAGGCGAGCACGCCCTGCGGCTGGCGGCCTGCACCGAGGCCGCGCGTCGGCCGGCGCCTTGCCTCAGCGCGCCTTGCGGCGGCGCATCGCCAGCAAGCCCGCCAGCGCCGCGCCCATCAGGGCGGTCGTCGCCGGCTCGGGCACGGCCGTCACCTCGACCGCATCCAGCGACAGGAAGCCCACCGGGTCGAAGAAGTCGAAGCTCAGCGTCATGTTCTCGGCCGTGGTGAAGCCGCTGAACTGGTAGACCATGAAGTCGCTGGCCACCGGATCGGTGATCGACAGCAGCGTCTTGCCGCCGAAGCTCACCGTGAAGCTGCTCGGCATGCCGCCATCGGGCATAAACGCGAACGACAGGCTCCAGAAGTTGCCGATGCTGCCGACGTCGATGGTCTGCGCGATGCCGCTCTGCTCCAGGGAACCGAAGTAGGCGCTGCAATTGCCCGCATACACGCTGGCGCCGGGCCCGGCGCACTGCACGCCGTTGAACGAGGCGTCACCGGTCTGCGTCCAGCCGGAGAAATCGCCGGTCTCGAACCCGCCGTTGGTGACGAGGTTGGCCTGCACCGGCGCCGCAAACACCGCCGTGGTGGCCAGCGCGACGGCTGCGATCGACGAACTGATGCTCTTCATGCTCTTTTCCTTCAGTAGACAAACAAAACGGATACGGGGCGCCATCACACCGCGGTGACCGTCACGCGGCCGCCCTGGTAGGAGATGCGGAACTGCCGGCCGCCCGACTGGAAGCTGGCGCCCTCGGGCAGGCCGGCGAAGGTGCCGAGGATGCTGCTGGCCTGGATCAGCGTGTAGCTCTCGCCCGCGTTCGGCGCCACCGCCGCCGACAGGCTCAGGCTGCCGCCCAGCGCCACGCTGCCCGAAGCCACCAGACGCGAGGACACGCCACCGCCCTTGAGCGTGGCGGCGAAAGCGCCGCCCAGGCCGATCTTGGCCGTGGTCGCACGCAGTACGTCGCCTGCGGCCACCGTCACATCGGCCACCACGGCGGTGACGCCCGCGGCCTCGGCCGCGCTGACGCCCGGCGCCAGCACGCCGCCGCTCATGACGATGACGGCGCCCGCCACCGTGCCCGTGCCGCCCAGCGTGCCGCCGCTGGTGACCGTCACGGCCGAGCCGTTGGTGCCGACCACCGACAGCTTGCCGCCCGCCACCGTCGAGCCGCCCGCATAGCTGTTGTTGCCCGTGAGGATCAGCGTGCCGCTGCCGGTCTTGGTCAGCGAGGCCGTGTACTGGCCGCGGTCGATCTTGCTCTGGATGTGGTCCGCGCGCGCGTCCATCCATTCCTTGCGCCAGGCCACCGCGTTGGCATAGGGGATCTTGTCGTAGGTCTCGGGCCGGCCGTTGGTGATGGCCTGGATGGCCGGGTCGTTCAGCAGGCCCTGGACCATGAAGGCCTGCGGGCTCAGCGTGCCGTTCTGGTTCAGCACGTTGGGGCCGAAGGGACCGGCCAGCGCGATGCCTTGCTGCTTGTAGCTGGCCAGCCACTGGCGGTCTTCCTGCTCGCGCTGCTTGATCGCGACCTGGCCGATGTCGTTGGACCAGACGTCCAGCGGGGCCTTGTTCATGGCGTAGACCATGGGGGCCAGGAACTGGCGCGGCCCGTGCACGCCCTTGGCCAGATCGGGAATGCCCCAGCCCCAGCGCTCGTCCGGCAGGCCGTCGGGTGCGGTCCAGGCGATGGAGGCGCCGGTGGGCGAGGTCTGGCCCGTGCCCAGGAAGCGCACGCCGTCGGACATGCGGTTGTTGGCCGTGGTCAGCATCACGTCACGGACCTGCTTGGCATCCATGTTCGGGAAGCGCGAGAGCAGCACGCCCATCACCGCGGTGGCGACCGGCGTGGCCGGCGAGGTGCCGCTGGAGTTGGAGTAGTTGGTGTCGCCCGCGCTGCTCGTGGTGCGCACGCTGTTCGACGGGGTGGACACCGACCACCACTTGGCCAGCCCCGCCTCGTTGTAGCCGAACTGCTTGGTGTATTCGGGGTTGGCCGCCGTCGGCGGCTGCACGCCGCCCACGGCCACGAACTGGTTCTCCGCCAGCGGGTTGAACAGCGGGTACGCGGGGCGGAAGTAGGGGTTGCTCCAGTCGTTGTTGCCGGCCGAGCGCACGTTGACGGTGCCGGTGACCTTGATGGCCTCCCAGATCGCGTCCATGAACGACCGCCCCGGGTAGGCCGGGTTGTACTGGATGCCGCCGGCCGAGTAGGTCTTCTTGGTGAAGAAGTACTGGTACTCCAGATCCTTGAAGGTCTCGTTCGGGATCATGGTCGCCATCGCGGCGGGGTTGGCGCTGTCCTTGCCGGCGATCTGGTAGGCATTGGCCAGGTTGCCGTTGGCGCCCAGGTCGTTGCCCGACGCGTCGAACTGCGTGCGGTTCAAGGTCTGGACGTAGGAGCCCCAGCTGCTGTTAATCACCTGGGCGCCGGCATCCACCAGGGCCTTGTTGGCCGTGTACCAGTAGACGTAGTCGTGGAAGGGGCCGTGCGACTGCGTGTCGGAGCCGCCCGTCTTGGCCACGACCATTTTCGAGGCGAAGGCGATGCCGTGCTGGTCCAGGCCATCGCGGATGCCGGAGGTCACGCCCAGCATGCCGGTGCCGTGCGAGTAGTCGCTGGTGCGCGCCTGGTCGCCATCGACCACGAAGGCCTCGCCGGCCGTGAACGGGTTGCCCGGCGTGGGCGTGCTGCGGTAGCCGAAGCCCGAGGTGGCGTAGACGCCGCCGGCGCGCACCGGCGCGATCAGCGTCGTCTGGAAGCCCTGGTGCGTCGGCCGGTAGCCCGAATCCATCATGCCCAGCGTGACGCCCTGGCCGTAGTAGCCCAGCGCGTAGGCCGTGGACGCGTTGACGGCGACGAGCTGCCACGGCGCCGTGATGGCCGTGCCACCGCCCAGCGTGCCGAAGTAGGTGCCGTACTCGGGGGTCTCCCAGCTGGCCTTGGCGCCGGGCACTTCGGCCGCGCTGCGCGCGACGAAGCCGGGGTCGCCGGGGTAGGACCACTGGTTGGCACCGGCTGGTGCGGCCATCAAGGCCAGCAGCGAGAGGCAGGCCAGCTGCACGTGCATGCTTTTCAGCGCCGGTGGCGTGGCGCGTGGCCGCAGCGTGCGCGCCGTGCGCCGTGTGCCCCTGGCGTAGATTTCCTGGTACATCCCTGATCCCTCCGTTGACGTTGGATTTGGCAAGCTGCCACACGCCGCGGACCGTGCCGTGACGCGACGGTGTGCGCATGGAGCCCTTCTGTTGAGGAAAAGAACCTCGCGTGCTGCAGCGCACGATCCATGCCATGGGCGAAGCGCCCGGTTTGCGTGGCATGCCACCGACCAAGACGGCTCGTCCGGGGGGCGGGAACCGGCCGGCGTGCAGACACGCGTCGCTAGGCTGGCACCGGCAGAGCCAGGGGCTGACGCTGGGCCCGGCGCGGTGGTCGGGAAGCGCCGGCCGCCCGGGGCGCAGACATAGCAAGCGGCGCCGCGGCGACGTTGCCAACGCTCGGCGTCGAACGGTTTTTCGAACGGTGACGCGCGCAGCGTTCGGCCGCCCGAACGCTTAAGTTAGAGAAACATCAGGCGAGCGTGTTGAACTGTGCGCCGGCCGGCCGAAATACGGCGCAGCGACGTTCAGCGGACGCGCAACTGGCCGGAACGCGCAAGCTCCGTGCCTTCATTGCCATCACAGAACCCGACGCCTACACGCACCACGCGCCGGATCGGCTGGCAAGCGCCGTCTCCACCAATTGGCGGACACCGAGCCGGCGTCGGTTTCAACCGCCGCGCAGATCGCGCGTAGGATTGTTTCAGAACGTTTCTAGATCAGCAGTGAAGGAGAGGCAACGATGGGAAGACGGCGCAAGTCCAGCACGGCCGACGATGTGATGGACCTCGGGGCGCTGCTGCCCTGGTGGGGCGGGGTGGCGCTGGCGGGCGTGTCGTACGGAGTGCTGCATGCCGTCGCCACCCGCCCCTTGCCATCCGTGCAAACCGGCAAGCAGCTCAGCGAAGCCCATCCAACCATGCTCATCCAGGGCCTCGCCACAGGCGGCCAGTACCTCATTCCGTTCATCTGCCTGCTGGGCGCCTTGGCGTCGTTCCTGCGTCGGCGCAAACGCAAGGCGCTGTTCGACACGGCCTCTCAAGCATCTGGCGCTGATGCACTGCACGGCATGTCGTGGCAGGAATTCGAGATGCTGGTCGGCGAAGGTTTCAAGCGGCGCGGGTACGGCGTGCGGGAGACAGGCGGTGGCGGCGCGGATCGTGGCGTGGACCTCGTGCTGACCAAGGGCGGCGAGAAGTTTTTCGTGCAGTGGAAGCAGTGGAAGGCGTTCAAGGTGGGTGTGGCCACGGTCCGTGAGTTGTACGGGGTCATGGCGGCGGAGGGTGTGGCCGGTGGCTTTGTGGTCACGTCCGGACGGTTCACAAAGGATGCGGCCGGGTTTGCGAGCGGGAGGAACATCCACCTGCTCAATGGCCGAGCCTTGGCACAGTTGCTGGGGGAGGGCCGCAGTCAGCAAGCGGCAAAGGCGCGCACCGCCGAACCTGGCTCGCCGAACAACCCGTTTTCCGATGGACAGCCAATCACGGCAGCGCAACGCCAGCGGCCCCACACGCCTACGGAAGCCACGGCCAGCCCGAACTGCCCACGATGCTCAAAACCGATGGTTCGGCGCATTGCAAAAAGGGGCGCGTCAGTGGGGAAAGATTTCTGGGGATGCTCGGCGTATTCGACCGGGTGCCGCGGAACAAGGGAAATCTAGCAACGCATCTATGCTCGGATTTTTTTCCTCGAAGTTCAAGCTACCGTCAGCCCCCAACAGCAGATACTTGACTAAGCAATAAAGGAAAAGCGGATTCCAAAATTTCGCTCACAATTCATTAACGATCTACATACAACACCTTTGGGCAGTTCAGTGTCCGCAGAGTCTTAGCATGCACCTATTTATAGACACTAACATATTCTTGTCTTTCTATCACCTCTCAAATGACGACTTAGAGGAACTCAAGAAACTGGCTGTGCTGGTTTCTCAGAAAACTGTGACTCTGTACGTTACCGACCAAGTCGTCGCCGAGTTCACCCGAAATCGAGAGGCGAAGATTGCTGATGCAGTGAAGAGACTTAAAGATCAACAACTGAACCTGCACTTCCCTCAGATGTGCAAGGACTACGTTGAGTATCAAAAGCTTCGCGATTTGCAAAAGCAATATGATCAGGCGCACTCCCAGCTGCTCTTAAAACTTCAAACTGACGTTGTCTCCAAGAAGCTACGCGCAGACGAAATAATCGAGCAACTCTTCGACGCCGCTACTAAGCTCGAAACAGACAATGACGCTGTCGCGAAAGCTCGACTCCGCGTGGATATCGGCAATCCACCCGGCAAAAACGGTTCTCTGGGGGATGCATTGAATTGGGAACTTCTTTTGAAGGCTGTTCCCGTGGGCATGCCCATCTACTTCGTTACAGAGGATCGCGACTACACCTCGGCGCTGGACGAAACCAAGTTCAAAGACTTCTTGATGCAGGAGTGGTCCAAGACGAAGGAAGAAGAGGTCCACTTCTTTAAGCGCCTCTCTTCGTTCTTCAAAGAGAAGTTCCCAGACATCAAGCTTGCAAGCGAGCTTGAAAAGGATCTGGCAATCAAGCAATTTGTCACGAGTCCAAACTTCGCCTTCACTCACACATATGTCGCGAAGCTAACCAAATTCAGCGACTTCACTCTGTCTCAAGCATCAACCATCCTCGCTGCGCCTCTTTCGAACAACCAAGTTGGGTGGATTGCAACAGATCCAGATGTGCAGAATTTTAGGGTCAGTTCTCATTCAGCACAAAGACAAGCTCGAACCCAAGCTCGTTCAACAGATAGAAGTCCTTCTTGCACCGCCATCGCCTGAAGTTGCCGATGACAACGATGACTTCCCGCTTTGAGCAAGATCGGCCTAACCCTTCCATCGAGAGGACGTTACCGGGCAAGCCGGGCGACGCCTCTCACGGCAAACATTAGCCACCACAATCACCACAAAAAACTCGTCGTTTATTAATTTATGTCTCTCTCTGCAGTCGACGCCGCAAACTCGATTTTTAAAGCTGCAACTCCCGTTCTTCGCATCCATCGACTGGAAACACCAATGTGGAAGCGAAAGATCGAGAGGAATCCGCGGGACGCTCGGATTGGCCCATGGCTTAAGGCCAACTATTCCGTACTCAACGAGTCAGCTTGGCGAGATAAGGGGCCCTGTCTATATATGGCAAGGCATGGGACGGGCCCGGTCCGATATGTTGGGATTTCACGAAATGGCGTCAAGCACCGTTGGCGGACATCGCCAGCATACGACGCGGACTCGATGAGCCGTTTGCCCGTAGATCAGCTGTTTCACAGTCAGTGTTGGCGGCATATGCAGATAGCGGCTACTGTTAATCCGAGTGTTGATGTTGAAGTTCGCACCATCAAAGATCTCTCGCTTGCTTCGGAGCTTTCTCGTTTGGGTGCGCCACTTTCTGGCCTCCTAGCGCTTGGAGATGATGGAGAAGGCATGTGTGCTGCGGTTGAACGGTGGCTTTGCAATCGGAGCAGCGGCGATTTCCTGTCGTGGAATACGGCAATGACTGGGCGTTCAATTGGCTAATATAGCCGCACTCGGAGCGCCGACAGATTTTTCTTGGCGAAACATCGTCCGCCACCTTCTTGCCTGTGTTTTGCTGGTTTTCTCTTTGGTGTCGACAGCCCAACCTCGCTATGACGAGGAGTTGACTCAGTTGGCAGCGGCTTTGCGTTCGATGCACATACGGGCGGAGCGCGCAAGACTCGCCGATAGCGAGGTTCGGTTTCAAATTAAGTCCGAGCTTTTCGAAGTATCGAAAAGGCTTCATCGCTTGGAGGAAGAGGCTCTGGCTACTGACTTTGAGTTGCAGAAACGAGGTGATTTGCCAGAGAAAAAATTGATTCTTGCTGCGGGCGTCGCCAAGGCGTTGGATTTTTCGCGGTCGATGATTGATTCATATCTTGAAACAAACGACAAGGCATTCTTGACCGCGGCTAGTCAGGCCTCTGTGATTGCCCGCAGTCTATTGATGCAGAATTAGTGCGCAGACGACGCCTTAGCCAAACAACCGTCAATGACCCACCATGGATTTCGCAATCATCCATTTGCGGGGAGAGATATGACGACTCTTGTGCCTAATACATCTTGTGTACGCCTGTGATCGAGTCATTGACTTTCAGCATTTGCGTACATACGCAGGCTTGGCATACGCAAGCGAAGAACCGTTCTCCACACAATTCTGGCTACTTAATGCTAGAACTAGGTCGCACTGCGCAGAAGATCAGAGGAAGCCTGTCCTGCAATTCCGAGCGCGCATCCGATAGATATCGATCAGCATCGGTTGAAGCGTTTCTTCTGCCTCTACTCCTAGATGGCGCGGCGCTAATGCGCTCCTCACCATCAGTCGAAAGACGTAGAGATTAGGCCAAGGCGTCGAAAAAGAAAATTCACTATCTCGCCTGATAGTCGGCAACTCCGCGGCGGGCAAGATCAAGGCGATATTGTTAGAAGTATGCGATTTATGGGAGCGCGACAAAAGGCATGAAGGCTGCTGCAGGCATTGGCTCGAAGCTGCCCTATCGCAGCCCCTGAAGCGACAGTTAACAGTATTGCTGGAGATCAAAACCTGGCTTTGCCGTACGAATCTCCCGCGGCCAAACCGTCTTAGTCGGCCCTGCGGCGAATCAACACCATCACACCCGCAGCGACAAGAAAACGACGCCGTCTGCTGACCCCTAACCTATCCCGACCTAGCCCGCGCCATACCCTCCACCAAGGCCCTCCCCCCCAACCCCAACGGCCTCTCCCCCGACCACACCACGTCCACGCAGAGCGCCATCCCGTTGTCCAGCGTCTTGAGCGGCAAGGCCACGAGCCGCCCGCGGTCCAGCCGCTCCTGCACCAGGCTGGTCGGCAGCCAGCCCCAGCCGAGGCCGGCTTCCAGCAGGCTCATCGCGGCCTCGGGGCTGTCGGTGTGCCACACGTGGCGGCCGAACACCACGCGCGGGTCGGCCACGCCGGCGTCGCGGCCCGCGATCACGATCTGGCGCGCGTTCGCCAGCTGCAGCGCGCCCAGGCCGCCCGGCTGATCAGCCTCCCCCAGCAAACCATGGCCGGGCGCCACCACGGCCAGCAGCGTCTCGTTGCCGACCTGGCGGAAGGCCTCGCGCCCGTCCAGCCGCGGGCGCTCGAACACCAGGGCCAGCTGCGCGCGGCCCGTGTGCAGCATGGCCAGCGCATCGGCCTGGGGCGAGACCAGCACCTCCACGTCGAGCAGCGGGTGCTCGGCCGCCAGCTGCGCGAGCGGGCCAGTCCAGCGCGCCGACAGCAGCTCGGGCGTGATGGCCAGCGTGAGCCGCTCCTCCAGCCCCTGCGTGAGCGCCAGCGCATGCGCGTCGAGCGCGCGCAGCTGCTGCGCGAGCTGCCGGGCCTGCGGCTCCAGCGCGCGCGCAGCGGCCGTGGGCTGGGGCTCGCGGCCGCTGCGGTCGAAGAGAGGGATGGCCAGCTCGGCCTCCAGGTTGGCGATCGCCATGCTGACGGCCGAGGGCACACGGCCCAGCGAACGGGCGGCGGCGGAGAACGAACCCTGGTCGAGCACCGCCAGGAACAGCAGAACGTTGTCGGAAGTGAACACCATGGCCGCAATCTATCAGCTGCGCTGACATGAGTTGACTTTTTCTTTCAGCCGGCGCGCCATACAGTGCCGGCCATGCAAGGCATTCAACGCAAGATCGTCTACGTCACCCTCTACGAAGGGATCGCCATCCTGTGTGCCAGCGTGGGGCTGGCCGCCATGTCCGGTGCGGGCGCGGGGCAGTCCACGGTGCTGGCCACCATCGCCTCGGCTATCGCCATCGCCTGGAACCTGGTGTTCAACACGCTGTTCGAGGCCTGGGAGAAGCGCCAGGCCGTGCGCGGGCGCTCGCTCCAGCGCCGCATCGCCCATGCGCTGGGCTTCGAGGGCGGGTTGGCCTTCATCCTCGTGCCGGTGTTCGCCTGGTACCTGGGCGTGGGGCTGTGGGAGGCCTTCCTCTACGACGCCGCCCTGCTGCTGTTCTTCCTGGTCTACACCTTCGTCTTCAACTGGGGCTTCGACCGCGTGTTCGGCCTGCCCGCCTCGGCCGCGGCGCAGCCGGCCTGAGGCGCCCGGCCCGCTGGCGGGCGCACCGCCCGGCGGCGCGGCGCGCGGCCAACGCATACTGCGGGCCGCCCATGCCGACATCTGCCCGCGCCCTTTTCTCCCCCTCCGCAGGCACCCGCGCCCGCCTGCTCTGCGGCCTGCTGTGGCTGGCCGCCTGGCTGGCGCCCTGGCCGGCCACGGCCCAGCAGCCACCGGCTGCTGCCAGCGCCGCGGCACCGCCTGCCGCACCAGGGGCCGGCGGGGTGGCGCCAATCCCGGTCGGCGCCATCCTGGCCCGCGCCGACGAAGACCAGGGCCTGGTCGACCGCGCGCGCCAGCTGCTGGCAGCGCCCGACCCCACGCCCGCCCTGGCCCAGGCGCTGGAAAGCATCGCCGCGGCCGTGGACGGCAAGCAGCGCGCCAGCGGGGGCGTGGCGCTGTCCGATCTGCCGGTGATGCGGCTGGAGAGCCTGGGCCGGCACTGGCAGTTCGACGAACGCCGCTTCGACGCCTGGCAGGCGCGCGCGCAGCGCAGCCTGTCGCCCTATGGCGAGCTGCTGGCCCAGCTCGCGCAGCGCCGCGCGGCCTGGGCGGCCACGCGGGCCGAGGGCTTGCTCGACAACCTGCCGGCCGTGCTGGCCACGCGCGTGCAGGCCATGCTGGACGCGCTCGGCGCGACAGAGGCCGCGCTCTCCAACGCGCTGGACCAGCAGGTGGCGCTGCACCAGCGTGCCAGCGAACTCAAGGCGCGCATCCAGGCCGGCGGCGCCGCCACCGAGGCCGCCATCGACGAGATCGACCGCCGGCTGCTGCGGCGCGACGTGCCGCCACTGTGGGAAGAGTGGCCCGCGCTGGGCACGCCGGGGCAGGCGGTGGAGCAGATGGAGCGCAGCCTGGGCATCGAGACGCGCTTCGCCGCCGATTACCAGGCCGATGCCAGCAGCAACGTGCAGGCGCTGCGGCTGCTCGAGCTGTTGCTGCTGCCGCTGGTCCTGTGGCTGACCTGGCGCAGCCGGCCCGCGGCCCGGCCCGGCGACCTGCATGTGGAGCGCGCGCTGCGCCGGCCCGTGTCCACCTGGCTGCTGCTGTCCATGCTGGCGGTGCTGGTGCTGGAGCCGGATGCGCCGCTGCTGGTGGCCGAGGCCGCCCTGCTGGTGGCGCTGGTGCCGGTGCTGCGGCTGCTGCCGGCCGGCGTGCTGCAGGCCCTGGGCCACTGGCCCCACGTGGCCATCGGCCTGTACCTGGCCGACCGGCTGGGCGGCCTGCTGTCGGGCAGCCCCGGCCTGTACCGCCTGTACCTGCTGGCGCTGACGCTGCTGGCGCTGGGGCTCACCTGGCAGATGCAGCGCGCCATCGCGCGGATGGCCTTGGCGAGGGGTGCGCCCGCTGCGTCCGGCACGCCCGGTGCGCCCGAGGGGCGTCTGCGCCAGGCCGGGCACTGGGCCGGCTGGCTGGTGCTGGTGCTGCTGGGCATCTCGGCGGCCTGCAACCTGGGCGGCAACGTCACGCTGTCGGAGACGCTGACCAGCGGCGTGATCGACAGCGGCTACTTCGCGCTGATGCTCTACGCCGCCGTGGCGGCCAGCCTGGGCCTGGTGCATGCGCTGCTGCGCCAGCCCGAGCTTGCGCGCCGGCGCGCCGTGCAGCAGCACGCGCCGCAGCTGCTGGCGGCCTGCCGGCGCGTGCTGATGCTGGTCGCCGCGCTGGGCTGGCTGGCCTACACCATGGAGCGGCTGCGCGTGCTGCGGCCGGCGCAGCAGTTGGGCGCTGCGGTGCTGGGCGTCGGCGTGGAGGTGGGCGAGGTCTCCATCCACCTGGGCGACGTGCTGGTCTTCGTGCTGGCGGTGTGGCTGGCCTGGTGGGCCGCCCGCGGCGTGCGCGGCCTGCTGCGCGAGGAGCTGCACGGGCACGCGCGGCTGCCGCGCGGCGTGGGCAACAGCATCGCCACGCTGAGCTACTACGGTGTGCTGGTGCTGGGCTTCCTGGTGGCGCTGTCGGCCGCAGGCTTCAAGGTCAGCCAGCTCACGCTGGTGTTCGGCGCGCTGGGCGTGGGCATCGGCTTCGGGCTGCAGAACGTGGTCAACCATTTCGTGTCGGGCCTGGTGCTGATGTTCGAGCGGCCCATCCAGCCCGGCGACATCGTGGAGGCGGCGGGCATCTCGGGCACGGTGCGCGAGATCGGCCTGCGCGCCACCACGCTGCGCACCTTCGAGGGCGCCGACGTGGTGGTGCCCAACGGCGTGCTGCTGGGCGGCAACCTCGTGAACTGGACGCTGTTCGACCGCAGCCGCCGCATCGAGGTGCCGGTGGGCGTGGCCTACGGTTCCGACCCGGCGCAGGTGCTGGCCCTGCTGGTGGAGACGGCACGCGGCACGCCGGGCGTGGCGTCCACGCCCGAGCCCGTGGCGGTGATGACGGGCCTGGGCGACAGCGCGCTGAACTGCGCGCTGCGCGTGTGGACGCGCGACGTGAACGACTGGGTGGCCGTGCGCAGCGCGCTGCTGGTGCGCGTGCTGGCGGCACTGGACACCGCGGGCGTGGCCATCCCGTTCCCGCAGCGCGAGGTGCGGCTGCTGGGCACTGCGCCGGTGGCGGCGGACGGGGATGCGCCCGCCGCGCGGGCGCCGTAGCCGCGGGCACGGCCGAGCCAGCCTGCCGCGCGGCGGACGGCCGCCTGCCGGATGCGCACAGATGCGCCGCTGCGCCTGTGGCGCAGTGCCAGGCCGGCGGCCCGCGCAGCGCGGCCTACACTGCGGCGGCCGGCGCTGCCCAGCCGCCGCCCCCTGCCACCGAAGGCCCCAGCCGACCATGAACGAACCCACGCACCCGCACTACGACCGCCTGATCGCCGCCGCCCGCGCGCTGCCACCGCTGCGCATGGCGGTCGTGCACCCGGCCAACGCCGTGGCGCTGCAGGCCGCGCTGGAGGCCGCGCGGCTGGGCCTCATCACGCCGCTGCTGGTGGGCCCGCGTGCGCGGATCGATGCCGCCGCGCAGGCGCTGGGTGCGGACCTGGCGGGCGTGGAATGCATCGAAGCGCCGCACAGCCATGCCGCCGCCGAGGCCGCCGTGGCGCTCGTGCACGAGGGCCGCGCCGACGCGCTCATGAAGGGCAGCCTGCACACGGACGAGTTGATGGGTGCGGTGGTGCGGCGCGAAGGCGGGCTGCACACCGGCCGGCGCATCAGCCACTGCTTCGTGATGGACGTGCCGGGCCATCCGCAGCCGCTCGTCATCAGCGATGCGGCCGTCAACATCGCACCCACGCTGGAAGAGAAGGTCGACATCGTGCAGAACGCGATCGACCTGGCGCACGCGCTGCGCTTTCCGGCCGTGCGCGTGGCCCTGCTCTCGGCCATGGAGACCGTGAACCCGCGCGTGCCGTCCACGCTGGATGCGGCGGCGCTGTGCAAGATGGCCGACCGCGACCAGATCACGGGCGCCGTGCTGGACGGACCGCTGGCCATGGACAACGCCATCGACCCCGAGGCTGCGCGCATCAAGGGCATCGTCTCGCCCGTGGCGGGCGTCGCCAACGTGCTGATCGTGCCGGACCTGGACGCCGGCAACATGCTGGCCAAGAGCCTGAGCTTCCTGGCCGGCGCCTACGCGGCCGGCATCGTGCTGGGCGCCAAGGTGCCCATCGTGCTGACCAGCCGGGCCGACGGCGAGACGGGGCGGCTGGCCTCCTGCGCGCTGGCCGCCATGGTGGCGCAGGCGGCGCGGGCGGGCAGCATCAAGGCGGTGGGCTGAGAACGCCGGCAGTCGCCCCCGCCGGTTCCGAGGGCAAAGGCGCACCGGTTTTTGTGTCCAAACCGCTGCGTCAGGGAGTGCGTGGACAATCGCGCCCTCTCGAGCCTAGGAATACCGTGCCCAACCGTAAGCAACGCATCGACGACCTGACCGCCCTGATCCAGAGGGTTGCGGACGGCGACAACTACATCCAGCGCATGGAAGGACTGGTGGCCCGCGCCGCCGAACGCGGCGAACCGACTGCCGACCTGTTGCGCTACCTGGAGGACATGCGCCGCGTGCAGGCCTCGTTCAGCCACAACCGCGATGCCCTGGCCAAGGCCCTGGGCGAGAGCGCACGCATCGCCGCCCTGCAGGCGCTGAACGTGATGGATTCGCCAGAAGAGCGGGCCTACGACGACATCACCCGCCTGGCCGCCTCAATTTGCGGCACGCCGATCGCGCTGGTGTCGCTGGTGGACGGCACGCGCCAGTGGTTCAAGGCGCGGGTCGGCTTGCAGGCCAGGGAGACGCCGCGCGAGCTGGCCTTCTGCGCGCACGCCATCCAGACCCCGGAACAGGTGATGGTGGTGCCCGACGCGCAGGCCGACCCGCGCTTCGTCGACAACGCGCTGGTGACGGGCGATCCGAACATCCGCTTTTACGCCGGTGCCCCGCTGGTCACCTCGGACGGCCATGCCCTGGGCACGCTGTGCGTGATTGACACGGTGCCGCGCACCATCGCGCAGGAGCAGCTCCAGGAACTCGAGTTCCTCGCGAACCAGGTGATCGAAGCGCTGGAACAACGCGGGGCCTGAGCGGCGCGCGGCAGCGCTGTCCAGTCCTGGCGGGGATGGATGCCGCGGAAGCCCTGGGGCCGATGGCAGGCTGGGGTGCGATTCGGATAAGGTCGGCCTGCCAGCTCTGCACCCCACCACCATGACCTGCGCCAGGGCACGGCGTGGCGTCCACATCCCCAGGGAGCCCGACCCCATGAAAACCGCTGTCTTCAGTGCCCGCCGCTACGACCAGTCGCTGCTGGCCCAGGCCAACCGGGGCGCAGGCCACGAACTGGTGTTCATCGCCGACCGGCTCACCGCAGACACGGTGCCGCTGGCGGCCGGCTGCCCGGCCGTCAGCGTGTTCGTGAACGACCAGGTCGACGCCACTGTGCTGCGCGGCCTGGCGGCCCAGGGCACGCGGCTGGTGGCCACGCGCTCGACCGGCTTCAACCACATCGACCTGGCCGCCGCGGCAGCACTGGGCATCGCCGTGGTGCGCGTGGCCGACTACTCGCCGCATTCGGTGGCCGAATTCGCAGTGGGCCTGCTGCTGGCCGTCAACCGCAAGATCGCGCGCGCCAGCATGCGCACGCGCGACGGCAACTTCGAACTCGACGGCCTCATGGGCTTCGACCTGCACGGCAAGACCGTGGGTGTGGTCGGCACGGGCAAGATCGGCGCGATCTTCGGCCGCATCATGGCCGGCTTCGGCTGCACGGTGCTGGGCCACGACCCATGTCCGAACCCGGCCTTCGCGCAGGCGGGCGGGCGCTACGTGCCATTGCCCGAACTGCTGGCCGGCGCCGACGTGATCTCGCTGCACTGCCCGCTGACCGAGGCCACGCGCCATCTCGTCAACGCGCAGACGCTGGCTGGCGCCAAGCGCGGCGCGCTGCTCGTGAACACGAGCCGTGGTGGTCTGGTCGACACCGAAGCCGCCATCGCGGCGCTCAAGACCGGCCAGCTCGGCGGCCTGGCCATCGACGTCTACGAACAGGAGGCCAGCCTGTTCTTCCAGGATCTTTCGTCCACCGTCATCACCGACGACGTGATCCAACGCCTGGTGTCCTTCCCCAACGTGATCGTCACAGGCCACCAGGCCTTTTTCACCCAGGAGGCGATCGGGCAGATCATGCAGACCACCATCGACAGCATCACGGCCTTCGCGCGCGGCGAGCCGCTGGTGAACCGCGTGCAGGCCGGCTGACCGTTCAGTTCCCGGGGCCGTGCCACTCGCGCACGTGCGGCGCGATGCCGGCCCGTGCGGGCGGCTGCTTGTCGCGGTGCTGCGGCGTGCCCACGTAGACGAAACCCAGCAGCTGCTCGTTGGCCGCCAGGCCCAGGCCGGCGTGCACGGTGGGGTCGTAGGCATTCGGTCCCGACACCCAGAAGCAGCCGTAGCCCTGCAGGTGCAGCGCGTTGAGCAGGTTCATCGCGGCCGCGCCCGTGGCCACGGTCTGCTCGATCTCGGGCACCTTGGGGTGCGGCTGCAGATGGGCGACCACCGCCACCAGCAGCGGCGCGACTAGGGCCTTGCGGCGAAAGCGCTCCGCATCGCCCAGCGGATCGCGCAAACGCGCGGCCTGCACGAACAGGTCGCCCAGGCGCTCGCGCGCCGCGCCGCGGACGAGCACGAAGCGCCAGGGGCGCAGCGCGCCGTGGTCGGGCGCGCACATGGCGGCAGCGAAGGCGCGCTGCAGTTCAGCATCGCTCGGGATGGGTTCGATCAGGGGCCAGGGGGAATGGCGCGTCAGCAGCAGGTCCAGGGCATCGGCGCCGGGGCTGTGCGTCGCGCCGGGCATCGGCGCTGTGGCAAGGGTCATGCGGGGACTATAGAGGCCCGGCCTCTTGGCACGCCGGGCCGACCTCACCACGATCGCCGCCCCGGTGGCCCGCAACGGCCGCGCACCCGGCCACCAGCGCGAAGGCATCCTGCACCCACCGCGACCGGGCCGGCCTTGCGCACGCGGAGCGGGTGTCCCCGGCTGCTGGCCAGTGGCGGCCTGGCGACATCCGTGCCGACCGCATCCGCCCGCTGGTGGACTGGGTGCGCGACTGCTGACCGGGCGTGGACACGCGTTGCGTGACGTCCCAGGCCGGGCTGCGGCCGATGCTGCCGCGCGTGGGCTGCGCCCGCTGGCAGCGGCCTGAACGCGTCGACGCTGCGCCACGGCGGTGCGCCGCAGCGCCGCCTGCACCGCCATGAATCGGGTGTACGCACTCGAATTCGTCTGCCGATGACTTCAGGCGGCCCTGGAGCGGGTGATCGCATGGCGCGCAGCTTGCTAAGACGATCGAGCGTACGCACTGCAAGTGGCGCACCTGCCGCTGCCGTGCCGCGTGCCATGCCCTTCACCCTGGAGTACCCCATGAGAAGCTTGCGCCATGCCTCGCCCGCTGCTGCCGTCCTGTTGACCTTCGCCCTCGCGGGCTGCGGCGGCAGCGACGGTGACCCCGAACCGACCGCGATGACGCTGGAGCAGTTCCAGTCGGCCTGCGCCGCACTGAACGGCACGGCCGTCACGGGCGGCGCGGTCAGCGAAGCCACCTTCACCCCGGCATCCGACGGCGCGGTGACGGCCACCTCGGTCCCGCAGCACTGCCTGCTGCGCGGCGCGATGAACCAGCGCACCGGCATCGATGGCAAGCCGTATGCGCTGGGCTTCGAGCTGAGTCTGCCGTTCGGCTGGAACAAGCGCTTTTACTACCAGGGGGGATCGGGCGTGGACGGCACGCTGTTCCGCGCCCTGGGCGCCTACACGGGCGGCGGCAACACGCGCAACGCGCTGCTGGACGGCTACGCCGTGGTCACCACCGATTCGGGCCACCGTGCCGAGACGGGCGTGGCCAACGGCGCCTTCCTCTTCGGCGCTGACCCGCAGGCGCGCTACGAATACGGTGACCAGCAGTTGCCCCAGGTGACGGCGGCGGCCAAGGCGCTGATCCGCAGGTTCTACGGCATCGTCCCGGTGCGCTCGTATTTCGTGGGCTGCTCCAACGGCGGACGCCAGGCCATGGTCGCCGCCCAGCGCTACCCCGAGCTGTTCGACGGCATCGTGGCCGCAGCCCCAGGCTTTCGGCTCACGCAGGCATCGATCCAGGGCTCGGTCTACCAGGCCCAGATCGCCGCGGCCATCGCACCGGCGGGCACGGACGGCCGGCCCGACATCACCAAGCCGCTGACGGCGGACGACCAGGCCGTGGTGCGCCAGCGCATCCTGGACGCTTGCGACGCGCTGGACGGCGCGGTCGACGGCATGGTGAGCCGCATGAGCGCCTGCCGGCCCGACCCGCTGGCCTGGGCCTGCCAGGCCGGCGAGAGCGCCAACTGCCTGTCGCCCGAGAAGGCCGGCTACGTGAAGAAGCTGTTCGACGGCGCGAAAACGGCCGCCGGCGCGCAGATCTATGCGCCCTGGCCGTTCGACCCCGGCATGGCGGCGCAGTCGGCCAACCCGTTCTACACCATCTTCGCGGGCGAGGCCTCGCACATCTACACCGCGCCGCCCACGATCACGGCCGATCTGCTCGGTTACGGCCTCACGGCAGACGTGGACACGGAGTTCGCCAAACTCAGCGCCACCACGCCGACCTTCACGCGCTCGGGCAACGACTTCACCAACGCCGAGTCGCCGGACATGGACCGTTTCCGCGCACGTGGCGGCAAGCTCATCGTCTTCAACGGCGCGGCCGATCTGGCTTTCTCGATCCACGATGTGGAGGCCTACTACAACAAGGTGCAGGCCCGCTACGGCGCCCAGGAGGCCGCGGGCTTCGCGCGGGCCTTCTTCGTGCCGGGCATGGGCCATTGCTCGGGTGGCGCCTACGGCACCGACCAGTTCGACGCGGTGGGCGCGCTGGTGGACTGGGTCGAGAAGGGCCAGGCGCCTGAGGCCATGGTGTCCACGGCACGCGCCGCGGCCGGCGTGGCCTGGCCCGGCCGCACCCGGCCGGTATGCGCCTACCCGAAGGAGGCCGTCTACAAGGGCACCGGCAGCATCGAAGACGCTGCCAACTTCGGTTGCCAGTAGCGCGCTCCTGCATGGTCCGCATGCCCCGCAAGCCCCCTGCCCCGCCGCCCGCCCCGGGTGCCGACTACGCCGTCACCGCGCAGGTGGGCCACCTGCTGCGGCGGGCCTACCAGCGGCACGTGGCGCTGTTCCAGTCGGAGATCCCGGATGCGCAGCTCACGGCGGCACAGTTCGTCACGCTGTGCGCGGTGCGCGACATGGGGGCCTGCTCGCTCAACGACGTGGTCAAGCGCACCGCGATCGACCAGGCCACCGTGCGCGGCGTGGTCGAGCGGCTGTCCGCGCGCGGCCTGATCACGGTGTCGGCGCACCAGCGCGACGGCCGCAAGCGCGCGCTGGCACTGACCGAGGCCGGCGCCAACGTCGTGGCGGCCACCGTGCCCTTCGCCCAGCGCGTGACCGAGCGCACCTTCGGCGACTTCAATCCGGCCGAGCGGCTGGCCCTGGTCTACCTGCTGCAACGCATGGCGGAGATGCCCTGAGCGGTCGCGCCGCTCAGCGGCCGACCATGTTCTCCGCCACCACCCACTGGTCGAACTGTTCGCCCGTGACGTAGCCCGAGGCGATGGCCGCCTCGCGCAGGCTGAGGCCTTCCTTGTGGCCCTTCTTGGCGATGGCGGCGGCCTTGTCGTAGCCGATGTGGGGGTTCAGCGCGGTGACCAGCATCAGCGACTGCTGGACCAGGTGGTCGATGCGCTCGAGGTTGGGCTCGATGCCGACCGCGCAGTTGTTGTTGAAGCTGACCATGCCGTCGGCCAGCAGGCGCACGCTCTGCAGGAAGTTGTGGGCGACGACGGGGCGGAACACGTTGAGCTCGAAGTTGCCCGAGGCGCCGCCGATGTTGATGGCCACGTCGTTGCCGAACACCTGGGCTGCGAGCATGGTCACGGCCTCGCTCTGCGTGGGGTTGACCTTGCCCGGCATGATGGACGAGCCGGGCTCGTTCTCGGGGATGCTCAACTCGCCGATGCCGCTGCGCGGGCCGCTGGCCAGCCAGCGCACGTCGTTGGCGATCTTGTTCATGCTGGCGGCCAGGGTCTTGAGCGCGCCGTGGGCGTGCACCAGCGCGTCCTGCGAGGCCAGCGCTTCGAACTTGTTGGGCGCCGTCACGAAAGGCAGGCCGGTGATCGCGGCCAGTTCTTTCGCCACCCCCTCGGCATAGCCCTTGGGCGCGTTCAGGCCCGTGCCCACGGCCGTGCCGCCGAGCGCCAGCTCGTACAGGTGCGGCAGTGCGGCCTGCACATGCTTGCTGCCATGCTCGAGCTGGGCGACCCAGCCCGAGATCTCCTGGCCCAGGGTGAGCGGCGTGGCGTCCTGCAGGTGGGTGCGGCCGATCTTGACGATGTGGTCGAAGGCCCGGGCCTTCTCGGCCAGCGTGTTCTTCAGCAGATCGATCGCGGGCAGCAGCTTGTTCGTCAGCGCATCGACGGCCGCCACGTGCGAGGCCGTGGGGAACACGTCGTTGGACGACTGGCTCTTGTTCACGTCGTCGTTGGGGTGCACCAGGCGGCCCTCGCCGCGCTCGCCGCCCAGCAGCTCGCTGGCGCGGTTGGCGAGGACCTCGTTCAAGTTCATGTTGGTCTGCGTGCCCGAGCCGGTCTGCCAGACGACCAGCGGGAACTCATCGGGGTGCCTGCCCTCGATGACCTCCTGCGCGGCGGCGACGATGGCGTCCTTCTTCTTCGCGTCGAGCAGGCCCAGCGCGTGGTTGACGGTGGCGGAGGCCCGCTTGACCTGGGCCAGCGCCCGGATGATCTCGCGCGGCTGGCGCTCGCCCGAGATGTCGAAGTTCTGCAGCGAGCGCTGGGTCTGCGCGCCCCACAGCTTGTCGGCGGGCACCTCGATGGGGCCAAAGGTGTCGCGTTCGGTACGGGTGGTCATGTTGGGGGGCCTCAGCAAACAAGAGCAATTCTCATCTTAGCGGAGCCGCTTCGCCGCGACGCGTTTGGGGATAATTCCGCCCGCTTTCTCCAACGAACCCCACGCCATGACCACCACCATCCAGCAGGCGGACCTGATCGACTCGATCGCGGGCGCCCTGCAGTACATCAGCTACTACCACACGCCGGATTTCATCGCCCACCTGGCCCGCGCCTACGAGCGCGAGCAGAGCCCCGCGGCCAAGGACGCGATGGCCCAGATCCTGACCAATTCCAAGATGAGCGCCACCGGCCAGCGCCCGATCTGCCAGGACACCGGCATCGTCAACGTGTTCCTCAAGGTGGGCATGGACGTGCGCTGGGGCGGCTTCACCATGGGGCTGGAAGACGCCGTCAACGAAGGTGTGCGCCGCGGCTACAACCACCCCGACAACATGCTGCGCGCCTCGGTCGTGGGCGACCCGCAGTTCGCGCGCAAGAACACCAAGGACAACACGCCGGCCGTGATCAACGTGCAGATCGTGCCGGGCGACAAGCTGGACGTGACCGTGGCGGCCAAGGGTGGCGGCTCGGAGAACAAGTCCAAGATGGTCATGATGAACCCCAGCGACAACCTGGTCGACTGGGTGCTCAAGACCGTGCCGACCATGGGCGCCGGCTGGTGCCCGCCGGGCATGCTGGGCATCGGCATCGGCGGCACCGCCGAGAAGGCCGTGCTGCTGGCCAAGGAGAGCCTGATGGGCGACCTGGACATGTACGAGCTGCAGCAGAAGGCGGCCCGTGGCGAGAAGCTCGACCAGGTCGAGGAGCTGCGTCTGGAACTGTTCGAGAAGGTCAACGCGCTGGGCATCGGCGCCCAGGGCCTGGGCGGCCTGACCACGGTGCTGGACGTGAAGATCGCCATGTACCCCACGCACGCGGCCTCCAAGCCCGTGGCCATGATCCCCAACTGCGCGGCCACGCGCCACGCCCATTTCGTGATGGACGGTTCGGGCCCGGTGTACCTGGATGCGCCCTCGCTGGACCTGTGGCCCAAGATCGACTGGGCGCCTGACTACAACAAGTCCAGGCGCGTGGACCTCAACACGCTGACGAAGGAAGAAGTGGCCAGCTGGAAGCCCGGCGACACCCTCCTGCTGAACGGCAAGATGCTGACCGGCCGCGACGCGGCCCACAAGCGCATCCAGGACATGCTGGCCAAGGGCGAGAAGCTGCCCGTGGATTTCACGAACCGCGTGATCTACTACGTGGGCCCGGTGGACCCGGTGCGCGATGAGGTCGTCGGCCCCGCCGGCCCGACCACCGCCACGCGCATGGACAAGTTCACCGACATGATGCTGTCGCAGACCGGCCTGATCTCCATGATCGGCAAGTCCGAGCGCGGCCCTGTCGCCATCGAAGCCATCAAGAAGCACAGGAGCGCCTACCTGATGGCCGTGGGCGGCGCCGCCTACCTGGTCAGCAAGGCCATCAAGCACGCCAAGGTGGTGGGCTTCGAAGACCTGGGCATGGAAGCCATCTACGAGTTCGACGTGGTCGACATGCCCGTGACCGTGGCCGTGGACGCCGGCGGCACCAGCGCCCACACCACCGGCCCGGCCGAGTGGAGCAAGCGCATCGCCAGCGGCGAGTTCAAGGGCATCGCGCTGGCGACGGCCTGATGGAGAGCGCCGCGCCGGGCCGCCCCAAGCAAGCGCGCGCCCCCTTGGGGGGCAGCGAACCTCGCGCAGCGGGGAGCGTGGGGGCCATGTCCAGCGCGCCGGGGGGCGACCTTCGACCCATCGGCGTGTTCGACAGCGGCACGGGCGGCCTGTCGGTGCTGCGCGCGCTGCACGCGGCGCTGCCGCACGAGGACTTCGTCTATGCCGACGACAGCGGCTTCGCGCCCTACGGCGAGCGCGATGCGGGCTTCGTGCAACAACGCACGCACGCGATCACGGCAGCGCTGCAGGCGCGCGGCGTCAAGGCGCTCGTGATCGCCTGCAACACGGCCACCGCCGCGGCCGCCGAGGCCGTGCGCGCCGAATGGCCGCAACTGCCCATCATCGGCGTGGAGCCCGCGCTCAAGCCCGCCGTGGCCGCCAGCCGCACGCGCCGCATCGGCGTGATCGCCACGCGCGGCACGCTGGCCAGCGCGCGCTTCGCGGCGCTGCAGGCGGCCGTGGCGGCCGACGTGGATTGCGTCGTCCAGCCCTGCGACGGCCTGGCCGCGGCCATCGACGCCTCGGTGCACCAGGGCGACGGGCCGGATGCCGTGCAGCCGCTGGCGGCGCGCTACCTCGCGCAGATGGGGCCTTTCGGCACCGGCCCCGGCGAGATCGACACGCTGGTGCTGGGATGCACGCACTACGTGCTGGTCGCACCGCTGCTGCAGGCCCTGGTCGGTCCCTGGGTGCAGCTCGTGGCCACGGGCGAGGCCGTGGCGCGGCAGACCGTGCGCCGGCTCGGCCCCGAAGGCCTGGCACGGCGCACGCGCCTCGGCGAGCTGAGCCTGCTCAGCAGCGGCCCCTCCACGCAACTCGACCGTGCCGCTCGGCATTGGCTGGCACGGCTGCACGTGCCGGCCGCCTGTGGGACCATGGCATGACCCATTGCGCCACGAGGCTGCCATGTCCGAAGACAACTCCCCCGCCCCGCTCGCCGGCTGCGTTGCCGTCGTGACGGGCGCCAGCCGCGGCGCGGGCCGCGGCATCGCCCTGGAACTCGGCGCCGCGGGCGCCACCGTGGTCGTGACCGGCCGCAGCACGCGCGGGCAGGCTGCGCCGGGCTACGACAGCATCCTCGCGCTGTCGGGCCAGAGCCAGCTGCCCGGCGACATCGACAGCACGGCCGAGGCCGTCAGCGCCGCCGGCGGCCGCGGCATCGCGATCGCCTGCGACCATGGCGACGCGGCCCAGGTGCAGGCGCTGTTCGAGCGCGTGTTGCGCGACCACGGCCGCATCGACCTGCTGGTCAACAACGCCTGGGGCGGCCACCAGAGCTTCGATGGCGTGTTCGACGCTCCCTTCTGGCAGCACCCGCTCGCGCACTGGGACAGCATGCTGCAGCACGGCGTGCGCCACCACCTGCTGGCCAGCCGTCAGGCGGCGCCGGCCATGGTGGCGCAGGGGCGCGGGCTGATCGTCACGACCACCTTCCACGACCGCGGCCACTACCTGCGCGGTAACCTCTATTACGACCTGGCCAAGGCCGCGATGACGCGCCTGGCCTTCGGCATGGCCGAGGAACTGCGGCCGCACGGCGTGGCTTCGATCGCGGTGTCGCCGGGCTGGATGCGCACCGAGTTCGTGCTGCAGGCCCACCGCACCGACGAGGACCATTGGACCGGGCGCCCCGAACTCGCGCGGACCGAATCGCCGCGCTACCTGGGCCGGGCCGTGGCCGCGCTGGCGGCCGACCCGCAGGTGCTGGACTGGAGCGGACAGGTGCTGCTGGTGGCCGAACTCGCCCAGCGCTACGGCTTCACCGACGTCGACGGCCGGCAGCCGCCGGCCTTCACGCTGGACGCGCCCGCGGGGCGCTGAGCTTCAGGCCGCGGCGGACGCCACGGCCACGCCCTGGGCCTGCGCGGCCTGCTCCTGCGCCGCCAGCGCGCGCAGGTGGCCGGGCCGCTGGCGCAGCCGCTCCCAGTAGGCCTGCACGCTGGCCGGGTACTGCGCCGACAGGCCCAGCACCTCGCCCAGCATCAGCGCGTAGCCGACCGAGATGTCGGCGCCCGTGAAGCGGTCGGCCGCCAGGAAGGACTGGTGTTCGAGCCGCGCTGCGATCGCGCGCAGCCGCGCCAGGAACCAGCGGCCGTAGTCCTCGGCCACCTGCGGCAAGCGCCGCTCGGGCGGCTCGAAGCGGCCGTAGCGCAGCACCAGGGTCTGCGGGAAGGTCAGCGTGGCCTCGCCATGGTGCAGCCAGTTCAGGTAGTGGGCATGGTCGCGCTCGCCGCGGCCCACCCACAGGCCCAGGCGGTTGTCCGGGTCCTGCGTTTCCGCAAGGTACTGGCACATGGCGGCCGACTCGGTCATGGTCTGGTCGCCATCCTCGAGGAAGGGCACGGTGCCCAGCACATTGATGTCCAGGTAGCTGCGCTGCAGCGCGCGCGGCGGGAACGGCAGCATCTTGAGCGCATAGGGCACCTGCAGCTCTTCGAGCATCCACAGCGGCCGGAACGAGCGTGCGCTCATGCAGTGGTAAAGGGTGGGCATGGCGGCAAAGGATAGCGGTGGCGTTGCAGGATTCTTGCGCCGATGCGCTGGCTGCGCTGTCGCGCGCAGGATATCGGCGTTGTGCGCGCGAAGAGGCCTGCGTCCTCTTGCGCGGTGACGCGCAGCGCAGTGCAATGGGCGCCGACAAGCCGCATCCGGCGGACCGGGAGACGACATGCAAGCGCAAGCACCCACCCAGACCAAGCACGGACTGGCCGCCGGCGAGGCCGGCCGCCCGGCGCGCGCGGACTGGACCATCCCCCAGGACTGGGCCCGGTACACCGCCGCCGAGCACGCGGTCTGGAAGACACTGTTCGAACGCCAGAGCCGCCTGCTGCCCGGCCGCGCCTGCGACGCCTTCGTGCAGGGGATGCGGGATCTGCCGATCGGCCCCGAGCAGATTCCCGACTTCGAGCGCCTCTCGGAGATCCTCATGGCGCGCACGGGCTGGCAGGTCGTGGCCGTGCCGGGGCTGGTGCCCGACGAGGTGTTCTTCGAGCACCTGGCCAACCGGCGCTTTCCGGCGGGCCACTTCATCCGCCAGCCGCACGAGCTGGACTACCTCGAAGAGCCCGACGTCTTCCACGACGTGTTCGGCCATGTGCCCATGCTCATGAACCCGGCGATCGCCGACTACATCCAGGCCTACGGCGTGGGCGGCCTGCGCGCGCAGCAGCTGGGCGTGCTCGACAAGCTGGCGCGCGTGTACTGGTACACGGTGGAATTCGGCCTCGTGCAGCAGGCCGACGGGCTGCGCATCTACGGCGCGGGCATCGCCTCCTCGTACACGGAGACGGTGTTCGCGCTCGACGATCCTTCGCCCAACCGCATCGCCTTCGACCTCGAGCGCGTGATGCGCACGCGCTACCGCATCGACGATTTCCAGGAGAGCTATTTCGTGATCGACGACCTCGATCAGCTGCTGGAACTGGCCCGCATCGACTTTGCGCCGCTGTACGCGCGCACCCGGGGCCAGGCCGAGCACGCGCCGGGCAGCGTGCTGGCCAGCGACCGCGTGCTCGTGCGTGGCACCGGGACCTACCACGCGGGCAGGAACGCCAACAAGTTGGTATAGAATCGTGGGCTTTTGGCGCGATAGCAAAGCGGTTATGCAACGGATTGCAAATCCGTCTAGCCCGGTTCGACTCCGGGTCGCGCCTCCAAATTCTTCGTGATGATGTCGTGAAGATCGGCAGCCCCTGCAGCCCTGTGCTCCAGGGGCTGTTTCGTACCGGCGCCACCCTGCCCCGATGGTGAAACTGGCAGACACAGCGGACTTAAAATCCGCCGCTTACCCGCGAGGGGGCGTACCGGTTCGATCCCGGTTCGGGGCACCAGACACCTCTCGCGGACCGACCGCCTGAACGTATCGGACGGCCGCCACATCTCCACACCAACTCTGGCATGCGCTCCACCGCCCCGCGCACTTCCTTGTCCCTGACGGCCTGGGCTCGTCCGTTCGCGCTGCTGCTGGCGGCCGCGCTGGCCGCTTGCGGCACGCCGCCGCCTGCAAGCACCACGGCGCCCTCGGCCGCGCAAGCGTCTGGCCCGTCGAACACGCTCAAGATCGGCATCGCACTCGGCGGTGGCGCCGCCAAGGGCTTTGCGCACATCGGCGTCATCAAGATGCTCGAGGCCAACGGCCTGGCGCCCGCCGTGGTGGCCGGCACCAGCGCCGGCAGCGTGGTCGGCGCCCTGTACGCGAGCGGCATGAACGCCTTCGAATTGCAGGAAAAGGCCGTGGCGCTGGACGAAGCGAGGATCCGCGACCTGCAACTGTCCTCCGGCGGATTGCTGGTGGGCCAGAAGCTCGAGGACTACGTGAACGAGCAGGTGCGCCGGCAGCCGCTCGAACGCCTGGCCAAACCCTTCGTGGCCGTCGCCACGCGCCTGGAGGACGGCGAGCGCACGGTGTTCGCGCGCGGCAACACGGGCCAGGCGGTGCGGGCCTCCAGCAGCGTGCCGGGCGTGTTCCAGCCCGTCACCATCGGCAAGTTCCACTACGTCGATGGCGGCGTGGTCAGCCCGGTGCCGGTCGACGCGGCGCGCCAGCTCGGCGCCGACCTCGTGGTCGCGGTGGACATCTCCAACAAGGCGCGCGGCCAGGCGCCCGCCGGCATGCTGGGCACGCTGGGGCAGTCCATCGCCATCATGGGCCAGAAGGCGGGCCAGGCCGAACTGGCGCGTGCCGACGTGGTGGTTCGGCCGCAGGTGCTGGACATCGGCGCGGCCGACTTCACCCAGCGCGCCAGTGCCATCCTGGAGGGCGAGAAGGCGGCGCTGGCCGCCATGCCGCAGATCCGCGCACGCATTGCCCAGCTGCAGGCGGCACGCGAGGAGGCCACCCGGCTGGCCCAGCGCCAGGCGGCCGAGGCCCGGCACCAGGCCTGCCTGGAGCAACGCTCGCGCCTGCAGAAGCTGGCCGGCATGGCGGGGCTGGAGGGCGGCTGCCCCGCGCCCTGAGCCTCACTGCACCGTCACGTTGACGGGCGGGGCGACGACCACGTAGCTGTAGGTGCCGTCGCCCATGGCGTGGCGGTAGCCCGGCATGACCACGGCAGTGCCGGGCCCCGTGAAGCGCAGCGTGCCGTCGGCAGCGACGCTGTGCGGTGCGGTGCCATCGATCACGGCCGCCACGTTGCTCGTGGCGGCATAGGACACGCCGGCCTGCGTGGTCAGCGTGATGGGCATGCCGAAGGCCTGGCCCACGGGCGCGCTGGCGCTCGCGGCGCTGGCGATCGCGACCGGGAAGTCCTGCGCCCACCAAGCGTAGTCCGTGGTCAGGCCGTGCGTGCCCTGGCTGTAGAAGCGGTAGAAGGCAGTTTGGTCGTTGATCGTCCAGGGCCAGAAGGTGATGCCGCGGTGCTTGCCCGCCTCCATCGCCGCCGCGCTCAGGTTGGCGTAGGACGGGTTGAAGGTCGCCGAATACTGCTGCGTGACGCCCAGGATGTTGCGCAGGTCCACCAGCGGGTCGCTGCCGCCGGCCGCGCTGTTCAGGTAGCCCACCGTCACCTCGGGCAGCGTCGCGCCCATGCGCGTGAGCTGGTTGCCGTCGAAGGAGATCGCCACCACCTGATCGCGCACGCCCAGCGCATCGAGTTCCTGCTGCAGCAGCGGCACGATGTCGACGTTGGCGCTCTTGAGCTCTACGAAATGCGTGATGGGGCGGCCCTTGAACTCCTGGAAGAAGGCGCGCAACGTCGGCACCTGGCGGCCGCGCGTCTTGGTCTGCAGGGCCTGCACCTGGGCCAGCGTCATGGTCTCGATGCTGCCGTTGCCGTTGGTGGTGCGGTCCACCGTCGCGTCGTGCATCACGACCAGATGCCCGTCGGTGGTCCGGTAGATGTCGTTCTCGATGGCATCGGCGCCGGCCGCCGCCGCGGCCCGCGCGCCCTCCAGCGTGTTCTCATCCTCGGTGGAGGGCATGCCGCGGTGGCCGGTCACCAGCGGCTTGCGCAGCAGCGTGCCGGCCGGCAGCGCGCGCAGCACCTGGGCGAATGCGCGGGTGTCGGCGGCCAGCACGCCGTTGACGCCGGTGGTCAGCACGGCGGCGGCCTCGGCCGGCGTCGCCGCGTCGGCCTGCGCCCAGACCGTGATCAACAGGCGCTGTAGGTGCGCGACCGTGGCCCGCTGGCTCATGGCGGCGGCCAGCACGGCGATCTTGGCCTTGGCCCGGTTCGTGGCACCGACCACCTCCAGGATGCCCTGCGGCGTGTTGCCCAGGGCGGTGCGTTGCGTGAAGTCCACCGCGGTGCGGACGGCCGGCAGGGCGCGCCGCGCACTGGCGAGCAGCTCCACGTCGGTGGACAGCAGCGTCACGTCGCCCAGATCCAGCCGGTCTTGGGCGGCCGCCAGGGCGGCCACCGTGGCCGCGTCAGCGATGCGCAGCACCGGGATCGTCGCGCGGTCGGGGCTGGCCAGGTACTGGGCCAGCGTGCCGAGACTCTCGCCGTTCGCGGCGTGCAGGTTCAGGCTCGCGTCGACGGTGTAGAGCACATTGCTGGCACCACTGGCCGCCAGGTCGGCATTGGCGGCCATGGCTTGCACCAGCGTGGGCGCCATCGCGGCCCGCGTGCCGGTCTCCTGCACCGCGACGAGCTTGCCGATCTCCGGCAGCGGCTGGAGCTGCTCGGTCACCTTCACGCTGCGCACACGCATCACCAGGCCCGTGGTCTGCAAGCCGATGCCGCCCGCGGCCATGGCCTCGTCCAGCGTCATGTCGTGCGTGAGCACGTTGTCGAGGTACTGGCGCACCCGCCTGCCGTGCACGACCACGGTGGCGGTGTAGGTCTTGCCCGCGTCGATGTTCTCGCTGAATGCTTTGGTGCCCTGCACGTTCCAGCCGTTGTTGCGCCGCAGGGCGAACTCGGTGCCGTTGGCCGCGGTGGCGGCCTGGCAGATCGCGAACTGGTAGTAGGGCTCGTGCGGGATGGCGGCGTTCGCCGGGCCGGTCCGGTACATCACACTGCCCCAGCGGCTGCTGTTGTTGGGCTGGGCGAAGGTGAACACCACGTCGATGCGGTAGTTCGACAAGGCCTCGAAGCGCGCCGGCAGCATGACTGCCGTCATCAGTGAACTGTGGGTCCGGCCGTCGATGACCAGTTCACCGTCGGCCACTGAGACCGTGCCGCGGTTGTTCGCCGGCAGGCTCCAGCCCGCGGGCAGCGCGCTGAGCCCGGCGAAGCTCTGCTCGAGCAGGACCTGGGGCTGAACCTCGGGCTGCGGCGTGGGTGTGGGTGTGGGTGTGGGTGTGGGTGTGGGCACGGTAGGGTCGGTCCCGGGCCCGGGTGAGGGGGCGGCCTGGTCGTCGTCGCCACCGCCGCATGCGGCCAGAGCCGTCGCCAGGGCCAGAACGCCGACCCACTTCATTTTGTCCATCGCCATCCTCTGAGATCTCCCGCGTGAAAAGGGGCGGACTCTAGGAAGCGTGGATGACATCCGCATGTCTTCCAGCTCGCGGCATGCGGGAATGTGAGGCCGCGCCGGCATGGCGTATGGCGCGCGACGCCCTCAAGGCGACATGGACGCGGCCTCGGGCGTCATGCGCTACCTCGAGCAACGCAAGATCGGCTTCGACATGGGGCGCTACCCGCGTGCCCATCGTGCCTGCGGCCATCGTCTTCGACCTCGGTGTCGGCGACGGTCGCGTCGCCTGGACGCCCAGGCAGGCTACCGCGCCTGCGAGGCCGCCGGCACGCAGCGGCTGGCCAAAGTCACCGTGGGGGCTGGGGCGGCCGCCACGGCCGGCAAGCTGTTTGGCGGCAAGCACGCGCGATGCGGGGCGGAGTCGGCATGGCCTCGCTCCGGGTGGCGGGGTCCACCGTAGCGCCCTGGTGGTGGTCAATGCCGTGGGCGACGTGCCGTGCGGGCCGCCCAAGTCATCGAGGACTACCCGAGCGCCGCGGGCTCAGGACGTGACGGACACCTCGAACCAGGCGTCCGTCAGGTCGGCCAGGCTCTGCAGGCCCGTGTAGCGCGCGGCAGCGCTGGCGCGTTCCCAGCGGCGGACCAACTCGGGCGCCGGGGGATCGCCGCCGAGCTCGGCCTGCATGAGTTGGTGCACCAGGGCGGCGACCTCCTCGGGCGAGCCGAGCCGGTCTTCCAGCGCGGCCTCGAAACGCATCTGCGCCGCATCGCGCTGCTGGCGGGTCAAGCCGGCGCCATCGCGCAGTACAGCGGCATAGGGCCGCGGCGGCGGTGGAGGCGGCGGTGGCGGGGCAGGCGGTGCCGGGGGTCGAAGATCCAAACAGAGTTGGACGGGATCCATCACGCAGTTCGGTCACTGTATTGAAAAACAGTATAAGCGCCGTCGACGTGGCGACCACGTCCCCACCGGACGGGGCGGTGGCGTGTTGCAAAATACCGGGCTTGCCCGACATCCGCGGGCCCTGCGCCCGAGCATCCGCCGCGCGGCCCGGCCCCCGGCGCCCGGCACCACGAGACACCGCGTTGGCACTGCCCGACGCACCCGCTACCATCCCCCTATGTCACGCTACAACGCCCCCTTCGAGATCCACGTCCACGGCCAGGTGCCGCTGCGCGCGGACGTGAACTACGAGCAGATCCAGGAGGCGCTCAAACCCCTGTGGAAGTACGCCGGTGCGCGCTCGCTCGCGGCCGCTGCAGCCAGCGCCTACGAAGAAGAGCCCGGCATCCGCTTCGAAACCACCGAGCACCTGCTCGACATGTGCTGGACCGTCCCCGGCGACGAGGACTTCAAGCAGGCGCTGGACGAGATGTGCATGAGCCTGAACGAGCTGTCCGAGCGCGGCGCGGCCATCGAGGTCAGCTTCTACGACGCCGAGTTCGACGAGGACGACGAGGAAGCGCCCGAGGACGAGGAGTCGCGCGACGACTTCATCATGCTGTTCGTCGGCCCCGATCCCGCGGCCATCATGCAGGTGCAGCGCGACCTGCTGGTGCAGGACGTGATCCACACCATGGAGCGCCACTTCGATGCGAGCGAGCTGTCGGGCGTGGTGGCGGAGATCGACAAGCTGTTCACGCAGCGCTTCGACGCGCTGACCAACTCGCTCGACCTGGGCAAGCCCTCGCGCGGCCCCGGCTCCGGTGGCGGCAGCCACGGCGGTGGCGGCGGTCGCCGCCCCCGCCACCTGCACTGAGGGGTCAGGAGCGTCCGGTGCCTGCGGGCGCCGGCGCGCGCCACAGGTTCAGCAGGTTGCCCGACAGGATCAACGCCGTGCCCAGCGCCATCAGCAGGTCGATGCGCTCGGCATAGAACAGCCAGCCGGCCAGCGCCGTGAGCGGCACGCGCAGGAAGTCCATGGGCACCACGACGGTCGCGTCGGCATGGCGCATGGCACTGGCCATGCAGTAGTGGCCATAGGTGCCGGCCACCGCGACCAGCGTCACCCACCCCCAACCGGCCGCCGAGGGCCATTGCCACACGGCCAGCGCCGGCCACAGGCCCAGCATGGTCTGCACCACCAGCATCCAGAACATGATGGTCACGGCCTGCTCGGTCCGGGCCAGCGCCTTCACGGCGATGATGGACACGGCAAAGCCCAGCGCGGCAGCCAGCGCGATGAGCTGGCCCGCACCCGGGCCGCTGCCGCCACCGGGCTGCACGATCATGGCCACTCCGATCGCGCCCAGCGCCACCGCAGCCACCTTGCGGCGGTGCAGCGGCTCGCCGAGGAACAGCGCGGCCAGCACCACGGTCCAGATCGGCATCGTGAACTCGATGGCCACCACCTGGCCGAGGGGGATCAGCGTCAGCGCGAAGAACCAGGCGTACTGCGCGCCGTAGTGCACGATGTTGCGGCCCACATGCCGCGGCAGCTGGCGCGTGCGCAGGGCCGACAGCCCCCCGGCCGCACGCACCAGCGGCAGCAGCAGCACCAGGCCCATGACCGAGCGCATCAGCATGATCTGGAACACGTCGAGCTCGCGCGTGGCCTGGCGGCCGGCGACCGCGACCACCAGCATCAGCCCCAGCCAACCCCCCATCCATGGTGCGGCGCGGCGGGCCTGGACGAGGACGGTCAGCGGCGGGGCGGGTGCGGGAAAGCTGGACATGCCATGGACCGGGCGCGGGCGGACCGGTGTCTCCTGTGGTTCGGGCCGTCACTGTACAGGCCGACCCGTTGCGCTATGGTCGCGAACCCAACACCACGATCGGAGACACCACCCATGAGCCTGCACCGTCAGCTGCAGCAGCGCGCCGCCGAGAACCGCCCCATCCGCATCGGCCTGATCGGCGCCGGCAAGTTCGGCTCCATGTATCTGGCCCAGGTGCCGCGCACGCCCGGCGTGCATCTGGTGGCCATCGCCGACCTTTCGCCCGCGGCTGCCCGCGCCAACCTCGCGCGCGTGGGCTGGGAGGCCGGCCGCAGCGCCGCCCGCTCGGCCGACGATGCGCTGCGCGAAGGCACGACCTGGATCACCGAGGACTGGCAGGCCGTCACGCGCCATCCGCAGATCGACGTGGTGGTCGAGTGCACGGGCCATCCGGTGGCGGCCGTGGCGCATTGCCTGGACGCCTTCGCGCATGCCAAGCACGTGGTCAACGTGACCGTGGAGGCCGACGCCTTCTGCGGCCCTCTGCTGGCGCGGCGCGCGCAGGAGGCGGGCGTGGTCTATTCGCTGGCCTTCGGCGACCAGCCTGCGCTGATCTGCGACTTGGTGGACTGGGCGCGCAGCTGCGGCTTCCCCGTGGTGGCGGCCGGGCGCGGCCACAAGTGGCTGCCGCACTTCAGCGCGTCCACGCCCGAGACGGTCTGGGGCCACTACGGCCTCACGCCAGAACAGGCGCAGCGCGGCGGCCTCAACCCCAAGATGTTCAACAGCTTCCTGGACGGCTCCAAGCCCTCCATCGAGAGCGCCGCCGTGGCCAACGCCACTGGCCTGGCCGTGCCCTCCGACGGCCTGCTCTACCCGCCCGCGGCCATCGACCAGATCCCCAACGTCACGCGTCCGCGCAGCGAGGGCGGCGTGCTGGAGCACAAGGGCATGGTGGAGGTGGTGTCCTCATTGCAGACCGACGGCACGCCCATCCCCTACGACATCCGCATGGGCGTGTGGGTCACGGTCGAGGGCGAGACCGAGTACATCCGCAACTGCTTCGAGGAATACAACGCGAAGACCGACGACAGCGGCCGATACTTCACGCTGTACAAGCGCTGGCACCTGATCGGGCTGGAGGTGGGCATGTCGGTCGCCAGCGTGGCGCTGCGGCGCGAGCCCACCGGCGCGGCCGTGGCGTGGAACGCCGATGTGGTCGCCACCGCCAAGCGCGACCTGGCCGTGGGCGAGACGCTGGACGGCGAAGGCGGCTACACCGTGTGGGGCAAGCTGCTGCCCGTGCAGCGCTCGCTCGCCTTCGGTGGCCTGCCGCTGGGCCTGGCACACGATGTGAAGCTGGTGCGGCCCGTGAAGACAGGCCAGAGCCTCAGCTGGGACGACGTGGTGCTGGACCAGACCACGCCGGCCTTCCAACTGCGGCGCGAACTCGAGACGCTGTTCGCGCGCTGATCAGGCCTCGGTCTCGAGCACGCCGCGGTTGATCTGGTCGCGCTCGAGCGACTCGAACAGCGCCTTGAAGTTGCCCTCGCCGAAGCCTTCGCGGTAGTCGCCCTTGCGCTGGATGAACTCGAAGAACACCGGGCCCAGCAGCGGCTCGGAGAAGATCTGCAGCAACAGGCGTGGCCGGCCGCCTTCGGTCGTGCCGTCCAGAAGGATGCCGCGCGACTGCAGCTCGGCCACCGGCTCGCCGTGTCCGGGCAGGCGCGTTTCCAGGTTCTGGTAGTAGACGTCGTTCGGCGCGGTCAGCACCGGGATGCCGGCCAGCTGCAGGCTGTCGATGGCGCCCAGCAGGTCGTCCGTGAGCAGCGCGATGTGCTGGATGCCCTCGCCGTTGAACTGCATCAGGAACTCCTCGATCTGGCCGCCGCCCTTCTTGGCTTCCTCGTTGAGCGGGATGCGGATCAGGCCGTCGGGCGCCGTCATGGCCTTGCTGGTCAGGCCCGTGTACTCGCCCTTGATGTCGAAGTAGCGGATCTCCTGGAAATTGAACAGCTTGTTGTAGAAGTCGGCCCAGTGCGCCATGCGGCCGCGGTAGACGTTGTGCGTGAGGTGGTCCACCACCTGGAAGCCGTGGCCCTTGGGCCGGCGGTCCACGCCCGGCAGGAACTCGAAGTCGATGTCGTAGATGGACTTGCCATCCTCGAAGCGGTCGATCAGATACAGCGGCGCGCCGCCGATGCCCTTGATGGCCGGCAGGCGCAGCTCCATGGGCCCGGTGCCGATCTCGATGGGCTGGGCGCCCAGTTCCAGCGCCCGGTTGTAGGCCTTGTGCGAGTCCTTGACGCGAAAGGCCAGTCCGCAGGCCGAAGGGCCGTGCTCGGCGGCGAAGTAGCCGGCCTCGCTCTTGGGCTCGTTGTTGACGATGAAGTTGATGTCGTTCTGCCGGTACAGCAGCACGTTCTTGGAGCGGTGGCGCGCCACCAGCGTGAAGCCCATCTTTTCGAAGATCGGTTCCAGAACGCCCGGCGTCGGCGAGGCGAACTCCACGAACTCGAAGCCGCACAGGCCCATGGGGTTGTCGAACAGGTCGGCCATGTCTTTTCTCCGGTGAAGTGGGGTCGGGCTACAGAAACCTCGATGCTAGGCAAATGCTGCGCACGATTCCTGCGTTCTTTTGCAAAGCCACGCCGCCGTCTGCAGGAATCGCGCGGACGTGGGGTCACACCAACCCGCTGACGGGAACCGCTGCACCGTGCACCGCGCGCGCGGCATCGGAAACCAGGAACAGCATCACGTCGGCCAGCGCGTCCGGGTGCACCCACTGCGTGGCGTCGGCGTCCGGCATGGCCTTGCGGTTGTCCGGCGTGTCGATGATGGAGGGCAGCACGCAGTTGACGTTCACGCCCTGGTGGCGCAGCTCGGCCGACATGGATTCCGTGAGCCGGATCAGCGCGCTCTTGGACGCCGCGTAGGCGCCCATCTGTGCCCCGCCCCTGAGCGCCGCGCCCGCGCCCACGGTGACGATGCGACCGCCGCCATGCGCGAGCAGGTGCGGCACCAGAACGGCCGCCACGTTCACGAAGCTGCGTGCGTTCAGGTCCATCAGGAAGTCCCAACTGCCGGCCGAGGTCTCGTGCACCGCCTCGCCCATCCGGAAGCCGCCGGCGATGTGCAGCAGCGCGTCGACGCGGCCGACCCGTTCGAGCTGCGGCGCCAGCGCCGCTGCGAGCTGCGCGCGGTCCAGCAGGTCGGCGGCGACCTGGCCTTCCGCTGCGCCGTAGGCGCGCTCCAGCGCGCCGGCATCGCGGTCCAGCAGCAGCAGGCGTGCGCCGTGCAGGCCGGCGCGCGCGGCCACCGCGCGGCCCAGGTGGCCGGCGGCACCGGTGATGAGGATGGTGCGGGGGGTGTTCGCCATGGCGAGGCTCCTGAAGGTGGAGGCGCGGCGCGTGCCGCGCGGGGTGCACAGTGTCGCTCGGGCCCGCCCGGCAAAACGCATAAGCTTGCGGCATGCAAGACATCGGCAACTGGACCCCCTCCTCCTGGCGCGCCCGCCCGGCCCTGCAACTTCCCGCCTATGCAGACGAGGGCGCCCTGCGCGCCGCCGAGCAGCGCCTGGCCACTTTGCCCGCGCTGATCTTTCCAGGCGAGATCGCGCAGCTGCGCACGCGGCTCGCGGCCGTGGCCCGCGGCGAGGCCTTCCTGCTACAGGGCGGCGACTGCGCCGAGAGCTTCGACGAGGTCGGCCAGGACGCCGTGGAATCCACCTTCCGCGTGATCCTGCAGATGGCGGTGGTGCTGACCTACGCGGCCGCCTGCCCGGTGGTCAAGCTCGGGCGCATCGCCGGGCAATTCGCCAAGCCGCGCTCCTCGGAGACGGAAACCGTGGACGGGAGCACCCTGCCCTCCTACCGCGGCGACATCGTCAACGGCAGCGCCTTCGAGGCCGCCGCCCGCGCGCCCGACCCGGCCCGGCTGCTGACGGCCTACGCCCACTCCACCACCACGCTGAACCAGCTGCGCGCGCTGGCCCAGGGCGGATTCGCCGATCTGCACGAGGTGCACCGCTGGACGGCCGACTTCGTGCGCACCAGTCCGCAGGGCGAGCGCTTTGCCGAACTGGCCGACCGCATCACCGAGTCGCTGGCCTTCATGGAAGCCTGCGGCTTCGACGCCGCGCGCACGCCGCAACTGCACGCGGTGGAGTTCTACACCTCGCACGAGGCGCTGCACCTGCACTACGAGCAGGCGCTCACGCGGCACGACGCGCGCAGCGGCCGCTGGTATGGCGGCTCGGCCCACATGCTGTGGCTGGGCGAGCGCACGCGCCAGCTGGACGGCGCGCACATCGAATACCTGCGCGGCATCGACAACCCGGTCGGCGTCAAGCTCGGCCCCGCGGCCGCGGCCGACGATGTGCTGCGCCTGCTGGACCGGCTGGACCCGGACCAGACACCCGGGCGCACCGTGCTGATCAGCCGCATGGGCAGCGACAAGGTGGCCGAGCGGCTGCCGCCGCTGCTGCGCGCCATGCGCCGCGCCGGCCGCACGCCGGTGTGGTGCTGCGACCCCATGCACGGCAACACGGTCACGGCCTCCAACGGCTACAAGACGCGCGACTTCGGGCGCATCCTCACCGAGATGCGCGGTTTCTTCGCGGCGCACGCGCAGGAGGGCACCTATGCGGGCGGCCTGCACTTCGAGATGACGGGCCAGGACGTGACCGAGTGCCGCGGCGGCGCCCAGGCCCTGACCGACGCCGGCCTGGGCGACCGCTACCGCACTGCCTGCGACCCGCGCCTGAACGGCTCGCAAAGCCTGGAGCTCGCCTTCCAGATCGCCGACGTGCTGAAGGCCGCCCGGGCCAGGCGCTGATTCAGTCGAGCGACACGTTGGCCTTCCTCGCGAGTGCCGCATAGCGCGCGGCCTCGCTGCGGAAGAACTTCGCCGCGTCCTCGGGCGAGGTCGGGCGGATCAGGTTGCCCTGCCTGGCCATCGCCTCGACCACCTCCGGGCTGGCAAAGCCCCGCACGAAGGCATCGTGCACGCGCCGAACCTCGGCCTCCGGCATCCGGGCCGGGCCGACCACGGCGAACCAGCCTTGCACGTCGTAGTCCGGCAGGCCCTGCTCGGCGATGGTCGGGATGTCGGGCGCAGCCGGCGAGCGCTGCGCGCTGCACAGGCCGATGGCCTTGACCAGGCCGCTCTTGATGTGCGCCTGGATGGCCGGCAGCGCGACCACGCCGAACTGCACCTGGCCGCCCAGCAGGTCGTTGACCATGGGGCCCGTGCCCTTGTAGGGCACATGGCGCACGCGCAGTCCGGCCTGCTCGACGAACATCTCGCCGGCCAGGTGGATGATGGTGCCGTTGCCCGAGGAGGCGTAGTTCAGCGCGTCGGGCTGGGCCTTGGCCAGCGCCACGAGCTCCTTGACGTTGCTGGCGGCCACGCCCTTGCCGGCCACCAGCACGAGCGGCGTGGCGCCGATCACGCTGATGGGCGTGAAGTCGGCGATCGCATCGAACGGCATCTTCTTGTAGACCGCCGGGTTGATCACATGGTTGTTGGAGACCAGCCCCAGCGTGAGGCCGTCTGGCGCGGCCTTGGCCACCACCGCGGCGCCCGTGATGCCGCCCGCGCCCGGCAGGTTCTCCACCACCAGCGGCGCGCCCAGTGCCTTGCCCACGGCCACGGAGGCCGCGCGGGCGATCACGTCCACGCCCGAGCCGGCGCTGATGGGCAGGACCAGCCGCACGGGCTTGTCGCCCTGGGCGAAGGCCGGCAGGGCCATTGCGGCGACGGCGGCCAGCAGGCCCCGGCGGCGGATGGAGGTCGGATGGTGCATCGTTTGTCTCCGTGGGTGGATTGTTTCAGTGGGCGGCGGCCTGCCGCAGCGCGCCCAGGATTTCTTCGGTGTGCTCGCCCACCTTGGGCAGCGGCATGCGCACGCCGGGGCGGCGCCCGCCGAGCGTGAGCGGCAGCAGCACCACCTCGGTCGAGCCGCCGTCGTCGGTGGCCATGGGCACCAGGCCGCCGCTTGCCTTGAGGTGCGGATCGTCGCAGAGCTGCTCGGGCCGCACGATGGGCGCGTAGGGAATGCCGGCGGCCTCGAGCCGCGGCGCGAGGTCCTCGACCCGGTGCTGCGCCAGGATCTCGCCCAGCACGGCCAGCAGCTGCGGCCGCACCGCCACGCGTGCGGCGTTGTCCCGGAAATCCGGCACCTGCAGCAGTTCTTCGCGGCCCAGCACCTGGCACAGCGTGGCGAACTGCTTGTCGCTGACGGCCCCGATGAAAAGCTGCGCGCCACCGGCCAGCGTGAACACGTCGTACACGCTCCAGGCCGACACCCGCGAGGGCATGGGCGGCGGCGGCTCGCCCGTCATGAGGTACTGCTGCATGTGCTGGGACGACAGGAACACGCAGTTCTCGAACAGCGCGCTCTGCACCTCCTGGCCACGGCCGGTGCGCTCGCGCTCGCGCAGCGCAGCCAGCACGCCGATCGCGCCGAACATGCCGCCCATGATGTCGTTCACGCTGGTACCCGCGCGCAGCGGCCGGCCGGCCGGGCCGGTCATGTAGGAGAGCCCGCCCATCATCTGCACCACCTCGTCGAGCGCCAGGCGCTTCTCGTAGGGGCCGGGCAAAAAGCCCTTGTGCGTGACGTAGATGAGCCGGGGAAAGCGCGCGGACAGCGTGGCGTGGTCCAGACCCAGCTGCTCCATGAGGCCGGGGCGGAAGTTCTCCAGCACCACATCGCACTGGCCGGCGAGTTCGGCCGCCGTGGCACGGCCCTCCTCGCTCGTGATGTCCAGCACGATGCTCTTCTTGTTGCGGTTGAAGCTGCGGAAGAAGCCGATGCCCAGGCCGGGCAGCCTGCGCGTCCTGTCGCCGCCGGGCGGCTCGACCTTGATGACCTCGGCGCCCAGGTCCGCCAGGACCATGCCGCAGGTCGGGCCCATGACCATGTGGGTGAATTCGAGGACGCGGACGCCGGACAAGGGCAGTGGCGCAGTGTGTTCCATGTGGGGGACTCCGTGGGTTTCAGGCGGCGATGCGGGCGTCGTCGAAGGTCCTGGGCAGGCCAGCGCGCCACAGCGTGCCGTGCAGCACCTCGCCCTTCAGCCAGGCCGCGACCTGGTGGCGCAGCGCGAGCAGCTTGTGCAGGTCGATGCCGGTGGCGATGCCCATGTCCTCCAGCATGAAGGCCAGGTCTTCGCTGGCCGCGTTGCCGCTGGCACCGGGGGCGTGCGGGCAGCCACCGATGCCGGCCAGCGTGGCGTCGAAGCGGTCCACGCCGGTCTGCAGCGCGGCATAGACGTTGGCCAGCGCCAGGCCGCGCGTGTCGTGGAAATGGCCGCAGCACAGGCGCTCGCCGGCGATGGCACGGGCCTGCTCGAACAAACGGGACACGGCGCCCGGGTTGGCATAGCCCACGGTGTCGGCGATGCTGACGCGGTCGGCGCCGGCGTCCAGCAGCGCCTGCATGCAGCGCAGCACCTCGGCCGGCGCGACGTGGCCCTGGATCGTGCAGCCGAAGGCCGTGCCGATGCCGCCCTCGATCAGCGTCCTGGCGCCTGCGGCATCGCGCGCGGCGCGCATCTTCGCCACCTCGGCCACCACGGCGTCGGGCGTCTTGCGCAGGTTGGCCAGGCTGTGCGCGTGGCTGGCCGACAGCGGCACCAGCATCAGGTCGGCCTGGGCGGCAATGGCATCCTCGGCGCCGCGCAGGTTGGGCACCAGCACCGAGACCACGAGGCCGGGCAGCGTCTTCGCATAGGCCACGAGCTCGGCTGTGTCGGCCAGCTGCGGCAGCAGGCGCGCGGGCACGAAGGAGCCAACCTCGATCTCGCGCTGGCCGGCCGCGTGCGCGTCGCGGATCCATTCCTTCTTGCGCTCCGTGGGCAGGACGGTGGAGATGCTTTGCAGGCCATCGCGCAGGCCGACTTCACGCACCACGGCGCGGCAGGGTTGGGTCACGGTCTTGTCTCCGGGTAAAGGCTTGGACCGCACTCTAGACATGCCGATGCGAATCGAGAAGCGCTATTCTTTCGTGCCTGACATGCCGTTTCGGAACGTCTCGATGTACGACCTCGACCTCACCACGCTGCGCCTGTTCGTCGCCACCTGCACGTTGCGCAACATCGCGCGGGCCGGCGAACAGCAGCACATCGGCGCCTCGGCCATCAGCAAGCGTCTGGCGCAGCTGGAGCGCACCGTCAACGCACCGCTGTTCGAACGCGGCCGCCGCGGCGTGGTGCCCACGGCCGCCGGCGAGATCCTGCTGGAGCATGCGCGCGCGATGCTCGCCAGTGCCGACCGCGTGGCGCGCGACATGGCGGCCTACCGGCACGGCATCAAGGGCCAGGTGCGCGTGCTGGCCTCGATGTCGTCGATCGCCGAGCAGCTGCCCGACGACATCGCGAGCTTCCTGGCCGGCCCGGCCCACGCCGAGATCCGGGTGGACCTGGAGGAGCAGGTCTCGAGCCAGATCGTGCGCGCCGTGCGCGAGGGCCTGGCGCCACTGGGCATCTGCTGGGACGCGGCAGACACCGAAGGCCTGCAGACCCGGCCCTACCGCAGCGACCGCCTGGTGCTCGTGGCGCACCCGCAGCACCCCACGGCGCAGCGGCCACGGCTGGCCTTTGCCGACAGCCTGGGACACGAGCATGTGGGACTGCCCGCATCCACCGCGGTTTACAGCATGCTCGCCCGCGCCGCGGCCATCGCCGGTCGGCCGCTGCACTACCGCACGGTGGTCTCCACCTTCGAGGCCAGCCTGCGCTGCGTGCGCGCCGGCCTGGGCATCGCCGTGGTGCCGCGCGAGGTGGTGCAGCTGTCCACGCTGGCCGAAGGCCTGCGCGTGGTGGAGCTCACCGATGCCTGGGCCACGCGGCAGTTCGCGATCTGCTTTCGCGATGCGCAGGGACTGTCGCCCTCGGCGCGGCTGCTGCTCGCGCACCTGCAGGCGGTGGCGGCCACCTGAACGGCGCCCACGTGCCGACCTGGTGTGGTGTCACATGCCGGCCTGCCTGCCGCACCGCGGTCACGCGCAGCGGCCGGCGGCGGGGCGCTGAACTGCGCCGCGCACGCCGGCGTTCAGGCGACCAGCGCGCGCAGATCGGGCGCCGTCTCCAGCGCGTGGATGGCCGCCAGAAACGCGCGGGCGCGCGCGGCGCCGATGATGGGCGACGCCAGTTCCAGCAGCTTGTCCTCCAGCTCGGCATCGGACAGTGGCAGTTCGGGGTCGCCCTTGCGGTCGGGCTGCAGCCACGACAGGTGCCGCCCGTCGCGCGTCTCGATCTCGACGCGCGCGGCGCGGCGCCCTGGGAAGCCGGCGTCGATGGCCGGGTCCACCGTGGCGCTGACCCGGCCCAGCATGTCCCTGACCGCCGGATCGGCCAGCCGCTCGGGGGTGTATGCGGACAGGCGCACGCTGCCGTGCACGAGCGCGGTGGCCACTACGAAGGGCAGGCTGAAGCGGGCTTCGTTCTCGGTCTGGGGCTGGGTGTGGCAGGCGATGTCCAGCGCCGGCCCGTAGGTGGCCACGTGCACGCGCGCCACTTCGTCTGGCCGCAGGCCGTGCCGCCGCGCCAGTTCCAGCGTGGCGTCGATGGCCGCGAAGGTGTGGCCGCAGCCGATGTGGTTCTTGAAGGTCAGGCGCGTGATGTGGAAGTCGCGGCCCAGCGTGGCACCGACCTGCGCCCAATCGGGTCCGTCGCTCATGGCGCGGCCGAGACCGGCCTCGCCGTCCAGCACGTCGCGCGCGCCCGTCACGCCCTGCGCCGCGAGTTGCGCGGCCAGCAGCCCGCCCTCCGCGGCGCGCCCGGCGTGCAGGGGCTTGGACATCGAGTCGGTGCGGAAGGCCTGTTGCAGGCCCGCGGCGAAGGTGGCCGCGGTCGCCAGCGCATGCGCGAACGGCGCGCCGTGCAGCGCGAACAGGCCTGCCGCCGCGGCCGCCGCGCCGAAAGTGCCCACCGTGCCGGTGCTGTGCCAGTGGCGATAGTGCGGCCGGCCGAGCACCACGCCGATGCGCGTGGAGACCTCGTAGCCCAGCACCACGCCGCGCAGGAAGTCCAGGCCGCTCGCACCGCGCGCCTGCGCGGCCGCCAGCGCCGCGGCCACGGTGGCGGCACCCGGGTGGTACATGGCGTCGCGAAAGCTGTCGTCCACCTCCGCTGCATGGGCGGCCGTGCCGTGCAACAGCGCCGCGCTGCGCGCCGGCAGGGCCTGACCGTCGAACCGGCGGGCGCGGCCCTGGCCCAGTTCGTCTGCCAGCAGGGCCTGCAGCTGCGGCACCGGGTCTGCGCCCAGACCCGGAAACAGCGCGGCATACCAGTCGATCACGGCGCGCCTGGCGTGGTGCAGCACGTCGGCGTGCAGCCGCTCGCGCTGGAACGTGGTGGCCCAGGCGCCGAAGACTTCGGTGGCGTGCATGGTGGATCTCACCCCTTTTTCGCGTTGCTCAGACAAAGTCATGGTCATTCCGCCTTGATGGACTGCGCTTGCACCAGGCGCAGCCACTTGGCGCGCTCCTCCCGCACGATGCGTTCGGTGGTGGCCGGGTCCTCGCGCGTGAGCTGCAAGCCTTCCTGCGCGGCGCGCCGCTCGAAGGCGGGCGTGGCGCTGGAACGGCGCATGGCGGCGTGCACGGCCTGCAGCACCGCGTCGGGCAGCCCGGCCGGCGCGAACAGGCCATACCAGACATCGGCCTCGTAGCCGGCCACACCCGCCTCGGCGAAGGTCGGCACGGCGGGCAGCAGCGGTGAGCGCCGGCCCGCGGTCACGGCCAGCGCGCGCAGCTTGCCCGTGGCCAGGAACGGCGCCACGCTCGGCAGCGTGCCGAAGCCCAGATCGATCTGCCCCGCCAGCACGTCGTTGACCATCGGGGTGGCCCCCCGGTAGGGCACATGGGTGACGAAAATGCCGGCCGAGTTCTTGAGCAGCTCGGCGGCCAGGTGGGTCGACGTGCCATTGCCCGCCGAGCCGTAGGCCAGCCCGCCGGGCCGGGCCCGGGCCTTGGCGAGGAAGTCGGCTGCCGAGGCCAGCGGGCTCTCGGCACGGACCACGGCCACGTTCGGTGCGCGGCCCAGCAGCATCACCGCGGCGAAGGCGGTGTCGGCCGGGTAAGGCAACCGGGGGTACAGGCTGGGCACGATGGCCAGTGCGCTGGTGTTGAGCAGCAGCGTGTGGCCGTCGGGCGGGCTCTTGGCCACCAGGTCGTTGCCGATCACGGTGCCGGCGCCCGCCCGGTTGTCCACCAGCACGGGCTGCCCCGTGTCCCGGGCCATGGCGTCGCCCAGTGCGCGCGCCATCGCGTCGGTGCCGCCGCCCGCCGGGAACGGCACGACCAGCCGGATCGGCCGGGACGGCCAGGCCTGCGCCCGCGCAGCCACGGCTGTGGCCGCAGCCACGATGGCGCCGCCGGCCTGCAGAAGAATTCGTCGCCGCATGGCGTTGCTCCTTGGAATGTAGGTGGGTGGCGTGCAGCCCCGTCGCCCCCCTGGCGAACGGGCCGCACGTTCCAGGGCCGCAGGGGTTCAGGCCAACACGACGACGCCGTCGGCCGCACGCACGCCCTGGCCTGCGGGCAGCACGAACACGGGATTGATCTCGGCCTCGAGCAGCCGGTCCCCGAGCTGCGCGACCATCTGCGAGAAGGCGACGACGGCCGTGACCAGCGCCTGCACGTCGGCTTTCGGCCGGCCGCGAAACCCGTCCAGCAGCGGCCAGGTCCGCAGCGCCTGCGCCATCGCCAGCGCTTCGTCGCGCGAAAGGCCGCCCGTCGGCGGCAGCAGGCGCAGTGTGGTGTCCTGGAACAACTCCGCCGTCACGCCGCCCATGCCCAGGAGAATGGCCGTTCCCAGTGCATCGCGGTGCATGCCCAGGATCAGCTCGGTGCCGCCACCGACCATCTCCTGCACGAGGAAGCGCCGGGGCTGCACGCCGGCCCGGGCCTCGACCTCGCAGGCCATCTGCCCCAGGCGCGCGCCGATGGTTTCCGGTGTGAGGCCCACGGCCACGCCGCCGACATCGCTCTTGTGCGTGATCTGCGCCGAGAGGATCTTGAGCACGACGCGCCCGCCCAATGCAGACGCCGCCGCCTGTGCCTCCTCGGCCGTGGCGACCACGCGTTCGGCCGCGCAGGGCACGCCGAAGCGGGCGAACAGCCGCTTGGCCTCGGCTTCGTCGAGCGCGCCGCCGGGCAAGGGGTCCAGCGCGACGGCGCGCGGCGCGGCAGCTTCCTGCCGCACAGGCGGCTGGAATTGCGCCACGCGCAGCATGCCGGCCAGCGCGGCCGTGCAGCTTTCGGCGGCGGCGAAGGCGGGCACGCCGCGCTGCGTCAACAGCGCGCCGATCTCGGGCGCGTGCGGACTCACGTAGGCCAGCACCGGCTTGTCCGAGGCGGGCAGGCAGTCCTGGATCGCGCCAGCCAGCAGTTCGGGCATGGCCAGGCTGGAGGAGCCGACGATGATGACCAGCGCGTCGTAGGTCGGGCTGGCCAGCAGCGCCTGGATCGCGCCGCGCAGCAGATCGGGCCGCAGGCCCGCGAGCGTCACGTCGATGGGGTTGCGGTCCAGCACCGCCTCGCTCCCGCTCTGCAGCGCACGCAGCGCATCGGCCGTGGCCGCGTCGGGCGCTGGCGTCTCGAAGCCCGCCACCCCCAGGTCGTCGGAGACCAGGGTGCCGGCGCCGCCGGTGGAGGTCAGGATGGCCACGCGCCGGCCGTGCAACCGGCGCCCCGTGGCCAGCGCCGCGGGAATGTCAAGCAAGTCGGCGAAGCTCTGCGCGCGCACCACGCCCACCTGGCGGAACAGTGCGTCGTACATGCGGTCGGCCCCGGCCATGGCGCCCGTGTGCGAGACCGCGGCCTGGGCCCCGGCCTCGGAGCGGCCGATCTTGAAAGCCACCACCGGCTTGCCGGCGCGTGCGGCCTTGAGGCAGGCAGCGCGGAACCGCGCGGGAGGGCGCACCGTTTCCACGTACAGCGCGATCACCCGGGTCGCTGGATCGTCGGCCAGGTGGTCCACGAAGTCGGCCAGCTCGAGGTCGACCTCGTTGCTCGTGGCGATCAGCTTGGACAGACCGATGCCGCGCGCCGCGGCCCGCGACAGCAGCGCGCCCAGGATGCCGCCGCTTTGCGACACCACGCCGATGCCACCCACCGGGAACGCGTCCATCTCCAGTGCACCCGAGGGCGAAAGCACGATGCCGTCGGTCAGGTTGACCAGGCCGATGGTGTTGGGGCCGAGGATGCGCATGGCGCCGGCCGCATCCACCAGCTGCTGCTGCCGGCGTGCGCCCTCTTCACCGGTCTCGGTGTAGCCGCTGGCCAGCACGATGGCCGCCGCGCAGCCGCGCGCCGACAGCTCCCGGACGGCCAGGTGCGCGCGCTCGGCGCCCAGCAGCACCATGGCCACGTCCGGCACCTCCGGGAGGGAGGCGATGTCGGGGTAGCACGGCAGATCGCCGATGCGCTCGACCTTGGGGTTGACCGGCAGGATGCGGCCGGCATAGCCGTGCTTGCGCAGGTAGGCCACGGGCCGCCCGCTGGTCTTCTTCGGGTCGGCGGAAGCGCCGATGACGGCAACGCTGCGCGGCGAGAGCAGTCTGGAAATGGCGTCGTTCATGGCATCACTCCCTGGCAGCGTTCTTGTGGAGAAAGGCTTCGACCGCGGCGCGGTGCTCGCTGCTCGTGTAGCAGATGCCCTGTGCCTGGCTGCCCTGCGCGAACACGTCGTGCGCTGACAGCTCGAAGCTCTGGTTCAGGATGGTCTTGGTCAGTGCGAGGGCCGTGGCCGAGCCCTGGCCGAGTTCGGCAGCCCAGGCCTGCGCGTCGGCCACCAGCGTCTCGGCGCTGGTCTTGCGGTCCACGATGCCCAGCGCGAGGGCCTCGTCCACCTTGACCTGGCGGCCCGTGAAGATCAGCTCCTTGGCGCGAGCCAGGCCCACACGGCGCGGCAGGAAGTACATGCCGCCGCCGTCGGGGACGATGCCGCGATGGATGTACGACCAGGCGAAGCTGGCCCACTCGCTGGCGATGACGAAGTCGCAGGCCAGCGCCGTATCCGCCCCCAGGCCCGAAGCGGCGCCATTGACGGCTGCGATCACCGGCTTGGGCATGGTGTGCAGCAGGGCCTGCACATGGTGCACGCGCTGCTGGCGGTGCCAGCCGTTGAAGCCCACTTCACCGGCCGGCGCGTTCATGCGCTTTTGCATGCCGGCGATGTCGCCGCCGGCGCAAAAGCCCTTGCCTGCACCGGTCAGCACCAGGGCCTTGATGGACTTGTCGGCCGCCACGCGTTCCAGCGCATCGATGAATTCGGTGCGCATGTCGTCGCTCATGGCGTTGCGCTTGTCGGGACGGTTCAGGGTCAGCGTGGCGATGGTGTCGGCCACCTGCAGGGTGATGAGTTCGTAGGTCATGGCGGTCTGTCGGAGATGGGTGGGTTCAGTCGGCCTTGATGCCGTTTTCCTTGACGATGCGGGCCCAGCGGGCCTCCTCGGCGCGCACGTAGGTGTCGAGTTCGGCGGGTTCGCCCGCGCCGATGGCAAGGCCCTCGGCCTCGACCTTGCGCGCGAACTCCGGCGAGCGGGCCGCCTTGCGGGCGGCGGCGTTCAAGCGAGAGATCACGTCCTTCGGCGTGCCGGCCGGCGCGTACAAGCCATACCAGCTTTCCACCGCGTAGCCGGGGATGCTCGCGCCGATGGTGGGAATGCCCTTGAAGGCGGCGGACGGCTCGGCGCTGGTCACGGCGATGGCGCGCAGTTGCCCGCGGTCCACGAACGGCGCGACGGCCGCGGCCGTGCCGAAGAACATCTCCACCTGCCCGCCCATGAGGTCGGTCATCGCCGGGCCCGCGCCGCGGTAGGGCACGTGCAAGGTCTTCACCTTGGCCAGGTTGTCGAACATCTCGCCGGCCAGATGCGCCGAGGTGCCGGCACCCTGTGAGGCGTAGGTCAGCTTGCCCGGGTTGGCACGGGCGGCGGCCAGCACGTCCTGCACGGTCTTGAGCGGACTGGCCGGGCGCACCACCAGCACGTTGGGGCCGCGGCCGACCAGCATCACCGGCGCGAAGGCCTTGGCGTTGTCGAACGGCAGCTTGCTCTGCAGGCTCGGGTTGACCGCGTGCGCGAAGCTGGCCATCACGAGCGAGTAGCCGTCCGGCGCCGCCTTCGCCACGGCATCGGTGCCGATGATCGTGCCCGCGCCGGGCTTGTTGTCGATGATGACGGGTTGCCCCAGGTCCTTGGCCATCTCCTGGCCCAGCGTGCGCGCGATCAGGTCGGTGCCGCCGCCGGGCGCGAACGGCACGACGATGCGCACCGGCTTGGTCGGGAAGTCGGCCTGGGCCGCGCCTGCGGTCAAGGCCAGAACGAGGCCGGCGCCGGCCAGCCGCAGACACCATGCACGGGAAAGAAAAGCTCGCATCGAAAGGTCTCCGAACGTAGGAATGGAACATCCAGCTGCACTGGAATGGCCGCGAGCTTAGGGATCCGCGGCGGCGCTGTGACCCCCCTTGTTCCATTCAGTGGAACCGCAAGCCGGACCGGCGGCGCCCCCGCCGCGCTGTCGGCATGGCGTCGTGCCGTACGATGCCGCCATGCCCGCGAGCCGCTCCGCCATCCTCGACCCCAAGCCCGGGGCCTCGCCTGCCAACCGCTCGCTGGAGCGCGGCATCGAGATCCTGCGCGCGTTCCGACCGGGTTCGGAACTGCTCGGCAATGCGGACCTGGTGGAGCGCACGGGCCTGTCCAAGGCCACCGTGAGCCGGCTCACGCAGACCCTGGTGGGCATGGGCATGCTGCAGCAGGACAGCGCCGGACGCGCGTTCCGGCTGGCGCCCGCGGTGCTGAGCCTGGGGCAGGCCATGCGCACGGGCTCGCGCATCCTGGCGGTGGCGGCGCCATTCATGCAGGCGCTGGCGCAGCGCGAGCGCATCAACGTGGGACTGGCCGCGCCCGACCGCGACGAGATGGTCTACCTCGAATCGATCCGCTATGCGCGGCGCGTGGCGCTGCGCCAGGTGGTGTCGGGCCAGCGCGTGCCGATGGAGCTCACTTCGCTCGGCCGCGCCTACCTTGCGGTGGCGCCGCCGGCGCGCCGCAAGGCGCTGCTCGCCCTGTTCCGCAGCCGGCGCGGCCGCACCTGGCCGGCACTGGCCGAAGCGATCGAAGCGTCACGCCAGGCGGTGCTGGCGCACGGGTACTGCGTGGCGTCCTGGCAGCCCGAGGTGGTGGCCGTGGCAACGCCGCTGGACGCGTTCGGTGCGCCCTACGTGCTCAACCTCAGCACATCGACCGAGGAACCGCTGGAACAGGCGGCCGCGCGCCTGGCAGCGCCGCTGCTCGAGCTGCGCGCCGCGGTCGTGCGTGCCGAGGCGCGCCAGTCGGCCTGGCCTGCGGGCTGAGGCAGCACATCGTCATCCAGACGCCGCGCTGCGCCCTCAGAACGTCGCCTGCGGCAAATCCCTGGGGCCGAACACCAGCGACACGCGGGCCTCGTCCGGGATGGGCGGCATCTGCGCGTCCATCACCTCCCAGGCTGCGCGCAGCGCGGCCAGCCGCTCGGGCTGGCGGGCGGCCATGTTGGCTCGCTCGCGCGGGTCAGCCACCACGTCGAACAGGAACTCGTTGCCGTCCTGGCGCAGGTACTTCCAGTCGCCGCGCAGCAGCGCGCGCTGGCCGCGGTGCTTCATGCGCCAGAACAGGTCGCGCTCTGGCGCCGGCGCGGCCGGGTCGGCGAAGTGCGGCAGCAGGCTCTGGCCGTCCAGCGGGTAGTCCGGGTGCGCGGCCACGCCGGCCGCATCGAGGAAGGTGGCGGTCCAGTCCATGCTCAGGTTGGGCCGGTCGCTGACGCCGCCGGCCGCGATGCGCGCGGGCCAGCGCGCCAGCAGCGGCACGCGCAAGCCGCCTTCGAGCAGGTCCATCTTGCCGCCCACGAAAGGCCAGTTGTTGGAGAAGCGTTCGCCGCCGTTGTCGCTCGTGAACACCACCAGCGTGTTGTCGGCAAAGCCGCGCCGCGCCAGCGCGTCCAGCACGGTGCCGATGCCCTCGTCCATCTGCGTGACCATCTTCTGGTAGGTGGCCAGGCTGCCGCCGTCCAGGTGCTTGAGGCCGGCGCCGATGCGTGCGGACTCCGCAGCGTCCTCGCGCGTGAGCCAGGGCCAGTGCGGCGCGCTGTAGTGCAGGCTCAGCAGGAAGGGAGTGGCGGCATCGTGGCGCTCGATGAACTCGGCAGCACGCGCGCTGAGCAGGTCCGTGAGGTAGCCCTCGCGGTGGATCTCGGTCTCGTTCTCCCAAAGGTCGTGGTTGCCGCGCGGGTCCAGGTGCGAAAAGTAGTCGGCGCCACCGGCATGGAAGCCCCAGAACTCCTCGTAGCCCGACAGGCGCGGGCCGAAGTGCGGCGGGTAGCCCAGGTGCCACTTGCCGACCAGGGCCGTTGCATAGCCCGCCGCCTTCAGCAGCGAGGGCAGCGTGGGATGCGCGGGCGGCAGGCCCAGCACCTTGTCGCCATGGGCCGCGGCCAGCGGCTCCTCGGCCGCACCGCGCAGACGGTACTGGTAGCGGCCCGTGATCAGCGCGAAGCGCGTGGGCGAGCAGACGGCCGAGTTGGCATAGCCGCGCGTGAAGCGCAGGCCTTCGGCGGCCATGCGGTCCAGCCGGGGCGAGACGTCGATGGGCTGGTTGGCCGCATCGCGCGCGCCGGTGCAGCCCAGGTCGGCATAGCCCAGGTCGTCGGCGAGGATGAAGATCAGGTTGGGGCGGTTGTCTGGCATGCGCGGGACTCTACGCCAGGCGGGTGCGCCCTCCTCCCTCAGGACGGCGTGGCGATCTCGTCGTAGCCGCGGCCCAGGAACTGCAGCAGGCAAAAGCCGTTGCCGAAGGGATCGGCCAGCAGCGCGATGCGGCCCCAGTTCGCGCTGCGGGCCGGCTGTTCGAGCCGGGCACCGGCCGCCACCGCGCGGGCGACGGCGGCATCGACATCGTCGACCACGATGTCCAGGTGCACGGGCGTCCAGTGCCGCGCGTAGTCGCGCTGCTGCGTGGCGCCCGGAAAGGCCGGGCTGCCGGCCGGCTTGGCCAGCAGGTAGAGCGGCGCGGTGCCGCCCAGGAGCTCCACGCCGTCGGTGCCGAAGCGCCGGCCGGTGCGCAGCGCGAAGGCCGCGCAGTAGAAATCGGTGGCGCGGGCCAGGTCGTCCACGTCGATGTTCACGAGCAGTTGCATGGTCGGCTCCGCTCGGCCCCGCTCACTTGCGCGGCTTGGCCTGGCGCTCGAACTTGCGCCAGTAGGTGAAGGCGTCCTCGTGCACTTCGAGGTCGAGTTCGGCCACGCGGGCCTGCAGCCGCTCCTGCACGTCGGCCACCGCCTGGTTGTAGATGGCGGGGCCGATCTCCTCGAGGAAGAAGCCCAGCAGGCCGCCCGCGGCGATGTTGCCGATGGGCTCGTCCATGTGCTCGCGGAAGTAGCGCTCGATGGAGGCGATGGCCTCCTTGCGCACGTCCTTGGGCAGATCGATGGCCATGGTCGCGGGTCAGGACGGCTTGACGCGGTAGACGGCGCAGAGCTTGTTGCCGTCCGGGTCGCGCACATAGGCCAGGTGCATGGCGCCCATGCTGCTCTCGCGCAGGCCCGGCGGTTCTTCGATGGAGCGGCCACCGTGCGCCACGGCGACATCGTGGAACTGCTTGACCTGCTCGGGCGAACTGCATTTGAAGCCGATGGTGCTGCCGTTGGCGCAGGTGGCCGGCTCGCCGTTGATGGGCTGGCTCAGGCCGAAGCTGCTGCCCTCGTGGCGGTAGAACAGGCGGACATGCCCGGAGGCTGCAACATTGCGAATGGCCTCGCCGGCGCCGAGGACGCCGAGCACGGCGTCGTAAAAGCGCTTGGAGCGTTCGATGTCGTTGGAGCCGAGCATCACATGGTTGAGCATGGGTGACGAGAGGTGGTCAAGGGGGCTGCGATGGTAAGACGGCTGGTCCGTGCAGCCGCCGGTTTGCACGGAGATCAGCACGAACCGGAGACAACGGAGATCCTTCGGCGTCGAGCCATCCACGCAGGTGCTGCTTCCCATCGAGAGTTGCGGCGCGCCAATGGCCTCATGCGGCGCGCCGGTGTGGTGGTCGATGCTGCGCTGGTCGGCGATCCCGGCTCGGCAAGATCGCCTGGCCGTGACCACGCCAGTGGTCACCGTGCGGCCAGCACGCCCGATCCCAGGGCCCGCGCGCCCTTGCCCATCGCCAAGCGCATCGGGCCGGTCTTCACGAGCCGTTTGGATCGGCGTGGTCCGTGCGTGCGCGGTAGGCCGCGCGCAGCATGTCGAAGTCCTTGTTGGCCCCCCGCGCCGGAAGCATGTTCACAGCAGTTCGCAGCAACCGCAGACCGTAGCGGCCGAACAGCGCGCCACACATGCGTGCGCGCTGACGCAACTCCGGATGGACCAGCAGCGTGTACATGCCGGAGAACTGAACGACGTAACCGTGCCGTTCCCCGATCATGCGGAGCGCAGACTCGCTGTAGAAGAACACATGCTGGCCTGTCTCGGGTGCCAGATACGGCCAATCCACGCCCTGACAGGAATAGGTTTGCGTGGACAGCAGCACAGCCCGCGGTTCGCCCTTGAAGATCTCGGCCAAGTCCCATCTCGGATGCGCGAAGTGCTCCAGTACTTCGAACGCCAGGACCAGATCGGGCCGATCGAACATCGGCTTGTCGAACCCCTGGGCATATTTGGGCTGTGCATATTTATCCAGCACACAGCAGTTCACCTCGAGATCCCGCAGGAGCCGGCAGAGGATCCCGTCGCTGCCGCCAAAGTCCACCACGTTGGGCAGCCGCAAAAACTTCGACACCAGAAAACTGGCCGCGAGATTGTTGAGAGTCCGCTGCGCAGCAAACGTATCCAGGAATGCGAGATTGGACGCATAGGCTTCGTCCAGCCAATGTGGTGGGTCGGTCTGAAGCGATTCGCACTGTTCGCAGCGCCAGTATGAAACCTGGTGCTTGGCCAACAGCCTCTGCGCAAACTTGAATTCGACCCTACCACCACACAGGCGGCATGCCCCGTCGCCCGGATTTGCGCGGCCCAGCATGCCGGCCCGGTCGGTCTCAAGATGTGTGTTCATTGCTTGACAGGGCCCGCTCTGCGCGAAGCTGCAGATGGTACTGTCCGGCTGCGCATTCCGTGCCGTCGCCGATCGGTTTGCGCGGGTGGCGACAGCGTGCCTGGTGGTCGTGGGCTGCAGTCCGCGCGATCACGGTCAGCGTCCTGGCTGACGACAAACACTTTGGCCGTTCAGCGGCAACCAAATTGGCCGGGTGGGTCCGGTACCGGGCAGGTCCGGTGGGCGGTAGGGGTCGATCTGGCGCACTGGCAACATGACTACATGTGCCACCGGCCCCATCGCGGCATCGGTGGCGTCGCGGCGGTCTCCCGACTCAGCTCTTCACGACGCAACATCTTGATACTCCACAGTCAGGCCTCATCGAGCCGCCAGAGGCCGGCGGGGTTGAAGAAGGGATCGTCCGGTTCGTGGCGAGCATCCTTGATCTTTGTGAGAACAAAGCGAGGGTGATCTGGCGAAACGCTGAACGTGTGACCTGACTGCAGAACTGGCGATTCAACCAACTGCCAGAAGTTGAACCGGTTCATGAAATCTGCGGCTTCGCCCACCTGAAGGCTTGTCGGTGCTTCGCAATCGGGTGCTCCGAAGCTATTGAATCGCCCCGGGGCGATTCATTCTCCGCATTCAACAAATCCTGAATCAAATTGGGCATAAACCACTCGTCTGCTTCTTCGGTCTTGAGTAGATCCAAAGAAGCCGAACGCGATTCTGCAACTTGGCTGATCTCAGCGGTTCCGGTGTTCCGCCAGTACACAGCTTCACGGCCTTGCTGAAAGAAGACATCGCCGAGCGTGTTGGCGGTGACAGGCTCGAACCGCTCCGGCAAGAGCCATTACCATGCCTCCACCAACGCCGCAAGCGCCGCGTCACTCGGGAGAGACGCACGTTGCTTCCACGTCACTTGCATGATGTTCAACGTCAGATTTCAGCGGACGCCGCAGGCGCTCCGATGGAAAGAAATGTTAGCCATCGACTTTCACAGCATGCTCGAGGGCCTCGGTCGCCCATTGATTCAGGCTCTTGCCCAGCGCCTGTGCCTTGATAAGCGCCCGGCTATGCACTTCAGGCGGTACGCGAATCAGCAGCTTTCCTGAGGCAGGCTTCTCGGGGGAGATTCCCTGAGCTTCGCAGTCTGCGAGATAGTCTTTAACTGCTCCGGAAAACTCCCGGCGCAACTCCGCGACTGTTTTTCCGTGGAAGCTGATGATGTGGCGTAGGCCGAGCACACGCCCCACAAAAATATCGTCTCGCCCGTCGTACTCGACCCGAGCGGTATAGCCCTGGAGATTCATCGTGTTCAAGGTCTGACTCCTGCTCTTTCCAGAAGCTCGCGAGCTTCTTCGACTTGGTACCGCTTCGCCTCCTTGCCCGGATGAGGACGATGGCAGCGCCACTCATGCCCACCAAGTACCAACTTCACTCGCGAGCCCTCACGTTCATGAACACTTCCGCCCAGCGCTTTGACCAGCGCCTCGATGCCCACGAAGACGATGGCTGCAGATGTCGGCTTGGCGAAATACTGCGGCGAGAGTCTTTCGATGCTTGGAGTTCACAATGCAATGCTAGCACTAAGTGATAGCACCTGCAATCAACGGCACGCGCGGTGGATCGGCGAATGCTAACGTTATAGCTCAGCGGGCGGCGAAGCCGTCCGCTGCAGCGAATTGTTAGACAGAACGGCCGGCGCGGTCATTCGAATGTTTCGCGATTGCGAGAATGTACGACGCGTGTTGAGTCATGTTTCGATAGGCGCTTGGAGCCCACTCATTTGACTCCGCCAAGAGGCGAAGCACCTCTGTGGTCTTCTTTGCATCGGCTCTCCGCGCAACTCCGGTTGATGGGATAAAGTTGAGCGCCCCTTCATCGAAAGACACAGTAAATGGCTTGGATCGCGCCAAGGTGTAGAGCGTCTCGCCTCAAAGCTTCTTGCAGTAGGCAAGAAAATCAGAATATGCAATCAACAACGGGTTCTCCTGCTGTCGGACCGTCTGAGATAAGCGGCGCCGCCAAGCGTCCGCTTGACCGAATGGTCAGCCCCAGCGGTGGGTAGTGCCGTGCTTCTCAGCGCCATAAAGCTAGCTCCCCACTTGGACGAGGCAAAATCTTGTGCTTCCGGACACTGGCAACCATGACGCGGTGTAGGACCCCGCGATGGTGACGCTAGTGTTCTTCGCTCCCGTTGGCTTGCAAATGGTGCCGCTGATGGGTACCCCACTGCGAAACATGCCGTAGATTCCTTCACTTGCGCCGGAGTAGAAGTGCTTGTGATCTGCGACGGCCAGAAAGTACGCCGATTGAAAACCTGCAGCAACAAGTTGCTCCAAGAAGGCAATGTCTTTGCAGAAGCCATACATCGACTCCGGAACCTGACCATTGCGCGGGTACTTCAATTCGATGGCGCTTAGCCGCTGGCCTGAAGACGAGGTGACAGCGATATCAATTTCTCTCTTCTCGAAGTCACTCTTCGCCAGATTGAAATGGGAAACGTTGCGTTCAAACTGAACCTTGCAGCCGCTGAGTTGCGAACGCAGATGCAAGCCAAGCTCGTGTTGTAAGCTGAACTCGTTGTAGATCTCAATCGCCCCATCGCCTACGGCGTTGGCGAACGACGCAATCTGTTCGTTGAGCTTCATGGGCCTAACGCTTGACATGAGAGGCTCGACCCGGCTTGCCGGGGTGAGTCCTCTCGATGGAAAAGTTAGGCGGCCGGTGGAAGGCGGCAACACTCATGCAGGACTTCCATGACAAAAATAGTTGGCTCGATGTGCACTGGCCCTGTTCTATCCAGTTCGTAGCTGTATCGCCAATCAACAAACGCATTGTTCAGTTCCTTGATGTACTCGAGGAAGTTTGGGGGCCCTCCGAGAGCTCTGTTGGCTGCACATCTCGGCGCAACTTCTTCGATCTCAGACAGCGCCTTGGCTGGAAGCGCCTTGTGCAACTTCACTAGCTCATGCCCTCGCAGCGCGACGCCATGCTTCTGCGCTAATGCTTTTAGGTAGAGCTCTACGCTGAAGGCTGCGTTGACCACAAAGGGGGTCGCGCTGACTCCCTTCCTTGGCATGCGACGCAGGTCACGTTCGTACAGGTACGCCGATGTATTTGCAAAGGCTACGGCCTGGTTGAACATCGCCTGGAACAGCGGGGTCTCCTTGTGTAGGCCTTTGTCCTTTAGGAATCGGCGAACCGCTTCTGTGTCGCGCTCGTAGTCTCCTGTTGAGACGACTTCGCCGACAACAATTCCATTGAGGAATACCGTCTTAGGGCCGGGCGGAACTGTCTTCATATGGTGGGGATGCCCACTAAGACGCCTAACGCAAAGGCCAGCCGACGCCGTACGCGGTCCGATGGGCCGACATGTTAAACGTGCTGCTCGCGGAATTCACGGGTGTTCGTCTATTCATTTACGCTAGAAATTCCCCTGGCAAGATAAAAGGACAGCCAGACGAAAAAGACACCTGCAGCCGCGAAAAAGGATACCAAGCCCCAATAGATCCACGGCAAAACAGCACGCGGTATGACGACGGGATGATAGTAACGAGAAGAGAGGGTGAACTCCCCTCTCCAAATAGCGTCACCCGCCACGTACAGCATCAGCCCCGCCCCACCAGCGCCGCCTGCGGTTATCAATGTCATGAGCGTACGCAGCTTCATGGGTGACGTTTAACGATATAGCTCAGCGGACGCCGCAGGCGGTCCGATGGAGCGGATTGTTCTGCGTCATTTGGGCGCGAAGTTGCTGAGCTTTTCCGCCATTCGCGTCTGCCATCCTGGCCCGGTCGCCCGCCAACGTTGAATCACGTCTTCGGTCAACCGAATGGAAATCAGCCGTTTTGGATTCGCAGTCCTTGGCCGACCTCCCTTGTTTACGACACCTCGCGCGAACATTTCGTCGGTGAGTTCGGGGAGTTCGTCGTATTCGGCAGGTTGAATGACATGCCGGTCGACGCGCTTGAGATCAGAGCCCAAGGATGGGGCCGATGCGCGTTTGCTCGCGGTCATTTGCTTTCCTCATGCTGAAAACGTGGCGATCCGCGCCACGCGGCGTGTAGCCAACCACGACAAGGCGGTCGTCAAGCAGGCCGAAGCAAATGATCCGCCTCTCACCGTAGTCTCGACGCAGGTCGTCTACCTCGAAGGTCGGCCCAGCGAACACATGCTTGGCATCCTCAAAGTCGAGGCCTCGCTCCGTCAACGTGACCTCGCGCTTGGCCGTGTCGTAAGTGATCCGCACAGCCTTAATGTAGCTACAAAAACATGGATCAGCAAGCGCCGGTCACCATGACGCAGAACGTGGCGGTCAGCGGACGCCACAGGCGGTCCGGTGGACCACGATGTTAGCCACCGGTTTTCTCCAAATAACGCTTGTTTCGGTGTCCCAAGTATGTCTTAAGTTTAATAAAGACAAATATCGACAGTCGAAGAGCGCCAGCAAAGACGGCCAAAGCAGCGAGTAGTGGTGCCCCGAGCAGTGCAAAACCCGCGCCGGTGTTCGGACTTAGTACGGAAATTGCGAAGCAGCCAACTGGTGCGCCAAGCAGCCCCAAGATAACAAATCTATCTAAGATCTTTTCCGTCGTCGTTCTTTGGTCGTTCTTGACTACGGGCTTTGGTATCTGCGTAGTGGAAGGTGCCCAGGCTCCCGAACCGAACAATGCGGGACATTGGCCACAAGCTTGAGCAGTTAAAGGTATCTCAGCGCCGCAGTTTGGACAAAACGCCATGTGTGGCTAACGTTCGCGCTCAGCGGGCGGCGTAGCCGTCCGCTGCAGCAAAGGGTTCGCCGTCACCGCGCCGATGGGTTGCGCGCGCGAAGGCCAGTGCGAGGTGAATTGCATTTCTATGCGCCCCAGACCAACGAGGGACCAAGTTTCTCCTCCGCCAACGCAACTGCTCCCGAGAGGCTGAGCGCGGCGCCCCCGCCTACCCATTTTGGTTGGCCCACGGGCGTGCCATAGAGCAAGTAAAAGCACTCGACGTTTCTATCTTCCGCGACATCTGGCGGATCCTCATAGTCACCAGTGCCGTACAGCGTGTGATGTCGAACGATGCGGACCTCGCAAGACACGCAACCGGCATACAGCCACGAGCCTGTCTTCTCGGGTGGAGCAATCTCAAGGTTGTGCATGTGACGGCGAACATTGAAGTTGTGGGGCGGCGAAGCCGTCCCACACGAACGACCAGTTATATGGCATGTCTGCTAGCGCACGGCCTCTCCAGCCGCCCGCTTTTCGTTAAGGTCCTTCGCCATCTCTTCATTTGTTTTCGCGAACTCCGCGACGTACTGATCGCACGCTGGCTTGGCGCCTCCACAAAGGACGTCCATGCCAACATAAAGCTGGCCGTTACGCTCAACGACTTGCCGCTTTACGACACTTGGGAACGACGCATGCGTACTCGGTGCGAATGTCCAAATTCCTTCATTTGGCCCTTCCGAGACGCTCACTATTTCCCACCCTTCGGCGTTGCGCTTTAGCTTTGCACTTGGATCTTTGCTGAGCGCCAAATACGCCGCACGTGGAGACTGATAAGGGATAGATGTCTGCGCATGGGCATTGAGTGCCAAAACGACAGCAGCAAGCAAAAGGGGGCGACGTATGAGTGCCATATAACGACTGATTTCAGCGGACGCCGAAGGCGGTCCGATGGAAAGAAATGTTAAAGCGGTCCTCATGCTGCGGGAGAAACTTGAGCTGAAGTCAATTTACGACTCGCCGCAAAACATTAACCACCAGCCACAGCCCACCGAACAACGTTGCGGCAAGACCGAAAGAAGTCGCCGCAAGCTTTACTGCCGCAATTGGATTGAGGACTTCTCCGTCAACCGTCCGCGCGAAACGGGAAAAGAACCACGCAGTGAATGCAATGTGCAAAGAAATCCCGAGTGGAAGTGCAACGCCGCGATGCATGCCCGTTGCGGAAAATATGACGGCACCGAGCGCGCTGGCCAAGAACGCGCCCAGCGAGAAAAGCGCGCACGCACGCCAAGAAATTTTGGTGCGACGGAAGACTCTGGCAGCAAGCTTTGCAATTGCCGCGTAGGCAATGAGACTGATCAGCAGTGGAAGAAGTGCAACTATGTTCACGATGAGCTTTAACGCTCAAGCTCAGCGGGCGGCGAAGCCGTCCGCTGGAGCGAAGGGTTGAACGGCATCACCTCAGAAGACGCCAGCTTCGCCGCGCTCAAAGGCTTGCCTCCACTGACGGTACCCGTCAAGCTCGGTTTCCTTAACCGGACTGTGCCCGACGAGCGTTTGCCCCGCAGCCGCTCCCGTGGTGCGATTCGGAGCATGTCCGACCTTCATCTTCCACTTGCCTTCCTTTGCGGCGGCACTCGCGTCCTCGAAGGACTTGAACTCGCTTTCCCCATATGCCGCACTGACGATCAGCAGAAAGTCATCTTCGGTCGCTACAAACCTCTGACCCTGAATGTTGATCGCCGAGCCCTTCCTGATATCGAAGCGATCGACCTTGAGAATCTTGTTGACAGAGAACATCCCGTCTTGCCGCTTGCTTACGAGCAGATCACCTTCATTAAACGGAAAGGTCTTGTATTCGGGCGGGAAGAAATTTCCAGCATGAGCAGACATTGATAGAAGGAGGAAGAAATAGATGAAGTAACGCATGGTGCCAATGACGTTCAACGCCGCCGCTCAGCCGACGCCGAAGGCGGTCGGTTGCAGCGGCTTGTTAGGCCGAACTAGGTAATGCATGTTTGTGACGTCGGATGAAAAGAAACGCACAAGCGGCCACGCAGGAGATCGCCGTTGCAGGTAGCGAGAAGACAAGATACCAAACCAGAAAATGCCACGCATAGTCAAACGGCAGCATCAAAACCGGTGGAATTGCAGCTAAGGAAATGCTTAAAGGAAGCGCGATCTTAGAGAAGCGGCGGGTGCGTTTAAACATCAACAACATCCCAACCACGGCAAAACCCAGCAGCCCACCGAATATCAACGCTTGAAGTACAGGTTCCGGGCCCATCGTGTAAGCCTAACTTGTTGTATCACGCACCGAACCGCGAGATATCACAACCCACGTCGTGCGATCCGGCTAAAAACCGATCGAATAAGTCGTTGTTTTCCATCAAAATTCACTCTCTTTACTGTATCTTCATCCAGTGATAAATTTGCCGCCGAAAGCCGCGGTCGTTACAAATTTGCTTGACGGCGGGTGATCTTGCCATGAGGTGCAGTCCATGTCGTTGTCCGCCATTGCATTCCGTCCACGCGATGTGCATACGAGCAACAGGGCGCCCTTGCCGCCGTTGCAGTCGCCGCGTCTGCTCGACCGGGTGCGCGAGCGCATCCGGCTCATGCACTACAGCCTGCAGACAGAGCGGGCCTACGTGCATTGGTGCCGTGCATTCATCCGCTTTCATGGCCTGCGGCACCCTGCGGACATGGGCAAGGCGGAGGTCGAAGCGTTCCTCACGCACCTGGCAGCCGAGCGCTGCGTGGCCCCGTCCACGCACCGGCAGGCACTGTCGGCCTTGCTGTTCCTCTATGGCAAGGTACTCGAGCTGCAACTGCCCTGGATGGCAGAGATCGGCCGGCCTGTGCCCAGGCGGCGGCTGCCGGTGGTGCTGTCGGCCGACGAGGTGGGCGCGGTGCTGGGCCGCATGGAGGGCGAACACGCGCTGCTGGCCAGGCTGCTGTACGGCACCGGCCTGCGCATCAACGAAGGCCTGCGTTTGCGCGTGAAGGATCTCGACTTCGCGCAGCGCGCCGTGTTCGTGCGCGAAGGCAAAGGCGGCAAGGACCGCGTGGTCATGCTGCCCGACAGCCTGGTACCCGACCTGCGCGCGCAACTCGCGCGCAGCCGGCTGGTCTGGAACGCCGATGTGGCGGCCGGCCAGGCCGGCGTCGAATTGCCGTATGCGCTGGAGCGCAAGTACCCACGCGCCGGCAGCAGTTGGGGCTGGTTCTGGGTGTTTCCGCAAGACCATGTGGCCACCGACCCGCGCAGCGGCGTCATCCGGCGCCACCACCTCTATGCAGAAACCTTCCAGCGCGCCTTCAAGCGTGCCGTGCAGCAGGCCGGCATCGCCAAGCCTGCCACGCCGCACACGCTGCGCCATTGTTTCGCCACGCATTTGCTGCAAAGCGGCAGCGACATCCGCACCGTGCAGGAACTGCTGGGCCATGCCGATGTGGCCACCACCATGGTCTACACCCACGTGATCCGCATGGGCGGCATGGCTGTGCGCAGCCCGCTCGACCGGCTGGCGGCCGCTCACGCCTGAAGCGCTGCTCCAGTGTCGGCACCCTCCGCCCCGGTCAGCCCCGGCACGGCCGCCCGCATCGCCGCCACGAAGCGCAGCAACCGCGAGGGGTAGTAGCGCGCCTGCGGGTAGACGATGTAGACGGGCAGCGGCGCGGCCTCCCATTGCGGCGCCAGGTGCAGCAGCCGGCCCTGGGCGATGTCGTCTTGCAGCAGCCAGGCCGAACCCGCGCACACGCCCAGGCCTTCCAGTGCCGCACTGCGCAGCGCGTAGAGGCTGTCGGTGCTCATGCGCGGTCGCAGGGCGATGCGCGCGAGCCGGCCGCTGGCGCGGTGGCGCAGCGCGATCTCGTGGCGGTAGAAGGTTTGCAGCGCCAGCCAGGGCAGCGCAGCCAGTTCCTGCGCGTCCTGCGGCGGTGCCGCGCCAGCCAGCAGCCGTGGTGCGCCGACCACGATGCGCGGCACCTCCGACAGGCGCACGGCCACGACCGACGGGTCGGCAGGCTCGCCGACCTGCACGGCGCAATCGATGCCGGCGGCGATGAAGTCGCGCACGTCGTCGCGCAGCAACCATTCCACCGACACGCGCGGGTGCGCGCGCAGGAATTCGGCCAGCGGCGTGACGAAGCGGTCCTGGCCGAAGGCGTGCGGCATGGCCACGCGCAGCGTGCCCTCGGGCTCCTGCTGCGCACCGCGCAGGTCGGCCTCGAACGCTGCCCAGCTGGCCAGCAACTCCTTGGCACGGGCAAAGCATCGCTCGCCATCGACCGTGAGCCGCATCGCATGCGTGGAGCGCTGCAGCAGGCGCACGCCCAGCGAGCGTTCGAGCAGCTGCAGCCGCCGGCTCACGGTGGGTTGCGTGGCCTGCAGCTGCGCCGCGGCGGCCGACAAGCTGCCAGCCTCGACGATGCGCACGAAGGTGTCCATGAGCTGCAGGCGGTCGCCCGCGGGGGAAGGGCTGGTCGGCTCGGTCATGCGCCGAGCGTATAGCAATTGTGCATCCTGCGCGCCTTCCATCAGGCACACGACGGCCCGACACTCCCAACCATCGCACCTGAAAGGAAGCATCATGCAAGCAATGAATATCAAAGCCGAGGGGGCGCCCGCGCTGCCGGCGCCGCTGCTGGGCCTGCTGGCCACCGGCGCAGGCATGTCCGTGGCCGCCCTTTACTACAGCCAACCCATGCTGGGCCGCATGGCCGCCGACCTGCAAGCCACGCCGGGCGCGGCCGGCGCCGTGCCCACGCTGACGCAGCTGGGCTATGCGCTGGGCATTGCGCTGCTGGCGCCGCTGGGCGACCGCTTCGACCGGCGCACCATCATCCTCATCAAGGCCGCCGTGCTGGCGGCCATGCTGCTGGCCACGGCCGCCGCGCCCTCGCTGCAGCTGCTGCTGGCCACCAGCCTCGCGATCGGCCTGGCCGCGACGCTGGCGCAGGACATCGTGCCAGCCGCAGCCACGCTGGCGCCAGCGGCCGAGCGCGGCAGGGCCGTGGGCACGGTCATGACAGGCCTGCTGCTGGGCATCCTGCTCTCGCGCGTGGTCAGCGGCTTCGTGGCCGAGCACTGGCACTGGCGCGTGGTCTATGCGGGTGCCGCCATCGGAGTGGCCGCCGTGGGGCTGGCCGCCTGGCGGTTGCTGCCGCGCTTCGCCGCCACCACGCAGCTGGGGTATGGCGCGCTGCTGGCCTCGCTGGCGCAGCTGTGGCGGGCGCACCCGGCGCTGCGCCGCGCCACGGCCGCCCAGGCCCTGCTGTCGGTGGGCTTCAGCGCCTTCTGGTCCACGCTCGCGGTGATGCTGCAGGCCGGGCCGTTCCACATCGGCGCCAGCGTGGCGGGCGCCTTCGGCCTGGCGGGTGCCGCCGGTGCGCTGGCCGCGCCGCTCGCGGGCAAGCTGGCCGACCGCAGCGGCCCGGCGCGCGTGGCGCGGCTGGGCGCGGGCCTGGCGGCCGTGAGCTTTGTCGCGATGGGCCTGGGTGCGGGCCTGCCGGTCGCGGCCCAACTGGTGCTGCTGGCCGTGGGCGCCGTGGCCTTCGACCTGGGCGTGCAGGCCACGCTGGTGGCCCACCAGAGCATCGTCTATGGCATCGACCCGGCCGCGCGCAGCCGGCTCAACGCCGTGCTGTTGACGGGCATGTTCGTCGGCATGGCCGCGGGCTCGGCGCTGGGCGCCGCGCTGCTGGCCCATGCCGGCTGGGCTGCGGTGATGGCGCTGGCCGCCGCGGCATCCGGCCTGGCCTGGTGGCTACGCCGCTGAACGGCTATGCGCCGGCGGCGTGGCGGCCGGCGATGTAGCCGAAGGTCATGGCCGGCCCCAGGTTGATGCCGCCCGAGGGGTAGCAGCCGCCCAGCACGCTGGCCATGTCGGTGCCCACCGCGTACAGGCCGGCGATGGGCGCACCGCCGGCGTCGAGCACACGCGCACGGGCGTCGGTGCGCAGCCCGGCGAAGGTGCCGAAGCTGCCGGGCAGCACCTTCACCGCGTAGAAGGGGCCGTGCTCGATCGGCGCCACGCAGGGGTTGGGACCCTTGTGCAGCGCATCGCCCATCTTGCGGTTGTAGGGCGTGCTGCCGCGGCCGAACGCCGGGTCTTCGCCGCGCCGCGCATGCTCGTTGAACTCCCGCACCGTCTCGGCCAGCGCAGCCGGCGCGATGCCGCAGGCCCGGGCCAGCGCCTCGATGGTGGCACCGCGCTGCAGGTAGCCGCTGCGCAGGGCCGGCCCCACGGGCAGCGGGAAGGGCCGCGCATGGCCCAGGCCGTACAGGCGCTGGAAGCGGTGGTCGCAGACCAGCCAGGAGCACACTTCCTCGCCCGCGGGCGCCTGCGCCACCATGGCCGCCGTGTAGTCGTGGTAGCCGTCGGCCTCGTTGACGAAGCGCCGGCCGTTGGACAGCACGCCGATCACGCCGGGCTTGCCGCGGTCGATGATGTGCGGGAAGTGGCCGACGCTGCCGTCCGCATGCGGCACGTGCGAGACCGGCGCCCAGGCCACGGGCGAGGCCAGGTCGGTGGCCAGCACGCCACCGGCCGCTTCGCCGAGCCGGATGCCGTCGCCTGAACAGGTGGTCGGCGGCAGCGCCAGGTGCTCGCGGCCCGTGGGCGTGCGTGGATACAGCGCCTGGCGCCGCGCCACGTCGTTCGGAAAGCCGCCGGCCGCCAGAACCACGCCGCGGCGGGCCCGGATCTCGGTTTCGCCACGCTCCATCGCAACGACGGCGCCGCACACCGCGCCCTCCTCCACGAGCAGCCGCTGCGCGGGGGCCGACGCGATCAGCTGCACCTGCAGGTCCTGCGCCGACTTGGCCAGCCGGCCGATCAGGGCCACACCGTTGACGAGGTGCATGGCACGGCCGTGCAGCGCAAGGTCGCGCAGGTGGCGCAGCACGCGCCCGGCCACGTAGAAGAAGGATCTGGCCGAGCGCGTCATGCCCAGGAAGGCGCCGAGGTCGGCACCGGCCATGATGGGCATGCCCAGGAACGCCGTCTCGCGCATGGTGGGCCGCAGCAGCTTGTTCAGTGCGCCGATGGCGCGCGCGTCATAGGGCGCCGCGATGAGCTGGTGGCCGCCCGTGGCCGCCCCGGGCACCTGCCCATGGATGTCGGGGATGCCGTTGCCGTCCACGAACTGCAAGGCCGTGTGCTGCTCGAAGAAGGCCACCATGTCCGGCGCGTGGTCGAGGAAGGCGTCGATGCGCGCGGCGTCGTAGTGCGGGCCGAGTTCGTTCTGCAGGTAGGTGCGCGGCTTCTGCGGGTCCTCGTGGATGCCGGCGCGCTTCGCCAGGGGATTGCCGGGCAGCCACATCCAGCCGCCCGACCAGGCGGTGGCGCCGCCGAACACCGGGGCCTTCTCGACCACCACGACCTCCAGGCCATGCCAGGCGGCCGTCACGGCGGCGGACAGGCCGGCAGCACCGGAGCCGACCACCAGCAGGTCGCAGTCGATGCGCTTCATTCCCCCACCCGTGCGAGCACGCGCCGCGTGGCGGCCAGGGCCCGGCGCGCGCGCCCGGTCGCATGCACGGTGCGCGCAAGCGTCCGCGTCGGCACCTCCACGCTGAGCGGGATGCCCGCTGGCACAGCGCGCAGCAAGCCCACCAGGTCCAACTCGCCCTCGCCCGGGAACAGCCGCTCGGCACGCGCTTCGGCCAGGATCGCGTCCATGCTGGGCGGGATCGCGGCCGGCACGTCGCAAAACTGCAGATAGCGCAGTTGCGCGGCCGGCACCAGCGCGATGTCCTCCAGACGGCCCAGCGAACGGCTGAAGTGGAAGGGATCGATCAGCACGCCCGCGTTGGCGCAGCCACTGTGCGCGACGATGCGGGCTGCCGCGGCCAGGTCCTTCGCCTGCGTCCACGGCATGAACTCCAGCACGGCACCCAGGCCATAGCGTTCGGCCAGCGCGCAGAAGTCGGCGAAGGCGTCTGTCTGGCGCGCGGCGTCGGGATCGTTGCCGGCCACCAGCAATTCGCGCGCGCCCAGCCGCGCCGCGGTCGCGACGGCGGCCTCGTGGTCGGCCGCGCGCCGGCCCGGCAGCAGGCGGAAGATCTCCGCATCGAGCACCTTGACGCCGGTGTCGGCCAGCACGGCCTCGACCTCGCGCACGAGCGGCGTGTCGCCCACGAGGTCGTACCGCGGCTCGGTGGCCGTGGCGGGGATCAGACGCAAGCCGACGTGGCTGTATCCGGCATCGGCAGCACAGCGCACCATGGCGGGCGGGGTCAGCTCGAGCACCGTGAGTGCGGCGAGCGAAAGCGGGCGGGTCATGCAGGGCGTCTCCTGGGGGGAAGGCGGCACTCTACTGACGACACTTCGCGCCAACAAGCCGCCGGATGTGGTTCTATGATTCACGAACTGTGAACCTCAATTTCCAGCTCGACGACCTGCGCGTGTTCTGCCTGGCGGCGCGCAAGGCCAGCTTTGCCGCGACCGCGACCGAGCTCGGCACCTCGCCCGCCTATGTCAGCAAGCGCATCGCTCTGCTGGAGAAGGCGCTCGGCGTGGCACTGTTCCACCGCAGCGCGCGGCGCGTGACGGTGACCGAGGACGGCGAGCGCGTCTACGCCGCGGCCCAGCAGATCTTCCAGGGCGTGGACCACCTGGGCGAGACCGTGGCCAGCGGCCGCATCGAGCCGCGCGGAGCGCTGCGCGTGACCACGAGCTTTCGGCTCGGCCGGCGCCACATCGGCCCCATCCTGTCGCAGCTCGCGCGGCGCCACCCTGCGCTGGACATCACCTTGGACGCTGTGGACCGCCGCGTGGACCTGATCGCCGAGGACGTGGACCTGGACGTGCGCGTGGGCGCCGTCGACGAGCCGCACCTGGTGGCCCACCATCTCGCCAGCGGCGCGCGGCTGCTGTGCGCGGCGCCCAGCTACCTCGCGCGGCGCGGCGCGCCGGCCAGCGTGGCCGAACTGAGCCGGCACGACTGCCTGGTGCTGCGTGACCGCAACCAGGCCTTCGGCGTCTGGCGCCTGACCGGCCCCCACGGCGAGGAGAAGGTCAAGGTCACGGGCCGGCTCGCGTCCAACAACGCCGAGATCGTGCGCGGCTGGGGCCTGGACGGCCACGGCATCGTGCTGCAGGCCGACTGGGACCTGCACGAGGACCTCGCCGCCGGCCGGCTCGTGCCCGTGCTGCCCGGCACCACGCAGCCGGCCGACATCTGGGCGGCCAGCACCGTGCGGCTCAGCCACTCGGCCAAGGTGCGGGCCTGCGTGCAGTTTCTGCGCGAGGAGCTTGCAGGCGACGGGCCGCATGCGCTGCGGCGTGGGGCCGCCAGCGCAGCGCAGCCTGCGTGACAGGCGGCTGCGCCGGTGCGGCCGATACTGGACCGGCAACCCAACCCAGCAAAGGCACGAACATGCAAGCATCCGCCCGCAAGGTCTGCGTCGTCACCGGCTCCTCCTCCGGCATCGGCGCGGCCACCGCCCGCCTCTACGCCAGCCAGGGCTGGAACGTGGCCATCAACTACTCGCGCGATCCGGCGCCCGCAGAACAGGTCGCGCAGCAATGCCGCGACCTCGGGGCCGACGTGCTGGTCGTCAAGGCCGATGTGTCCAGCGATGCCGACTGCCGCCGCTTCGCCGCCGACGTGCAGGCACGCTGGGGCCGCGCCGACGTGCTGGTCAACAACGCGGGCACCACGCGCTTCGTGCCGCTCAAGAACCTGGATGGCCTGCAGGCCGAGGACTTCCAGCAGATCTACGCCGTCAACGTGGTCGGCGCGTACCAGATGACGCGCGCCTTCGTGCCGCTGCTGGAGCAGCATCCCGTCACCGCGGTCGTCAACGTCTCGTCGATCGCCTCGTTCATGGGCACGGGCTCGTCCATCGCCTACATGGCCTCCAAGGGCGCGCTCAACGCGATGACCATCGGCTTGGCCCGTGCGCTGGGGCCGAAGATCCGCGCCAACGGCATCGCGCCGGGCCTGGTCGATTCGCCCTGGCTCCGCAACGGCCTGGGCGAGACCACCTATGCGGCTTCGGTGGAGAGCTACAAGCAGCGCGCCGCACTGGCCGACATCATCCAGCCCGAGGACATCGCCCAAGCGGCCTGGTGGCTCGGCGTGGGCGCGGCCAAGACCACGGGCGAGATCCTGCTGGTCGACGGCGGGCTGCGCTTGACGCGGGCCTGAGCCGCGCCGTTCAGAACGCCTCCCAGTCGGCCTCGGCCGTCTCCTTCTCTTTGGTGGTCTTCGGTGGCAGCGCACGCGCGGTGGACGGCGCCGCCACGCGCACGGCGGCCGGCCGTTGCGGGCTGCGCGGTGGCATCGGCGGCGGCGTCGTCACCGCGGCGCGGGGCGCGGTCGCCAACGGCACGGGGGCGTTCGCGGCCACGCGGAACACCGCCACCGCCCGTGTCATGCGCGGCCTGGTTCTTGAGGCTGTCGGCCGCCGCAGCCATTTCCTCGACCAGCGCGGCGTTCTGCTGCGTCACCTGGTCCAGCTGCGACACCGCCTCGCCGATCTGGCCGATGCCGCTGCTCTGTTCGCGGCTGGCGGCGCTGATCTCGGCGATGAGGTCGTTCACGCGCCGCACCTGGGCCACGATCTCGTCCATGGAACTGCCGGCCTCGGCCACCAGTCGGGCCCCGGTTTCCACGCGGTCGCCGCTCTGCGTGATGAGCGCCTTGATCTCCTTGGCCGCGTCGGCGCTGCGCTGCGCGAGGCTGCGCACCTCACCGGCCACGACCGCGAAGGCGCGGCCCTGCTCACCCGCCCGCGCCGCTGTCGGTCATGTAGCGCCAGCGCCCTCCTGGGCCGCATCGGGCCCCTTGCGCGAAGCCACCAGGGTTCTGTCCAGCGCCGCGAAATAGGCCTGCTGCGCGGTTCTGAGCGACGCCGCCAGTCTGCGCTCGGCACCGTCGCCGATGAGCGGCTCGTGCCGCTGCCAGCTCTTGTCCATCGCCGCCAGGGCGGTCTTGATGCTGCTCTCCTGCGCCGCCATGTCGCTGGCCTGGACGGCCGACAGGTGCGCGCCCTCGGCGTCGCGGACCACGGCCAGGTCGGTGCGGTAATCGTCGAGCGCATCCATGGACACCAGCCAGTTGGTGGCCATGTCGCGGGTGGCGTCGTTGACGGTGCCGAGCCGATGCAGCGCGAGCACGCCCACCAGGATCGACAGCAGCAGCACGATGCCGAAGCCGACGCCCAGACGCGGGCCGATGTTCAAGCGTGACAGGAACCCCATGGAGACCTCCAATGCGCTGAGTGGTGTGACCTGAGCCCTGGCGACCTGCGCATCCGTGCCCACGATCCCGACCGGCTGGACACCCCCACCCAGCCGTCCTCCCGTCCTCGCCACAGCCTTTCCGGGCAAATTTCTACCACGCACGAGCGCGCCCGTCACCGGGCCCGCCCTGTGCATGCGGCCCCGCCCCACAGGCGCCGTGCGCCGCGGGCGACAGCGCTGTAGGCCCGCGATGCCGTGCCCCGGCTGCGCGGGCCTACAGCGCAGCGCCGCACCGCCTGCCAGCATGGAATCTTTCCAACCCACGAAGGAGAGCGACACCATGGCCACGACCAAGACCACGAAAGACGCCTGCGACCTGCTGGACGCCGACCACCGCGCCGTCAAGAAGCTGTTCAAGGAATACGAGGAACTGGCCGGCTCGCGCAGCCGCACCGCCGTGGCGCGCAAGGAGGAACTCGCGCGCGAGATCTGCACGCAGCTGACCGTGCATGCGCAGATCGAAGAGGAGATCTTCTACCCGGCCCTGCGCGCCGCCATGTCGGCCACCGACCTCATCGACGAGGCGGAGATCGAGCACCAGACGGCCAAGGACCTCATCGCGCAGATCGAGGCCGGCGAGGACAGCCCCGAAGTGCACGACGCCAAGGTCAAGGTGCTGGGCGAGTACATCGACCACCACGTGAAGGAAGAGCGCAACGAGATCTTTCCCAAGGCCCGCAGCGCACGCAAGCTGGATCTGGTAGCAATGCGCGAGCAGCTCGAGGCGCGCAAGGCCGAACTGCTCGAAGAGCACACGGCGGCGGCCTGAGGCCGCGCACCATGCACCGGTTGCTCAGGCGTGCAGCCGGTCCTTGGCCTGGTCCAGCAGGTCCACGGCCAGGAGGCTGTCGTTGTGGCGCACATGCCAGGCGGCCTCGCTGAGCTTCGCCAGCTGGGTCTCCAGCGCCTTGTCGTCACAGGCCTCGAGCAGTTGCATGGCGTGCCGGATCGCCACCAGCGCCTGGGCCCGGTGGTCACAGTAGAGCTCGACCTGGGCCATCTGCAGATCGTGCCGGGCCTCGCGCTCGGCGGCTTCGTGCGAAGGCGCCGGCGCACTGGATTCCAGGTGGCCATCGTAGCCACCGGCACCGACGATGGCACCGAGCAAGACCGAGTGGGAAGCGCTGTCGTTGAACATGGTGAACTCCTTTCAGGGAAGCTGTGTTGCGATGGGTCCATGGTGCGCCGCAGCCATTGCCAGACGGCTACGCGCAGGGTGGCGCAGGTTGCATCTGCAACCTCGCCGGCATCAGTGCCAGTGGCGGCCGCCCCAGCCCCAGCCGGCATCGACCTCCACACCCACCGGCGCGACCCAGGGACGCTGCACGACCACCGGGGCCGGCGCCACGACCACGGGCGGCAGCACGGTGGTGCTGCCGTAGGCCACGGGTGCCGGCTGCACCACTGCATTGGCCGGCGTCACGCTGACGTTGAGCGGCACGTGGTCGCCCGGGTCGCTGGCCAGCCGCGTGCTGTAGCGCTGGCCGTTGTAGTCGTAGACCACGTCGAAGCCGACCAGCCGGTTCTCCAAGCGCTGCTCCTGGTGGCAGGTCTGCACGGGCGTGACGACGGTGGGCGCACCGTTGGCCTCGACGTTGTTGCCGGTGATGGCGCCGGCCAGCACGCCCACGCCGGTGGCCAGCGCACGGCCGCTGCCGTGGCCGATCAGGTTGCCGGCCCCGCCACCGACCAGCGCGCCGATCAGCGCGCCGGCGCCGCTGGGTTGGGCCCGGCTGACCTGGTCCTGCTGCACACATTGCTGCACGGGTATGGCCACCTGGCTGTAGACGGCCGTCTTGGAGACCACAGTGCCGTATTCGGTGGCCATGGCGCTGCCGGCCAGCAGCGCCGCCACTGCAGCCAGGGCTTGCACGACCCGGCGGTTGGCGTTCTTGCGCATGGTGATTCCTTTCCTCGTCCATGACGGGCCGGGTGCGCCATGCGCCAGCGGCTCCGTTGCACGCCACTGTGCACGCGCCTGGTTACGCCGCCATGCGGGCGGGCTGGCGCCGCATTACGTTTGCAACGGCGGGCGCAGCGCCTGGGCCACCGCGCGCGCGAGCTCGGCCCGCGCCAGCGGCTTGGCCACCACCACGCGCACGCCGGCCGCCGCGGCGCGCTGCGCGAGTTCCGGCCCGCCGTAACCGCTGGCCAGCACCACGGGCAGGTCCGGCCGGATGCGGCGCAGCGCCGCCACGAGCTCGGTGCCGGGCAGCTCGGGCATGCGCTCGTCGGTCAGCACGAGGTCGAAGCGCCCGGGAGTGGCCGTGAAGCGCGCCAGCGCCTCGGTGCTGGAGACCAGGCCGAAGGGCTCGTAGCCCAGGCCGGCCAGCATCTCTTCGGCCAGCGCCACGAGCGCGGGCTCGTCGTCGACCACGAGCACGGTCTGGCCCTGGCCCAGCGGCGCCGCGCCGCCGGCCAGCGGGGCCATGGCATCGGCCGGCGCGTCCAGGCACGGGAGGTACAGCGTGAAGCAGGCGCCCTCGCCTGCCCGGCTCTGCACGTCGATGGCGCCGCCGAGTTCGGCGGCCACGCCATGCACCACGGCCAGGCCCAGGCCCGTGCCCTTGCGCGGTCCCTTGGTCGTGTAGAAGGGCTCGAACAGGCGGTCCATGGCCTCGGGCGCGATGCCGGTGCCGCTGTCCTGCACGCGCAGCCGCGCGTAGCGGCCTGGCTGCAGCTGGCCTTCGAACAGCGTGCGCGCGGTGTCCACGGTTTCCACCGCGAGCACCACCTGCAGCGCGCCGCCGTCCGGCATGGCCTGCACGCCGTTGGTGCACAGGTTCAACACGGCCTCGTAGAGCAGCGTGGGGTCGCCGGCCAGCACGGCGGCGGGCGCCTCCAGCTGCGGCGCCAGCGTCACCCCGGCCGGCAGCGAGGCCGCCATGAGCTGCAGCACCTCCTCGACCACGGGCTGCAGGGCGAAGCGCTGCGCCACATGCGGCGTGCCGCGGCTGAACGACAGCACGCGCTCCACCAGCGCCTTGCCGCGCTGGCCGGCCTGCAGCACCTGGTCGAGCTGGCGCGCCTGGTCCGAACCCTCGCGCGCGGCCGCGCGCGCCAGTTCGCCATAGCCGACCACCGAGGCCAGGATGTTGTTGAAGTCGTGCGCCACGCCGCCGGCCAGCGTGCCGATCGCCTCCAGCCGGCGCGCGCGCTGCAGTTGGTCCGCCAGCGCATGCTCGCGCGCGCGGCCCTCCACCTCCTCGCTGACGTCCGCCGCCATGCCCGAGAACAGCAGCGGCGCGCCGCCCGCATCGCGCCAGGCATTGCCGCGCAGGCGCACATGGCGCCAGCGCCCGCCGGCCTGGCGCACGCGAACGGTCGCGTCGAACAGCGGCCGGCGCCCGCGCGCATGCGCCGCCAGCGCATGGCGCAATGCGCGCAGGTCCCGCGGGTGCACGCGCTCGCGCAGCAGCGCCATGGGGTCCGTCGGCACGGGTGCGTCGCGCGCCAGGCCCAGCAGCTCCTTCATGCGCGGCGACAGGTCCACGCGGTCCGAGCGTGCATCCCACTCCCAGTTACCCTCCTGCGCGGCCTGGAAGGCACGCAGCGCGCGCTGCTGGTCGGCCGCCAGTGCCTGCTGTGCCGACAGGCGCAGCCGCTGCTCGCGCACGTTGCGCACCAGCAGGAACAGCGTGACCGTCAGTGCCGAAGCGCCGAAGGCCACCACCAGCCAGGCCTGCTCGGTCCAGTCGGCCAGGGCCGGCCGCAGGTCGCGCGCCACCACGACCATGAGCGGATGGCCGCGCAGGGCCTGCGCGGCCACCAGGCGCTCGCGCCCGTCGGCCAGGCGCACCCGGTGCGGTGCCGGCATGTCCCACAGCGCATCGGTCACGCTGGCAGGCAGCAGCTGCGAGGGGTCTTCGCCCGGACCGTCGGAGACCAGCACGCGGTCGCTGCGGTAGATCGCCAGGCTGGTGTCGGCGGCCGGCGCGATGCGGCGGAAATTGCCGTCCAGCACTTCGGGATCGGCCAGCAGCACCACGGCCCCCAGGAAGCCGCCATCGGCGGCGTTCCACGGGATGGCCATGGCCACCAGCGGCCGGCCATCGCGCAGGCTGGGGAACGGCGTGCCGACGAAGGCCCGTTCCGCCAGGCCCGCCTGGGCGGCGCGGAAGAAGTCCAGCCCGGCCAGCGAGCCGGCCGGCAGCGGACCGGGCACCGAACTGACCAGGATGCGGCCCGCCGCATCGGTGACCGCCAGCGCGCGGAACTGCGGCAGCGCCGCCATGCGCGTGTGCAGCAGGGTCTGCGCGGCCTCGGTGCCGGGCTGGATCAGACCCTCGGCCAGCTCGGTGCGGGTGGCGCGCAGCGTCGCCTCGGCCACGTCCAGCCCGGCATCGGCCTGTGTGGCCATGGCGGCGGCCAGCGAGCCCAGCCGGCGCAGTTCGCCGTCCAGCGACTGCTGGCGCAGCACCCACAGGCCCCAGGCCACGGCCAGCAGGATCAGCGCCTCCACCAGCAGCACGGCAGCGACGCCGCGCAGGTGCGCGCGGTCGGGGCCGGGCGGTGGCACGGCTATAGTGGAATCGTCCATTGCATCGAGCCCATCGGAAGCCCCAAGTATGTCCGCCACGCCCCCGCCGGCCGCACCCGCCGGCCACATCCTGGTCGTCGACGACGACCCCGCCGTGCGCGATCTGCTGCAGGAGTACCTGGCCGCGAACGAGTTGCGCGTGTCGGCCGTCGCCAGCGGCGCGGCCATGCTGGAGCTGCTGGACCGCGAGGCCATCGACCTGGTGCTGCTGGATCTGAAGATGCCGGGCGAAGACGGCATGCAGCTGGCACGCGCGCTGCGCGAGCGCGCCGGCATTCCCATCGTGCTGCTGACGGGCAAGGCCGAAGAGGCCGACCGCGTGATGGGCCTGGAGCTCGGTGCCGACGACTACGTGACCAAGCCCTTCAGTCCGCGCGAACTGCTGGCCCGCATCCGTGCCGTGCTGCGCCGCTACCACGTGCAGACCGAACTGGCCAGCCGCGACGACAAGCGCCGCGCGTACCGCTTCGCGGGCTGGGAGTTCAACCTGCGCACGCGCAAGCTGAGCCATGCGGACGGCCGCAAGCTGGACCTCAGCAACAACGAGTTCAGCCTGCTGGCGGCCTTTTGCAGCGCGCCGCAGCGCGTGCTGAGCCGCGACCAGCTGCTGCAGCTCTCGCGCCTGCACAACGCCGAGGTCTACGACCGCACGGTGGACGTGCAGGTCCTGCGGCTGCGCCGCAAGATCGAGGCCGACCCGTTCACGCCGCAGCTGATCCTGACCGAGCGCGGCGCGGGCTACCTGTTCAACGCCAGCGTCGAGACCTTGTACTGAACGGGGCGGGCGCCACTCAGACGTCCCAGTTCCCGCCCAGGCCGCCTGCGTCGCGGTCGGTCGTGTCGTCGTCCCAACCAGCGCCCGCATCCCGGATGCCGAAGTCCGGATCGGACCAGCCATCTGCCACCGGTGCCACCGGTGCCACCGGCGTCTGCGGCGCCGCGTAGGGCACGGACGCGGGCGCGGCCACGGCCTCGTGGCCGAACAGGCGCCGACCCAGTTCCTGTCCCGCCACGGCCGCGGCACCGGCCGCCAGGCCACCGGCCACGCCGGCCGCCACCTGTGTGCCCCAGCCCGGGCCGGCCGCTGGCGCCGGTGCGGCACCCCAAGGTGCCGCGCCCTCGGACGACACCGGGCCGCGCGGCCAGGCCATCGACGGTCCTGCCGCTGCCATGGGCACCATGTCCTGGCCCTGGGGTGTGGGCCTAGGCCGGTTGGCCCGCGTGAGCAGCCAGCCCAGCAGCGCGCCGAACGCCACGGCCAGGCCGAGGCCCCAGGCCAGCGGGCGCCCGTGGGCGGCCTCGGCCGCCGGCATGGTGAGCGCGGTGCGGCCGGTCGCCACGGGCGCCTGGTCGAGCACGCGGTGCAGGTGCTGCAACGATTGCTCCTGGACGAAAGGCAGCCCGGGGGCCAGCCGCTCCGCGGTGGCCAGCTCGGTGCGCGCCGGCCCCAGCCGGCCCTGCTGGGCCAGCAGCTCGGCCTCGACGTAGTGGGCCTTGGCGCTGTTCGGATGGTCGCGCAGCACCGGATCCATCATCTGCAGGGCCTGGTCCACGTGGCCGCCGTAGGCCGCCTGGTAAACCTGGTCCAGGCTGGCATCGGCGGCCAGCGCCGGGCCGGCCAGCGTGGCGGCACAGGCGAGCGCCAGCAGCAGGCGGGTCGCGCCGCGGCGGCGGGAGGTGGTGGTCGTTACGGTCATGCGCGTCTCCTGCAAGTGGCAGGACGGGCGGCCCTGCCATGGACGCACTGTCCCGCCGGCGCACTGCAGCGCCGTTGCAGCGTCTGGCGGTTCGATGACATTTGCAACGCGGCTCTCAGCCCAGGTGCAGCCAAGCCTCCCGCGAGCGGTCGTGGCTGTCGAGCCGGCACAACGGTGGCGCGGTCGGAGCTGGGCGCTGCGCGGCGTGCGCCGCCGCCGGCCTGGGCACAGGCGCCTCCCGTTTCCACAGCTGCAAGGGGCAGCGGGCGGATGGGTGGCCCTCACGGCCGCAGGCGATGCACTGCATGGCGTACTCCTGAAAACGCCTTCAGCTTGCGCCGCCGCAGCCCCGCCCGCCAGCGCCGATGGCCGATCTTCGCGTCGGCCGCTGCGCACAGCGCGCAAGCCCATGCGCACAGGAATGTCGGAAAGCACGCCGGCAGGCCATCAACGGAATCGATGGCCCTGCATCAGCAATCCGTATTTCCGTGATGGCAGACGATCTGGAACAGTGCTCCCACGGCAGCGCACCGCTGCCTTCCAGGAGACAAGCCCTTGACCGCCCCAGCCCCCCGCCCCGTGACCAACGTGGGCGCCCTCGTCGCCCGCAGCGCGCAGCGCCATGCGACCCGCCGCGCCATCGTGACGCCCGAACGCAGCCTCTCCTACGCGGAACTCGACGCGCGTGCCAACCGCCTGGCCAACGCGCTGCTGGGCCTGGGCCTGCAACGCGGCGACCGCGTGGGCATCTACCTGCCCAACTGCGCCGAGATCGTCGAGACCGAACTCGCCTGCTACAAGGCCGCGCTGGTCAAGGCGCCCTACAACGCGCGGCTATCGCCCGCCGAAGTCGGCGCCACCGTGGACAACAGCGAGGCCAGCCTGGTCATCACCACGGCCGCGCGGGCCGAGTCCTTCCGCCCGCACGTGCGCGGCGCCATGCCGCGCCTGCTGCTGCTCGACGGCCCCGACGGCAACGGCTACGAGGCTGTGCTGGCGCGCGCGAGCGACCGCTTCGAGGCCGTGGCCGTGCACGCCGACGAGCTGGCCGTGCTGCACTACACCTCGGGCTCCTCGGGCGTGCTCAAGGCCGCGATGCAGACCTTCGGCAACCGGCTCGCGCAGCTGCGCAAGTTCCTGATGCGGCCCGACACCACGCGCCCCGACCACATCCTCGGCCTGGTCGGCCCGATCACGCACGCCTCGGGCATGCAGCTGGTGCCGGCACTGTGCAGCGGCACCACCATCCGTCTCTTCAGCGGCTTCGCGCCGGACCGCTTCCTGGCCGACATGCGGGCCGAGCGCGTGACCCACACCTTCCTCGTGCCGACGATGATCAACATGCTGCTGGCCGAGCTGCAAGGCCAACCCGAGCGCAGTTACCGCCCGTTGCCCGACCTGCAGCGCCTGGGCTACGGCGCCGCCCCCATGGCGCCGGCGCGCATCCTGCAGGCGATGGACGTGTTCGGCCCGGTGCTGTCGCAGGGCTATGGCGCGGGCGAGACCACCTCGGGCGTCTGCGGCCTCACGGTCGAAGACCATCTGCACGCCCGCGCCGCCCGGCCCGAGCGGCTGGCCTCCTGCGGCCGGCCGCTGCTGGAGTGCGATGTGCAGATCCTGGACGACGCCGGCCAACCCGTCGCGCTGGGCGAGATCGGCGAGATCGTCGTGGGCGGCGAGGACGTGTTCGCCGGCTACTGGCGCGCGCCCGAACTCACGGCCGAGGTGCTCCAGGACGGCCGCTACCACACGGGTGACCTCGCGCGGCTGGACGAGGAGGGCTTCGTCTACATCGTCGACCGCAAGAAGGACATGGTCATCAGCGGAGGCTTCAACGTCTACCCCTCCGAGGTCGAGGCCGTGCTGTACCAGCATGCGGCCGTGGCCGAGGCCTGCGTGTTCGCCGTGCCCGACGACAAGTGGGGCGAATCCGTCGCCGCCCACGTGGTGCTCAAACCCGGCCAGCCGGCCGATGCGCGCGCGCTGGACGCCTTCTGCGCCGAGCGGCTGGCCGGCTTCAAGCGGCCGCGCCACCTGGAATTCGTCGCCGCGCTGGAGAAGAACAGCAACGGCAAGGTCGCCCGCAAGGCCATCCAGGCGCCCTACTGGGTCAACCACAGCCGCAAGGTGAACTGAACCATGACCGCCGCATCCAAACCCCTGTTCGACAGCCCCTTCGAAGGCAGCGCGCGCGCCGCCGACATCATCGCGCGCGTGCAGGACTTCCTGCACGGCGAACTGGCCGAACTGGCCCGCGCCCACGGCATCAACCACGAGCACGGCGCCGACCGCGCGCTGCTGCAGCAGGTCTGGCGCCGCGCGCATGCGCTAGGCTTCTACGGCATGACGCTGCCCGAGAAGATGGGCGGCCTGGGCCTGCCGGTGCTCGACCACGTGCTGATCAAGGAAGCCATTTACGCGAGTGGCTCGCCCTTCGCGCCGCACGTGTTCGGCGAACTGAGCGGCCCGCCGCGCGTGGGCGCGCTGGCGCGCCAGGCCACGCCCTACCAGATGCAGCAGTTCATCGTGCCCGTGGCCCAGGCCGAAATGGCGATCTGTTTCGCGCTGACCGAAGCCGAGGCGGGCTCGGACGCCGGCGCCGTGCAGACGCGCGCCGTGCTGCAGGGCGAGCACTACCTCGTGAACGGCCGCAAGCGCTTCATCTCGGGCTCGCCCTTCGCCGACGCGGCCGTGCTGCTGGCCTCCACCGCCGCCGAGGGCGCGGCCGAGCGCGAGGTCACGGCCTTCTTCGTCGACCTGCGCAGCGAAGGCGTGCGCGTGGAGTCGGGCTACAAGACCATGGCGGGCCAGAGCAGCACGGGCGACATCGTCCTCGAGGACTGCCGCGTGCCGCTGGCCAACCGCATCGGCGAGCCCGGCCGTGGCCTGGCGCTGGCGCTGGGCCGCATCAGCGTGAACCGGCTGCTGCACTGCCCGGCCATGCTGGGCCTGGCCCAGCTGGCGCTGCGCGACGCGCGCGACCACGCGCTGCAGCGCCGCCAGTTCGGCCGCAGCATCGCGCAGTTCCAGGCGATCCAGCACATGCTGGCCGAGATGGCGACCGAACTGGCCGCGGCGCGCGCGCTGATGCTGGGCACGGCCCGCGCGCTGGACGCCGGCGGCGCCGCGCGCGCCGAGACCTCGATGGCCAAGCTGTTCTGCTCGGAGACCGCGTTCCGCGTGGCCGACCGCGCCGTGCAGATCCATGGTGGCGAGGGCATCGTGCAGGGCCGGCGCGTGGAATTCCTGTTCCGCCTGCTGCGCATGTACCGCGTGCTGACGGGCACCAGCGAGATCCAGAAGAACACCATCGCCAAGGAATTGCTCGAAACGAGTTGAGCGCGTCGCCTTTCGAAGAACACCCGGAGACACCATGCAACCGACCCTGCAACGCCGCGCCCTGCTGGGCGCCGGCCTGGCCGCGGCCTTCGCGCCCTTCGCCCACGCCGCCGACCCCTACCCCAGCCGCGCCGTCAAATGGCTGCTGCCCTACCTGGCCGGCACCGGCCCGGACACCACCGCCCGCATCCTGGCCGAGGCCGTGGGCCCGCTGCTGGGCCAGCCTGTGGTGATCGAGAACAAGGGCGGCGCGGCCGGCAACATCGGCGCGCGGCTGGCGGCCAAGTCGCCGGCCGACGGCTACACCTGGGTCTACTCGGCCGCGCCCATGGCCGCCAACATGCGCATGTACAAGCAGCCCGGCTTCGACGCGCTCAAGGACTTCCGCCACGTGATGCGGCTGACGAGTTCGGACATCGCGCTGATCGTGCACGCCGACTCGGACATCGACAGCGTGCAGGCCCTGGCCGCCCGGCTGCGCGCCGCACCCGGCAAGCTCGAATACGCCTCGGGCGGCGTGGGCACGCCGTCCCACCTGGGCATGGAGCTGCTGCTCAGCGCGCTCGATGCGCGGGCGCTGCACGTGCCCTACAAGGGCGCCTCCGAGCTCGTCAACGCGGTGCTGGGCAAGCAGGTCGTGTTCGGCACGCCCATCCTGTCCGTGCCCTACCAGCAGATCAAGGCCGGCCACCTGCGCGCGCTGGCCGTGGCCGGGCCGCGCCGCAATCCCATGCTGCCGCAGGTGCCCACGCTGGCCGAGGCCGGCGTGCCCGGCGTCGAGCTGGTGTCCTGGGGCGGCGTCTCGGTGCCGGCCGGCACGCCGGACGCCGTGGTCGAACGCATCCGCGCCGCGTTCCGGGCCGCGCTGCAGCAGCCACGCGTGGTGGAGGCCCTGCAGGCCCAGGGCGGCAGCGTGGACATGCTGGACGGCGAGGACTACGTGCGCGGCTTCACGCGCGAGATGGCCCTCACGGAAGCCATGATGAAGCGCGTGGGACTGGCGCCGATGTGAGCCGCGCGGGCGCCGGCCGCCCGGCCTTACAGTCCACCCCCGTGGAACTGCGAACCCTGCGTTACTTCATCGCCGTGCTCGAGGCGGGCAGCCTGTCGCGCGCGGCCAGTTCACTGTACGTGGCCCAGCCCGCGCTGACGGCGCAGATCCGCAAGCTCGAGGACGAACTCGGTGCCCAGCTGTTCGAGCGCTCGCACGCGGGCATGACGCCCACGCCCGCTGGGCTGCAGCTTTACCAGGACGCGCGCCGGCTGCTGTCGGACGCGGCTGCCGTGCGCGAGCGCGTGCGCAGCCTGCCGCAGGGCCCGGAAGGCTCGGTCACGGTGGCCCTGCCCTTTCTGCTGGCCTCGCTGCTCATGGGCCCGGTGCTGGCGGGGCTGAAGGCCACGCATCCGCGCATCCGCGTGTTCGTGCTCGACGACCTGAGCCTGATGGTGCGAAAGGCCATGCTGGACCGGCGCGCCGACATCGGCATCCTGGTCGACACCGCCCAGGTCGACGGCCTGCGCTGCCGCCCCTTCGCACGCGAGGCCATGTACTTCTGCGGCCACGATGCCGATGGCCGCGTGGCCCCGCTGCTGCAGCGCGCTGCGCCGCGCGGTGGCCACCCGCACATCGCATTCGCCGACGCCGCGGCCCAGCCGCTGGTGCTGCAGTCGCGCCGCTTCTCGATCCGCCAGCGCGTGGAAGATGCCGCCGCCAGCCAGGACGTGGTGCTCAACATCGCGCATGAGCACGATTCGGCGCGCGTGATCCGCTCGCTCTACGCGAGTGGCGCCGGATTCACGTTCACGCCTGCCTGCGCCCTGCCCGACGCCGGCCACCGCGCGGCGCCCTGGCTGATCGCGCGCGTGGTGCAGCCCGAACTGCAGCGCAGCTACAGCCTGGCGACCGCCGCCGACCGGCCGCTCGATGCGGCAGCGGCCGTGGTCGCACAGGCGCTGGGAGATGCGGCGCGCACGCTGATCGCGAGCGGCCGCTGGGAGGCCGAGTGGCTCGGCGATGCCGCGGCCGCGGAGCCCGGCGCCAAGCCGCGCCGCTCCAGCCGCCCGGCCTGATCAGGGCAGCGTGGCCTGCAGCAGTTGGTTGTCCGAGACCAGCACCAGGCGCTTCACGCCCGTAGCCACCAGCGTATTGCTGGCGCCCAGCGTCGGGCTGCTGCCCAGCGTGACGCCCTGACCGCGCGGGATCAGCGTCGTGAACGCGCCCGTGGCCGGGTCCACGCGGGCCAGGTCGCCCAGGTGGGTGATGGCGTAGAGCGTGCCGGCCGGGTCCACCGCGATGCGCAGGGCCAGGCTGGCGACGCTGCCGACGCTGCCGTCCGGCGCGATGCGGCGCAGCGTCGCAGCGCCATTGCCGCGGCTGCCGTCCAGCACCCACAGTGCGCCGTCGGGCGTGCGCGCCAGGCCTTCCGGTCCGCTGAAGCGCGCGCTCGCGGCCGGCCCGTCGGCGGTGCCGTACTGTCCCAACGCCCCCGCATAGGTGCTCACGTTGCCCGCGGCATCGATGCGCCGGATGGCGCGGTTCTCCGGGTCGGCCGCGAACAGCTCGCCGCCCGCGCCCGTCACCAGCGCCGCGACTGCGGCAAAGCGCGCCGCCGCGCCGCTGCCGTCCACCGCGCCCGATGCCGGCGGCGGCGTGCTCTGGCTGGGGATGGAATCGTAGGCCGCGCCGGCCAGCGGCGTGGTCGTGTTGCCGGCGTCGATGCGGCGGATGTTGAAGGCGTCGAAGAAAAAGATGTTGCCCGCGCTGTCGACGGTCAGGGCGATGGCGGCATTGAGCAGCGCAGTGCCGCCAGCGCCGTCCACGTTCCAGCGGTCGTCCGGCAGGCCGGCGAGGCGCGTGACGCTGCCGTCGGGGGCGATGCGCCGCAGCACGCTGGCGGCCTGGCTCAAGACCAGGCTGCCGTCCGGCGCGGCGGCCATCGGTGCGGCGCCGAAGGTGGAACTGCGCAGCGGCATCTGCGCCAGCACGCCGGTGCCGCCGCGCGGCTGGGGTGTCACGGCGTAGGCGCTGGCCATGGCGATCGTGGTGACGTGGCCGCCGGCGTCGACCCGACGCACCGCGCCTGCGGTGTTGTCGGTCAGGATGAAGCCGCCATCGCCCGCCACGGCCACGCCGCCGCGGAACCGGTCCAGCCGCGCCTGGCCGGGCGGACCGTCGACGAACGCGGGGTAGGACGAAGACGGGGCGTTGTACTCGGCGGCCGTGGGCCGCGTGCCGGTGACCGTGGTGACGACGGTCGTGACGGTGTCGATCGCGCGCAGCAGGCCGAAGCCGTCGCGCAGGTACAGCGTGTTGCCGTCCAGGGCCATGAAGCCGGTCGTGGGCAATGCGGCCGCCAGGCCGGTGCCGTCGGCGCTGTCGTTGCCAGGCGGCGGGCCCTTGCCGGCGAGGGTGTCGACGCTGCCGGCGCCGGCGCCACTGCGCGCAATGCGGCGCACGCGCCCGAACTCGCTCACGTACACGGTGCCGTCGGCCGCTGCGGCGATGCCCGTGGGCACGGCGAACTCGGCGCTGGCGGCCGGCCCGTTGACCGAATTGAAACCGCCGTTGCCGGCGTAGGTGGAGACGGCGCCCGACCGGCTCACGCGACGGATGCGGGCGTTGCCGCTGTCGGCCACGTAGAGATCGCCATCGGCGCCCAGCGCGATGCCAACCGGGGAGGAGAACAGCGCGGCGCTGCCCGTGCCGTCGGCCATGCCGGCGACACCGGGCGTGCCGGCGAGCGTTGTCACCACGCCCGCGGGCGTGATGCGGCGCACCGTGTGGCCGAGTTCCTCGGTCACGTACAGGTTGCCGTCGCGGTCCACGGCGATGCCCATCGGCTGGTTCAAGCGCGCCGCGGTGCCGGTGCCGTCCACGGTGGCGCGCGGCACGGCGCCATCGCTCTCGCCGGCGATCACCGTGATGGACGAGAGGTCGGCCGCCAGGCGGCGCACGGTGTTCTCCGAGACGAAGGCGAAGCTGCCCGAAGGTTCGCGCACGATGCCGCGCGAGCGGCCGATGTCGGCCTGCTCGCGCAGCCCATTGACGGCCAGCGGCGCGAGCACCGGCCCGGCCAGTGGCGGCGCGGCCTGCACGGTGAGCCCGGCGGTCTGGCTGGTCCTGCTCTCGCCACCGCAGGACAGCACGGCGCGGAACTGCGCTCCGTTGTCGCCCAGGGCGGTGCTGAAGCTATAGCTGGGCGCGGTGGCGCCGGCGATGGCGGCGAAATCGCCGGCCGCGCCGTTGTTGCGCTGCCATTGCGTGGCCAGCGTGCCACTGGCGCAGCTGGCCGCCACGCGGAAGCTGGCCGGCGCACCGGCCGTGGCGCTGGCCGGCTGCGGCTGCTCGGCAATGGTCGGTACGGGTGGCGCCGCGGGCGGGGTGACCGGCGTCGTCCCCGGGGGTGTGACCTCGGGCGGCGGGGTGCCGGGGTTGGCCTGCGGCGCCGCTTCGTCGCCACCGCCGCAGGCGGCCAAGGCCAACACGGCGCCGCTCAGGGCCAGGGCCGCGCGCTGGCGCAGCGCGGGCATGAACAATATCGACAACAAAAGCATGGCAATGGCTCCAGAACAGCGCGTCTGGACTGTAGGCAGTGGGCTCTGCGCCGCACATCCCGCCGAAGCGGTACGCCGCGCGGGACGCGCACACGCTGCGGCGCAGGGGCGCTTGCGGCCGGCCACGGTCCGCACCGCACCCGCATGGCGATGGCCTGCAGCTTCGCGCGTCGTGGAGGCAGGATGTGCCGGTCAGCGCATGGGGCTTGCACGCGCCACAACCGCCGTAGCGGCCGCTCAAGCCGCCCTGTTGGGCCGCGCGCCCGCAGGCCTGGCGTGCGCCCGCCGCAGCAGGCCCAGCAGCGCCAGGCCGAACAATGCCGCCGTGCTCGGCTCGGGCACCTCGGCCGGCGGCACGTCGTTGGCGGCCAGGAACAGGTCGGAGAGGCCGTCGCCGTCGGTGACGCGCAGGCCCAGCAAAAAGCGCCCGTCCTGCCAGGCCTGCAGCAGGTCAGCGAACCAGCGGTCCAGGTCCAGCGCCAACTGCAGCGTGGGCCGGGCGTCGGGCTCGTCGTAGGCGAAGCCCAGCGTGAAGTCCGGCACGATGCCCGTGCTGCCGACGGGCAGCGCGATGCCGCCCTGCCCCGGCGTGCCGTCCACGGGCTCCAGCGCCACCGTGGCGCCGGACGCCTGCAGGGCCTGGCGCATCGCCGCCGCCTCGTCGCGGCCCGCGTTGGCCAGCAGCACGGACGGCGCCTCGTCCACGAGCTTCTTGGCCTGCGCCAGGCTGAGGTTCGTCAGGTCCTGCAGCGTCTTGATGACGTTGAGCTTGCTGGCGCCCACGTCCGTCAGCACCACGTCATAGCCCGTCGGAGCCTCGCCCGGCATGGTCACGCCGAGGTTGGCGCCCACGGGGACCGCGGGGTTCTGGCGGCTGTTCAGCGCCACCGTCGCACCGGCCAGTTCCAGGGCCTGCTGCAGCTGAGCGTTGCCGGCCGGGGTGAACGCCGAGCGGACCACGCTGGGCGCGTTGTCCACCAGGTTCTTCGCGTCGGCCAGCGCAATGCCCAGGCCATCCGACAAGGCCTTGATGACGGCGATCCTGTTGGCGCCGGGACTGGTCAGGACCACCTCGTGGATCCGGGGTTCGGACAGCCGCGCCAGCGGCCCGCCGGAAATGCTGTCGCGTGCGACCGCGCCGGTGCCGTCCTGCACGTACAGGCCCGTGATGCGCGCGCCCGGCCCGGCCGCCGTGAACAATTGCAGCACGGCCTGGTTGTCGGCGCCGCCCGGCTGCAACGCGGCCGTGAAGCGGCCCGCGGCATCGTCCGTGCCGTTGTCCGTGGCCTTGTGGAACACGACGGGCGCGGCCTGCGCCGGCCCCCATTGCCCGGCGAGCGCCAGCCCGCAACACACCGCCCAGCCCACCGCAGCGGCACGCACGCACCTTGTGAACATCGCAAGCCTCCGAGCGCCCCACGCGGGCGCACCATGCGCCGAAAGGGGCGACGGGCACAGTGTGGTCAAACGCAGCGCCCGCGGCCATCCCGCGATCACGGGACGCAGGCGGCATGGCGGGCAGGCGCAGCCGTCCGCGCCGCCGTGGTCGGGCCGGGCGACGGCGCCGGCGTCAGCCCCCGCGCGGCACTGCCGCCCCGCTGGCGTACAGCGCCAGCGTGCGGCTGCCCGCGAAGATGGACCGCGGCGTGAGTCCGTAACCTGGCGGATGGAGTGGCTGAAGTGGGTGGAATCGCGGTAGCCCGCGTCCAGGGCGATGTCGGTCAGGTTGCCGTTCTGCCTCACGCAGTACAGCAGGCTGCGTGCGCGCTGCCAGCTGCGACAGCTGCGGAACGGCGGCGACGGGCGCGCACATCCTCGGGGCGGTGCCACGGGCCACCATCGGGGTTTGTCCGGCGTGCTCTGCAGGGCGTGCCGGTCCGCGCGGCGGCGCCTGCGTCACAATGCCGGGCCCATGACTGCCTCGCTCCTGGCCCGAACCTGTGCCGCGCTGCTGCTCGCCTGCAGCGCCACGGCCGGCGCGCAGCCGCCCACCGAGACGGCCGGTGGCCTGGTGGCCGACACCGTGCACGCGCTGCAGGGGCGGCTGACCTTCTACGCGCGCCGGCTCGCGGGCCGTCCCACCGCCAGCGGCGAGCGCTTCGACCCCGAGAAGATGACCATGGCGCACGAGACCCTGCCCTTCGGCACGCTGGTGCGCGTGACCAATCTGCGCAACCTGCGCAGCGTGGTGGTGCGCGTGAACGACCGCGGCGCCTGGAGCACCGACCGCATCGGCGACGTGTCGACGGCGGCCGCGCGCGAACTGGGCATGCTGGGCCACGGCGTGGTGCGGGCCGAGCTGCAGGTGCTGTCGGCGGGCGAGTCCATGGCGCCGCTGCGCTGACGGGCGGCGCCGGCAACATGGGCAGGCCCCCGCACGCCATGCCTGCCGCCGCACCACTGTGCAAGCGCTGATCAGCGCCGCTGCGCGTGCGCTCGCTGTCGGCGATCCGCTGGGTGCACTGCGGCTGGTGGCCCTGCACGACCATCCCCCGGCCCTGGCCCTGCGCGGCATCGCCATGGCGCAGCTGGGCGAGCATGGGCGCGCCCGCGACCTGCTGCGGCGCGCGGCACAGGGCTTCGGCCCGCGTGCGACGGTGGCACGCGCACGCTGCGTCGTGGCCGAGGCGGAAGTGGCCCTGGCCATGCGCGACCTCGGCGGCAGCACCCGGCCGCTGCACGCCGCACTGGCGACGCTCGCGCACCACGGCGACCGGGCCAATGCCGCGCTGGCCCGGCTGGTCGCGGTGCGCCGCGCGCTGCTGCTGGGCCGGCTGGACGAGGCGCAGCTCCTGCTCGCCGCCCTCGCACCGGATGCGCTGCAAGCCCTGCCCGCCAGCCTGCAGGCCATGGCCGCGCTGTGCGCCGCCGAGCTCGACCTGCGCGCCCTGCGCCTGCCGGCTGCACAGGACGCGCTGGCGCGCGCGCAGGACGCAGCGGCGCACGCCGGCGTGCCCGCGCTTCAGGCCGAAGTGGCCCAGTCGCAGGCCGCCCTGCAGCGGCCCGCCGCCAGGCGCCTGGGCGGGCCCGCCCGGATGCCGCAGCTGCTGCGGCTGGACGAGGTGGCGGCACTGCTCGCCTCGGGCGCGCTGGTCGTCGACGGCTGCCGCCGCGGCTTGCAATGCGGCACGCAGTGGATCGCACTGGCGCGCCGGCCCGTGCTGTTGACGCTCGCGCAGACACTGGCCGAGGCCTGGCCCGGCGCAGCCGACCGGCAGGCGCTGATCGCCACCGCCTTTCGCATCCACCGACCTGACGAGACCCACCGGGCGCGCCTGCGCGTGGAACTGGGCCGGCTGCGCCAGCTGCTGGTCGGCCAGGCCCGCATCGAGGCCACCGCCCACGGCTATGCGTTGCGCCCTCCTTCCGGTGTGGTGGTGGCGGTGCTGGCGCCGCCCATCGCAGGCGCACAGGCGGCGCTTCTGGCGCTGCTGGGCGACGGTGCGGCCTGGTCGATCTCTGCACTGGCGCTGGCCATCGGAGCAAGCCAGCGCACCGTGCAGCGCGCGCTGGCCGAATTGGCGGCGCAGCAGCGCGTGCACCCCAGCGGCCAGGCGCGCGCCCGCCGCTGGCTGGCGCCGCCGCTGGCGGGTTTCACGACGGTCTTGTTACTCCCCACTGCGCTGCCACCGGGATAAATTGGGCTGCACCCGGCGCGCCTGGCTGCCGGCAGGAGAACCCCGATGTCCGACACCACCACCCCCCGCTCCCATGCCCGCATCGGCCAGGCCGAGGTCGTGCGCGAATACGGCCCCTTCCCCGATGCCGCGCGCGTGCACGGCGTCTCCCACGACGGCCGGCAGGTCTGGGCCGCGACCGATGGCGCGCTGTTCGCCTTCGACCCGGCCAGCGGCCAGACCACGCGGCGGCTCGAGCGGCCCTGCGACGCCGGCACCGCCTTCGACGGCACCCATCTCTACCAGATTGCCGGTGCGCGCATCGAGAAGCTCGACCCGGCCACCGGCCAGGTGCTGCACAGCATCCCGGCGCCGGGACAAGGCAGGGACTCGGGCCTGACCTGGGCCGAAGGCCACCTGTGGGTGGGCCAGTACAGCGACCGGACCATCCACCAGGTCGACCCGGCCACGGGCACCGTCCTGCGCAGCATCGCGTCCGACCGCTTCGTGACCGGCGTGACATGGGTGGAAGGCGAGCTCTGGCATGGCACCTGGGAAGACGACGAGAGCGAGCTGCGCCGCCTGGACCCGGGCAGCGGCGCCGTGCGCGAGCGCCTGCGCATGCCCACGGGCCTGCACGTCAGCGGGCTGGAATGGGACGGTGCCGACCTGCTGTATTGCGGCGGCGGCTCCAGCGGCATGGTGCGCGCCGTGCGGCGCCCGCGGCCGGGCTGAGCGCGTTCGCAGTTCCGGACCGCCTCCTAGCAGGCCGCGGGATGGCTGGCGACCTGGTTGCGGCCACTTCTCTTGGCCTGGTAGAGCGCCGCGTCGGCCTGCGCGAGCAGCTGCTCCGGGGCCGTCGCCATGGCACCGCCTGCGGCCGTCGCCACGCCCACGCTGACGGTGACGGTCAGCGGCTCGCCGGCGTGCGTCGCCAGCGTTTCACCGGTCAGCGACGAACGCAGCGTCTCCGCCAGCGCGGCGGCGGTGGCGGCGTCCGTGCCCGGCAGCAGCATCGCGAACTCCTCGCCGCCGAAGCGCGCGGCGACATCGCCGCCGCGCCGCGCGTGGCCGGCGATGCGCGCGGCGACCGCCTTCAGCACCGCATCGCCGACCAGGTGACCATGGCGGTCGTTCAGGCTCTTGAAGTGGTCGATGTCGATCATCAGCAGCGAGAGCAGACCCTCGCCGCGCTGGCTGCGCCGCCATTCCGATTGCAACACCGTGTCGAAGAAGCTGCGGTTGCGCACGCCCGTCAGGCCGTCGGTCGTGGCCAGCGCCTCCAGCCGCTCCTGTGCGCGGGCCAGTGCGTGCTGCTGGCGGATCAGTGCCGTGATGTCGACATGCGAGAAGTAGCTCAGCCCCTCGGCCGTCGCGCCGCGGCGCTCGATCACGCGGACCCAGCAATCGCCGGGCAGAGGCACCTCGTAGGGCGCACCAGAGAAGCGCTGGCGCTCGTCCAGGCGCTCGCAGGCCCGGCCGTACGCCTCGGTCGGCGCGTGCCCGCGCCAGGCCCTGCGGTAGATGGACGCGAAGTCCTGCCCCTCGATGGTCTCGCCCACCCGCAGGCCGTACATGCGCCGGAAGGTGCCGTTGGCCCAGACCGCCACGCCGTGCGCATCGGCGACGAGGGCGCCGTCGGCGATGCATTCCAGGGCCAGCGCCGCGTCGTCGGAAAGCGCAGGTGCGCCGGCAGCGCGTGGGCGCGACGCCGCCACCGGCAGCGCGCGGGTCTTGCGCCACATGCGGACCCGGCCGAGCGCGCCGGCCTGCACCGAGGAGGCCCGCACGCGAAAGCCGCGGTGGTCGAAGTCGAACGGCTGCAACTGCTCGCGGTGCCGCGCGATGCCCTCCTCGACGTAGTGCTCCAGCTGGGGCATCTCCGCCTCCGACAGCCGGCACCGGTAGAAGCGGCGCAGGTTGTCCGCGTAGTGCTCGCCGGTGTGCACCCGTCCGTCGTGCTCCGGGAAGAACTCCAGGAAGCGCGGGTTCCACAACAGCGCGCGGTCGTCGTCGTCGAACACGCACATGGCCACGTCCAGCGCGTCCAGCGCCTGGCTGACCGCATGCAACGGCATGAGGCTTCTCTTCACAGCGATCTCTCGAGTGCCGCCGTCACGGGCTCACAGCGAAGCCGGAATGGTTTCGCCGCCCTGGCGCATGGGCAGATGGACATGGAACGCCGCTCCGCGCTGCCGGTTCTCGGCGTGGATGCGGCCGCCATGGGCCTCGACGATCTTGCGGCAGATGGCCAGACCCAGGCCGGTGCCGCCGGAGCCGTCCTTGGTGGTGCTGGACTGCACGAAGGCGTCGAAAATCTGGCCGAGCTCGGCCTCGGGAATGCCGGGCCCCTGGTCGGCGACGCTGAAATGCAGCTCGTGCGGCGGGCTGGGCTCGCCCACGACGTCGATGGTGCCGCCGTCGGGCGAGAACTTGATCGCATTGGCGATCACGTTGCGCATGAGCTGCTGAAAGCGCGTCGGGTCGGCCTTGGCCACCAGCGGCACGGCCGACAGGTTCATGCGCAGGTCCAGCTGACGCGAATCGAGCAGCGGCTTGAGCTCGCGCACCACGCTGCGCAGCGGCCCGCGCAGGTCGATGCGCTCCAGGTGGAAGGTGCCCACGGTGCTCTCAATCTTGGCCACGTCCAGAAGGTCGTTGACCAGCGCCAGCATGCGCTGACCGGCGGCATGGATGTCCTCGAACATGCCGGCCAGCTTGGGCTGGTCCTTGCCGCGCATGCAGCCCAGTTCGGAGAAGCCGATGATGGACTGCAGCGGCGTGCGCAGCTCGTGGCTCATGTTCGCCACGAACTCCGACTTGGCGCGCGAGGTCTCCTCCAGCGCATCCCTGGCTTCGCGCGTCACACGCTCGGCCTCGCGGAAATCGGTCACGTCCATGAGCACGTTGAGGATGCCGGCGGTGCCGCCCCGCGCATCCGGCACCAGCGCCTTGATCACGCGCGTGGCATGCAGGCTGCCGTCGGCGGTGCGTACGCGGGCCTCGAACTGGGTCGCGCCGGTCTTGTGGAGCAGTTCGCGGTCACCCTGGGCATGCACCACCGCTTCCTCCGGCCGCAGCAGCCGGGCCAGCGTCTTGCCCAGGGCAGCGTCGCGGGCGATGCCCTTGTATTGCTCCCAGGCCTGGTTCACGAGCACGAGCCGGCCCTGCGCATCGGTCATGGAGATCGGCAGCGGGTTGACTTCCAGCAGCGTGTTGCTGAGGGCCAGCTGGGCCTGCAGCTGCTGCTGGACTTCCCAGCGTCCGGTGATGTCGACGGCGCTGCCCGCATAGCCGACGAGCCGGCCATCGTGCAGCAGCGGCACGACGGCGACGTCCAGCAGCAGTTCGCGGCCGCCCGGCGTGCGCAGCCGGGCCTGCGTCGAGCGGCTGGTGGTCGTCGTCGTGCGCTGGAACAGCGCACGCACATCGGCACGGTTCTCCTCGAGCACGAATTCCCACAGCGGGCGACCGATGGCGCTGCCCACATCCGTGCCCCGCAGCGCCGACCAGCGCGCGTTGACGAAGGTCAGCGCACCGACGACGTCGGTGCGGAACAGCAGCTCTTGCACGCTCTTCATGACCACGGCCATCTCCTCTTCGCTGCGCGCCACGCGCGCCTGTGCCTCGTTGCGCAGCCGGCGCGCCGCTTCGCGCGACCGCAGGCTGCGCCAGACCAGCACGGACAGGCCCACGATCACGGCGATCGCCCCGACGCCCACCACGACGAAGCCGCGCGCCCCCTCCTCCCAGCGCCGCACGGCCGCAGTGACCGGCTCGTAGACGACCGTGACCATGGGCCGCGTACGCGAGGTGCGGTAGGCGATCAGGTCCTGCGCCCCCGACAGGCCCTTGTCCACGTAGCTGCCGAACTCCTTGCGCGGCAGCAGCGTACTGAACACCTGCAGGCCCGTGACGCCGTGCCCGGTCGGCGGCGCATCCTGCCCGGACGATGCCAGCACGGTGCCGCCGTAAGACGCCACCAGCGCCGCTTTGTCCGCATCGCCCAGGCTCAGCTGCTGGTAGGTGGCGATGGCGTCCGGATTGATGAGCCCGACCAGCAGCAGCGCATGGCCGGCTTCCGTCTGGAACGCCCGCATCAAAGGAATGAAGCCCACGCCCGCGGGGCTGGGGGCCGCGCCGTGCTGCAGGCCGCCCAGGGAGCGGGCCGCCACGAACGGGCCCACCGCGTCGCGCTCGCCCGTGGGCAGCCTGCCCAGCGGCGCGAGCGCGACCACCAGGCCCACCTCGCCCGCCGTCGAACTGGCCAGCACCCGGCCCTGCAGGTCCACCACGGCCAGCGACCGCACGAAGGGCAGGCCCACCAGGGCCTGCTCGAGACCGGCCTGCGCGGCATCCGGCGCGGCCGGCAGGCGGCGCAGCGCCGTCGCGCGCGCCAGCCCGGCCAGCGCGATCGACGTCGTTTCCACGGTGCGCGTGGCCTGCTCGTCCAGCACCCGCGCCAGCAGCTCGAGCTGGCGCAGTTCGGCCGCCATGTACTGCTCGCGGTCGGCATGGGTGACCCAGACGGTGGCCAGTGCCACCGTGCCGGCCAGCAGGGCACCGGCCACCAGCGCCAGCCGGCTGGACCAGCCGCCCAGCCGCGACGGGCGGTCGCGCGCCGGTTCGACGCGGGCGGCGTTCACGGTGCAACGATGTCCGCGAGGCCGTGCCGGCGCGCGGCCTGCGCCAGCGTGCCGTCGCGCTTGATGCGCGCCACGAAGCCGTCGATCGCTGCGAACCAGGCGTCGTCGCCGGGCCGCACGGCATAGGCGTAGGGCAGCACGTGGAAGGGCTTGGTCGGTGCGATCAGCCGGGCCCAGTCCGCGTTGTCCAGCAGGCGCCGGCTGTAGGGGTAGTCGGTCATGAAGACGTCGATGCGGCCGGCTTCGAGTTCCAGCTCGCGCGTGGCCGGCGGCTTGACCCGCACCAACTGCGCCTGCTTGAGTTCTGCCGCCATCACGGGCTCCATGAAGGTGCCGGCCTGCACCGCCACCTGCACGCCGGGCCGGTCGATGTCGGTCCAGGACCGGACGACGGTGCTGCTCTTGGTGGTGATGGCGTAGATGTCGCTGCTCAGATAGGGCCGCGTGAAGCGCAGGCGCTCCATGCGCTGGGGCAGCATCGCGATCGCGAACATGGCCACGTCGCAGCGCTCGCCGGTCACGTCGGCGATCAGCGAGGTGAAGGACGAATCGACGTAGCTGATCTCCACCCCCAGTTCCTTGCCAAGGGCAGCGGCCAGGTCGATGTCGATGCCGCTCAGCTGCTCGGTGCGCGGGCTGCGGTAGGTGATGCCGTAGTAGTCGGGCCAGATGCAGACACGGGCCACGCCGGCCGCCTTGACGCGGTCCAGCGTGGCGCCGGCCAGGGCCGGCGGGGCCAGCAGCGCGCCGCACAGCGCGGCCGCACAGGCGAGAACGGAAAATTGCATGGCGGTCTCCTCAGATCATTGCTCGTCGAGCAGGGCACGAAAGTCCAGCCCCTGCGCATTGATGGACTGGCGCAGGGCTTCCATCGCGGCGAAGCCTTCGACGAAGGCATCGACCACGCGGGGGTCGAAGGCCTTGCCGCGCTCGGCGACCAGCATGGCCAGGGCCTCCTGGGGCGCGAAGGCCTTGCGGTAGACACGGTCCATCGTCAGCGCGTCGTAGAAGTCGACCACCGCGGTGATGCGGGCCGCCAGTGGGATCTGCGCGCCGGCACGCCGGTTCGGGTAGCCGGTGCCATCGAAGCGCTCGTGGTGGTTCAGCGCCACCAGCGCGGCCAGCTCGAACAGCGGGATGCGCGAACGCCCCAGGATGCTCTCGCCGATCTCCGCATGGCGGTTCATGACCTCGCGCTCGGGCGGCGTCAGCGGGCCGGCCTTCTTGAGCACCGCGTCGGGCGTGCCGATCTTGCCGATGTCGTGCATGGGCGCGGCCTTGCGCAGCATGCGCGCCTGCGCCGGGGACTCGCCCAGGGCCAGCGCCAGTGCCTCGGCCAGGAAGCCGATGCGCACGATGTGCACGCCGGTGTCGTCGTCCTTGAAGTCGGCCGCCAGCGACAGGCGCAGCAGGCATTCGTGGTGCGCCCGCGCGATCTGTTCCAGCGCCTCGTTGCGCTCGCGGTACATGCGGCCGAAGTCCGCCACCAGCTGCTCCATCTGCGCCGCGGCCGCTTCGTCGAAGCAGTTGGACGCGTAGGCCGTCGCCGCGCGTGGCGCCCGCTCCCCCAGCACCGTGTTCATGCCGTGGCCTCCACGCGCCGCAGCGTCTCCAGCACCTGCAGCGTGGAGAAGGGCTTGACCAGGTAGTCGTCGGCGCCGGCCTGCAGGCCAGCCTCGCGGTCGCCGCTCTGGCCCCGCGCGGTCAGCATCACGACCTTGGTATGGCGCAGGCCCGGGTCGTTCTTGATGCGGCGGCACACGTCCAGGCCGTTCAGCTGCCCTGGCATCATGAGGTCCAGCAGGACCACGTCGGGCGCGCTCTGCAGCGCCAGCGCCAGGCCCTGGTCACCTGTGCCGGCCTCCTGGATGTCGTAGTCCTCGAACTCCAGCGTCATGCGCAGCAGCTTGCGGATGTCGGCATGGTCTTCAACGATCAGGATCTTGCGCATGGATGGGCTCGAAGTGGCAATGCGCCGAATCATATCTATCAAATTCATCAGCTGATCAATTAGAATCCCCGGCAATGCGAAAAATCGGTAATAGCGCACGCCCTGCGCCCACGCAGGTAGTGGAGCAGGCCGCGAACCAGGCGGACACCTTGACCACGCTGCAGGCGGCCAAGTGGCTGGGCCTGGCCGTGCGTTCGGTGCAGCTCATGGTGGACCGTGGCGACCTGCAGGCCTGGAAGACGCCGGGCGGCCACCGGCGCATCACCCGTGCATCGGTGGAGCAATGGGCGCAGCAGCGCGAGGGCGCGTCGGCCCCGCCCGCCGCCGGCGTCCAGGCCGCGCCGGCCGCCCGCCGGCCGCGCGTGCTGCTGATCGAGGACTCCGTGCACTTCCAGCGGCTGGTGGCGCTGCTGGTGCAGGACGGCTTCGCGGGCGTGGACCTGCACGTGGCCAGCGACGGCATCACCGGGCTCACCCTGTACGGGCAGCTGCAGCCGGACGTGCTGATCGTGGACATCCTGCTGCCCGGCATCGACGGGCCGACGCTGATCGCCACGCTGCGCTCGCAGCCCCAGTTCGCGCACAGCCGCCTGATCGTGATCACCTCGCTCGACGAGGACGAGCGCGCGCCCTACGCCTACGCCCTGGCCGGCGTGCCGCTGGTGCACAAGCCCCGGCTGGCTGTCGAGCTGCCGGCGCTGCTGGCGCAGGCCCTGCCGGGCGCGCCATCGCCATGAGCCTGCCCAACGTGCTGCTGGTGGAGGACGAGCCATCGGTCCAGCGCTTCGTCGAGGCGGCGCTGGAGGACACCGGCATCGTGCTGCACGTGACGGACAACGTGGCCGATGCGCTGGCCTGGCTGCAGGCCGCGCCGTTCGCGCTGGTGCTGACCGACCTCATGCTGGAAGCTGCCTCGGGGCAGGAACTGGTCGAGGCCCTGCACCGGCAACCCACGCTGGGCGGCGGGCCGCGCGTGGCCGTGCTCAGCGCCGGCCTGACCGCCGCGGCCCGTGCGGACCTCGTCCGGCTCGGTGCCTGGCGGCTGCTGGACAAGCCCGTGCCGGTGGCGCAGCTGCGCCGCTGCGTGGACGACGCCATCGCGGCGGTGCCGGCCGCGGCCGCTGCGCCCTGCACCGCGCCCGCCATGCCTGCCATGCCCGAGGTGCCACCGGCTGACGTGGTCCAGACCTACTTCGGCGGCAACCTGCGCATCTACCAACGCTACCGCGCCACCTGCGAACAGCAGTTTCCGCTGGACCTGGCCGAAGGTGAGCGCGCATTCGCGGCGGGCGACCGCAGCGCGATGAAACGCCTTGCCCACAACCTCAAGACGGTGCTGCTGGCGCTGGGCCATGCCAGCGGCGCGCACAGTGCCAGGGCGATCGACGCGGCCTGTGCGCGCGATGATTGGGCCAGCGTGCAGACGCACTGGCCCGTGCTGCGCAAGGCGCTGCAGCCACGCGCCGGCGATGGGCCGTCCGCAGGCCCCGGTTAGTCCATCATTTTCATCATTTTTCGCACTTTACCAGTGCGCATCGCCATTCGGCGCCAGCGGTGGTGCCGTTTCGGCATGGTGCTCCAGCGCCGGCGCCAGCAGGCCGGCAAAGGCCGCGGGCGGCACGGGGCGCCCGACCAGATAGCCCTGCAGCTGGTCGCAGCCCAGGCGGCACAGGGTGTCCGCCTGCGCATCGGTCTCCACCCCTTCGGCCACCACCTCCATGCGCAGGGCATGCGCCAGCGACACCATGGTGGACACCAGCGCGAGGCTGCTGCTGTCCTCGTTCATCGCCATGACGAAGGCCCGGTCGATCTTGAGCACCTGGGCCGGCAGCCGGTGCAGGTAGGCCAGCGAGGAATAGCCGGTGCCGAAATCGTCGATCGCCAGCGCGATGCCCTGCGCGCGCAGCCGCTCCAGCTTGGCGATGGTCTGCACCACGTCGGCCATCGCGGCGCTTTCGGTGATCTCCAGCGCGATGCACCGCTCGCCCCGCTGTTCGCCGAGGACGGAGAGCACCGTCTCCACGAAGTCGCTGCGCAGCAGCTGCACCGCCGAGACATTGACCGCGACCGGCGGCGGCGCGAGGCCGCATGCGCGCCAGTGGCGGTGGTCCGCCATGGCCTGCCGCAGGGCCCACGAGCCGATCTCCACGATCAGCCCGGTCTCCTCCATGAGCGGGATGAACCTGGCCGGCGGCACCAGCCCCAGCTCGGGGTCCTGCCAGCGGATCAGGGCCTCGGCGCCGACGATGCACCGCGATGCCGCGTCCACCTTGGGCTGGTAGTGCAGCACGAAATGCCCGCGCTTGAGCGCATCGCGCAGCCGCATCTCCAGGGCGATCTTCTCGGCGATGGCCTGGGCGATCTGTGCGTCGTGCAGCAGGATCCGCTCTGCCGAGCGCTTGGCCCGCTTGACCGCCGTCTCGGCGTTGCGGAACAGGGTCTCCGCGTCGGCTCCATCCGCCGGGAACAGGGCCACGCCGATGCGCGCGCCCACATGCAGCGTCGAATGGGTGCAGGCGAAGGTGGCGCCGAAGCACGCGGCGTACAGATCGTCGAGCTTGCGCAGCAGCTCGATGCCCTGCGGCACGTTCGGCAGCACGATCGCGAACTGGTCCGGCCCCACGCGCGCCATGCGCCCACGGTCGCCGAGCGCGGCCAGCATGCGCGCCGCCACCTGGCGCAGCAGCTCGTCGCCGACATGGCGGCCCCAGACGTCGTTGATCGACTTGAAGCGCTCCACGTCCAGCACCGCCACGGCCAGGGCACCGCTGCTGCCGTCCGACGACTCCAGAAACTGCGTCACGCGCTCGTGGAACAGCATGCCGTTGGCATGCCCGGTCAACGCGTCGTAATAGGCCAGGTGGTTGAGCTGCTCGGCCTGCTGCAGGTGGTCCATGGCGAAGGACAGGTCGCCGGCCAGCTCCAGCAGCAGCCGCTGCTCGTCGTCGTCGAAGAAGTCGACTTCGTCGGCATAGAGCATGGCGATGCCGCGTGTCGCGCCGCCGACGACCAGCGGCAGCGCGATCGCGGAGCGGGCGCCGGCCTGCAGCGACGCCTCGCGCAGCGACATCCAGGCGCTGGCGGCGATGTCGTTGACCACCAGAGGCTGCTGGCACGCGATGAGCCGGTCGGCCTGCGGGCTGTTCAGCTGCAGGTGCTCGCGCAGCTTCTCACCGAGCCGCGCGAAATACCCTTCGCCGTCCCCGTCGGCCTGGCCGGCGACGACGTCGATGCGCAGCGGGTCCTGCTGCAGCACCCCGATCCACGCCATCTTGAAGCTGCCGGTGCCGACGGCGATGCGGCAGGCGTCGCGGAAGAGCTCGTCGCGCGCCTTCACGCGCACGATCAGGGCGTTGATCTCGCTCATCACGGTGGAGACACGGTGCAGCCGGCGCACACGCTGCTCGGCACGCTTGCGCTCGGTGATGTTCTCGTGCGCCACCACCACACGCGTCGGGCCGCTGCCGGCGAAACGGGAGGCGCGTGCGATGAACCAGCGCGCCTCGCTCGGCGCATCGCAGGCGTATTCCAGGCTGAAGCTGGGCAGCTCGCCGGCGATCACGCGGCGCAGACCCGCCGCCATGGCCTGGCCGGCCTGCGCGCCCTCGCCTTCGGCGGCCGCGCAGGCCTGCAGGTAGTTGGCGCCCTCCATCAGGCGGGCCTGGCTGCTGCCCGCGGTGGATGCGAAGGCACGCCAGGCCTGGTTGACCATCAGGACCACGCCCGCGTCGTCGATCACGCACACGTGTTCGAGCAGCGAGTCCAGCGTGGAACGGATGAACTGCTGCGACATGGCCACGGCCGCCTGCGCCCGGCAGCGCTGCAGGAACTGGCCCAGCATTTCGCCGATGACCTGCGCCGACGCCTGGATGCGTTGGCCGGGGTCTTCGCCGCGCCCTCCCCCCAGCAGGCTCAGCACGCCGAAGATCCGTCCGCCGCACGACAGCGGAAACACCATGGCGCTCGCGACGCCGCCCTGGCGCAGCACCCGGCGGTTGGCCAGCCGCGGCTCCGCGTGCAGGTCGGCCACCCACATCGGCTCGCCGGTGCGCCACACCCGCCCTGCCAGCCCCTCACCGGGGCGCAGGACTTCGCCATGGGATGGTTCGGCGTCCAGGCCCGGTGCGCTCCATTGCACGGCCAGGCGCAGCAGCGCAGCCTCCTCGTCGACCTGCCAGAAGCGGCCCTGCTTCCTGTGCAGGGCCTCGCAGATGGCCTGCAGCACCGTGGACAGTCCCGTCTCCAGGGTGTCGGCGGTGGCCAGCGCGCGTGCCACGTTGTGCTCCAGGCGCAGCAGCGCGGCCTCGTGCTCGCGCACCCGGGCCTGCTCCTGCAGCAGCCCGAGCTGCTGCTGTACCTTGGCGTAGAGCTTGCCGTTCTCGTAGACGCGCCCCACCTGCGCCGCCTGCACGCCCAGCGTGCGCTCGTCCTCACCGCTGAAGCCGGCCGGTCCGGGCCCGTCGACGAGCAGGATCCAGCCATGCGTGTGGTGCAGCGACGCGACCGGCGCCAGCAGCGCGTCGCAGGCATCCGGCAGATGGCGCAGCACGGCGGTGCGCAGCGCAAGATTGCCGCCGCCGGCGTCGAAGCGGCAGGCCTGCACGGCATCGATGTCCAGCGCCGTCTCGCGCAGCAGCCGCTCGGGCCACGCCAGCTGGGCGCCGTGGCCGTCGCACGCCAGCACGCTGGCCGGCGCCTCAGCGCCGTGCGCCCGGATCGCCAGCAGGGCCAGCCGCGCCCCGAAGAGCCTGCGCACACCATGGCAGAACGCGTCGAGCAGCACGGCCGGGTCGCGTTCGGAGGCGAGCCGCACGCCCAGTTCGATGAGCCCTGCGAGCCGCCGGTTGGTCTGCTCGAGTTCGTCTGCTTTCTGCGCCAGCTTGTCGGTCACGAGCCGCAGGTGGTCGCGGTCGAAATCCGGCAGGGCGGTCGCGGGCTTGTCGCCATCCGGCTCGGCCAGCGCGCGGCCCACGGTGGCCAGCAGTTCCTCGGGCTCGCAGGGCTTGGTCAGCACCAGCTGCACGCCGCAGGCACGCGCCAGCTGGCGCGCCTCCTGCTCTAAAAACGTGGCAGTGAAGAAGACCACCTCTGTCCGCGCGAGCGCTGGATCTCCGCGCAGGTGGCGCACGAACTCGTAGCCGTCCATGCGCGGCATCAGGATGTCGCAGACCACGAGATCGGGGCGGAAGGCACGCACCTGCGCGAGTGCCTCCTCGCCATCGGCTGCCTCGGCCAGCACATGGCCCGCGTAACCCAGCAAGGTGCAAACGAAGTCGCGGTTCACCGCGACGTCGTCCACGACCAGGATGCGGGCCACCTCAGTGCTCCCGCTGCGCCAGGCGCCCGGCCAGGTAACCGGCGACCTGGCCGATGAAGTGCTCGGGCTCGATCGGCTTGGACAGGTAACCCGTGAAGCCGGCCCGCATGACCGCGTCGCGGTCGCCCGGCATCGAGAACGCCGTGAGCGCCAGCACGGGCGTCTGCGCGCAGGCCGGCGACGCCCTGAGCGCGGCCATCAGCGCATAGCCGTCCATGACGGGCATCTGCAGGTCGCTGATGATGAGGTCGGGCTGCTCGCGCATGGCCAGAGCCAGGCCGGCCCGTCCGTCGCCGGCCAGCAGCACCTCGTGGCCGGCGCTGGCCAACAGGTAGCGCGCCAGCTCCAGGTTGGCGGCGTTGTCCTCGACGACCAGGATGCGTGCGGCCATGTTCATGCCTCCGGCAGAGCCAGCGTGAAGCGGCTGCCGCGGCCCGGCTCGCTGTCCACGAGGATGTCGCCACCGAGCACGATGGCCAGCTTGCGGCTCAGGTGCAGACCCAGGCCGGTGCCCTCGGGTTGCGGTCCGCGGCGCTGCTCGATGCGGCTGAACGCGCCGAACAGCTTGGCCTGGTCGGCCGGCGCGATGCCCTCGCCGGTGTCTTCCACGACAAAGTCGGTGCGGCCACCGCGCTCCAGGTCCTGCTGCACCAGCGACAGGCGCACGGCACCGGTCTGCGTGAACTTGATCGCGTTGCTGGTCAGGTTGATGACGATCTGGCTCAGCGCGCGCCGGTCCGTGTGCAGCATGCGCACCTGCGCCGGCAGATCCAGCGCGAACGCCAGCCCCTTGAGCTCGGCCTGCGGCCGCAGCGCGGCGGCCACCTCTTCCAGCACGGTGCGGCCGTCCACGGGCTCGGGATGCAGCTCGATCTTGCCGGCCTCGATCTTGGCCACGTCCAGCAGGTCGTTGATGAGTGCCAGCAGGTGGCGTGCGCTGCCCTGCACCGTGCGCAGCTGCTTTTCCTGGTCTCCGGTCAGCGGCCCCGGCAGGCGCATCAGCAAGGTGCCCGTGAAGCCGATGATGGCGTTCAGGGGCGTGCGCAGTTCATGGCTCATGCTGGCCAGGAAGCGGTCCTTGGCCTGGTTGGCGCTGGCCAGCTCCAGGTTCTTCTCCTGCAGCGCCTTCTCGAAGTTCTTGCGTTCGCTGATGTCGCGGATCGCGCTCATCACGAAGGCACTCTCCTCGGTATGCAGCGGCGACAGGCTGATCTCGATCGGAAACTCGCTGCCGTCCTTGCGGCGGCCCGCCAGGTCCAGGCCCGAGCCCATGGCCCGCTTGCGCGGCTGGAACAGGTAGTTGGCCCGGTGCCCCACGTGGGCCTTGCGGTAGCGCTCGGGCAGCAGCGCGTCCACGGACTTGCCCAGTAGTTCGCCGGCGGTGTAGCCGAACAGCCGCTCGGCCTGGCTGTTGGCGATGACGATGTGGCCGGTGGGATTGGCCAGAACGATGCCGTCCGGCGTGGATTCCAGCAGGTCGCGAAAGCGTGCCTCCATGAGGCGTGCGTCGCGCAGGACCTTGATCGGCGTGACGTCCTTTTCGACGAACATGAGCAGCGTCTCGGTCTCGCCCGGCACGCTGACGCGCTTGGCCGACACATCGGCGTACAGCAGCGAGCCGTCACGCCTGCGCCGCACCGACTCGAAGGTCACCTGCCCCAGTTCCAGGGCCTCGCGCAGGCGCTGCGCGTGTTCGTGCGCCTGGGCCGGCGAGACGATCAGCGATGCGATGTCGCGGTCGACCGCCTCCTCCGGCGTATACCCGTACATCGTCTGTGCACCAGTACTCCAGTACGCCACGACACCGTCGGCGCCCGTCAGGACCGCGGCGTCCGGGAGCTGGGTCTTCAACAGATCGACGACATCGAACGGCCGCATGCGGTCACCCTTAACGAATGCTTACATGGCATTGTGCGCGCGCCCTCTGCACGATTGTGAAGGGACTGTGGCGGTCACGCCATGCCGCCGCGGTCTGCGTGGCGCGCCGCGCGCGCCGCGGGTTCGGGCCGATGTTCTCCTGCTGCGGCGTGGTACTGAAGCCCGGTGTGGTGGCCGCGGGGTCGGCATGCGCGGCGGTCACGGGCGCAGCCAGCACCTGGCCCAAATGCAACGCTCGGCCATGGTGCGCGGCCAGCACGCGCGCGAGCAGCGCCACATCGACATCGCCTGGGACGCCGCTGCGCGAGGTGTCTGAAAGAGCGGCCTGCGCGGCCGGTGGGCTGCACGACGACCGCGCGGCCACCTGCGTCACAGTTGCGCGACATTTGCGGCGGGCCACGCGCCTACAGTCGTGAACGCTCCGGCAAAGACCGGATTTCAAACACCACAGGACGAGGACGATGTTGAGCAACTTGAGCATTCGCGCCCGGCTGGCCCTGGCGTTCGGCGGCCTGACTGCCCTGGTCCTGGCCGTCGCCGGCCTGGCACTGTTGGAACTGGCGGCCGCCAACGACCGCTTCCTGCACTACACCCAGGGACTGAACGCCCGCGCCACCGTGGCCGCCCACGTGCGTGCTGCCGTGGACGACCGGGCCATCGCCGCGCGCAACCTCGTGCTGGTGACCCTGGATGCCGACCTCGCCGCGGAGAAGGCCGCCGTGACCGCTGCCCACCAGCAGGTGCAGGAACAGCTTGCGCAGCTGGGCCGCATGCTCGCGGCCGACCCCACCGCCGCGGAGCAGGCACACCGGCTTGCTGCGGACATCGGCCAGATCGAGCAGCGCTACGGCCCCATCGCGCTGGCCATCGTCGACCTCGCGCTCAACCACCAGCGCGAGCAGGCCATCGCGCGCATGAACGCCGAGTGCCGCCCGCTGCTGGCGGCCCTGGTGCGCGCCACGAAGGCCTATGTCGACTACACCGAACAACGCACGCGCGATCTTCAGCTGCAGGCCGCCGTGGACTACGGCCGTCAGCGCGCCCAGCTCATCGCGCTGTGCCTGCTGGCCATGGGGGCCGCCATCGTGGCGGGCTGGTGGATCACGCGGGGCATCACCCGGCCACTGGACCAGGCCGTGCAGGCGGCCGACCGCATCGCCGCCGGCGACCTCGGCACGCCCATCGCCACCACCTCGAACGACGAGACCGGCCGCTTGCTGGCCGCGCTGCAGCGCATGCAGCAAGGCCTGGTCGACACCGTGCAGGCCGTGCGCGGCAATGCCGAAAGCGTCTCCGCTGCGAGCACGCAGATCGCCCTGGGCAACAACGACCTGAGCCAGCGCACCGAAGAACAGGCCTCTGCCTTGCAGCAGACCGCCGCCGCGATGGAGCAGCTGGGCACCACCGTGCGCCACAACGCCGAGAACGCCCGCCAGGCGGGCGAACTGGCCGGGGCTGCCTCGGCGGTGGCCGCCCGCGGCGGCACGGTGGTGGGCGAGGTCGTGACCACGATGGGGGGCATTCAGGACAGCGCGCAGCAGATCGGCGAGATCATCGGCGTGATCGACGGCATCGCGTTCCAGACCAACATCCTGGCGCTCAATGCGGCCGTGGAAGCCGCCCGTGCCGGCGAACAGGGCCGCGGCTTCGCGGTCGTGGCCGGTGAGGTGCGCACGCTGGCCCAGCGCAGCGCCGAGGCGGCCAAGGAAATCCGCAAGCTGATCACGGCCAGCACCGCCCGGGTCGAGCACGGCACGGCCCTCGTCGGCCGCGCCGGCAGCACCATGCAGGAGATCGTGGACGCAGTGCAGCGCGTGTCCGAGCTGATGGCCGCCATCAGCACCGCCAGCCAGGAGCAGAGCCTGGGCGTGGACCAGATCGGCCAGGCCGTGGCACAGATGGACCTCACGACCCAGCAGAACGCTGCGCTGGTCGAGGAAAGCGCCGCCGCTGCCAGCAGCCTGCAGAGTCAGGCGCGCGAGCTCGTCGCGGCGGTGGCGGTGTTCCGCCTGCTGGCGGCCGAAGCCGCCCCCGCCGCGCGCCAGGCGGAGCGCTCGAACAGCGGCCTGTCCGTGGCCTTGGCAGGCGCCTGATCGCAACCTGCCCGCACGCGACACCGGGCCCGCCGGCACGGCGCTAGAGTGCGCGGCATGAACACCGCCGCCCCTTCCATTGCGACCGCCCCGGGCCTGCCGGGCTGGCGCCGCCTGCAGAGCAACGGCATCTCCATGGCCGCCAGCGTGGTCGCGGCCAGGCCGGGCCGGCCCACCGTGGTGCTGCTGCACGGTTTTCCCGAGCTGGCCTACTCCTGGCGCCACCAGATTGCGGCGCTGGCCGCAGCCGGCTACGGCGTGCTGGCGCCCGACCTGCGCGGCTACGGCGAGACCGGCGCCCAGGGCGCGCTGGAGGACTACCGCATGCAGAACCTCGCGCTGGACGTGACCGGCCTGCTCGACGCGCTGGGCATCGCGCGCGCGGTGGTCGTCGGGCACGACTTCGGCGGCGCGCTGGCCTGGACGCTGGCACGCGACCATGCCGACCGCGTGCTGGGCGTGGTCTCGCTCAACACGCCCTACACGCGGCGCACCGAGACCGACCTCGTGGAAACCATGCGCCGCACGCGCGGCCCCACGCACTACATGGTGCAGTACCAGGAGCCCGGTGTGGGCGAGAAGCTGCTGGGCGCGGACGTGGAGGCCACGCTGCGCGGCCTCATGCGCCGCCCGGGCGTGACGCTGGCCGAGTTCGAACAGGTGTCCCCCGACCTGCAGGCGCTGCCAGCCGAGCTGTTCAAGGGCCACGACCAGGTCATGGGCGCGCCGCTGCTCGGCGAGGAGGAGCTGGCCGTGTTCGTGCGGGCCTACCAGCGCAACGGCTTCACGGGCCCGCTGAACTGGTACCGCAACCTGCGCCGCAACTGGGAGGACACGGCCGGCACACCCGACCACGTCGCCGTGCCGGCCCTCATGGTCAGCGCCGCGCAGGACATCTTCCTGCCGCCCGCGACCACGCGCGGCATGGAGCGCATCGTGCCCGACCTGGAGCGCGCCACCGTGGCCGACTGCGGGCACTGGACGCAGCAGGAGAAGCCCGAAGAGGTCAATGCGCTGCTGCTGGAATGGCTGGGGCGGCGCTTTCCGGCACAGCCGCGCTGAGAAGAACCGTGCATCGGCAAACGAAGCTCAAGCCGATGCCGCGGTCTGCACGTGCAGTGGCAAGACCAGCGCGCGCAACACCTTGAGGATCGTGCCGAGGCTGGCATGGCGCGACGACCGCCCGGCGATGACGTCGGGGTTGATCGCGTCGCTTGACGGGGCGGTGGATCGCGGTCCGGGTCGCCCTCGCGCACGTGGCGTGCCCGGCGTCGGCGGTCGAGTACATGGCCACCCGTGCGATAGCCCAGCGCGCGCGCCGTGCGGATGATGCGCAGCGCGATCTCGCCGCGGTTGGCGATCAGGTTCTTGCGGATGGGGTGGTGGGTGTGGTCATGACGGAAACGTGCCCATGAACTTCGAGAGGATCTGCAGCATCACCTCGTCCGCTCCGCCCCCGATGGAGGGCAACCGGCCGTCGCGGAAGATGCGCGAGATCGGCGTCTCGTCCATGTAGCCCATGCCGCCCCAGAACTGCAGGCAGCCGTCGGCCACCTCACGGATCACGCGGCCGGCCTTGAGCTTGGCCATGGTGGCGGTGCGCGTGGCGTCCTGCCCGGCCACGACCTCCTGCACGCCCTGCCAGCTCAGCGCGCGCAGGGCTGCCACCTCGGTCTGCAGCTCGGCCAGCGTGTAGTGCACCCACTGGTTGTCGAGGATGGAGCGGCCGAAGGCGCGGCGCTCGCGCGTGTAGGCGATGGTGGTGTCAATGGCGCGTTGGGCCATGGCGCCGGCGTTCAGCGCGCCCCACAGCCGTTCGATCTGGAACTGCTCCATTTGGTAGATGAAGCCCATGCCTTCCTCGCCGATCCGGTAGCGCTGCGGCACGCGCACGCCGTCGAAGTGCAGCTGCGCCGTGTCGGACGCATGCATGCCCATCTTGACGAGCTTGCGCGCCACGCTGACGCCAGGCGTCTTCATGGGCACGACGATCAGCGACTTGTTCTTGTGCGCGGAGCCGTCCGAGGTGTTGGCCAGCACCACACAGAAATCGGCCTGTGTGCCGTTGGTGGTCCACATCTTGCCGCCGTCGATGACGTAGTCGCCGCCCTCTTTGCGCGCCGTGGTCTTGACCGAGGCCACATCCGAGCCGCTGCCGACCTCCGACACGCCCAGGCAGGCCACGTAATCGCCTGCGATGGCGGGTGCCAGGAACTCGGCGCGCAACTCGGCGCTGCCGCGGTGCGCCAGGGCCGGCGTGGCCATGTCGGTCTGCACGCCGATGGCCATGGGGATGCCGCCGCAGTGCATGTGGCCCAGTGCCTCGGCCATCACGGCGCCGAAGGAATAGTCCAGGCCTGCGCCGCCGTTCTCCACCGGCTTGGTCAGGCCCAGCATGCCGAGCTCGCCGAGCCGGCGAAACACCTGGCAGGCCGGGAAGATCTGCGCGCGCTCCCAGGTATCGACGTGGGGGTTGATCTCCTTGTCGATGAAGCGGATCAGCGTGCCGCGCACGCTCTCGTGTTCGGGGGTCAGTTGCATGGGGATCGTCCTCAAGGGCGGTTGACGGAGAACTGCATGGGCTGCGGCTGGCGCAGCTCGGCATCGCGGCAGGTGGACAGCATACGGGCCAGCACCTCGCGCGTGTCGCGCGGGTCGATCACGGCGTCGTCCAGCATGCGTGCGCTGGTGGTGAACACGCTCATCTGGCTGTCGAAAGCGCTCGATGATGCGGCGCTCCATCTCCGCGCGCTTGGCGCGGTCGACCTCGCCACCCTGCGCCGCATGGCGGCCTCGGTCACGTTGACCATGGTCTGAGCGGCCTGCTCGCCGCCCACCACGGCGGTCTTGGCGTTGGGCCAGGAGAGGCACAAGTGTGGGTGGAAGCCGCGCCCGCACATGCCGTAGATGCCGGCACCGAAGGATGCACCGCAGCAGATGGTGGTCTGCGAAACGGTGGCGCAGGTCACGACCTGGATCATCTTGGAGCCGTGCTTGATGATGTCGGCCTCCTCGTGGCCTTGCCGACCATGAAGGCGGGCGTGCGGTCGAGGTACAGGATCGGCGTCCACGAATGGCAGCAGGCGTGGATGAAGTGCGTGGCCTTTCACGCGCCGGCCGGGTCGATCGGGCCGTTGTTGGTGACGATGCCGCCGGGCTCCTCTTCCGTCGCTATCTCACCCGCGGCGGCCTTGCGCAGCGGCGGGCCGGCCAGGAAGGCGCGAGAGCGGCCGAGCACCATGACGATGCAGTCCGACAGCCCGGTCTGGTAGGTGCCGCCAGCCGTGGACGAGCCGTGCGTGACGGTCACGACGTGCAGGCCCGCGGCCGACAGGCCAGCAGGGTTGCGCAAGAGGTTGCGGCCGGTGACGACGCTGCGCTCGGTGTAGCCGTGCACGCGCGCGAGCACGGCCAGCATCCCGGCGCGGTTGGCTGCGAAGGCGTCGCTGCCCCGGAGGATGGTGGACTCGATGGGGCCCATGGCGGACGCAATGACACGCGCAAATAAAAAAGGCCTTACGACGAATCGCAAGGCCTTTCGATCTGGAGCGGGAAAAGAGTCTCGAACTCTCGACCTCAACCTTGGCAAGGTTGCGCTCTACCAACTGAGCTATTCCCGCATCGTCTCTTCGCTGCCGCCGAGCGATGCCCTCTCTGCGGCGTTCCAACTGGAGCGGGAAAAGAGTCTCGAACTCTCGACCTCAACCTTGGCAAGGTTGCGCTCTACCAACTGAGCTATTCCCGCATCGTCTCTTCGCTGCCGCAGAGCGATGCCCTCTCTGCGGCGTTCAAACTGGAGCGGGAAAAGAGTCTCGAACTCTCGACCTCAACCTTGGCAAGGTTGCGCTCTACCAACTGAGCTATTCCCGCGAAGCCTCAGATTATAGGCTAAAAATCCGTCCTTCGGCAAGCTTTGCTGAAATTTTCGATCTCAGTGCTTGGTCGAGGCACCGCGCGTGGCATCCGCCCCGGCGGTCGCTGGCACGTCCAGCGAAGCCGCGGCAGGCTCCTCGTCGGCCAGCGCCGATGGCACACGCTCCAGCGCCACCTCCAGCACCTGGTCGATCCACTTGACCGGCACGATCTCGAGGCCGTTCTTCACGTTCTCCGGAATCTCCTGCAGGTCCTTGGCGTTCTCCTCCGGGATCAGCACGGTCTTGATGCCGCCCCGCAGCGCGGCCAGCAGCTTTTCCTTCAGCCCGCCGATGGCCGTCACCTCGCCCCGCAGCGTGATCTCGCCCGTCATGGCCACGTCACCGCGGACCGGGATGCCGGTCAGCGCCGACACGAAGGCCGTCGTCATCGCTGCGCCGGCACTGGGGCCGTCCTTGGGCGTGGCTCCATCGGGCACGTGGATGTGGATGTCGCGCTTCTCGAACACCTCGTCCTTGATGCCCAGGCGGCGGGCGCGGCTGCGCACCACCGTGCGGGCAGCCTCGACCGATTCCTTCATCACGTCGCCCAGCGAACCGGTGCGCGTGATCACACCCTTGCCGGGCATGGTCGCGGCCTCGATGGTCAGCAGGTCGCCGCCGACCTCGGTCCAGGCCAGGCCGACCACCTGGCCGATCTGGTTCTGGTGCTCGGCGCGGCCGTAGGTGTGCTTGCGCACGCCCAGAAATTCGTTGAGGTTCTCGGCGTTGACGACCACCTGCGGCGTGAGCTTCTTGAGCTGCAGACCCTTGACCACCTTGCGGCAGATCTTGGAAAGTTCGCGCTCGAGCGAACGCACACCGGCTTCGCGGGTGTAGTAGCGCACCACGTCGCGCACGGCGTCTTCGGTGACGAGCAATTCGTCGTCCTTCACGCCGTTGTTCTTGAGCTGCTTGGGCAGCAGGTAACGCAGCGCGATGTTGACCTTCTCGTCCTCGGTGTAGCCCGACAGGCGAATCACTTCCATGCGGTCCAGCAGGGCCGGCGGAATGTTCATCGAGTTCGAGGTGGCGACGAACATCACGTCCGACAGGTCGAAGTCGACCTCGACATAGTGGTCGCCGAAGGTGTGGTTCTGCTCGGGATCCAACACCTCGAGCAGCGCGCTCGACGGGTCGCCGCGGAAGTCCGTGCCCAGCTTGTCGATCTCGTCGAGCAGGAACAGCGGGTTGCGCGTGCCGACCTTGGACAGGCTCTGCAGCACCTTGCCCGGCAGCGCGCCGATGTAGGTGCGGCGGTGGCCGCGGATCTCGGCCTCGTCGCGCATGCCACCCAGCGCCATGCGCACGTACTTGCGCCCCGTGGCCTTGGCGACCGACTGGCCGAGCGAGGTCTTGCCCACGCCCGGCGGGCCGACCAGGCACAGGATGGGTGCCTTGACCTTGTCCACGCGCTGCTGCACCGCGAGGTACTCGAGGATGCGGTCCTTGACCTTGTCCAGGCCGTAGTGGTCTTCGTTGAGCACGGCCTCGGCGTTGGCCAGGTCGTGCTTGATCTTCGTGCGCTTGCTCCAGGGCAGGTTGGTCAGCACGTCGATGTAGTTGCGCACCACGGTGGCTTCTGCCGACATGGGCGACATGAGCTTGAGCTTCTTGAGCTCGGCCTCGGCCTTCTTCAAGGCGTCCTTGGGCATCTTGGCGAGGCGGATCTTCTTCTCGATCTCCTCGATGTCGGCGCCCTCTTCGCCTTCGCCCAGTTCCTTCTGGATCGCCTTGACCTGTTCGTTCAGGTAGAAGTCGCGCTGGTTCTTTTCCATCTGCCGCTTCACGCGGCCACGGATCTTCTTGTCGACGTTGAGGATGTCGACCTCGCGCTCGAGCTGGCCGTACAGGTTCTCCAGGCGTTCGCGCACATCGGACAGATCGAGCACGACCTGCTTGTTGTCGAGCTTGAGCGGCAGGTGCGCGGCGATGGTGTCGGCCAGGCGGCCAGCATCGTCGATGCTGGAGATCGAGGTCAGGATCTCGGGCGGGATCTTCTTGTTGAGCTTGACGTACTGGTCGAACTGCTGCATCACGGCACGGCGCAGCGCCTCGACCTCGGTGTTCTTCTGCGCCGCGTCGGGCAACGCGATCGGCGTGACGTTGGCGCTGAAGTGCGATTCGCCATCCTCGATGTGGTTCACGCGCGCGCGCTGCTGGCCTTCGACCAGCACCTTCACGGTGCCGTCGGGCAGTTTCAGCATCTGCAGGATGGTGGAGACGCAGCCGACGTCAAACATGTCGGTGACCAGCGGCTCGTCCTTGGCTGCCGCCTTCTGCGCCACCAGCATGATGCGGCGCTCGGCCTCCATCGCGGCTTCCAGCGCCTTGATGCTCTTGGGGCGGCCCACGAACAGCGGGATCACCATGTGGGGGAACACCACCACATCGCGCAGCGGCAACAGCGGCAGGTCCAGCGGCTCGGCTGGCAGGGGGGTTTGACCGGACATCGGAATCCTTTGTGTGACCCAGCGAATATGGTCGCCGATGTCACATTTTCAACCCGTGCCGCACGCGGCACAGGAGAGGTTGAAAAATGCCGGCACCGCCTTTGCGGACACCGGCCGCACGGTCAGGCTTTCTTGGCCGCTTCGCGGTAGACCAGCAGCGGCGCCTTGTTCTCTTCGATGGTGGACTCGTCCACCACGACCTTGTCGACATTGGTCTGGTTCGGCAGATCGAACATGGTGTCGATCAGCGACAGTTCGAGGATGGAGCGCAGGCCGCGCGCGCCGGTCTTGCGCGCCAGCGCCTTGCGGGCGATGGCCTTGAGTGCCGCAGGGCGGATCTCCAGGTCCACGTCTTCCATCGACAAGAGCTTGGCGTACTGCTTGACAAGCGCGTTCTTGGGCTCGGTCAGGATCTGCACCAGCGCGTCTTCGCTGAGTTCTGCCAGTGTGGCGACGACCGGCATGCGGCCCACCAGTTCCGGAATCAGGCCAAACTTGATCAGGTCTTCGGGCTCGACCTCGCGGAACACCTCGGTGAGCGCGCGCTCGGCCTTGCTCTTGACCGCGGCGCCGAAGCCGATGCCCGAGGACTCCTGGCGGCTGCCGATGACCTTTTCCAGGCCGGCGAACGCGCCGCCGCAGATGAACAGGATGTTGGTCGTGTCGATCTGCAGGAAGTCCTGGTTCGGGTGCTTGCGCCCGCCCTGCGGCGGCACGCTGGCCATGGTGCCTTCGATGAGCTTGAGCAGCGCCTGCTGCACGCCCTCGCCCGACACGTCGCGCGTGATCGAGGGGTTGTCGGACTTGCGCGAGATCTTGTCGATCTCGTCGATGTAGACGATGCCGCGCTGGGCCCGCTCCACATCGTAGTTGCAGCTCTGCAGCAGCTTGGCGACGATGTTCTCCACGTCCTCGCCGACGTAGCCGGCCTCGGTCAGCGTGGTGGCGTCGGCCATCACGAAGGGCACGTCCAGCATGCGCGCGAGCGTCTGTGCGAGCAGCGTCTTGCCCGAACCCGTAGGGCCGATCAGGAGAATGTTGCTCTTGGAGAGCTCGACCTCGTCCTTCTTGGCCTTGTCCTTGTAGCGCAGGCGCTTGTAGTGGTTGTAGACCGCCACCGACAGCGTGCGCTTGGCGACCTCCTGGCCCACCACATAGTTGTCCAGGTTGTTCTTGATCTCCAGCGGCGTCGGCAGATCGCCGCGGCCTTCGCGCGCCTCGCCGGCGGCGGGCACCTCGTCGCGGATGATCTCGTTGCACAGGTCGATGCACTCGTCGCAGATGAACACGGACGGTCCTGCGATGAGCTTCTTCACCTCGTGCTGGCTCTTCCCGCAGAACGAGCAGTACAGGGTCTTTTCGCTGGAGGAGCCTTTTTTCTCGGCCATGGGGCAATGCCTTCTAAAAGACGTTGGGCAATGATAACCAAACGAAAAACGGCGCCTTCCACCAAAAAAGGCGCCGTTCTCCGCGCAATCCGCGCGGCTGCCGCGGGGGCCGGATCAGGGCCGGCGCGAGATCACCTGGTCGACGATGCCGTATTCCTTGGCTTCGTCGGCGGTCATGAAATAGTCGCGCTCGGTGTCGTGCTTGACCTTGTCCAGCGGCTGACCGGTTCGCTCGGCCATGATCTTGTTCATCTGATCCTTGGTGCGCAGGATGTCGCGCGCATGGATTTCGATGTCCGTCGCCTGGCCACGGGCACCGCCCAGCACCTGGTGGATCATGATCTTCGAATTGGGCAGCGAGAAGCGCTTGCCCTTGGCACCGGCGGCCAGCAGGAAGGCGCCCATGCTCGCCGCGAAGCCCACGCACAGCGTGGACACGTCGGGCTTGATGAACTGCATGGTGTCGTAGATGGCCATGCCGGCCGTCACGCTGCCACCGGGCGAGTTGATGTAGAACGAGATGTCCTTGTCCGGGTTCTCGCTCTCCAGGAACAGCAGCTGCGCCACCACCAGGTTGGCGGTCTGGTCGTTGACCTCGCCCACCAGGAAGATCACGCGCTCTTTCAGCAGGCGCGAGTAGATGTCGTAGGAACGCTCGCCGCGGCCCGACTGCTCGATCACCATCGGAACCATGCCCAGGTTCTGGGTTTCGAGCGAACTGTTATGGATGGCCATGTTTTCTCCGGAAATTGGGTTGGCAAGCATCAAGTGGGGGCCCTGCGTTGCAACGCAAGGCCCGCCGGGGCATCAGCCCTGCTGCGCCATCAGTTCGTCGAAGCCAATCGTCTTGTCGGTGACCTTGGCCTGGGCCAGCACGTACTCGGTCACGTTGTTCTCGATCACGGCAGCTTCCACGTCGGCCAGGCGCTGGCGGTCGCCGTAGTACCAGCGCACCACGTCCTCGGGCTTCTCATAGCTGGCGGCCAGGTCGTCGATGTGGGCCTTGATCTGCTCGGGCTTGGCCATCAGCGCGTTCTTCTTCACGAGCTCGGCCACCACCAGGCCCAGGCGCACGCGGCGCTCGGCTTGCGGGCGCACGATCTCTTCGGGGATCGGCGCCTTCTCGGCGTCCTTCAGGCCGCGCTGCTTGAGGTCGGCACGCGTGCTCTCGATCATGCGGCCCATCTCGGCCTGCACGCTGGCGTTGGGCAGGTCCAGTTCGGCCTTGGTCAGCAGCGCGTCCATGACGGCCTGCTTGTTGCGGGCCAGCAGGCGGAACTTGACTTCGCGTTCCAGGTTCTTGCGGATGTCGGCGCGCAGGCCGGCCACCGTGCCGTCGGCGATGCCCAGCGACTTGGCCAGCGCGTCGTCGACTTCGGGCATGTGGCTGGACTCGATCTTCTTGACCGTGACCAGGAAGTCGGCCTGCTTGCCGGCCACGTCCTTGCCGTGGTAGTCGGCCGGGAAGGCCAGCGGGAAGGTGCGGCTCTCGCCAGCCTTCATGCCACGCACGGCGTCTTCGAACTCCTTGAGCATCTGGCCTTCGCCGACCACGTACTGGAAGTCCTCGGCCTTGCCACCCTGGAAGGGCTCACCGTCGATCTTGCCTTCGAAGTCGACCGTCACGCGGTCGCCGTCGGCTGCAGCCGCATCTTGGGCGCGCTGGGCGAAACTGCGGCGCTGCTTGCGCAGGATGTCCAGGGTCTTGTCGATGGCCTCGTCCGTCACCTCGGCGGACAGGCGCTCGATCTCGGCCGTGGACAGGTCGTTGATGACCACTTCCGGGAAGACTTCGAAGACCGCGTCGAAGGCCAGCTCGCCTTCGGGCGCGCCTTCCTTCTCGCTGATGCGCGGCTGGCCGGCCACACGCAGCTGGGCCTCGTTGGCCGCGGCCGAGAACGCCTCGCCCACCTTGTCGTTCATGACTTCGTAATGCACCGAGTAGCCATAGCGTTGGGCGACGACGTTCATCGGCACCTTGCCCGGACGGAAGCCGTCCATCTTCACGGTGCGCGCCAGCTTCTTGAGGCGGTTGTTGACCTCGTTCTGGATCACATCCACCGGCAGCGACAGGGTGATCTTGCGCTCCAGCTTTTCGAGGTTTTCAACGGTAACGGCCATGGTGGTCTCGGGTAAAAGAAATAGGGTGTGGTGCGCGGGGGGGGACTCGAACCCCCACACCATTGCTGGCGTCAGGACCTAAACCTGGTGCGTCTACCAATTTCGCCACCCGCGCAGTCTCGGTCAACCCGCCATTTTAGCCGGTCGCGCCGAGCCGCTTTCGCGGGCTGCCTGCGCCACTCAGACGCCCAGTGCCGCCGCCCGTGCGCGCTCCTCGTCGGTCGGCTTCTTCACGCGGAACCAGGCTGCATACATCGCCGGCAGCGACAGCAGTGTGAGCACCGTGGCGACGATCAGTCCGCCCATGATGGCCACCGCCATCGGGCCCCAGAACACAGAGCGCGACAACGGGATCATCGCCAGCACGGCCGCCAGCGCGGTCAGCACGATGGGCCGCAGGCGGCGCACGGCCGATTCGACGATGGCATCCCAGGTGGGCACGCCGCGCGCGCGGTCCTGCTCGATCTGGTCGATGAGGATGACCGAGTTGCGCTGGATCATGCCCATCAGCGCGATCACTCCCAGCAGCGCGACGAAACCGAACGGCCGGTTCAGCACCAGCAGCGCGCCGGCCACGCCGGCAATGCCCAGCGGGCCGGTCAGGAACACCAGCATGGCGCGGCTGAAGCTTTGCAGTTGCAGCATCAGCAGCGTGAAGGTCAGGAACAGCATGATGGGCACGCCCGCAGCGATCGACGAGGAGCCGCGGCTGCTCTCCTCCACCGCGCCGGAGACCTGCACGGCGTAGCCGCCGGGGCCCTGCTGCTTCCACTTCGCCTCCAGCGCCTGCAGCTTGGGCAGCAGTTCGGCCGTGACCGTGGCGCCCTGCAGGCCTTCCACCACGTCGCTCTGCACCGTGATGGCGTAGTCGCGGTTCTCGCGCCACATCACGCCCGGCTCCCAGCTGAACACCGGCGTGGCGATCTGCGTGACCGGGATGGACCGGCCCGAAGCGGTGGTGATGTAGGAATTGGCGATGTCGGTGATGAGCGCCCGCTCGCTGGCCGGCTGCCGAAGCACGATGTCGATGAGTTTGTCGTTCTCTCGGAACTGGCCCACGATGGTGCCGGTCAATGCCGTCGCCGAGGTCTGCGCCAGCATCTGGCTCGTCACGCCGAGGGCGCGGGCCTTGGTCTGGTCGATCACCAGGCGGACGGTCTTGACCGACTCGTTCCAGTTGTCGTTGATGCCGCGCGTGTTCGGGCTTTCGCGCAGCACGGCTTTGACCTCGTCGGCGCGCTGGCGCAGCAACTGCGGGTCCGAGCCGATCACGCGGAACATCACCGGGTACGGCACCGGCGGCCCATTGGGCAGCAACTTGACGCGTCCGCGCACCTCGGGGAACTCCTCGGCCAGCAGCCTAGGCAATGCCACCCGCAGATGCTCCCGTGCAGGAACGGACTCGGTCAGCACGATGAACTGCGAGACGTTGGTCTGCGGAAAGACCTGGTCCAGGGGCAGATAGAAGCGCGGCACCCCCGAGCCGATCCACAGCGTGACCGAGCGCACGCCCTGCTCCTGCTGCAGCCGCTTCTCCAGGCGGCGCGCGACTTCCTCGTTGGCCACGAACGCCGAGCCTTCCGGCAACCACATCTCCACCAGGATCTCCGGCCGGCTGGAGTCCGGGAAGAACTGCTGCTGCACCTTGCCCATGCCCAAGATGCCCAAGGCGAAGACGCCGATGGTGGCCAGGATGGTCAACCAGCGGTGCGCCACGCACCAGTTCACCGACTTGCGAAAGGCGTTATAGAAGCCCGAATCGAACATCTCGTGCGGCTGGCCGTGTTCCGCGCCCTCGCCGTGGTGCGGCTGGGCCTTGAGGATCAACGTGCCAAGGTAGGGCACGAAGTAGACCGAGACGAACCAGCTCAGCACCAATGCGATCACCGTCACCGCGAAGATGGCAAAGGTGTATTCGCCCGTGACCGACTTGGCGATGCCGATGGGCAGGAAGCCCACCGCCGTGATCAGCGTACCCGTCAGCATCGGCATCGCGGTGATCTCGTAGGCGAAGGTGGCGGCACGCACCTTGTCGTAGCCCTCCTCCATCTTGCGCACCATCATCTCGACCGCAATGATGGCGTCGTCCACGAGCAGGCCCAGCGCGATGATCAGCGAGCCCAGCGAGATCTTGTGCAGGCCGATGCCCCAGTACCACATGGCCAGGAAGGTGACGGCCAGCACCAGCGGGATGGTGATGCCCACCACCAGGCCGGGCCGGATGTCGATGTAGTAGCGGCGCAGCAGCCCATGCTCTCCGGGCCGGCGGTGGAAGCCCAGGGAGATGAAGCTCACGGCCAGCACGATGACCACGGCCTCGATCAGCACCTTGACGAATTCGTTGACCGAGTTGGACACGGCGCTGGGCTGGTCCTGCACCTGGGACAGCTCCACGCCGGCGGGCAGGCTCCTGCCGATGTCGGCGAATGCCACCTTGAGCGCCTTGCCGAGCTGGATGATGTCGCCGCCCTTGGTCATGGACACGCCCAGCGCGATCACCTCGCGCCCGTCGTGGCGCACTTTCACGGTCGGCGGGTCCACATAGCCACGCCGGATCTCGGCGATGTCGCCCAGCCGCAGCTGCGCCCCCGACGGCCCACGGATCGGCATGTCGCGCAGCTGTTCGACGGCGTTGAACTGGCCCGTCACACGCACCTGCAGCACATCCACGGGCGTCTGGATGGTGCCGGCCGACACCACCGCGTTCTGCTGGCCGAGCTGGTCCAACACCTGCGAGAGGTCCAGCCCGAGCTGGGCCAGCCGCAGCTGCGAGACCTCCACATAGACCTTCTCGTCCTGCACGCCGAACAGCTCGACCTTGGCCACGTCGGGCACGCGCAACAGCGTCTGGCGCGCGTCGTCGGCGAAGGTCTTGAGCTCGGCATAGCTGAAACCGTTGGCAGACAGCGCGTAGATCACGCCATAGACGTCGCCGAAGTCGTCGTTGAAGAATGGCCCCTGCACGCCCTGCGGCAGCGTGTAGCGCATGTCGCCGATCTTCTTGCGCACCACATACCAGAGGTTGGCGACGTCCTTGGGCGGCGAGCTGTCTTTCAGCTCGAAGACGATCTGCGACTCGCCAGGCTTGGAGTAGCTGCGGATCCGAAAGGCATAGGGCACCTCCTGGAGCGTGCGCTCGAGCTTGTCGGTGACCTGCTCGGAGACCTGCTGGGCTGTGGCACCCGGCCAGTAGGTGCGCAGCACCATGGCGCGGAAGGTGAAGGGCGGATCCTCGTCCTGGCCCAGCTGGAAGTAGGTGGCGAAGCCCAGCACCATCAGCACCACCATCAGGTAGCGCGTCAGCGCGGGATGGTCCAGGGCCCAGCGTGAGAGGTTGAAGCCAGCCTTGGGCTGGTCCGTGGCGTTCGTTTCGCTCATCGTGGACTCAGCGCGGTGAAGAAGCGGCCGCAGCCGGGGCGCCGGCCTTGTCGCCGCCCACGCGCGGCTGGTAGACGGTGACCTTCTGGCCTGGCGTCAGCACGTGCACGCCGGCCGCCACGATGCGCATGCCGGGCTGCAGACCCGAGCTGATCACGGCATCGTTGCCATCCGCCGTGGCGATGCGCACGGCCTGCGGGCGCACCGTCATGCTGGCTTCGTCCAGCACCAGCACCGAGGTCTCGCCAGTCCCGGCGTCCTGCCGCAGCGCGCTGGTCGGCAGCTTGATCACCGGGATGCCGCCAGTGCCCAGCGCCTTGGGCGTGACGGTCACGGTGGCACCCAATGGCGGTGGCGCCGGCGTGTCCAGCGTCACCTTGACCAGGAAGGTGCGTGTCGCGGCATCGGCGCTGGCGGCCACCTCGCGGACCTTGCCGGCCAGAACCTTCTCCGAATTCCACTGCCGCACCTCGACCGGCGAGCCCACGGACACGGCGGCGACCCGGTCCTCGGGCACCGAAAACACCACGTCCCGCGCCCCGCTCTGCGCCAGCCGCACGACCGGCGTGCCGGCCGCCACCACCTGGCCCACCTCGGCCTCGATGCCGGTCACCACGCCCGACACGTCGGCCACCAGCCGCGCGTAACCGGTCTGGTTGCCTTGGGCCGCCAGCTGGGCCTTGGCCTGGTCCAGCTGCGCCTGCGCCGCCTGGTAGGCCGATTCGCGCCGTTCCAGCTCGGCGCCGCTGATGAAGTTCTGCGCCCGCAGTTCGCGGTAACGCTTCTGGTCGGCCAGCGCCAGGTCGCGGTTGGTCTGGGCTGCAGCCACCTGGGCCCGCGCGGCGTCGGCGGCCAGGCGCAGATCCTGGGCGTCGAGCTCCGCCAGCAGCTGCCCCACGCGCACGCTCTGCCCCAGCTCCACACTGCGCCGCACGATCTTGCCGGCCACCCGGAAACCCAGCCGCGACTCCACGCGCGGACGCACCTCGCCCGCGAAGTCCAGGCTGAAGTTCGATGCTGCCGGGGCCACCGTCAGCAACTTGACGGCACGCACCGGCTCGGGCTCGGCCGGCGGCTTGCTGCAGCCCGCCAACCCAGCCGCCAGGACCAGGACTGCGGCGCATGGCCAGGTAAAACGGCGCACGCGCCTCGGCTGGTTTGACATTGGGAAGCCCCGCTCAAGCGCCCCGGAGGCCCGCGCATGCGACGTCCTCCAGGCCCACTACTGACTGATGGGTTAGTAATCTAGGAGAATTGTTTGCGCATTGTCAATGAACTCCACGCCGAGATTGGCGCGGAAAACACAGCGAAAATCGCGCGCACATGCGTCCAAGGCCCCAAAGTTCGCCGGCTGTTGCGCCGGACGTCACACACTACGAGAACTTCCCTGTTGCGTCCTGGCTTTGTCCACCGGCGTTGCGTCCCGCTGTTGCAGCTATTTACTGGTTTGCACGCACGGGCGACGACATCACCGACGAGGGCAGCGACAGCGCGGACGCCAGGCTGCAGGCCCTCGCCCGGTACCGCGCGGATCTGGCCGCGCTGTACGCAGGCCAGCCGCTGTCGGGCCGCTGGCCTGGCGTGTTCGGCCCTCTGGACCAGGCGCGCCAGCAGCACCGCCTGCCCCATGCGCCGTTGGACGACCTGCTGGACGCTTTCATGCAGGACGTGCGCAAGACCGCGGCCGGCACCGGCTACGCCAACCGGGCCGAGCTGCTGGACTACTGCCGCCGTTCCGCTGCACCGGTCGGCCGGCTGGTGCTGCACCTGTACGGCATCGACGACCACACGGCCCTGCGCCAGAGCGACGCCATCTGCAACGCGCTGCAGCTCATCAATTTCTGGCAGGACCTGAGCGTGGACCTGCCGCGCGGGCGCTATTACCTGCCGCAGGACCGCTGCGCCGCGCACGGCACGACCCAGGCCGCGCCCGTGCGCGCGCTGGTGGCCGAGCAGGTGCAATGGGCACGCACCCTGATGCTGGAAGGCGCACCGCTGGTGCACCGGGTGCCGGGCCGCATGGGCTGGGAACTGCGGCTCGTGGTGCAGGGCGGGCTGGCCATCCTGGACAAGATCGCCGCGCTGGACCATGCCAGCTGGCGTGAGCGCCCCAAACTTCACAAGACGGATGGACCCCGGCTGCTGTGGCGCGCCTGGCGCATGCATGGATGAACAACCAGGCCGTGGACAATCGCTCTCCATGACAACGACACCGGAACAGTATGTGCAGCAGAAGGCAGCGGCCTCGGGCAGCAGCTTCTACTACGCCTTCCTGTTTCTTCCCAAGCCGCGCCGCGCGGCCATCACCGCCTTCTACGCCTTCTGCCGCGAGGTCGACGACGTGGTCGACGAGGTCAGCGACCCCAGCGTCGCACGGACCAAGCTGGCCTGGTGGCAGGCCGAGGTCGCCAAGGCCTACGCCGGCCAGCCCACCCACCCCGTGATGCAGGCGCTGATGCCGCTCGCCCCGCAATTCGGCATCGAGGAGCGTCAGCTGCAGGCCGTGATCGAGGGCTGTCAGATGGACCTGGAGCAGACGCGCTACCTCGATTTCGCCGGCCTGAAGCGCTATTGCCACCTGGTGGCCGGCGTGGTCGGCGAGGTCTCGGCGCGCATCTTCGGCCAGACCCAGGAGGCCACCACGCAGTACGCCCACACCCTGGGCCTGGCCTTCCAGCTCACCAACATCATCCGCGACGTGGGCGAGGACGCCATGCGCGGGCGCATCTACCTGCCGATCGACGAGTTGCAGCGCTTCGACGTCAAGGCGCACGAATTGCTCAAGCGCCAGCATTCGGAGCGCTTCGTCGCGTTGATGCGCTTTCAGGCCGAGCGCGCCCATGCGCTGTACGACCAGGCGCTGGCGCTGCTGCCCGCCGCCGACTGGCGTGCGCAGAAACCCGGTCTCATGATGGCCAGCATCTACCGCACGCTGCTGCGCGAGATCGAACGCGACGACTTCGCCGTGCTCCACCAGCGCATCGCGCTCACGCCGCTGCGCAAGTTCTGGCTGGCGTGGAAGGTCCAGGCGCTGGGCAGGTTATGAGCCCCCCGGCTTTTCACCCCCTGCGGTCGTGTCACTCCACCCTCCGCGGGGGAGGCACGGCCGGCTTGGGGCGGCCCGGCGCACGGCCGTGAAGCTCGCCATCGTCGGCGCCGGCTGGGCCGGCCTGGCCGCCGCCGTCCACGCCGTCAAGGCCGGGCAGCATGTCACCGTCTTCGAGTCCGCACGCCAGGCCGGCGGCCGCGCGCGCAGCGTGGTGCACACGCATGACGGCCGCACGCTCACGCTGGACAACGGCCAGCACATCCTGATCGGCGCCTACACCCAGACGCTCGCCCTCATGCGCGCCGTCGGCGTGGACCCCGTGCAGACCCTGCTGCGCCTGCCGCTGGACCTGCGCGGGCCCGACGGCAGCGGCATCGCCCTGCCCGACCGCGCCCCGCCCTGGGACGCGCTGGCCGGCATCCTGGGTGCGCGCGGCTGGGACTGGCGCGACAAGGCCGCGCTGCTGGCCGCCACCGTGCGCTGGCAGCTGGCGGGCTTTCGCTGTGCGCCACAGACCACGGTGGCCCAGCTTTGCGCCGCCCTGCCCACGGCCGTGCAGCAGTCCTTCGTCGAGCCGCTGTGCCTGTCGGCCCTCAACACGGCGGCCGACCGGGCCAGCGCCAGCGTGTTCCTGCGTGTGCTGCAGGATTCCCTGCTGGGCGGGCGGGGCGGCTCCAACCTGCTGATCCCGCGAGGGCCGCTGGGCGCGCTGTTCCCTGAGCCCGCCGTGGCCTGGTTGCAGGCGAACGGCCAGACCGTGCATCTGGGCGCGCGCGTCCACCTGCTGGGCCGCCACGGCGCCCGGTGGCAGGTCGACGACCAAGTCTTCGACCGCGTGCTGCTGGCCTGCCCTTCCTGGGAAGCCGCGCGCCTGGTCCGCATGGCCGGCTGCGCCGCCGGCGCCTGGTTGACCCAGGCCGAGGCGCTGCGGTTCGAACCCATCACCACCGTCTACGCCAGGAGCGCCACGCGCCTGCCGCGGCCCATGATGGCGCTCGCCGGCGCGCCCGCCCAGTTCGTGTTCGACCGCCGCCACTTGGGCGAGGACGGCCTGCTGGCCTTCGTCGTGAGCGTGAGCCGCGGCACGCGCCGGGACATGGAGCAGCAGGTGATCGCCCAGGGCCGCGCCCAGCTGGGCCTCACGGACCTGCAACCCGTCGTGACCATCGTGGAAAAGCGCGCCACCTTCGCCTGCACGCCGGGCCTGGAACGGCCCGGTCTGCAGATCGCGGCTGGCCTTGCAGCCTGCGGCGAGTACGTCGCCGGCCCCTATCCCGGCACCATCGAAGGCGCGGTGCGCAGCGCGCGCGAGGCTCTGGCCGGACTCAGCTGAACAGCGCGCAGAGTTCGCGCAGGTTCGAGAGGTTCGCGTGCGGCTGAACGGATTGCGTCCACGGGTGCTCGCTGCGGTTGATCCAGGCCGTCTGCATGCCCACGGCATGCGCAGCCAGTACGTCCAGCAACGCGTCGTCGCCGACATGGAGCACCGCCTCGGCCGGCACGCCCGCTGCCTCGGCCGCGGCCAGGAAGATGCGCGCGTCGGGCTTGCCCACGCCGAACGTGGCGGCACTGAAGGCAGCGCGGAAATGCGGCATGAGACCGATGCGGCCCAGGTCGGCATTGCCGTTGGACACCGCCACGAGCGGAAAGCGTGCCGCCAGGAATTGCAGCGCCTCCAGGGCATCTTCGTACAACTCGACCTCATGGCGCACGGCGATGAAGACCTCGAACGCCGTGGCCGCCAGCGCCTCGTCGTCGCCGGCCTGCGCCAGCGCACGCCGGATCGATTCGCGCCGCAGGAACGCCATGTCGTGCGCCAAATGTTCATGCTCCTGCACGACCTGCTCGCGCAGCAGGCGGCGCCGCTCGGCATCGCTCCAGAACCGTCCCGTCGCCGGCGCATTGCCCTCGAACCAGGCGCCGAGCGCCTTCTCGGCCTTGGCGATGGTGGGCCAGATCGGCCAGAGGGTGTCGTCCAGATCGAGCGTGATGGCCCGGACTTTGTGGGTCTGCAGCATGGGTCGCCGAGAATAGCGCAATGCCCTCCCGCCCCGCGCCCGCCGCCCCCGATGCCCCCGGCAAGACCGCCGTTCTGTACTGCAACCTCGGAACCCCCGACGCACCCACCGCCCCAGCGGTGCGGCGCTATCTGGCCGAATTCCTGTCGGACCCGCGCGTGGTGGAGATCCCCAGGCTGGCCTGGTGGCCCATCCTGCACGGCATCATCCTGCGCGTGCGACCGGCCAAGTCGGCCGCCAAGTACGCGAGCATCTGGACACCCGAGGGCTCGGCCCTGAAGGTGTGGACAGAGCAGCAGACGGAGCGCCTGCGCAGCCTGCTGGCCGAACGCGGACACCGCGTGGGCGTGCACTACGCCATGCGCTACGGCCAGCCTGCCATCGCGGCCCAGCTCGACGCGTTGGCTGCCGAGGGCGTCACGCGGCTGCTCGTGCTACAGGCCTATCCGCAGTATTCGGGCACCACCACGGCCAGCGTGCTCGACGCCGTCGCCGCCTGGAGCCAACGGCAGCGCCGCGTGCCCGAGATGCGCTTCGTCGCCGACTACCACGACGACGCGGGCTACATCGACGCGCTGGCCGACAGCGTGCAGCGCCATTGGGCCGAACACGGGCGTGGCGAGCTGCTGCTCATGAGCTTTCACGGCATCCCCGCGCGCAACATCGCGCTGGGCGACCCCTACCAGGTGCAATGCCAGACCACGGCCAGGCTGCTCGCGCAGCGGCTCGGCCTCACGGACCAGCAGTACCGCCTGACCTTCCAGTCGCGCTTCGGCCGCGCCACATGGCTGGAGCCCTACACCGAACCCACGCTGCGCGCGCTCGCGCAACAGGGCACGCGGCGCATCGACGTCATGTGCCCGGGCTTTCCGGGGGATTGCCTGGAGACGCTGGAAGAGATCAACATGGAAGGGCGCGCCGCCTTCCTGGAGTCCGGCGGCGAGTCTTTCCACTACATCCCTTGCCTGAACGGCAGCCCGGCCTGGGCCCGCGCCCTGACCGACCTCGCTGAACGCCACCTGAGCGGCTGGAATACCCGGACCATGCAGGCGGATCAGCCAGCCGTCAGCTAGCGCTTTTTACGCTCGCCGCACAGCCATGCCCTCTGCGTGGCTGCGTCGGTGCGCGAGCGCGCGCCGGCCCGTTCCACTTCGGGGCCGCGTGCTCCCCTGCCTCCATGAAAACCACCCGAGACATCCACGATCTGGTCGGCGGATTGCTGATGACCGCCGCCGGTCTCTTCTTCGCGCTCTACGGCGAGCGCTACACCTTCGGCACGGCCGCCCGCATGGGCCCGGGCTACTTTCCCGTCGTGCTGGGCTGGACCCTTGCGGTTCTGGGCCTGCTGGTCGCACTGCCCGCCTGGTGGCGGCGTGGCACCGGCATCACCGTGCAGTGGAACAACCTGCTGTGGAGCATCGCCGCGCTGCTGGCTTTCGCCTTCACGCTGCACCCGCTGGGTGTGGTGCTGTCCTCGTTCCTCGCGGCGCTGCTCTCGCTCGTGCCTTCGGCGATGGCACTGCGCACCCGCCTGACCGTGTGCGCCGTGGTGGCCTTGCTGACCACGCTCATTTTTCCTGTGGGTCTACAGATGATCCTGCCCCTGTGGCCCTGGAGTTCATAGGACCACCCCGTTTGGCTGGCTCACTCCGTGCAGCCATCCCATCCCCCTCCTGGGACGCACCAGCGGTCCGGCAGAGCCGGCCCCGCGGGCGCATCCGCTTGGCCTGCTCCGCGGCCTTCCCAACCCCTGCCTGCGAAGCACCTTGGTGCACTCCGAATGACGCTCAGCGCAATGGACAACTGAACGATGGAACTACTTTCGAACCTCTGGCTCGGCCTGCAAGTCGCCTCCGAGCCGATCACCCTGCTCTACTGCTTCGGCGGCGTGCTGCTGGGCACCGTGGTCGGCGTGCTGCCCGGCATCGGCGCGCTGGCCGCCATCTCGCTGCTGCTGCCGCTCACCTACCACATGCCGCCCACGGCCGCCATCATCATGCTGGCCGGCGTCTACTACGGTGCGCAGTACGGCGGATCCACGGCCTCCATCCTGCTGAATCTGCCCGGCACGCCATCTTCGGCCGTGACATGCCTGGACGGCTACCCCATGGCCAAGAAGGGCAAGGCCGGCGTGGCACTGTTCGTGACCACCATCGCCTCGCTGGTCGGCGCCATGACGGGACTGGTGTTGCTGACACTGTTCTCGCCGATGATCGCCGAGGTGGGGCTGAAGTTCGGTCCTGCGGAGTTCTTCTCGATGATGGTGCTGGGCCTGGTCGCCGCATCGTCGATGAGCGCAGGCTCGGCCGCCAAGGGCCTGGCGATGGTGGTGTTCGGCCTGCTGCTGGGCATGGTCGGCACTGACGTGAACTCGGGCGTGGCGCGCTTTTCCTTCGACGTGCCCGAGCTCATGGACGGCATCAACCTGGTGGCGCTGGCCATGGGCCTGTTCGGCGTGGCCGAGGTGGTGCGCTGCATCAACTCGGCCGACATGAACCGCAAACCCGAGAAGGTCACGCTCAAGTCCATGGCGCCCACCGGCGAGGAGTTCCGCGCTACGGTCAGGCCCATGGCACGCGGCTCGGCGCTGGGTGCGGCGCTCGGCGCACTGCCGGGCGTGGGCCCGTCGATCGCGGCCTTCATGTCCTACGCCATCGAGAAGAAGGTGGCCAAGGACCCGAGCCGCTTCGGCCATGGCGCCATCGAAGGCATCTCGGCCCCCGAATCGGCCAACAACGCCGCGGCGCAGACGGCCTTCGTGCCCTCGCTGTCGCTGGGCATTCCGGGCGACGCGGTCATGGCCGTGATGCTGGGCGCGCTGATCATCCATGGCATCCAGCCCGGCCCCATGCTCATCAGCGAGCAGCCGGCGCTGTTCTGGGGACTGATCGTGAGCTTTGCCATCGGCAACATCATGCTCGTCATCCTGAACCTGCCGACCATCGGGCTGTGGGTCGCACTGCTGCGCATCCCGTTCGCCTGGATGTACCCGGCCATCCTGGTGTTCGTGGCGCTCGGCGTGTACAGCGTCAACAACAACACCTTCGACATCTTCTCGGTCGCCGTGCTGGGCATCATGGGCTACGCCCTCATGGTGCTGCGCTTCGAGCCGGCGCCGCTGCTGCTGGGCTACATCCTGGGGCCGATGCTGGAGGAGAACCTGCGCCGCTCGCTGCTGCTCTCGCGCGGCGATCCGATGGTGTTCATCGAGAGGCCGATCAGCGCCAGCCTGCTGGCCGTCACCGGCGCCATGTTGCTGTGGGCGGTGTGGTCCACCGTGCGCGCCACGCTGCGTTCGAAGCGCCAGCTGAAACTCGCCGAGCAGGCTGCGGCGTGAATTCCCGCATCTGCTAGCCTCGCCTCCCATGCGAATCCTGCTGGTTGAAGACGATGCCGTGCTGCGCGAGGTCATGGCACGCAGCCTGGAGCACGCGGGCCACCGCGTCGACCCTGCCGAGAGCGTGGAGGACGCCGCTCACCTGTGGCGCGTGCAGCCCTTCGACGCCGTGCTGCTCGACCTGAACCTGCCGCAGCACGCGCGCGCCGGCAGCACCATAGGCTCGGGACTGGCGGTGCTGCGCGAGGCGCGTGCGCGGGGCGACCGGACGCCGGTGCTGGTGCTCACCGCGCGCAACCGCACGGAGGAGCGCATCGCCGGCCTGGACGCCGGCGCGGACGACTATCTGGGCAAGCCCTTCGACCTGGCCGAGGTCGAGGCCCGGCTGCGCGCGCTGGTGCGCCGCGCCATCGGCACCGACGACGTGGCCACCCTGGGTCGCCTGCAGCTGGACCGGCGCGCGCGCCGCTTCAGCGTGGGCGACGCGCCGTTGGACCTGCCCGCGCGCGAGTTCGAGGTGCTGTGTGAACTGATGAGCCCGCCCGGCCATGCCGTGCACAAGCGCACGCTGTCGGACAAGCTCTCGGGGTTCGACGACGCGCTGGGCGACAACGCGCTGGAGGCCTTCATCTCGCGCCTGCGCAAGAAGCTCGTCGGCAGTGGCGCGGCGATCCGCACGCTGCGCGGCATCGGCTATCTGCTGGAGCCCGAGGCTTGAGCATGCGAACCGCGGCTGCGCCCTTGTTGCGCATCCGCATGCTGCAGCACGTGATGCTGCCGCTGGTGCTGATCTGGCTGATCGGCACCGTCGCCACGCTCGGCGTGGCCAGCCATTTCACCGAGCAGGCCTTCGACCGCGCGCTGCTCGACGACGCCTACTCCATCGCGTCCCAGGTCGGTCCCGCGCCCGACGGCCAGGTGGTGCTGCACCTGACGAGCAGCGAGCTCACGGCCGCGTTGTTCGACCAGGCCGAGGCCGTGTACTTCAGCGTGCTGCGCCCGGACGGCACCCGGCTGGCCGGCGAGCCCTTGCCCCCCATCCCGCTGCCGACCCAGCCCGAGGGCCATGCGTACGGCAACACCGTCTACAAGGACCAGCCGGTGCGCGCCGTGGTGCTGCGCCACGACGTGGACGGCGCCGACTACCACGTCGTGATGGCGCACACCACGCGGATCCGCGGCGCGCTGGTGCAGCGCCTGCTGGTGTTCGGCGCACTGCCGCTGCTGCTGCTGCTGGGCCTGCTCGCCATCTGGCTGTGGCGCGGCATCCAGCGCGACCTGGCCCCGCTGAGCCAGCTGCAGGCTGCGCTCGCCCACCGCGACGCCAACGACCTGTCGCCCGTGCCGCTGTCCCCCTCCACGCAGGAGATCAACGAAGTCGGGCAGGCCGTCAACGCCCTGTTTGAGCGCCTGGGTCGCAACGTGCGTGCCCAGCGCGAATTCGCGGGCAACGTGGCGCACGAGCTGCGCACACCGCTGGCCGGCATCCGCGCGCTGGCCGACTATGGGCTGGCGCACCCGGGCACCGCGGTGTCGCGCCAGCAGCTGCAGCAGATCGCCAGCAGCGCCGAGCGCGCCGGCCGGCTCGTCAACCAGCTGCTGGACCTGGCCCTGGCCGACGAAGGCGAGCTCGTGCTCCAGCGCGAACGCCTGGCGCTGGCGCCGCTCGTGGGCCAGACCATCGTGCGCCACCTGGACAAGGCGGACGCGCGCGGCGTGGACCTGGGTGCGCGCGGCCTGGACGAGGCCGGCGAAGACGATTTCACGGTGTGGGCCGATGCTGCGCTCGTCGAAGGCATTCTGGACAACCTGGTCGACAACGCGCTGCGCTACGGCGGGCGCACGCTGACCATCGCGCTGCAGGACACCCCAGCGCGCGACGCCTGCGTGCTGGCCGTCATCGACGACGGTCCCGGCATCCTGGCCTCGGCGCGCCAGGCGCTCATGCAGCGCTGGGCCCAGGGCCGCGACGGCGAGAAGCTGGGCCAGGGCGCCGGGCTGGGCCTGTCCATCGTGGCGCGCTATGCGCAGCTGCTGGGTTCCGAGCTGCGCCTGGACAGTGGCGAGGACGGCCGCGGCCTGCGGGCCAGCGTGACGCTGCCCCGCGCCTGAGTGCAAGCCGCGGCCCCGTGCCGTCGTGCCGCATGTAGGCACCGGCGGGACAGCCGGTTACAGGTGTCCGCCGAATGGACCGCCCGCCGGCCGGCGCGCGCACCGCCTGGGCCTACATTCGGCCGCGCACATCGCCACGCACCACCCACGCGGTACCGCGTGCCTCCCCTCAACGACGGAAAGACGATCTCGACCATGACGGAGACTGCATGAACGCCCTGAAGAACCTCAAACTCGGCACGCGCCTGGCCTTCGGCTTTGGCCTGGTGGTGGTGCTGCTGGTGGGCGTTGCCATCCTCGGGCTGGTGTCCATGGCCCAAATCCAGAACCGCCTGGACGACATCGTGTCGGTCAACAACAAGGAGGCCAATCTGGCCGGCGCCATGCGCAGCGCCGTGAGCCAGGTGGCACAACGCAGCCGGGACATCGTGCTGTACGACGGCGTGCGCAAGCGTGTGGCCATCGAGGGCATCGCGCAGGCCCGCCAGCGCTACGAAGCTGCCGAGAAGGAGCTCACGGCGATGTTCGAGTTGCCGGACACCACGCCGCACGAAAAGGAGCTGTTGGCCAAGGTCGCCACGCTGAAGACCGCGGCGGTGCCGCTCGTCAGCAAGGTGGTCGAGCTCGGCCGCACGGACATGACAGACGAGGCAGCGCGCTTCCTCGGAACCCAGGTCGACGGCCCGATGCAGGCCTGGTACGAGGCACTGGGCGAGTTGTCCGATGCTGAGGAAAAGGCCAACAACGAAGCGGCGGAGGAAGCGCAGACGGCCTACGACCGCGCCCGCATGCTGATGCTGGCCATGTGCGCCGCCGGTGTGGCGCTGGGCCTGGTGGCGGCCTGGTGGATCACGCGCAGCATCACGGTGCCCATCTCCGAAGCCGTGCGCATCGCACGGACCGTTTCCTCCGGCGACCTGACCTCCCGCATCGACGTGCGTGGCAAGGACGAAACCGGCCAGCTGCTGGCGGCACTGCGCGACATGAACGAGAACCTGATCCGCGTCGTCTCCACCGTGCGCCACAGCAGCGATTCGATTGCCACCGGCGCCGGCGAGATCGCGGCGGGCAACCAGGACCTGAGCCAACGCACCGAGGAGCAGGCCAGCAACCTGCAGCAGACCGCGGCTTCGATGGAGCAGATCGGCTCCACCGTGCAATCCAACGCCGAGACGGCGCGCCAGGCGGCGCAGCTGGCCACCGCCGCCGCAGCGGCGGCTGAACAAGGCGGCGCCGTGGTCGGCCAGGTGGTCGGCACCATGGACGCCATCTCGGGCGGTTCGCGCAAGGTCAGCGAGATCATCGGCCTGATCGACGGCATCGCCTTCCAGACCAACATCCTGGCGCTCAACGCCGCCGTGGAAGCGGCGCGTGCGGGCGACCAGGGCCGCGGCTTCGCCGTCGTGGCCACCGAGGTGCGCAGCCTGGCCGGCCGCTCGGCCCAGGCCGCCAAGGAGATCAAGAGCCTGATCGGCGAGAGCGTGAAGATGGCCGAGGTCGGCACCACGCAGGCCGATGCGGCCGGTGCGGCCATGGGCGACATCGTCAAGCAGGTCAAGCGCGTGGCCGACCTGATCGCCGAGATCAGCGCCGCCAGCCACGAACAGACCACCGGCATCGGCCAGGTCAGCGGTGCGGTGAACCAGCTGGACCAGGTCACGCAGCAGAACGCCGCGCTGGTCGAGCAGTCCGCCGCGGCGGCCGACAGCCTGAACGCCCAAGTCGGGCGCATGGTGGATGCGGTCGGCGTGTTCCAGCTTCCTGCCGACGCGGCGGCTGCCGCGCAGCAGCCGGCGCAGCGGGCCCTCGCCGCGGCCTGAGGGCGCTCAACCGCGCGGGTGGTGCCGCGCGTGCAGCGCGTGCAGCCGCTCGCGCGCCACGTGCGTGTAGATCGTGGTGGTGGAGATGTCGGCGTGGCCCAGCAGCATCTGCACCGCGCGCAGATCGGCGCCATGGTTCAGCAGGTGCGTGGCGAAGGCGTGGCGCAGCGTGTGCGGCGACGGCGCCACCGCGATGCCCGCCGCCTGCGCGTAGCGCTTGACCAGGCCCCAGAACATCACACGCGTCATGGCGCTGCCAGCCTGGGCGCCGCGCGTGGTCACGAACAGATCTTCGCTCTGGCGCCCGTCCAGCAGCTCGGGCCGTGCCTCTTCCAGGTAGCGCTCCAGCCACTCCTGCGCCACCTCACCGAACGGCACCAGCCGCTCCTTGTTGCCCTTGCCCGTGACGCGTAGCACACCCTCGTTGAGGCCGATCTGGAAGGTGCGCAAGCTCACGAGTTCGCTCACGCGCAGGCCGCTGGCGTAGAGCAGTTCCAGCATGGCGCGGTCGCGCACACCCAGCGGCGTCTGCACGTCGGGCGCGGCCAGCAGGGCTTCCACCTGGGCCTCGCTCAGGGTCTTGGGCACACGCAGGGGCTGGCGCGCGGACTGCAGCTTGAGCGTGGGGTCGGCCGTGACGGCCCGCTCGCGCAGCGCCCAGCGGAAATAGCGCTTGAACACCGTGAGCCGGCGGTTGGCCGTGGTGGCCTTGGTGCCGGCGTGGCGGGCCGCGAAGTAGGCCTGCAGGTCGCTTTCGCGCGTGGCGTCCAGTGCACTGCCGCGGCCGGCCAGCCATTGCGCATAGAGCGCCAGGTCGCGCCGGTAGGCCGCCAGCGTGTTGCGCGCCAGGCCCTGCTCCAGCCAGAGCGCATCGACGAAGGCGTCGATGCGGCCCAGGCTCTCGTTCAGCACCGCCGAGGGCGGCGCGCTCACTCCAGCGTCAGCTTGGAGGTTTCCACGACCTTCTTGTAGACGTCGAACTCGGCCTTGATCTGCGCCGCGAACTCCTCGGGCGAGTTGCCGATGACCAGCGAGCCCGTGTCCTCGATGCGCTTGCGCACGGCCGGGTCTTCCAGCGCCTTGCGCACGCCGGCGTTGATCTTGTCCACCACCTCCTTGGGCAGGCCCTTGGGACCGACGATGCCGTAGTAGGCCATGCGGTTCACGGGCTCCAGGCCGACTTCCTTGAACGTGGGCACATCAGGCAGCGCGGCCACGCGCTGCGGCGCCGCCACGACGATGGGCACCAGCCGCTTGCTCTGCACGAAGGGCAGCGTGGACGGCAGGTTGTCGAAGATCATGGGCACCTGGCCGGCGACGGTGTCGTTCAGGGCCGGGCCCGCGCCGCGGTAGGGAATGTGCGTGACGAACACGCCGGCCATGTTCTTGTACAGCTCCATCTGCAGGTGGCCGATGCCGCCCGTGCCAGAGGAGGAATACGAGTACTTGCCCGGCGACTTCTTGAGCTCGGCCACATAGGCCTTGTAGTCCTTGGCCGGGAACGAGGGGTTCACCGCGATGATGTTGGGCGTGGCCGCGATGTTGATGATGGGCGTGAAGTCCGTCAGCGGGTTGTACGGCGTCTTCGGGTTGATGGCCGGATTGGCCGCCGTGGTCGACACCGTGGCCACGCCCAGCGAGTAGCCGTCGGCCGGCGAACGCGCCGTCTCGGACGCGCCGATGATGCCGCCACCGCCGCCCTTGTTGTCCACCACCACGGGCTGGCCCAGCGCCTTGCCCAGCGGCTCGGCGATGACGCGCGCGATGATGTCCGTGGTGCCGCCCGGTGCGAACGGCACGACCAGCTTGACCGGCTTGTTCGGGTAGGACTGCGCGAAGGCAGCCGAACTGGCGGCGGCCAGCAGGGCAAGGGTGAAGACGGAACGGCGTTGCATCGGGAAAGTTCTCCGCTGAGTGTGGATCGGTATCAGGTGGCCGGCTCGTGGCCAGGCCCCGAAAAATTATAGGAGTCGCCCTGCGCGCGGCGCCCCCGGGCATGCCCTTGTGCGGCGCTGGTATTCTCTGGCGCCGACCCGCCGCTGTGCGACCTGCCTCGTGAACTACGCACAACTGCTGCTGCCCGATTTCTCGCTGATCCTGATCGGCTTTCTGCTGTGCCGCTACACGCCCATGAACCGCGAGGTCTGGGGCCAGGTCGAGAAGCTCGTCTACTACGTGCTGTTCCCGGTGCTGCTGTTCCAGTCGGTGCTGCGCTCGCGCATCGACTTCGTCGCCACCTCGGACCTGATCCTGGCCGGCTTAGCACTGGCCGCGTGCGGCATCGCGCTCTCCTACAGCCTGCCTTACTGGCCGGGGCTGGCAAGACATGTGGAGCGGCGCGAGCATGCGGGCGCCGCGCAGATCGCGTTCCGCTTCAACTCCTTCATTGCATTACCGCTGGCCGAGCGGCTGGCCGGCGCGCCCGGGGCGCTGGCCATGGCCGTGCTGATTGCGGTCTGCGTGCCGATCTTCAACATCGCGGCCGTGTGGCCCATGGCGCGCGGTGCCAGCGCGAGCTTCGGGCGCGAACTGCTGCGCAACCCGCTGATCGTGGCCACGGCCACCGGCCTGGTGGCCAACCTCGCAGGCCTGCGCATTCCGGAGTGGATCGAACCCACGGCCACACGCATCGGCGCATCCTCGGTGGCCATGGGCCTGATGGCGGCCGGGGCCGGCATGCAGTTCGGGCCGCTCGCGCGGGCCAAGGCCCTGGGCGTGGGCCTGCTGGCCATCCGCCACCTGCTGCTGCCGGCCGTGGCGCTGGGCCTGGTGCTGCTGCTCGGGCTGCCGCCCGTGCAGGCCACGGTGCTGCTGATCTTCTCGGCCCTGCCCACAGCCTCGAGCTGCTATGTGCTGGCCGCGCGCATGGGCTACAACGGGCCCTACGTGGCCGGGCTCGTCACGCTGTCCACGCTGGCCGGCATGATGAGCCTGCCCTATGCGCTGGGCATCCTGCGGCCACTCGCGCCTTGAGCCTCAGGCGGTCTTGTCGGCGCGCAGGCGCAGTTCCTCGCTCATGACTTCGCGGATCCGGAACTTCTGGATCTTGCCCGTCACCGTCATCGGGAACTCGGCCACGAAGCGGATGTAGCGCGGCACCTTGTAATGGGCGATCCGGCCCTTGCAGAATTCGCGCACGGACGCCTCAGTCAGCACCTGGCCGGGCTTGGGGATGATCCAGGCGCAGAGCTCCTCGCCGTAGCGGCTGTCGGGCAGGCCGACCACCTGCACGTCCTGCACCTGCGGATGGCGGTACAGGAACTCCTCGATCTCGCGCGGGTAGATGTTCTCGCCGCCACGGATGACCATGTCCTTGATGCGGCCGACGATGTTCACAAAGCCCTCCTCGTCCATGGTGGCCAGGTCGCCCGTGTGCATCCAGCCCTCGGCATCGATGGCCTCGCGCGTCTTCTCCACATCGCCCCAGTAGCCGTGCATGACCGAGTAGCCGCGCGTGCAGAGCTCGCCCGACTGGCCGCGCGGCACCAGGGCGCCGCTGGCCGGGTCGACGATCTTCACTTCCAGGTGCGGCTGCACTTGGCCGACCGTGGACACGCGCTTGGCCAGCGGCGTGTCGGTCGAGCTCTGGCAGCTGACCGGGCTGGTCTCGGTCATGCCGTAGGCGATCGTGATCTGCGACAGGTGCATTTGTTCGACCACGCGCTTCATGACCTCGATCGGGCACGGCGAGCCGGCCATGATGCCGGTGCGCAGCGAGGACAGGTCGAACTCCGCAAAGCGCGGATGGTCCAGCTCGGCGATGAACATGGTGGGCACGCCGTGCAGGCCCGTGCAGCGCTCTTCCTGGACTGCCTGCAGCACGGTCAGCGCATCGAAGCCGTCGTTCGGATAGACGATGGCGCTGCCGTGCGTGAGGCAGGCCAGATTACCGAGCACCATGCCGAAGCAGTGGTACAGCGGCACCGGGATGCACAGGCGGTCCACGGGCGTGAGCTTCATGCACTCGCCGATGAAGAAGCCGTTGTTGAGGATGTTGCGGTGGGTCAGCGTCGCGCCCTTGGGAAAGCCCGTGGTGCCGCTCGTGAACTGGATGTTGATGGGGTCGGTGTTCTTGAGGCCGCGCTGCACCTCGGCCACGCGCGGATCGGCCGCATCGCCCGAGGCCAGCAGGCTGGAGAAGCGCGTCATGCCTGGCTCGTCCGCGCCCTCGCCAGCGCGGTCGATCCAGTACGTGCGTTCGAGCTGCGGCAGTTGGCCGTCCAGCTCGCGCAGCATGGCCAGGTAGTCGCTGGTCTTGAAGCGCGCCATGCTCACGATGGCCCGGCAGCCGACCTTGTTCAGCGCGTACGCGAGCTCGGCCGTGCGGTAGGCCGGGTTGATGTTGACGAGCACCAGGCCGGCCTTGGCCGTGGCCAGCTGCATGAGCAGCCAGGCGCTGTTGTTGTGCGACCAGATGCCGATGCGGTCGCCCGGCACCAGTCCAGAGCGCAGCAGCGCACTGGCCAGGCGATGGGCTTCGGCCTGCAGTTCGCCATAGGTCTGGCGCACCCCTTCGTGGCGGCTCACCAGGGCCAGCGCATCGGGCTGGCGCGCGGCCATTGCGTCGAAGCAGTCGCCGATCGTCTGCTCGATCAGCGCGGGCGTGGTCGCGCCCTTGGCGTAGCTGTCCATCTTCAGGCCGTCTCGGAGAACAGTTCGCGGCCGATCAGCATGCGGCGGATCTCACTGGTGCCCGCGCCGATCTCGTAGAGCTTGGCGTCGCGCCACAGGCGTTCGACCGGAAAATCTTTGGTGTAGCCCACGCCGCCCAGCGCCTGGATCGCCTCGCCGGCCATCCAGGTGGCCTTCTCGGCCGAGTACAGGATGGCGCCGGCCGCATCCTTGCGGAAGCTGCGCGCATGGTCCTTGCGGTCGCAGGCCTTGCCCACGGCATAGACGTAGGCGCGCGTGGCCTGCCAGGTGCTGTACATGTCGGCGATCTTGCCCTGCATGAGCTGGAACTCGCCGATGGCCTGGCCGAACTGCTTGCGCTCATGCACATAGGGGATCACCGCGTCCATGCAGGCGGCCATGATGCCCAGCGGGCCGCCCGACAGCACGGCGCGCTCGTAGTCCAGCCCGCTCATGAGCACCTTGGCGCCCATGCCCTCGCCGCCCAGCACGTTCTCCTCCGGCACCTCGCAGTTGTCGAAGAACAGCGGGAAGGTGTTGGAGCCGCGCATGCCCAGCTTGTCGAGCTTGGTGCCGGCCGAGAAGCCTTTGAAGCCCTTCTCGACAATGAAGGCGGTCATGCCGCGCGCGCCCATCTCGGGCTCGGTCTTGGCGTAGATCACCAGCGTGTCGGCATCGCCGCCGTTGGTGATCCACATCTTGCCGCCGTTGAGCACGTAGTAGCCGTCTTTCTTCTCGGCCTTGAGCTTCATGCTGACCACGTCGGAGCCGGCGCCCGGCTCGCTCATGGCCAGCGCGCCGACATGCTCGCCGCTGACGAGCTTGGGCAGGTATTTGGCCTTCTGCGCGGCACTGCCGTTGCGGTGGATCTGGTTCACGCACAGGTTGGAGTGCGCGCCGTAGGACAGGCCCACGGACGCCGAGGCGCGCGAGACCTCCTCCATGGCCACGATGTGCGCCAAGTAGCCGAGTTCGGTGCCGCCGTACTCCTCCTTGACCGTCATGCCGTGCAGACCCAGGCTGCCGAGCTTGGCCCACAAGTCCTTGGGGAACTGGTTGTCGCGGTCGATGGCCGCCGCGCGCGGCGCGATCTCGGCGGCGCAGAAATCGGCGATCGCGTCGCGCAGGGAATCGATGGTCTCGCCCAGGTCGAAGTCGAGGCCGGGCAGTTGGGAAGCGGGCATGGGGGCAGTCTCCTGAAGGGGTTGCGGTCGCAGCGCGACAGCTTACGCCGGCCTGCCGGGCATTTGACGCCACAATGGTTGCAGATTGCGCCACGCTCCGTTTGCCGCCGCCATGCCTTCCCCGCTCGCCCCGCCGCCCGCCCGCGCCGCCACGCCGATGGCCTTCGTCCAAGCCATCGTGCAGGCCTATGCACGCTATGGCCGGGACCCGTCCGCGGCCCTGCGCGCGGCACAGATCGCGCCGCGCGAGCTGCAGCAAGGCGGCGCGCGCGTGACGGCCGCGCAGTTCGAGGCGCTCAACGCCCACGCCATGCAGGAGCTCGACGACGAGGCCTTGGGCTGGTTCGGCCGGCGCCTGCCTTGGGGCAGCTACGGCATGCTGTGCCGTGCCTCGCTGACTTCGCCCGACCTCGGCGTGGCCCTGGCGCGCTGGTGCCGTCACCACCGGCTGCTGGTCGACGACGTGCTGCTGCACCTCGAGGTCGAGGGCGGCAGCGCGCGGCTGTGGATCGAGGAGCGGGCTGACCTCGGCGCGCTGCGCGAGTTCTGCCTGGTGTCCTGCCTGCGCTTCGTGCACGGCTATGCGAGCTGGGCCATCGACTCGCGCGTCTCGCTGCAGGAGGCCAGCTTCCCGTTCCCCGCGCCCGACCATGCCGATGCATACCCGCTGATGTTCGGCGGCGCCATCCGTTTCGGCGCGCGCGAGGCCGGCTACCGCTTCGACGCCGCCTACCTTGGCCTGCCGCTGGTGCGCGATGAGCGCGCACTGCGCACCATGCTGCGGCGCGCCTTGCCGCTCACCGTGCTGCAGTACCGGCGCGACCGGCTGCTGGGCCAGCGCGTGCGCGAGTTGCTGCGCACACGCAGCGAGGCCGGCACGGCCGATGCGCTCGCCGGTCTGCTGCACGTGTCCACCCGCACCTTGCACCGCCAGTTGCAGGCCGAGGGCCTGTCGCTGCAGGGCCTCAAGGACCAGGTGCGCCACGAGCAGGCCGTCGAGCAGTTGCGCCGCACCCAGCGCTCGGTCAAGCAGATCGCGCTGTCCGTGGGCTTTCGCAACGAGAAGAGCTTCGCGCGCGCCTTTCGGCAATGGACCGGCATGGCGCCGGGCGCGTTCCGGCAGGCACAGGCTCAGCCCTGAGCCAAAGCCCAGGCGACGTGCTCGCGCACGAGTGTGCTGGGGTGTTCGGCGCGCGCGTGCAACGCGGCGCGCAGCGGTGCCCGTTCCCCGGCCGGCGCCTGCCGCAGCGCGTTGCCCAGCGCCACCGCGATGTTGCGCAACCAGCGCTCGTGGCCGATGCGGCGGATCGCGCTGCCCTCGGTGCGGCGCAGGAAATCGTCCTCGCTCCAGCCGAACAGCTCGGCCAGCGTGCACCCGGCCAGGCCCTCGCGGGCATCGAAGTCGGGCAGGCTCGCGCGCTGCGCGAACTTGTTCCAGGGGCAGGCCAGCTGGCAGTCGTCGCACCCGTAGATGCGGTTGGCCAGCAAGTGGCGCAAGGGCAAGGGGATCGGGCCCGCGTGCTCGATGGTCAGGTAGGAGATGCAGCGCCGTGCATCCAGGCGCTGCGGCCCGACGATGGCACCCGTGGGGCAGATGGCGATGCAGGCTTCGCACTGGCCGCAATGGGCGCTGACCGGATCGCTCGGCGGCAGCGCAATGTCCAGGTAGATCTCGCCCAGGAAGAACATGGAGCCGCCCTCGCGGTTCAGCACCAGCGTGTGCTTGCCGCGCCAGCCCTGGCCGCTGCGCGCGGCCAGTTCAGCCTCCAGCACGGGCGCCGAGTCGGTGAAGACGCGAAAGCCGAGCGGGCCCACTTCATCTGCGATGCGCTCGGCCAGCTGTTGCAGCCGCGCGCGCAGCACCTTGTGGTAGTCGCGGCCCCGCGCATAGACCGAGACGATGGCCTCGCCCGGCCGCGCCAGCCGCGCGAACTCGGCGGCCTGCCAGTCGGCCGGCGTGGCCCGCGGCAGGTAGTCCATGCGCGCCGTCAACACGCTGAGCGTGCCCTCCACGAGCTCGGCCGGACGTGCACGCTTCATACCGTGGCGGGCCATGTAGTCCATCTCGCCATGAAAGCCCGCTGCGAGCCAGGCCGCAAAACCCGGTTCGGCCGACGACAAATCCACAGGGGCAATGCCGATTTGGGAGAATCCGAGCGCGCTGGCCCAGTCCCTGATGCGGGACACCAGCCGGAGAGCATCGATCTGAACCACAGCAGCCGTCACCCGCCGATTGTAGAAACCGCACCATCCCCGGCCGATGGTGCGCGTGATGCGGCCCCCTCCTCCCTGGTATTGCAGTGGCCCGACGAAGCCGCGACAGCGGCGTTCGCCGCGCGCCTGGCCGCGCAACCGGCGGTCCAGGACGCCTTCGTCACGCTGCACGGCGACCTGGGCGCGGGCAAGACCACGCTGGTGCGGCACCTGCTGCGCGCGCTCGGCGTGCAGGGCCGCATCAAGAGCCCGACCTACGCGGTGGTGGAGCCCCATGCCGTGGACACGCGCCAGCCGCCCCTGGCGATCTGGCATTTCGACTTCTACCGCTTCGACGATCCGCGCGAATGGGAGGATGCGGGCTTTCGCGACATCTTCGCCAGCCGCGGCCTCAAGCTTGCCGAATGGCCCGAGAAGGCCGGCGCGCTGCTGCCGCCTGCAGACCTCGCCATCACGATCGCGGCGCAAATCGACGAAGGCCGCGAGGTGCATATCGCGGCCAACACGCCACGCGGCCAAGCGCTGCTGGAGAAACTGACATGAAACGCCGCCGTCTGCTCGGCCACGGCGCGCTGGTGCTGCTGCTGGGCGTGACCCATGCGGCGCGCGGCGCCGGCATCGTCGCCGTGCGCGTCTGGCCCGCGCCCGACTACTCGCGCGTGACCATCGAGTCCGACGTGCCTTTGACCACCAAGCAGATCTTCGTGGCCGACCCGCCGCGCCTGGCCGTGGACATCGAGGGCATCGACCTGGATGCCGCGCTGCGCGAACTCGTGGGCCGCGTGCGGCCCGACGATCCCAACATCGAACGCATCCGCGTGGGCCAGAACCAGCCCGGCGTGGTGCGGCTCGTGATCGACCTGAAGCGCGCCGCCGTGCCGCAGGTGTTCACCTTGAAGCCCGTGGCGGCCTACCAGAACCGCCTCGTGCTGGACCTCTACCCGGCCGAGAAGGAAGACCCGCTGCAGGCCCTGATCGACGAGCGGCTGCGCGACGTGCAGGCGGGCAAGGCGCCCGCGGCCGACCCGCTGGACGACCTGATCGCGCGCCACACCGGCCCGGGGGCCAGCGGCACGCCCGCTGCCGGCCCGGAGTTGCGCGAGTCGCCGCCGCCGGGGCAAATCAAGCCCCTGCCCGGCCCGGACAGCACGGCACGCCCGCCCTCGCCCGAACTGCCGCACGGCACGCTGGCCGCCGCGTCTGAGAAGGCGCCACCTCGGCCGGCCAAGCAGACGCCGGTGCCGCCGAGCCGCACCGACCGCCTCATCATCGTGGCGCTCGACCCCGGCCATGGCGGCGAGGACCCCGGCGCCATCGGCCCCAAGGGCACGCGCGAGAAGGACATCGTGCTGCGCGTGGCGCACAAGCTGCGCGAGCGCATCAACGCGGCCAGCGTCAACGGCAACCCCATGCGCGCCTTTCTCACGCGCGACGCCGACTTCTTCGTGCCGCTGCAGACGCGCGTGCAGAAGGCGCGCAACGTGCAGGCCGACCTGTTCATCAGCATCCACGCCGACGCCTTCACGACACCTGCCGCGCGCGGCGCGAGTGTGTTCGCGCTCAGCCAGCGCGGCGCCACCAGCACGGCCGCGCGATGGCTGGCCGACAAGGAGAACCAGGCCGACCTGATCGGCGGCGTCAACGTGCAGGCCAAGGACCAGCATGTGCAGCGCATGCTGCTGGACATGAGCACCACGGCCCAGATCAACGACAGCCTGAAACTGGGCAGCGCCGTTCTCGGCGAGATCGGCGGCATGGCGAAGCTGCACAAGCCGCGCGTGGAACAGGCCGGCTTCGCGGTGCTGAAAGCGCCCGACATCCCGAGCGTGCTCGTGGAGACGGCCTTCATCAGCAACCCCGAGGAGGAAGCCAAGTTGCGCAGCGAGGCATACCAGGACGACCTGGCGGACGCGATCATGCGGGGCATCCGCGGCTACTTCGCGAAAAACCCGCCGCTGGCGCGTAGCCGCACCGTGTGATCTGGCGCGGCCCCACACGCCGCGCCGGCACTGGCCTACACGCGCGGACCGCAGCCTTTTCTATCGTTGGTGCACAGGCCCTGAAGCCTGGATCGCAACAGCAAGAGACGAGGTATCCCATGATCAAGACCATCCTGGCAGTCACCGCGGCATCGGTCATCGGCCTGACGGGCTGCGCCTCCAACCCCTCCAGTGCGCAGGTTGGCACTGGCGTCGGCGCCGTGGCCGGCGGCGTCGTCGGCAATGCCGTTTTCGGCAGCACGCTGGGCACCGTGGGCGGCGCAGCCGCCGGCGCGCTGGTCGGCAACGAGGTCGGCAAGCGGCGCGACCAAGGCCGCTGAGGCCTGGTCGCCTGACCGGAAGGGCCCTGCGGGGCCCTTCGCCGTTTCAGGACCCTTCTTGCGGCAACTTGGCCGACTGGCACTGGATCGCGCCGCTCGCCATATGGCAGGCGATGGCGCGCCCGGTCGCCGGGTCATGGAACCACGCAGTGCTGCCGTTGCCGCTGGACGACACGCCGACAGGTTGGTAGCTTGGATTGGCGCGGATCTGCGATTGCGCGCTGGGCGCGAGCAGCACACCCAGCGCAAGAGCACAAGCGCCAGCCACGGCGATGGCGGGAAGGCGGGAACCAGAGAACAGGGACATGCGGAACTCCTGAAGAAGAACCCGCATCATGGCCCAGCCCGAAGGCGCCGGGCGTGACAAGCCGTGTTCAGGACGTCGCCGCGCCGGCGGCGTCGCGCTCTGCCTGGCGCTTGGCCTTCCACGCGCCGTAAATGGCGATCAGGCCAGGGATGAAGATCATCGCCCAGATGATCTTGTCCAGGTTGGCTTTGACCCAGGGCAGGCCACCCAGGAAATAGCCCGCGGTGCAGATGCCCAACACCCAGATCAAGGCACCTGCCACGTTGTAGGCCGTGAACTTGGTGCGGCTCATCTCGGCCACGCCGGCCACGAAGGGCGCGAAGGTACGGATGAAGGGCATGAAGCGCGCCAGGATGATGGTCACGCCACCGTAGCGTTCGTAAAAGGCATGGGCCTGGTCGAAGGCCTTCTTGTTGAAAAAGCGCGAGTCCTCCCACTGGAACACCTTGGGCCCGAAGTAGCGGCCGATGCTGTAGTTGCACTGGTCGCCCAGGATGGCGGCCACCACCAGCACCGCCATCGCGATCGGCAGGCTCATCAGGCCCAGGCCGCACAGTGCGCCCACCACAAAGAGCAGCGAATCGCCCGGCAGAAAGGGCATCACCACCACGCCGGTCTCCACGAACACGATCAGGAACAGCAGCGCGTAGACCCAGGTGCCGTAGTTGCGCACGAAGGTCTCCAGGTGCACGTCCACGTGCAAGATGAAGTCGATCAGAAAGCTCGCCAGTTCCATGCGGCGGCATTATGGCGGCCCGTCCACACCGGACCCTTGACAGGCCCGCACGGCCAGGGAATTGCCCGCGCAGCGCATTTGCTAGCATCGGCCCGCCCTGGCGCAAGCCGGCCGCTGCCGACCCATGCCGGCCCCTCCATCCCGCTGTCGACCTTTGTCCAAGACCTGTCCCGCATGCGGCGCCGGGAACCGGCCCATCGCCAGGTTCTGCAGGAAGTGCGCAACGCCTCTGGATCCGGCCCTGCCGGCGGCCGGTGCCGCGCCACGCGCCGAAACAGCACCCGCGGCCGCCGCGGCGTCCGGCCCGGACTGCGCGGCCTGCGGGAAACCCAACCGGGCTGGAGCGCGCTACTGCCGCCGTTGCGGCAAGGCCCTGGTCAGGCCCGCCGAGGCCGCCGTGGCCCCCCGCCTGGTTCATCCAGACCGGCACCCCGGCACGCCGCAGATCCCGCGGACCACAGCGGCGGCCAGCGCTCCGTCCATGCCTGCGGCAACGCGCCACCGCCCGGTGCTGCCGCTGCTGCTGCTCGTGCTGGCGGTCGTGGCCGCGGTTTTGTGGTGGCAGCGCGGGACGCCGCCGCCGACCGCCGCCCCGCCTGCGCCTGTGACCGCGCCCGTCGAGGAGTTCCTGACCGATCCGCCGCCTGCAGTCTCCGAAACCCCGACCGCCCCGGTCGAGGCGCCGAGCGCCGCAGCGCCGCCGGCTCCGGCCGCATCCGAACCGTCGCCGGCACCCGCGCTGCAGCGACACCGCCCGGCGCCCGCGCCCGAGCAGCCACCCGAGCCGGCACCCAGCACCGCCCCCGTGGCCGCGGTGCCTCCTGCCGAGCCCGCCACCGTCTACACTGCGCCCCCCGCGCCCCGGCCACCACCGCAGCCGTCGCCCCCACGCCAGGCGCCCCCGCCGCCCGCGGCGCCGAGCCCGGAATCGGTCTGTGCCGACAGCAGCAACGGGCTTGCGCGTTCGCTGTGCATCGGCATGCAGTGCTTCAAGTCGGAGTTCCGCCGGCACCCGACCTGCGTTCGCCTGGAAAATGAGGCCCGTGAGCAGCGCCGGCGCGAGATCGAACAGGGTCTGGTCGGCAACTAGCCGGCCGCGCCGCAGCCAACCTCAGGAGTACCCAGTCCGTGCTTTCCCAACAGATCAAGGACAGCAGCAGTCTCGTCGACAGCATCGACGCCATGCGCAACTGGCGCGCCCTTGCGCTGCTGCTGGTGACGCTGGTGGCGGGCGCCATGGTCATGGGCCTCGGAACGCTGCTGGCCGGCGTCAGCTACTTCTTCGTTGCGCTGTTCGCAGTGGCGGCCTATGCCGTGCTGTTCTACGGCGTCAATGCCGCCGGGGTGATGCTGATGGACGAGGCGCACGGGGTGCGCTCGCGCTCCATCGTCGAGGCCGTCTCGCACTCGCTCACGCATTCGCACCGCCTGCTGCTGGTCTACCTGTGGATCGCCGGCCTGTACCTGGCCGGCGTGTTGGCGTTGATGGTGGTGGTGTTCCTGTGCAAGCTGCCGCTGCTCGGGCCCCTCCTGTACGCGTTCGTGTTTCCGGTGGCGGTGGTGCTGACCGGCGTGGCGCTCTTCGCGCTGCCCATGGTGGTGTTTCCGCTGTCGGCGCCCTCGGTGTGGAACGGCGCCACTGCCATGGAGTGCATGAGCCAGCTGATCGCCATCGCCCGGCGCCGGCTCGGCATGGTTCTGCTGTTGATGCTGGTGGTGTCCTTCATCGCGGTGCTGATCGGCCTGTTGATCGGCACGATCCTGTTCGGCGGCGTGGCCATCACGGCCGGCATTTCCGCCCCCATCCTGGGCCACATGGACATGGGCAGCTTCGGCATGGGCAGCGGCGGCGCGCATGCCGCGGCGGCCGGCTTCGGCAGCGGCGTGCTGTTTGCGGCCGCCTGCACGCTGCCCGGCCTCGTTTACCTGCGCGGCGTCAGCAGCGTCTACCTGCGCGCGCTGGACGGCCTGGACCTGGCGGCTGAGCAGGCCCACGTGGACGCCCACTTGGCCTACGCCGTCGACAAGGCGCGCGGCATGCAGGAGCAGGCGCAGGCCCGCGCCCAGCGCGTGGCCGAACGCGCCCGCGCGGCGGCCGCCAATGCCGCGCAGCCGGCCGAGCCGCCCAGGCCGCCAGCCACCTGCCCCGCCTGCGGCACCAACGTGCGCGCCAGCGACACGCAGTGCGCAGCCTGTGGCCAGGCGCTGAAATGAAAGCCTCCACGCTCATCACTTTGTGTATTGCTGCCCCCCAAGGGAGCGCTTCAGCGCCTTTGGGCGGCCGGGCGGCGCTGAAATGACCGAACGCCGCCAGATCCGCGAACTGCCTGACGAGCTGATCAGCCAGATCGCCGCCGGCGAGGTCGTCGAGCGACCGGCCTCGGTGGTGCGCGAACTCGTGGACAACGCGCTGGACGCCGGTGCGCGCCAGATCGTGTTGCGGCTGCTCGCGGGCGGCGTACGCTTGATCGCCGTCGAGGACGACGGCATCGGCATCCCCGCGGCCGACCTGCCGCTGGCGCTCAAGCGCCATGCCACCAGCAAGATCGGCAACCTGCAGGAGCTCGAGAGCGTGGCCACCATGGGCTTTCGCGGCGAAGCGCTGGCGGCGATCAACTCGGTCTCCGACATGGCCATCGCCTCGCGCACGGCTGAGCAACCGCACGCCATGCTGCTGGATGGGCGCACCGGCGAGATGAAGCCCATCGCGCGTGCCGTCGGCACCACGGTGGAGGTCAAGGAGCTGTTCTTCAGCACGCCGGCGCGGCGCAAATTCCTCAAGACCGACGCGACCGAGCTGGCCCACTGCATCGAGGCCGTGCGCCGCCACGCGCTGGCGCGGCCCGACGTGGGCTTCGCGATCTGGCACGAGGGCAAGCTGGTCGAGCAGTGGCGCGCCGTGACCGAGAGCGACGACGCCGGCCTGGACCAGCGCCTGGCCGACGTGCTGGGCGAGGACTTCTGCGAGCGCTCGGTGCGGGTCGACTGGCGCAGCAGCGCGCAAAGCGAGGGCGGCGGCCCGCTGATCCGCGTGCGCGGCCGAGCCGGCATTCCCGACGCGGCGCGCGCGCGTGGCGACCACCAGTTCGCCTACGTCAACGGCCGCTTCGTGCGCGACAAGGTGCTTGCGCACGGCGCGCGCAGCGCCTACGAGGACGTGCTGCATGGCCAGCGCCAGCCGGTCTACGCGCTGTACGTGGACATGGACCCCACGCGCGTGGACGTGAACGTGCACCCGACCAAGATCGAGGTGCGCTTTCGCGACAGCCGCGAAGTGCACCAGGCCGTGCGCCGCGCCGTCGACCAGGCGCTGGCCGCACCGCGCGCTGCGCTGGCACAGCCGGCGCCGCAAGCGCCATGGCCCGGCGTGGCGGCACCCGCGCCGGTGCCGATGCCGGCCTGGCGCCAGCCCGCCATGGCCTTCGCCGAGCCCGTGGAAGCGCCCGCGGCGGGCTTCACGCCCTGGAGCCCGGCGCCCATGCCGGCCATCGCCGAACCCAGGCCACGCTGGCAGGATGCGACAGACAACGACGTTGCCGTGCTGCCCGAGCCGCAACCGGCTCCGCTGGCCCGGGCAGAAGCCCCCACCCCGCATTCGCGCGCCACGCCCGCAGCGGACGAGGCCCCGGCCTGGCCGCTCGGTCGTGCGCTGGCCCAGCTGCAGGGTATCTACATCCTGGCCGAGAACCAGCACGGCCTGGTGGTGGTGGACATGCATGCCGCACACGAGCGCATCGTGTACGAGCGGCTCAAGGCGCAGGCCGACGATGCGGCCATGGCCAGTCAGCCGCTGTTGATCCCGGCCACCTTCGCGGCCACACCGACCGAACTGGCGGCCGCCGAGACCCATGCCGACACGCTGGCCCAGCTGGGCCTGGACGTGGCGCCGTTCTCGGCGCGCACGCTGGCCGTGCGCGCCGTGCCGGCCAGCCTGGCCCAGGGCGACGCCGTGGCGCTGGCGCGCAGCGTGCTGGCCGAACTGGCCCAGCACGAGGCCAGCGGCGTGGTCGAGCGCGCGCGCAACGAGCTGCTCGCCACCATGGCCTGCCATGGCGCTGTGCGCGCCAACCGCCGGCTCACGCTGGAAGAAATGAACGGCCTGTTGCGCCAGATGGAGGCCACCGAGCGCTCCGACCAATGCAACCACGGCCGGCCGACTTGGCGCCAGATCAGCGTGCGGGACCTCGACCAGCTGTTCCTCCGAGGACGCTGAACGGCGAGCGAGACTGGCCCCGATCCTGCTTGCGGCACGTAGGATTGAACTTACGTCCCGGATTCGGAGTCAGTGTCCGCCATGCGCCGCTTATCCCTGATCGCCCTGCTGTGCTCGACCCTGACCTTGGGTGCGGTCACAGGCTGCAGCCTGCTCGACGAACGCCAGCGCGACTGGATCTTCCAGCCCGGCGACCGCGCCTGGGGCGGCAGCGCCGCCAGCGCCGAAGGCATGGAAGAGGTCTGGATCGGCTTCGACTCCAAAGTTTCCAAGGAGCCCGTGCGCCTGCACGGCCTGTGGCTGGAGAACGCAACGGCGCTGCACACCGATCCCACGCAGGCGCCGATCCTGCTGTACCTGCACGGCGCGCGCTGGAACGTGCAGGGCTCGGCCCCGCGCATGCGCGCCATGCAGCAGCTGGGCTTCTCGGTGCTGGCGATCGACTACCGCGGCTTCGGCAAGAGTAGCTCCGAGCTGCCCTCCGAGGACCGCGCCTTCGAGGACGCCCGCGCCGCCTGGGACTGGCTGGCCGCGCGCTACCCCGACCGGCCGCGCTACATCTTCGGCCACTCGCTGGGCGGCGCCATCGCCATCGACCTGGCCTCCAAGGTCCAGGACGAGCGCGGCGTGCTCGTCGAAGGCACCTTCACCTCCATCCCCGAGGTGGCGGCCAGCATGAAGTGGGGCTGGCTGCCGATCGGCTGGCTCATCACGCAACGCATGGAGTCCATCCGCAAGGTGCCCCACATCGGCGCCCCGCTGCTGGTGGTGCACGGTTCGGACGACAGCCTGATCAAGCCCGACCTGGGCCGACGCCTGTACGAGGCCGCGCAGGAGCCCAAGGCCTTCGTCGTGGTCGACGGCGGCACGCACCACAACACCATCGTGCGCGGCCAGGCGCAATACCGCGCAGCCCTGCACCAGTTGTTCGGCTGGCCCCCCAGCAACGCGCTGGCACAGGCCGGCGAGTAGGGGCTGTTGCCGAGTGTTGTTCTTTCGCTCGGCTTTTGCGCAGCTGGGGCAAGCGAGTACATCCACTTAGCGGGCGAATGCCCATAATCGGCGCACCGTAGGCTCTCGGGAGGCTTGTTGTGCACCAAGAAGAAGTACGTGTTCGAACCTGTGGCGAGCAGTCCATCGCAGCCGGAGGTGCCGCATGAACGCACTGCGTCAGCTGCGCATCGGCGCCCGCCTGACACTGGCCTTTAGCATCCTGCTGCTGATCATCGCCGTGAGCGCCGCCGTCGGCTATTGGCGGCTGCAGGAAACCGCCGCCGACGCCCAGCGCCTGGGCACGTACGACAGCGAGAAGCTGCGCCTGGCCGAGCGCTGGCGGCAGAACATCGAAATGAACTGGGTCCGCACCCAGTCCACGCTGCTCGAGTCCGACGTCAGCCGCATCCCAGCCTGGACGGCGCAGATGGACCGCACTTCCAAACGCATTTCCGAGGTCAGCGAGCGCATTGGCCAGCTGGCCGTGACGCCTGAAGAAAAAGCCTTGATCGCCGAAATCAACCAACGGCGCGAAGCCTACCGCGGACCACGTGCCGACCTGATCAAGCGACGCCAGACCGGTGAGGATGTGGCGTCCCTGCTCAACAGCCAGCTGCGCCCACTGGCCGACCAGTACGACGCCGCGCTGCAGCGCTTCGAGGAGGGCCAGCAGGCGATCTACGACGCATCGCTGCGCCAGACCGCCGAGCGGGCCGCGCTGGGCCAATCCATCCTGCTCGGCTTCGCCATCGTGGCGCTGGGGCTGGTGGCGCTGTTCGCGTGGGTGCTCACGCGCAGCATCACCGGCCCGCTCGCGCAGGCGGGCAGCACGGCGCGCCGCGTGGCCGCCGGCGACCTGACCGAAGACATCCAGGTGCACGGCCGCGACGAGGCCGCGGCCCTGCTGGCCGCACTTCGGGAGATGCAGCAGCAGCTGGCCAGCGTGGTCTCCGAGGTGCGGCGCAATGCCGAAGGCGTGTCCACGGCCAGCAGCGAGATCGCGGCGGGCAACAACGACCTGTCCGGCCGCACCGAGCAGCAGGCCTCGGCGCTGGAGGAGACGGCCGCCTCCATGGAGGAGCTGAGCTCCACCGTGCGCCAGAACGCCGACAACGCGCGCCAGGCCAACGCGCTGGCGGCCAATGCCTCGTCGGTCGCGAGCAAGGGAGGCGAGGTGGTCTCGCGCGTGGTCGAGACCATGAAGGGCATCCACGAAAGCTCGGACCGCATCGCCGACATCATCGGCGTGATCGACTCGATCGCCTTCCAGACCAACATCCTGGCCCTGAACGCGGCCGTGGAAGCGGCGCGCGCCGGCGAGCAGGGCCGCGGCTTCGCAGTGGTGGCCAGCGAGGTGCGCAGCCTGGCCGGCCGCTCGGCCGAGGCGGCGCGCGAGATCAAGACGCTGATCGGCGCCAGCGTGGAGCGCGTGCAGCAAGGCACCACGCTGGTGGACCAGGCCGGCAGCACCATGGAAGAGGTCGTCTCCGCGATCCGCCGCGTCACCGACATCGTGGGCGAGATCAGTGCGGCCAGCAACGAGCAGAGCTCGGGCGTCGCGCAGATCGGCCAGGCCATCACCGAGATGGACCAGACGACGCAGAAGAACGCGGCGCTGGTCGAGCAATCCGCCGCGGCGGCCGACAGCCTGCGCCACCAGGCCGCGCAGCTGGTGCAGGCCATGGCGGTGTTCCGGCTGCGCGACGGTGCCGTGCCGGCACCCGTCCGTGCCCCGGCCCCAGCAGCGCCCCCGCGCCCCGCCGCTGCGCCGGCGCCGCGCGTGGCCGCGAAGCCCGCCGCCGCACCGACGGCGGCGAAGCCCAGACCGGTCGCCGCCACAGCCCCCCGCGCACTGCCTGCCGCCAAGGCCCCGGCCAAGAGCGAAGAGGGCGAGTGGGAAAGCTTCTGAGCTGTTGAAGGCGCGCGCGGGGGACGTGTGCGGCGTGTGCGGCGTGTGCGGGTATGGGCCCGGTGCGGCGTGGCTTTGCCACAATCGCGGGCCTGGCATGCCACGGCGTGCCGCCCGCCCCGCCCTGGACCCCATGCGCCCTGCCCTGACCCACCTGCCCTGCCTGCCGCCCGCCACCGCGGCGCGGTCCTGAGGCGCCAACCCCGTGGACATCGACTGGATCGGCCTGGCCGGCCCCACGGCCTCTGGCAAGACCGCGGCCGCGCTGGCCATCGCGGCACGCCGGCCAGTGGAAATCGTCAGCGTGGACTCGGCCCTGGTTTACCGCGGCATGGACATCGGCACGGCCAAGCCCACACCCGCCGAGCGCGCGGCCGCGCCACACCACCTGATCGACATCCTCGACCCGTCCGAAGCCTACAGCGCAGCGCGCTTCGTGGCCGACGCCACACGCCTGGTCGGCGAGATCCGCGCGCGCGGTGCCCTGCCCCTGCTGGTCGGCGGCACCATGCTGTACTTCAAGGCCCTCATCGACGGGCTGGACGCGATGCCGACGGCCGACCCCGCGCTGCGCGCCGCCCTCGAGGCCGAGGCCGCCGCGCGCGGCTGGCCCGCCATGCACGCCGAGCTGGCGCGGCACGATCCGGTCACCGCCGCCCGCCTGGCGCCCCACGATGCCCAGCGCATCCAGCGTGCGCTGGAGGTCTGGCGCCTGACCGGCCAACCGCTGTCGTCCTTCCACGGCGCGCGCGCGCTGAAGGCCGCGCCGCGCCACCGCCTCCTCACGCTGGAGCCCACGGAGCGCGGCTGGCTGCACGCGCGCATCGCCGAGCGTTTTGACGCCATGCTGGCCGGCGGCCTGGTGGACGAGGTGCGCGCCCTGCGCGCGCGCGGCGACCTGCATGCCGACCTGCCGTCCATGCGCTGCGTGGGCTACCGCCAGGCCTGGCAGGCGCTGCAAGCCCTGCCCGGCCCCGACGCGCCCTTGCCCGCGGCTGCGCTGGCCGCACTGCGCGAACAGGGCATCGCCGCCACGCGCCAGCTGGCCAAGCGCCAGATCACCTGGCTGCGCTCCATGCCGGCGCGAGAGGCCGTGCCCTGCGACGCGCCCGACGCCCTGGCCCAGGTTCTGGAGCGCATCGCATGAGCACCGCCTGGACGCCCCAAGGTGCGCAGCACCGCAGCGCGCAGCGCGAAGGTACGCCGGTGCCACCGGCCCTGGCCGTGGACGGTCTGGCCAAACGCTATGGCGAGACCACCGTGTTCGCCGATGTCACGCTGCGTGTGGCGCCGGGCGAGTTCGTCGCCATCGTCGGCGAATCGGGCGTGGGCAAGTCCACCTTGCTCAACTGCATGGCCGGACTGGACCATTGGGACGCCGGGCGCGTGCTGCTGGCAGGCCAGGACCTGTCGGCCCTGGACGACGACGCGCGTGCGCGGCTGCGCCGGCAGGCGCTGGGCTTCGTGTTCCAGGCCTTCCACGTGCTGCCGCACCTGGATGTGGGGCAGAACGTGGCGCTGCCGCTGATGCTGCTGGGCCGGCACGACACGGACGCTGCGGTCCATGCCATGCTGGAGGCGGTCGGCCTGCAGGGCCTGGCCGCACGGCTGCCGCAGCAGCTCAGCGGCGGCCAGCTGCAGCGCGTGGCGATCGCGCGCGCTCTGGTGCACCGTCCGGGCCTGCTGCTGGCCGACGAGCCGACCGGCAACCTGGACCCCGGCACAGCGGCGCGCGTGATGGACCTGCTGATCGCGCAGGTCCGCGCGCACGGCGCCGCGCTCGTGCTCGTGACCCACTCCGAGGCGGCCGCTGCGCGCGCCGACCGCGTGCTGCACCTGACGGCGCAGGGCATCGCCGATGCGCCGCGCTGAAGCCCCCGCCGGCGTGCTGCGTGCGCTGCTGGCCAGCTTCTCATGGCGTGAACTGCGCCAGCATCCCTGGCGCAACGCAGCCGCCGTTGTCGCCGTGATGCTGGGGGTGGCGCTGGCCTTCTCGGTGCACCTGATCAACGCCTCGGCGCTGGACGAGTTCGCCAGCGCCGTGCGCAGCGTCAACGGCCAGCCCGACCTGGAACTGCGCGCCACGCAAGGCGGCTTCGACGAGAACCTCTACGCGCGCGTGGCCGCCCATCCGCAGGTGCGCCATGCCAGCCCGGTGCTGGAATTGCAGACCCTTGCCGGTTCGGACCGCAGCGCCCAGCGCGTGCCGCTACGCGTGCTGGGCGTGGACGCGCTGCGGGTGGCGGCCTTTGCACCGCAGCTGCTGCCCGCGCCCACACCCGGCGTGGCCGGCGCACGCGAGGCGTGGTTCGCGCCGGCCACCGTGTTCCTGAACCCTGCCGCGCAACAGGCCCTGGGCATGGACGGTCTGCAGCTGCAGCACGGTCTGGCACTGCATCCGGTGCGGGTGGCCGGTACCGTCGCAGCGGGCGGCCCGGCGCTGGCGGTGATGGACATCGGCGCCGCACAGGACCTGTTCGAGCGCCTGGGCGAGATCTCGCGCATCGACGTGCAGCTGGTGCCCGGCGCTGTGCGCGCGCAGGTGCTCGCCGAGCTGGCGCTGCCGTCCGCCGTACGCGCACAGACACCCGGCCAGGACGCGCAGCGCGTCAGCAACCTCTCGCGCGCCTACCGCGTCAACCTCACGGTGCTGGCGCTGGTCGCGCTCTTCACGGGCGCCTTCCTGGTGTTCTCGGTGCTGTCGCTGTCGGTCGCACGGCGCACACGGCAGTTCGCCCTGCTCGGCGTGCTGGGCCTCACGGGCCGTGAGCGGCAGCACCTGGTGCTGGCGGAATCGGCCGTGCTCGGACTGGCCGGCAGCCTGGCCGGGCTGGTGCTGGGCACGGCGCTCGCAGCGGCGGCCCTGCGCCTGCTCGGCGGCGACCTGGGCGGTGGCTACTTCAACCAGGCGGCGCCGCCGCTGCAGTGGAGCCCGGTGGCGGCCTCCGTCTACGGGCTGCTGGGCGTCGCCGCCACGCTGGCCGGCGGCTGGTGGCCGGCCCGCGCGGCGCAGGACCTGCCGCCGGCCCAGGCGCTCAAGGGCCTGGGCCTGGCCCCCGCCGGCCGTCGCCGGCAGCTGTGGAGTTTGCTGCTGCTTGCGCTGGGCGGCCTGCTCGCGCTGGCCCCGCCCGTGGGCGGCATCGCGCTCGGCGCCTATGTCTCGGTGGCCCTGCTGCTGGTCGGCGGCATCACGGCGCTGCCGCTGTTGATCCAGGCCTTGTACGACCGGCTGCAAGCGCGCGTGGCGCACCGGCTGCTGCCGCTGCTGGCCGTGGAGCGCGCGCGGCGCGTGCGCGAGAGCGCGGCCGTGGCCGTCAGCGGCGTGGTCGCGGCGCTGAGCCTGGCCGTGGCCTTGACGGTGATGGTGGCGAGCTTTCGCGAGTCCATGATCGGCTGGCTGGACCAAGTGCTGCCGGCCGACCTGTACCTGCGGCCCGCCGCAGCAGCCGGCGATGCGCTCTTCTTCAGCCCCGAGACCGTGCAAGCGGTGGCCGCCACCGAAGGTGTGGCCCGCGTGGCCACCACGCGCCAGCGCGCCGTGCAACTGAGCCCGGAGCGGCCCGCCGTGCAGTTGCTGGCCCGCAGCATCGGCGATCCGGCCAGCAGCCTGCCGCTGGTGGGCGCGGCGCTGCCGGTACCGCCCGGCATGCTGGGCGTCTACGTCAGCGAACCCATGGTCGACCTGTACGGCGCCGTGCCGGGCAGCCGGCTGGACGCGCTGGCCGCGGCGGCCTTTCCTCAGGCCGAGACGCCGCCACTGTTCGTCGCCGGCGTCTGGCGCGACTACGTGCGTCAGTTCGGCGCGGTGGTGCTGCCGCAGCAGGCCTACCAGCAGCTCTCCGGCGACCGGCGCATCAACGACATCGCGTTGTGGCTGGCCCCCGGCACCGACGCGGCGGCGTTGCAGCAGCGCCTGCGCGCCTTGGTCGAGGCGCAGGCGAGCGGAGCCGGCACGCTGCTGGAATTCACCTCGGTCGGCGCGCTGCGCGCCAACTCGCTGCGCATCTTCGACCGCAGCTTCGCCGTGACCTACTGGCTGCAGGCCGTGGCCATCGGCATCGGCCTGTTCGGCGTGGCCGCCAGTTTCAGCGCCCAGGTGCTGGCGCGGCGCAAGGAGTTCGGCCTGCTTGCGCACCTGGGTCTCACGCGCCGGCAGATCCTGGCCGTGGTGGCCGGCGAAGGCGCGGCCTGGACCCTGGTCGGTGCCGTCGCCGGCCTGACCCTGGGCCTGGCCGTGGCGGTGGTGCTGGTGCACGTGGTCAATCCGCAAAGCTTCCACTGGACCATGGACCTGCACGCACCCTGGGGCCGGCTGCTCGCGCTGTGCGGAGTCGTCGTCGCCGCGGGCACGCTGACGGCCTGGCTCGCCGGCCGCGCGGCGGCCGGTCGTGACGCGGTCATGGCCGTCAAGGAGGACTGGTGAGCACACAGCGCGGCACGGTGCTGCGCGGCGCGCTCGCCATGGTGGCCTTCTGGCTCGTCGTGATGGCGCTGCTGTACTGGGCCATGGACCGCTGGCAGCAGCCGCGCGCAGCGCGCGTGACGGCCACGGGCGAACTGCTGATCCCGCGCCACGCCGACGGCCACTTCCGCGTCGCCGGCTCCATCAACGGCGAGCCCGTGCTGTTCCTCGTCGACACCGGCGCCAGCGTGGTCGGCGTCAGCGAGGCCCTGGCCCGCCGCGCCGGCCTGCAAGGCGGCGAGCCCGCCAGCTTTCACACCGCCAACGGCGTGCGCGGGGGCCGCATGGTGCGGGCCGGCCGCATCGAACTGCAGGGCGGCGCAACTGTGCGCGACCTGCGCGTGGGTGTGGGCCTGGCGCTGGGCGAGAACGATGCGCAGGCCCTGCTGGGCCAGAACTTCCTGCAGCACTTCGAAGTCACCATGGACCGCGACTTCATGCGGCTGCGCCCACGGGCCCAGTGAGGCTGCGATCGGAAAGTGGGAGCACCGTGGTGCGAGAGACGCGCCCTGCTCTGGGTGCAGGGGCTGAAGAATCCTGGAGGAGCTACGGGGAATCGAACCCCGCTTCTCAGAATGAAAATCTGATGTCCTAACCGATAGACGATAGCTCCGGGAAGCGCGCATCATACCCCAGAAACCCGGTCCACTCGCAGCAGGCGCCGCACAAACTGCACAAAGTTCGCACGCGTGCCGCGCAACGACGCGCACTCCTACAGCGCTGCCATGCTTTTGCCACGTGTCTGCCGTCCCGCAGGTCGGCACACTCGCAGCGATGTCCATGCCACTTCCGCCCCCGCTGCCGGCCGACGGCACAGCGGGCGAATCTCCGCAGGGCCTGGACCGGATGCGTGTGGCGCTGCTCCTGGCCTGCCCGGCCAGCATTCCGGTCGGCCTGTTGCTCCCTGCGCATTGGGGTTGGGAAAACAGCTGGATCGAGAACCTTCAGGTGCTCGTTCTGATGCTGGGTTTCGCTTGCGCTGCCGTGTTCGTCCGCCGGTCCGATAAGCACCGGAACCGCCTGTTCTGGCTGGGCATCGCGCCGGTCTGGCTGCTGGTCGCCGCCCGCGAACTCAGTTGGGGCGCCGTGCTCGCCGAGCCGCTGGCCTTCACGGCCGAGGGTCCGCAGTTCTCGTCGAACACGCTCTGGTTCAAGCCATATGTCTATGGTCTGGCCGGGGCTGTGCTCGGCATATGCGCCGGCTTGCTGGCCGCCGCCCGGCTTGACCGCGTGGTCGGGGAGATGCTCCGCCATGCCGCCTTCCCCTGGGCAGAAACGCTCGTGGTCCTGCTGGCGGCCATGGGATCCTCGCTGGCCGAGGGCCACCTGGGCTGGGACGCCAGTGCGCTCGGAGCCCAGGCCCAGCCGCTGGAAGAGCTGCTCGAGCTGGTGGGCTACATGGCGCTGGTGCTGGCGCAGGCCAGGGTGGCTTGGTCCCTGCGCAGTACCGCTTAAGAAGACGTAGGGAAGCGAACGCTGCACGCGGAAATGAAAAAGCCGCCTGGCAAGAGGCGGCTTCGTCAGCGGCGGGAACCGGAGTTCCCCGCAAGTTTCCCGAAGTACCGAACGCTGGTTCCGTTCAGAAGAGAAACTTGGTAGGCGCGATTGGACTCGAACCAACGACCCCCACCATGTCAAGGTGGTGCTCTAACCAGCTGAGCTACGCGCCTGTCGTAAGCCCACGATTATAGACAGAGTTTTGAGCTCCTGTCATCTTTTGCGCAAAAAATTATCGCCGGCGGGCCGAGCGCACGCCCTGCACCTCGGCCACCACGCCCAGAACCCGTGCCAGTCGCGCCGCATCGGAAACCTCGACCGTGAAGGTCATCCAGGCCGTGCCCTTGACGGACTGGGTCTGCACGCCGATCACGTTCATGCGCTCCTTGGTGAAGACGTCCGAGATATCGCGCAGCAGGCCTTGCCGGTCGGCCGCCTCCACGGCCACATCGACCGGGTAGACGGCCTTGGCTTCCTGGCGCTGCTGGCCCCATTCGACCTCGATCACACGTTCTGCGTTGCGTGCGGCCATCTCGCGCAGGTTGCTGCAATCGGCCCGGTGGATGCTGACGCCCTTGCCGCGCGTGACGAAGCCGACGATGGCATCCGGCGGTGCAGGCTTGCAGCACTTGGCCAGCTGCGTCATCAGCGAATCGATGCCGACCACCAGCACGCCGCCCTTGTGCGCGCTGCGCGCTTTCTTGACCAGCGGCACATCGTCCTGCGGCGGCGCGGCGGGGCGCAGCAGCAACTCGATGTTGCGCAGCGAGTACTCATCCTTGCCGACGACCTCGAACAGCCCTTCGGCCGACTTGAAGCCCAGTTGGGTCGCGATGTCGTCGAGCTTGAGGGCGGTCCTGCCCTCGCGCTGCAGCAGCTTCTCGACGGCCTCGCGCCCGCGCGCCACGGTGGCGTGCAGCGCGGCGGCATTGAACCAGGCCCGGGCCTTGGCGCGCGCGCGGTGGCTGGCCAGGTAGCCCAGCTCGGCATTGAGCCAGTCGCGCGAAGGACCGCCCTCCTTGGCGGCCGTGATCTCCACGGTCTGGCCGTTCTGCAGCGGCGTATTGAGCGGCACCATGACACCGTCCACGCGCGCGCCGCGGCAGCGGTGGCCCAGGTTGGTGTGCAGCGAATAGGCGAAGTCCACCGGCGTGGCGCCGGCCGGCAGCTCGACCACGGCCGCATCGGGCGTCAGCACGTAGATGCGGTCGCTGAGCAGGTCCGTGGCGCCACTGGCCGGCAGGCCCTCCGGCCGCATGGCGCCCGACAGGTCGCGCTCCCAGGCCAGCAGCTGGCGTAGCACGGCGATCTTGGCGTCGTAGGCACCGCTGGCGGAGACGCCGGCATAGCCCTTGGCACCGGCCTCCTTGTAAGCCCAGTGCGCGGCGACGCCATGCTCGGCATGGTCGTGCATCGCCTGTGTGCGGATCTGGATCTCGATCGGCCGGCCCGCTTCGTCGCCGTCCAGGCGCTGCCGCACGACCGTGTGCAGCGACTGGTAGCCGTTGCCCTTGGGCTTGGCGATGTAGTCGTCGAACTCGCCCGGCACGGGCTGGAAGTGGGCGTGCACCCAGGCCAGCACCGCGTAGCAGTCGGCCACGGCCGGCACGATCACGCGCAGCGCGCGCACGTCGAAGACCTGGGCAAAGTCCAGCGACTTGCCGCGCATCTTCTTGACGATGCTGTAGATGTGCTTGGGCCGGCCCTGCACCGTCGCGGCGATGCCTTGCGCCCGCAGGTCGGCCTCGACCGTCGCCCGCAGCTGGGCCATGCCGGCCTCGCGCTCGACGCGCTTTTCGTCCAGCAGCCGCGCCACCTCCTTGTACGTGACGGGCTCAAGGAAGCGGAAAGCCAGGTCTTCCATCTCCCACTTGATCTGCCAGATGCCCAGGCGGTTGGCCAGCGGCGCGAACACCTGCAGCGACTCGCGCGCCATCGCCTCGGCCACCGGCGTCTTGCTCGCGGCATGCCAGCGCAGCGTCTGCAGCCGCGAGGCCAGGCGCAGCATGACCACCCGCAGGTCGCGCGAGAAGGCCAGCAACATTTTGCGCACGGTCTCGGTCTGCACCCCGGCGTCGTCGACCAGGTGCCCGGACGACAGCGCGCCGCGCGACAGCCGCTGCACGCGCATCAGCTGCGTGGTCTCCACGGCCAGCGTCGCGAAGTTCTCGCCGAAGGCCTTGGCGATGACTTCGTGCGGCCGGTTCAGGTGCACGCAGGCGTGCACGAGGTAGCTGGCGGCCTGCATGGCTTCGGAGCCGCCCACGTCGCGCAGGATGGCGGCCACGGCATCGGCATGGGCGAGCGTGTTCTCGCCCGAATCCAGGGTTTCATCGGCGATCAGCGGCTCGGCGAAGGCGCGCGCGCGCGCCAGCGCATGGACCTGGTCGGCCAGGGTGCGTTCGCTGGCCGCGATGAGGTCGTTGACGGGGACGGGCGTGCTCAATGGCCCTGCCGGCTGCGCGCTGGAGGCCTTCACCACGGGCTCTTCGCTTCAGTCACGCCGCAGGAACTCCACCACCGCCTGCCGCTGGTCATCGGCGACCAGCGTCGGCGCATGGCCAACGCCTTCGAACTCCAGCAGCCGTGCGCGCGGACCGCGCTGCACCATCTGTTCGGCGGTGGCCCGCGTCAACAGGTCAGACTCGGCCCCGCGCAGCAACAATGTCTCCGCCTCGATGCGGTCGTACAGCTGCCACAGCATGGCCTCACCCTGCTCGGCCACCTGCTGTGTCAGCGCGCCGAAGGGTTGGGCGATGCGCGGGTCGTAGTGCAGTACCAGGGGGCCGTCCGGCGCGCCGGCCACGGCCGGCCGCACCATGTGGCGCGACAGGTCCAGCCACTGCTGCGGGCTGTGCGGGCCGAAACCCGTGGAGACGGCCCACATGGCTGCCGCGGCCTCTTGCAGCGAGGCATAGGTGCCGCTCTTGCCCAGGTACGTGCCGATGCGCTGCAACGCCTCCCATTGCACCACCGGCCCGACATCGTTGAGCACCAGCTTGCGCACGGGCACGGGCAGCGGCAGCCCCGGCTGGCCAGCCACCACCAAGCCGATCAGACCGCCCATGCTGGTGCCGACCCAGTCCAGCCGCGTGATCGGCGATTGCGCCTGCAGCTGGGCCAGCATGGCCAGCATGTCGGCGGCGTAGACCGGGATCTGGTAGTGCGCCGCATCCGCCAGCCAATCGCTGCGGCCGCGGCCCACCACGTCCGGACAAACCACGCGCATGTGCGGCGCCAGCATGCGCGCCAACGCATCGAAGTCGCGGCCCTGGCGCGACAGCCCATGCACACAGACCACCACGTGCGGGTTGCCGGTGTCGCCCCATTGCCAATAGGCCATGCGGTGGCCATCCGCACCGCCGGAAGCGGCTGCAGGGCCCGGACAAACGACATGGTGCAAAACGGGAGCGGTCATGGTGCAGGATTCGTGAGATATGCGGCCAGCTGGCCCATCCTAAAGGATAGGCGCCGGCGCTACCGGGCGGGCCGCCGCGCGGGTCCGCCGAATGGCGTACGCGCGCGGCCGGCTGGCCTCAGCGCAGCTGCACGCCACCCGAGACGGTCACCGTGACGGTGCTCTTGCCAGCTTCCACCGGGACCGGCGCCGAATCGGCATAGGAGGCCTTGGCCTGCATGGGCATCATGCGCGGCCGCGGCATGCCGCCCTCGTCCGCCATCACCGACACCTCGCGCAGACCGTAGTCGGCAAAGCCGAAGCTTCTGGCGATCTCGGCGGCCTTGGCTTTGAACTGCGCGATGGCCTGGGCCTGGGCCTGGCCTTCCACACGCGCCCGCTCCTCGCGGCTCAGGCTGAACGCGACCTGGCCCACGGTGAGACCTTGCACGCGACCGGCCGCACTGCTGATGCGGCCGAAGTCGCGGCCCTCCAGCACGATCTCGGCCGTGCCCTGCCAGGTGCTGATGCGCCCTTCCTTGGTGTAGCGCGGCGACAGGCTGAAGGCACCGCTGCGCACATCCATCTGGCCGGGCTGGGCGGACTTGCGCGCCTCGGCCAGGGCCGCGTCGATGGCGGTCTTGAGCTGGCTTTGCACGGCCGCGGCGTCAGACGCCTCGCGCGTGGTGCTGAGCGTCATGGTCAGGAAATCCTGCGGCACCTCCACCACCCCCGAGGCGGACAACTGCACCACGTTCTGCGGCACCGGCTGCACACCCTGCGCATGGGCAGGCAGCAAAACAGCGGCGCCCAGGCAAGCGGCCAGCAGCGAAGAATGCAGACGGGAGCGGTACATGGAGGAAAGCCTTTCGTCAAAAAAACGGACCGTAGCACAGCCATGGCTGCGCCCGGTTCCATGGTCGACGAGATTCGTATACATCTCATGAAGTCACTGCACGCACTTGTAACAGTGTGTGCCGAACGGGGCTTTTTGCCGGAATCGCCGTCGGACCGTTGCAGAATTGCCGCTGTTACACATTTCCCAGCCTGCCCATGTCCCAGACTTCTTCCCGACCCGACAAGATTTTGGTAGTGGACGACGACTCGCGCATCCGCGATCTGCTGCGTCGCTACCTCGTGCAGGAAGGCTTCGAAGTCATCCTCGCCGAAGACGGCAAAGCCCTGAGCCGGCTGATGCTGCGCGAGACCGCCGACCTCATCGTGCTCGATCTCATGATGCCGGGCGAGGACGGTCTGTCGATCTGCCGCCGCCTGCGTGCGGCCAACGACCGCACCCCCATCATCATGCTGACGGCCAAGGGCGAGGACATCGACCGCATCGTCGGCCTGGAAGTCGGCGCCGACGACTACCTGGGCAAGCCCTTCAACCCGCGCGAACTGCTGGCCCGCATCCACGCCGTGCTGCGCCGCCGCCCGGTGAAAGAGGCGCCCGGCGCGCCCTCCACCGACAATGAGGTCACGAGCTTCGGCCCCTTCGCGTTCGACCTGGGCGCGCGCACGCTGCGCAAGAACGGTGAAGAGCTGCCGCTCACGACGGGCGAATTCGCCATGCTGAAGGCCCTGGTCCGGCATCCGCGCCAGCCGCTGTCGCGCGAGAAGTTGGCCCTGCTGGCCCGTGGCCGCGAATTCGAGCCCTTCGACCGCAGCCTGGACGTGCAGGTCTCGCGCCTGCGCAAGCTTGTCGAGCAGGACGCCGCCGCGCCGCGCTACATCCAGACCGTCTGGGGCGTGGGCTACGTGTTCGTGCCGGACGGCGCCAACTGAGGCAGCACGCTCGCCTGTCGTGCCGTTCAGTCGCAGCACGCAGCCCCCCGACTTCCCGGACGCCACCAGTCCGGCACCGCTGGAGCTGCTGCCCCCCAAGAAGAGCATGGTCCGGTCGCTGCTCGCGATCAACATGTTCTGGCGGACCTTCATCCTGCTGGCCGTGCTGCTGCTGGGCAGCATGCTGGCCTGGCTCAAGACCATGCGCGAGCTCGAATTCGAGCCGCGCGCACTGCAGACCGCCCAGCAGATCGCTGCCCTGGTCAACCTCTCGCGTGCCGCTCTGCAGTACGCCGACCCGATCGCGCGCGTCTCGCTGCTCAAGGCCATGGCCGAGCAGGAGCGCGTGCGCATCGCGCCGCACGAGCCGAGCGACACCTATGAGCCGCTCGACGACGACGCGCTCGATCGCCGCATCGTCGCAGCCCTGGCGTCGCGCCTGGGGCCAGACACCGTGGTCGCCAGTGCCGTCAACGGCGAGCCCGGCCTGTGGGTCGGCTTCACGATCAACGGCGACCCCAACTGGCTGCAGACCGACCGCGAGCGCTTCAACCCCGGTGGGGGCCGCACCTGGCTGGTCTGGCTGCTGACCACGGGCGGTGTCTCGCTGGCCGGTGCGGCGCTGATTGCCGGCCTCATCAACCGCCCGCTCAAGCGCCTGCTGGTGGCCACGAGCCGCGTGCGCGAGGGCGACTTCGATGCGGGCCAGTTGGACGAAGGCGGCGTGACGGGCGAGATCCGCGAGGTGAACATCGGCTTCAACCGGATGGCCCAGCGCCTGGCCAAGATCGAGCAGGACCGCGTGGTCATGCTGGCCGGCATCTCGCACGACCTGCGCACGCCGCTCGCGCGGCTGCGGCTGGAGACCGAGATGAGTGTGGCCGATGCCGATGCGCGCGCCCACATGGTGGCCGACATCGAGCAGCTGGACCGCATCATCGACAAGTTCCTCGACTACGCGCGGCCGGACCACATGGACCTCAAGCCCGTGTCGCTGAACAAGATCATCGAAGCGTGCTGCTATGCCGTGCGCGACCACGAGGACATGCGCATCAAGGTCCAGTTGCCCGAACCGCTGATGGTCATGTCGGATGCCACCGAGCTCGCGCGCGTGCTGTCCAACCTGCTGGAGAACGCGCGCCGCTACGGCAAAACGCCCGGCACGGACGTGGCCGACATCGACATCGCGGCCAAGGCCCGCGACGAGTGGGTGCTGATCAAGGTGCGCGACCGCGGCCCGGGCGTCAGCGAGTCGCAGCTGGCCGACCTGTCCAAACCCTTCTTCCGCGGCGACACCGCGCGCACGGCGGCCACGGGTGCCGGCCTGGGCCTGTCCATCGTGGACACCGCCATCCAGCGCATGGGAGGTCAGTTCCAGCTGGCCAACACCCGCACGGGCGGCCTGGCCGCCCACATCAAGCTGCGCCGCGCGCTGCGCTGATCAGCCCGCGCGCTCGAGCAGCACGGCGGCGCGCGCCTCCATGCTCTGGCCCTGGCCCACGGGGCCGAGCTTCTCGGCCGTCTTCGCCTTCACGTTGACCTGGTCGACTTCCAGCCCCAGCGCCTGCGCGATGCCTGCGCGCATGGCCGGGATGTGCGGCATGAGCTTGGGCGCCTGGGCGATGACCGTGCTGTCGATGTTGCCGATGCGCCAGCCCTTGGCCGCCACGCGGCCCGCCGCCTCGACCAGCAGTTTCATCGAGTCGGCGCCCGCGAACTGCGGGTCGGTGTCGGAGAAGTGCGTGCCGATGTCGCCCAGCGCAGCCGCGCCCAGCAGGGCGTCGGTGATGGCGTGCAGCAGCACGTCGGCGTCCGAATGGCCCAGCAGGCCCAGGTGGTAAGGGATCGTGACCCCGCCGATGATGAGTTGGCGGCCGGGCACCAGCGCGTGCACGTCCCAGCCTTCGCCGATGCGGAAGTTCATGGTTTTTCTCCGGCCCGGCCACGCAGCACCTGCTCGGCCAGTGCGAAATCTTCGGGATAGGTCACCTTGAAGTTGAGCGCACCGCCCGGCACCAGCCGCGGCGCCAGCCCCAGGGCCTCGATGGCACTGGCCTCGTCGGTCACGGCGTCCGGGTCGCTGGCCAGTGCTGCGTCCAGCGCCCGGCTCAACAGGCCGATGCGGAACATCTGTGGCGTCTGCGCCAGCCACTTGTCGTCGCGCGATAGCGTCACGGCCACGCGGCCGCTGCCGTCTTCCTGCTTGAGCGTATCGGGCAGCCGGTGCGCGAGCAGGCCGCCGACTGGATCGTCCTGGCAGGCCGCGACCAGCGCCTCGATCTGGGACGGCGTGACCAGGCAACGCGCAGCATCGTGCACGAGCACCCAGTCCTCGCCGCGGGCGCCCTGCTCGAACAGGTCGTGCAGACCGTTGCGCACGCTGCGCGCACGCGAGTTGCCGCCGCAATCGCGTACCACGCAGGGCGCGCTGTGGTGTTCAAAAAAGTCGTCACCGGGCGCCACCACCACGAGCACATCGCGGACGGCGGGAACGGCCGCGAAGGCCGCCAAGGTATGCATCACCATGGGTTGGCCGGCGACGCTCTGGTATTGCTTTGCGAGGGTGGCGCCCGGCGCCTGCGCACGGCTGCCGTTGCCGGCGCAGGGAATCAGCGCATACAGGCGCGGCGCGGTTGAAGATTCGCTCATCGACACGATTCTAGAAAGGCAGAACACCCTACCTACAATCCACGCAACACCCCCCGCCCTCGCCCGGCGGGGGGCTTTTGCGTTTTGCGCCCACGCCCACCTCCATGGATCTTCCCAAGCTCATCCCCGGCAAGCGCTTCACCTTGCCCCGCCCGCCCGGCTCGGCCGACGCACTGCTGCTGGCCCGGCTGGCCGAGCGCGAGAAGGCCGGCGGCAAGGTCGTCGCCATCGTCACCTCGGACGCCACCGACGCCCAGCGGCTGCTCGACGAGATTCCGTTCTTCGCGCCCCAGCTGCGCTGCGCGCTGTTCCCGGACTGGGAGACCCTGCCCTACGACACCTTCTCGCCGCACCAGGACCTGATCAGCGAGCGCCTGGCCACGCTGTGGCGGCTGTACGCGGGCGCGGCCCAGGGCGATCCGCAGGCCGGCGTCGACGTGGTGCTGGTGCCCGCCACCACCGCGCTGTACCGCGTGGCGCCGCCCAGCTTCCTGGCCGGCACCACCTTCCAGTTCAAGGCCAAGCAGCGGCTGGACGAGGCCCGGCTCAAGTCGCAGCTGACCCTGGCCGGCTACAACCACGTGACCCAGGTCGTGAGCCCTGGCGAGTACGCGGTGCGCGGCGGCCTGATCGACCTGTTCCCCATGGGCTCGCCCGTGCCCTACCGCGTCGACCTGTTCGACGACGAGATCGACTCGATCCGCACCTTCGACCCCGACAGCCAGCGCAGCCTGTACCCCGTGCCCGAGGTGCGGCTGTTGCCCGGCCGCGAGTTCCCGATGGACGACGCCGGCCGCGCGCGTTTCCGCAGCCGCTGGCGCGAACTGCTGGAGGGCGACCCCACGCGCAGCCGCATTTACAAGGACATGGGCAATGGCGTCGCCACGGCCGGCATCGAGTATTACCTGCCGCTGTTCTTCGAAGAGACGGCCACCGTCTTCGACTACCTGGGCGCTGGCGCCACCGTGGTGCTGCACGGCGACCTGGAGGCCGCGTTCCAGCGCTTCTGGCAGGACACGCGCGAGCGCCACCGTCTGCTGGTCGGCGACCCCGACCGGCCCGTGCTGCCGCCCGAGGCGCTGTTTCTGTCCAGCGAGCAGTTTTACGGCCAGGCCAATGCCCACAGCCAGCTGGCGCTGCGGCCGGCACAGGCGGAGGCGACTGATGCGGCCCCTTATGCCGAGTTCGCGCCGTTGCCGTCGCTCGCCGTGGTGCGCGGCGCCGAGGAACCCCTCGCGCGGCTGACCGGGCACTTGCGCAACACGCAGCAGCGCCTGTTGCTGCTGGCCGAATCCGACGGGCGCCGCGAGAGCCTGCTGGATTTCGTGCGTGCGAGCCAGCTACAGCCTCCCGTGTTCGACAGCCTTGCGGAATTCGAGGCCAGCAGCGAGCGGCTGGGCATGGCCACGGGCGCGCTCGGCGCGGGCTTCGCCTGGCTCGAGGGCGGCATCGACTTCGTCACCGAGACCGAGCTGTTCGCGGCCGGGCCGACGGCGCGCCGGCGGCGCAAGCAGGAGCAGGTCAGCGACGTCGAGGCGTTGATCAAGGACCTGGCCGAACTCAACGTGGGCGACCCCGTCGTGCATGCCGCGCACGGCATCGGCCGCTACCTGGGCCTTGTGAACCTGGACCTGGGCCAGGGCAACACCGAATTCCTGCACCTGGAGTACGCCGACAAGGCCGTGCTCTACGTGCCCGTGAGCCAGCTGCACCTGATCAGCCGCTACACCGGCGTCAGCGCGGCGGAGGCACCGCTGCACAAGCTGGGTTCGGGCCAGTGGGACAAGGCGCGCCGCAAGGCCGCCGAGCAGGTGCGCGATGCCGCGGCCGAGCTGCTCAACATCTACGCGCGCCGCGCCGCGCGCGAAGGCCATGCCTTCCGCTACTCGCCGCAGGACTACGAGGCCTTCGCCAACGACTTCGGCTTCGACGAGACGGCCGACCAGAAGGCCGCCATCCATGCGGTCATCCAGGACATGATCTCGCCCCAGCCCATGGACCGCCTGGTCTGCGGCGACGTGGGCTTCGGCAAGACAGAGGTGGCGCTGCGCGCGGCCTTCGTCGCCGTGACGGGCGGCAAGCAGGTGGCCTTCCTGGCACCGACCACGCTGCTCGCCGAGCAGCACCACCAGACCCTGGTGGACCGCTTCTCCAAGTGGCCGGTCAAGATCGCGGAGATGAGCCGTTTCCGCTCCGCCAAGGAGATCACGAACGCCGCCAAGGGCCTAGCCGACGGCAGCGTGGACATCGTGGTCGGCACGCACAAGCTGCTCTCAAGCTCGGTCAAGTTCAAGAACCTGGGCCTGCTCATCATCGACGAGGAGCACCGTTTCGGCGTGCGCCACAAGGAGGCCATGAAAGCCATGCGCGCCGAGGTCGACGTGCTCACGCTGACGGCCACGCCGATCCCGCGCACGCTGGGCATGGCACTCGAAGGGCTGCGCGACCTGTCGGTCATCGCCACCGCGCCGCAGCGGCGCCTGGCCATCAAGACCTTCGTGCGCAGCGAGAACAACGGCGTGATCCGCGAGGCCGTGCTGCGCGAGCTCAAGCGTGGCGGCCAGGTCTACTTCCTGCACAACGAGGTCGAGACCATCGAGAACCGCCGCGCCAAGCTCGAGGAGCTGCTGCCCGAGGCCCGCATCGCCGTGGCCCACGGCCAGATGCCCGAGCGCGAACTCGAACGCGTGATGCGCGACTTCACGGCCCAGCGCAGCAACCTGCTGCTGTGCTCCACCATCATCGAGACCGGCATCGACGTGCCGACGGCCAACACCATCGTCATGAGCCGCGCCGACAAGTTCGGCCTGGCCCAGCTGCACCAGCTGCGCGGCCGCGTGGGCCGCAGCCACCACCAGGCCTATGCCTACCTGATGGTGCCCGACGTGGACGGCCTGACCAAGCAGGCCCAGCAGCGGCTCGAGGCCATCCAGCAGATGGAAGAACTCGGCTCGGGCTTCTACCTGGCCATGCACGATCTGGAGATCCGCGGTGCGGGCGAGGTGCTGGGCGAGAACCAGAGCGGCAACATGCTGGAGGTGGGCTTTCAGCTCTACAACGAGATGCTGTCCGAGGCCGTGCGCAGCCTGAAGGAGGGCAAGGAGCCCGACCTGCTGGCGCCACTGTCGGTCACGACCGAGATCAACCTGCACGCGCCCGCCCTGCTGCCCGACGACTACTGCGGCGACGTGCACCTGCGCCTGTCCTTCTACAAGAAACTGGCCACGGCCAAGACCAGCGACCAGGTCGACCGGCTGCTGGAGGAGATCGTCGACCGCTTCGGCAAGCTCCCCACGCAGGCCCAGACGCTGATCGACGTGCACCGGCTGCGCGTGCTCGCGCGGCCCTACGGTGTGGTCAAGGTCGACGCCGCTCCCGGCGTGATCCACATCAGCTTCAAGCCCGACGCGCCGATCGAGCCCATGCGCATCATCGAGCTGATCCAGAAGAACAAGCACATCAAGCTCGTGGGCAATGAGAAGCTGCGCATCGAGCGCGCCTTGCCCGAACCCAAGGACCGCGTGCAGATGGTGCGCGACGTGCTGCGCCACCTGGGCCAGCCCGTGGCGCAGGCCGCCTGAATCCACCCGAACCCGAGCCTTCCATGACTGCATCCACCTTCGCGCCCGGCCTCGTGGTCCGCGGCTTCACGCCGCCGCTGGCGCTGTCCGATTTCAAGCTGATCGCGTTCGACATGGATTCGACGCTGATCAACATCGAGTGCATCGACGAGATCGCCGACGCGGTCGGCAAGAAGGCCGAGGTCGCGGCCATCACCGAGGCCACGATGCGCGGCGAGATCCGCGACTTCAAGGAGAGCCTCACGCGCCGCGTGGCGCTGCTGCAGGGCGTGCCGGTCGCTGCACTGCAGCAGGTCTATGACGAACGCCTGCGCCTGAATCCAGGTGCGTCCGAACTCGTGGCCGGGTGCAAGGCCGCAGGCCTCAAGGTGCTGCTGGTCTCGGGCGGCTTCACCTTCTTCGCCAACCGCGTGCGCGAACGCCTGGGCATCGACTTCGCGCGCTCCAACCTGCTCGACGAGGCCGATGGCCTGTTGACGGGCCGCGTTGTGCCGCAGGCCTGGGGCGACATCTGCGACGGTGCCGAGAAGCGCCGCACGCTGCTGGAAGTGGCCTCACTGCTGGGCGCTGCGCCTGCGCAATGCATCGCGGTCGGCGATGGCGCCAACGATCTGCCGATGATGGGCGAAGCAGGTCTTTCGGTGGCCTACCACGCCAAGCCCAGGGTGCGCGAGCAGGCTATGGTGTCGATCGAAACCGGTGGGCTGGACCGCCTGCTCGAGCTGCTGCGCCACTGACGAACCGCCCCCGCCACACGGGCGCGGGGGAACGATTTTGCAGGCCCGTGCGCCGCGGTGTTGAAAGGGTTTTGGATGTCCCGCAACACCGCGCTTATTTGTTTGCAAGCGGGTGGCAGGGAAGGACTATGATGGTTCAGAACCTTCTCGCCAAACGCCCACCAAAGCGTTGACAGCTGTTCCCAATTCACAGGAGAAACGATGTCGATCTTTGCCCGTTACCAGGACCGATTCGAAGCCGCGCAGGAAGAAGAAATGTCGGTCCAGGAATACCTGGAGTTGTGCAAGCGCGATCCCACCGCCTACGCCAGCGTGGCCGAACGCATGCTGCTGGCGATCGGCGAGTCGGAACTGGTGGACACGCGCACGGATCCGCGCCTGTCGCGCATCTTCGCCAACAAGATGATCCGGGTGTATCCGGCGTTCCGCGACCTGTACGGCATGGAAGAGGTGATCGAAAGCATCGTCGCCTACTTCCGCCACGCGGCGCAGGGCCTGGAAGAAAAGAAGCAGGTGCTGTACCTGCTGGGCCCGGTGGGTGGTGGCAAGTCGTCGCTCGCGGAGCGGCTCAAGTACCTGATCGAGAAGGTGCCGTTCTACGCGATCAAGGGCTCGCCGGTGCACGAGTCGCCGCTGGGCCTGTTCGACGCGAACGAGGATGCCGGCATCCTGGAAGGCGACTACGGCATTCCGCGCCGCTACCTCAACACCATCATGAGCCCCTGGGCCGTCAAACGTCTGCAGGAGTTCGGCGGCGACATCACCAAGTTCCGCGTCGTGAAGATCCGGCCTTCGGTGCTCAAGCAGATCGCCGTGTCCAAGACCGAGCCTGGCGACGAGAACAACCAGGACATCTCCTCGCTGGTCGGCAAGATCGACATCCGCAAGCTCGAGACCTATTCGCAGGACGACCCGGACGCCTACTCCTACTCGGGCGGGCTGTGCCTGTCCAACCGCGGCGTGCTGGAGTTCGTGGAAATGTTCAAGGCACCGATCAAGGTGCTGCACCCGCTGCTGACCGCCACGCAGGAAGGCAACTACAAAGGCACGGAAGGCTTCGGCGCGATCCCCTTCGACGGCCTGATCCTGGCCCACTCGAACGAAGCTGAGTGGCAGGCCTTCCGCAACAACCGCAACAACGAGGCCTTCCTCGACCGGATCTACATCGTCAAGGTGCCCTATTGCCTGCGCGTGGCCGACGAGATCAAGATCTACGAGAAACTGGTCACCAACTCCTCGCTGGCCGAGGCGCCCTGCGCGCCCGACACGCTGCGCATGCTGGCGCAGTTCTCGGTGCTGTCGCGCCTGAAGGAGCCCGAGAACTCGTCCATCTTCTCCAAGATGCGCGTCTACGACGGCGAGAACCTCAAGGACACCGACCCGCGCGCCAAGAGCTTCCAGGAGTACCGCGACTTCGCCGGCGTCGATGAGGGCATGACCGGCCTGTCCACGCGCTTCGCGTTCAAGATCCTCTCGCGCGTGTTCAACTTCGACCACCGCGAGGTGGCTGCCAATCCGGTGCACCTCATGTATGTGCTGGAGCAGCAGATCGAGCAGGAGCAATTCCAGCCCGAGGTCGGCGAGAAGTATCTGCGCTACATCAAGGAGTTCCTGTCGCCGCGCTACGCCGAGTTCATCGGCAAGGAGATCCAGACCTCATACCTGGAGAGCTACTCCGAGTACGGGCAGAACATCTTCGACCGCTACGTGGTCTACGCCGACTTCTGGATCCAGGACCAGGAGTACCGTGACCCGAACACGGGCGAGATCCTGGACCGTGGCGCGCTCAACGACGAGCTCGAGAAGATCGAAAAACCGGCTGGCATCTCCAATCCCAAGGACTTCCGCAACGAGGTCGTCAACTTTGTGCTGCGGGCCCGCGCGCGGCAGGACGGCAAGAACCCGGCCTGGACCTCGTACGAGAAGCTGCGCGCCGTGATCGAGAAGAAGATGTTCTCGAACACTGAGGAGCTGCTGCCTGTGATCTCCTTCAATGCCAAGGCCAGCGGCGAGGAGCAGAAGAAGCACGCGGACTTCGTGAACCGCATGATCACCAAGGGCTACACCGAAAAGCAGGTCCGCCTGCTGTGCGAGTGGTATCTGCGCGTACGCAAGTCCTCGTGAGAAAGGCCTTAGATGACCGTGCGCATCGTCGACCGGCGTAACGACAGCAAGAACAAGAGTTCGGTCAACCGCAGCCGCTTCATCCGGCGCTTCAAGGGCCAGATCCGCAAGGCCGTGTCCGACGCGATCAATAAGCGCGGCCTCAAGGATCTGGACGAAGGCGAGAAGATCGGCATCCCCGGCAAGGACATCGACGAACCCCAGTTCGAGCACGGGCGCGGCGGAGTCTGGGATGCGGTTCGGCCCGGCAACGACCGCTTCAATGCGGGCGACCAAGTCGACCGGCCCAAAGGTGGTGGCGGCGGTGGCGGCGGCAAGGGCCAGGCCAGCAACGAGGGCGAGAGTCTCGACGAGTTCGTCTTCACGCTGACCAAGGACGAGTTCCTCGACATCTTCTTCGACGAGATGGCCCTGCCCAACCTCGTCAAGCAGCAGCTGGCCCAGATCGAGCAGTTCAAGCGCACGCGCGCCGGTTTCGTGCAGACCGGCGTGCCGACCAACGTGAATCTCACGCGCACCATGCGCGGCGCGGCCGGCCGGCGCGTGGCCATCGGCGGGCCCTACCTGACCCAGCTGCGCGCCCTCGAGAAGGAACTGGCCGAATTGCGCGAGAAGCTGCCGGAGGACGACCCCGAGGTCGAGCGCGTCCGCAAGGAGATCACCAAGCTGCGCGCCAAGATCGACCAGATCCCTTTCGTCGACACCTTCGACCTGCGCTACAACAACCGCGTGAAGACCCCGAAGCCGTCCACGCAGGCCGTGATGTTCTGCCTGCTCGACGTCTCGGGCTCCATGGACGAGGGCCGCAAGAACGTGGCCAAGCGCTTCTTCATGCTGCTCTACCTGTTCCTGAACCGGAACTACGAGCACATCGAGGTGGTCTTCATCCGCCACCACACGGTCGCCAGCGAAGTCAGCGAGGACGACTTCTTCACCTCGCGCGAATCGGGTGGCACCGTGGTGTCGAGCGCGCTCACGCTCATGCACGAGATCATTGCGGCGCGTTACCCCAGCAGCCTGTGGAATATCTATGGCGCCCAGGCCTCGGACGGCGACAACTGGCACGACGACTCGCCGCGCTGCCGCGAGATCCTGGGCAACCAGATCCTGGAGCTGACCCAGTACTTCGCCTACATCGAGATCACGGACGGGCCGCCGCAGAACCTTTGGGAAGAGTACCTCAAGCTGCAGGAAGCCCATGCCGGTCGCTTTGCGATGCAGCGCATCGCGAACCTGGCCGACATCTATCCCGTCTTCCGCGAACTGTTCAAGCGCCGGGCCTGAGCTCCTGCCCGGCCGCACAAGGGAAACCCATGCTGACCAAGGCCCAGTTCAAACCCCTTCCCGCCGGCTCGGAGTGGACGTTCGAGGCGATCGAGGCGTACGACGAAGCCATCGCGCGCGTGGCGCGCGATTACGGGCTGGACTGCTATCCGCACCAGATCGAGGTCATCAGCGCCGAGCAGATGATGGACGCCTACGCCTCCATCGGCATGCCCGTCTACTACCACCACTGGTCGTTCGGCAAGCATTTCCTGGCGACCGAGAACCGCTACAAGCGCGGGCAGATGGGTCTGGCGTACGAGATCGTCATCAACTCCAACCCCTGCATCGCCTACCTCATGGACGAGAACACGCTGCCCATGCAGGCACTCGTGATCGCCCATGCCGCCTACGGCCACAACTCCTTCTTCAAGGGCAACCACCTGTTCAGGCAATGGACCAGCGCCGACGCCATCGTCGACTACCTGGTGTTCGCCAAGAACTATATCGCGCAGTGCGAGGAGCGCCATGGCGTGGAGGCCGTCGAACGGCTCATCGACGCCTGCCATGCGCTGACCAACGTGGGCGTGGACCGCTACAAGCGCTCGCCGCGCCTGTCGCTGGAGAAGGAAACCCTGCGGCAGAAGGAGCGCGAAGAGTACCTGCAGGCGCAGGTCAACGACCTGTGGCGCACGCTGCCACCACGCCACGAGGCCGAGCAGCGGGCCAGGGAGGAGCGCTTCCCCAAGGAGCCTGAAGAGAACCTGCTGTACTTCATCGAGAAGCACGCGCCGCTGCTGGAGCCCTGGCAGCGCGAGGTGGTGCGCATCGTGCGCAAGATCGGCCAGTACTTCTATCCACAGCGCCAGACCCAGGTCATGAACGAGGGCTGGGCCACTTACTGGCACTACACCATCCTGAACACGCTGTACGACCAAGGACAGTTGTCGGACGGCTTCATGATGGAATTCCTGCAGTCCCACACCAACGTGGTCTACCAGCCGCCCTACAACAGCCCGCATTTCTCGGGCATCAACGTGTACGCGCTGGGCTTCGCGATGTGGCGCGACATCCGCCGCATCTGCGAGGAGCCAACCGAAGAGGACCGTGCCTGGTTTCCTGAGTTCGCGGGATCGGACTGGCGCAAGACCTTCGACTTCGCGATGCACAACTTCAAGGACGAAAGCTTCGTCGCACAGTTCCTGTCGCCCAAGGTCATGCGCGACTTCCGCTTTTTTTCGGTGCTGGACGACGACAGCCGCAACAAGCTGGAGATCCAGGCCATCCACGACGAGACCGGCTACCGCGCGCTGCGCCGCCAGCTCTCCGAGCAGTACGACCTGGGCAGCCGCGAGCCCAACATCCAGGTCTGGAACGTGGACCTGCGCGGCGACCGCTCGCTCACGCTGCGCCACTTCGCGCACCAGCGCCGCCCCCTCGGCGATTCGGCCGCGACCATGCTCTCGCACCTGGGCACGCTGTGGGGCTTCAACGTGCGGCTCGAGCGCCAGAACGCCGACGGCTCGGTCGAACTGGTGGCTGAACACCGCCAGGACCGCCGCCGACGCGCTTCCGACCCGGCCTGAAGACCCCTGCCCTGCCCGGCCGGTTCCGAGGAACTTTGGCCGGGCGAGTGCGTCTAGTTGCAGTTCCCAGCCAACCGCCATAGCCAGGAGACCGCCCGATGCGACGATTGAACGTGAACGGTGTGCAACGCGAGGTCGATGTCGAGGACGACACACCTCTCCTGTGGGTGCTGCGCGAGCAGCTCGGTTTGACAGGCACCAAGTACGGCTGCGGCATCGCGGCCTGCGGCGCCTGCACCGTGCACCTGGACGGCGTGCCCACGCGCAGCTGCGTGCGCCCCGTTTCCACCATCGACCCGACCGAAAAGATCGTCACCATCGAAGGCCTGTCGCCCGATGGCTCCCACCCGGTGCAAAAGGCCTGGGTGGCGCTGGACGTGCCGCAGTGCGGCTTCTGCCAGTGCGGCATGGTCATGGCGGCCAGCGCATTGCTCAAGACCAAGCCCAACCCCAGCGACCAGGACATCGATGAAGCCATCACCAACATCTGCCGCTGCGGCACCTACAACCGCGTGCGCGCGGCGATCAAGGCCGTCGCCCAGGGCAGCACCAGGTCGGCCGGGCTGTCGATCTTGCACGTGGACGGGAGCGTGACGTGAGCGTCGCCACCCTCTCCCCCACCCGCCGCCGCTTCATCGGCAGCACCGCCGCCGCGGCCGGGGCACTGGTCGTGGGCTTCCACATCCCGCGCAAGAGCCTGGCCCAGACGCCACTTCCCGACGAGGTCAACGCCTGGGTCGTCGTGAAGCCCGACGACACCGTGGTCGTGCGCATCGCGCGCTCCGAGATGGGCCAGGGCACGCTGACGGGCCTGGCGCAGATGGTGGCCGACGAGCTCGATTGCGACTGGGCCAAGGTCACGACCGAATACCCCACACCCGGCCAGAACCTCGCGCGCCAGCGCGCCTGGGGCAATTTCTCGACGGGTGGCAGCCGCGGCATTCGTGAGTCGCACGACTACGTGCGCAAGGGCGGAGCCACGGCGCGCGTCATGCTCGTGCAGGCCGCGGCCGACGGCTGGAAGGTGCCGGCCGCGGAGTGCCGCGCGGCAAAGAGCGTGATCACGCACCAGCCCACGGGCCGCACGACCACCTACGGCAAGGTCGCCGCGGCTGCCGGCAGGCTCAAGCCGCCGGCCGACGTGCCGCTCAAAGATCCGAAAGACTGGCAGCTCATCGGCAAGCGCCTGGCGCGGCTGGACACGGTGGACAAGGTCACGGGCAAGCAGGTCTACGGCATGGACCTGCAGATGCCCGGCCTGCTGAACGCCGCGATCAAGGCCTGCCCCGTGTTCGGCGGCACGCTCAAGTCCTTCGACGCCGCCGCCGTGGAGAAGCGCCGCGGTGTGCGAAAGGTCGTTCGCGTGGGCGACAACGCCGTGGCCGTCGTGGCCGACACCTGGTGGCGGGCCAAGACGGCTCTGGACGCCCTGCCCGTCGAGTGGGACTTCGGCCAGCACGCCCAGGCCTCGAGCGCCGGTTTCGCCGACGTGCTCAAGGCCGGCCTCACGGCCGAGCAGGCCGTGGTGGGCAACCGCAATGGCGACGCCAGGGCGGCAGTGGCCGGCGCCGCACGCCGCATCGAGGCCACCTACAGCTACCCCCACCAGAACCACGCGACCATGGAGACCATGAACGCGACGGCACGCTGGACGCCCGAGCGTTGCGAGGTCTGGACGCCCACGCAGAACGGCGAGGCCGCGCTGGCCGCAGCGGCCGAGGCCGCCGGCCTGCCGCCGGTGCAGTGCGAGGTCTACAAGATCCACCTGGGAGGCGGCTTCGGCCGGCGTGGCGCGGTGCACGACTGGGTGCGTCAGTCGGTGGCCATCGCCAAACAGCTGCCAGGGATACCCGTCAAGCTGATCTGGTCGCGCGAGGAGGACATGCAGCATGGCCTGTACCACCCGGTCACGCAGTGCCGCCTGGTGGCCGGGCTGGACGCCAAGGGCGAATTGCAGGCGCTGCACATGCGCATCTCGGGCCAGTCCATCGTGGCCGGCATCTTCCCGCAGAACATCAAGGACGGCCGCGACCCCGTGGTGTTCCAGGGCCTCAACGCGCCGGGCCCCGAAGCGTCGATCGGCTACAGCGTGCCGCACCTGCTGGTCGACCACGCGATGCGCAACCCGCACGTGCCGCCCGGCTTCTGGCGCGGCGTGAACCTGAACCAGAACGCGATCTACCTGGAGTGCTTCATCGACGAGATCGCGCACGCCACCAGGCAGGACCCGCTGGCCCTGCGTCGCAAGCTCATGGCCCAACATCCCAAACACCTCGCGGTGCTCAACGCCGTGGCCGATCGGGTCGGCTGGGACAAGCCGGCCCCGGCCGGGCGCTTCCGCGGCCTGGCGCAGACCATGGGCTTCGGCAGCTACGTGGCGGCCTGCGCGGAGATCTCGGTCAGCGACGACGGCAAGCTCAAGGTGCACCGCATCGTCGCGGCCACCGACCCGGGCTACGCCGTCAACCCGCAGCAGATCGAGGCCCAGGTCGAGGGTTCGTTCGCCTACGGGTTGTCGGCCGCGCTGTACGGCGAGTGCACGGTCAAGGATGGCCGCATCGAGCAGGACAACTTCTCCACTTACCCGGTCCTGAAGATGGACGAGATGCCGGCCGTGGAGACCGTGATCGTGCCCTCGGGCGGCTTCTGGGGCGGGGTCGGCGAGCCCACCATCGCGGTGGCGGCGCCGGCCGTGCTCAACGCCATCTTCGCGGCCACGGGCAAGCGCATCCGCGATCTGCCGCTCAAGAACCACGACCTCAAGAAGGCCTGATGCGCGCCCTGCTGGCGCTGCTGCTGGTGGGCACTGCGGCCGCCCAGCCGCTGGCGCCCTACACGGTCGAGGGCGATGCCATCGCGGCGCCCCTCGCGGGCCTCGCCGGCGATGCTGTCCGCGGCCGCGCCATCGTGGCCAACCGGCAGTTGGGCCTGTGCCTGCTGTGCCACAGCGCGCCGATCCTGGAGGAGCGCTTCCAGGGCGACCTGGCGCCGAACCTCGCAGGTGCCGGCGCCCGCTGGAGCCCCGGCCAGCTGCGGCTGCGCCTCGTGGAGCCGCAGCGCCTGGTGCCGGGCACCATCATGCCGGCCTACCACCGCACCGAGGGTCTGCACCAGGTGGGCGCGGCCTGGCGCGGCAAGCCGCTGCTGGACGCGCAGCAGATCGAGGACGTGGTGGCCTACCTGTCCAGCCTCAAGGAGTGATGTCTTGACCGTTTTCGACCCGCAACGCCGCCACGCGCTCGCGCTGGGAACGAGCCTGGCCGCCAGCCTGGTCGTGCGCCCGGGTGCGGCCGCCACGGGCGACCTGGCCGCCGCCATCGCCAGCTTCACCGGCGGCCGCATGCCCGAGCCCGGCCGGGTTCGACTGGACATCTCCACGCTGGTGGAGAACGGCAACGCCGTGCCCGTCACGCTGTCGGTCGACGAGGGCATCGCGCTGCCGCAACTGCGCAGTCTGGCCTTGTTCAACGAACGCAACCCGCAACGCGACGTGGCGCGCTTTCGCTTCGGGCCGGCCGCGGGCCGGACCTGGGCCGCCACGCGCATCCGGCTCGCCACCTCGCAAAAGCTCGTGGCTGTGGCCCTGATGGAGGACGGCTCGGCCTTCTCGCACACCGTGGACGTGGTGGTCACGCTGGCCGCCTGCATCGAATAGGACACCACATGGCACGCACCCTGATCCATGTCCCACCGAGCGTGCGCCGCGGCGAGCCCTTCGAGGTGCGCACCACGATCGCCCACCCGATGGAGACCGGCTACCGTCCCGACGAGAACGGCCGCGTGCTGCCGCGCGACATCGTCACGCGCCTGCAATGCACGCTGGACGGCGCACTGGTCTTCAGCGCCGACCTGTACCCTGCCATCGCGGCCAATCCTTACGTGGCGTTCCAGGTGCGCGCCGAGCGCAGCGGCGAGTTGCGCATCACCTGGGAGGGCGACAAGGGCTTCGCGCAGACCGAGACCGTCGCCGTGCGCGTCGAATGAAGGCCTGGCTTGTGCTGGCGCTGGTGGGCGCATCCGCCGGTGCCCAACCGGCGCGTTCGGGCCTGGACTTCATGGGCGCGGCGACGCAGGCCATGCAGCGCGACGACAGCCAGAACCCGGCCATGCTGTGGCTGCACGAAGGCCAGGCGCTCTGGAACAAGCCCGAGGGCCGAGCGCAGCGCAGCTGCATGTCCTGCCATGGCGATGCCAGCCAGTCCATGCGCGGCGTGGCCACGCGCTACCCAGCCTTCGATGCGGCCAGCCGGAGGCCGCTCAACCTGTCGCAGCGCATCCTGCAGTGCCGCGGGCAGCACCAGCAGGCCACGCCCTGGGCGCCCGAGAGCGAGCCGCTGCTCAGCCTGGAGACCTATGTGGCGCAGCAGTCGCGCGGCCTGCCCATCACCCCGAGCGAAGACCCACGGCTGGCGCCGTTCACGGCACGCGGTCAGGCCGCCTATGTCCGCCGTATCGGCCAGCTCGACATGTCCTGCGCCCAATGCCATGACGGCGCCTGGGACCGCAAGCTGGCCGGCAATCCCATCACCCAGGGCCAGGCCACGGGCTACCCGATCTACCGGCTGGAGTGGCAGGGCATGGGCTCCTTGCAGCGCCGGCTGCGCAACTGCATGACGGGCGTGCGGGCGCAGGCGCCCGCCTTCGGCGCGGCCGAGCTTGTGGAACTGGAGCTGCACCTGGCGCAGCGCGCGCGCGGCATGCCGCTGGAAACGCCGGCCGTGCGGCCGTGACGATGAAGCCTCGTGCCGCGCGGTGCCTTTGCCGGCCCTGCACAGCCCGCCGAACACAATAGCCCGCCATGCCTGTGTCCCGCCGCCACTGCCTGTTCGCCCTCGCCACGCTCCCGGCCACCGGCCATGCCGGCTTCAATTTCTTCACGGGCGAATACACGGCCAGCCATGCCGAACTTCAGAACCTCGTAGAGAAGCAGTTTCCGCTCGAGCAGCGCTATGCCGAGATCTTCCGCGTGCGCCTGCAGGATCCGCGTCTGGGTCTCAATGCGGCGGCCCAGCGGACGGGTCTCACGGCCGCGCTGACCATGGCCAGCCCCTGGCTGCGCGGCGGCCAGGTCGGCGGCACCGTGTCCATGAGCAGCGCGCTGCGCTGGGACGCGGCCGCGCGCGCGCTGCGGCTGGACCGGCCCAGCGTGGAGAGCCTGGAGCTGCAGGGCCTGGCCGGCGGCGATGCCGAACGGCTGCGCCGCATCGCCGCCGTCGTCGCGCAGGAGTTGCTGCACGACCATGTGCTGCGCAGCTTCAGCAAGGAAGAGATGACCGTGGGCCTCAAGACCTACGAAGTCGGCGCGATCACGGTGCTGGACGAGGGGATCAAGATCCAGCTGGAGTGATTAAGGCCGCACGCGGCGGCCTTGGTCGAGAACCGGCAGACCCGGTTTACTTCTTCTGCGGCGGCAGATCCGTGCAGGTGCCGTGCGCCACCTCGGCCGCCATGCCGATGCTCTCGCCCAGCGTGGGGTGCGGGTGGATGGTCTTGCCGATGTCGATCTCGTCGGCGCCCATCTCGATGGCCAGCGCGATCTCGCCGACCATGTCGCCGGCGTGCGTACCGACGATGCCGCCGCCCAGGATGCGGTGCGTCTCGGCGTCGAACAGCAGCTTGGTGAAGCCCTCGTCGCGCGTGTTCGCAATCGCCCGGCCCGAGGCCGTCCACGGGAAATGGCCCTTCTTGACCTTGATCCCCTCGGCCTTGGCCTGGTCCTCCGTCAGCCCCACCCAGGCCACCTCGGGGTCGGTGTAGGCCACGCTGGGGATCACACGGGCGTTGAAGGCCGCACTCAGCAGTTCCTTGTCGCCCTTCTGCTCGCCGGCGATGACTTCAGCCGCCACGTGCGCCTCGTGCACGGCCTTGTGCGCCAGCATGGGCTGGCCCACGATGTCGCCGATGGCGAAGATGTGCGGCACGTTGGTGCGCATCTGGATGTCGACCGGGATGAAGCCGCGGTCGCTCACGGCCACGCCGGCCTTCTCGGCGCCGATCTTCTTACCGTTGGGCGTGCGGCCCACGGCCTGCAGCACCAGGTCGTAGATTTGCGGCTCCTTGGGCGCATTGGCGCCTTCGAACATGACCTTGATGCCCTCCTTGGTCGCCTCGGCGCCCACGGTCTTGGTGGAGGTCATGATGTTGTCGAAGCGCGGCGCGTTCATCTTCTGCCAGACCTTGACAAGGTCGCGGTCGGCGCCCTGCATGAGGCCGTCCAGCATCTCCACCACGTCCAGGCGCGCGCCCAGCGTGGAGTAGACCGTGCCCATCTCCAGGCCGATGATGCCGCCGCCCAGGATCAGCATGCGCTTGGGGTCGGTGGCCAGGTCCAGCGCACCGGTGGAGTCCACCACGCGCGGATCGTCCTTGGGCATGAACGGCAGGTGCACGGCCTGCGAGCCGGCCGCGATGATGCAGTGGCGGAACTTGATGACCTGCTTCTTGCCCGAGAGTTCCTGGCCGCTGCCCGAGGTTTCCTGCACCTCCAGGTGGTGCGGATCGATGAAGCTGCCGACGCCGCGCACGGTGGTTACCTTGCGCATTTTGGCCATCGCCGTAAGGCCACCGGTCAGCTTGCCCACGACCTTGTTCTTGTGCGCGAGCAGCTTGGCGCGGTCGACCTTGGGCGCGCCGTAGTCGATGCCCAGGTCGGCGAAGTGCTTGACCTCGTCCATCACGGCGGCCACGTGCAGCAGCGCCTTGGAGGGGATGCAGCCCACGTTCAGGCAGACGCCGCCCAGCGTGGCGTAGCGCTCGACCAGCACGGTCTTCATGCCAAGGTCGGCACTGCGGAAGGCAGCAGAGTAACCACCGGGGCCAGCGCCCAGCACCAGCGTGTCGCATTCCAGGTCGACACCGCCGCCGTAGCTGCCGGCGGCCTGCGGGGCCGGCGTGGGCGCAGCGGCCGGCGCCGGCGCGGGGGCCGCCGCCGCGGGTGCGGCAGCGGGTGCCGGTGCAGGCGCCGCGGCATCGGCCGATTCCAATGTCAGCACCACCGAGCCTTCGCTGACCTTGTCGCCCACGGCCACCTTGAGCGCCGTGACCTTGCCGCCGTGGCTCGACGGAATCTCCATCGAGGCCTTGTCGCTTTCCACCGTGATCAGCGACTGCTCGGGCTTGATGGTGTCGCCCACCTTGACCAGCAGTTCGATGACGGCCACTTCGCTGAAGTCGCCGATGTCGGGAACCTTGATGTCGATGCTTGCCATGAATCTCTCCTTGCCGGCGCGCGCGGCGCGCCGTCCTTTATTTCTTCAACTTGACCGTGAAGACCTCGACCGGCCCGGCCGAGTTCTTGTCGAATTCGCAGCCCGTCTGCACGCCGATCAGCGCGAGCTCGCGCGCGGTCTTGGCGTGCTTGGACGCCGCGTGCATGGCGCCCAGCGCAAAGCTGCGGCCCGAGCCGATGCCCCAGAACTCCTTGAACTCGAACACCTCACGGTAGCTGTACAGCCCGTAGATGCCGCTGGCGTTGGCCAGCAGCACGCTGAACTGGCTGGACTCGTAAGGGTCGCCGTCGTCTTCCTTGGTCTGCAGGAAGAACTTGTCCTTGAGGATGGGGTGCAGGCGCGTGAAGGTCTCGAACACCTCGTCCTTGCCCGACAGGCGCAGCTCTTCGCGCGGCAGGCCCGCCAGGGCCTTGCGCAGCACGGGGAAGTGCGCCACGGTGCCGGCCATGCCCACGTAGGTGGGCCCGTCCGGCGTGTCCAGCGCGAAGATCTTGCTGTTGTCCTCGAAGCGGTGGGTCAGGCGGGTGTCGCCGAAGGTGACCAGCGTGTCGGCCGCGATCGCGACCTGCCCCGCCTTCTTGACGACGACGACCGTTGTCATGCGCCGGACCGCGTCAGAGGATGACCCGGCGGAAATCGGCCAGGACCTGGCCCAGGTAGGCGTTGAAGCGCGCGGCCGCGGCACCGTCGATGACGCGGTGGTCGTAGGACAGCGACAGCGGCAGCATCAGGCGCGGCACGAACTGCTTGCCATCCCAGACCGGCTTCATCGCACTCTTGGACAGGCCCAGAATGGCGACTTCGGGTGCGTTGACGATGGGCGTGAAGTGGGTGCCCCCGATGCCGCCCAGCGAGCTGATCGAGAAGCAGCCGCCGGTCATGTCGGCCGGACCCAGCTTGCCGTCGCGCGCCTTCTTGGCGAGCTCGCCCATCTCCTGGCTGATCTGCAGCACGCCCTTCTTGTCGGCGTCGCGCAGCACGGGAACGACCAGGCCGTTCGGCGTGTCGGCCGCGAAGCCGATGTGGAAGTACTGCTTGTAGACCAACGCGTCGCCATCCAGGCTCGCGTTGAACTCGGGGTACTTGCGCAGCGCCGCCACCACGGCCTTGATCACGAAAGCCAGCATCGTGACCTTGACGCCGGACTTCTCGTTCTCCTTGTTGGTGGAGACGCGGAAGGCTTCCAGCTCGGTGATGTCGGCGTCGTCGTTGTTGGTGACGTGCGGGATCATCACCCAATTGCGGTGCAGGTTCGCGCCCGAGATCTTCTTGATGCGCGACAGGTCCTTGCGCTCGATGGGGCCGAACTTGGCGAAGTCGACCTTGGGCCAGGGCAGCAGGTCCAACCCGGCACCGCCACCACCACCGCCACCGGCCGGGGCCTTGGCAGCCTGGGCCTTGGTCTGGACGGCGCCGCTCATCACCGATTTGGTGAAGCTCTGCACGTCGTCCTGCGTGATGCGGCCCTTGGGGCCAGAGCCCTTGACCTCGGCCAGCGGCACGCCCAGTTCGCGGGCGAACTTGCGCACCGAGGGCGAGGCGTGCGGCAGCGCGCCGGTGGGCGCGGCGGTCGGGTTGTGGGCGGCGACGGGTGCCGCAGCGGCTGCAGGCCCAGCGGCCGGGGCAGGCGCAGGCGCCTCGCTCTTGGCGGCGGCAGGCGCGGCGGCAGCCGCCGGTGCGGGGCTGGCCGCGGCCGGGGCGCCAGCGGCCTCCACCGTGCCCAGCAGATCGCCGATGTTGACGGTGTCGCCGACCTTGACCTTGAGCTCCTTGAGCACGCCGGCCGCGGACGACGGGATCTCCATCGAGGCCTTGTCGCTCTCAACCGTGATCAGCGACTGCTCGAGCTTGACGCTGTCGCCGGGTTGGACCATGACCTCGATGACAGCCACGTCCTTGAAGTCGCCGATGTCGGGCACGCGGATCTCGACCAGGCCACCGCCTTGGGCCGGCGCCGTCGCCGCGGGGGCCGGCGCCGCGGCGGCCGGTGCAGGCGCAGGCGCCGCGGCGGCCGGGGCCGGCGCGGGTGCGGCCGCCTCGCCGGCGCCTTCGAGCACCAGCACCAGAGAGCCTTCTTTGACCATGTCGCCTACCGCGACCTTGATCTCCTTGACCACGCCGGCGGCGCTGGACGGGATCTCCATCGAGGCCTTGTCCGACTCCACCGTGATCAGCGACTGCTCGGCCTTGACCGTATCGCCCGGCTTGACCATGACCTCGATCACGCTCACTTCATCGAAGTCCCCGATGTCGGGGACCTTCACTTCCACCAATGCCATGTTGTTCGTCTCGCTTGTGTGTGGGTGGCTGGGATCAGGCATACAGCGGGTTGACCTTGTCGGTCTTGATGCCGTACTTGGCGATCGCTTCGGCAACCTTCGCGACCGGCACCGTGCCATCTTCGCTCAAGGCCTTCAGCGCGGCCACGACGATGTAGTGGCGGTTGATCTCGAAGTGCTCGCGCAGCTTGCTGCGGAAGTCGCTGCGGCCGAAGCCGTCGGTGCCCAGCACTTTGTAGTTGCGGCCGGCCGGCACGAACGGGCGGATCTGCTCGGCGTAGGCCTTCATGTAGTCGGTCGAGGCGATGACCGGGCCCACCGAGCCAGAGAGCTGCTGCGCCACGAAGCTCTGGCGCGGCGTCTCGGTCGGGTGCAGCAGGTTCCAGCGGTCGGCGTCCTGGCCGTCGCGGCCCAGCTCGTTGAAGCTCGGGCAGCTCCAGACGCCGGCGGCCACGCCCCAGTCCTTCTCCAGCAGTTCCTGGGCGAAGAAGGATTCGCGCAGGATCGTGCCGCTGCCCAGCAGTTGCACCGTGGGCGCACCGGCGGCCAGTGCGGGCGCCTGCTTGGCAAGGTACATGCCCTTGATGATCTGCTCCTCCGTGCCGGGCTGCAGGCCGGGCATGGGGTAGTTCTCGTTGAGCAGCGTGATGTAGTAGTAGACGTTGTCCTGGCGCTCGACCATGCGCTTCAAGCCATGGTGCAGGATCACGCCGACCTCGTGCGCGAAGGTCGGGTCGTAGCTCACGCAGTTCGGAATGGTGCCGGCCAGGATGTGGCTGTGGCCGTCCTCGTGCTGCAGGCCTTCGCCGTTCAGCGTCGTGCGGCCCGAGGTGCCGCCCAGCAGGAAGCCGCGCGCCTGCATGTCGCCGGCCGCCCAGGCCAGGTCACCGATGCGCTGGAAGCCGAACATCGAGTAGTACACATAGAACGGCACCATGATGCGGTTGCTGGTGCTGTAGCTCGTGGCGGCAGCGATCCAGCTGGCCATGCCACCGGCTTCGTTGATGCCTTCCTGCAGGATCTGGCCGGCCTTGTCTTCCTTGTAGTACATGACCTGGTCCTTGTCGACCGGGGTGTACTGCTGACCGTGCGGGTTGTAGATGCCGACCTGGCGGAACAGGCCTTCCATGCCGAAGGTACGCGCCTCGTCCACGAGGATGGGCACCACGCGCGGGCCCAGGGCCTGGTCGCGCAGCAGCTGGGTCAGGAAGCGCACATAGGCTTGCGTGGTCGAGATCTCACGGCCTTCGGCCGTGGGCTCGATGACAGACTTGAAGGTCTCCAGCGGGGGCACGGTGAAGCTCTCGTCGGCCTTGGTGCGGCGGTGCGGCAGGTAGCCGCCCAGCGCCTTGCGGCGCTCGTGCAGGTACTTCATCTCCGGCGTGTCGTCGGCCGGCTTGTAGAACGGCAGCTCGGCGATCTGGCTGTCGGGGATCGGAATGTTGAAGCGGTCGCGGAAGGACTTGATGTCCTCGTCGCTGAGCTTCTTGGTCTGGTGGACGGTGTTCTTGCCTTCGCCGATCTTGCCCATGCCGAAGCCCTTGACGGTCTTCACCAGCAGCACGGTGGGCTGGCCCGTGTGGTTCTGCGCGGCGTGGAAGGCGGCGTAGACCTTCTGCGAGTCGTGGCCACCACGCTGCAGGTTCCAGATCTCGTCGTCCGTCATGTTCTCGACCATCTTGGCCGTGCGCGGGTCGCGACCGAAGAAGTGCTTGCGCACGTAGGCACCGTCGTTGGCCTTCATGGCCTGGTAGTCGCCGTCGTTGGTCTTCATCATGAGCTCGCGCAGCGCGCCGTCATGGTCCTTGGCCAGCAGCGCATCCCAGCCCTTGCCCCAGATCAGCTTGATGACGTTCCAGCCCGAGCCGCGGAATTCGCCTTCCAGCTCCTGGATGATCTTGCCGTTGCCGCGCACCGGGCCGTCCAGCCGCTGCAGGTTGCAGTTGATGACGAAGATCAGGTTGTCCAGGTTCTCGCGCGCCGCCAAGCCGATCGCGCCGAGCGATTCGACCTCGTCCATCTCGCCGTCGCCGCAGAACACCCAGACCTTGCGGTTGGCCGTGTCGGCGATGCCGCGCGCGTGCAGGTACTTGAGGAAGCGCGCTTGGTAGATCGCCATCAGCGGGCCCAGGCCCATGGAGACCGTGGGGAACTGCCAGAACTCGGGCATGAGCTTGGGGTGCGGGTAGCTCGACAGGCCTTTGCCGTCCACTTCCTGGCGGAAATTGAGCAATTGCTCTTCGGTCAGGCGGCCCTCAAGGTAGGCACGCGCATAGACACCCGGCGAGACGTGGCCCTGGATGTAGATGCAGTCCCCGCCGTGCTTTTCGCTCTCAGCGTGCCAGAAATGGTTGAAGCCGGCGCCGAACATGCTGGCCAACGAGGCGAAGGAGCCGATGTGGCCACCCAGGTCACCGCCTTCGGGCGGGTGGTGCCGGTTGGCCTTGACCACCATGGCCATGGCGTTCCAGCGCATGTAGGCGCGCAGACGCTGCTCGATCTCGAGGTTGCCCGGGCTGCGCGCCTCTTCGCTGGGCTCGATGGTGTTCACGTAGCCGGTATTGGCCGAGAACGGCATGTCCACCGTGTTCTGGCGCGCGTGCTCCAGCAGTTGTTCCAGCAGGTAATGGGCGCGCTGGGGACCGTCGCTGGCGATGACCGCGGACAGCGCGTCCATCCACTCACGGGTTTCCTGGCTATCGGTGTCCTGGGGGTCGTTGGCTGCGCCAGGCAGGTTCTGGGGTTGGGCTGACATGCGGTCTCCTCGAAATAGACAAACGGACGCTTGGCCGGTACCCGGCCGGGCGCGGCGAAGTGTCGCACACGCCCTTTAATTTTCAAATAGCAATTTACAATTCTGTAATGTGAAAAATTGAGTGGTTGACAAGGCCGATCCATTCGACACACCAAGCCCGCTCGTGGGCAACTGCTGCAAACCCTCACATACACTGCCGCCCATGTCCGTTCCCCCCTCCCACCAGACGCCTGGCCATGGGCTCGCCGCCGCCGAGGTGCGCAAGCCCTGGCGCGCCTGGTGGCGGCGGCAGGCACCCCACCGCCAGGACCGCTTCGCGGCGCTGGCACCACTTCTGGCGGTCGTGTTGTTCCTGGCGGCCATCGCGTCGTCCTTTCTCTATTTGCGGCTGGAGGAGATCGACCGCGAGCAGGAGGCCGTCAAGCGCGATGTCGAGTACGCGCAGCAGCAGATCCGCCTGCGCCTGCTGGAACGCCAGGAACAGCTCATGCGCGTGGCGCGCGATGCGGCCAACGAAGAGATCGACGTCGAGGAGTTCGTGAGCCGCGCACAGTCGCTGATCTCGCAATACCCCGAGCTGCAGGCCGTCAGCTGGATCGACGAGCGCCGCCGCATCAAGACCAGCTACGCCGCGCCCAGCCTGCACACGCCGCTCATGCGCATGGTGGACGACGTGCTGCGCCCCGGCGAGACCGAGACCAACTTCAGCCTGGCGCGCGATCTGCACCAGCCCGTCTACGGCCAGCCCCTGGGCACGCCCGGCGACCCGACGCCGCTGCTGCAGCTGCACATCCCGCTGACGGACCGCGGGCGCTTCGCCGGCGTGGTGCTGGCCGAGTACGGCACCGATGCGCTGCTGCGCCACGGGGTGCCTGCCGAAGTGCTCAACAAGTACGCCGTGGCCTTGGTGGCCAGCGACGGGCGGGCGCTGGCTGGCACCGTCATGCCGCCTTCGACCTCGGGCTCGCGCCTGCTGCCCTGGTCCAGCCAGGCCGAGCCCTACGAGATCCCGGTGTCACCGGTGGGCAACGGCCTGGTGCTGCGTGCCCAGGCCTACCGCACCTCGCAGGGCGTCGTGGGCAGCGGGCTGTTCTGGCTGGTCGGTGCGCTGTCGGTGCTGACCGCCTGGATGCTGATCGGCAGCTGGAGCCACACGCGCAAGCGCCAACAGGCCCAGCAGGCGCTGATGGCCGAGACCAATTTCCGCCGCGCCATGGAGAACTCCATGCTGACCGGCATGCGTGCCATGGACTTGCAGGGCCGCATCACCTACGTGAACGCGGCCTTCTGCCAGATGACGGGCTGGAGCGAAGGCGAGCTGGTGGGCCGCACCGCGCCCTTTCCCTACTGGCCCGAGGAAGACCTGGAGTACCTGATCGCGCGGCTGGAGGACGAGCTCAACGGCCGCAGCACGCCCTCGGGCTTCCAGCTGCGCATCAAGCGGCGCGACGGCTCCATCTTCGATGCCCGGCTGTACATCTCGCCGCTGATCGACGCCGTGGGCAAGCAGACCGGCTGGATGGCCTCGATCACCGACATCACCGAACCCAACCGCATCCGCGAGCAGCTGTCGGCCTCGTACGAGCGCTTCACCACGGTCTTGGAGGCGCTCGACGCCGCCGTGTCGGTCGCTCCGCTGGGCAGCCCCGAACTGCTGTTCGCCAACAAGCTCTACCGCCAATGGTTCGGCTCGCAGACCCATGGCCACGAGAGCCTGGTGGCACGCGCGGGCATGCCGACCACACCGCCCAACGACGAGCACCTGGACGATGTGGACGCCTACGCCGGCCTGCCTACCGACTCGCTGACGACCAGCGACGCCGAAAGCGCAGAGATCCATGTCGCCGAACTCGGCAAGTGGCTGGAGGTGCGTGCGCGTTACCTGAGCTGGGTCGATGGCCGCCTGGTGCAGATGGTGATCGCCACGGACATCACGCCGCGCAGGCTGGCCGAAGAGCAGGCCGCCCACCATGCCGAGCGGGCCCAGACCTCCAGCCGCCTCATCACCATGGGCGAGATGGCTTCCAGCGTGGCGCATGAGCTGAACCAGCCGCTGGCTGCCATCACCAACTACTGCAACGGCATGGTCTCGCGCCTCAAGGGCAATGGCATCGCACACGAGGATCTGCTGGCAGCACTCGAGAAGACCTCACGCCAAGCACAGCGGGCGGGCCAGATCATCCACCGCATCCAGTCCTTCGTGAAACGCAGCGAGCCCAAGCGCAGCCTGTCGAACGTGCAGGACATCGTGCAGGAATCTGTGGAGCTCGCAGGCATCGAACTGCGCCGCCGCAACGTGCGGCTGAGCCACTACGTGGCCGCGCGCCTGCCGCCTTTGATGGTCGACCCGATCCTGATCGAGCAGGTGCTGGTCAACCTCTTGCGCAACGCGGCCGAGGCCATCGATTCCGCCCAGCGGCCGCCCCAGCGCCGCAACATCGAACTCCGCGTGCTGCCGCGCCAGGAGGCCGACGTGCCCGGCATCGAATTCGCGGTCACCGACACCGGCACGGGACTGGCGCCCGAGGTCATGGAGCACCTGTTCGAAGCCTTCTTCTCGACCAAGGCCCATGGCATGGGCATCGGGCTGAACCTGTGCCGTTCAATCGTCGAATCGCACATGGGAAGGATGCAGGCGGAGAACATCTACAATGGCCCTGAGTGCATGGGATGCCGGTTTTCCTTCTGGATTCCGTTGGCAAAAGCTGCCAACGCCCTGCCAAATCCAGCCAACGCAGCTAAAACTCCCGGAGTACCCGCATGAGTCTGATACCCAAGAAGGGCACGGTTTATGTTGTCGATGACGACGAAGCCGTGCGCGATTCGCTCCAATGGCTGTTGGAGGGCAAGGACTACCGCGTCCGCTGCTTCGAATCGGCCGAAGCCTTCCTGTCGCGTTACGACGCCCGCGAGGTCGCTTGCCTGCTGGTGGACATCCGCATGGGCGGCATGACCGGCCTGGAACTGCAGGACAAGCTCATCGAGCGCAAGTCGCCGCTGCCCATCGTCTTCATCACCGGCCACGGCGACGTGCCCATGGCGGTGGACACCATGAAGAAAGGCGCGATGGACTTCATCCAGAAGCCCTTCAAGGAAGACGAGCTCGTGACCCTGGTCGAGCGCATGCTGGACCACGCCAAGGACGCCTTCACCGACCACCAGCAGGCCGCCAGCCGCGGCGCGCTGCTGTCCAAGCTGACCTCGCGCGAATCGCAGGTGCTCGAACGCATCGTCGCCGGCCGGCTCAACAAGCAGATCGCCGACGACCTGGGCATCAGCATCAAGACCGTGGAGGCGCACCGCGCCAACATCATGGAAAAGCTGAACGCCAACACCGTGGCCGACCTGCTCAAGATCGCACTGGGCCAGACCGCCAAAGCCTGACCAAACGGATTACCACCCCACCGCGCCCGTCCAACCCCTGGTTGGCGGGCGTTGTTTTTGGAGACTCCCCCATGACTGCCCAACTCATCGACGGCAACGCGTTGGCCCGCCAGATCCGCGCCGACGTGGCCGGCCGCACGGCCGCGCTGAAGGCCCGCGGGGTGCAGCCGCACCTGGCCATCGTGCTGGTCGGCGACGACCCGGCCAGCCAGGTCTACGTCAAGCACAAGGTCAACGACAGCAGCGAGACCGGCCTTGAGGCCACGCTGGAACGCCACCCGGCCGACATGGCCGAGGCCGACCTGCTCGCGCGCATCCATGCACTCAACGCCGACCCGGCCGTGCACGGCATCCTCGTGCAGCTGCCGCTGCCCAGGCACATGGACGCGAACAAGGTCATCGAAGCGATCTCGCCGGCCAAGGACGTGGACGGCTTCCACGTGGCCAGCGCCGGTGCGCTGATGGTCGGCCAGCCGGGCTTTTGGCCGTGCACGCCGCATGGCTGCCTGCGCATGCTGGAGTCCATCGGCTACGGCCTGCGTGGCAAGCATGCCGTGGTGATCGGCCGCAGCAACATCGTCGGCAAGCCCATGGCCATGATGCTGCTGGCGCAGAGCGCCACGGTCACCATCTGCCACAGCGCCACGGCGGACCTCGCGGCCTTCACGCGCCAGGCCGACGTCATCGTCGCCGCGGTCGGCAAGCAGAACCTGGTCACGGCCGAGATGGTCAAGCCCGGCGCCGTGGTCATCGACGTGGGCATGAACCGCAATGCCGAAGGCAAGCTCTGCGGCGACGTGGACTTCGCCGGTGTCAAGGAAGTGGCCGGCTGGATCACGCCCGTGCCGGGCGGCGTGGGCCCCATGACGCGCGCCATGCTGCTCGTCAACACGCTGGAAGCGGCCGAACGCGCCGCTGGCTAAGGCGGCGATAGCCCGCGCGGGGGCTTGTGATTGCCGGGGCTGGCGCAAAATGCCCCACATGCAGTCCAACCCCCTCCTCTCGTTTTCCGACCTCCCGCTGTTCGACCAGATCCGGCCCGAACACGTGGCGCCCGCCATCGACCAGCTGCTGGGCGAGGCCAGTGGCGCGCTGGAGCAGGCCACGGCGCCGGACTTCCCGGCCGATTGGAGCGCCATGTCGCGCGTGCTGGACACGGCGACCGAGCGCCTGAGCCGCGCCTGGGGTGCCGTGAGCCATTTGAACGCCGTGGCCGACACGCCCGAGCTGCGCGCCGCGTACAACGAGGCGCTGCCGCGCGTCACCGAATTCTGGACGCGCCTGGGCGCCGACGAGCGCCTGTACGCCAAGTACAAGGCCATCGACGCCGGGGCGCTGACGCCGGCCCAGCAGCAGGCCCTGCGCAATGCCATCCGCAACTTCGTGCTGAGCGGCGCCGAGCTCACGGGCGCGGCCAAGGAGCGCTTCGCCGCGATCCAGGAACGCCAGGCCGAGCTCTCGCAGAAGTTCAGCGAGAACGCGCTGGACGCGACCGACGCCTACGCCTACTACGCCAGCGCCGACGAACTCGACGGCGTGCCCGAGGACGTGCGCCAGGCCGCGCGCGCTGCTGCCGAAGCCGAGGGCAAGGCCGGCTTCAAGCTCACGCTCAAGCTGCCCTGCTACCTGCCCGTGATGCAGTTCGCCAAGAGCAGCGCGCTGCGCGAGCGGCTGTACCGCGCCTACGCCACGCGCGCCTCCGACCAGGCCGAGGGTGACGCGACCAAATTCGACAATACCGCGCTGATCCGCGAGATCCTGGCCCTGCGCCAGGAAGAAGCACGGCTGCTCGGCTATGCCAACTTCGGCGAGGTCTCGGTCGTGCCCAAGATGGCCGATTCGCCGGCCCAGGTGATCGGCTTCCTGCGCGACCTGGCCCGGCGTGCGCGGCCCTACGCCGAGAAGGACGTTGCCGACCTGCGCGCCTTCGCGGCCGAGAAGCTCGGCCTCGCTGACCCGCAGCCCTGGGACTGGAGCTACATCGGCGAGCAGCTCAAGGAAGCCCGCTACGCGTTCAGCGAGCAGGAGGTCAAGCAGTACTTCACGGCGCCCAAGGTGCTGGCCGGGCTGTTCAAGATCGTCGAGACGCTGTTCGAGGTCTCGATCCGGCGCGACACCGCCCCTGTGTGGCACCCCACCGTGGAGTTCTACCGCATCGAGCGTGCGGCGGCCCACGCCGGTGGCGCACCGCAGCTGGTCGGCCAGTTCTACCTCGACCCCTCCGCGCGCAGCGGCAAGCGCGGCGGCGCCTGGATGGACGACGTGCGCGCGCGCTGGCTGCGCCCCGACGACGGCCGCCTGCAGACGCCGGTCGCCCAACTGGTCTGCAACTTCGCGGCCGGTGTGGACGGCAAGCCGCCGTTGCTCACGCACGACGACGTGACCACGCTGTTCCACGAGTTCGGCCACGGCCTGCACCACATGCTGACCCAGGTCGACGAGCGCGACGTGTCCGGCATCAGCGGCGTGGAATGGGACGCCGTGGAGCTGCCCAGCCAGTTCATGGAGAACTTCTGCTGGGAATGGGATGTGCTGCGCCACATGACGGCCCATGTGGACACCGGCGAGCCGCTGCCGCGCGCGCTGTACGACAAGATGCTGGCCGCCAAGAACTACCAGAGCGGCATGCAGACGCTGCGCCAGATCGAGTTCGCGCTGTTCGACATGCTGCTGCACACCGAGCACGCGCCCGATGGGGATTTCATGGCCCTGCTGGCCAGCGTGCGCGACGAAGTCGCCGTGCTGCCCTCGCCCAAGTTCAGCCGCACGCCGAACACCTTCAGCCACATCTTCGCGGGCGGCTACGCGGCCGGCTACTACAGCTACAAGTGGGCCGAGGTGCTCAGCGCCGACGCCTACGCGGCCTTCGAGGAAACCGCGGGCGCCGACGGCCTGCCCAGCATCGAGACCGGCCGGCGCTACCGCGAGGCCATCCTCGAAGCCGGCGGCAGCCGGCCCGCTATGGAATCGTTCAAGGCCTTCCGCGGCCGCGAACCCACGCTGGACGCGCTGCTGCGCCACCAGGGCATGGCCTGATGCGGGGCGCTGCGCCCGCCGGCAAGCACGCGGTGGCCGCCGCGCTGCTGCTGGCCGCGGGCCTGTGTCCGGCCCAGGCCGTGTACCGCAGCGTGGGACCAGACGGCCGCGTCACCTTCTCCGACCGGCCCATCACCAGCGACGCCCGCGCCGCGACGACCGCCAGCCGCGGCGGCATTCCGCCCGCCCCGAGCGTGCTGCCCTACGAACTGCGCCAGACCGTGGACCGCTTTCCGGTGACGCTGTACACCGGCAGCGACTGCGCGCCCTGCGACAGCGCGCGCCAGCTGCTGGTGGCGCGCGGCGTGCCGTTCAGCGAGCGCACGGTGCAGAGCAACGAGGACATCGAGGCGCTGCGCCGCCTGGCGGGCGACAACAGCCTGCCCGTGGTCGCCATCGGCGGCCAGCGGCTCAAGGGCTTCGCCCCTGTGGAGTGGACGCAGTACCTGGACAGCGCGGGCTACCCGCGCACCTCGCAGCTGCCGCCTGGATACAGGGCGCCGCCCGCGCAACCGCTGGTGGCCGTGCGCACAGCCGAGCCCGCGCCAGCCCCCGCAGCCCGTGCGGCCGCGCCTGCGGCCCCCGCGCCAGTGCCGGCCCCGTCCAATCCGGCCGGCATCGTCTTCTAGAACGTCAGCGTCTGCACGCCCTCGGGCGTGCCGAGCAGACAGACCTGGGCGCGCTGGTGCGCGAACACGCCCACCGTGACCACGCCGGGCCACTGGCTCACCTGCGTCTCAAAGCCCAGCGGATCGGCAATCGCCAGGCCGGCCACATCCAGGATGTGCTGGCCGTTGTCGGTCACGAGCGGACCGCTGCCGCCCTTGGTCTGGCGCAGCGTCGCCTGACCGCCCATGGCCGCGAAACGGCGCACGAGCTGCTGCGCCGCCATCGGCACCACCTCCACCGGGATCGGGAAACGGCCCAGCACCGGCACCTTCTTGGACGCATCGGCGATGCAGACGAATTGGCGCGACTGGGCAGCGACGATCTTCTCGCGCGTGAGTGCGGCGCCGCCGCCCTTGACCATGTGGCCGGCGCCATCGATCTCGTCGGCGCCGTCCACGTAGACGGCGAGCTCGCCCACCGCGTTGGCGTCGAACACCGGGATGCCCAGCGCCTTCAGGCGCGCCGTGCTCGCTTCTGAACTGGACACCGCGCCCGGGATCCGGTCACGGATCTCGGCCAGCGCGTCGATGAAGCAGTTGACGGTCGAGCCCGTGCCCACGCCCAGGATCTCGCCCGGCACCACGTAGGCCAGGGCGGCACGGCCCACCAGGGCCTTGAGTTGGTCTTGCGACAGCGGAGCGTTGGAAGTCATCTGGGAGAATCCGGCGTTTGTTGAGAACTGGCCGAGAATTATCCGATGCCCCTGCTGCCGACCCGGCTCACTTATGCCCTGGCCCGGCCCCTGCTCTTCGGCCTGGACGCCGAAGCCGCCCACGATGCCACCATGTCCGCTCTGGCCCGCAGCCATGGCACGCCGCTGGCCTGGGCCTGGTGCGACCGCCGTGTCGATGACCCCGTCACCGTCGCCGGCCTGCACTTTCCCAACCGCGTGGGCCTGGCCGCCGGCCTGGACAAGAATGCCCGCTGCATCGATGCGCTCGGCGCGCTGGGCTTCGGCTTCGTCGAGGTCGGCACGGTCACGCCGCTGGGCCAGCCCGGCAACCCCAAGCCGCGCATGTTCCGGCTGCCGCAGGCGCAGGCACTGATCAACCGGCTGGGCTTCAACAACGATGGCCTCGCGGCCTTCATCGCCAACGTGCAGCGCGCCAGGTTCCGCCAGCAGGCCGGCAGCCCCATGCTGCTGGGCCTGAACATCGGCAAGAACGCCGCCACGCCGACCGAACGCGCGACCGACGACTACCTTGCCGGCCTGTCTGGTGTCTACCCGCACGCCGACTATGTCACGATCAACATTTCGAGCCCGAACACGCAAAACCTGCGCACGTTGCAGGCCGACGCCGCGCTGGACGCCCTGCTCGGCGCGCTGGCCGAACGCCGCGCCGTGCTGGCACGCGAACACGCCAGCACCAGCGCCGACGGCCGCACGCAACTGCGCCGCGTGCCGCTGTTCGTGAAGATCGCGCCCGATCTGGACGAGGGCCAGGTGGCCGTGATCGCCGCCACGCTCAAGCGCTATGCGGACGCCGACCACGCGGCCGACCAGCTCGGCTGGGGCCTGATCGCCACCAACACCACCTTGGCGCGCGACCGCGTGCAGGGCCTGCCGCATGCCGAGGAGACCGGCGGCTTGTCCGGCGCCCCCCTGCTGGCCGCCAGCAACCGCGTGATCGCGCAGCTGCGCCAGGCCCTGGGCCCGGAGTTCCCCATCATCGGGGTGGGCGGCGTGCTGAGCGCGCGCGACGCGCTCACCAAGATCGAAGCTGGTGCCGACCTCGTGCAGATCTACACCGGCCTCATCTACCAGGGCCCGGCGCTCGTGCGCGAGGCCGCCCAGGCGATACGCGACCGCAAGGTCTGATGCCGGCCCCCGCAGCGGAGCCCACGGACGGGCTGCCCACGCCGGCCCGCCATTGGTCGATGGCGGTGATCCTGCTCGGCATCGGCATCTCGGTGCTGGACGCGACCATCGTCAACCTGGCGCTGCCCGGCATCGCGCGCGACCTGCACCGGCCGGCCTCGGACGCGATATGGATCGTCAATGCCTACCAGCTTGGCGTGCTGGTGCTCCTGCTGCCCTGCGCCAAGCTCGGCGATCTGCTGGGCTACCGGCGCGTCTACCTGGCCGGCGTGGCCGTGCTGCTGCTGGGCTCGCTGGGCTGCGTGCTCGCGCGCGACCTGCCCATGCTGGTGGCGGCCCGCGCACTGCAGGGGGTGGGTGCGGCTGGCGTCATGGGCGTCAATTCGGCGCTGGTGCGGCTGACCTACCCGCGCGCGCTGCTGGGCCGCGGCATCGCCCTCAATTCCATGACCGTGGCCGTGGCCTCGGTGGCGGGCCCCAGCGTGGCTGCGGCCGTGCTCTCGGTGGCCAGCTGGCCCTGGCTGTTCGCGATCAACCTGCCGGTCGCGGCCGCGTTGCTGCTGCTCGGCCTGCGTGCGCTGCCGTCCAATCCGCTGCCGCTGGCCAGGGGCGGGCTGTCGCTGCTCGACGTGGGGCTCAACGCCGCCATGTTCGCGCTGCTGTTCCTGGGCGTGGACCAGCTTGGCACGCGCGCCGGCCAGAGCGGCGCGGCACTGCAGTCGGTGCTGTTGATCGTCGCGGGCGTGGTGGTGGGCATCGTCTACGTGCGTCGCCAGCTCGGCCAGGCCGTGCCGCTGTTTCCGGTGGACCTGCTGCGCATCCGCGTGTTCGCGCTGTCCATGTGCAGCTCGGTCACGGCCTTCGCCGCACAGATGCTGTCCAACATCGCGTTGCCCTTTCTGCTGCTGGACGGCTACGGCCGCTCGCACGTGGACACGGGGCTGCTCATCACTGCGTGGCCGCTCGGCAGCATCGTCATGGCGCCGATCGCGGGCCGGCTGATCGGCCGCGTGCAGCCTGGCTTGCTCGGCTGCGCCGGCATGTGGACCATGGCCAGCGGCCTGGCGCTGCTGGCCCTGCTGCCCGCACAGCCGCACAACACCGACATCGCCTGGCGCATGGCGCTGTGCGGCATCGGCTTCGCGCTGTTCCAGTCCCCCAACAACTACCTGATCGTGACCTCGGCGCCGCCGCACCGCGCTGGTGGCGCCAGCGGCATGCTGGGCACGGCGCGCCTGACCGGCCAGAGCATCGGCGCGGTGCTGCTGGCCGTGCTGTTCAGCATCGCGCCGCCCCGGGCCGGGCATGCCGGCGGCGCCACGCTGGCGCTGGGCCTGGCCGCCACGCTGGCGGCCGGGGCCGGCCTGTTCAGCCTGCTGCGCATCCGCCGCGCCTGAGAGGTTGAGCGCCACGGCCGTCGCCGCCCGGCCGCCGTCCGTCTTGACGTTGCAGCGCCAGGCAGCCCACCGGCCTAGACTGGCGGCCACGCCACCACAGCGAGCGACCCATGCAGCACCTTGCCCGCTCCACTGCGTCGCCGCCCAGGGCGCTCGCCGTGCCGCGCTACCAGCGCAGCGGCCGCGATGCGCTGGACGACGCGCTGCAGCGCCTCACCGTGCAGTGGATGAAAAGTCTGCCCGAGCCGCTGCGGCCGCAGCAATGCGCACGCCGCCATCCGCGGGTGGTGAACCAGATCGCCGCACTGTGGCGCCTGCCCCAGCGCTGCATCGACTACCTGGACGAGCTGCAGACCGACCGCCGCGGCAACCGCCGCGGTTTCGGTCCCGAGGTGACGCTGGAATTGCAGCGCCTGCGTGCACGGCGCGCAGGATTGGCAGCCATGGCGCGCCAGCGCGCAGCCTCGGACTTCCCCGCCACCCAGCCGATGGGGCTGTAGCGGCCACATCAGGCCGGCTGCAGCAGCCGCACCACCTGCTCGCCGATGGCCAGCGAACTCGTGAGCCCCGGCGATTCGATGCCGAACAGATTGACCAGCCCCGGCACGCCATGCACGGCGGGGCCTTGCAGCACGAAGTCGCGTGCCGGCTCGTGCGGTGCCTGGATCTTGGGCCGCATGCCGGCGTAACCCGGCTGCAGCGCGCCATCCGGCAGGCCCGGCCAGTACTTGCGCACCTCGGCATAGAAGCCGTCGCCACGGCGTGGATCGACGACCAGGTCTTCGGGATCCTCCACCCATTGCACGTCGGGGCCGAACTTGGCCTGGCCACCCAGGTCCAGCGTGAGATGCACGCCCAGGCCAGCGGCCTCGGGCGCCGGATAGATGAGCCGCGTGAACGGCGCGCGCCCGGCCAGCGTAAAGTAGTTGCCCTTGGCGAAGTGGCTGGGCGGCACATGCGCCGGGTCCAGCCCCTCGAAGCGCAGCGCCAGCGCCTGGGCCGACAGTCCGGCCGCGTTGACCACCGTGCCGGCCAACAGCTCGGTGCCATCCAGCATGGTCAGCACGATGCCATCGGGTGTGCACCGCGCCTGCGCCAGCGCTGAGTTCAGCGCCACGATGCCGCCCGCGTTCTCGAAATCGCCCTGCAGCGCCAGCATCAGCCCATGGCTGTCGACGATGCCGGTGGACGGCGAATGGATGGCCGCCGTGCAGCGCAGTTGCGGCTCCATGGCGCGGGCTTCGTCGGCCGAGAGCAGCACCAGGTCGTCCACGCCGTTGGCAGCGGCCTTGGCCACGATGCCCTGCAGCTGCGCGACCTGGGCTTCGTCGGTGGCCACGATGAGCTTGCCGCAGCGGCGGTGGGCGATGCCGCGTTCGGCGCAGTAGGCGTACAGCAAGGCCTTGCCGCGCACGCACAGCTGCGCCTTGAGTGAGCCGGCGGCGTAGTAGATGCCGGCGTGGATGACCTCGCTGTTGCGCGAACTCGTGCCGGTGCCGATGGCATCCGCCGCCTCCAGCACCATGAGCTCACGGCCCGCGAAGGCCGGCGACAGCGCCAGCGCACGGGCCACGGCCAGTCCCACGACACCGGCGCCGATGACGACGCAATCGACGCGGTCCATCACAGGCTCCGCGGGTCGGTGGCCAGCAGCAGCTCGACCAGCGAGCGCAGGTGGGCCTTCAGGCCTTCGGCGCCCGCGTGCAGGGCCAGCGTGTTCTCGTCCATGTAGAGCTTGCGGTTGATTTCGAGTTGTACGCTGTGGCGCTGCCGCGCCGGGTCGCCATAGCGGCGCACGAGTTCGACGCCCTTGTAGGGATGGTTGTAGGCCACGTCGTAGCCCAGGCCGCGCAGGTGCTCGACGATGCGGGCAGACAGCGCGGCGGCGGCCGTGCTGCCGTCGCGGTCGCCGACCACGAAGTCGGCATGGGCCAGGCCCGGGAAATCGGTGGCGAAGCGCGAGGCCACGGCCGGCATGGAATGGCAGTTCAGGTGCAGGCTGTAGCCGTGGCGTGCATGCGCGGCGTCGATGGCGGCCTTGACCGCTGCGTGGTAAGGCTGCCAGCAGCGCGCGATGCGCGCCTGCACTTCGGCCACCGTGAGCTTGCGCGCGTACAGCGGCGTGCCCTCGTCGGTGGTGCGCCAGATCAGCCCCTTGCCCAGGCGCACCTTGGACAGCACGCGCGCGTCGGTCGCCACGGGCCCGGGCCAGGGCGCATCCAGCAGTGCCTGGTCGATCTCGGTCAGGTCGCGGTTGGCATCCAGGTAGCTGCGCGGGAACAGCGCCTCGACCCAGGCCACGCCCAGGGCCGGCGCGAAGTCGTAGAGTTTCTCGACATGGGTATCTTCGGCACGGCGCAGCACCAGCGGGTCGCAGGCGTGGTCGAAATCGGCCGGATAGACCGTGCCGCTGTGCGGCGAATCGAGAACCAGCGGGGTGGACCCCGCGGCGGTGAGAAGAGCGGAGAACATGGGCCGGCATTGTGCAGCAGGGGCTATGCGCGGTCGCGCTCCAGGTGCATCGGCCTGCCGTCCTACGGCCACGGAACCAAACATGGAATACTTGTATCCCTCAAGCGGGGCCCGTGCCGGGGTGTCCTGTCGTACACACCGATGAGGGTTCCGATGATCGAATTGCACTACTGGCCCACGCCCAACGGATGGACCTGCTCCATCATGTTGGAAGAGTGTGGCCTGCCCTACCGCATGGTGCCGGTCAACATCGGGCGCGGCGAACAGTTCACCCCCGAATTCGTGGCGTTGATCAATCCGCACCACAAGATGCCCGCCATCATCGACCCGGAGCCGCTGGGCGGTGGCGCACCGATGCAGATCAGCGAGGCCGGCGCCATCCTGGTCTACCTGGCTGGCAAGACCGGGCGCTTTTTGCCCACCGACGGCCTGGCACGGTTGCAGGTGCTGCAATGGTTGATGTGGCAGGTCGGCGGCCTCGGCCCCATGACCGGGCAGAACAGCCACTTCCTGCAGTACGCCAGCGAGAAGGTGCCTTACGCGATCACGCGCTATGGCAACGAGTTGCGCCGGCTGTACGGCGTACTGGACCAGCAACTCGGCCAGACCGGCAGCCATGTCGCCGGGCCGGAGTTTTCCATCGCCGACATCGCCATCCTGCCCTGGATCCGCATGCACAACGCGCAGCGCATCGACCTGTCTGCCTTCGCCCACATCGGCCGCTGGTACGAGACGGTGCTGGCGCGCCCTGGCGTGCAGCGCGGTCTCGCCCTGGGCCGCGAGTTGCGTGCGCCGGTGCTCAGCGCGGCCGCCCGCGAGGCCTTGTTCGGCAGCGGCTCGGGCGCGCAGAGCGCCGTGCGTCAGCGCCGCGGCAGCGACTAAGTACCCAGCACGCCGCGGTTGAGCCGCAGCAGCCGGCCGCAGCGCGCGGCCAGCGACTCGTCGTGCGTGACGACGATGAAGGCCGTGCCGTGCTCGCGCGCCAGCCGCAGCATCATGCCGAACACGGCCTCGGCGGTTGCGCGGTCCAGGTTGCCGGTGGGCTCGTCGGCCAGCACGCAGCGCGGCGCGCCGACCAGGGCCCGCGCGATCGCCACGCGCTGGCGCTCGCCGCCCGACAGCTCGGCCGGCCGGTGCGCCATGCGCTCGGCCAGTCCGACCTCGGCCAGGATGGCGGCCGCAGCCTGGGCCGCGGTCTCGCGCGGCTGGCGCCGGATCCACAGCGGCATCGCCACGTTGTCCTGGGCGCTGAACTCTGGCAGCAGGTGGTGGAACTGGTAGACGAACCCCAGCTCACGGTTGCGCAGTTCGCCCTGGGCGGCCGGACTCAGGCCCGCCAGGTCCTGGCCGGCGAGCTGCACGCGCCCGGCAGTCGGCGCGTCCAGCCCGCCCAGCAGGTGCAGCAGCGTGCTCTTGCCCGAACCCGAAGCGCCGACGATGGCCACGGTGTCACCGGCATGCACCGTGAGGTCCACGCCCTGCAGCACGGTCAGGTCGATGCGGCCCTCGTGGAAGCGCTTGGACAGGCCATCGGCCCGCAGCACGGGCTGGCCGGCGCCAGTGGATTTGATCGCATCACTCATAGCGCAGCGCCTCGGCGGGGTTCACGCGGCTTGCCCGCCAGCTCGGGTAGATGGTGGCCAGAAACGCCAGGATCAGGGAGATGACGGCGATCGGCACGATGTCGCCCTGCTGCGGGTCGCTGGGCATGCGGTTGATCAAATACACCTCGCGCGGCAGGAAGCTCGCATGGAACAGCTTCTCCAGTGCGGGCACGATCACGTCGATGTTGTAGGCCACACCCAGCCCCAGTGCCAGGCCGGCCAGGGTGCCGATCACGCCGACCATGGCCCCCTGCACCATGAAGATGGTCATGATGCTGCGCGGACTGGCGCCCAGCGTGCGCAGGATGGCGATGTCGGCCCGCTTGTCGGTCACGGTCATGACCAGCGTGCTGACCAGATTGAACGCGGCCACGGCCACGATCAGCGTCAGGATGATGAACATCATGCGTTTTTCCAACTGCACGGCGGCGAACCAGGTCTGGTTCTGGCGCGTCCAGTCGCGGATCAGCAGGTCGCCCGACAGGCTGCGGGCCAGCTCGAAGGCCACCTCGCGCGCCTGGTGCAGGTCGCGCAGCTTGAGGCGCACGCCGCTGGGGCCCTCCAGACGGAACAGCCGCTGCGCGTCCTCGATGTGCACCATGGCCAGCGCCGAGTCGTACTCGTAATGGCCGGAACTGAACAGGCCCACCACCGTCATCTGCTTGAGCCGCGGCACCACACCGGCCGGCGTGACCTGGCCCGAGGGCGCGACCAGCGTGACGGGATCCCCTTCGCGCACGCCCAGGCTGCGCGCCAGGTCCGTGCCCAGCACGATGCCGAACTGGCCCGGCACCAGGCGCGCGATGGCCTCGGCCCCTGCGCCGCCCGCCACGTCGGTGACCTGGCTCTCGGTGGCCGGATCGATGCCGCGGACCAGCGCGCCTTTCATGTCCTCGCCGCGCGCGATCAGCGCCTGGCTGGCGATGAAGGGGGCCGCGCCGATGACCGCCGGATTGCGCTTGGCCTCCTCCATGGTCTTGTTCGGATCGGGGATGGCCTGGCCCTGCGGCGCGTAGATCTCGATGTGCGAGACCACGCCGAGCATGCGGTCGCGCACTTCCTTCTGGAAGCCATTCATGACCGACAGCACGATGATGAGCGCCGCCACACCGAGCGCGATGCCGAGCATGGAGACGCCGGAGATGAAGGAGATGAAACCGTTGCGGCGCGTCGCGCGCCCGGCGCGGGTGTAGCGCCAGCCGACGGCCAGTTCGTAGGGAAGGTGCATCGCGCGCAGGCCAAGCCCGCAAAAATCGGGGATTGTGGCATCCCGGACAATCCCCGCAATGTCTCCCAATTCCCCGCCGGCCCACCTGCTGATCCTCGACGCCGCCAGTGACGCGCCCGCCTGCCGCAGCGCGCTGGCCGCGCTGCCCTTGCCCTCCCTGTCCGCCCTGCTGGCCGAACTCATCCCCTCGCCCCTGGAGCGCCTGCCCGACGCTGCGCTGGACACGCCGTCCGAGCGCGCACTGGCCCAGGCCCTGGGACTGGCCGGCGACGACGGCCGCCTGCCCTGGGCCGCTGCAGCTGCCCTTGCTGCCGGGCTGTCGCCCGCGCAGGACTGGGCCTTCCTCACGCCCTGCCATCTCGAGGTCGGCATGAACCAGGTGCGCCTGACCGACCCGGCCGCGCTGGCCTTGCCGGACGACGAGGCCGAGGCCTTGATGGCCAGCATGGCGCCCTACCTGGCCGAGGACGGCATCGTCGTCGAGCGCTGGCAGGACGGCCGCTGGCTCGCCCACGGCGCGCCCTTCGCCGGCCTGGCCACGGCCTCGCCCGAGCGCGTGCTGGCCGAGGAGAACCTCAACGCCTGGCTGCCCGGCAGTCCAATGCTGCGGCGCCTGCAGAACGAAATGCAGATGCTGCTCTACACCCACCCCGTCAACGACGCGCGCGAGGCCCGGCGCCTGGTGACCGTCAACGCGCTGTGGATCAGCGGCTGCGGCAGCTGGCCGGCCACGCCGCCCCGGCCGCAGGCCGTGCAGGTCGTGGACGCCCTGCGCACCAGCGCGCGCCAGGGCGATTGGGCCGCCTGGTCCGCCACCTGGCAGCAGATCGACGGGACGCACTGCGCGGCGCTGCTGCAGCGCCTGCGCGCCGGCGAGCCCGTGGCGCTGACGCTTTGCGGTCCGCAGGGCAGCCGCCGCTTCGATGGCCGGCCGCGGGGGGCGCTGGCGCGCTGGCTCGGCCGCTGGCGCAGGCCGCAGCCGGCCCAGGTGCTGGAGGGCCTGTGAAGATCCGCACCCGTGACGTGCCGCCACGCGCGGCCTGGGCGCTCGAGCAGGCCGGCGTGCATCCGCTGCTGGCCCGGCTCTACGCGGCGCGTGGCGTGCAGGCCGCGGACGAACTCGACGACGGCCTGGCCCGGCTTCTGCCACCCACCGGACCGCTGGGTTTGCGCGGCGCCGATGCCGCGGCGCGGCTGCTGGCCGACGCGATCGCGCGCGATGCGCGCATCTGCATCGTGGCCGACTACGACTGCGACGGCGCCACCGCCTGCGCCGTCGCCGTGCGCGGCCTGCGGCTGCTGGGCGCGCGCCATGTGGACTACCTCGTGCCCGACCGCGTGGTCGACGGCTACGGCCTGACCGCCGCCATCGCCGAGCGTGTGCACGCCCGCGGCGCCGACCTGCTCGTGACCGTGGACAACGGCATCGCCAGCATCGAGGGCGTGGCGCATGCCCGCGCGCTGGGCCTGGCCGTGCTCGTGACCGACCACCACCTGCCTGCGCCCGCGCTGCCTGCGGCCGACGTGATCGTCAACCCGAACCAGCCGGACTGCAACTTCACGAGCAAGTGCATGGCCGGGGTTGGCGTGATGTTCTACGTGCTGCTGGCCCTGCGCGCCGAGCTGCGCGCGCGCGGTGCCTATGCCGAGCGGCCCCAGCCCAAGCTGGACGCGCTGCTGCCCCTGGTGGCGCTGGGCACCGTGGCCGACGTGGTCCGGCTCGACGCCAACAACCGCCGCCTCGTGGCCCAGGGCCTGCGCCGCATCCGCGCCGGCCAGATGCCGGCCGGCCTGGCCGCGCTGTTCGACGCCGCGGGCCGCAAGAGTGCCCAGGCCACGGGCTTCGACTTCGGCTTCGCACTGGGCCCGCGCATCAATGCCGCCGGCCGCCTGGCCGACATGACGCTGGGCATCGAATGCCTGCTGACCGACGACGCCGGCCGCGCTACGGAGCTGGCCCGCACGCTGGACGCGATCAACCGCGAGCGGCGCAGCATCGAGACCGACATGCGCGAGCAAGCAGAACTGGTCGCCGAATCCCTGTTCGGCGACGGCGAGGAGCCGCCGCCGGCCATCTGCGTCTACGACCCGGCCTTCCACGAGGGCGTGGTCGGCATCGTCGCCTCGCGGCTCAAGGACCGGTTGCACCGGCCATGCTTCGTGTTCGCGGACTCGCGCGCGCCGGGCCACGAAGGCGAGATCAAAGGGTCGGGCCGGTCGATCGCGGGCTTCCATCTGCGCGACGCGCTGGACCTGCTGGCCAAGCGCCACCCCGGCGTGCTGTTGCGCTTCGGCGGCCATGCCATGGCCGCCGGCTGCACGGTGGCGGCCGAGCGCTGGCCCGAGTTCGAGGCCGGGCTGCGCGCCATCGCGCGCGAGTGGCTGGACGAAGCGGCGCTGACGCGCCGGCTGGACACCGACGGCCCGCTGGCGCCCGAGTACCGGCGTGCCGACATGGTCGACACCCTGCACCGCGAGGTCTGGGGCCAGGGCTTCGCTGCGCCGACCTTCAGCGAGGAGGTGGAGATCGTCTCGCAGCGCCTGGTGGGCGAGCGTCACCTGGCACTCAAGCTGCGCCACCAGGGCCAGCCCGTGGATGGCATCTGGTTCGGCCGCGTGGAACCGCTGCCGAACCGGGCGGTGCTGGCCTTCCGGCTCGATGCCGACGAGTGGCAGGGTCAGCGGCGCGTGCGCTTCCTCGTCGAAGGCATGGCCGGCTGAGGCAGGGTCAGAAGCTTTCCCACTCGCCTTCTTCGGCCGCAGCGGCCTTGGGCTTGGCGGGTGCCGTCGGACGCGCCGGGGCAGCCAGGCTCTTGGGCACGGCCGGCCTGGCCGCCGGTTTGGGCGCCACCTTGGCCGCTGCCGGCGCGGGGCCGGCGGCGACTGCAGGCGCGAGGCGCTTGGCAGCGGGCGCCGCCACCGCCGGCGCCGGCCGCTTCGCAGACGAAGGCGCCGGGGCCGCCGCGCGCGGTGCCAGCGTCTGCACGGCCCCACCCCCCACATTGAACACGGCCACCACCTGGGACAACCGCTGCGCCTGCTCCTTCAGACCCGACGCTGCGGCGGCCGACTCTTCGACGAGCGCGGCGTTCTGCTGCGTCATCTGGTCCAGCTGCGTGACAGCCTGGTTCACCTGGGCGATGCCGTCGCGCTGCTCGGTGGACGAGGCACTGATCTCGCCGATCAGATCGCTCACGCGGCGCACGCTGGCCACGATCTCCTGCATCGATGCGCCGGCATGCTCGACCTGGGCCGAGCCGGTCTCCACGGTTTGCACCGAGGCGTTGATGAGCGCCTTGATCTCCTTGGCCGCCTCGGCCGAGCGCCCGGCCAGCGCGCGCACCTCGGAGGCGACGACCGCGAAGCCGCGCCCCTGCTCGCCGGCGCGGGCGGCTTCCACAGCCGCGTTGAGCGCCAGGATGTTGGTCTGAAATGCGATGGCGTCGATGGTGCCGATGATGTCGGCGATCTTGCGCGAGGCCTCGCTGATGTCCTGCATGCTGCGCACCACCTGGCCCACCACCTCGCCGCCCTGGGTCGCGGCCTGGGCCGCCGTGCTGGCCAGCTGGTTGGCCTGGCGTGCGGTGTCGGCCGACTGCGTGACCGTGCTGGTCAGCTCTTCCATGCTGGCCGCCGTCTGCTGCAGGTTGGAGGCAGCCTGCTCGGTGCGCGCCGACAGGTCATGGTTGCCACTGGCGATCTCGGTCGACGCGGTGGACACCGACTCCACGCCGTTGCGCACCTCGGTGACGAGGCCGCGCAGCCGCTCGGTCATGGCCGACAGGGCACGCAGCAGTTGGCCGAACTCGTCGCGCCGGGGATCATCCAGGCGCTGCGTCAGATCGCCGCTGGCAATGGCGTCCGCAGCCTTCAGCGCACGCGCCAGCGGTCGCACCACGGAGCGCACCAGTGCGACTGTCAAGCCGATGCCGGCCAGGAACACCAGACCAATCACAGCCAGGCCGGTGAACGAACCTGTGCGGCGCGCGTCCTCGGCCGCGGCGCGCGCCTGATCGCGCAAGCCTTCCTGCACGGTCACGAAGTTGTCCAGCGCCTTGAGGTACACATCGATGGCCGGACGGAAATCGCGTTCGACAAAGCCCTGCATATCGGCACCGCTGTTGCGCACCTCGGCCACGCGTGCGGTCAAGGCCAGCACCCGGGTGCGCTGGTCGGCAATGGCTTGCAGCGCGGCCTTGCTCTCCTCGGTGGTGGACGCCTTGGTGATGCGCTCCTGCACCCCTGAGATCTGCGCGATCAAGCCTTTCACCCGGCCGTCGTAGAGCTTCGCGATCGCCGGATCGGCGGTCAAGGCATTGGCTTCGACCATGGTCGTGGCGGTTTCGGTCATTCCGCGCCAGCGGATCGCGTCGGAGATGCGGCTCTCGTAGGCCAGCACCGAGCGCAGCGCGTTGTCCATCACGTTGGCTGAATTGATCTGGGCCCAGGCCGCGATTGCCAGCATGGCGACCAGCAGCCCCAGCACCACCAGCCACAGCCGGCGCCCCACTCCGATGTCGTTCCACTTCATGTCGTATTCCCTCGTCCGCACCCAATTTGCGCGCCGTACGCGCTAATCCACACGGAGTTTAGGGGCACGAGCCGGTCGAAACGGCACCTTCCATCGCGCCGGATCAGCCGGCCAGCACCTCTCGCACGGCTGCCAGCTGCCGGCGCGAGACGGCCAGCGGCTCGTCCAGGCCGTGCAGTCGCACCGCCCAGCCCTCGCCCTCCTCCGGGTCGTGGTGCTTTTCGAGCGCCCGCAGCGCCTTGCGCGCCACCAGGGCATTGCGGTGCACGCGCACGAAATGCTGGCGGTGGCGGGCCTCCAGCTCGTTCAACGCACCGTCCAGGATGTAGCTGCGCGCCAGCGTGCGCACCGTCACGTACTTGAGCTCGGCCTTGAGGTACAGGATCTGTGCCAGCGGCACGCGTTCGGTGCGGCCGCGGTCCTGGATCAGGATGAAGGCTTCGGCGTCCGCCTCCGCCGGTTGGCCGGCCAGGCCACGCAGGCGCTCGACCTTCTGCAGCGCATGCTGCAGCCGCTGCAGCCGCACCGGCTTGGTGAGGTAGTCGATGGCCTCCACATCGAAGGCCTGCAGCGCGTGCTGGGCATAGGCCGTGACGAACACCACGGCCGGTGGCGCGGGCAGCGCGCGCAGCGTATTGGCCAGGACCAGACCGTCGCTGCCCGGCATGTGGATGTCCAGCAGCGCGAGGTCGAAGCGCTCGCGCTGCAGCAGCACCATGGCCTCGCTGGCATTGCCGGCCTCGCCGCACACCAGCGCCGCCGGGGCATGGCAGTCGCCCAGCAGCGTGCGCAGCCGCGTGCGCGCCAGGGGTTCGTCGTCGACGATCAACACACGCAAGGCCATCGCTTGCTCCGTTCCACTTTGTTGTTCATGCAGGCACCTCGATGCGCACGCGGAACACCCCGTAGCGCAGCCCGGCGCGGAAGCTGCCGCGCACATCGTGCAATAACCCGAGCCGCGTGCGCACATTGTCCAGCGCCACGCCATGGCCGCTGGCGCCCTGCCCGGCCGGCACCGTGTTGACGACCGTGATGCGCACGGTGTCGCCGCGGCGCTCGCTGGCGATGCGGATGTCCGCGCCCCGGTCGCTGGGTTCCACGCCGTGCTTGACGGCGTTCTCCACCAGCGGCTGCAGCAGCAGCGGCGGCAGGCGCACCTGGTCGGCCGCGGGATCCAGAGACCACTGCACCCGCAGCCGGCTGCCGAAGCGCACCTGCTCGATGGCCAGGTAGCGCTCGGCCAGCGCGATCTCCTCGCCCAGCGTGACCGATTCGCCAGGGTCCTTGAGCACGTGGTGGAACAGGTCTGAGAGGTCTTCGAGCAAGGCCTCGGCCTTGGCCGGCTCCTCGCGCACCAGGGCGATGGCGCTGTTGAGCGTGTTGAACAGGAAGTGCGGGCGGATGCGCGCCTGCAGTTCCGCCAGCCGCGCCGCCGTGGCCGCCGGTGTGCGCGCGCGTGCGCGCAGCCCCAGGCCGATCACGAGCAGCACCGACAGCAGCAGCCCCGTCACCGCGCTGGCCAGCCAGGGCGGGTCGGCCGTCACCCCCAGGCCCGCCAGCACCGCGCAGGCCACCAGTCCTGCCAGCGCGCCCAGCACCACGCCCACCGGGTAATGCGCCTGGCGGCCGAGCCGGCCAAGCCGGTGCTTGAGGCTGCAGGCCACCAGCAGCCACAGCAAGGTGGCCGGCATGGCACCGGCCGTCAGCAGGGCCAGGCGCTCGGCCCACTGCAGCAGATTGTTGCTGCCGAACATGGCGCCCACGGCCATCACGGTTTCCACGAACAGCACGGCCCGCAACACCACGCCTGGCTGGCAGGCATCGAACACCAGGACCGCATTCGCGCGCCCGCGCGCACGGCGGCGCGGGGTCGGCGCGGCGGGCTCCTGGAAGGTCGATAAAATTTGCGGCTCCTTCATGCGCAGGCTGCGGGGAGCGTTCGATTATGGTGCACACCCCGCGCCCATCGCCGCGCCGGCGCCCGCCCCATCTCTTGACCCCCCGGCATCCCATGTCCCACAACCAACTCGACCAGAAATCCCAGGCGTGGTCCGCGCTGTTCTCCGAGCCCATGAGCGACCTGGTCAAGCGCTACACCTCCAGCGTCTTCTTCGACAAGCGCCTGTGGCAGGCCGACATCGCCGGGAGCCTGGCCCATGCCGAAATGCTGGCCGCGCAGAAGGTCATCGGCGCGGACGACCTGGCCGCCATTCAGAAAGGCATGGCGCAGATCACGGCCGAGATCGAGGCCGGCCAGTTCGACTGGAAGCTCGACTTGGAGGACGTGCACCTGAACATCGAGGCGCGGCTCACGCAGTTGGTCGGCGACGCCGGCAAGCGCCTGCACACGGGCCGCAGCCGCAACGACCAGGTCGCCACCGATGTGCGCCTGTGGCTGCGCGGCGAGATCGACCTGATCTCGGGCCTGCTGACCGACCTGCAGAAGGCCCTGCTCGACATCGCCGAGCGCAACGTGGACGTGATCCTGCCGGGCTTCACGCACCTGCAGGTGGCCCAGCCCGTCAGCTTCGGCCACCACATGCTCGCCTACGTGGAGATGTTCGCGCGCGACGCCGAGCGCATGGCCGACGTGCGCCGCCGCACCAACCGCCTGCCGCTGGGCGCCGCCGCGCTGGCCGGCACCAGCTACCCGCTGGACCGCGAGCGCGTGGCGAAAACGCTGGGCATGGAAGGCGTGTGCCAGAACAGCCTGGACGCGGTGAGCGACCGCGACTTTGCGATCGAGTTCACGGCCGCCGCGAGCCTGGCCATGGTGCACATCAGCCGCTTCAGCGAAGAGCTGATCCTGTGGATGAGCCAGAACTTCGGCTTCATCCGCATCGCCGACCGCTTCACCACCGGCAGTTCCATCATGCCGCAGAAGAAGAACCCGGACGTGCCGGAGCTGGCGCGCGGCAAGACGGGGCGCGTGGTCGGCCACCTGATGGGGCTCATCACGCTCATGAAGGGCCAGCCGCTGGCCTACAACAAGGACAACCAGGAAGACAAGGAGCCGCTGTTCGACACGGTGGACACCTTGAAGGACACGCTGCGCATCTTCGCCGAGATGGTGGGCGGCATCACGGTCATGCCACAGGCGATGGAACAGGCCGCAGCACGCGGCTACGCCACGGCGACCGACCTGGCGGACTACCTGGTCAAGAAGGGCCTGCCCTTCCGCGATGCGCACGAGACGGTGGCCCATGCCGTCAAGGCGGCCACATCGCACAACTGCGACCTGTCGGAGCTGCCGCTGACGGTGCTGCAGGGCTTCCACCCGGCGATCGAGAAAGACGTGTTCGACGTGATGAGCCTGCGCGGTTCGCTGCAGGCGCGCAGCACGCTGGGCGGCACGGCGCCCAGCCAAGTTCAGGCCCAGATCGCCCGGCACCGCGCGCGGCTGGGCTGAGGCGGGCCCTGAGTGCGTGCGGGTTTGTGCCCGTGCGCTGGACACGGGGGCTTCTACACTGCGCGCGATCGACCAACCCGTGGCGCCGCAGGCTGTGGCGCCTGCTGAGACAAGGGGCCGCCATGTCCACGCCTGCCGTTGCCCACACCACCATCGCCAGGCGCGTGTCCCTGCTGGCCAGCGCTGGCATCGCAGCCATGCTGATCGCCATTTGCGGCGTGCTGTCCTGGGTGCTGACCCAGCAGGCCTACCAGCGCACGCTGGACTACATGGCCAGCGAGGCCGGTGCCGTCGCCCGCATCGCCGATGCGCTGGACCGCACCGCCCGCGACTCCGCCCAGAAGCTGTACGAGGTGTTCGGCACCGAGTACCGCGGTGCCTTTACGTTGCAGGGCCCCGGCGAGCTGCTGCTGGACGGCAAGCCGCTGGCCGGCGACCTCGAGCGGGTCGACCGCTTCGCCCGCACCACCGGCGGCGTGGCGACGATCTTCGCGCGCAAAGGCGACGACTTCCTGCGCGTGGCCACGTCGCTGACCAAGCAGGACGGCACGCGCGCCATCGACACCCTGCTGGGCCAGCAGCACCCTGCCTACGCGCGCATGGTGGCCGGAGAAAGCTACGTGGGCACGGCCCAGCTGTTCGGCGTGCCCTACATGTCGCGCTACCAGCCCGTGCGCGACGCCGCAGGACAGGTGGTGGGCATCCTGTTCATCGGCTTCAACATGCAGGGCCTGCGCCAGGAGCTGGTCGCACTCACCGAAGAGAAACGCTTTCTCGGCGATGGGGGCATGTACCTGCTCGACCCGGGCCGCATGCCGGCCGATGCGCAGCTGCTCGCGCATCCCAGCGCCAAGGGTCGCAAGCTGGCCGAACTGCTGCCCCCGGCCCGGGCCGAAGCCCTGCTGGCGGCCCTGGCCTCGGCACCCAGAGGCGTGCTGCAGGAGCAAGTGGCGGTGCAGGACCCGGCCCGCACCGACCCCATCGGCGTCGGCGTGCGCAGCCAGGCGACCGGCTGGTGGGTGGTGGCCGAGGCCTCGCGCGCGCAGGCCCTGGCCGAGCACAACGCCACACTGGCCTGGCTCTGGGGGCTGATGCTGGCGGCCGTGGCACTGACGGGCCTGGGCGTGACGCTGCTGCTGCGCCGCATGGTTGGCCAGCCCTTGCTGCAGCTCAATGCGCAGGTGGCCGCCATCGCAGCCGGTGACCTGTCGCGCACCATGTCCGGCACCCGGCGCGACGACCTGGGCCTGCTGGCCGACGGCGTGGACAGCATGCGCCAGCAGCTCGCGCGCACCATCACCGAAGTGCGCGCCGTCAGCGAGAGCGTGGACACGGCCAGCGCCGAGGTCAGTGCCGGCAGCCGCGACCTGGCCCAGCGCACCGAGCAGGCGGCCAGCCAGCTCGAGCAGACCGCCAGCGCGCTGGAACAGCTCACGGCGTCGATGAACCAGACGGCAGACGCCGCCGCCCAGGGCAGCCAACTGGTGCAGGCCTCCAACCAGTCCGTGCAGCAAGGACACCGCACGGTGCAGCAGGTCGTGGGCACGATGGCGCAGATCCGCGAGGCCAGCGGCGCCATTGGCGAGATCACCAACACCATCGACTCCATCGCTTTTCAGACCAATATCCTCGCGCTGAACGCCGCGGTCGAGGCCGCGCGCGCTGGCGAGCAGGGCCGCGGCTTCGCCGTGGTCGCCAGCGAAGTGCGCCAGCTGGCACAGCGCAGCGCCGAGGCGGCCAAGCAGATCAAGGCCTTGATCACCTCCAGCGGACAACAGGTGCAGGACGGCGCGGCGCGCGCCGAGGAAGCGGGACGCGCCATGGGCGAGATCCTGGACAGCGTGGGCCGGGTGTCCGGCCTGATCACCGAGATCGCTGCGGCCGCGCGCCAGCAGGCGCAGGGCGTGCAACAGATCAACCAGGCCGTGGCGCAACTGGACCAGAGCACGCAGCAAAATGCGGCCCTTGTGGAGCAAAGCACCGCCGCGGCCGAGAGCCTGCGCGACCAGGCCGGCCGCCTGGTTCAGCAGGTCGCGAATTTCCGGCTCTGAGCGGCGCCGCCCTCCCGCCACCGCAACACGACAGGCCCGCCCCATGACCCGTATCGACGACCCTACCCACGACCAGGAAGCCGGCGCGCGCGACAGCACGCAGGACACCACGCGCATCGACGATGTGCGCATCTCGGCCGTGCGCCCGTTGATCTCCCCGGCCCTGCTGCTGGACGAGCTGCCGGTGCCGCCGGCCGTGCAGACGCTGGTCGAGCAGAGTCGGCTCGCGATCGCCGACATCCTGCACGGCCGCGACGACCGGCTGGTGGTGGTCACCGGCCCCTGCTCCATCCACGACCATGGCCAGGCCATGGCCTATGCCCAGCACCTGAAGGCGCTGCAGCCCAAGGTCGAGAAGGAGCTGCTGCTGGTCATGCGCGTGTACTTCGAGAAGCCGCGCACCACGGTGGGCTGGAAGGGCTACATCAACGACCCGCGGCTCGATGGCAGCTTCCGCATCAACGAGGGCCTGCGCAAGGCGCGCGAGCTGCTGCTGGAGATCGGCGCGCTGGGTCTGCCCACCGGCAACGAATTCCTGGATCTGCTGAGCCCGCAGTACATCGCCGACCTGATCGCCTGGGGCGCCATCGGCGCGCGCACCACCGAGAGCCAGAGCCACCGCCAGCTGGCCTCGGGCTCGAGCTGCCCGATCGGCTTTAAGAACGGCACCGACGGTGGCGTGCAGATCGCCGCCGACGCCATGGTGGCCGCGCGCGCGCCGCACGCCTTCATGGGCATGACCAAGATGGGCCAGGCCGCCATCTTCGAGACGCGCGGCAACCCCGACTGCCACGTGATTCTGCGCGGGGGCAACAAGGGCCCCAACTACGAGGCCGAGCATGTGGACGCGGCCTGCGCCGTGCTCAAGAAGGCCGGCCTGCGCGAGCAGCTCATGGTGGACTGCTCGCACGCCAATTCCTCCAAGCAGCACGCGCGCCAGATCGTCGTGGCCGAGGACGTGGCGCGCCGCGTCGCAGCCGGCGAGCGCCGCATCACCGGCCTCATGATCGAGAGCCACCTGGAGGAAGGCCGGCAGGACCTGAAGCCGGGCGAGCCGCTGCGCTATGGCGTGTCGGTCACGGACGCCTGCATCGGCTGGGCGCAGACGGAGCCGGTGCTGCGGCAGCTGGCGCAGGCGGTGCGGCAGCGGCGCTCCGCCGCCGCGGCGAAGATGTAACGACCGGGAACTTTGGTGTGCACAGGTCCTCCCCCTGTGCCATGTCCTTTGCATTCCCCAACGTTCTACGCATCTTCGTTGCAGTCCTCGCACTGCAATCCTTCGGCGCCTGGGCGCAGCAGTACGTCAGCATCACGGCCCGCGAGGCCAATATGCGCTCAGGCCCAGGCACGCGTCATGCCGTGCAATGGTCGCTGAGCCGCGGCTACCCCCTGCAGGTGGTGGCACGGCGCGGCGAATGGCTGCAGGTGCGCGATTTCGAGCGCGACACGGGCTGGGTGCACCGCAGCCTCACAGGCAAGGCCACGCACAAGGTCGTGCGCGCCTCCGTGGCCAACCTGCGCGCGCAGCCGCGCGCGGGCGGCAAGCTGCTCGGCAAGATCGAGCGCGGCGAGATCGTGCAGCGTCTCGCACGCCGCGGCGACTGGGTGCAGGTGCAGCGCGAAAGCGGCCAGCGCGGCTGGGTCGCCAGCCGGCTGCTGTGGGGCGGGTAGCGCACCGGGCCGGGCGCTGAGCATCGCGCCGACGCGGGCATCGGGCCGCAGCCTGCCCCGGCGTCAGCGCGCCAGTCGCTCAAGCCGCCGGCAGTGCGGCCAGCATCGGCGCGGGCAACCGCGAGACCTGTGCATCGCCGAGGCGGAACGCGGCGACCGATTCCACCAGGCGCGATGCCTGCGTCTTCAGACCCGCGGCCGCCGCGGCGCTCTGCTCCACCAGGGCGGCGTTCTGCTGGGTCGTCTGGTCCAGCCTGGCGATCGCCTCGCCGACCGTACCGACGCCGGTACTTTGCGCTCGGCTGGCCGCACTGATTTCCTCGACGATGCCGCAGACGCGGTGGATGCTGGCCACGACCTCCTGCATTGTGCTGCCGGCCGCGTCGACCAGGCACGAGCCCGTCTTGACGCGCTCGGTGCTGTCCAGGATCAGCTGCTTGATCTCCCTGGCGGCCTCGGCACTGCGCCCCGCCAGCGAGCGCACTTCGCCCGCCACCACGGCAAAGCCACGGCCCTGTTCGCCCGCGCGCGCTGCCTCCACGGCAGCGTTGAGCGCGAGGATGTTGGTCTGGAAGGCGATGCCATCGATCACGTTGGTGATGTCGGCGATGCGGCGGCTCGATTCGCTGATCCCCGTCATCGTCTCGACGACCTTCTGCATGGTCTGCCCACCCTGCTCGGCCACGCTGCTGGCAGTACGGGCCAGCTGGTTGGCTTGCCCTGCGGATTCGGCGTTCTGCCGCACCGTGGCGCCCAACTGTTCCATCGACGCGGCGGTCTGCTGCAAGGCGCTGGCCTGGCTTTCGGTCCTGGCCGACAAGTCCTGGTTGCCTTGCGCGATCTCTCCGCTGGCCACGGCAACCTGTTCTGCGCTCTGGCGCACGGAGGTCACCAAGCCCGCCAGGCTGTCCTGCATGGTGCGCAGGGCCTGCAGCAGCCTGCCGAACTCGTCCTGGCCTGTAGCGCCGATGTCGCGGCCCAGTTCGCCGCGGGCTACGCCATGGATCAGTCCCACCGCCTGGTCGAGCGGACGAACGACGGAACGCACGATGACGAACGCTGCCAGGCAGGCCAATGCCACCACCAGCGTGCAAGCCACAAACAGCCACCGTGCCTTGCTCTGCAACCGCGCCTCCGTCCGCGCGATCTGCGCCTGTGACTGCGCCGCGGAAAACGCATCGTAGGCCTCGGTCGCGCGGATCAGCGCCGCCAGCAAGGGCCGGCATTCCGCGTTCATCCTGGCGATGGCGGCCTCGCGTTGACCGCGCAAAGCCAGGTCCACGATGGCCAGGGCGACCGGCTCGTACTGCACCTCGACCCGCTGGATGCCGTCGACTTGCGCCTGCGTGGCTGCATCGCTGTCGGGCCCTGCCGCCAGTTCCCGCAGCTTGGACAGATGGGCGCGCACGTCGCGCACCGCCTGCTGGACGGCCGTCTCCTCCAACGCCAGTTGCTGCGGGTCGGCCACCAGGACCAGATTGCGCGCCGCGATGGCGCGCGCATCCACGGCCTGACGCACGCGGCTGGCCGCGTCAGCGCGCGCCTTGATGCCGTGGATGTAGTGCGAGAAGCGCGCGCTGTCCTCGTGCATGGTCTCGATCGTGGTGGCCGACACCACCACGATGGCCAGGATGAGCAGGCCGAAGGCGCCCGACAGCTTGAGCTTGATCGACAGGTCCTTCCACGATCCCATGTGCGTCTCCTCGCCTGGCATGCACAACGGCAAAGCCCGGCCCGGACGCGCCGGCACGTTCGGGCCCGTGCAGTCAATCTACAAACCGGCCCGACGAAGTCCACCCCCGGGTGATGAACGCAAAAGCCCGTACGACAGGCGGAAAGTGACCGGCTTCGCCCACTGCCCGCCGCGTGCGGCGCTCCTTGGTATGGTGCGGGGATGCAACGCCGCACCCTGCTGCTCGCCTCGCTGGCCGCAGCCCACCACGCCCATGCCCTGCCGCCCCTGGCGCTGCGGTTCCCGCGCGACCTCGGCAGCCACCCCGAACTGCGCACGGAGTGGTGGTACATCACGGGCCAGGCCAGCAGTGCCGGCCGCCTGTTCGGCTTCCAGCTGACCTTCTTCCGCTCGCGCGTGGACGCCGCGCAACCGCTGCGTTCGCGCTTTGCGGCCCGCCAGCTGCTGTTTGCCCATGCCGCCATCACCGACCTGGAAGGCAGGAAGCTGTGGCACGACCAGCGCATCGCGCGCGCCGGCTTCGGCATCGCCGAGGCCAGTGAGGCCGACACCGGCGTGAAGCTGCAGGACTGGCAACTGCTGCGCGCACCCGATGGCACGCTGACCGCGGAACTGCCGGCGCAGGACTTCGGTCTGCACTTGCTCTTCGCAGAAACCCAGCCGCTGCTGCTGCAGGGCCAGGCCGGCCTGTCGCGCAAAGGGCCCGAGCCGGCGCAGGCCAGCTACTACTACAGCGTGCCGCAGTTGGCCGTCGACGGCACGCTGGTGCTGCAGGGCCGGCGCTTCACGGTCGACGCGCAGCCGGCCCAGCCCAGCCTGCGCAGCCGCGCATGGCTGGACCACGAATGGAGCGAGGCGCTCATGCACCCCGAGGCCGTAGGCTGGGACTGGATCGGCATGAACCTGTTCGACGGCGGGGCGCTGACGGCCTTCCACCTGCGCCGCGCCGACGGCTCGGGCCTGTGGGATGGCGGCTCGTTCCGCGCAGCGGGCCAGCGGGCGCGCATCTTTGGCCAGGGCGAGGTGCGCTTCACGCCGCGGCGGTGGTGGACCAGCGCCAGCAGCCAGGCGCGCTACCCCGTGGAGTGGCAGATCGACACACCGGCCGGCACCTTCACCGTGCGTGCGCTGCTCGATGCGCAGGAGCTCGACAGCCGCGGTTCCACGGGAGCCATTTACTGGGAGGGCTTGTCGGACCTGCTGAATGCGCAGGGCCAGCTGGTTGGCCGCGGCTACCTGGAGATGACGGGCTACGCGCAGCGGCTGCGGCTGTAGCCCGCCTTGCTCTCAGGCCTTCTTCGCCCGTTGCAGCAGTGCGATGATCTCGCCCATGATGCCGCGGCGGAAGGCCAGCACGCAGATGACGAAGATCAGGCCGGTGACCATGGTCACGGATTCGCCCAGTGTGTTGAACCACTCGATGCCGGTCAGTGACGCCAGGCCATGGCCCATCTCGCCGATCTTGTTTTCCAGCAGGATCACGACGGCCGCACCGACCAACGGCCCCGACAGCGTGCCCAGGCCGCCCACCAGCGTCATGAGGATCACACCGCCAGAGGCCGTCCAGTGCACGTCGGTCAGCGTGGCGAAGCCGAGCACCAGCGTCTTGAGCGATCCGGCCAGACCGGCCAGCGCGGCCGAGAGCACGAAGGCCAGCAGCTTGAAGCGGTGCGTGTCGTAGCCCAGCGAAATCGCACGGGGCTCGTTCTCCTTGATGCCCTTCAAGACCTGCCCGAATGGCGAGTGGATGGTCCGCACGATCAGCGCGAATGCCGCCACGACGATCACCAGCGTCACGAAGTACATGCTGAGGTCGTCCTGCAGGGACAGCGCGCCGAAGAGCTTGCCGCGCGGCACGCCCTGCAGGCCGTCCTCACCGCCTGTGAACTTGGCCTGCAGCGCGACGAAAAACACCATCTGCGCCAACGCCAGCGTGATCATCGAAAAGTAGATGCCCTGGCGGCGGATCGCCAGGATGCCGAACAGCCAGCCCAGCAGCGCACCCGTGGCCGTGCCCAGCACCAGGCCGACCTCGGGCGTGAAACCCCAGACCTTCATGGCGTGGCCCGCGATGTAGGCCGAGCCGCCCAGGAAAGCCGCATGGCCGAAGGACAGCAGGCCGGTGTACCCCAGCAGCAGGTTGAAGGCCGAAGCGAACAGCGCAAAGCACAGCAGCTTCATCATGAAGACCGGGTAGGCCCCCATGAAGGGCGCGGCGATCAGCGCCAGCAGCAACAGGCCGTAGCCGATGGAGCTCTTGCTCATTTCTCTTTCCCGAACAGACCCGCGGGACGGATCAGCAGCACGATGGCCATGATGATGAAGACGACCGTCGACGAAGCCTCCGGATAGAACACCTTGGTCAGCCCTTCGATGACACCCAGGCCCAGACCGGTCAGGATGGAACCCATGATGGAGCCCATGCCGCCGATCACGACCACGGCGAAGACCACGATGATGAGGTTCTGCCCCATCAGCGGCGAGACCTGGATCACGGGCGCGGCGAGCACCCCGGCCAGCGCCGCAAGCGCCACGCCGAAGCCGTAGGTCAATGTGATCATGAGCGGCACGTTGACGCCGAAGGCCTCCACCAGGCGCGGGTTCTCGGTGCCGGCACGCAGGTAGGCGCCGATGCGCGTCTTTTCGATCAGGAACCAGGTCGCGAAGCACACCACGAGCGAGGCCACCACCACCCAGGCGCGGTAGTTGGGCAGCATCATGAAGCCCAGGTCGGTGGCACCGGTCAGCGCATCTGGCGTGTCGTAGGACAGACCGGAGACACCGTACGCCGAGCGGAAGGCGCCCTCGATCAGCAGCGTAAGGCCCAGCGTGAGCAACAGGCCATACAGGTGGTCGAGCTTGTAAATCCAGCGCAGCAGCAGCCGCTCGATCAGCACGCCGAACACGCCCACGATGAGCGGCGCGGCGACGAGCATGACCCAGTAGCTGACGTCCCAGTAGTTCATCGCCATCCAGGTCACGATGGCACCCATCATGAACAGCGCGCCATGCGCGAAGTTGATGACGTTGAGCAGGCCGAAGATCACTGCCAGGCCCAGGCTCAGGATCGCGTAGAACGATCCATTGACAAGGCCCAGCAGCAGCTGGCTCAGCAAGGCGGGAACGGAAATCGTCATGGCCGGCTCAGGCCCCGCTCACTTCCACAGCGCGCACTTGGACTCGGCCTTGGTCGTATAGACCTCTTCGCCCTTGAGCTTGGAGACCACCTTGTAGTAGTCCCAGGGCTGCTTGGACTCGGCCGGCGACTTGACCTGCACCAGGTACATGTCGTGCACGAAACGGCCGTCGGCGCGGATCTGCCCCTTGGCGTAGAAGTCGTCGATCGGCGTCTTTTTGAGGTACTCCATGACCTTGTCGGCGTCCAGCGTCTTGGTGGCGGCCACGGCCTTGAGGTAGGTCATCGTGGCCGAATAGTTGGCGGCCTGGATGTCGGTGGGCATCCGCTTGGTCTTCTCGAAGTACTTCTTCCCGAAGGCGCGGGTCTGCTCGTCCAGGTTCCAGTCCCAGCTGGTCGTGAGCAGCAGGCCTTCGGTGTTCTTCAGTCCCAGGCTGTGGATGTCGGTGATGAACACCAGCAAGCCGGCCATCTTCATGGTCTTGCCGATGCCGAACTCGCGCGCGGCCTTGACCGAGCTGATGAAGTCGCCGCCGGCATTGGCCAGTCCGAGGATCTGCGCCTTGGAATTCTGCGCCTGCAACAGGAAGGACGAGAAGTCGGAGGCATTGAGCGGTGTGCGCACGGCGCCCACCACGGTGCCGCCCTTGTCCTTGACGACCTTGCTGGTGTCGGCCTCCAGGGCGTGGCCGAAGGCATAGTCGGCGGTCAGGAAGAACCAGCTCTTGCCGCCTTGCGCCACCACGGCGCCGCCCGTGCCCTTGGCCAGCGCCACGGTGTCGTAGGCATAGTGCACGGTGTAGGGGCTGCACTGGTCATTGGTCAGCGCGGAACTGCCGGCGCCGTTGACCATGTAGACACGCTTTTTCTCCTGCGCCACCTTGTTCATGGCCAGCGCGGTCCCGGAGTTGGTGCCGCCGACCAGCATGGACAGGTTCTGCGTGTCGATCCATTCGCGCGCCTTGCTCGCGGCGATGTCGGCCTTGTTCTGGTGGTCGGCCGTCAGAAGCTCGATCGGCAGCCCGTTGACCTTGCCACCGAAGTCGTCGATGGCCATCTGGATGGCCGTCGCCCCGCCCTTGCCGTCGACGTCGGAATACAGGCTGGACATGTCGGTGACGAAGCCGATGCGGACCTTGTCCTGGGCCTGTGCAGCACTGGTGGCAAACAACAAGGTGGCGACCATCAGGGCGGAGAGCGGGAACTTGGCAGTCATGTCAATCTCGGAAACGGAGGGAATGGGGTGGGAAGCGCATCACTTCCACAAGGCGCACTTGGTCTCGGCCTTGGTCGTGAAGACCTGGTCGCCCGGCAGGGTCTTGACGACCTTGAGGTAGTCCCAGGGCTTGCTGGATTCCTTGGCCGATTTCACTTCGACCAGGTACATGTCGTGCACGAAGCGGCCATCGGCGCGGATCTGGCCCTTGCCGAAGAAGTCGTTGACCGGGGTCTTCTTGAGCTGGTCCATGACCTTGTCGGCGTCCACGCTGCCGGCCGCCTGCACCGCCTTGAGGTAGGTCGTGGTGGCCGAGTAGTCGGCGGCCTGGATGTCGGTGGGCATGCGCTTGGTCTTGTCGAAGAACTTCTTGGCGAAGGCACGCGTCTGGTCGTTGAGGTCCCAGTACCAGCTGGTGGTGTGGAGCAGGCCTTCGGTGTTCTTCAGGCCCAGGCTGTGGATGTCCGAGAGGAACACCAGCAGGCCGGCCGTCTTCATGGTCTTGTTGATGCCGAACTCGCGTGCGGCCTTGATCGAGTTGATCGTGTCGCCGCCCGCGTTGGCCAGCCCCAGGATCTGCGCCTTGGAGTTCTGCGCCTGCAGCAGGAAGGACGAGAAGTCGGATGCGTTGAGGGGAGTGCGCACGGCGCCCACCACAGTGCCGCCCTTCTCCTTGACGACGCGCGTGGTGTCGGCCTCCAGCGCGTGGCCGAAAGCGTAGTCGGCCGTCAGGAAGAACCAGCTCTTGCCACCGGCATCGACCACCGCCGCGCCCGTTCCCTTGGCCAGCGCCACGGTGTCGTAGGCGTAGTGCACGGTGTAAGGGCTGCACTGCTCGTTGGTGAGCGCCGAGGTGGCCGCGCCGTTGTTGAAGTAGACGCGCTTCTTCTCCTGCGCCACCTTGGCCATGGCCAGCGCCGTGCCCGAGTTGGTGCCGCCGAAGACCATGGTCAGGCCGGCCGTGTCGATCCACTCGCGCGCCTTGCTGGCGGCGATGTCGGCCTTGTTCTGGTGGTCGGCCGTCATCAGCTCGATGGGCTGGCCCAGCACCTTGCCGCCGAAGTCGTCGATGGCCATCTGGATCGCCATCGCCCCGTTCTTGCCCTCCACGTCGGAGTACAGGCTGGACATGTCGGTGATCAGGCCGATCTTGACCTGGGCGGCGGCGCCGGTGGCAAAACCTGCGCCGGCGAGCGCCAGGCACAGCGTGGTGAGGGTGCGGTTCATGGCTGTCTCCTTGAAAGCGGGGTCGGGAAGCGGTTCAGACGCCCAGCAGTTCGCTGAGCACGGGCATCTTCTGTTGCAGTTCGGCAGCGGCGAAGTGCTCCACCATGCGGCCGTGTTCCATCACGTAGAAGCGGTCGGCCAGCGGCGCAGCGAAGCGGAAGTTCTGCTCCACCATGACCACCGTGTAACCCTTCGCGCGCAGCGTGGTGATCATGCGCGCGAGCGCCTGCACGATCACAGGCGCCAGTCCCTCGGAGATCTCATCGAGCAGCAGCAGCTTGGCGCCCGTGCGCAGGATGCGCGCCACGGCCAGCATCTGCTGCTCGCCGCCCGACAGCCGCGTGCCCTGGCTGTTGCGGCGCTCGGCGAGGTTGGGGAACATGGTGTAGATCTCGTCCAGCGACATGCCGGCGCCCATGCCCTTGAGCGCGGGGGGCAGCAGCAGGTTCTCCTCGCAGGAGAGGCTGGCGAAGATGCCCCGCTCCTCGGGGCAGTAGCCCACGCCCAGGTGGGCGATGCGGTGCGTGGCCAGGCCGACGGTTTCGGTGCCGTGGATGCGCACGGAGCCCTCGCGCCGCCCGGTCAGGCCGAGCACGGCGCGCATGGTCGAGGTGCGGCCCGCGCCGTTGCGGCCCAGCAGTGTCACGACCTCGCCAGGGTGGACCACCATGTCCACACCGTGCAGCACGTGCGACTCGCCGTACCAGGCCTGCAGTCCCTTGATTTCGAGTGCCGGTACGGACATCAGTGCGCCCCTTGCAGTTCGCCGTCGACGGTGCCCATGTAGGCCTCCATGACCTGGCGGTTGCGCGAGACCTCGGCGTACGGGCCCTCGGCCAGCACGGCGCCGCGCTGCAGCACCGTGATGGTGTCGGCGATGGTGGAGACCACGCCCATGTTGTGTTCGACCATGAGGATGGTGCGGCCCTGGCTGACCTTCTTGATGAGCTGCGCGACGCGGTCCACGTCCTCGTGGCCCATGCCCTGCGTGGGCTCGTCCAGCAGCATGAGTTCGGGCTCCATGGCCAGCGTGGTGGCGATCTCCAGTGCACGCTTGCGGCCGTAGGGAAGGTTGACAGTGACCTCGTTCGCCATGTCTGCGAGGCCCACCTGGTCCAACAGGGCCACCGCTTCGCCGTTGAGGCGTTCGAGTTGACGCTCGCTCTTCCAGAAGTGGAACGACCAGCCCAGCTTGCGCTGCAGGCCCAGGCGCACGTTCTCCAGCAGCGTGAGGTGGGGAAACACGGCCGAGATCTGGAACGAGCGGATCACACCGCGCCGCGCGATCTGCGCCGGCTGCTCACGCGTGATGTCGTGGCCGTTGAAGTGGATGGTCCCCGTGGTCGGTTCGAGGAACTTGGTCAGCAGGTTGAAGCAGGTGGTCTTGCCGGCCCCGTTGGGTCCGATCAGCGCATGGATGCTGCCGCGCTGCACCGCCAGGTTGACCTTGCTGACGGCAGTGAAGCCTTTGAACTCTTTGGTGAGGTCCCTGGTCTGCAGAATGATGTCCGCCAATTTCGCCTAGCCTTCCGCAGTTGCCGCGTTGGTCCGTTCGCAAGGCCGTAGGCGGCCTTGCACTGCGGCGCACTGTACGGGGCGGCCCCTGTGAAAAGCACTAGGACAAACGCGGATGCTGCACTGCGATATTGCTTAATTCTTAAGCAAAGCGGCCGGGCTTTGTCGCCCGGCCGGCAAGCTTGACGCGAAGCTGACAGAACGGGCTCAGTGCGCCCCTGCCGCGGCCTCCGCGCCGCCCGCGCCACCGCGTTGCGGACGCGTGAGCCAGACCAGCGGGATCAGCAGCATGAACAACGCCGCGGAGGCATAGAACACGTCGTTGGCCGCGAGCATGAAGGCCTGCTGGTCGACCACGCGGTTGAGCTGCGCGAGCGCCTGGTCGGCGTTCATGCCCGCGTTGCGGTAGACCTGCAGCGCCTGCTGCGTGGCCTCGCTGCCGCGCTGCACGTACTCAACGAGTTGCGCATGGTGCAGGGCCGCCCGGTTCTCCCAGACCGTGGTGGCGACGGAGGTGCCGATGGCGCCGGCCGTGATGCGCGCGAAGTTCGACAAACCGGATGCCGCGGGGATGCGGTCGGGTGTGATGCCCGACAGTGTGATCGTGGTCAGCGGGATGAAGAAGAAGGCCATCGCGACACCCTGGATCACGGTGGGCACGAGGATCGTGAACATGTCGGCCTGCGTGGAGAAGCGCGAGCGCATCCACAGCACGAGGCCGAAGGTCAGGAAGGCGAAGGTCACGTAGCGGCGCGGGTCGACCTTGGCCACCGTCCTGCCGACGATGGGCGACAGGATGATGGCCATCAGGCCCACGGGCGCCGTGACCAGGCCGGCATCGGTGGCGGTGTAGCCCATGTACTGCTGCAGCCACAGCGGCAGCAGCACCACGTTGCCGAAGAACAGGCCATAGGCCACCGAGGTCGCCAGCGTGCCGCCCCAGAAGTTGCGCCGCGTGAACAGCCGCAGGTCCACCACCGGGTGGTCGGCCGTGAGCTCCCAGACCAGGAACACCGCGAAGGCGATCACGAACACCACGCCCAGGCCGACGATCAGGTCGGAGTGGAACCAGTCGTACTCCTTGCCCAGATCCAGCATCATCTGGAGCGAAGCGATCCAGACCACGAGCAGCGCCAGGCCCATGGCATCGATCGGCAGCTTGCGGGTCTGGCTCTCGCGGCTGGTGTAGATGCGCCAGGCACCGAACGCCGCGAGCAGGCCCACCGGCACGTTGATGTAGAAGATCCAGGGCCAGGACATGTTGTCCGTGATCCAGCCGCCCAGCAACGGCCCCATCACGGGGGCGACCAGTGTGGTCATGGCCCACATGGCCATCGCGGTCCCGGCGAGCGCGGGTGGGTAGCTGGCCAGCAGCAGCGCCTGCGACAGCGGGATCATGGGCCCGGCGACGAAGCCCTGGACCGCGCGCAGCGCGATCAGCGTGGGCATGGTGGGCGCCAGGCCGCAGGCCCAGGATGCCAGCACGAACAGCAGCACGCTGGCCACGAACAGGCGCACCTGGCCGAAGCGCTGGGACAGCCAGCCCGTGAGCGGCACGGCGATGGCGTTGGCCACGGCGAAGCTGGTGATGACCCAGGTGCCCTGGTTGGGGCTCACGCCCAGATCGCCGGCGATGGCCGGCAGCGAGACGTTGGCGATGGACGTGTCCAGCACGTTCATGAAGGTCGCGGCCGACAGCGCGACCGTGCCCCACATGCGGGCGCTGCCCTGCAGCGGCTGCGGGCGGACGAAGGTGGCGGTGCTCATGGCGCAGCGGGCCCGCCGTCCTCAGTGCGCGGCCTGGGCCGTCTGCATGGACGTGGCACGGGCTGGCGCGCGCGCCACTGGGGCCTGGGCGCGGGCGGCCGGCCCGACGTTGGCCGCGATCACGCGGCGCACCTGCTCGTCGGCACCGCGCGCATCGGCCGCGTACACGGCCGTGGCGGCCAGCGGCGCGCTGCGCGGGGCTTCGGCGAGCGTCGGGCCGTCCTTGTGCGTGATGTCCACGGTCACGTCCATGGACAGGCCCACGCGCAGCGGGTTGGCCGCCAGTTGCTGCGGGTCGAGCGCGATGCGCACCGGCACGCGCTGCACCACCTTGATCCAGTTGCCGGTGGCGTTCTGCGCCGGCAGCAGTGCGAAGGCCGCCCCCGTGCCCACGCCCAGGCCCTGGACGGTGCCCTTGTACTCGACCTTCTTGCCGTACACGTCGGCCGTCAGCTTGACGGGCTGGCCGAGGCGGATGTTGCGCAGCTGCACTTCCTTGAAGTTGGCGTCCACCCAGAGCTGGTCCAGCGGCACCACCGACATCAGCGGCGTGCCCGCGGCCACGCGCTGGCCCAGCTGCACGCTGCGCTTGGCGACATAGCCCGAGACCGGCGCCGGCAGCGCCGCGCGCTGCGTGGCCAGCCAGGCCTCGCGCACCTTGGCGGCGGCAGCCAGCACGCTGGGGTGCTGCTCCACGCTCGTGCCTTCGGTCATGGACTGGTTGCTGGCCAGCTGCTCGCGCGCGGCCACCGCAGCGGCCTGGGCCGATTGCACGCCCGCCTCGGCGGCGGCCAGCGCACTTTTGGCGCTGGCCAGCGTGGTCCGGGCATGGTTGAGCTCCTCACCCGAGACCGCGCCGTTGCCCGACAGCGCCTGGCGCCGGTTCAGGTCGTCGTTGGCACGCGCCACCTCGCTCTGGGCGCGGACGATCTCGGTGCGCGCGCGCGTGACGTCGGCATCGCGCAGCGAGACCTGGGCGCCGAGCGCGCCGTTGTTGGCGTACAGCGTGCGCACCTGGCGCACGGTCTGGGCGAGCTGGGCCTCGGCCTGCTCCAGCGCGACGCGGCCGTCGGCCGGGTCCAGTTGCACCAGCGGCTGGCCGGCCTGCACGCGGTCGGTGTCGTCGGCCAGGATGGCCATCACGGTGCCGCCGATCTGCGGCGTGATCTGCACGAGGTTGCCTTGCACGTAGGCGTTGTCGGTCTCCTCGTAGTGGCTGGCGACCAACCATTCGTAGGCAGCCAGGCCAAGGCCGGCGACGACGACGACCGCGGCGATCGCGGTCAAGGCCTTCTTCCGCTTGCTCGGGGCAGCAGGTTCGGAGGCGGTGGCGGGTGTTGTGGTGGTGTTCATGGTGATCGGGTCCGGAAGGGAGAGGCGGCTCAGCGCGTGTTCTGGGCCAGGGGCGTGGGTGCGGCATCGACCGTGACGCCGCCGCCCAATGCGTGGGCCAGCTGGGCCTGCACGTCGAGCGCCCGGGCGGCCAGTTCGACCTGCTGGCGGCGCTGGGCCAGCACGTTGGATTCGGCGGTCAGCACCTGCAGATAGTTGCCCAGGCCCGCGCCGTAGCGCTGTTTGGCGATGGCGTAGGCGCCCTCGGCGGCCTCCTGCGCGGCGCGCTGCTCCTGCTGCTGCACGGCCACCGAGCGCGCCGAGACGAGCTGGTCGGCCACCTCGCGCACGGCCCCAACGATGGCGCCGTTGTAGCTTTCCACGGCAGCATCCACGTCGGCGGCCTTGCCGCGCAGATTGGCGCGCAGCCGGCCCGCGTCGAACAGCGGCAGGCGCAGCGCCGGGCCGATGCCCCACTGCAGGCTGCCGGCCTCGAGCAGGTTGGACAGCCCAATGCTGGACAGGCCCGCGAAGCCGGTCAGGCTGATGTTGGGATAGAACTGCGCGCGTGCGGAGTCCGCGTCGCGCGCGGCGGCCTCGACGCGCCAGCGCGCGGCCTGCACGTCGGCGCGGCGGCCCAACAGGTCGGCCGGCAGTGCTGTCGGCAGGCTGGGCACCTGCAGTCGGGCCAGCGAGGGCGCGGCGTCCTGCAAAGCGGCGGGCGGCAGCGCCGCGAGCGCGGCCAATGCATGGCGCGCGAGCTGGATCTGCTCGCGCAGCGCCTCGATCTGCTGACGTGCCTCGGGCAGGCCGCCCTCGGCCTGGCGCAGTTCCAGCCGCGTGTCCAGGCCGGCGTCGAGCCGGTCCTTCACCAGGGCCAACTGCTCGCCGCGCTGGGCCAGTGTGCGCTCCGCCACGGCCAGCTGGTCCTGCGCGCGGGCCAGCTGCAGCCAGCCGCGCACGACCTGCTGGGCCAGCAGCGCACGCGCGGCCTGGGCGTCGGCCGCAGCCGCGCGGGCCCCGCCCAGCGCCGCATCGAGCGCAGCGCGGTTCTTGCCGAAGAAATCGAGTTCCCAGCTGCTGGACAGCTGCAGCAGGCCGTTGTTGCGCACGGAGCCGGCCAGCGGTGCGGGCACGGCTCCGTTTTCGGTGTAGCGCTGGCGCGTGAGATCCACGCCCAGGCCGACTTGCGGCAACAAGGCGGCATCGGCCACCTCGGCCACGGCCAGGGCGCGCGCCAGCCTTGCCTGCGCCAGGCCCAGGCTGGGACTGCCGGCCAGCGCCTGGTCCACGAGCCGGTCGAGCGCGGGATCGCCATAGGCGCGCCACCACGCAGTCTCGACGGCAGGCACCGTGGCCGCGGTGGGCGCGGGCACGCCGACCGTGGCGGCGTCGCGCAGCTGCGCCTGTGGCGCGATGCCCGAGGGGTTGGCGCAGGCCGCCAGGGCCAGCGCCAGAGCGGCCGCCAGCGTCAGGCGCAGGCTTGGTGCGGATGTCATGGGTTTTTCTTTCCCGCGCAGCCCTGCTGCGCGTTGTCCAGGATGCGGGAGAGGAAGCTCTTGAGCAGCAGCCATTCCTCGCGCGAGAAGCCGGCGAGGTAGGCGTTCTGCACGCGGCTCAGCGCGACAGGGATCTGTTCGGCCACGGCCTTGCCCTGCTCGGTCAGCGCCAGACGCACCACGCGGCGGTCTTCCGAGGAACGTTCGCGCTGGCACAGGCCCTTAGCCTCCAACCGGTCCAACAGGCGTGTCATGGCGCCCGCGTCGAGCTCGCACAGCCGCGCGAGCTCGGCCACGGTCGCCCCGCCCGGATGCACCGCCAGCTTGAACAGGGGGATCCACTGCGCGTGCGTAAGGCCGGTGGATTCCAGCTCACGCTCCACGGCCAGCGCCACGAGGGACATGATGCGGCGCATCAGATAGCCCACGCTGTCGCTTGGGTTGTAGGTCGTGGGCGCATAGAAATCGGCCGGCGGCGGCCGGCCGCCGGCGGCCGGCACGGGCTTGTGCGAGGGTCGTTCGTCCATGGTTGCGAATTTAATTGCCTAGGCAAATATTGTCAAGGCTGTTTTTGTCATGACAATTTCCACAGCTCCGCCTCGATACACTCACGCCCCATGCCTTCTTCTGCACATTCGGCGGCCGAGCCGGCCAAGGGCTCGCCGCGGTCGCTGCGTGGCCTGCTGCCCTTCCTGACCCCCTACCGCGGCCAGATCGCGCTGGCCGCGCTGTTCCTGGTCCTGGCCGCCGGCGCCACGCTGGTGTTCCCGCTCGCGCTGCGCAGCCTGATCGACAACGGCCTGGTCAGCGGCGCCGGCACGCCGGCGGAGACGGGCGCGCGCCTGCTCGCGCTGCGCACGCACTTCTTCGAGCTGTTCGCCGTGGCAGCGGCGCTGGGCCTGTTCTCGGCCGGCCGCTACTACGTGGTCAGCTGGCTCGGCGAGCGCGTGACTTCGGACTTGCGCAACGCGGTCTATGGCCATGTGGTGCGCCAGAGCCCCGAGTTCTTCGAAACCACCCAGACCGGCGAGGTCCTGTCGCGCCTGACCGGCGACACCACGCTGGTGCAGACGGTGGTCGGCTCCTCGCTGTCAGTCGGCCTGCGCAATGCTGTGATGGGCGTGGGCGCGCTGGCGATGCTGGTCTGGTCCAACCCCTATGTGATGACGCAGGTGCTGGCCATCCTCGTGCTCGTGGTGGTGCCGACGATGTGGTTCGGCCGGCGCGTGCGCAAGCTCTCGCGCGCGAGCCAGGACCGCGTGGCCGATTCCAGCGCGATCGCGGCCGAGGTCTTGAACGCGATTCCCGTGGTGCAGAGCTACACGGCCGAGACGCGCGAGGCCGCGCGCTTCACGCAGTCCACGCAGAACGCCTTCCAGACCGCGGTGCGGCGCACGCGTGCGCGCGCAGTGCTCGTGGCCTTCATCATCACGGCCACCTCGGCGGCGTTGCTGTGGGGCCTGTACCAGGGCACGCAGGCCGTCATGCGCGGCGACATCTCGGCCGGCCACCTGGGCCAGACGGTCGTTTACGTGATCATCCTGGCCGGCGCCTTCGGCGCGCTGAGCGAGGTCTACGGCGATCTGCTGCGGGCGGCCGGTGCGACCGAGCGGCTCATGGAATTGCTGCACATGCGCTCGCCGATCGCATCGCCCGAGCGGCCGACAGCCGCGCCCGCGCGCAATGGCGGCAGCCGCCTGGAGCTGACCGACGTGACCTTCCACTATCCATCGCGCCCCGGCCAGGCCGCGCTGAGCGACTTCAGCCTGGCCGTGGCGCCCGGCGAAACGGTGGCCCTGGTCGGCGCCAGCGGCGCCGGCAAGAGCACGGTCTTCCAGCTGCTGCTGCGCTTTTACGACCAGGAGCGCGGAACGATCGCGCTGGACGGCGTGCCCACGCGCGCGATGGCGCTGCATGAGCTGCGCGGGCGCATCGGCATCGTGCCGCAGGACCCGGTGCTGTTCTCCACGAGCGCGCGCGAAAACATCCGCTACGGCCGGCCCGAGGCCAGCGACGCAGAGGTCGAGGCGGCGGCGCGCGCGGCCTTCGCGCACGACTTCATCACCGCCCTGCCCCAGGGCTACGACAGCTTCCTGGGCGAACGCGGCGTGCGCCTGTCGGGCGGCCAGCGTCAGCGCATCGCGATCGCGCGCGCCATGCTCAAGAACGCCCCGCTGCTGCTGCTCGACGAGGCCACCAGCGCGCTCGACGCCGAAAGCGAGCGCATGGTGCAGGCCGCGCTGGAATCGGCCATGCAGGGCCGCACCACGCTGGTCATCGCGCACCGGCTGGCCACCGTGCAGCAGGCCGACCGCATCGTGGTGCTGGAGCAAGGCCGCATCGTCGAGCAGGGCACGCACGCGGCACTCGTGGCGGCCGGCGGCACCTACGCGCGACTGGCGGCGCTGCAGTTCACGCAGTAGCCACGCGCTGCCGCTGAGAGCCTATGCATGATATGCATAAGGCACGAAGCGGCCGCTGCCGGGCTTGGACAAGGCCCTCAGCGCGCGCCTAAGCTTGCGCTCCTCGACAACAACAGGAGCCAGTCCATGGCAACCTCTTCCTCCAAACCGGCGCCCGGCGCGCACGCCCTGCCCTCTTACCTGCAGGCCGACCACCTCGGCCCCTGGGGCATCTTCCTGCAGCAGGTCGACCGCGTCGAACCCTACCTCGGCAACCTGGCCCGCTGGGTGGAGACGCTCAAGCGGCCCAAGCGCATCCTGGTGGTGGACGTTCCGATCCACATGGACGACGGCCGCGTGGCCCACTTCGAAGGCTACCGCGTGCAGCACAACACCTCACGTGGCCCGGGCAAGGGCGGCGTGCGTTTCCACCAGGACGTGACGCTGTCCGAGGTGATGGCGCTGTCGGCCTGGATGTCGATCAAGAACGCCGCCGTCAACGTGCCCTACGGCGGTGCCAAGGGCGGCATCCGCGTGGATCCCAAGACCCTCTCGCGCGGCGAGCTCGAGCGCATGACGCGCCGCTACACCAGCGAGATCGGCATCATCATCGGCCCCTCGAAGGACATCCCGGCGCCGGACGTCAACACCAACGAGCAGATCATGGCCTGGATGATGGACACGTACTCCATGAACCAGGGCGCCACCGCCACCGGCGTGGTGACCGGCAAGCCCGTGGACCTTGGCGGTTCGCTGGGCCGCCGCGAGGCCACGGGCCGCGGCGTGTTCACGGTGGGCGCCGAGGCCGCCAAGAACATCGGCCTGGACGTGAGCACCGCACGCATCGCGGTACAGGGGTTCGGCAACGTGGGCGGCATCGCGGCCAAGCTGTTCGCCGAGGCGGGTTCGCGCATCGTGGCCGTGCAGGACCATGGCGGCGCCATCTACCGCGAGGCCGGCCTGGACGTGCCCGCGCTGCTCAAGCACGTGGCCGACAAGGGCACGGTGGCCGGCTTCGAGGCGGCCGAGAAGCTGGCGGTCGAGAAGTTCTGGGACGTGCCCTGCGACATCCTGATCCCCGCCGCGCTCGAGCAGCAGATCACCAAGGACAACGCGCACCGCATCCAGGCCCGCATGGTCATCGAGGGCGCGAACGGCCCGACCACGCCCGACGCCGATGACATCCTGCACGACCGCAATGTCCTCGTGGTGCCCGACGTGATCGCCAACGCCGGCGGCGTGACGGTCAGCTACTTCGAATGGGTGCAGGACTTCTCGAGCTTCTTCTGGGACGAAGACGAGATCAACAAGCGCCTCGTGCGCGTGATGCAGCACGCCTTCGCGGGTGTCTGGCAGGTGGCGCAGCAACACAAGGTCAGCCTGCGCACGGCCACCTTCATCGTGGCCTGCCAGCGCATCCTGCAATCGCGCGAGTTGCGCGGGCTCTACCCCTGAGCGCCGCCCGACCGCCCGAACGCGGTCACACCCTGTGCCCCATCTGTGGGCACAGGTTCAGCCCCTGGCCTACTGCAAAGGCTCTTTTAGCGCCTTGGGGATCGGCAAGGGCATTACCGCGATGCCCTCCTCCAGCAAGGACTCGGTTTCCTCGCGCGAGGCCTGGCCGCGGATGTTGCGCTCCGCGGCCTCGCCGTAGTGGATGCGGCGCGCCTCTTCGGCAAAGCGCCCGCCCACATCCTCGGTGTTGGCGAGCACATGGCGCACCATCTTCATCCAGGCGGCCTGCAGTTGCGGGTCGACCGCCGCGACTTCACGCGGCTTCGTTTCCACGGGCGCGCCGGCGCCCAGGTTCAGCCGTGGCGCGGACAGTTTCTTGGTGACCGACGTGTCGCCGCAGACTGGGCATTCCACAAGGCCACGCGCCAGCTGCGACTGGAAATCGTCCTCCGAGCCGAACCAGCCTTCGAAGCCGTGGCCATGGGGACACTGGAGATCCAGGACTTTCATGGGCGCAAATTATCCCGCGCCACGCCCGTCGGGGTAAGGCTGCCACTGCAAGTCCCAAGCGCCCGCACGCCAATTCTGCAGCCATAGCGCGGCACTCAGGGTCTTGGCGTCGGTGACCGTGCCGTCGCGGCACCAGGCCAGCAGTTCGTCCACGCTTGCGCTGAACACTTCGAGGAACTCGCCCGTGTCGAGGTGTCGGTCCTGCAGCGCCAGACCGCGCGCAAACCAGATCTCGATGAATTCGGTGGAGTACGAGATGACCGGGTGCAGGACGCCGGCCCTGGCCCACTCGCGTGCCGTGTAGCCGGTCTCTTCCAGCAGTTCGCGGCGGCCGCAGGTCCAGGTGTCTTCGCCGGCATCGAGCTTGCCGGCCGGGAACTCCACCATCACACGGCCCATGGGGTGCCGGTACTGGCGCTCCAGCACGATGCGGCCATCGTCGAGCAGCGGAACGACCATCACGGCGCCAGGGTGCACGATGAATTCGCGCGTGTCGCTGCCGCCGTCGGGCAGGCGAACGGTGTCGCGCAGCACCTGCAGGAAACGGCCGCGCAACAGTTCCTCGCGCCGCACGGTCTTCTCGATGAGGTGGTCGTCGCCGGTGGTCATCTCAGTGCCGGTGCTTGAGCAGGTAGCGCCAGACGAAGCCTGGGAAGGCCAGCGTCACGAACAGCGCGGCGGTCACGGCGTAGAACTCCCAGCCTTGGGGCGCGATGCGCCCCACGTTGCGTTCGAGCAGCAGGCCCAGCACGCCGACCAGCAGGTAGTAGACCAGCAGTTCGAGGAGGCGCCAGGCCAGGCCCTTGCCCTGCGCGAGCCGCAGCGCCAGGAACAGGCGCTGCGTGAGGAACGGCAGGTTGGCGGCCACCACGGCCGCCAGGATCACAAGCCAGACAGCCGCATCGGGCGCCAACTCAGGTGCCCAGCGTCAGGGTGATGGCCTGCACGCACAGCGCCATCAGCCCGCCCGGTAGCACGCCCAGCAGCAACACGAGCGCGCCGTTGACCGACAGCACGGCGCGCACGTCCAGCGGCGCAGACACCGTGGTGGCCGTGATCGGCGCGTCGAAGTACATGACCTTGACCACACGCAGGTAGTAGAAGGCACCGATCAGCGACATGATGACCGCGAAGATCGCCAGGCCGATCAGGTAGCCCTCGCCCGAGGCCACCAGCGTCTGCAGCACCGACAGCTTGGCGTAGAAGCCCACCATCGGCGGAATGCCGGCGAGCGAGAACATGCAGATCGCCATCACCGCCGCGTACAGCGGGCTGCGCTGGTTCAGGCCGGCCAGGTCGGCGACCTCGTCGCTCTCGAAGCCTTCACGTGCCAGCAACAGCAGCACGCCGAAGCTGGCCAGCGTGGTCAGCACATAGGTGACGACGTAGAACATGGACGAGCTGTAGGCGTTGGCGGCCGACAGCGTGTTGCCGTTGACCACACCGGCCAAGAGGCCCAGCAGCACGAAGCCCATCTGCGAGATCGTGGAGTAGGCCAGCATGCGCTTGAGGTTGCTCTGCATCACCGCGGCCAGGTTGCCGATCAGCAGCGAGGCCACGGACAGCACCACCAGCATCTGCTGCCAGTCGATGGCCAGCGGCAGCAGGCCTTCCACGAGCAGGCGGATGACGATGGCGAAGGCCGCGAGCTTGGGCGCGCCGGCGATCATCAGCGTGATGGCCGTGGGCGCGCCGTGGTAGACGTCGGGCACCCACATGTGGAACGGCACCACGCCAAGCTTGAAGGCCAGGCCGGCGACGATGAACACCAGCCCGAACACCAGCACCTGGTGCTGCACCTGGCCCGACGCCACCGCCTTGAAGACCTCGTTGAGGTCCAGCGAACCGGTGGCGCCGTACATCATCGACAGACCGTACAGCAGGAAGCCCGACGCCAGCGCGCCCAGCACGAAGTACTTCATCGCGGCTTCGCTCGCGACCGCGTTGTCGCGGCGCAATGCCACGAGCGCGTAGCTCGACAGCGTGAGCAGTTCCAGGCCCATGTAGATGACCAGGAAGTTGCCGCCCGAGATCATGACCGACATGCCCAGCAACGCGAACATCGACAGCGTGAACAGCTCGCCGCCGCGCAGCATGCCGCGGTCGGCCGAGTACGGCCGGCTGTAGACCAGCGTGACCATCACGGCGATGGTGGCGAAGCACTTGAGCCAGTTGCCCATGGGGTCGCTGACCACCATGCCGCCGAAGCCGTACAAGGTGGTATTGCCCGAGGCATAGGTGCCGTGCAGCACGGCGACGATCGCCAGGCTCAGCAGCGTGAGCACGTAGGTGGCGGTGCGGCGCGGGCTCTTGACCGCCAGGTCGACGAGCGCGATCACGCAGGCCATGACCAGCAGCACGATTTCCGGGTAGACGGTGATCCAGCTGATTTTGTCCATATCTTTTCTTCTCTCGCCCCGCTCAGTTCAGCTTGGACACCGCGACATGCTTGAGCAGCTCGGCCACCGAGACGTCCATCACGTCGGTGAACGGCTTGGGATAGACGCCCATCACGAGCACCGCGATCGCCAGCAGCGCCAGCATCAGGAATTCACGGGCGTTGATGTCTTCGAGTTCCTTGACGTGGTCGTTGGCCACCGGACCCAGGTAGACGCGCTTGAACATCCACAACGTGTAGGCCGCGCCGAAGATCAGCGCCGTGGCTGCGGCAAGACCGATCCAGAAGTTGGCCTTGACCGCGCCCAGGATCACCATCCACTCGCCCACGAAACCGGCCGTGCCCGGCAGGCCGCAGTTGGCCATGGCGAACAGCAGCGCGAAGGCCGCGAACTTGGGCATGGTGTTGACCACGCCGCCGTAGGCCGCGATCTCGCGCGAATGCACGCGGTCGTACAGCACGCCGATGCACAGGAACATGGCGCCCGACACGAAGCCGTGCGCAATCATCTGCACCAGGCCACCCGAAACGCCCAGGTCGTTGAAGATGAAGAAGCCCAGCGTGACGAAGCCCATGTGGGCGACCGACGAGTAGGCCACCAGCTTTTTCATGTCCTGCTGGACCATGGCGACCAGGCCCACGTAGACCACCGCGATCAGCGACAGCGCGACCATGAGCCAGGCCCATTCGTGCGCAGCGTCGGGGGCGATCGGCATCGAGAAGCGCAGGAAGCCATAAGCACCGAGCTTCAGCATGATGGCGGCCAGCACGGCGGAACCGCCGGTGGGCGCCTCCACGTGCACATCGGGCAGCCAGGTGTGCACCGGCCACATCGGCACCTTGACGGCAAAAGCCGCGAAGAAACCGAAGAACAGCAGCGTCTGTGCCGTTCGCGACAGCGGCAGGTCGTGCCAGGTCAGGATGTCGAAGCTGCCGCCCGAGTGCACGTACAGGTAGATCAGCGCAATCAGCAGCAGCAGCGAACCGAGCAGCGTGTACAGGAAGAACTTGAACGCCGCGTAGATCTTGTTCGGGCCGCCCCAGATGCCGATGATCAGGTACATCGGGATCAGCGTGGCCTCGAAGAACACGTAGAACAGCAGCCCGTCCAGCGCCGAGAACACGCCGATCATGAGACCGGACAGGATCAGGAAGGCACCCATGTACTGGTTCACGCGCGAGGTGATGACCTCCCAGCCGGCAATCACGACGATGACCGTGATGAAGGCCGTCAGCAGCACGAACCAGAACGAGATGCCGTCCACGCCCAGGTGGTAGAACACATTGAAGCGCTCGATCCAGGGGGCCTTCTCGACGAACTGCATGGCAGCCGTCGTGTTGTCGAAGCCGCTGTACAGCGGCAAGGTGACCAGCAGGCTGATGACGGCGCCGATCAGCGCCACCCAGCGCACGGCGCGCGCGTACTCATCCCTCCCGAGGGCCAGCAGCACGGCACCGAAGAAGATCGGCGTCCAGATCGCAAGGCTCAACAAACCCATTTTTGTTCTTCTCCCTCAGCCTTATTTGTTGAACCAGACGAAGTACGTCATCAGCACGAAGATGCCGAGGATCATGACCAGCGCGTAGTGGTAGATGAAGCCGGTCTGCACGCGGCGCACGATGCCGGCCACCCAGCCCACGAGCTTCCACGAACCGTTCACCACGGCGCCGTCGATGACGGCCTGGTCGCCACCCTTCCACAGGCCGTAGCCCAGGGCACGGGCGCCGCGCGCCAGGATGTTCTCGTTGATCCAGTCCATGTAGTACTTGTTCTCGAGCAGGCGGTAGATCGGGCCGCAGGCACGCTTGATGGCCGCCGGCAGCGCCGGGTTGACCATGTACATGTAGTAGGACAGGGCCACACCGGCCAACGCCAGCCAGAACGGCGCGGTCTGCAGGCCGTGCAGGGCCATCGCCACGGGGCCGTGGTACTCCTCGGCCAGCTCGGCCATGGCATGGTGGATCTGGCCGTTGACGAAGATGGCGTCCTTGAAGAAGTCACCGAACAGCATCGGGCCGATGGTCAGGTAGCCGATGATGACCGAGGGGATGGCCAGCAGGATCAACGGCGCGGTCACGACCCAGGGCGACTCGTGAGGATCGTGGCCATGGCCGTGGTCGTCGTGGCCATGGTGGTCGTCGTGGTGGTGCGCGTCGGGGTTCTGGTCGTAGCGCTCCTTGCCGTGGAAGACCAGGAAGTACATGCGGAACGAGTAGAACGCCGTGACGAACACGCCGGCCATGACGGCGAACTGCGCGAAGCCCGCCGCGGGCAGGTGGCTGGCGTGCGTGGCGATGATGATGCTGTCCTTGGAGTAAAAGCCCGAGAACAGCGGCGTGCCGATCAGCGCCAGCGAGCCCAGCAGCGAGGTGATCCAGGTGATCGGCATGTACTTGCGCACGCCGCCCATCCAGCGGATGTCCTGGTTGTGGTGCATGCCCATGATGACCGAGCCCGCACCGAGGAACAGCAGGGCCTTGAAGAAGGCATGGGTCATCAGGTGGAACACGGCGACCGAATAGGCCGAGGCGCCCAGCGCCACCGTCATGTAGCCCAGCTGCGACAGCGTGGAGTACGCCACCACGCGCTTGATGTCGTTCTGGATGATGCCGAGGAAGCCCATGAACAGCGCCGTGATGGAGCCGATCACGAGGATGAAGTTCAGCGCGGTCTCGGACAGCTCGTACAGCGGCGACATGCGCGCCACCATGAAGATGCCGGCCGTCACCATGGTGGCGGCGTGGATCAGCGCGGAGATCGGCGTGGGGCCTTCCATGGAATCGGGCAGCCACACGTGCAGCGGGAACTGTGCGCTCTTGCCCATGGCACCGATGAACAGGCAGATGCAGATCACGGTGATCAGCATCCATTCCGTGCCCGGGAAGGCCAGCTTGGACAGCTCGTCGGCCTTGGCGTAGGCTTCGGTGTAGTTCAGCGTGCCGGCGTAGGCGGCGATCAGGCCAATGCCCAGGATGAAGCCGAAGTCGCCGACACGGTTGACCAGGAAGGCCTTCATGTTGGCGAAGATGGCCGTCGGACGATTGAACCAGAATCCGATCAGCAGGTAGGACACCAGACCCACGGCTTCCCAGCCGAAGAACAGCTGCAGCATGTTGTTGCTCATGACGAGCATCAGCATGGAGAAGGTGAACAGCGAGATGTAGGCGAAGAAGCGGTTGTAGCCGGCGTCTTCCTCCATGTAGCCGATGGTGTAGATGTGCACCATCAGCGAGACGAAGGTGACGACGACCATCATCATGGCCGTGAGGCCGTCGACCAGGAAGCCGACTTCCATCTTGAGGTTGCCGACCACCATCCAGGTGTACAGGGTCTCGTTGAAGCGCGCGCCGTCCAGCGCGACGCTCTTGAGCGTCATGGCCGAGATGACGAAGGCGACGAACACGCCGAGGATGGTCAGCGTGTGCGACAGTCGGCGGCCGATCTTGTTGCCACCGAAGGCAGTGCCGAAGATGCCGGCCAGCGCGGAGCCGACCAAGGGTGCGAGCGGGACGGCCAGCAGCGTGGAGGCCGAGAGTGTTTGGCTCATGTTGTTGTTCTCAGCCCTTGAGCGTGTTGAGTTCGTCCACGTTGATGCTGGAGCGGTTGCGGAACAACAGCACCAGGATCGCCAGGCCGATGGCGGACTCCGCCGCGGCCACGGTCAGGATGAAGAACACGAAGATCTGCCCGTGCATGTCGTTCAGGTAGTACGAGAACGCCACGAAGTTCATGTTGACCGCCAGCAGCATCAGCTCGATGGCCATCAGCAGCACGATCAGGTTCTTGCGGTTCAGGAAGATGCCGATCACCGACAGCGCGAACAGCATCGCGCCCAGCGACAGGAAGTGACCCAGACTGAGCGTCATGCCTTCTTCTCCTCGGCGGCTGCCGGTACGGGCGGTGGAGGTGCGGGCCGCACGGGCTCGACCTTGACCAGCGCGACGCGGTCGGCCGAGCGCACGCGGACCTGGTCTTCAGGGCGCACGTTGCGGGTGTCTTTGCGGCCGCGCAGCGTGAGCGCGATCGCGGCGATCATGGCCACGAGCAGGATGCAGGCCGCCACCTGCACCGGGAACAGATACTCGGTGTAGAGCAGGATGCCCAGCGCCTTGGTGTTGGAAATCTGGGCCCCGGCCTGGGCGGCCGCGCCCGCCAGATTGCGCGACTCGTCGGTGGCGCGGAAGCCGCCCATCAGCACGGCCGCCATTTCCAGGGCGATCAGCACACCGATCGCACCGGCCAGCGGGAAGTGCTTCCAGAAGCCCTGGCGCAAACCTTCGACGTCCACGTCCAGCATCATCACGACGAACAGGAACAGCACGAGCACCGCCCCCAGGTAGACCAGCACCAGCACGATGGCCAGGAACTCGGCCTGCAGCAGCAGCCAGATCGCAGAAGCCTGCGAAAACGCGAGGATCAGGTACAGCACGGCGTGTACCGGATTGCGCGCTGTGATCACCCGGAATGCCGCGAACAGCAGCACGAGCGAAAACAGATAGAAGAAGCCTGTCTTGACGTCCATTTTTTTCTTCGGGGCGCCTGGCCGTTAACGGTACGGGGCGTCGGCAGCCTTGGCGGCCGAGATTTCTTTTTCGTAGCGGTCGCCCACGGCCAGCAGCATGTCCTTGGTGAAGTACAGGTCGCCGCGCTTTTCGCCGTGGTATTCGAGGATGTGGGTCTCGACGATGGAATCGACCGGGCAGCTCTCTTCGCAGAAGCCGCAGAAGATGCACTTGGTCAGGTCGATGTCGTAGCGCGTGGTGCGGCGCGAACCGTCGTCGCGCACGTCGGACTCGATCGTGATCGCCATGGCGGGGCACACGGCCTCGCACAGCTTGCAGGCGATGCAGCGCTCTTCGCCGTTCTCATAGCGGCGCAGCGCGTGCAGGCCACGGAAGCGCGGCGACAGCGGCGTCTTCTCCTCGGGGAACTGCACGGTCACCTTGCGCTTGAACGCGTAGCGGCCGGTCAGCACCATGCCCTTGAAGAGCTCGGCGAGCATGAAGCTCTTGAGGAAGTCCTTGACGGAAAAGCCAGAGGACGCGGTGGCGGTGGTCATCGTGGGTTCTCCGCTCATTTCCAGATGTTCCAGGACGTCTGCATCCAGCCGCCGACCAGCAGCAGCCACACCAGCGTGACGGGGATGAAGATCTTCCAGCCCAGACGCATGATCTGGTCGTAACGGAAGCGCGGGAAGGTGCCGCGGATCCAGATGAACAGCGAGAGCACGAAGAAGGTCTTCAGGCCCAGCCAGATCCAGCCCGGAATGAAGTCCAGGAAGCCAATGGGCGAGAGCCAGCCGCCCAGAAACATCAGCACCGCAAGGATGGAGACCAGCCACATGCTGGCGTACTCGGCCAGGAAGAAGATGGCAAAGCCCATGCCCGAGTACTCGACCATGTGGCCGGCCACGATCTCGGCCTCGCCTTCGACCACGTCGAACGGGTGGCGGTTGGTTTCGGCCACGCCGGAGATCAGGTAGACCACGAACACCGGCAGCAGCGGCAGCCAGTTCCAGGACAGAAAGTCCAGGCCCATGTTGGCGCCCATGCCCTTGGCTTGCGCAGCGACGATCTCGCCCAGGTGCAGGCTGCCCGACACCATGATCACAATCACGAGGCAAAAGCCCATCGCGATCTCGTAGCTGACCATCTGGGCCGAGGCACGCAGCGCACCCAGGAAGGCGTACTTCGAGTTGGAAGCCCAGCCCGCGATGATCACGCCATAGACCTCGATCGAGGTGATGGCCATGATCAGCAGCAGGCCCGCGTTGACGTTGGCGATCACGGCCTCGGGGCCGAAGGGCACGGCCACCCAGGCGGCCAGCGCCGGCATGATGGCCATGATGGGGCCCAGGCGGAACAGGCCGCTGCTGGCAGCGGACGGGTTGATCAGCTCCTTGGTCAAGAGCTTGAGCGCGTCAGCGATCGGCTGCAAGAGGCCCAGCGGGCCGACGCGGTTGGGACCGTGGCGGACCTGGATCCAGCCCAGGAACTTGCGCTCCCACAGCGTGGCGTAGGCCACCGCGCCCAGCAGGGGCAGCAGCACGCAGAGGATCTTGATCATGCCCCAGACCACGGGCCAGATGCCGCCGGTCCACCAACTGGCAGCGACCAGGCCTTGGCCGAAACCGTAGATGCTGTCGATCATGCTGCGCTCGCTCCCTGGGCTTGCCGCGCATCCGCGGTCAACTGCAAGGACGTGGCCCGGCGCACCAGGCTGTCCAACTGGTAAATGCTGGCGACGGCCGGTGCAGCCGTCGCCGTGGAGGCAGCGACGCTGGCACGCGTCGCGTTCGACAGGCGCTCGGCCGGGATGCGCGTGACGCCATCCGCCTCGGCCAGGCCCAGCGCGGCCAGCACGTCCTGCGAGGACTCCTGGGTGAAGCCCGGCAGGCCCAGCATGTTGCCCAGCACCCGGATCACCTTCCAGGCCGGGCGCGTCTCGCCGAGCGGGCGCACCACGGCGTGGAAGCTCTGCACGCGGCCTTCGGCGTTGGCGAAGCTGCCCGAGGTCTCGGTGAACGGGGCGATCGGCAGCAACACGTCGGAGAACGCCATGTTGGCCTTGAACGGGCTCAGCGTGACGACCATCTCGGCTGCGTCCAGTGCCGCAGCGGCGCCGGCGCCGGCAGCGGAGTCGAACTCCGGCTCGTTGTTGAGCAGCAGCACGGCCTTGAGACCGCCGGCCAGCATCTGGGCAGCATTGCGGCCATCGGCCTGGGGCTGGGCGCCGACGAACTGCGCACCCACGGTGTTGGCCGCTTCGGTCAGGTAGCCGAAGCTGGCACCGGTCTGCTCGGCGATCCACTGTGCCAGCGCCAGCAGGCTCGCTGCCTGGCCGTGGTGTGCGGCGGCATTGCCCAGCAGCACGGCCTTGCGCTCGCCCGAGAGCAGCGACTGCGCGACCGCCTTGGCGGCATCGTGCGCCTGGCCCGTGGCCGGCGCGGCGACGCCCTTCTCGGCACCGACGGCGGTGGCCACGTCGGCCAGGGCCTGAAGCCAGTCACCGGCTTCGGCCTTGAGCGTGGTCCCCAGCGTCATGGCCCAGGCGTCGGCATCGGGCAGCTGGCTGCAAGAAGCGATGGCATGCACCTTGGCGCCCTTGCGGGCGGCCTGGCGGATACGCTGTGCGAACAGCGGATGGTCCTTGCGCAGGTTGGAACCCACGATCAGCACGCGCTGCAGCGTGGACAGCGCCGTGATCGGCATGCCCAGCCAACGCACGCCTTCGCTCGGGGCGAATTCGGCATGGCGCAGGCGGTGGTCGATGTTGTCGCTGCCCAGGCCGCGCACCAGCGCGCCGGCCAGGCTCAGCTCCTCGAGCGTGCTGTGCGGGCTGGCCAGCAGGCCGATGCTGGAGGCACCGTGGTCGGCCTTGATCTGCTTCAGGCCATTGGCCACGTACTCCAGCGCGGTCTGCCAGTCGACGGTCTGCCATTGACCGCCCTGTTTGAGCATGGGCTGCGTCAGGCGCTCGTCGCTGTTCAGGGCTTCGTAGGAGAAGCGGTCGCGGTCGGCGATCCAGCACTCGTTGACGGCTTCGTTCTCCAGCGGAACGACGCGCATGACCTTGTGGTTCTTGACCTGCACGATCAGGTTCGCACCCGTGGAGTCGTGCGGGCTCACGCTCTTGCGCCGCGAGAGTTCCCATGTGCGGGCGCTGTAGCGGAAAGGCTTGCTCGTCAGCGCACCGACCGGGCAGATGTCGATCATGTTGCCCGACAGCTCGGAGTCCACCGTCTCGCCCGTGATGGTCGTGATCTCGGAGTGCTCGCCCCGGTGGATCATGCCCAGTTCCATGATGCCGGCCACTTCCTGGCCGAAGCGCACACAGCGCGTGCAGTGGATGCAGCGGCTCATCTCCTCCATGGAGATCAGCGGGCCCACGTCCTTGTGGAACACCACGCGCTTTTCCTCGGTGTAGCGCGAGGACGAACCGCCGTAGCCCACGGCCAGATCCTGCAGTTGGCATTCGCCGCCCTGGTCGCAGATCGGGCAATCCAGCGGGTGGTTGATGAGCAGGAACTCCATGACCGACTTTTGCGCCTTCAGCGCCTTGTCGCTCTTGGTGTGGACGACCATGCCTTGCGTGACCGGGGTGGCGCAGGCCGGCATGGGCTTGGGCGCCTTCTCCACGTCCACCAGGCACATGCGGCAGTTGGCCGCGATGGACAGCTTCTTGTGGTAGCAGAAATGCGGGATGTAGGTCCCCGCCTTGTCGGCCGCATGCATGACCATGCTGCCTTCGGCGATCTCGACCTTCTTGCCGTCGACTTGAATTTCAACCATATCGGGTGCTTCTCGTTCAGGCCTGCGCCGTCGCGGGTTTCTTGCACATGGCCTCGAACTCGTGGCGGAAGTGCTTGATCATGGCGCGCACGGGCATCGCGGCGGCATCGCCCAATGCACAGATGGTGCGGCCCTGGATGTTGTCGGCGATGGAGTTCAAGAGGTCCATGTCGCTGGACTGCCCCTCGCCGCGGTGCACCTTGTCCACCAGGCGCCAGAGCCAGCCCGTGCCTTCACGGCAGGGCGTGCACTGGCCGCAGGACTCGTGCATGTAGAAGTACGACAGGCGCTTGAGCGATTCAACCATGCAGCGCGTGTCGTCCATCACGATCAGTGCGCCCGAGCCCAGCATGGAGCCGGCCTTGGCGATGGAGTCGTAGTCCATCGTGCACTCGTTCATGATCGCGGCCGGCAGCACCGGCGAGGACGATCCGCCCGGGATCACGGCCTTGAGCGTACGGCCTTTGCGCACGCCACCGGCCAGCTCCAGCAGCTTGGTGAACGGCGTGCCCATCGGGATCTCGTAGTTGCCGGGCAGTTCCACGTCGCCCGAGACCGAGAAGATCTTGGTGCCGCCGTTGTTCGGCTTGCCGCATTCGAGGTAGGCCTGGCCGCCGTTGCGGATGATCCAGGGCACCGCCGCGAAGGTCTCGGTGTTGTTGATGGTCGTCGGCTTGCCGTACAGGCCGAAGCTGGCGGGGAACGGCGGCTTGAAGCGCGGCTGACCCTTCTTGCCTTCCAGCGATTCGAGCAGCGCGGTTTCCTCGCCGCAGATGTAGGCACCGAAGCCGTGCGACGCGTGCAACTGGAAGCTGTGCTTGCTGCCCAGGATGTTGTCGCCCAGGTAGCCGGCCGCACGCGCTTCTTCCAGCGCTTCCTCGAAACGTTCGTAGACCTGGAAGATCTCGCCGTGGATGTAGTTGTAGCCGACCGTGATGCCCATCGCGTAGGCCGCGATGATCATGCCCTCAATCACGATGTGCGGGTTGTACATCATGATGTCCCGGTCCTTGCAGGTCCCGGGCTCGCCTTCGTCCGAGTTGCAGACCAGGTACTTCTGGCCCGGGAACTGGCGCGGCATGAAGCTCCACTTGAGGCCGCTCGGGAAACCCGCGCCGCCGCGGCCACGCAAGGCCGATTCCTTGACGGTCGCGATGACCTGGTCCTGCGTGAGTCCATCGCCGCCGTCCGCGGCCAGGATCTTCTTCAAGGCCTGGTAGCCGCCGCGCGACTCGTAGTCCTTCAGGCGCCAGTTGCTGCCGTTCAGATCGGCGTAGATCTGCGGGCTGATGTGGCGTCCATGGAAGCAGGTCTGCACGCCGGTGGCGGCGAACTGCGCCAGAACTTGATCCGCGTTCATGCCTTGCCCTCCTGTCCCGCGGCCGCGCGCAGTCCGTCGACGAGCTGGTCGAGCTTCTCCGTGCTCATGAAGCTGCACATGGTGCGGTCGTTGACCAGCATCACGGGCGAGTCAGCGCAGGCGCCCAGGCATTCGCTCTGCTGCAGCGTGAACAGGCCATCGGCCGTGGTCTCGCCCATGGTGATGCCGAGTTTTTGCTCCAGGTGGTGCAGCGCCTTGTAGCCGTCGCGCAGCTGGCACGGCAGGTTGGTGCAGACGTTCAGCTTGAATTTGCCGACCGGCTGCTGGTTGTACATGTTGTAGAAGGTCGTGACCTCGTGCACGGCGATGGTCGGCATGCCCAGCAGGTCGCCGATGATCTTCTCGTGCTCGGGGTACACGTGGCCGTGCTGCTGCTGTGCGATCGACAGGCAGGCCATCACGGCCGAAGCGCGGCCTTCGTAGGGGTACTTGGCGATCTCGCGCGCGAAGCGGTCCAGCGTCTCCTGCGACAAGGCAGGCGCTGGCGCGGCGGATGCGGAATGGGGAGCTGCTGCGCTCATCGGTCGATCTCTCCGAACACGATGTCCAAGGTGCCGATGATCGCAACGGCATCGGCCAGCATGTGGCCGCGCGACATCTCGTCGAGCGCGGCCAGGTGCACGAAGCCGGGCGGACGGATCTTCAGGCGGTAGGGCTTGTTGGCACCGTCGCTGACGAGGTAGATGCCGAATTCGCCCTTGGGATGCTCGACGGCGGCATAGGCCTCGCCTTCGGGCACGTGGAAACCTTCGGTGAAGAGCTTGAAGTGGTGGATCAGCTCTTCCATGTTGGCCTTCATGCCCTCGCGCGAGGGCGCGGCCACCTTGTGGTTGTCGGTGATGACGGGGCCGGGATTCACGCGCAGCCAGTCCACGCATTGCTTGATGATGCGGTTGGACTGGGCAAGCTCTTCCATGCGGACGAGGTAGCGGTCGTAGCTGTCGCCGGTCTTGCCGACCGGGATGTCGAAGTCGACACGGTCGTAGACGTCGTAGGGCTGCTTCTTGCGCAGATCCCAGGCGATGCCTGAACCGCGCAGCATCGGCCCAGTGAGACCCAGGTTCAGCGCGCGTTCGGCATCCATGACGCCGATGCCCACGGTGCGCTGTTTCCAGATGCGGTTGTCGGTCAGCAGCGTGTGGTACTCGCCCAGGTAGGTCGTGAAGCGCTTGGTGAAGTCGTCGATGAAGTCCAGCAAGGACCCCTGACGGTTTTCGTTCATGCGCGCCAGCGCCTTGGCGTTCTTGATCTTGCTGACCGTGTACTGCGGCATGGTGTCCGGCAGGTCGCGGTAGACGCCGCCCGGACGGAAATAGGCTGCGTGCATGCGCGCGCCGGAGACGGCTTCGTACATGTCGAACAGGTCTTCGCGTTCGCGGAACGCGTAGATCAGGATGGTGGAGCTGCCGCAGTCGTTGCCGTGCGAGCCGAGCCACATCAGGTGGTTCAGCATGCGCGTGATCTCGGAAAACATCACGCGGATGTATTGCGCACGGATCGGCACGGCGATGCCCAGCAGCTTCTCGATGGCCAGGCAGTAGGCGTGCTCGTTGCACATCATCGAGACGTAATCCAGCCGATCCATGTAGGGCAGCGACTGGATGAAGGTCTTGTGTTCGGCCAGCTTTTCGGTGGCGCGGTGCAGCAGCCCGATGTGCGGGTCGCAGCGCTGCACGACCTCGCCGTCGAGCTCCATCACCAGCCGCAGCACGCCGTGCGCGGCCGGGTGCTGCGGGCCGAAGTTCAGGGTGTAGTTCTTGATTTCTGCCATGGGGTGTCCGCGGGTCGGCCTCGCGACTTCAGTGCAGGCCGCCGTAGTTGTCTTCGCGGATCACGCGGGGCGTGATCTCACGCGGCTCGATGGTCACCGGCTGGTAGACCACGCGGCGCAGCTCTTCGTCGTAGCGCATCTCCACATGGCCCGACAGCGGGAAGTCCTTGCGGAAGGGATGGCCGATGAAACCGTAGTCGGTCAGGATGCGGCGCAGGTCGATGTGGCCTTCGAACAGGATGCCGTACAGGTCGAAAGCCTCGCGCTCGAACCAGTTGGCCGAAGCCCAGACATGCATGAGGGACGGCAGCATGGGCAGGTCGTCATCTGCGCAGAACACTTTCACGCGCAGGCGGTGGTTCAGGCTCACGGACAGCAGGTGCGAGACCACGCAGAAGCGCGGGCCTTCCCAGACGCTGTCGCGGTACGCTGAGTAATCGACGCCGCACAGGTCGATGAGTTGCTCGAACTTGCAGCCCGGCGCGTCGCGCAGGCTCTGCATGGCCTCGAGGTAATCGGCCGCCTTGACGGTCACGGTGACTTCGCCGCGCTCGAGCTTGAGCGCCTGCGCCTTGTCGCCCAACGTGGTGGCAACCGTGTCCTTGAGGACTTGGGGATCAACAGCAAAGACGGTCATGGATCAGACGCGGGCGATGGTTTGGGTGCGGCGGATCTTCTGCTGCAGCTGGATGATCCCGTAGATCAGCGCTTCGGCTGTGGGCGGGCAGCCCGGCACGTAAACGTCGACCGGTACGATGCGGTCGCAGCCGCGCACCACGGAATAGCTGTAGTGGTAGTAGCCGCCGCCGTTGGCGCACGAGCCCATGGACAGCACCCAGCGCGGCTCGGCCATCTGGTCGTACACCTTGCGCAGCGCCGGCGCCATCTTGTTGCACAGCGTGCCGGCCACGATCATGAGGTCGGACTGGCGCGGGCTGGCGCGGAACACCTCGGCGCCGAAGCGGCCGATGTCGTAGCGCGCGGCGGCCGCATGCATCATCTCGACCGCGCAGCAGGCCAGACCGAAGGTCATGGGCCACAGCGAGCCGGTCTTGGCCCAGTTCACCACCGCGTCGTACGAGGTCGTGACAAAGCCTTCCTTGAAAACGCCTTCAATGGCCATAGCAAATCTCCAGTGGGCCGGGCGGGATCACTCCCAGTCCAGGGCACCCTTTTTCCATTCGTAGACGAACCCGACGACCAGGATAGCCAGGAACATGACGACAGCCCAGAAACCCACAACACCGACGTCCTTCAGTGCCACGGCCCAGGGAAACAGGAACGCGATTTCCAGGTCGAACAGGATGAACAGGATGGCAACGAGGTAGTAGCGCACGTCAAACTTCATGCGCGCGTCCTCGAAGGCTTCGAAGCCGCACTCGTACGGGGAGTTCTTGGCCGCGTCGGGCCGGTTGGGGCCGAGCAGGTAGCCCAGCAACTGCGGTGCGATGCCGACCGCGATACCCACCAGGATGAACAAAAGGACTGGGAGGTATTGGCCGAGGTTCATCTGGGGACTTCTTCACCGCTGCGTCGGCATGCAAGCCCTGCTGGGTTGCATGCCGACTTTGTTGGTGCCGTCGGCGAGACTCGAACTCGCACAGCTTTCGCCACTACCCCCTCAAGATAGCGTGTCTACCAATTTCACCACGACGGCGGTTTTGTCGTGCCTGGATGGCATGAGGAACTTGGCTCTTGTCGAGCTAGTTGTTTGGCTTTCCAGACAGCATTCGAGTTTACCCTGAAACTGCGGGGTTCCCGGGCCGGTGCCAGGGAAATTTCGCTGGTGCGCCGGACGAAGCACCAGTATGGCTTCATTGCGTCGGGATCTGGCCCGCACCCGAGGCCGGAACGGCGGGCGCTGCGGGTGCCGACACACCCGAACCAGGAATCTGCGATGCCGGCGTCGGCGCCTCTTGCACCGCACGTTCGAGCACGCTGCCAGAGCTGGTGGGCTGGCGATTGCCGAAGTAGGCCAGCGCCAGCGTCGCCACGAAGAACACCACAGCCAGCACCGCCGTGGTGCGCGACAGGAAGTTGGCACTGCCACTCGCACCGAACAGGCTGCCGGCACTGCCGCTGCCGAAGGCGGCGCCCATGTCCGCACCCTTGCCGTGCTGGATCAGGATCAGCCCGATCATTCCGAGCGCGGACAGGATCTGCACGGCCAGGACCAGGTTCAACAACACATTCATCTCTGCAACACCTCTTGTGGGCCCTTCAGCGGGCAGCGGCCACGATGGCCAGGAAATCCGGAACCTTGAGCGACGCGCCGCCGATCAGGCCACCGTCGATGTCAGGCTGGGCCAGCAGGCTGGCCGCGTTCGATGCGTTCATGCTGCCGCCGTACAACAAGGGGATGCGGTCGGCGTGGCTGCTGGCCGCAGCCAGTTGCGCGCGCAGCACGGCATGCACCTGCTGAGCCTGCTCGGGCGTCGCGGTCTTGCCGGTGCCGATGGCCCAGACAGGCTCGTAGGCCACCACGATCTCGGTGATGCAATGGCCATTCACATGGACCACTGCCGCCAGCTGGCGACGCACCACCTCTTCAGTATGGCCGGCTTCGCGCTCCGCGAGCGTCTCACCCACGCAGACGATGGGCGTGATGCCGGCGGCCAGCGCGCGCTGCGCTTTGGCAGCCACGACCTCATCGGTCTCGCCGTGGTACTGGCGGCGCTCGGAGTGGCCGACGATGGCATAGCGCACGCCGAACTCGCGCAGCATCTCGGCGCTGACCTCGCCCGTGTAGGCGCCCCTGGCGTGCTGCGAAACGTCCTGGGCGCCGGCCTGCACGGCGCTCTGGCCCGTCAGCCAGCCCTGCACGGCCGCGAGGTAGGGGGCGGGCACGCAGACGGCCACATCGCACGCGGCCGGCGCCGCGGCCAATCCCTCGAGCACACCGCGCACCAGGGCCTCGCTGCCCGCCAGGCTGGCGTTCATCTTCCAGTTGCCTGCAATCAGTTTCTTCTTGCTCATTTCACTCACCAGGTCAGGACGATCTTGCCGATGTGCTGGTTGGACTCCATCAGCGCGTGGGCCTTGGCCGCCTCCGCCGCCGCAAAGCGGCTGTGGATCACCGGCTTGACCTGACCGGCCTCGATCAACGGCCACACATGGCGGCGCAGCGATTGCGCGATGGCGCCCTTGAACGCCACCGGCCGCGGCCGCAACGTGGAGCCCGTCACCGTCAGGCGGCGGCGCAACACGAGGCCGGCATTGACCTCGGCCTTGGTACCGCCCTGCACGGCGATGATGACCAGCCGGCCGTCTTCGGCCAGGCAGTTGATCTCACGGGCCACGTAAGCGCCGGCGACCATGTCCAGGATCACGTCCACGCCCTTGCCGTCGGTCAGCTTCTTGGCTTCCTCGGCGAAGTCGGCAGTCTTGTAGTTGATCGCGTGGTCGGCGCCGAGTGTCAGGCAGGCCGTGCACTTCTCGTCGCTGCCGGCCGTGGCGATCACGCGCGCGCCCAACGCCTTGCCGAGCTGGATCGCGGTCACGCCGATGCCGCTGGTGCCGCCCTGCACGAGCAGGGTCTCGCCCGGCTGCAGCCGGCCGCGGTCGAACACATTGCTCCAGACCGTGAAGAAGGTCTCGGGCAGGCTGGCGCCCTCCTCGTCCGTCAGGCCGGTCGGCACGGGCAGGCACTGCGCGATCGGCGCCACGCACAGCTCGGCGTAGCCGCCGCCGGCCACCAGCGCGCAGACGCGGTCGCCGATGTTGAGCCCTGCCGCACGCAGCGCCTCGGCATCGCCGGACTCGATGACGCCCGCCACTTCCAGGCCGGGGATGTCGGACGCACCCGGCGGCACCGGGTAATTACCGGTGCGCTGCAGCACGTCGGGCCGGTTCACGCCGCTCGCGCGCACGCGCAGCAGCACCTCCCCGGCGCCCGGCACCGGGTCCGGGCGGTCGGCGCTCTGCAGCACCTCAGGGGCGCCATAGCTCGTGATCTCGATGGCTTTCATTGCGGGTCCTCGAAAGTACAAGGCACCGGCCAGGCGTCGCTGCAGCCGGTGCGGTGCGCCGCACCCCGCGGGGGATGCGGCCCGTCGCAACGCAGACTTACTCGGGCTGGCCGGGAGCCGCCTCGACCGGCGCGGCAGCGGGTGCCTGGGCCGGCGGCGCGGAACGGTCCAGCAGCGCCTTCATGGAGAGCTTGATGCGGCCCTTCTCGTCGGTCTCGAGCACCTTGACCTTCACGATCTGGCCTTCGCTCAGGTAGTCCGTGACCTTCTCGACGCGCTCGTGCGCGATCTGGCTGATGTGCAGCAGGCCGTCCTTGCCGGGCAGCAGGTTGATCAGCGCGCCAAAGTCCAGGATCTTGGTGACCGGGCCTTCGTAGACCTTGCCGATCTCCACTTCCGCCGTGATCTGCTCGATGCGGCGCTTGGCTTCCTCGGCCTTGGCCGGGTCGGCGGAAGCGATGGTGATGGTGCCGTCTTCGCCGATGTCGATCTGCGTGCCGGTCTCTTCGGTCAGCGCCCGGATGACGGAGCCGCCCTTGCCGATCACGTCGCGGATCTTCTCGGGGTTGATCTTCATCGTGAACAGGCGCGGTGCGAAATTGGACACCTCGGTCTTGGCAGCGCCCATGGCTTCCTGCATCTTGGACAGGATGTGCATGCGCGCTTCCTTGGCCTGGGCCAAAGCGACCTGCATGATTTCCTTGGTGATGCCCTGGATCTTGATGTCCATCTGCAGCGCCGTCACGCCGTTGGTCGTGCCGGCCACCTTGAAGTCCATGTCGCCCAGGTGGTCCTCGTCGCCCAGGATGTCTGTCAGCACGGCGAAGCGGTTGCCGTCCTTGATCAGACCCATGGCGATGCCGGCCACGTGCGCCTTCAGCGGCACGCCGGCGTCCATCATCGACAGGCAGCCGCCGCAGACCGACGCCATGGAGGAGGAGCCGTTGGATTCGGTGATCTCGCTGACCACGCGCACGGTGTAGGGGAAGTCTTCCTTGCTCGGCAGCACGGCCACCAGGGCGCGCTTGGCCAGCCGGCCGTGGCCGATCTCGCGGCGCTTGGGGCTGCCCACGCGACCGGTCTCACCGGTGGCGAACGGAGGCATGTTGTAGTGCAGCATGAAGCGGTCTTCGTAGTCGCCCGACAGTGCGTCGATGCGCTGCGCGTCGCGCTCGGTGCCCAGCGTGGTCACCACGAGCGCCTGGGTTTCGCCGCGTGTGAACAGCGCCGAACCATGGGTGCGCGGCAGCACGCTGTTGCGGATCTCGATGGGGCGCACAGTGCGCGTGTCGCGGCCGTCGATGCGTGGCTCGCCGGCCAGGATCTGGCCGCGCACGATGCGCGCTTCGATGTCGAACAGCAGGCCTTCGACCTTGACGCTGTCGAACTCGACACCGTCGGCCTTCAGCGCGGCCATCACCTCAGCGTAGGCGGTGCGCGTGGCTTCGGTCCGGGCCTGCTTGTTGCGCAGCTGGTAGGCGGCGCGCAGCTTCTCTTCGGCAGCGGCCGTGACCTTGGCGATCAGGTCCTCGTCGCGGGCCGGAGCCTGCCAGTTCCAGACCGGTTTGCCGGCGTCGCGCACCAGTTCGTGGATGGCTTCGATGGCGATCTTGCCCTGTTCGTGGCCGAACACCACGGCGCCCAGCATGACTTCTTCGGAAAGTTGCAGCGCCTCGGACTCGACCATCAGCACGGCGGCTTCGGTACCGGCCACGACCAGGTCCAGACTCGAATCCTTGCGCGCGGTCTGACCCGGGTTCAGCACGTACTGGCCGTTGACATAGCCCACGCGGGCCGCGCCGATCGGGCCGGCGAACGGGATGCCGCTGACCGACAGCGCGGCGCTGACGGCGATCATGGCGGCGATGTCGGCATCGACCTCGGGGTTCAGCGACAGTGTGTGGATGACCACGTGCACTTCGTTGAAGAAGCCTTCGGGGAACAGCGGGCGGATCGGACGGTCGATCAGGCGGCTGGTCAGCGTTTCGTATTCGCTCGGGCGGCCTTCGCGCTTGAAGAAGCTGCCCGGGATCTTGCCGGCGGCATAGCCCTTTTCGAGGTAGTCGACGGTCAGCGGAAAGAAGTCCTGGCCGGGCTTGCCGGTGGTCTTGCCGACCACCGTGGCCAGCACCACGGTGCCGTCCATGTCGAGCAGCACGGCGCCGGTGGACTGGCGCGCGACTTCGCCGGTTTCCATGCGGACCGTGTGCTGGCCCCACTGGAAGGTCTTGGTGACTTTATTGAACATCGTCATGTGGTTCTCCGGAAATGGTGGAGACAGGGCCAGCGAAGGGACGATGCCATTCCACAAGAACCCCGCGGCACGGGCCGCTTGTGGAATGACACAGCGCGTACCTTGCGCGCGGCATCTGTCGGGTTTTGAAGTGCAAAGCGCCTGAGCCAGCGAACCAACTCAGGCGCCTTTTCGAACCGATGAGGCTCGGCGGATTACTTGCGCAGACCCAGCTTGGCGATCAGGGCCGCGTAGCGGTCGTGGTCCTTGGCGTTCAGGTAGTCCAGCAGCTTGCGGCGACGGCTCACCATGCGCAGCAGGCCGCGGCGACCGTGGTGGTCCTTGGCGTGGGTCTTGAAGTGGGGGGTCAGTTCGTTGATGCGTGCGGTCAGCAGAGCAACTTGAACTTCGGGGCTGCCAGTGTCGTTGGCGGCGCGGGCGTTGGCCTTGACGACCTCGGCCTTGACGGATGCTGCAATCATGGAATTTCCAGGATGTGCCGGATGGATACCCGAGATCCCTTGGACCATGGACGGCACAAGGACAGGTTCCGGCGGTTTCACTTGCGTTGGCCGACGGAACTGACGGCCAACGTGCGCTTCGCCGCAAGGCAAAGCCCGAGGATTATAGCGCGGCGGTCAGAGTGCGCTGGCCGAGAAGGTATCGCAGGCCTTCACGCTACCGGTCTTCAGGCCGGTGGCGAACCAGCGCTGGCGCTGGGCGCTGCTGCCGTGCGTGAAACTTTCGGGCACGACAGCACCGCCGCTGCCGCGCTGCAACGCGTCGTCGCCGATCTTGGCGGCCGCGTTCATCGCCGACTCGATGTCGCCGTTCTCCAGGATCTGGCGGGCGTCCTGCGCCTTGTTCGCCCACACGCCGGCGAAGCAGTCGGCCTGCAGTTCCAGGCGCACGCTCATGCCGTTGTACTGCACCTCGCTCATGCGCTGGCGCATCTGGTCCATCTTGGCCGTGATGCCCAACAGGTTCTGCACGTGGTGGCCGACCTCGTGGGCGATCACGTAGGCTTGCGCGAACTCGCCGGGCGCGCCGAGGCGGTTCTTGAGCGTCTCGTAGAAACCCAGGTCGATGTAGACCTTCTGGTCGGCCGGGCAGTAGAACGGCCCCATGGCGGCCTGGCCCTGGCCGCAGGCCGTGCGCGTGGCGCCGCGGAACAGCACGAGTGTGGGATCGCGGTACTGGCCGCCGGCCTCGGCGAACTGCTTGCGCCAGACGTCCTCGGTGTCGGCCAGCACGGTGGAGACGAACTTGGCCATCTGGTCGTCGGCTGGCGGGCGCTGCGCCGGCCCCTGCGGCTGCTCGACCGCTACCGGTCCGCCGCCGCTCAGCATGCCCAGCAGCGTCAGCGGATTGATGCCCAGCACCCAGCCGCCGACGAGCGCAATCACGATGGTGCCGATGCCGATGCTGCGGCCGCCGAAGATGGGGCTGCCGCCACCTCCACCTTGCCCGCGCCGGTCTTCGACGTTCTCGGATTCGCGATTTCCTTCCCAGCGCATGGGTCTCTCCTGCCTTGTGGTGGCGCGATGGTACCGCTCGTCCGCCAACCGGGCCGGCCGACCCCGACACCAATGTTTCAGCATGTACGATGGCCCGCCGACCCGACTCCGCCCGGCTCGGGGCGCCGCTGCACACCGAAGGAAGCCTGCCGATGGACCTGACCCCGGCCGACAAACCCACCGTTCTCGTTGTCGACGACACCGCGGACAACCTCACCCTGATGGCGGCGCTGCTGCGCGACAGCTGCCGCGTCAAGGTCGTGAACCACGGTGCCAAGGCCCTGGCCACGGCCGCCAACGCACCACCCGACCTGATCCTGCTGGACATCATGATGCCGGAGATCGATGGCTACGAGGTCTGCCGCCGGCTCAAGGCCGACCCGGCGCTCTCGCACATCCCGGTGATCTTCCTGACCGCCATGACGGACGAGCATTCGGAGGAGAAGGGCTTCGAGCTTGGCGCCGTCGACTACATCACCAAGCCGTTGAGTCCGCCCATCCTGCTGGCCCGCGTGCACAACCACATTGCGCTGTCCACGCGGACGCGCATGCTGCGCTCACTGTCGGAAAAGCTTTCGCGCTACCTATCGCCGCAGATCTACAAGTCGATCTTCGAGGGCGCCAAGGACGTCTCGATCTCGGCCGTGCGCAAGAAGCTCACGATCTTTTTCTCCGACATCAAGGACTTCACGCGCAACGCCGAGCGCATGCAGCCCGAGGACCTGACCTACTTCCTGAACAACTACTTCTCGGAGATGTCCAAGATCGCGCTGGACCATGGCGCGACCATCGACAAGTTCATCGGCGACGCCATCGTGATCTTCTTCGGCGACCCGGAGACGCGCGGCGTGGAGGAAGACGCGCGCCAGTGCGTGCGCATGGCCGTGGCCATGCAGCGCCGCATGCGCGAGCTGCAGGCTATCTGGCGCGACAAGGGCTACCGCCAGCCCTTCCAGGTGCGCATCGGCATCAACACAGGCTTTTGCCACGTGGGCAACTTCGGCAGCGAGCAGCGCATGGACTACACGGTGATCGGCAGCGAAGTCAACATCGCCGCGCGGCTGGAGCAGAACGGCATCCCCGACGGTGTGGTCATGTCGTACGAGACCTATGCCCTCATCAAGGAGGAGTTCCAGGCCGAGGAGCGCGAGCCGCTCGCGGCCAAGGGCGTCTCGCGCGACGTGCGCTGCTTCGCGCTGCAGGGCATCCACCCCGACGAGCCCGAGCAGCGCGCCGGCATCCACCAGAACTACGCCGGCCTGCAGCTCACGCTGGACCCGGGCCGGCTGACCGAGGAAGCGCGCGCCCGTGCGCGCCAGGACCTGGCGGCCGCGCTGGCCGCGCTCGACGCGGCCCCGCCTGCCTGAAGGATCAGGTCTTGGGCAGCGTGACGCCGACCTGGCCCTGGTACTTGCCGCCGCGGTCCTTGTAGCTGGTCTCGCAGACCTCGTCGCTCTCGAAGAACAGCACCTGGGCGCAGCCTTCGCCCGCATAGATCTTGGCCGGCAGCGGCGTGGTGTTGCTGAACTCCAGCGTCACATAGCCCTCCCACTCGGGCTCGAACGGCGTCACGTTGACGATGATGCCGCAGCGCGCGTAGGTGCTCTTTCCGAGGCAGATGGTCAGCACGTTGCGCGGGATACGGAAGTACTCCACCGTGCGCGCCAGCGCGAAGCTGTTGGGCGGGATGATGCAGCTGTCGCCATGGAAATCCACGAAGCTCTTCTCGTCGAAGTGCTTGGGGTCCACCACCGTGCTGTGGATGTTGGTGAAGACCTTGAATTCCGGCGCGCAGCGGATGTCGTAGCCGTAGCTGCTGGTGCCGTAGCTGATGATCTTGTGGCCTTCGCGCTCACGGATCTGGCCGGGCTCGAACGGCTCGATCATGCCGTGCTGTTCCGCCATGCGGCGGATCCACTTGTCGCTCTTGATCGTCATGGGTGAAGGCTCTTTCGAAAACGGGCGGCGATTGTAGGGGGCGGCCCCCCACAGGTTCAGCGCGGCAGGCCGCCCGCCACGCCCTCGGCCAGCCAGTCCATCGCGAGGATCTGCGGGTCGGCCAGCGTGCGGCCGGCCTCCAGCACCACGCGGCCGGTGTTGTCGCGCAGGGCCTTGGCCGCATGGAAGGGATGCAGGCGCCCGGCCGCGATGTCCTGTTGCCGCGCGAGCACCTCGTCCTGCACGGCCTTGGGCACGCGCGGGCCGAAATCGCCCACGCGCACCATGCCTTCGCGCACCCCGCCCCAGACGTTGCCGCTCTTCCAGCTGCCGTCCAGCACAGCCCGCGCACGCTGCGTGTAGTAGTCGCCCCACTCGTGGCGCACGGCCAGCAATTGCGCGTCGGGCGCGGTCTTGCGCATGTCCGAGTGGTAGGCGATGGCCAGTTTGCCGCGCTCCTGGGCGGCGGCCATCACGGCGGCCGAGCCGGTGTGAAAGACCACCACGTCGGCGTCCTGGTTCATGAGCGTCATGGCTGCGTCGCGCTCGCGCGGCGGATCGAACCAGGCCTGCAGCCAGACCACTTTGACGGCCGCCTGCGGCGCCACCGAGCGCAGGCCCAGCGTGAAGGCGTTGATGCCCTGCAGCACCTCGGGGATCGGAAAGCCGGCCACATAGCCGGCCATGCCGGTCTTGCTCATGCGCCCGGCCGCCACGCCGGCGAGATAGCGCCCCTCGTAGTGCCGCGCATTGGCCGTGGCCACGTTGGGCGCCGTCTTGAGGCCCGTGATGGACTCGAAGCGCACCTCGGGGAAGTCGCGCGCGACGCGCAGCGTGGGCTCCATGTAGCCGAAGCTGGGCGTGAAGATCAGGCCGCAGCCTTGCTGCGCGAGCTCGCGGATCACGCGCTCGGCGTCCGGGCCCTCGGCCACGTTCTCCACGTAGCGGGTCTGCACCTGGCTGCCCAGGGCCGCCTGCACGGCCTTGCGGCCTTCCTCGTGCTGGCGCACCCAGCCGGCATCGGTCAGCGGCGCCACGTAGACGAAGCCGATCTTGAGCGGATCGCGGGCCATGGCCAGACCCGGCAAGCATGCCGTGGCCACGGTGGCCAGCAGGTACCTGCGCGACAGCGCGGAGGGAGAGGGTTGTGCCGTGCAGCGGGCGGCAGAAATGAAAGCGCGGCCGAAGCCGCTGCTGCGTATTTTAGAAGTGACGCTCTTCATGGGGTGTCCGGGAGGACGGTGACGGGGCCCGGATTGTGCCCCAACCCGGAGCCCCTCAGCCGATCGGCCGCAGCAGCTCTGCCACGTCGTCCTCGTTGAACAGCGGCGCATCGCGCGTCGCCGCGCCGTGCAGCAGGCCGCTCGCCAGCGCCGCCTTGCGCGCCTGCAAGTCCAGGATGCGCTCCTCGATCGTTCCCTCGGCCACGAGCTTGTAGACCATCACCTGGCGCTGCTGGCCGATGCGGTGCGCGCGCGCCGTGGCCTGCTCCTCCACGGCCGGGTTCCACCAGGGGTCGTAGTGGATCACGGTGTCGGCCTGGGGCAGATTGAGCCCCGTGCCGCCGGCCTTCAGGCTGATCAGGAACAGCGGCACGGCACCGCTCGTGAAGCGTTCGATGACCTCGTCGCGCTTTTGGGTCTGGCCGGTCAGCGTCGCAAAAGCGATCTTGCGTTCGCGCAGCGCGGCCTCGATCAAGGCCAGCATGCCCGTGAACTGCGAGAACAGCAGCACGCGCCGGCCCTCTTCCAGCAGCTCGGGCAGCATCTCCATGAGCAGATCGAGCTTGGCCGAGCCCGCGGGCTTGGTGACGCCCGGCGCGGCCTTGACGAGCCGCGGATCGCAACAGACCTGGCGCAGCTTGAGCAGCGCGTCCAGCACCTGGATCTGCGAACGGGCCAGGCCTTTGTCCACCAGCGCTGCACGCACCGATTTTTCCGTGGCCAGCCGGATCGTCTCGTACAGGTCGGCCTGCGCGCCATCCAGCGTCACGGGCGAGATGCTCTCGACGCGCGCGGGCAGTTCGGTGGCCACCGCCGCCTTGGTCCGGTGCAGCATGAACGGCGTGATGCGCCGGCGCAGCAAGGCCAGCCGCTGCGTGTCCGCATGCTTCTCGATCGGCTGGCGGAACACCTCGCGAAAGCGCGCCTGGCTGCCGAGGAAGCCCGGCATCAGGAAGTGGAACAGGCTCCAGAGTTCGCCCAGGTGGTTCTCCATGGGCGTGCCGGAGAGACACAGGCGCTGGCGCGCCTGCAGCGAGGCCGCCACCTGCGCGGCCTGGGTGCTGGCGTTCTTGATGTGCTGCGCCTCGTCCAGCACCACCAGGTGCCAGCGCTGGCCCAGCCAGCGTTCGCGGTCGCGCTGCAGCAGCGAGTACGGCGCGACCACCAGGTCGCAGCCGGAGAAGTCGGCCTTGTGGCGGTCGGCGCCATGCCACACGCGCGTGCGCAGCGCGGGCGCGAAGCGCTCGGCCTCGCGGCGCCAGTTGCCCAGCACGCTCACGGGCGCCAGCACCAGGCTGGGCCGGTCGAGTCGCCCGTCCTCTTGCTCGCGCAGCAGATGGGCCAGGGTCTGCAGCGTCTTGCCCAGGCCCATGTCGTCGGCCAGCAGGCCCGAGAGGCCGGCCCGGCGCAGGAACTGCAGCCAGTTCAGGCCGTGCTGCTGGTAGGGCCGTAGCTGCGCGCGCAGCCCCGCGGGCGGTGCCACGGCCGGCGGCGCGCCGCTGACGAGTTCGCGCAGCAGCTGGCGCAGGACCTCGGCGCCATCCCAGACCGCGCCCTCGCCCAGCAGCACGCCCATGCGCAGGGCTTCCAGGCGCGACAGCCGCAGCGCATCGGCCTCCAGATCGCGCTCGGGGCGCTCGCCCACCAGGTCCAGCAGCGCCTGCAGCCAGGGCTGTAGCGGCGCCGAGGGCAGGCGCAGCCAGCGGCCGTCGAGCTGCTCGCGCCAGAGCCAGGGCGGCATCTGCGGGCCATCAGGCGTGTAACGCACCTGCCGCAGCAGCGCCGGCAACCAGGGCAGCACGTTGTGGCGCGCACCGTCGATGGCGATGCCCAGCGAGAGGTCGAACCAGGCCACATCGGTGCCGGCCCGCAAGGCGTCCTCGAGCGCGGCGTCGTCGTGGCCGGCCGATGGGGATGCCATCTGCACCAGCAGCGCGTCGGCCTGCTGCACGAAGCCGGCCAGGTCCGCATCGGCCTGCACGTCGAAGCCCGCGGCGCGCAGCGGCGCCCAATCGTCCATCGCCCAATCCAGCCACACCATGCTGGCGGCCGGCAGGTGGAAGCGCGCCACGGCGTCGCCCACCAGGCCCAGCGCGCGCAGGCGCAGCTCGGCCGCGCGTTCGGCGGCCACATCGCGGGTCAGCAGCACGCGCCGGCCGTCGTGCGTGACCAGCACCTGGGCCTGCGGTACGAACCAGTGGCCGCGCAGGCCGGCGTAGTCGAAGTCCAGTGTGGCGCGCAGCAGGCCGCGCTGGGCGCGCTCGGCGGGCGGGACGCGCGACAGCCGCAGGCAGGGCACGGGCGGCACCTGGGGCCAGCGTTCGGGCGGTGTGACCACGGGCGGCAGCGGCAGGCCGGCCAGGCGTTCGAGCAGGCGGCTCTGGTCGTCGCCGAAGGCCGATTGCGGCAGCGGCGGCGCCGTCAGCAGCAGGCGCAGCTGGGCCGCGTCCAGCCCGGGGCATTCCACCGGTCCGCAGCAGCGGTGCTCCAGGTCCAGGTAGAGCGGCACCTGGGCGCCGTACACGCCGGTGCGCGGGGCGGGGTGGGCGTCGGGCGCATCCGGGTCGGCCCCCTGCTCCGCCACGCCGGCGCGCAGCTCCCATAGGCTCTCAGCCTCGCGCGGCTGCCGGCTCTCGTGCCACTGCCACAGCAGCCGGCGCGGCGGGCCCCAGCGCAGCGGCGTCTCGGCCATGGCACTCGACTCCAGCACCGCAAACAGCCGGCCGGTGCGCGCGGCGGCCTGCACCGCCAGGCTGCCGACGGTGCCGTCGACGATGCCGGTGTGCGTGACGCCATAGGTGTGGCGCTGCGTGCCCAGCGACTGGATCAGCCGCACGCATTCGCGGTCGTCGTTGGGCTCGGCGGTGGCCAGCACGGGGATGCGCCACAAGGCGTCGTAGCCGGGCACCTTGGGCTTGGACCAGCCGCCCCGCTTGAGCGCGCGCGACACCTGCCAGGCCAGCTGCAGCCGCGCCGGCCCGCGCGGGCCGCGCGCGGACGGCTCCGCGACCGACAGCAGGTACAGCGGCACGTCGGCGTTGGCCGTCGGCGCGCGCGCTTGCGCATCGGCCGGCGCGTCGTCGAACAGGTCCAGCCAGGCGCGCATGTCCGCCTGCGCGCGGGCCGTGTCAGGGATGGGCGCCGGCGCCGCGGCCGGCGTCCGGGCATCGGGTGTGGCCGGACGCCGCACCGCGCCGGCGGCGTAGGCGGCCTTCAGCGCCAGCGCCACCGCGTGCTTGCAGTTGTGGCCCACCGGGCAGGAGCAACTGGCGGCGAAACGCGACACACGTCCGCCATCGCCCAGCTCCATTACCAGGCTCGCGTCGTAGGGCTCGCGCTCGCTGCCACGCACCGTGCCATCCACATGCCAGAGCTGCGCACTCTCGGCGCGCAGCTGGTGTTCGAGCACGCCCTGGTTCAGGTAGACCTGCAGCCCACGGGCGTAGGTGGCGGCAGGCAGGTGCGACGCGATGGACTGGGGATCGATCAGCAGGTCCACCGGGCGCTCAGAAGCCGGCGAAATGCGCCTGCAGCCGGTCGCGCCAGGCCTGCTTGTCTGCCGCCGTGGCGAAGCTCGCCACGAAGCTGTTGTCCGCCAGCTGGAAGGCCTGCTGCGCCGTGAGGCCGGTGGCTGCGAAGGTCTGCACGAAGTTCTCGTTCATGTAGCCGCCGAAGTAGGCCGGGTCGTCGGAGTTCACGGTGGCGACCAGGCCGGCATCAAGCAGCGCGCCCAGGTTGTGCTGCGCCAGATCCGGGAACACGCAGAGCTTGAGGTTGGACAGCGGGCACACGGTCAGCGCGATGCGGTCGGCCGCCAGGCGGCGCATCAGCGCCGCGTCCTTGCTGCTCTGCACGCCGTGGTCGACGCGTTCGACCTTCAGCAGATCCAGCGCCGTCCAGACATAGGCCGGCGGCCCCTCTTCGCCCGCGTGCGCGACGAGATGGAAGCCCAGTTCGCGGCAGCGCGCGAACACGCGCGCGAACTTCTCGGGCGGGTGGCCGACCTCGCTGGAATCCAGGCCAATGCCGATGAACTTGTCGCGGTACGGCAGCGCCTGCTCCAACGTGGCAAAGGCCTCCTCCTCGCTCAGGTGGCGCAGGAAGCACAGGATCAGCGCGGCGCTCACGCCCAGCTGCGCCTGCGCATCGACACATGCGCGGTGCAGGCCGCTGACCACGGTCTCCATGGCCACGCCGCGCGCCGTGTGCGTCTGCGGATCAAAGAACATCTCGGTGCGGACCACGTTTTCGGCGGCCGCGCGCTGCAGGTAGGCCCAGGCCATGTCGTAGAAGTCCTGCTCCTTGAGCAGCACCGAGGCGCCCGCGTAGTAGATGTCCAGGAAGCTCTGCAGGTTGGTGAAGGCGTAAGCCTTGCGCAAGTCCTCGACACTGGCGTAGGGGATGGACACGCCGTTGCGCTGCGCCAGCGCGAAGATCAGCTCGGGCTCCAGCGAGCCTTCGATGTGCATGTGCAGCTCGGCTTTGGGCATGGTGCGCAGCAGTTCAGGCAGGCGCTCGGCGGGGATGGCGGAGAAGTTCGGGGCGTGGGGTGTCATGGCGCAACTCTAAAGCGTCAGCGCATGCGCTGCGAGCGGCATTCAAGCGGGGCTGATCAGATCGACCTTCGGGAAGTAGCGCCGGTACCGTGTGGCATCGCGCGACAGCAGTGTCCATCCTTCGGCTTCGGCCTGCGCGCCGATGAAGAAATCGGGCAACACGCCCGTCTTGCTGCCCTTGGCTGCGCGGTACCGCATGAAGGCACGGCTCGCGATGAACGCGGCTTGGGCGGACAGCGGCGAAAGCGTGATGCCCGTGGGCTTGAGGAAGTCATCCAGTTCCTCCATGGCGTCATACGACACCACGACCTCCGCGTAGACCAGTGCGTTGATCGTCAGCTTGTCACGCGCACGCGCCGCACGCAGCTGCGCCAAGGACCAGTCGCACCACACCGGGTCTTGCGTGATGACGTCGATCAGCACATTGCTGTCCACGAGAACCATGGCTACTTGTTCCAGTCGGCGCCCCGTGTGGCGCGCATGACCTTCTCCGTGGTCACGCCCGCCTTGCCACTGCCCTTCATGCGCTCGAACGGATCGGATTGCGCGCGCTTGCGCGGCTGGGCCGGCGTGATGGCGACCCGCCCGTCGGCCATGGGCTCGAACTTCAGCCGTTCGCCAGGGCCGATGCCCAGGAACTCGCGGATTTCCTTGGGCACGGTGACTTGGCTTTTGACGGTCAGCGCTGGATGCATGGCGGCCTCCACTGCAGGGTAATACTGCCGAAAATTGTAATACCGCTGAGCTGGCCGCGCAGACCCAAAGCAGAACGGCCGCCCGAAGGCGGCCGTCCACGGTGCAGGCGCAGCTTACTTGTCGCCCGGCACCTTGCCTTCCACGCCCTTGACGTAGAACTTGATGCCCGACAGGAACTGGTCGTCGGCCACGGCGCCGGCGGCCACGACTTCCTTGCCCGTGTTGTCGGCGATCGGGCCCTTCCAGATCGAGAACGTGCCGTCCTTCAGGCCCTTCTTGATCTCGTCGATCTTGGCCTTGGTCTCGGCCGGCACGTCCGCGGCGATGGAGACCATGTCGATCGCGCCTTCCTTCACGCCCCACCAGACCGAGCCCGTGGACCAGGTGCCTTCCAGCGCGTCCTTGGTGGCCTTGATGTAATACGGCGCCCAGTTGATCACAGCCGAACCCAGGTGGGCCTGCGGGCCGTAGGCGGTCATGTCCGAATCCCAACCGAAGGCGCGCTTGCCCTTGTCCTGCGCCGTCTTGAGCACGGCGGCCGAATCGGTGTTCTGCATCAGCACGTCGGCGCCGCCGTTGATCAGCGCGGTGGCGGCCTCGGTTTCCTTCGGCGGATTGAACCACTCGTTGACCCAGACCACCTTGGTCGTGACCTTGGGGTTCACCGACTGCGCGCCCAGCGTGAAGCTGTTGATGTTGCGCACCACTTCCGGGATCGGGATCGAGGCCACCACGCCCAGCGTGTTGCTCTTGGTCATGGCGCCGGCGATCACGCCGGCCATGTACGCGCCCTCGTAGGTGCGGCTGTCGTAGGTGCGCAGGTTGGGCGCGGTCTTGTAGCCGGTGGCGTGCTCGAACTTCACGTCGGTGGCGTCGGGCGCCACCTTGAGCATGGGTTCCATGTAGCCGAAGGTGGTGCCGAAGATCAGCTTGTTGCCCTGGCCCACGAGGTCGCGGAACACGCGCTCGGCGTCGGCCGACTCGGGCACCTTCTCGACGAAGCTCGTGACGATCTTGTCGCCGTACTCCTTCTCCAGCGCCTTGCGTGCGTTGTCGTGCGCGAAGGTCCAGCCGCCGTCGCCGACCGGGCCGACGTAGGCGAACGCGATCTTGAGCGGCTCGGCCTTGGGCGCGGGTGCCGGTGCGGCGGCGGCCGGTGCCGGGGCGGGCGCCGGCTCTTCCTTCTTGCCGCAGGCGGCCAGCGCGGCGGCGGCCATCGCGCTCAGCGCAGCCACGCGCAGCATCGAACGTTTCTTCTGGTCGGTCATGGATTCTCCGGAGGTGTCAACGAAAAAAGCGGCCCGATTATGAGCCGGGGTAGAAGGGCTTGCCGATGGCGTTGGGCATGTTGGCCCGGATCCACGCCGGGTTGCGCGAGATGATGGCCAGCACCACCACGGGGGCGATGTACTGCAGCATCGACAGGAACTGGCTGGGCACCTGCACGCCCTGGCTCTGCAGGAAGAAGCCGAGCTGGCCCACGCCGCCGAACAGGTAGGCGCCCAGCAGCACGCGCGCGGGCCGCCAGGTGGCGAACGTCGTCAGCGCCAGCGCGATCCAGCCGTTGCCGGCCACCATGCCCTCGACCCACAGCGGCGTGTAGACCACCGACAGGTAGCTGCCGGCCAGCCCGCACAGCGCGCCCCCGGCGAGCACGGCGAGAAAGCGGATGCGCCGCACCGGGTAGCCCAGTGCGTGGGACGACTCGGGCGATTCGCCGACCGAGCGCAGCACCAGCCCCGCGCGCGTGCGCATCAGAAACCAGATCAGCGCGAACGTGAACAGCACGGCGATGTAGACCATGGGATGGTGGCGGAACAGCGCGGGGCCGAACCAGGGGATGTCCGCCAGCACCGGAATCGCGTACTGCGGCGAGGGCGGCAGCTTCTCCTGCACGTAGCCCACGCCCACGAAGGCCGAGAAGCCGCTGCCGAACAGGCTCAGCGCCAGGCCCGTTGCGTACTGGTTGGTGTTGAACCAGATCACGAGCACGCCGAAGGCAGCGGCCATGGCCGCGCCGGCCACCATGCCGGCCGCAAAGCCGACCCAGGTGCTGCCGCTGTGCACGGCCGCCGCGAAACCGGCGATGGCGGCGCACAGCATCATGCCCTCGGCGCCCAGGTTGATGATGCCGGCCTTCTCGTTGATGAGCAGGCCCAGCGCCGCGAGCGCGAGCACGGTGCCCGCGTTGAGCGTGGCGGCCAAGAGGAGTGCGTAGGCATCCATCACGCAGCCCTCCGGGCGAAGCGCACGCGGTACGCGATGAGCGTGTCGCAGGCCAGCAGCGTGAACAGCAGCAGACCCTGGAACACGCCCGTCAGCGACTTGGGCAGGCCCAGGCGCGATTGCGCCAGTTCGCCGCCGATGTAGAACATGCTCATGAGGATGGCCGAGAACACCATGCCGATGGGATGCAGGCGGCCGACGAAGGCCACGATGATGGCCGCGAAGCCGTAGCCCGCCGGCACGTAGGGCGTGAGCTGGCCGATCGGGCCAGCCACCTCCAGCGCACCGGCCAGGCCGGCCGCGCCGCCCGAGGTCAGCAGCGCGATCCACAGCGCGCGCCGCGACGAGAAGCCCGCGTAGCGCGCAGCCGCCGGCGCGAGGCCGCCGACCTGCTGCGCGAAGCCGGCCCGCGTGCGGAACAGGAACACCCAGAGCGCGCCCGCGCCGAGCAGCGCGATCACGAGGCCGATGCTCACGCGCGAGCCCTTCATGAGCCGCGGGATCTGCGTTGCGGCCTCGAAGGTCTTGCTCTGCGGGAAGTTGTAGCCCATCGGGTCCTTGAGCGGCCCCTGCACGAGGTAACCCAGGAACTGGATCGCCACGTAGACCAGCATCAGGCTCACGAGGATCTCGCTGGCATTGAAGCGGTCGCGCAGCAGCGCCACGATGCCGGCCCACAGCATGCCGCCCAGGATGCCGGCCGCGAGGATGGGCACGACGATCCAGCCCGAGGTGCCCTTGCCGGCCATCAGCGCGACGCAGCCCGCGCAGATGGCGCCGATCACGAACTGCCCCTCGGCGCCGATGTTCCAGACGTTGGAGCGGAAGCACACCGCCAGCCCCAGCGCGATGATCAGCAGCGGCGTGGCCTTGACCATGAGTTCGCCGAGTGCGTAGGCGTTGCGCAGCGGCTCCCAGAAGAACACGCCGAGGCCGCGCAGCGGGTCCTTGCCCAGCGCGATGAACAGCGCCGTGCCGATCAGCACCGTGATCGCGAGCGCCAGCAGCGGCGAGGCGAAGCTCCAGAACTTCGAGGGTTCGGGCCGGGCTTCAAGCTTGAGCATGCTGCGCCTCCCCTGCTCCGGTCCACAGGCCCGACATCCATTCGCCGATCTGCGGCACGGTCGCCTGCGCGCGCGCCACGGAGGGCGACAGCCGGCCCTTGGCGATCACGTAGAGCCGGTCGCTGATCTCGAACAGCTCGTCCAACTCCTCGCTGACCACGAGCACGGCGCAACCCGCGTCGCGCAGCGCGAGGATGGCGCCGCGGATCTGCGCGGCCGCGCCCACGTCCACGCCCCATGTCGGCTGCGAGACGATCAGCAGTTTGGGCTGGGCGTCAATCTCGCGCCCGACGATGAACTTCTGCAGGTTGCCGCCCGACAGCGACTTGGCGGCCGACTGGGGCCCGCCGGCCTTGACCTTGTAGCGCGCGATGGTCTCGCGCGCCTGCTCGGTGAGCCGGCGTACGCGGATCCAGCCGCTCCTGGCCACGGCGTCGTTGCGTGTGAGCAGCAGGTTGTGCGCCAGGCTCAGCGTGGGCACGGCGCCACGCCCGAGCCGTTCTTCCGGCACGAAGTGCAGACCCAGCGCGCGCCGGCGGCCCGGGCGCAGGCGGGCCGCGTCCTGGCCGAAGATGCGCACCATGGCCGGCTGGGCGCGGCAGTCCTCGCCCGACAGCGCGTAGAGCAGTTCCTTTTGCCCGTTGCCCGAGACGCCCGCGATGCCGACGACTTCGCCGGCGCGCACGTCCAGGTCGATCCCTTCCAGGTCCACGCCGAACTGGTCCTCGCGCGCCAGCGTGAGGCCCTGCACCTGCAGAACGGTGGCACCGGTCTTCGCCTCGCGGTGCTGCAGCGCCGGCGGCTCGGCGCCGATCATGAGGCGGCTCAGCGAGGCATTGCTCTCCTCGCGTGGATTGCACACGCCCGTGACCTTGCCGCCGCGCAATACCGTGCAGGCCGTGCAGAGTTCGCGGATCTCGTGCAGCTTGTGGCTGATGTACAGGATGCTGCAGCCCTCGGCCGCGAGCTTCTTGAGCACCACGAACAGCTTCTCGACCGCCTGCGGCGTCAGCACCGAGGTCGGTTCGTCCAGGATCAGGAGCTTGGGTTCGGTCAGCAGCGCGCGGATGATCTCCACGCGCTGCATCTCGCCGACCGACAGCGTGTGCACGGGGCGCGTGGGGTCGATGTCCAGGCCGTATTCGCCGGCCTTGGCCGTGATGCGCTGCGTGACCTCGGCCAGCTTCAGGTGCTTGTCCAGCCCGAGCCAGACGTTCTCGGCCACGGTCAGCGTGTCGAACAGGCTGAAGTGCTGGAACACCATGCTGATGCCTAAAGCGCGCGCCTCCTGCGGGTTGCGGATGTGCACCTCGCGGCCATCGAAGGTCACCGTGCCCTGATCGGGCTTGACCGAGCCGTAGATGATCTTCATCAGCGTGGACTTGCCGGCGCCGTTCTCGCCGAGCACGGCGTGGGTCTCGCCGGGCATCACGGTCAGCGAGACATCGCTGTTGGCCACGACGGCCGGGTAGGCCTTGGTGATGTTGGCGAGTGCCAAACGGGGAATGGTCATGGGCAGCGCAGGCACCTCTGGGCGGGTCTTGGATGTGTTTCGGTCACACCAGCAAGGTCGATGCCACCTTGCAGCGGCCCTTCCCCGCCGGCCGTGCACCAAAACCGAGCGTGGGCGCGATGTTAAGGGCGACAGGCCCGGCCCCAGCCTGCGCCGGCCTGCTTCAGCGGGCCGGGGAAACCCGATGGTCGCGCCCAGCCGCCGCATGCGCGAACAGGTCCACGACGAACTCCCGCAGCCAGGCGCGCGCCGGTTCGTTGGCATGGCGCCGGCTCCAGTGCAGCGAGACCGTGAACTCCGCCAGCGGCAGCGGCGGCTCCACCAGCGCATAGCCGCCCTGCTCGGCAAAGCCGAGCGCGATGTTGCGCGGCATCACGACGGCCAGGTCGGTCGCGCGCACGATGGCCGGCAGCACGAGGAAGTGGTGCGTGGTCAGGCGCAGCCGGTCCCGCAGCTGCAGCAGTTCGAGGATGCGCAAGGTGTCCGAGTGCGTGCGCACGGCCACCAGTTCCAGTTCGCGCAGCCAGGTCAGGCCGTCGCCGGCCTTGCGGCGCGTGCGCAGCAGTGGGTGACCCTCGCGCAGCAGCACGATGTAGCGGTCGCGCAGCAGCGCCACCTGCTCGGTGCCCTGCACCTGGGGCAGGAAGCCGAAGGCCAGGTCGATGCGGCCGTCGTCCAGCGCGGGTGCGATTTCGGTCGCGGGCAGCGGCATGGTCTCCACGCGCACGCCCGGCGCGGCGCGCAGCAGCGCAGCCATGAGCTCGGGCAGGAAGCGCGCCTCGCCGATGTCGGACAGGTGCAGGCGGAACACCTGGCGGGCGCTGGTCGGATCGAAGCTCGCCTGCGCGTTGAGCGCCTGCTCCAGGATGCCCAGCGCCTCGCGCACCGCGCTGCCCAGCGCCTCGGCCTTGGGCGTGGGCCGCACGCCGGCCCCGGCCCGCACGAACAGCGGGTCGTGCAGCAGCGTGCGCAGCCGCGCCAGGCCCTGGCTGGCCGCAGGCTGGGTGATGTCCAGCAGCTCGGCCGCGCGGCTCACGTTGCGCGTGCGGCCGATCGCGTCGAACAGGCGCAGCAGGTTGAGGTCGAGTGCGTTGATATGCATGGGATGCATGGTTCTTATCCGGATCATTTTATTGATCGCATGAGCTGGCAGACCGAAGATCGCAGGCTTCGATCTCTTGCGGCTGCTTCCATGTCCGACCAACCCACCGTCCGTGAAGCCGTGCTGCAGCTGCTGCGCAGCTTCGGCATCGACACCATCTTCGGCAACCCCGGCTCGACCGAGCTGCCGCTGTTCCTCGATTTCCCGGACGACTTCCGCTATGTGCTGGGCCTGCAGGAATCCGTGGTCGTGGGCATGGCCGACGGCTACGCCCAGGCCACGGGCAATGCGGCATTCGTGAACCTGCACTCAGCCGCCGGTGTGGGCCACGCCATGGGCAACATCTTCACGGCGCACAAAAACCGCACGCCCATGGTCATCACGGCCGGCCAGCAGGCGCGTTCCATCCTGCCCTTCGAGCCCTTCCTGTTCTCGGCCCAGGCGACCGAGCTGCCCAAGCCCTACGTCAAGTGGAGCGTGGAGCCGGCCCGCGCCGAGGACGTGCCGCTGGCCATCGCGCGCGCCTACTACATCGCCATGCAGGAGCCCAAGGGCCCGGTGCTGGTGTCGATCCCGGCCGACGACTGGGCGCGGCCGACCGAGCCCGTGCTGGCGCGCACGGTGAGCCAGGTGGCGCGGCCCGACCCAGCCTTGCTCGCGCGGATCGGCCAGCTGCTGGAGGCGAGCCGCCGTCCCGCCTTCGTGGTCGGCGCGGCCACGGACCGCGCCGGCGCCTGGGACGCCACCGTCGCCCTGGCCGAGCGCCACCAGGCGCGCGTGTGGATCGCGCCCATGTCGGGCCGCGCGGGCTTCCCGGAAGACCACCCGCTGTTCGCCGGCTTCCTGCCGGCCATGCGCGAGCAGATCGTCGCCAGGCTGGCCGGGCACGACGTCGTGCTCGCGCTCGGCGCGCCGGCCTTCACCTACCACGTGGAGGGGGCCGGGCCGCACCTGCCGGAAGGCAGCAGCCTGGCGCAGATCGTCGACGACCCGCAGGTCGCGGCCTGGGCACCCGTGGGCTTGGCCGTGGTCGGCAACATCCGGCTCGCACTCGAGGACCTGCTGGCCCGGCCGGCCAGCGCCACGGCCCACCGCGAGCCGCCGCCCGCGCGCCAGCCAGCCCCGGTGCCGCCGGCGCCCGCGGCCGGCGAACGCCCGTCGACGGCCTGGGTGCTGCACCGGCTCGACCGGCTGCGGCCAGCCGGTGCCGTGGTGGTCGAGGAGGCACCCAGCGCGCGCCCGACGATGCAGCAGCACCTGCCCATGCGCGCGGCCGGCAGCTTCTACACCATGTGCAGCGGCGGCCTGGGCTACAGCCTGCCGGCCGCCGTGGGCGTGGCGCTGGGCCGCCCCGGCCAGCGCGTGATCGCGCTGATCGGCGACGGCTCGGCCATGTACGCGATCCAGGCGCTGTGGAGCGCCGCCCAGCTGCGGCTGCCGCTGACGGTGCTGATCCTCAAGAACCGCAGCTACGCGGCGCTCAACATGTTCGCGCCGGCCTTCGGCTTCGCGGCCGGGGCCGAGCTGCCGGGCACCGCCCTGCCCGACCTGGACTTCGTGGCGCTGGCCCGCGGCCATGGCTGCGAGGGCCTGCGCGCAGCCAATGGCGAAGCGCTGGAGCGTCTGTTGCCGCAGGCGCTTGCTGCGACGGCACCGACCTTGCTCGAAATCGAAGTCGACTGAACCATCCCGACAAGAAAGAGGAGACACGCATGACCATCCCGCGCCGAACCGCCCTCGCCAGCCTGGCTGCGTTCACCACCATCGCTGCCCGGGCCCAGGCCTGGCCCGCCAAGCCGATCCGCGTGGTTGTGAACTTTCCGCCCGGCGGTGCGGCCGACCAGATCGCGCGGGCGGTCGGCACTCCGCTGTCCGAGGCGCTGGGCCAGCCCGTGGTGGTGGAGAACCGCGGCGGCGCCAACGGCAACATCGGCGGCGAGGTCGTGGCCAAGGCCGCTCCGGACGGCTACACGCTGCTGATGAGCTCGGGCGGGATGGTTTCGGTCAACCCGCACATCTATGCGCGCATGCCCTTCGACCCGGTGCGCGACATCGTGCCCGTGGCCTCGGCCGCGCGCGTGCTGGTCTACCTGCTGGTGCGGCCGGACCTGCCACCGAAGAACATCGCAGAGTTCATCGCGTATCTGAAGGCCAACCCGGGCAAGCTCTCCTACGGCTCGCCCGGCAACGGCAGCTCGCCGCACCTGGCCGGCGAGATGATGAAGGCGCAGGCCAACGTGTTCGCCGTGCACGTGCCCTACCGCGGTGCCGCGCCCGCGTTGCAGGACCTGCTGGCCGGGCAGATCGACTTCTTCTTCGACCCCGGCATCGGCCTCAACCAGGTGCGCGCCGGCAAGCTGCGCCTGCTGGCCGTGGGCAGCCCCAGGCGCTCGCCGGCCTTCCCGGACGTGCCGACGCTGGACGAGGCCGGGCTCAAGGGCTTCGACGCCGACACGGTGTTCGGCTTCTACGCACCGGCCGGCACGCCCGCCGATGTCGTCGCGCGGCTGAACCGGGAGATCAACCGCATCCTGCAGACCGCGCCACTGCGCGAGCGCATGCTGGCGCTGGGCGGCGAGGCGCTGCCTTTGAGCCCGGAGCAGTTCCACCAGCGCGCGGAGGAGGACTCCAAACGCTTCGGTGCCATCATCAAGGCGCGCGGCATCCGCGGGGACTGACGCGCCCTGGGTGCGTCACTTGCACTGGTGGGGACTCTCCGAGGCCAGTTCCTTGCCTGTCGCCGAATCGGTGATCTTCACGGTCGCGCCGGGGTAAGCCTTGCACAGGCCATTGCGCACCGTATAGATCGACGAACCCTGCGCCATGGCGGCCGGCAGCGGCGAGCCGTCGGCCTTGGTCCCGGTCACCATGAAACTGCCGCTCGTCGTCACGCAGCCCGAAAGAAGCAACGCAAGCACCATCCAAGACCTGTTCATCGTCTTCTCCTGCTGGGTTGAGACCGGGTGCGGATCATCGGCCCCGATCGCATTCCAATGTGCACCGTCATCGGCATCAGCACCAGTCGCTCGGCGGCCGGTGGCCGGCGTCCAATCGCCGCCGATCGGACAGCCCCCTGAACGGCGGTTCAGCCCACCACGATGTCCAGCCGCGCGACGCCGGCGGCCTGCGCGAGGGTGGTGGTCCAGTCGGCCAGGGCCACGCTGGCCCCACCCAGGCGGTAGCGGTTGGCCAGCCGCGTGAACGCCAGCGGCTGGCCGTTCAAAACCAGCTGCTGCACGCCGCTGCCGCGCGGCCCGACACGGTAGTGCACGTCCAGATTCGTCCCGCGCAGCGTGGCCTGCGCAACCAGGCCGTCCAGGCTTGGCGGCATCACCGGGTCGAAGTGGACCGCGTCGTGGCTGCCGCGCAGGCCCAGCAGCTGGCGCACGACGAGGCTCAGGGCGATGCCCGCGCCGCTCGAGTACACGCGCCAGCCGCCCTGCAGTCCGACCTCGCCGGCCAGCAGGCGGTCGTAACGCGCGGCGGCCTCGTAGCGGTCGCTGAACTCGGCATCGGAGCTCGAGTAGTAGCAGTTGGCCTGGCGCAGCCGTGCCTGCGGCAGCCACTGCCGCATGCCGATCGGGTTGGCCTGGCACAGCGCCGCGAAGAAGGCCTCGGCGTCGCCGTGCTGCGCGAGGGCCTCGGCATAGCGCAGGTGCGCGTGGGTGTACATGAGGCCGATTTCGCGGCCGAAGAAGCTGGCGCTCTCGGCCCGCTGGAACAGGGTCTGCGGACCGCCGCAGTAGGCCAGCGGGCGGTCGAACAGGCGCGCGCCATCCGGGCCTAGCAGGTGCGTGCGGACCAAAGCCAGGTGGTGCGCCGCCTGGTCCGGGTCCAGCATTTCGTTGATGACGGCGTGGACCATGGGCAAGAGGCTGTAATGAACGCCCGTCATCGCGTCGCGCGGATGCAGCAGGTAGCGCGGCGCGCCGGCGGAGCCGAACAACGCGTAGCCGGCCAGCACGCCATCGGGCATGAGCTGCTGCTGGAAGTCGTGCAGCACCGCCTGGGCCTGAACGGCCAGTGCGTCGGCCTGGTCCGTGCGGCCCAGGGCCTGCAGCGCCGACCCCAGCGTGCGCAGCATCTGGTAGTGCAGTGTCACGGTCCAGGTACTGCACAGCCGCTCGCGCAGGGCCGGGTCGGCTGGCTGCAGCGAATCGTTCCAGTCCCCATGGCCGTAGGCGGCCAGATGCGTGGCCGGGATGCGCCGGTGCGCGATGACGCCCAGCGCCCGCTGCACGTGCTGCCAGACGGTGGCCTGCTCGGCGTGCGCGGCCCCGCTGGCGTGGAAGAACGGCAGCCGCTCGTCGAGCAGGCCGCCGTCGCCCGAGGCCTGCAGGTACTGGCCCAGCGCCAGAAGTGGCCAGAACACGATGTCGCCGTGCGAGTCGCCCGCGCGCACATGGCGGTCGCGCGCGAAGAACATGAACCACTGCGGCCAGTCGCCATCGGGCTGCTGCTCGGCGAACACGCGCAGCAGCAGGTCGCGCAGCGGCGGCAGGCAGCCATGCGCCAGCAACAGTTCCACCGGGCCCTGGCTCACGTCGCGCGTGCCCCATCCGCCGCCGGTGTACTGCTCCAGTCCGCGCGGCGCGAGGTAGTGCACGAGCGCGTTGTCCTGCAGCCAGGGCAGCCATTCGGACAGCGCCGACAGTCTGGATCGGGCCCTGCCCGGCGGAAGTTGCAGCTGCGGCAGGCGCAGCGCAGGCAGTCGGGGCAAAGCGTCATCGGGCGCGGCCAGCGGCCCGAGCAGGTCGGAGCGCAGCGTCAGGCCGAAGGCCGCGCACTGCAGCGTCCTCAGGCACAGGAAGGGCTGTCCGCGCGATCGTCCGTCCAGGTACAGCAGTTCGTCCGCACCGACATGCTCCAGCAGCGCCGCGCTGCGTGCGTCGGGCTGCAGCGCGAAGCTGCCGCCCGGGTACTGCCGCTGCGCAGCGCTGTCGGGCGCGGGGGCCACGGTCACGGTGCCGTCCGCGCCGCGCTGCCATGCCGGCGTGCCCTGCGCGAGCCCGTCGTCGCCCTGCAGGGCCACGTGGTGCGTGACAAGCCAGCGCAGCGCAGGGCCAGCGTCCACCTGCAGCGCGAGCGACAGCGCATGGTCCTCGGCCGCGGCACTGGCGCAGACCGTCAGCACGCCCTGCGCGTGGGCATAGACCCACTGGCACTGCCGCGGGGACATCGCGAAGGCCGAGGGCTGTCCCAGCAGCTGCCATTGCCCGCCGATCTCCACCAGCACGCGCTGGCCGCTGGCCCGGTTCAGCCCCAGGTAGCTGCGCACCGTGGACAACAGCCGGTTGCTGCTGACATGGCCCTGGGTCGCCATGGAATGGAAGACCCCGCCCATCCAGCAGGTGCTGGTCAGGCTGCGCTCGTCGGGCACCAGGTGCGCGCCGGTGCGCAGCATCTGGCCATGCGGTCGCAGCGTCTGCCTTTCCTTGCGCGGCAAGGCCACATGCGTACCGCAGGCTGCGAAGAAGGACAGCAAGAGCCCGTCGGCGTCGCGCTCCACCTGGCGCCAGGGAAGCGCAAACCGCTCGGCCAACTGCGCCTCGGACAGCTCCAGCGCCGCCAAGTCGCCGGCCTGCGTGAACAGGCTGGGCACGGCCCCGCGCCAGGGAGGACCCGGTTCATGCGCCGGCGGCACCGCATCGGCCAGCGCCGCCCAGGCATCGGCCTGGGCCAGGTCGGCCGTGCCGGTCGCGCTGGGATGGTCGGCCTGCACGCCGGCGAAGAAGCCCAGCCGCGCGTCGGCGTGCGCAGCCAGCACACCGGGTGCATCCTGCAACGCCGGCATGGCGTGCTCGTGCTGCAGCCGCCGGTTGGGCAGATCGGCCACGGCCACCAAGGGTGCCTCGCCGCTGCGCCAGACCAGGCCGACGGACTGCAGGGCGTCGGTCGCGTAGGCTACTGCATGCCGCAGCGAGCCCACCAGCAGCCACGGATGGCGCTGGCCCGCACCCGCCAGGTTCTGCCGCGTCGCCAGCACGATGCCGCGCGACGGGTGGTCCAGCGGCACATGGTCCAGGTACTGGCTCACGTAGTACTCGTTGATGCGGACCGTGCCATAGGGCGCCAGCGCGACGTCCTGCAACAGCACGAGGTCCACCGTCTGCGCGCTGTCGCCCGCGTTGTGCAGGTCCACATGCCAGGACCAGGCCGGCGCCGTGGCGTGCAGCTGCAGCCGCACCAGGTAGCGCAGAGCGCCCCATTGCCCGCGCGCCTGCCACGCACCGGCGTGCAGGCGCCACTGCGCCCCGCTGTCCGGCGACAGCAGGTTCAGGCTGTCCAGCACCGCCCCATCCTGCCGGCGCCGCAGCCACAGGGCGGTGGTGCCCGCTTCGAGCGCGTTGCCGGCGAAGAGCGCGATGGTGGTGTCGCCGAAGTCCAGGCGGTGCAGCGTGCCATTGGCGTGGAAGACGGCGGACAGGCCGCCGGGGCTGTTCAGCACCATTTCGGAAGAAGCGCTCATGGGTGCGGGAGGGGCGGACGGTGGAGGGTTGGGCAAGGTGGCAGCGCGCCGGCGGCCAGGCTGAAGCGCACACGGGCCGGCAGGCGGTGCACCACGATGCCGGCGGCCGGCAGGCAGGCCAGCGGCCGGCCGTCGATGCTGGCGCGGGCAGGCGCATCGCTGCCGGGCAGCGCGATGACCAAGCCGCCGGCGGGCAGGCGCATGCCGACCGCGATGTCCACGGTGGTGGTCGCACCCACACGGCGCGCGCTGTAGCGCAGCGGGCCGAGCGGCGTGTGCAGGTCGCGCAACGCGATGCCCCGGCCTTGCAGCCAGGCCGCGTCCACGCCCGCGCCCAGCACCCAGGCATCGCGCTCGGGCGCGGCGTAGGCGAACAGGTCCAGCGTGGCGCGCAGGAAGTCCGACGCGACCCAGCCGTGCGGCATGTCGCCTACGAAGCGCGGCGCACGCGGATCGCGGCCGACGACCTCGGCCCATTGCTTCCAGCCCAGCGGGCGCCGGTCGCGCAGGAAGTAGTCCACCGCAGCCAGCGCGCGCTCGCGCTCGCCCAGGCGCACCAGCGCGCCCACGTTGCGCCATTCGTAGGGGGTGTAGGCGTCCCAGGTCTGCGGACCATCGCGGCGCTGCAGGAAGTGCTGCCAGTACTGCGCGAACGTGTCGCGCAACGCGTCCTGCGGCAGCACGCCCTGCAAGCCCGCGGGCGCCAGCGCCACGGTGGTGGAGGTGGGGTCGAAGTCGCCGCGGTCGGCCGCGCCGGGGATGGCGGCCATGCCGTATTGGCGCCGCGCCAGCGCGATGGAGGCCAGCACGTCGCGCTGGAAATCGGCCTGCTGCGCCTGCCAGTGCGCCGCGGCCGCCGTCTCGCCGAGCGCCCGCGCCATCGCCACGCCGTCTGCATAGCCCGTGAGGCCCCAGAAGTCGTCCCAGTAGGCGTAGGCGGCCTGGTCGGCATATCCCTCGTGGCTGATCGACGGCGGCAGCAGGCCCAGGTAGCGGCGGCGCTCGGGCGTGCCGTTCTTGGGCGCGACCTCCTCTGCCCGCAGCTGGTCCATGTAGGCCAGCACGCGGCTGGCGGCCGGCCAGTGGGCGCGCAGCCAGGCCAGGTCGCCGGTGTGGCGCCAAGTGGTGGCCAGCAGGTGCAGGTAGGCGCCCATGCTGTCGTTCTCCGGCACCGGGTCGGCACCACGCGCGTCGATGCAGCATGGCACCTTGCCGTTGGCGAAGAGCTGCGGCGTGAACCAGTCGGCGTAGTCGCGCGCCACCTGCGCATGGCCCAGGCTGGCCAGCGCGGCGCCGGTCATGGCGCCGTCGCGGATCCAGGAGCGGGCATACGAACGCGTGCCGGGACGGATGGCCGCGCCCTGCTGGTTGACGAGGATGTGGGCCTGGGCCGTGCGCACCGTGTCGGCCAGGCCTTGCGTGTCGCCTTCGATGCGCAGGCCGGTGCGGTGGAGGCGCGCCGCCCACTGCGCGGCGCTGCGCTGGCGGGCGGCCTCGAACCACACGGCCGGTGGCTGGCCCTGCGGCAGGCGGGCCGGCCCGGCCTGCGGCAGCACGAGCACGATATCGCGGCTGGCACCCGGTGGCAGCTGGAACGCGTACTGCAGCGCCACCGATGCGAAGCCCTGCGGGTCGTCCCAGTGCTGCGCCTGGCCGGCATCGGCGCGGTGCTGCAAGGCTTGCAGGCCGCCGGCACCGCCTTGGCCGAACAGCAGCCGCGTGGGGCGGGCAGTGGTCGCGAGCAGAGGCCTGCCGCCCTGCGACAGCACGCCGTCCTGCCAGTCGAGAACGTGCAGTGGCGCCACCCCGCCCGGGCCGTTCAGGAACTGCGTCGGCGGGTTGACCTGGAACGGGCGCACCGCGAGCCACAGCGTCATGCTGCGGGCCACGCGACCGGGGTTGTGCAGCCGGTAGCGCACCTGGGTCTGCAGGCCGCCTTGGTCGTCGGCGAAGGCCTGGGTCTCCAGGCGGAACCGCGGGTGCGTCCACGCCACCTGCGGCATCGGCATGTAACCGTGCTCCAGGCTCTGCGCCAGCTGCACGTCGGCCCAGCCGTGCAGCTGGCCATCGATCTCGACAAAGGGCTCGACCGATGGGCCGGCCTTGCGCGGCTCCACCGCGCCGTCCTCCGACATGAGCGCCTGCTCGGCCCCGCCCGGCACACCCAGCACGGTCCAGTAGGCCTGCTCGCCGCTGAAGCCGCGCGGGAACTGCCCGCGCGCCGCGAACGTCGCCTGCTTCTCGACCAGGGCGTTCGGCGCGCCCAGCACGCCGGCCGCCAGCACCTCGACGCGCTCCAGCGCAAGGCGCTCACCCGCACCCTGCTCGACCACCAGGCGCAATTGCCGCGCCTCCTGCTCCGGCGCGTAGAGCACCTCGTGCCCGCCCAGGCCCGCGGCGACCGTCCGCACGGTGCGCCAGTCCTGCCCGTCCAGGCGGGCCTCGACGCGGTAGCGGCTGGCGTGCTGGCCGGGCGCCCAGTGCAGCACCAGACCGCTGAAGTCGCGCGGCTGGCCGAAGTCGGTCTGCAGCACCACCGGCGGCCCGTCCGTGGGAGCGACAGCGTTCCAGGGCAGGATCTGCGGCGTGGCGGTTCCGGCCTGCCAGAGCGGCTCGGGCCACTGCGCGGGCGGCTCCGGCAGCTGCGTCATGGCCAGGGCGCCGAAGCACAGTTCGCCGCGCGCGCCCTGCGCGCCGACCAGCACCAGCTCGATGCGTTCCGTGTGGCGCAGCGCCTTGTCCGCCGCCGGCCCCCAGGCGAAGCCGATGTGCCGGCGCTTGGTGGGAAGCGCCGTCCACTGCGCCGGCGCCGCGAAGTCTGCACGCCGGTGCCACCAGACGTTGTTCCCGCTCGCGTCGACGAGCTTGAGTTCGAGCGCACTGAGCGCCCCCTGCCCGCGCGCAGGGATGGCGAGCGCGAAGTTGCCATCGAACTCCAGCGGCAGCGCGCGGCCCAGGGCCACATACCCGGCCACGCGGTCGAAGTCGTAGCGCACGCAGGCCGCGCCGGGCTGGTCCGGCGCAGGCACCAGTTGCGCCTGCACCTGGTCGGTGGCCGACAGCGTCCAGGCCTGCTGGTCCGTGAAATCGGTGAGCAGGCGCGCATGGACCACCGCGGGCACGAGCCAGCCACAGAGCAGAACGGCGAGCCACCGCATCACTTGACGCCTCCGGACAGGATGCCGCTCACATAGAAGCGCTGCGTGCACAGGAACAGCAGCAGCACGGGCGCCACCGTCACCACGGCGCCGGCCATCATGAGTTCGCTGTCCTGCACGTGCTCGCGCGACAGCGAGGCCAGCGCCAGCGGCAGGGTGTGCAGCCGGTCGCCGGTCAGCACGATCAGCGGCCACATGAAGTCGTTCCAGCTGCCGAGAAAGGTCAGCACGGCCAGCGTGGCGAGCGCGGGCCGCAGCAGGGGCAGCACGACGCGCCGGAAGATGGTGAACTCACCCGCCCCGTCCACGCGCGCGGCGTCCAGCAGTTCGTCGGGGATGGTCTCGGCCTGGCGGCGGATCAGGAAGATGCCGAAGATGCTGGCCATGCCCGGGATCAGCACGCCCAGGTAGGTGTTGACCAGGCCCATGTTCTTGAGCAGCAGGAACAGCGGAAGCATCGCCACCTGGCCCGGGATCACGAGCGCGCTCACGAGCAGCTGGAAGATGCGTTCCTTGCCCCTGAACGCGAGCTTGGCGAAAGCGTAACCCGCGGCGCTGTTGAAGGCCAGCGAGAGCAGCGTGGCCGCGCTGGCGAGCAGCACGCTGTTGGCGATGGTGCGCCACAGGCCCTGCAGCGCGAACAGTTCGCGGTAGTTCTGCAGCGTGGGCGCGGCCGGCAACAACGGCGGCGGCACCGTGCTGGCCTCGCCCGGGGCCATGAACGAGACGCTGAGCATCCAGACCAGCGGGCTCAGCGCGAACAGCGCGATCAGCAGCAACAGGCCGTGGACGGCGATGCCCTGCCCCATGGTGGTCCGAGCACTCACCAGCGCCTCCAGCGGCGCAGCGCCAGCAGGGTGCCCGTGCAGGCCATCATGAGCACGAAGAGCACGAAGGCCACGGCGCTGGCCGAGCCCAGGTTCCACCACTTGAAGCCCTCTTCGTACATCAGGTAGAGCACGCTGACCGTGCTGCGCGCCGGCCCGCCCTGGGTCATCACGTAGGGCTCGCCGAACAGCTGGAAGTAGCCCGTCACGGTGAGGATGGCCACCATGCCCAGCGTGGGTGCCAGCAGCGGCAGCGTCACGCGCCGAAAGCGCTGCCAGGCACCGGCGCCGTCCACCTCCGCCGCCTCGTAGAGCTCGCGCGGAATGGCCTGCAGGCCGGCCAGCAGGATCACGGCGTTGTAGCCGAAGTTCTTCCAGACCGCGAACAGCACGATGGCCGGCATCGACCAGCGCGGATCGCCGAGCCAGTCCACGGGCGCGATGCCGAACTGCGCGAGCAGGTGGTTGACCCAGCCGTAGCGCGTGTGCAGCAGGTAGCGCCAGATCACGGCCACGGCCACCATGGTCGCGACCACCGGCGCGAACACCGCTGTGCGGAAGAAACCCTGCACGCGCGCCGCCCCCGCGTGCAGCAGCAGCGCGCACGCCAGCGACAGACCCAGCGACAGCGGCACGCCGAGCAGCACGAAGTACACCGTGTTGCCGAGCGCGTTCCAGAACTCCGCCGACCGCAGCAAGGCCAGGTAGTTCTGCAGGCCCACGAAGCGCAACTGGCGCGGGTCGGCCAGCGCGTAAAGATCGAAGTCCGTCAGGCTCAGCAGCAGCGCCATGAGCACGGGCAGCAGGAAGAACACGGCGATCAGCGCGAGTGCGGGACCGGCGAAGACCCAAGCCACCCAGCGACGCGTCATGCACGCGCCTCTGTCTGCAACAGCCAGCGCCGCTTGGCCAGGATCGCATCGACCTGGACATCGAGCGCGGCCTGCGTGGGCGCCAGCGCGTCCTGGCCGCGCACCAATTGTTCGGCCGCGCGCTGCATCTCCACGGCGATGCGCTCCCACTCGAGCACGGCCGGGGCGGGCTTGACGCGCTGCAGCTGGTCGGCGAACGCAGCGGCCCGCTCGTCGGCGTGCAGCCCGGCCAGTGGCCAGGCGCTGCGGCGCGCTGGCAGGTTGCCGGTCAGCGCATGGAAGCGGGCCTGCACCGCAGGCTCGTTCAGGTACTCGACCAGGCGCCAGGCCGCATCCTGCCGCGGGCTGTGCTTGTGCAGCACGAGGCTCGCGCCGCCGGCGATCGATGCGCCCGGCCCCTGCGGCCCCGGCATGGCCGCGCAACCCCAGCTGGCCTGCTGCTCCGGCGGCAGGCGGCGTTTGAGTTCGCCCATGCTCCAGGGACCGGAGACGAAACACGCGAAGCGGCCCTTGCCGAACTCGGTCCACAGGTTGCTGATCTGCTCCTTGCCCTGCAGGTCGGCCCAACCGCGGCGGAAGAAGCCGGTGTAGAAGTCCAGCGCGCGGCCAAAGCTGTTGTTGGCGAAGTTGCCGCGCGTGTCCTGCTCGCGCAGCAGGCCCTCGTCCTGCTGCAGGGCCAGCGCCAGCAGCGGCTCGAACTCATTGACGGCCAGGAACATGGGCTCGCCGCGGCCCGCGAGCCGCACCTTCAGCGCGTCCAGCATCTGCGACCAGGCACCCCAGTCCCGGGCCATCTGCGCAAAGCCGGCCTGCGCCAGCAGGTCGCGCCGGTAGAACAGCAGGCGCGTGTCCACGTACCAGGGCAGGCCCAGGAGGGCCGGCGTGCTGGTCGTCCCGCGCGCGGCGATGCGCGCGGCCCGATTGGTGGCCAGGATGCCAGGGAAATAGTCACCCGTGTCCACGACCGCGGAGGCCTGCGCGCGAGCCTCCAGCGGCGCCAGCACGTCGAGCTGGGCCATCTCGGCGATCCAGGTGTTGCCGAGCTGGAACACGTCGGGCAGGCTGTTGCCCACGTAGGCCGTCAGCAGCTTCTCGTGCGCGGAGGACCAGGGAATCTGCTGCACCTGCACCGCGATGCCGGGATGCCGCTGCGCAAAACCCGGCAGCAGCTGCCGCACGACCTCGGCCTCCCGGCCCATGGCCCAGAACCGCAGCGGCTGCCGCTCGGGCGACAGCATGCAGCCGCCCAACGCGACCGAGGCGCCCGAGGCGCCCACGCCCAGCAACAGCGCACGCCGGCGCATGCCGCTCACGACACCTCGTCCGCGTCGCCCTCGCTGAGCCAGCCGCCCTCGAACCCGGCCCGCTCCAGGCCCCGCCGAACAGCGGGGCTGGCGCGCATGCGCTCCCAGACCAGGCCGCTGCGGTGGTTCTCGAACATGGCCACGATCGGCCCCTGGTCGATGCCCAGGTAGTCGGTGTCCACCCAGCCGAAGCCCGGCTTGATGCTGCCGTGCCGGAGCGTCACATCGGCCGGCACGCTCTGGTTGAAGGCGTCGAAGAAGCCGTACGACCCCATGATGTAGGGGCCGTGCTGGCGCACCATGCTGGCCAGTGTGGGCAGCACGATCTCGGGCGCGAACGGAAGCGATGCGGCGACGGCCGTGGGCGTGATCGTGCCGTCGTCCACGATGCCGTCCAGCCCCACGCCGCGTGCCGCGTAGGTGCGAAAACGCCGCGGCGCGCCCTTGACGCTGCGCACCACGTCGGCCGGGCCATTGCAGGCGGCCAGGCCCCACATGCGGCTGCCGTAGCCCTTCCAGCCCAGCGGGTTGCGTTCGGCATAGGCCTGGTGGGCATAGGCGGCACGGCGCGAGTTCTGGAAGTAGTCCAGCCCCTTCCTGCGCATGAAGGCATCGCCGATGCCGCGCAGGTCCAGCCAGACCTGGCTGTACTGGTGGCCGAACAGCGGGCCGAAGCTCAGGTGCGTCTGGCCTTCGACCGCACCCCAGTGGTCTGCGTAGCCGCGCGTCCAGGCCGCGTAGGCATCGCCGCGCGCGGGATGGGTGGGGGAGCCCAGTGCGAGGATGTAGACCAGCATGGCCTCGTTGTAGCCGACCCAGTCCAGGCTCAGGAAACCGGCATGGCGCGCCTGCGCCGTCGCGCTGTGGTCGCGGCCGGAGACGCGCAGGTCCGCCGGCGCCTTGCGCACATCCGGCAGCCAGCCATGGGCGATGGCCGGCGCGCGCGGTTGCATCCAGCTCCAGTCCACCCGCTCGTACAGGTCCGCGCTGGTGCGGCGGATGTCCTGCTCGACCGGGTCGTCCCCATCGAAGTACTGGCCTGCGAACAGCACGCCGGCCATGAGCAGCGCGGTGTCCACGCTGGACAGCTCGATCTGCCCGTAGCGCCGCCCGCTGGAGAGGTCGATGAAACGGTAGAAGAAGCCGCGGTAGCCCGCCATGCCCCGCTCCGCCTCGCCCTGCGGCGCATCGAGCAGGAAGCGCAGCGTCCTGCGCGTGCGCGCTGCAGCCTGTGCGCGCCGCACATAGCCGCGCTCGGCGCCGATGCCGTACGCCGTGAGGCCGAACCCGACCGCAGCGATGCTGCAGAACGAGGGCGAGGGAAAGCGGTCCGGCACCAGCCCCGTCACCGGATGGGCCGTCTCCCAGAAGTAGTTGAAGGTCTGACGCTGCAGCCTGTCGAACGCGAAGTCCGGCGCTGCCGCGGCGGCACCGGCCGGCGTGTGCGCCAGCGCCGGGCCGCCGGCGGCGGCCAGTGCGGCCAGACAGAACTGGCGGCGCGAGGCCGCGGCGGGGGAGTGCAGGCGGAAGGTCATGGCATCACTCCTCGTCGAACAGGCATTGGCCATTGCTGGCGATCACGCGCGCATACCAGGCACCGCTGTCCTTGAGCGTGCGTCGCTGGTTGCGGTAGTCCACATGCACGAGGCCGAAGCGCTTGGAATAGCCGTGCGCCCACTCCAGGTTGTCCAGCAACGACCAGGCGTAGTAGCCGCGCAGGTCGCAGCCGTCAAGGATGGCCTGGTGCAGCACCCGCAGGTGCTGTCGCAAATAGTCCGTGCGCAACGGATCCTGCACCGCCCCGCCCTGCGCCACGGGCGGGTCGTCGAAGGCCGCGCCGTTCTCGGTGATGTAGACGGGCGGGTTGCCGTAGCGTGTGCGCACCCAGTTCAGCGTGTCCAGCAGGCCCTGGGGGAACACCTCCCAGCCGGTTTCCGTGTAGGTGGCGCCGCGCTGCACGGGGCGCTCCACCGGCAGCGGAAAGCGGCCCGCATCGTCGCGCACCACGTTGCGCGTGTAGTAGTTGATGCCCAGGAAGTCGATCGGCGTCCGGATGAGGTCCAGGTCCGAGGCCGGAAACGCCGGCCAGGCCGCGCCGAACATGCGGACCAGCACCGCGTCGTAGCAGCCGCGGAACACCGGGTCCATGAAGTTCCGGTTCATCCAGGCATGGGCGCGGCGGGTGGCGGCCCGGTCCTCGCGCGCATCAGACGCTGGGTATTTGGGTTCCAGGTTCACGACCAGGCCGATGCGGTGCGCGCCGCTGGCCCGGTAGGCCTGCACCGCCTTGCCGTGGGCGCGCAGCAGGTTGTGCGCCACGATGGGCGCTTCGAACAGGTTGCGGTGCCCCGGCGCCAGCGCGCCGGAGAGATAGCCGCCGTCCATCACGACCCACGGCTCGTTGAGCGTGGACCACATCTTCACGCGGCCGTCCAGGCGCCGGAACACCAGATCGGCGTATTCGGCGAACCAGTCGGCGCTGTCGCGGTTGAGCCAGCCGCCGCGGTCGTCCAGCGCCGCCGGCAGGTCCCAGTGGTACAGCGTGGCGTTGGGGGCGATGCCGGCCTCGAGCAGCTGGTCGACCAGGCGTTCGTAGAAGTCCAGGCCGGCGGCGTTCACGGTGCCAGTGCCCTGCGGCAGCACGCGGGCCCAGGCGATGCTGAAGCGGTAGCTCTGCAGGCCCAGCCGCCGCATCAGCGCGATGTCCTCGGGCCAGCGGCGGTAGTGGTCGCAGGCCACATCGCCCGTGTCGCCGCCGTGCACGAGGCCCGGCGTGTGGCAGAAGCGGTGCCAGATCGAGGCCCCGGCCCCATCCGCCAGGGGCGAACCCTCGATCTGGTAGGCGGCCGTCGCCGCGCCCCACAGGAAACCGTCTGGGAATGCCATGCCATCCACCCGTTCTACAGATGCCCATCCGGCCTGCACGCCCCAGGACATGCCGACCTTCCGCTTGCGTCGCCTTCGGCCCCGGCCCCGCCGGCACCGGCAACCCCATGGTGGGGGCCGGGCCGTCGACCTGACAAGCCCTTCCGCCTGAACGGTTGGCAGTCGAACGACAAACGGTGCCCGCGAGTGTGCGCCGCCCTCCCGCGCTGCGCCATGGTCGTAAACACTGCCGCCGGCCGGCCTCCGGCGGGCGGCAAGTTACAACTTGTTAGTACTGCAGAAATGCCATATAAAGCTCGAACTTCGTTCGATTCCATGTGCTAATCCGCGCTGAAGCGCGACGGCCAAGCCGTCGACGGAGTCAGCACCGTCCAATGGCCCCACAGGCCGCATGCCCGCGACCGGGCTGGAGACACATGAACGAAGTGGCCCTCGGCGCGCTGGCGCTGGTCCTGTTCGGCATCGCCGCGGCAGCGCTGTGGCGGCAGTCCGTGGCGCGGCGGGCCCTGCGCGTGCTGCAGGCCGACACCGAGCGCCGCGCCGCAGTCCTCTCGGAAAGCGAAGCCTTCATGCGGACGCTGACCGAGACCGGCCAGGCCAGCCTGGTCGTGACCGACCGCAACGACCGTGTGCGCCACGCCAACAGCCAATGGCTGCAGCTGTTCGGCTATGCCCGCGACGAACTCGGCACCCTGGCTGCCGACGACGTGCATGCCGATGGTGCGGCCGCCCGTGCCCGGCTTTCCGCCCAGATGCAGGGCGACGGCGCGCTGCGCCACTGCGAGACGCGCTTTCGGCGCAAGGACGGCAGCGAGTTCTGGGGTCTGGTGGACTCGGCCCGCGTGCGCATCGGCGGCGAGATGCTGCGCGTGACCTGGATCAGCGACAACACCGAGGAACACGCCGCCGCCGAGCGGCTGCGCGCGCTGGCGGCCGAGCAGGAGCTGCTGCTGCAGAACCTGCAGGTGGGCATTGTCTATACCGGCGACGGCAAGCTGCTGCGCGCCAACCCGCGCTTCGCCGAAATGTTCGGCTTCGCCGACACGGACAGCCTGGTCGGCCGCGCCAGCGCCTGCCTGTACCCCGACGAGGCCGAGCTCAAGCGCTTCGGTACCGAAGTGGGCAAGGCCTTCGCCGCCGGCCAGGTCTTCAGCGGCGAGTGGAAGGCCGCGCGCCAGGACGGCAGCACCTTCGACGCCTATGCCCGTGCGCGTGCGATCAGCCACCCGGGCTACCAGTACGCCACGATCTGGATGATCGACGACATCACCGAGCGCAAACGCTCGGAGGAAGCGCTGCGCGTGGCGCACAAGGCGCAGCTGGCGATCTTCGAGGCGGCCAGCGTGGGCATCGGCATCCTGCGCGAGGGCGTCGTCTTGCGCTGCAACCGCCGGCTCGAGGAGATCTTCGGCTACGAGCCTGGCGAACTGGAAGGCAAGCCCACGCGCATCTGGTATGGCAGCGACGAAGCCTATGCCGAGGGCCGGCGCATCGCCAACGAACGCATCGGCCACAGCAGCCGGCACGATCTGCTGCTGCAGCGCAAGGACGGCACGCCGTTCTGGTGCCGCATGCAGGCGCGCTACATCGATCCGAACTCCACGCACGGCAGCGTCTGGGTCATGGAAGACGTGACCGAGGAGAACCGCGCCGCCGAGGCCCTGCGCGAGGCCAAGCGGCTGGCGGACGAGGCCACGCAGGCCAAGTCCATGTTCCTGGCCAACATGAGCCACGAGATCCGCACGCCCATGAACGCCATCATCGGCATGTCGCACCTGGCGCTCAGGACCGGCCTCACGCCGCGCCAGCGCGACTACATCGCCAAGGTGCACGGCGCAGGCACGGCGCTGCTGGGCATCGTCAACGACATCCTGGACTTCTCCAAGATCGAGGCCGGCAAGCTGGAGATCGAGCACGTGCCGTTCGAACTGGCCCAGGTGCTGGCCAACGTCCGCACGCTGCTGGAGGGCAAGGCCGGCGAGAAGGGTCTGGCGCTGACGGTGGACATGGCGCCCGAGGTGCCGCCAGCGCTGGTCGGCGACCCGCTGCGCCTGGGTCAGGTGGTGACCAACCTGGTCGGCAACGCGATCAAGTTCACCGAGCAAGGCCACGTGGCCGTGCAGGTGCAGCTGCTCGAGCGCCTGGCCGACGGCGTGCGGCTGCAGCTGGAAGTGCGCGACAGCGGCATCGGCATGACGGCCGCGCAGACCGCGCGACTGTTCCAGGCCTTCTCGCAGGCGGACGGTTCGACCACGCGCAGGTACGGTGGCACCGGCCTGGGCCTGACCATCAGCAAGCGGCTGGTCGAGGCCATGGGCGGCAGCATCGCGGTGGACTCCACGCCCGGGCTCGGCAGCCGCTTCTGGTTCAGCCTGCGCCTGGGCGTGGCCGAGGGCGCGCGTCCGGCGACCGTGCCGACGCCCGAGGCGCTGGAACCCCTGCCGCTGCGCGGCGTGCGTCTGCTGCTGGCCGAGGACAACGAGATCAACCAGCAGATCGCCGTGGAACTGCTGGAGAGCGCCGGCGCCGCCGTGACGGTGGCCGCCAACGGCCAGCTGGCGCTGGACCAGCTGGCCACCGGCGCGGCCTTCGACGCGGTGCTGATGGACCTGCAGATGCCCGTGATGGACGGCATGCAGGCGACCGCGCGGATGCTCGACGACGCCCGCTTCGCGCAGTTGCCCATCATCGCGATGACCGCCCACGCCATGGTCGAGGAGCGCGAGCGCTGCCTGGCCGCCGGCATGGTGGACCACATCACCAAGCCGATCGACCCGCCCGCCATGCTGCGGACGCTGGCGCGCTGGGTGCAGCCGCGCGGCGACGCGCCGCGCCGGCCCGTGGCCCCGCCGCCGGCCGCCGCGGCGCCAGCCCTGCCCGTGCTGGCGGGGCTGGACACCGCGGCCGGCCTGTCCCGGGTGGGCGGCAATCCCGCGCTGTACCTGCGTCTGCTGCAGCAGTTCCACGAGCGGCAGGCCGACGCCGGCGCCCGCATCGCGGCCGCGCTGGCCGCGCAGGACGCGACCACGGCGGAGCGCATCGCCCACACCGTGCGCGGCGTGGCCGGCAACCTTGGCTTGGGCGCCCTGCAGCAGCAAGCGCAGGCGCTGGAGGCGGCCATCGGCCAGGGCGCGCCGCGTGCCGAGGCCCTGGCCGCCTTCGAGCAGCAGCTGGCCGCCGCCACCGCGGGGCTGCGCGCCGCACTCGCACCGCCGGCCGCTCCGGCGGCAGAGCCCGCGGCGCCGGCAACGGTCGCCGCGACGCCGAGCGAACTCGCGCAGCACGCCAGCCGCTTCGCCGCGCTGCTGCAGGCCAGCGACAGCGATGCCGGAGACTACTTCGACGCCCACCGCCCGGCCCTGCGCCAGCTGCTGGGCGAAGGCGCGACGGCCCGTATCGCGCGCGCGCTGCAGGATTACGAGTTCGACGCCGCGCTGGACCAGCTGCGCGGCGCGGTGCAGCCCCACGGCATCGCCGTCTAGGAGCGTGGGCGGCGGGACGCGTGGGCCGCCCACGTAACATCCGGCCGCTTCATTGTTCCGAGGAGACCCATGCCGTCCGACCCGATGACCCGGCCGCGCCCGCCCGCGCACTCGATCACCCGCCGCTGGCTGGCGCGGCTCGCGCTGGCCGCCTGCGCCGCGAGCGCCGTGCCCGCCTTCGCCCAGCCGCTGGACGGCGGCCCGCTGCGCATCGTGGTGGGCTACCCACCTGGCGGCGCGACCGACCGCGTGGCCCGGATCGTCGGCGACAAGCTGGCCAGCAGGCTGGGCGTGCCCGTGCTCGTGGAGAACAAACCCGGCGCGGGCGGCCGCCTGGCGGCCCAGCAGGCCAAGGCCACACCTGCGAACCAGAACGTGCTGATGCTGGCCAACCCCGCCGTGATGGTGGTGGCGCCGCTGGTGTTCAAGGACAACGGCTACGACGCCGAGCGCGACTTCGTGCCCGTCTCCCATGTCAACGACTACGAATTCGGCCTCGCGGTCTCCACCGCCGTGCCGGTCAAGGAACTCTCGCACCTCCTGGCCTGGATGCGGGCCAACCCCAACCAGGCCAACGTGGGCGTGCCGGCCACCGGCAGCCTGCCGCACTTTTTCGCGCTGATGCTGGGCGACAAGGCCAAGGTGCGCACCGAGGTCATCGGCTACAAGGGCTCGGCCCCGGCCATCACCGACCTGATCGGCGGCCAGCTGCCCATGGCCGTGGACACCTTCGACGTGCTGGTGCCGCAGCACGAGGCCGGCAAGCTGCGCGTGCTGGCCGTCTCCGGCACCAAACGCTCGGCCTTCGCACCCGACGTGCCGACCTTCAAGGAGGCCGGGCTGGACCTCGCCGCGCTGGGCTGGAACACCTTCTTCGCACCCGCCACCATGCCGCCGGAGAAGGCCGCGCGGCTGGCCGCGGCGATCCACGCGGTCATGCAGGACCCCGACACGCAGCGCAAGTTCACCGACACGCGCATGCAGCCCGTGGTCGCCACGCAGGCGCAGACGGCCGCCATGCTCAAGGCCTACCGCGCGCAGTGGGCGCCCGTGGTGCAGAAATCGGGCTACCAGCCATGAGCGCTGCCGCAGCACGCTGCGTCGTCCACCGCGTGCGCGTGGAGTTCGGCGACTGCGACCCGGCGCGCATCGTCTGGTTTCCCAACTACTTCCGGTGGATCGACGCCGCCGGCCGCAACTTCTTCGTTGCGTGCGGCGTGCCGCCCTGGCACGAACTGGAGAAGGCGCGCGGCATCCTGGGCACGCCCATCGTCGACACGCATGCGCGATTCATTGCCACGGCCAGCTATGGCGATGTGCTGGACATCGCGGTGAGCGTGCCCGAATGGCGGCGCAGCAGCTTCGTGATGCGCCACCGCGTCACGCGCGGCAAGACGCTCATCATGGAATGCGACGAGGTGCGCATCTTCGCGGCGCACCGCGAAGAGCATGTGCCCGGCATTCGCGCCGTGCCGATCCCGGAGGATCTGCGCGCCCTGTGCAGCTGAAGCGGCCGCAGCGTCACCTGCGTTCCACCCCCCGCGCTCGCGCCGGTGCATGCTTCGCCGATCCAACTTAAGGGGACAAGGCATGTCACTGTTTTCGCTGGCTGGCCAGGTGGCCATCGTCACGGGTTCCTCGCGCGGCATCGGCCGCGCCATCGCCGAGCGCATGGCCGAGCATGGCGCCCGAGTGGTGATCTCTTCGCGCAAGGCCGCGGCCTGCGAGGAAGTCGCCGCCGCGATCTGCCGAGCCCACGGCGACGGCGCGGCCATCGCCATCCCGGCCAACATCTCCTCCAAGGACGAATTGCAGCACCTGGTCGAGGAGACCGCGCGCCGGCTCGGCCCGGTGGATACCCTGGTCTGCAACGCGGCCAGCAACCCCTACTACGGGCCCATGGCCGGCATCGAGGACGCGCAGTTCCGCAAGATCCTCGAGAACAACGTCATCGCCAACCACTGGCTGATCGGCTTCGCCGCGCCGGCCATGCTGGAGCGCCGGCGCGGCAGCATCACCATCGTCTCGTCCATCGGCGGGCTGCGCGGCTCGCCCATCATCGGCGCCTACTGCATCTCCAAGGCCGCCGACATGCAGCTCGCGCGCAACCTGGCCGTGGAATACGGCCCGCACAATGTGCGCGTGAACTGCATCGCGCCCGGCCTCATCAAGACCGACTTCGCGCGGGCGCTGTGGGAGGACGAAGAGTTGCTCACCAGGCGCACCGCCACCACGCCGCTGCGCCGCATCGGCGAGCCCGACGAGATCGCTGGTGCCGCCGTGTTCCTGGCTTCGCAGGCTGGCGCGTTCATGACCGGCCAGAACCTCGTCATCGATGGCGGCGTGACGATCTGATCAGCGCGCGGCCAGCCCCTCCAGCACACCGCGGACCTGCGCCAGCACAGCATCGGCCTCGGCACGGTCGGCCTTGGCCATGCCGCGCGAGATCGCCATCGCGCCGACCAGGGCGGCCACCACGGTGCTTGCCAGCGCCTCGCGCTCTGCGGGCACGGTGTGCTCGGGCAGGGTCGCGGCGACGCCTGCGCGCAACGCCATGAACGCATCGGCATAGCTGCGGCTCACGGCCTCGCCCTGGCGCGCGGTCTCGCAGGCCGTGGAGACCAAGGGGCAGCCCTTGGCCATGTCGTCGCGCACCTTGCGGCTCAGGTAGCGGTCCAGGTAGGTCGCGAAGCTGCGCTGCGGCGCGGCACCGGCCAGCCCCGGCCGCGCGCTCTGCGTGACCTGCGCATAGCCCTGCTGGAAGGCGTGCGCGAAGGCCTGGGCCGCGAGATCCTGCTTGTCCGTGAAATGCTTGTACAGCGCCCCGTGCGTGAGCCCGGCGTGGCGGCACACATCGGCCACGCCCACGCCGTCGATGCCGTGCTGCTTGAACAGCTGGCCCGCAGCTTCGAGCAGGGCGAGCCTGTTCTGCTGCGCCTGTTCCTTGGTCACTTTCATCGCATTCCTCTGCGTTGACATTTTTTGATTGCAGTCATTATCATTGAAGCCCTCGCCAACGCAAAACCCCACACACCATGCTGGCCCACCGTCTCGCCGCGCTGCTGCAGCGCTGTGGCATCCACTACGCCTGGGCCATCGCGGCCCTCACCTTCCTGGCCATGCTCACGACCTCGGCGGCGCTTGGCCTGCCCGGCGCGCTGATGCAGCCGCTCTCCAGGGAGTTCGGCTGGACCACGACAGAGCTCTCCTCCATCTTCGCCACGCGCTTCGCGCTGTACGGGCTGCTGGGGCCGTTCGCGGCGGTGGTGCTGCTGCGCTACGGCGTCTCGCGCGTGGTGGCCTTCGCGGCCGCCGTGATCGCCAGCACGCTGGTGCTGGGCCTGTTCATGCACACGCTGGGCGAGGCCTTCGTGCTCTGGGGCCTGGTGCTGGGCGTGGGTACCGGGCTCACGGCCATGGTGCTGGGCGCCATGGTGGCCAACCGCTGGTTCGTGCAGCGCAAGGGCCTGGTCATGGGCCTCCTGGCCGGCAGCAGCGCCACGGGCCAGCTGTTGTTCCTGCCGCTGGCGGCCTGGCTCATCGAGCAGCACGGCTGGCGCTGGGCCCTGTTGCCCGTGGTTGCGGCCGCAGCGCTGGTGTTCGTGCTGGTGCTGCTGTTCATGCGCGACAGCCCGGCCCAGCTGGGCCTGGCGGCCTACGGGGCAGACCCGGCTGCCGCGCCGGCCCAGGCCGCGCCGCGGGCCGACTGGACGCTGCCGTTCCGGACCCTGGCCAGCGCCGCGCGCGTGCCGGCCTTCTGGGTGCTGGCCGGCACCTTCTTCATCTGCGGCTTGAGCACTAACGGCCTGGTGCAGACGCACTTCATCTCCCTGTGCGGCGACTATGGGCTGGGCCCGGTGCCGGCGGCCTCTGTGCTGGCCATGATGGGCATCTTCGATCTGATCGGCACCACGTTGTCGGGCTGGCTGTCGGACCGCTACGACAGCCGCAAGCTGCTGTTCTGGTACTACGGCCTGCGCGGGCTTTCGCTGTTCTGGCTGCCGTATTCGGAGTTCACGATCGCCGGCCTGTCGCTGTTCGCCGTGTTCTACGGGCTGGACTGGATCGCCACCGTGCCGCCCACGGTCAAGCTGGCCGCGGCCGAGTTCGGCCCGGAACGCGCCGCACTGGTGTTCGGCTGGGTGTTCGCTGCGCACCAGCTCGGCGCGGCCGTGGCGGCCTACGGCGCGGGCCTGTCGCGCTCGGTGCTGGCCTCGTACACGCCAGCCCTGTTCACGGCGGGCGCCGCCTGTCTGGTGGCCGCGGCGGCCGTGCTGTTGGTGCGTGGCCGCACGGTCCCGGCTGCGCTGGCGCCCTCGCAGCCCTGACGCCATGGCACGCGCACGGCTCGGCGCGCTAGGCCTGCTCGCGGCGCTGGCCGCGCAGGCGGCGCCCGAGGTGCCACGCACGCCTGCGGCAAACCCCGGCATCGCCTGCGACCGGCAGGCCCAGCCCACCGGCTGCCTGCTGCGCCTGGCGCTGCCGCAGGATGCCGGCCAGTTGGCCTACTACGTGTCGCAGCGACCCGGCGCCGCGCCGGCACCCGACACCGCCCTGCTCGTCATGCACGGCTACCCGCGCGATGCGGCGCACAGCTTCAACGCCGGCCTCGCCGCGGTGCAGGGCGCGGGCCTGCAGGGCCGCGTGCTGGTCGTGGCCCCGCTGTTCCAGGTCGATCCGGCACAGGCGCAGCGCTGCCGCACGCCGGGCGAGACGCCGGCCCAGGCCGGCGATGCGCTGTGGCGCTGCGGCACCTGGCTGGCCGGCGCGGCGTCCGAAGGGCCGCATCCCATCACCGCGTTCGCGGCACTCGATGCGCTGGTGGCCGAACTCGCGCGCCAGTGGCCCGGCCTGCGCACCGTCACGCTCGCGGGCTTCTCGGCCGGCGCCCAGCTGCTGCAACACCACGTGGCCTTTGCAGCCGCGGCGCCACTGGGCGTGCGGCTGCGCCATGTGATCGCCGCCCCGGGCACCTGGCTGTACTTCGATCCGGTGCGGCCGCGGCTGACGGGCGCGGGCGATCCATCGCCGTGCAGCCCCGCAGCCGAGGCCGCGGCGGCCGGCCGGTGGGTGATGCAGGCGCCCGATGCCGCAGCCTGCCCGCGCTACGACCAATGGAAGTACGGCGTGGCCCACCTGCCGGCCCACCTGGGCGACTTGGCGTCCGCCCGAGCGCGCTACCGCGCCGCGGACCTGGCCTACCTGGCCGGCGGCCTCGACGACGGCCCCGGCCCCGGCAATGCCGACAAGGTGCTGGACCACGGCTGCGCCGCCCAGCTGCAAGGCCCGTACCGGCTGCAGCGCGCTCAGGGCTATGCCGCCTACGAGCAGCAGGTGCTGCAGCCGCTGCAGCCCCGGCCGCTGCAGGTGGTGCCGGGCTGCAGGCACGACGTGGCCTGCGTGCTGTCCGCCGCCGCGACCCGGCCGTCCCTGTTTCCCGGCGCGCGCTGATCGCCCGCGCACGTCGCGTCCCGCGCCCAAGGTAACCCCATGAAGATCCTCGTTCTCGGCGCTGGCGCCATCGGCACCTACTACGGCGCCCGGCTGCTGCAGGCCGGCGCCTCCGTCTCCTTCCTCGTGCGCAGCGCGCGCGCCCGGCAGCTGCGCGAACATGGCCTGCGCGTGCACAGCGAATTGGGCAACTTCTCCGGCGCGGTCGACGTGGTCGAAGCCGGCGGCACACTGCCCGAGGCCGACGTGGTGCTGCTGGCCTGCAAGACCTACGACCTGCCCGAGGCCATGCGCAGCGTCGCGCCGGCCGTCGGTCCCGGCACGGCGATCCTGCCCTTCCTCAACGGCATGCAGACCTACGACCTGCTCGACGCCGGCTTCGGCAAGGCACGGGTGCTGGGCGGGGTGGCCTACATCGCCGTGGCGCTCCAGCCCGATGGGTCCACGCGCCACTTGGGCACGGCGGACCGGGTGATCCTGGGTGCGCGAACTCCGCAGCTGCAGTTGCTGGCCGACGACCTGTACGGCCTGCTGGCGCGCAGCCCGGGCCAGCGCGCGGTGGACGCGCGCATCGCGCAGCATCTGTGGACCAAGTGGGTCATGCTGTGCAGCGGCGCCGCGGTGACCTGCCTGTTTCGCGGCACGATCGCCCAGATCCTCGCCACGGCGCATGGCCGCGGCTTCATTGAGGCGGCCTTGGCCGAGTGCCTGCAGGTCGCCGCGGCCGAAGGCTTCGCCCTCGCGCCAGACGAAGTCCGGCAGATCGAAGGATTGCTGCTGAACCCGGCCTCCAGCTGGAAGGCATCGATGGCGCGTGATATCGATGCCGGCATGGCCAGGCTGGAGGCCGACGGCATCGTCGGCGACATGCTGGTGCGCGCCGCGCGCCACGGTGTGCGGGCGCCCACGCTGCAGGCCGCCCATGCGCATCTGCAGGTCCACCTGCAGCAGGCAGCCGCTCCTGTTCCGTGACATGGGTGGCGAGGCTGCCGGCTGGCGGGGCTGCGGCAGCAAACCGCTCGAGGCTGGCAACGTGGGACAAACGGCCCGGGATCCCCCCTTGCGCTGACTGCGCCGACGTCCGCGGCAACAAGCGCCGGTGTCGTTCAGCGCGTTCGGGCTGCTTGGGATTTCGCGTTCGCTTGGGGCCCAAAGCGGAAGCACTTGCAGCCGTTAACATCAGCGGCTGTTGCCATCCGTCCGGTCCAGCTTGAGAGGTTGTCGGTTTCTCCGACATGCTTCACATTGCTGCTGCGGCTCAAGGCTTCTTGCTCGCGCTAGGTCTTTTTATCTGCCCGGGCCCTAAAGATGTTCTTGTGTTCCGCGAGGCACTTTTAGGACGCTCCGGCGCGTGCTCATTGCGATCAGCAGCGGTAGCGACCTTGTCCTTATCGCCTTGGGCGTGCTTGGCGTCTCCGGGGCAATCGAAGCCTTCCCCCCGCTTCAAGCCGTCTTGCAGGCCACTGGAGTCGTTCTGCTGCTCGTTCACGCCATGCATGCCGCGCACGCGGCAGCTACGGGTTCAACTGCTCGTCCAATGGCCGCAGCGACGGAGGGCGACGAGACTTGGGTGCACCGGCTACTGGTCACGTCTCTCGGCAATCCTGCTTCATGGCTGGACACCGTGGTCATCCTGGGATCGGTTGGAGCGGCGCTTTCTGCGCCGGCCAGTCTGACGTTCTCTGTCGGTGCCGTCTGCGCCTCCGTGGTGTGGTTCACCGCGTGGGTTGCACTCGCCAGAGGCGCCAGTCACTGGATGAGCTCGCCTAGAAGCTGGCGGGTCGTGGATGCGTCCATTGCGGCTGCCATGTTCGGCATGGCCTTGTGGCTGGGTGTCGACCTTCTTGCGCGATTCTGATCTTCCGATCGCTGCTCTACCGTCTTTGCGAACATCAGTTACTGCCCGACAGCAGCCTCACCAAGCGCCGGCTGCTCGCTCGGCCAACACGCTTGTCCCAGGTTTCAACGCGCCGTCTCGACATCCGAGGCAAGAACAGCAGCAGCGGCGGCCGCCCCGGGCTGCCGCCTCAGGCGTAGATGTCGAGCAGCGCGCCGGCCACGCGGTCGGCCGTGCGGAACACGGTGGCGTTGGCCACGAAGGCATTCCTCGCCGACAGCTGGTCGACCATCTCGGATTCCAGCGACACGCCGACCCCCTCGGCGCGGCGCGTCGCGGCATCCACGCCGCCGGCCTCGCTGCGCGCCTGCTGCACCACTTCCAGACGCGTGAAACCGGCGGTCTGCCCGTTAGCGACGTTGTGTGCGGACGCTTGCAGGCGCTGCTGGGCGGCCTGCATGCCACTGGAAGCGATGGAGGAAAGGGGTGCCATGGGTCCGATTGGGCCACCCATTCGTACGCCCATCAAGCGAATAATCGACATGATTCGCGAGTTATCGCGCCATCCAGGCCAGCGCCTGTCCCGCCACCGCAGCCAGCGCAACGACCCAGACGGGCGAGCAGCGCCCGAACACGAGCAGCCCGAACGCTGCCAAGGCCAGCGCGAAATCGCCGCGACCGTGGACCGCGCTGGTCCAGACCGGGTCGTACAGCGCGGCCAGCAGCACGCCGACCACGGCCGCGTTGACACCGGCCAGCGCCGCCTGCACGCCGGGCCGCTCACGCAGCGTCTGCCAGAACGGCAACGCGGCCAGCAGCACGAGGGCGGCCGGCGCGAAGATGGCCAGCAGCAACAGCAGACCGCCGGTCCAGCCCTGCCAGGGCCAATGGGCCGCCGCGCCCAGGTAGGCCGCGAACGTGAACAGCGGGCCCGGCACGGCCTGCGCGGCGCCGTAGCCGGCCAGGAATTCGGCATTGCCGAGCGCGCCCGTGGGTACCACACTGGCCTGCAGCAACGGCAGCACCACATGGCCGCCGCCGAACACCAGGGCACCGGCACGGTAGACGCCTTCGACGAGTGCCGCCGTTGTCGTGCCGCTCGCTGCGGCCCACCACGGCAACAGGGCCAGCGGCAGCAGGAACAGCACCAGCGCCAGCACGCCGGCGCGGTGCGACAGCGGCCAGCGCTGCGGCGCAGGCGCGGCCGGCACGGCCGGCAGCCGCAGCAGCCAGCGCCCCACCAGCGCCGCGGCAGCGATCACGAGCACCTGCGCCAGTGCCGCCGGCCAGGCCAGCAGCACCAGCGCGGCCACGATGGCCAGCGCGGCGCGCTGGCGGTCCGGGCACAGCGTGCGCGCCATGCCCCACACGGCCTGGGCCACGATGGCCACGGCCGCCACCTTGAGGCCGTGCACCCAGCCCGCCGCCGCCAGTGCCGGTTGGTGCACGACCAGTCCGGCCAGCGCGATCAGCGCCAGCGCCGAAGGCAGCGTGAAGCCCGCCCAGGCCGCCAGCATGCCCCGGCCGCCGGCCCGGCCCAGGCCCAGCGCCATGCCCACCTGGCTGCTGGCCGGCCCCGGCAGGAACTGGCACAGCGCCACGAGGTCGGCATAGGCGCGGTCGTCGAGCCAGCGCCGCCGCTCCACGAACTCGGTGCGGAAGTAGCCCAGGTGCGCGACCGGGCCACCGAAGGAGGTGAGGCCAAGCCGCAGGAACACGAGGAAGACATGCCAGGGGCTGTCGCTGCGAGTGGCGGGGTCGGGCATCGGCGGGATCACGGCAGGCAAATGGAACGCATGCTATGCGCTCCGCACGACACCCTGGTGTCGCGCTGCTTCAGCGCGAAGCGCAGGTTCGCGGGCTCCGTGCCCGCCAGTTGCCCGGTCGCGACCACCCTGGTGCCGGCCGCCGCCGGAAAGCTCTCTTGGCCTCGCGCAGGTCGCCGGCCAGCCGCGCGGGCTGCGCCCCGGCCCGGCCGCGCAGCTGGTTCAGGTCTGCGCCGAAGATGTTGACTGCGATCTGCGAGCGTACGGGGCGAGTGCGCCATGGGGCCCGCCACACAAGGGGCCGGCAACGAAGAATGGGGCTGCCGATCGCCCCGGCCTGAAGGGTTGCAGCGTGCAAGGGGCGCACAAGGTGCGGGATCTCTGCCGCCCGCGCGCCTAGCCAGGCCAACGGTCGGTCGCGACCATCTCCGCCAGCGGCCGGCCCTGGCGCCAGTCCTGCAGCTCCAGCATGGGCCTGGCATAGAACGCCGGCACCGGGCCCAGGCACAGCACGGCGATGGCCTGCGCACCCGCAGGAAGCTGCAGCAGCTGGCCCAGCTGCACCGGGTCGAACAGTGAGACCCAGCCCATGCCGAGGTTCTCGGCCCGGGCCGCGAGCCACAGGTTCTGGATCGCACAGGCGGCCGAGCACAGCGCCATGTCGCGCGGCATGGTGCGCCGGCCGAACAGCGTGCCGTCATCGGGCGCCAGCACGGCGACGAGCAGTTCCGCGCACTCGCGCACACCCTCGACCTTGAGCGCGAGGAACTCGGCGCTGCGCTCCTGCAGGGCCACGGCGGTCGCCTGCCGCTCCGCGTCGACCAGGCGCGCGATGCCTTCGCGCAGCGCGGGGTCCTCAATGCGGATGAGCCGCCAGGGCTGCATGAGACCGACCGAAGGCGCGCTGTGCGCGGCCTGCAGCAAGCGTGAGAGCACCTGCGGCGGGACCGCCTGCCCGGGCAGGAAATGCCGCATGTCGCGGCGCGCGTGCAGCACGCGGTACAGGCTGGCCCGGTCCTGCGCGTCGAAGTGGATGTCGGCCACGCCATCCGGCGCGGGCGTGGGCAATTCTGGCGGTGGCATGGCGCGCGATTCTCGGCCACGCGTGCCCCGGCACCGGGCAGATGGCGGCGGCCGAGGGCTTGCGCCGGTGCCGATCCCGGCCGAGCCACCCGCCTCGCGCGCGAGGCGCACCGGCGTGGTTTCGGCAAGGCGGCGGCGCGTGCCGGGCTAGACTTCCGGCCGACGCCGCGCATGCCACACCCTCTGCCATGATGTCCCCGAAGAACCGCTCCCCCCTTGCGCGCGCCCTGCGCGGCTGCTTCACCGTCGTGCTGACGCTGGCCCTGGCCGGAGCCGCGCTCGCCGGCAAGCGCTACGACCCCGGCGCCAGCGACACCGAGGTGCGCATCGGCCACATCGGCCCCTACTCGGGCCCGGCCTCGGCCTACGGCACCATCGGCAAGGCTGCCGGCGCCTACATCGCCAAAGTCAACGCCGAGGGCGGCATCCAGGGTCGCAAGATCGTGCTGCTGAGCGTGGACGACGGCTACAACCCGGCCAAAACAGTCGAGCAGGCACGCAAGCTGGTCGAGCAGGACGAGGTGCTCGCGCTGTTCGCCCCGCTGGGCACGGCGCAGAACCTGGCGATCCAGCGCTACATGAACGCGAAGAAGGTGCCCCAGCTGTTCGTGGGCTCGGGCGCCTCGCGCTTCGGCGACCCCAAGGCCTTTCCCTGGACCATGGGCTGGCAGCCGACCTACCAGGACGAGGCGCGCATCTACGCCCGGCACATCCTGGCCACCCGGCCGCAGGCCAGGGTGGCCGTGCTGCTGCAGAACGACGACTTTGGCAAGGACTACCTCAAGGGCTTTGTGGAAGGGCTCGGCGACAAAGCCGCGACCATGCTCGTGGCCCAGGCCAGCTACGAGGTGACCGATGCCACCATCGACAGCCAGCTCATCGCATTGAAGGCCAGCGGCGCCGACGTGTTCTTCAACATTGCGACGCCCAAGTTCGCGGCGCAGGCGATCCGCAAGGCCGCGGAGACGGGCTGGCGCCCCGTCCAGTACCTGGCCAGCGTGTCGATCTTCGTGCAGGCCGTGCTGCAGCCGGCCGGCCTGGAGAATGCCACCGGCGTGATCTCGGCCTCCTTCATCCGCGACCCCGGCGACGCCTCGCTGCAGGGCACGCGCGAGCTGGCCGAGTACCGCGCCTTCATGCAGCAGTACTACCCCCAGGGTGAACCCGGCGACTTCCTCAACGTTCTGGGCTATTCGCAGGCGCAGACGCTGGTGCAGGTCATCCGCCAGGCCGGCGACGAGCTCACGCGCGAGAACCTGATGCGCCAGGCCGCCAGCCTGTCGATGACGCTGCCCATGCTGTACCCCGGCATCGAGGTGAGGACGGCGCCGGACGACTACCGGCCGATCCAGCAGGTGCAGCTGGTGCGGTTCAACGGCACCCGCTACGAGCCGCTGGGCATGCCCATGGGGCGTTGAGGCGCCGGGCGGCCGCCCGCTACGCGCTGTGCAACGGCCGCAGACGCCTCAGAGGAACCGGCCGTAACCCGCGGACGCGTTGCCTCGTTAGACTCGCTGCCGCCATGGCCACACCCCACACCGACGGCATCGAACTGATGCAGGCACACTTCTTTGATGCGGTCGGACGTGAGCGGCGGGCACACGCGCGATTCGCCGCCACGGCGCCTGGGACGCCCGAACACGAGGAGGCGAAGGCGCTGCTCGTCCGTGCGCGCGATGCGACCGATCAAGCGGCGCTGGACGCCGGCATGGGCGCGAAGAGGTCCGCCCCAGGGGCCCAGGCCGTGCCCGGCATCCTCCCCATCCATGCAACGGTGCGCGAGAGCGAGGCACAGCTGCTCGCCGCGACAGATGCTGCCAACCTGGGCATCTGGGATTTGCACCTTGGCACCAGGACACTGGTCGCGTCCAAGCACTGCAAGAGCAACTTCGGACGCGCGGTCCAGTTGCCGTTCACGTACGAGGAACTGCAGGCGGCGGTGCACCCCGACGACCAGCAACGCATGCAGGCCGCGGTTGCGCACAGCGTGGCCACCGGCGAGGACTATGACATCGAGTACCGGATCAACCGGCCGGACGGGCGGCTGGCCTGGGTGCGCATCCACGGGCATGTGCGCTACGACGAGGACGGACACCCCGCCTCGATGAGCGGCATCTCGCAGGACATCACCGACGTCATGCTGTCGCGTCGACGCGCGCAGACGCTGAGCAACCTGGACCAGGAGGTGTTCGCCGGCATCCGCGATCCGGCGGAGATCGCCTACCGTGCGGCCCAGGCGCTCGGGCGCGTGCTCGATGTCAGCCGGGCAGGCTACGGCACCATCGACAAGGCGGCCGAAACGATCACCATCGAGCGCGACTGGAATGCCCCCGGGATCCAGACCCTCGCCGGCGTGCTTCACTTTCGGGACTTCGGCAGCTACATCGACGATCTCAAACGGGGCGAGACCGTGGTGTTTTCTGACGCGCGCACCGACCCCCGGACCGCCAGCACGGCCCAGGCCCTGATCGATATCAGCGCCCAGGCCGTCGTCAACATGCCGGTCAGCGAGGCAGGCAACCTCGTCGCGCTGCTGTACCTGAACAACGCGACGGCACGGGTCTGGGCATCCGACGAACTGGAGCTGATCCGGGAGGTCGCCTTCCGCACACGGCAGGCCGTGGCGCGCGTCCGCGCCGAAGCGCGCCTGCAGGAGCTGGCCGATTCGCTGGAACTGAAGGTGCAGCAGCGCACCGCCGATCTGATGAAGACGGAAGCCGCGCTGCGCCAGGCGCAGAAGATGGAGGCGGTCGGTCAGTTGACTGGCGGGCTGGCCCATGACTTCAACAACCTGCTCGCGGCGGTGTCAGGCAGCCTGGAGATGCTCAAGCGCAAGCTCGATGGCGACCCGGCGCTGCTGCGCTACGTCGAGATCGGGCAGACGGCCACGAAGCGGGCCGCGGCGCTCACGCACCGCCTGCTGGCCTTCTCGCGGCAACAGACCCTGGAGCCCAAGGTGATCGGCGTGCACCAGTTGATCGGCGGCTTCGAGGAACTGATCCGCAGAACCATCGGTCCCCAGGTGATCCTGGAGGTGGTCGGGGACATTGGCGTCTGGCCGGTGCAGGTCGATCCCAGCCAGCTGGAAAACGCCTTGCTGAACCTGTGCATCAATGCGCGCGATGCGATGCCCGACGGCGGCCGCCTGACCATCGCAACGGCCAACCGATCGCTGGACGAGCGCACTGCGGGAGAACTGGAGATGGCGCCGGGCCAGTACGTGTCGATCTGCGTGCACGACAGCGGCAGCGGCATGTCCCCCGAGACGATGGCCCGTGCGTTCGACCCGTTCTTCACGACCAAACCGATCGGCCTGGGAACCGGCCTCGGGCTGTCGATGGTCTACGGTTTCGCGCGGCAATCCGGAGGACAGGCGCGCATCAGTTCGGAGCCAGGCGCAGGCACGAACGTGTGCCTGTATCTGCCGAGATTCATTGGGCTGGAGGTTGCCCAGGACGAGGGTCGATCGAACAGCCCGACGCCGGTGGCCAGCGGTGCCGGCGAAACGGTTCTCGTGGTCGACGACGAGCGTGCCATCCGCATGCTCATGGTGGAGGCCCTCACCGATCTGGGCTACCGCGTCTTGGATGCGGAGGACGGGCCGCGCGCCATCGCGCTGCTCGGCGCGAACCGGTCCATCGCGCTGCTGGTCACCGATGTGGGACTGCCCGGCATGAACGGCCGGCATCTCGCGGATGCCGCGCGGGTCATGTTGCCCCAGCTCAAGGTCCTGTTCGTCACGGGCTATGCCGAGAACGCCGTGCTCAGCCATGGGCTGTTGCCCTCCGGCATGCAGGTGCTGACCAAGCCGTTCGACCTCGACGTGTTTGCGCAGCGCGTGCAGGCCCTGGTCCGCGCGGCCGGCCTGTGACGCCGCCGGGTGCGGTGAGGAAGCCGCGGCGGGGCTCCGCCGAGAACGCCCTCTGCCCGCAGGCATCCGCATGTCGGCCCGACGAGCAAGACCGCACGCCCAGTGCCGATGCCGCGCTCAGAAACCGAGTCGCACGCCCAGGCTGAAGACCGCCTTGCGCTCCGAGCGCCCCAGCGTGCCGTCCACCTGCACGTTCTTGAAGATTTCGCGGCGCAGGCCGAACTGCAGCGTGGGCTTGCCATGCTGCTGGCCGAAGGCCTCGACATGGGCGGTCACGGCGCCCAGTTCGAACTCCTTGGCCGCGCCCCAGGTGGCGCGGGTGCCGCCGCCGTCGGGCCGGTTCGCGCCCAGGTTCAGGTGCAGCGGTCCGCCCTCCAGGTTGCAGGTGAACAGGCCGTTGGCATAGGTGGCGTCACCGCGTTCGCGGTGCAGGTGCATGCGCCCGAGCACGGCGCCGACGTTGCAGCCGCCCTCCACCGAGGGGGTGAGCCGCATCTTGGCCTGCACGGCCGTGCTGGTCTCGGGCAAGGAGAAGTTGCGCTCCACGCCCAGGCCCAGCTCCAGCCCCTCCAGCACGCCCACGCCCAGCGTGCTGGTCCACAGCCGGTCGCGCGCGGCCGGGCGCACATACCAGGTCTCGACCTGGCCGCCACCGACCTCGGCCACGTTGGCGTCGTCCACGGTGAGCGGACGGCCGGCCCAAACCGGCATCGCCGCCAGTCCCACCAGCGCTGCGGCCAGCGCGCACAGCCGCCTCATGCTGCATGCTCCCGCAGCGCCACGCTGGTGCTGCCGGGCAATCGGAAGGCCGCGACCGCACTGACCAGGCCCTGGGCCTGACTCTTCAAGCTGCTGGCTGCGGCCGCGATTTCTTCGACCAGCGCGGCGTTCTGCTGCGTGCTGCGGTCCATCTGCGTGACGGCGTCGCCGACCTGCGAGATGCCGGCCGCCTGGCCGTCGCTGGACGCGGTGATCTCGGCCACGATGTCGGTCACGCGGCGGATCGCCGCGACGATCTCGTCCATGGTGCCGCCAGCGCTGCCCACGAGGCGCGTGCCGGCCTCCACGCGCTGCACGCTGGTGCCGATCAAGGCCTTGATCTCCTTGGCGGCCTCGGCCGAGCGGCCGGCCAGCGCGCGCACCTCGGAGGCCACGACGGCGAAGCCGCGGCCCTGCTCGCCGGCGCGCGCGGCCTCTACGGCCGCGTTGAGCGCGAGGATGTTGGTCTGGAAGGCGATGCCGTCGATGGTGCCGATGATGTCGGCGATGCGGTGCGAGGACTCCTCGATCTCCTGCATGGTGCGCACCACTTCGCCGACCACCGCCCCGCCCTGCGCGGCCACGGCGCTGGCCTTGGCCGCAAGTTCGTTGGCCTGGCGCGCGCTGTCGGCGTTGTGCAGCACGGTGGCGCGCAGCTCCTCCATGGAGGCCGAGGTTTGCTGCAGCGCGCTGGCCTGCTGCTCGGTGCGCATGCTCAAGTCCTGGTTGCCCTGGGCGATCTCGACGCTGGCATGGGCCACGCTGTCGGAGTTGTGCTGCACGCTGCGCACGATCTCGCTGAACTGCGCCTGCATGCGCGCCATGGCCGACAGCAGGCGCCGCGTCTCATCGTTGCCGTGCGCAGCCGCGCTGCCCGTGAGGTCGCCGTGGGCCAGCCGGTCGGCCATGACGACGGCGTCCGCCATGGGCCGCTCCATCTGCCGCGTGAGCCAGACCGCCGCGCCGACCAGCAGCACGGCCGCCACGGCGAGCGCCAGCACCACCTGCAACGCTGCCACGCGCACACTCTGTGCGGCGGCCTCATGCACGGCCTCGCTGTTGCGTTCGATGGCATCGGCCTGGGCCGCCATCTGGCCCTCGAGGTCGGAGAAGGCCTTCTGGAAGGCCGGGTAGGCGGCCCGGGCCGCCGCGGCGTCGCCGGCGGCGAGCTCCTGGATGCGCCTGGCGGCTGCCGTGTAGGCCGCCACCTGGGGCAAGGTGGTGGCGACGGCGCGCTTGACCTCGTCGGAGGTGGGCAACTCCTGCAGCTGCGCCAGCGCCTTCTGGAACGTCTCGGTGTGGCTGGCCAGGCCCTGCCGTGCCTCGGCGATCTGGGCCTGATCGCCGCTCTGTGCGCCGAGCAGCGCGAGCAACACGTCACCGCGCACCGCGTCGTGCATCATGTCGGCCTCCTGGCTGCTCTGCAGCGCCGTGCCGAGGTCGACGGTGCGGCCGATCTCGGCGGCCAGGCGGTTGCCGTTGAGCAAGCCGATCACGCCGACCAGGCCGGCCATCACCACGCCGACCACCCCCAACCCCAACACCTGGCTGCGCAGCTTCATCGCGGCTTTCCTCTGAGAGACCGTAGGCCCGTTCATTTCATCAGCCGGCACGTGCGCCCGCCACCGGACGCCGACGAAGGGCGGCGTTGGCGCACCGAACGGTGCGGCGATGACGCCGAAACGACAGCCGCAAGGCTGTTTGCGCAGTTGTGTGCCGCGGCAATGGTCGACCCGAAAGTCCCGGGCGCTCGCGGGCGGAGCCCGCAACTTGGCGACAATCGCCCCCTGCCGTCCAACCGCACGCCACGCCTCTTGTCTTCGCTCCCGCCCACGCCAAAGCCTGACTTCTCGGCCCACACGCCGATGATGGCCCAGTACCTCGGCCTCAAGGCCGACTTCCCCGACACGCTGGTCTTCTACCGCATGGGGGATTTCTACGAGATGTTCTACGCCGACGCCGAGCGCGCCGCGGCGCTGCTGGACATCACGCTCACGCGGCGCGGCCAGTCGGCCGGCGAGCCCGTCACCATGTGCGGCATCCCCTTCCATGCGGTGGAGAGCTACCTGGCCAAGCTGATCCGGCTCGGCGAGTCAGTGGCGATCTGCGAGCAGGTCGGCGAGGTCACGGGCAAGGGCCCGGTGGAGCGCAAGGTGGTGCGCGTGGTCACGCCGGGCACGCTGACCGATGCCTCGCTGCTGGCCGACAAGACCGAATCCGTGCTGGCCGCGTTCTACCCCGGCCCGCGCCAGCGCTGCGGCCTGGCCTGGCTGGCGCTCACGCAGTCCGAATTGCAGCTGGCCGAGTGCAGCATGGACGAGCTGCCGGGATGGCTGGCCCGCATCGGCCCGGCCGAACTGCTGCTGCCGGCCGACGTGCCCGATGCGCTGGAGGCGCGCATCCGCGGCCTGCGCCTGACGACGCCGCAGGGCGGGCCGCTGGCTCTGTCGCTGCGCCCGGCCTGGCAGTTCGACGCCGCGCTGGGGCAGCGCAAGCTGTGCGAGCACCTGCACGTGGCGGGCCTGTCGGCCTGGCATGCCGAGGGTCTGCCGCAGGCCCACGCCGCGGCCTCGGCGCTGCTGGCGTTCGCCGAACACACCCAGGGCCAGGCGCTGTCGCACCTGCAGGCGCTGCGCGTGGCGCGCAGCGATGCGCAGATCGACCTGCCGCTCAGCACGCGGCGCAACCTGGAACTCGTGCAGACGCTGCGCGGCGAAGACAGCCCCACGCTGTTCTCGCTCCTGGACACCTGCATGACCACCATGGGCAGCCGCCTATTGAAACGCTGGCTGCTGGAGCCCCAGCGCGACCGCAGCGAAGCCCATGCGCGGCTGCTGGCCACCGCGGTGCTGCGCGAGGCCAGCGGCGCAGGCCACTACCCCAAACTGCGCACGCAGCTCAAGGGAACGAGCGACGTGGAGCGCATCACGGCACGCACGGCGCTGCTGCAGGTGCGCCCGCGCGAGCTCGTGGCCCTGCAGTTGGCGCTGCAGCGCGCCGGCGTGCTGGCCGACTGCATCGACGGCCTGCCGGGCCTGCTGGCGCAGATCCGCAGCGACCTGGCGCCGCCGCCGGAGTGCGCGGCGCTGCTGGCCGGCGCCATTTGCGAAGAGCCGGCCGCGCTGGTGCGCGACGGCGGCGTGATCGCCACGGGCCACGATGCCGAACTCGACGAACTGCGTGCGATCCAGAACAACTGCGACGCCTTCCTGCTCGACCTGGAGACGCGCGAGCGCGCGCGCACGGGCATTGCCAACCTGCGCGTGCAGTTCAACAAGGTGCATGGCTTTTACATCGAGGTCACGCAGGGCGCGCTCGACAAGGTGCCGGCCGACTACCGGCGGCGCCAGACGCTCAAGAACGCCGAGCGCTTCATCACGCCAGAGCTCAAGGCCTTCGAGGACAAGGCGCTGTCGGCCCAGGAGCGGGCCCTCGCGCGCGAGAAGTGGCTCTACGACCGGCTGCTGGGCCAGCTGCAGGCCCACATGCCCGCGCTGTCGCGCCTGGCCCAGGCCATGGCGGCGCTGGACGTGCTGTGCAGCTTCGCCGAGCGTGCCGAGACGCTGAACTGGTGCGCGCCGCTGTTCGTCAAGGAGCCCTGCATCGAGATCGAGCGCGGCCGCCACCCGGTGGTGGAGGCGCGCCTGGCGGAAACCTCGCAGGCCGCCTTCATCGCCAACGACACGCGGCTGCACATCAAGCAGCGCATGCAGATCATCACCGGCCCCAACATGGGCGGCAAGTCGACCTACATGCGCCAGGTGGCGCTGATCGTGCTGATGGCCAGCATCGGCAGCCACGTGCCGGCGAGCAGCTGCCGGCTCGGTCCCATCGACGCGATCCACACGCGCATCGGCGCGGCCGACGACCTGGCGAATGCGCAATCGACCTTCATGGTGGAGATGACCGAGGCCGCGCAGATCCTGCACGGCGCCACACGCCACAGCCTGGTGCTGATGGACGAGATCGGCCGCGGCACCTCGACCTTCGACGGCCTGGCCCTGGCCAGCGGCATCGCGGCCCAGCTGCACGACCGCACCCAGGCCTTCACGCTGTTCGCCACCCACTACTTCGAGCTGACCGAGTTCCCAGCCAAGCACCACGCCGCGCAGAACGTGCACGTGAGCGCGGCCGAATCGGGCGGCGACATCGTGTTCCTGCACGAGATCCAGGCCGGGCCCGCCAGCCGCAGCTATGGCATCCAGGTCGCACGCCTGGCCGGCATGCCGGCGCCGGTGCTGCACCATGCGCGCCACACGCTGGAGGCGCTGGAACAGCAGGCCAGCGAAAGCCGGGCCCAGATCGACCTGTTCGCGCCGCCGCCGGCTGCAGCCCAGGCCGAACCCAGCCCCGTAGAATCCGCGCTGGCCGGCATCGACCCCGATGCACTGACGCCGCGCGAGGCCCTCGAGGCGCTGTGCCGCTTGAAGAACATCGCGCGCCGCGAACAGGCCATCCTCGCCAACAGCCCCACGCCATGACCTACTGCGTCGCCCTCAAACTCAACGCCGGACTGGTGTTCCTGTCCGACTCGCGCACCAACGCCGGTCTCGACCAGATCAGCACCTTCCGCAAGATGATCGTCTACGAGCGCGCGGACGACCGCTTCATGGTGCTGCTGTCGGCAGGCAACCTGTCGATCTCGCAGTCGGTGCGCGAAATCCTGCAGGTCGAGCAGCTGCGCGAGGACGAGGACAGCGAACCCATCACGATCTGGAACGCCAGGAGCATGTTCGACGCCGCGCGCGTGCTGGGCGCGGCCGTGCGCCGCGTGTACGACCGCGACGCGGCCTCGCTGCGCCAGTCGGGCGTGGAGTTCAACGTCTCCATGATCTTCGGTGGCCAGATCAAGGGCGAAGGCATGCGGCTGTTCCAGGTCTATTCGGCCGGCAACTTCATCGAGGCCACACCCGAGACGCCCTATTTCCAGATCGGCGAATCCAAGTATGGCAAGCCCGTGCTGGACCGCGTGATCACGCCCGACACGCCGCTGGACGAGGCCGCCAAGTGCGCGCTGGTGTCCATGGACTCCACGCTCAAGTCCAACCTCTCGGTGGGCCTGCCGCTGGACCTCGTGGTCTACGGTGTCGACGACTTCCGCACCGACAAGGTGGTCTGCATCGACGAGCAGAACCCCTACTTCCGCATGCTGCACAGCAACTGGGGCCAGAAGCTGCGCGAGGTGTTCGACAGCATCGAGCAGCCGCAGTGGGGCGACGGGCCGACCACGCTGCCGCTGATGGTCGCGGCCAGCCGCGGCAAGCCGCTGCGCAAGATCACCAACCCGGACGAACGGTTGATCTGATGGCAGCGGGCGACCGCGGGCTCATCGTCTTCTCGCACGCCAACAGCTTCCCGGCCGCGACCTACCGCGTGCTGTTCGTGGAGCTGCGCGCCCGCGGCTTTCGCATTGCGGCGGTCGAGAAGTACGGCCACGACCCGAAGTACCCGGTCAGCAACAACTGGCCGCACCTGGTGCAGCAGCTGGTGGACTTCGCGACGGCGCAGGACGAGAAGGCCTGGCTGGTCGGCCATTCGCTGGGCGGCTTCCTGAGCGTGATGGCGGCCGCGCGGGCGCCGCAGCTGGCGCGCGGCGTGCTGTTGATCGACTCGCCGCTGATCGGCGGCTGGCGCGCCACCACGCTGGGCCTGGCCAAGCGCACGCCGCTGGTGGGCTCGGTCTCGCCCGGGCGCATCAGCCGCGCGCGGCGCAATGCGTGGCCCGACGCGGCTGCCGCGCTCGAGCACTTCCGCCACAAGAAGGCCTTCGCCAAGTGGGATCCGCAGGTGCTGGCCGACTACATCGCGCACGGCACGCACGACGAGACGCACGAGGGCCAGCAGCGCCGCGTGCTGAGCTTCGACCGCGACGTGGAAACGGCGATCTACAACACCCTGCCCGACCACCTGGACCGGCTGCTGCGCCGGCACCCGCTCAAGTGTCCCGTGGCCTTCCTGGGCGGGCGCCAGTCGGCCGAGATGCGCCAGGTCGGCATGGCCATGACGGCGCGCATCGTCGGTGCCGACGGCAAGGGCGACCCGGGCCGCGTGATGATGCTGGACGGCAGCCACCTGTTTCCGATGGAGCGGCCGGTGGCCACGGCGGCGGCGATCGAGGCCTCGCTGGCGAACATGGGGGCCTGATTCAGGCCAGCGTGTGGGGAATGCGCCCGTCCCCGTGCGAGGCCAGCACCTGTGCCACGACCACGTGGTAGCCCGCCAGCCAGCGCGCCTGCTGCTGCTTGGCCGCGCGGTGCGTGGGGTGCTGCATGAGCCGCTCGAGCGCGGCCATGCTGTCCCAGTAGTAGCTGTTGGCCACCAGCCCCGTGGCCGGGTTCTCCCAAGTCTCCTCGCCCAGGTAGCCTGGGATGGCGCGGGCGGCCTCGGCGATGGCCGCGTCCATGCGGTGGAACTCCGCGTCGAACGCGCCCGGGGCGAAGGTGAAGGTGGAGACGAACATGCGCGCCGCCCTCAGAGCGTGCGGCGCATGGCCTGCGCGAGTTCGGCATGGCCCAGCGCGTCGAGCCGCCCGGCCGCGCCTTCGCGGTCGCGCGGCTCCTTGTTCTGGCTGAGCTTGGACTTGCCAACGAGCCGCGTGATGGCGATCTCGAGGCCCACGATGTGCTGCAGCAGGCCGTCGATGAAGTCGGGCGCGGAATCGCCCATGCGCCAGGGCTGGGGCTCGGCTGCCTCGTGCCGGCGCGTGAGCCGCGCCACCAGGCCGCGCACGAAGCGTTCGTCGTCGCGGACCGTGAGCGTGCCGTGGGCGTGCACCACCGCGTAGTTCCAGGTCGGCACCTGGCGGTGCGCCTCGTGCTTGCTCGGGTACCAGTTGGGCGAGATGTAGGCCTGCGGGCCGTGGAACACCACCAGCACCGGCGTGCCCGTGGGGCAGCGCTGCCACACCGTGTTGGCGCGCGCCACATGGGCCGTGAGAAGGCCCAGCGGGCCGGTGCCGGCATCGAACTCGAACGGGATGTGGTCGGCGTCCAGCCCATCCGCACCATGGTGCACGAGCGTGCCCAGCGGGTGCGCCTGGATCAGGCGCTGCAGTTCTTCGGGCCGTTGTTCGGCGAAATGGGCGGGCAGGTACATCGTGGTGGCGGTGCGGGCGGTGGATCAGGCCGCACTGTGGCGCACGACCGGCACAATGGGAAGAACCAGTTTTGGAGCATTTGCATGGACCAGTTGCAGCGCTTCACGGGCACCGGCGCGGGCCGCCGCATCTACGGCCTGCTGCGCGCGCAGATCGCCGACGGCAGCCTGCCGGCCGGTGCGCGCGCGCCGTCCACGCGGGCGCTGGCCAGCGAGCTGGGCGTCTCGCGCACCACGGTCACAGCGGTCTACGAGCAGCTCGCGGCCGAGGGCTTTTTGCTGACCTCGGGCGGGCGCGTGGCGCGCGTGGCGACACCGCCCAGCCCCGTGGTGCCGCCGGTGGCGCGCAGCCGGCGCGGCGGCCAGGCGCCGCCCGTGCTGTCCGCCTTCGGCCGCCGCGTCGCGGCCATGCAGTTGCCGGCGCTGGCACCGGACGGGCCGGCGCGCATCGACTTCCTCTACGGCGCGCTGGCCCCGCGCGACTTTCCGGTGCTGGCCTGGCGGCGCGCCTACCAGGCCGAACTGCTGCGCCAGCAGGCTGCCCTCTATTACGCCGCACCCGAAGGCGATGCCACGCTGCGCCGCGCGCTGCAGGCCTACCTGCGCCGCGCACGCGGCCTGGCCTGCGACGCCGAGCAGATCCTCGTGGTGCATGGCACGCAGCAGGCCATCGACCTCTGCGCGCGGCTGCTGCTCGATGCCGACGCGGCCTACGTGTTCGAAGAGCCCGGCTACCCGATGGCGCGCCGCTGCTTCGAAGCCACCGGCGCGCAGCTGCTCACCGTGCCGGCCGATGGCCAGGGCCTAGCCACCGCACGGCTGCCGCAGGACGCGCGCGCGCGGCTGGTCTACGTGACGCCCTCGCACCAGTTCCCGCTCGGCGGCGTGCTGCCGATCGCGCGGCGCATGGAACTGCTGCAGTGGGCGCAGCGCCAGCAGGCCTGGGTCGTCGAGGACGACTACGACGGCGAATTCCGCTACGGCCAGCGCCCCATCGACGCGCTGCAGGCCATCGACACCGATGGCCGCGTGCTCTACATCGGCACCGTGTCCAAGGCCTTGTCGCCGCAGCTGCGCCTGGGCTACATGGTGCTGCCGCCGCCGCTGGTGCCGGTGTTCCGCCAGGCCAAGCGGCTGGCCGACCGCCATGCGCCCGTGCTGGAGCAGCGCGTGCTGGCCGCGCTGCTGGACAGCGGCGCCTACGAACGCCATGTGCGGCGCATGCGCCGCCAGCACGAGCGCCGGCGCGCCGCGCTGCTCGAGGCCGTGGCGCAGCTGCCCGGCGGCGCCCACGCAGCCGGCACGGCCGCCGGCCTGCACGTGGTGCTGTGGCTGCCCGCGCTGCGCGCGCGCGACGAGGTGGCCCTGGCGGCGGCGGTGCGCGCACGCGGCGTCGGCGTCTACCCGGTCACGCCGCTGTACGCCGGGCCGCCGGCACGCGGCCGCCCCGCGGGGCTGGTGCTGGGCTATGCCGGCCTCACGGCCGCGCAGATCGCGCAGGGCATGGCGGTGCTGGACGGCGTGTTGCGCGCCGGGCTGCGCGGCTGACGCGCTCAGGCCCCGGCCGCCGCAGTGGCGATGGCCAGCGGCGCCCGGGCCACCGTGGCTGCGGACGGGGCCGCCGTGGCCGGCCCCTGCACGGCCGTGGCGCCGCCGCCGACCTGGGCGATGGCGGCCAGCAGCCGCTCCGCCATCTGCGCCAGCCCCCGCGTGGATTGCTGGGCCGCGCCGACCATGGCGGCGTTGGCCTGCGTCATCTGGTCGACCTGCTGCACGGCCGCGGTGGCGTGGCCCAGTTCCACGGACTGCTGCTGCGCATGCTGCGACAGCTGCAGCATCAGCGCGCGCACCTGGTCGGCCTGCTCGCGCACCGCGCGCATGCTGGCGCCGGCCCGGCCCACGGCCTGCTCACCCTGGGTGGCGTCGTCCAGCGAGCGCGCCACCAGCGCCCGGATGTCGCGCGCGGCCTGCGCGCTGTGCTGGGCCAGCACGCGCACCTCCTGCGCCACGACGGCGAAACCGCGGCCATGCTCGCCGGCACGCGCCGCCTCCACCGCCGCGTTCAGCGCCAGCAGGTTGGTGCGGAACGCGAAGCTGTCGATGGTGGTCACGATGTCGGTGATCTGGCGCGCGCTGGCGTGGATGGCCTGCATGGTCTGCACCGACTGGTCCACCAGCGCACCGCAGCCGGCCACGGCCGCGTTCTGCTGTTGCGCCAGCTGCAAGGCCTGCTGCGCTTCGTCGGCGCTGGTGGCGAAGGACTGCTCCAGCTGCGCCATCGCGCTGGCGGCCGACTGCAGGTTGTGCGCGGCCTCGCGCGTGCGCTGGCCCAGCTGCTCGGTGTCGCCCGACATGCCGCGGGCCGTGCCGGCCACGCCGTGCGCGGCCTGGCGCACCTCATCGACCACGCCGGCCAGCTGCACCAGCGCGGTCTGCACGATGCGGCCCGTGGCGCTGTGCACCTGCACGGCGTGGGCCTGCAACGACAGGCGGCCCTCGGCGTCGAGCGCGCACAGCGCGCGCAGCTCGGCCGACTCGCGCGCGTCGCGCTCCATGCGCACGGCCATCACGAGCTCCACGCCGGTCTGCACGACCACGAACACGGCGTGGATGACGATCTGCCCGAAGTCGGGTGCGCGCAGGCAGAACACCGGCAGCCCCGCGGCCTGCAGCCGGTCGAACACCACGTGGTGCACGGCCACCGCCACGGCCGCGGCCAGGATGGGCCGCCAGTCGCGGTACGCCAGCAGAAAGGCCAGGAACACGAAGACCGCGAAATGCATCTCCGGCATGCCCGCGGACAGCTGGATGTTCAGCGCCACGAGGAACATGCCGACCACGGCCAAAACCAGACGCGCCAGCAGCCGGCCCGAGGCCAGCGCGTAGGCGCCGGCAGCCACACCCAGCAGGGGGCCGGCCACCAGCATGCCCGTGCCCCAGGGGCCGTAGAGCCCGCCCAGCAGCACGGCCACCAGCGCCTGCAGCGCCAGCATGGACAGCACCAGCCGGTCGGCGCGCTGGCGCATGGGTTTCAAGGGATCGGCCGCCTGGCCGTCGGGATGCGCCGTGTCGAGCCGGCTCATCGGCAGAACACGGCGATGCCGTGGCGGCAGCAAGCAACGAAGCGCATGGAGAACCTCCGGCATCACTTGATGCGCGTCAATCTACCATTGCACAACGTTTTGTTTCAAATATCCTTTTTGTGTTTCATCCACCGCATTGCTGACGCCCAAATCAGAACAAGCTCGCAGCAATGTTGATGCTGAAGGCCAAAATCGTTGCATTGAACGCAAAAGACAGCAGCGTCTGCAGCAGCACTACGCGGCGCATGGCGGGCGTGTCGACGCTGACATCCGAGGTCTGCGAGGCCACGGCGATCGTGAACGAGAAGTACAGGAAGTCGGCGTAGTTGGGGCGGAACTGCGGGTCGCCGTCGGGAAAGCGCAGGCCGACGCCACGGGCGCGGTAGTAGACGCTGGCATAGCTCAGCGCGAACACCATGGGCAGCAGCGTCCAGGAACCCACGACGGTCGCCAGCGCCAGCAGCACGTGCGGCCAGGCGTGCGGCACACCCGGCTGCTTGGCAGCGGAGAGTTCGAACACCACGCCGAACACGCTGGCCACCGCGGCCAGGCTGACCAGGGCCAGCACCGTGGCCGCGCTCTCGGCCTGGGCCACGGCCGCGCGCTGCACGCGGCCATGGTCGGCGCGCACCATGATGAAGACCAGCAGCACGAGGTAGAGCCAGACCGCCGCGTTCCAGCCGACCAGGGCGCGCGTGACCGCGTTCGGCGCCGGCAGCAGCAAGGCGCAGGCCAGGCCCACGGCGCACGCGCCCATCAGGTAGGGGCGCACACGCAGGTGGTGCAGCAGGCGCGGCATGGCGAGCGCTACAGCTGCTCGGCCTTGGCCAGGGCCGGCACTTCGGCGATGCGTTCGGCCACGGCCGCGCAGGCCGCCAGCAGCGGTGCCACATAGGCCTTGGCCGGATCGTCCTTCTGGCGGAACACCAGCGTGGTCACGCTGATCGCGGCCACCGGCCGGCCATCGGCACCGCGCACGGCGGCACCGAAGCAGTAGACGCCGTCCTCGTGCTCCTCGCGGTCGGTGGACCAGCCGGCGGCCTGCGTGGCTGCGAGCTCGGCCTCGAAGGCGGCGCGCTCGGTCAGCGTGTGCGCGGTGTGGCGCGGCAGCGGCAGGCCCTTGAGCAGCGCGGCGCGCTCGGCGGCCGGCAGCGCCGCAAGGTAGGCCTTGCCCACGGCCGTGACGTGCAGCGGCACGCTGGTGCCGATGCGCGAACTCATGCGCACGGCCGATGGGCTCTCCAGCTTCTCGATGAAGACCATGCTGCGGCCGTTCGGCACCGCCAGGTGCACGGTTTCGCCGGTGAGGTCGCGCAGGCGCTTGAGCGCGTCCATGGCCGCGAGCCGCAGGTCTGAACGCCCCCAGCTGCGCGCGGCCAGCTGGATCAGCCGCGGGCCCAGCGCCAGGCCGTGCGTGGCCGCGTCTTCCAGGAGCATGCGCTCGGCCACCAGGGCGGCGACGATGCGGTGCACGGTGGGCCGCGGAAAGCCCGTGGCGCGCATCAGCGCCGCGACATTGGGCGGCTGCTCGGCATCGGCCACGAGTTGCAGCACGCGCATGAACTTGCCGAAGGCCTGGGTGCCGGCGACGGCGGGCTGACCCGCGTCGTCGGTTTCGGGAGAGAGGTCGGGCGCCGTGGTCATGACGCCGCGCATTATCAAGTCACCATGTAGCCGCCGTCGACGGGCAGGATCACGCCCGTCATGAAGGCAGCGGCAGGCGTGCACAGGAACACGGCCGCACGGGCCACGTCGTCGGGCGTGCCCCAGCGCGCCAGCGGCGTGCGCGCGAGGATGGGGCCGGCGCAGGCCGGGTCGTCCTGCAGCGCCTGCGTGAGCGGCGTGGCGATCCAGCCCGGCGCCACCGCGTTGACGCGGATGCCATCGGGTGCGTAGGCGATCGCCAGCGACTTGGTGAGCTGCGCCACGCCGCCCTTGCTGGCCGCATAGCCCGGCACCAGGCCGCCGCCGAAGAAGCTCAGCATGGAGGCGGTGTTGACGATGCAGCCGCGCCGTGCCTTGAGCCGTTCGCGCGTGGCCGTGCACACGCGCATGGTGCCCGTGAGGTTCACGTTGAGCACGCGCTGGAACACCTCCAGATCGTGCTCGGCGCCGCGCTGGATGATGCCGGCGCAGTTGAACACGATGTCCAGTTCGGGCATGTCGGCCAGCGCAGCATCGAGGCTCGCGGCGTCGGTCACGTCGCACTGGCGCGCTTCGACAGCGGCGGCCAGCGTGCCGTCGCCGGCGCCCAGGCCCAATGCCGTCGTCTCGGCGCCCAAGGCCGCGAGGTGGTTGGCGATCACGGCGCCGATGCCCTGCGTGGCACCGGCGACCAGGGCGCGCTTGCCCTTCAGGAGATCTGTCTGGTAGGTCATATCACTGCTTGGTTGCACCGACCTCGGCAGGCATGCCAAGGTGCCGAAGGCCGCGGAGCAGGCCATGCCAGGGCACCCGCGGAACTGGCTCTGCCAGGCCGCTGGGTGCGCCCCCTGCAAGGGGGTTGGCGGAGCGCGCAGCGCGGAGACTGGGGGTGGGTCAAGTTTTGATCCCGAGCTTGGTGATGAGCGACTTGAAGTATTCGTTGTTCTTCGTGATCTTGGCCTTGAAGGCCTGGTCGTCGGCATAGACGAAGCCCAGGTTCTGCTTGTCCAGCGTCTCGCGGAAGCTGGGTTCGCTGGAGGCCTTGAGCGCCAGGTCCTTGAGGTAGGCCACGACCTGCGGCGGCGTGCCCTTGGGTGCGGCGATGCCGCGCCAGGTGCCGATCACGAGATCGATGCCGCGCTCCTTCAGCGTGGGCACCTTCTCGAAGCCCTTGACGCGCTGCTCGGCCATCACGGCCAGCGTCTTGAGCTTGCCGGACTGCACGTGCGTGGTGACCTCGGCCGGGCTCACGGCCACGGCGTCGATGTGCCCGCCCAGCAGCGCCAGCACGCCGGGACCGGCGCCCTGGAACGGCACGTGGTTGAACTTCGCGCCGGCCTTGTCTTCCAGCGCGGAGGCCGCCAGGTGCCAGATCGAACCGGGGCCGGCATTGCCCACGCCCATCTTGCCGGGCTCCTTCCTGGCCGCGGCCAGGAACTCCTCGATGGTGTTCCAGGGTGCCTCGGCGCGCACCGTGATGGCGGCCTGGTCGGCGTTGAGCTGGACGATGGGCTGCAGGTCGTCGGCAGCGATCTTGCCGATGCCGATGTGGGCCAGCGTGGCCAGCTCCACGGTGATGACCGCGAGGCGGTAGCCATCGGGCTTGGCGTGCATCACGTCCTGCCAGCCGATGGAGCCGCTGGCGCCGGGCTTGTTGACGATGATGAAGCTCTGCGTGGTGTGCTTGCGCGTGGCGTCGGCGAAGGAGCGGGCCAGCGCATCGGTGCCGCCGCCGGGCTGGAACGGCACGACCAGCTCGATCGGTTTGTTCGGGAAATCGGACTGGGCGTGGGCCGTGCCGGCAACAAGGGGCGCAAAGGGCACGGCGGCCAGGCTGGCGAACTGCCGGCGGGTCAGGGATGTGGACATGTCGAAGGTCTCCTCGGGTGGTGGTGTCGTGGTTTTGGGGAAATCAATAAGTGGCGCGGCCACCCGACAGGTCGAACACGGCGCCGGTGTTGAAGCTGCAGGAGTCCGAGCACAGCCAGGCCACCATCTCGGCGACCTCGCCGGGCTCGTCCAGGCGTTGCATGGGGCTCTTGGCCACCATGGTCTGCACATGCTCGGGGGCCATTTGCGCCAGGATGGGCGTGCGCACGGCGGCCGGCGCAATCGCGTTGACGAGGATGCCGGTGGAAGCCAGTTCCTTGCCGAGCGACTTGGTCAGCGCCAGCACGCCGGCCTTGGCCGCGCTGTAGGCCGAGGCGTTGGGCGTGCCCTCCTTGCCCGCCAGCGAGGCCAGCAGCACGATGCGGCCGCGGCCGGCTTTGCGCATGAAGGGCACCACGGCGTGGCAGACGTTGAAGGTGCCGCCCAGGTTCACGGCGACGACGCGGTGCCAGACTTCGGGATCGAAGGCGTCGAGCGCCATGGTCGGGCCGGTGTAGCCAGCGCTGTGCACGAGCATGTCGATGCCGCCCCAGCGCTCAACGGTCTGCTGCGCGGCGCGGGCCACGGCGGCGCGGTCGGCCACGTCGACCTGGATGTCGTCCCCGCGCGACAGGTCCCAGACCACCACGGTGGCGCCGAAGCTGCGCAACAGCCGCGCCGTCTCGGCGCCGATGCCGCTCGCGCCGCCGGTCACCACGGCCACGCGGCCGCGGTAGTCGTAGCGCGCAGAGCTCATCGGATGAACTGCTTGACGTAGTCCGCGCCCAAGCCCACGGCCTCGAAGTGCTTCCTGCACATGTCGATCTTGGTGAACACGTCTTCGTAGCCCATGCCCTTGCCGTACGGGTCGGTGTAGTACATGACCCCGTTGACCTGGAAGTAGGTGATCATTTCCTGCACGTCCTCAGGCACGTAGAGCGTGTGCGTCTCGCCCGGCGGCTCGAACACGTATCCGCCCTCCTCGGCCCACCAGTCGTGCTCCAGGTACTTCCAGCGGCCCTTGAGCACGAAGCCGTGCACGGCCTGCGGATGGCGGTGCCGGCTCAGCACGCCGGACTTGCGCACGCGCAGCAGGTTCATCCAGTAGCCCTGGCTCGCGTTCAGGCACAGCGGGCGGAACCAGACATTCTCGGCCTGCGGCACCCACAGGCGCTCATCGGTCGGGATCGCGTTGGGGATCACGATCTCGGGCAGGGCCTCGGGCGGATTGGGGTACTGGTAGGGCGTCAGCGGCTCGGGATCGGCGCGGTCGGTTGGCATCGGAGTTGTCCATATTGTGGAGTTGTGTCCATATTGTAGAAATATGAAAACCAGTCTGAGGTCCGGGATTACCCGGGGCCATCGTGCGCGAGCGCATCATGGGCGCCGACTTCTTCTGCAGACTCCTTGACGCGATGGTTCCTCCTCCACACGACGTCCGGTACGTCACCATCCTCCTGCTGCACGGCGATGCCGGCATGGCGGAGGACCCGAGCGCCCGCGCACCCAGTGATGCCGGGGTGCCGGCGTCGGTGAGCACGCGCAAGCACGCCATGGCGCACACGGAGGCATCGGGATGATCCGGTGGCTGCGATGGCCGCTGCGCCTGCTGGCCCTGGTCGCCGTGCTGCTGCTGGGCCCCATCGGCGTGTTGGCCTCGGGCAAACTGGACTTGGACACACCCTGGCACAGCCGCGAACGCTCGCCCACCGGCCAGGCACCCGACCCGGCCGTAGAGCAGCGTGCCGTCGTGCAGGTCTACGGCGCACGCATCGTGCGCTGGCGCGGCGCCTTCGGCATCCACCCCTGGATCGCGGTCAAGCGCGCCGGCGCCGACCACTACACCACTTGGCAGATCCTGGGCTGGCGTGCACGCTACGGTGGCGACGCGCTGGTCCAGGGCGAGAGCACCCAGCCTGACACCCACTGGTACGGCGCCTACCCGCGCCTGCTGGTGGACCACCGTGGGGCCCAGGCTGAGGCCATGATCGACCGCATCGAGGCAGCCGTCGCGCGCTACCCCTGGGGCCACACGTATGGCCTGTGGCCGGGCCCGAACAGCAACACCTTCGTCGCCTGGGTCGCGCGCGAGGTGCCGGAGTTGCGGCTCGATCTGCCGCCCACCGCCATCGGCAAGGACTATCTGGGCCCCACGCGGTTCTTCGCGCGCGCCCCCAGCGGCACGGGCTGGCAGATCTCGCTGCTGGGTTTGGCCGGCATCCTGCTTGCGCGCGACGAGGGCCTGGAACTCAATGTGCTGGGCCTGGGCGTCGGCGTGGACGTGGACGATCTTGCGCTGCGCCTGCCCGGCCTGGGCAAGCTGCCCGGACCGCTCTAGCCCAAGAGCCCGCGCGGCAGCGACCCAGGCCCGCCTGGGGCCGGCAAGGGGCGCAGGCCCTGTGAACCCTGACGCAGATCACGCCGGAGCTGGAAATTGACGCGCTCGACATTGACCTACTGGTGCGCCGCGCAGACATTGCCGTCCACATCGACCCCCTGGGGCTTCCACGCTGCAAGCGCGACCGCTGTGCACGAGCCGCCGTGTGCTGGCGAGTCCGGCCCTGCAGCCGGCGCTCACGGGATCTTGCGAAGCCCGATCGCCAGGAAAATTACATACAAGATGACGATGATTTCCCACATGCATGCCATCTAGCAATGCGCGGGCCAACTTTTCGGCTGCGAAATAATCCACAAAAAATCAAGAAGTTAAAAAGCGCGCGCACCTGCCGTGAACCAAGTCGATTGCGTGGAGCATCGCGTTGTGTAAGTGCGCTCGACATCGGGCAAACCCGGAGCCATACCGCGTTATTGCGCTTCGGCGCCGGCGCTTTCCACCAGCCAGTCACGAAACAGCGCGAGCGCGGCCGGCGGGTCGCGCCGCTCGGGGCTGACCAGGTAATAGCCGCGGCTACCGCGCAGGGGCCGGTCGCACGCCAGGACGAGGTCGCCGCGCGCGAGATCCTGGGTCACCAGCATGCGCGGTACCAGCGCCACGCCGAGCCCGTGCGCAGCGGCAGTGGCCGACATCGAGAACAGTTCGTAGCGCGGCCCGCTCTGCCAATGCGCAGCCTGCACGCCCATGGCTTCGAACCACAGCCGCCAGGCATCCGGCCGCGTGCTCTGCTGCAGCAGCGGCAATTGAGCCACCTCAGCGGGCGTGAGCGCACCGCGCCCCTGAAGCAAGGCGGCGCTGCAGACCGGCAGCACCTCCTCGCTCATGAGCAGCACGGCGCTGGTGCCGGGCCAGTTTTGCACCTGCTCCGGCGTTCCGGCGTACAGCGCCGCATCGAAACCGTCGTCGCTGAACAGGAACGGCCGCGTGCGCGTCTCGATGTTGACGGTGATCTGCGGGTGGCGCAGCGCCAGCGCGGGCAGGCGCGGGATCAGCCAGCGCGTGGCGAACGTGGCCACCGCCGCCAGCGCCAGCGAATGGCCGCTGTGCTGGCGCGCCATGGCGTTCAGGGTGTCCAATTCCAGGCCGTCCAGTCGTCTGGCCACCTGGCGGGCATAGTCGCGTCCGCTGTCGGTCAGGGCCACGCCGTGGCGTGTGCGGCGGAACAGCACGATGCCGACGAATTCCTCCAGCGCGGCGATCTGCCGCGACACGGCACCCTGGGTCAGCGAAAGCTCCTGCGCGGCGCGCGTGTAGCTTTCGTGGCGGGCTGCGGCTTCGAAGCAGACCAGGGCCTGAGTGGATGGGAGTTTGCGGCGCAAAGTATTCCCAATATACACATTTGGACCTCGCAACCTGCAAGACTGCTGCTGCAAATATTCTTGAATCTCATATCTCGATCAAGAATCATCGTTTGCCGCACCCCTGGCCCGCAGCTAGGATGGGCACCTTTGCAATCTTCCCCCTCAGGAGACCCCATGGCCAAAGCGCGCTTCGACTGGCAAGACCCCTTCCAACTCGACCAACAACTGACCGAAGACGAGCGCCTGATCCGTGACGCGGCGCGGGCCTACTGCCAGGACCGGCTGATGCCGCGCGTGCAGGCCATGTTCCGCAACGAATCCGTGGACACCTCGATCTTTCGCGAGATGGGCGAGTTGGGCCTGCTGGGCCCCACGATCCCGACCCAGTACGGCGGCGCCGGCCTGAACTACGTGAGTTACGGCCTGGTGGCGCGCGAGATCGAGCGCGTGGACTCGGGTTACCGCTCCATGGCCTCGGTGCAATCGTCCCTGGTGATGGTGCCGATCAACGAATTCGGCACCGAAGCGCAGAAACAGAAGTACCTGCCCAAGCTTGCCAGCGGCGAGTTCATCGGCTGCTTCGGCCTGACCGAACCCGACCACGGCTCCGACCCCGGCTCCATGGCCACGCGCGCCCACAAGGTCGATGGCGGCTACAAGCTCAAGGGCAGCAAGATGTGGATCACGAACTCGCCGATCGCCGACGTGTTCGTGGTCTGGGCCAAGGAGGTCTCGGCCGCCGGCCAGCTCGGCCCGATCCGCGGCTTCGTGCTGGAAAAGGGCATGAAGGGACTTTCCGCACCTGCCATCCACGGCAAGGTCGGGCTGCGCGCCTCGGTCACCGGCGAAATCGTGATGGAAGACGTGTTCGTGCCCGAAGAAAACGCCTTCCCCGAGGTGCAGGGCCTCAAAGGTCCCTTCACCTGTCTGAACAGTGCACGCTTCGGCATCGCCTGGGGCGCCATGGGTGCGGCCGAGTTCTGCTGGCACACGGCCCTGCAGTACACGCTGGACCGCAAGCAGTTCGGGCGTCCGCTCGCTGCCAACCAGCTGATCCAGAAGAAGCTGGCCGACATGCAGACCGAGATTACGCTGGGACTGCAGGCCGCGCTGCGCGTGGGCCGCATGAAGGACGAGCACCAGAACGTGGTGGAGATCACCTCGCTGATCAAGCGCAACAACTGCGGCAAGGCTCTGGACATCGCTCGCCTGGCGCGCGACATGCTTGGGGGCAACGGCATCTCCGACGAGTTCGGCGTGGCGCGCCACCTGGTCAACCTGGAGGTGGTCAACACCTACGAAGGCACGCACGACGTCCACGCGCTGATCCTGGGCCGCGCGCAGACCGGCATCGCCGCCTTCGCCAACTGAGCATGGCTGGAGCATCCGCTACGGCCGGCGCGCTGGCCGGCGTCAAGGTGCTGGATCTGTCGCGCGTGCTGGCCGGCCCCTGGTGCACCCAGATCCTGGCCGACCTGGGCGCCGATGTGGTCAAGATCGAGCTGCCGGGCGCCGGCGACGACACGCGCCACTGGGGGCCGCCCTTCCTGCAGGATGCACAGGGCCAGGACACCGACCAGGCCAGCTACTTCGCTGCCTGCAACCGTAACAAGCGCTCGGTCACCATCGACATGTCCAAGCCGCAAGGCCAAGCCCTGATCCGGCAACTGTCCGAGCAGGCCGACGTGCTGGTGGAGAACTTCAAGGTCGGCGGCATCAAGAAGTACGGGCTGGACTACGCCAGCCTGTCCGCGCTGAACCCGCGGCTGGTCTATTGCTCGGTGACGGGCTTCGGCCAGACCGGCCCCTACGCCGAGCGCGCGGGCTACGACCTGCTGATCCAGGCCTCCAGCGGCATGATGAGCATCACCGGCCGCGCCGACGGCGAGCCCGGCGGCGGCGGTGTACGCGTCGGCGTTGCGCTGACCGATCTGTTCACGGGCGTCTATGCGTCCACCGCCGTGCTGGCGGCCTTGCGCGCACGTGAGCAGACGGGACGCGGCCAGCACATCGACATGGCCCTGCTCGACGTGGGCATGGCCATCCTGGCCAACCAGGCTTCTGGCTACCTCAACACCGGCAAGGTACCGCAGCGCCAGGGCAATTCGCACCCGAGCCTGGCGCCTTACCAGGACTTTCCAACAGCGGACGGCGCCATGCTGCTGGCCATCGGCAACGACGGCCAGTTCGCCCGTTGGTGCGAGGCGGCGGGCCGGCCGGAGTGGTCGCGTGACGCGCGCTTTGCCACCAACACGGCGCGCGTGCACAACCGCACGACGCTGATCCCGGCCATGGAAGAGCTGACGCGCCAGCGCAGCACCGCGCAGTGGGTGGCACTGCTGGAGGACAAGGCTGTGCCCTGCGGGCCGATCAACGACATCGGCCAGGCCTTTTCCGACCCGCAGGTGGTGGCGCGCGGACTGCGGGTGGATCTGCCGCGCGACGCGGGCGACGGCATCGCATCGGTGGCCGGCGTGGCCAGCCCCCTGCGGCTGTCGGAGCATCCGCCGGTGCTGCGCAACGCTCCGCCGGCATTGGGGCAGCACACCGAAGCCGTGCTGCGCGAACTCGGTTTGCGCGAACACGACATCCAGGGTCTGCGGGATGCAGGTGTGGTGTGAGTAAGGGGCGGGACGCGCCTCCATGAAAAACGGCGCCCGTTGGGCGCCGTACTTTCTGGAACCGACCCGCTCAGGCGCGTGTGTTCGCGCGGCGGCGGCTGGCGGCAAGCCCGATCGCTGCCAAGCCCAGCAACGCCAGCGAACCGGGCTCCGGGACGTCGGACTGCGGCGAGTGGACGGTGCCCGTCAGACTCGCCAGCTTGAAGTAGTCGTTGCCGTTTCCGAGCCCGCTTCCGCTGCCGCCGAAACCGGTGTTGAACGCACTGACGATCCACCAGCTGGAAACGGCGCCGTTGTTCTTGGTGCTGTTGTTGCCCTGGCCGTTGACCGCGTATTGCTGCGCGGAAGTACTGGCCGTGCCACTGACATCCTCTAGACGGGCCCAGCCCTCGGACTTCAGCACATCCCACGTCTTGCCGACGATGGTGTACGGGGTGTTGTTGGCACCCGCGGGCAGGGTCGACTTGGTGTAGTACAGCAGACTGAAATCGGCGTCGTTGGTGCTCCAGCCCAGCGTCACGTAGTCCAGCTCGACGAGTCCAGTGAAGCTGAACAGGACCATGTCGGTGCGGTCCTGGTTGTCCACCGCGTGCTGCGGGCTGCCGCTTTCGCCGCCCGAAAACACGCCCAGGCCGCTGCTGCCGTTGTAACCCAGCGTGGCACTGGCGACCTTGGAGGTGCTCGAGACGAACGCGCTGCCGGCCCCGTTGTTCGTCAGGTAGTAGGCCGACGCGGTGGCCGTGACGCCAGTGCTCGCCTCTTTCGACGTGTTGGTGTTGTTGAACGTCCAATCTGCCGAAGCGACGGTGGCCGTTGCCGACAACACCACGGCGCCCAACACGCGCAACATTTTGTTTTTCGCCATTTGTGAATCCCCCGATCAAATTCCAAAGAACATTTGGACACAGCTAATGCGAAAAGTGTGCCAAAACATAAAAGTTCTACAAATCAACACATTGAATCGCATCAAACCCAGCAAAAACAACAGGCTGGCAAAAATTTCGACAGTCAACGCAGACTTTTGAGAAGCAACTCAGCGTCCGCGCGGCTCTCAAAGCGTGGCTCTGCGTCCAGCGCCCCTTGCGCCTCCTGGCGAGCCTCGGCCGGTCGACCCGATTGCGCCAGCACGGCTGCAAGGTGGTAGCGGATGCCTGGATTTCCCGGCGCCCGCAAGCGCGCCGTGCGCAACAAGCCAAGGGCGCGCTCGCGCTGTGCATCGCCCCCGGCCTTGAACAACGCCCATCCAAGCGTATCCAGCGCGTTGGCATCCTCCGGCGCCAGCGCCACGGCACGCTCGGCTGCCGCCACTGCCGCCGGATCGCCCAGGCGCACCAGGACGTTGGCAAGGTTGTTGAGGGCTCCAGCATCCTGCGGTGCCGTCTTGAGGAGCGTCTCGTACCCAGAACGCGCCTGCACGTACTGGCCGGCGCGGGCGTAGGCGTCCGCCACGGCACGGCGCGCTTCCAGATCGGAAGGCCGCTGCCGCACCCACTGTTCGGCCAGCTGCACGGCCGGCCTGCCGCCGTCGACCTCCCACAGCACGCTGGAGAGCCGCATGAAGGTGTCCGGCGCAGGTGCGACCTGGTGCGCCCGCCGGTAGGCCTCGATGGCAGCGGCCTGCTGCCCGCGTGCCAGGGCGATGTCGCCCTCCAGGCTGTGACCCACGGCCAGCTTGGGGTACTGCTGCGTGATCTGAGCTGCGCGCCGTGCCGCGTCGGCGAACTGCCGGCGCTGGATCTCGACGTCCACCATCAAGGCCTGGGCCGGTAGGAGATCCGGCCGGGCTGTCAACGCTTTTTCCAGGCTATAGGCTGCCCCGTCCGCATGTTGGGCGGCCAGTTGCAGGTGCGCGATCCGCACGAGCAGCGGCGCGTTGGCGCCGGCCAGGCGCGATGCTGCCATGTAGGCTGCACGCGCTGCCACCTTGTCGCCGTTCGCTGCCAGCGCGCGCCCGTAGGCCAACTGCGTCGGCAGGTCTTCCGGCGGCGCCTTGCTGTTGGCGCGGCGCGCAGCCTCCAATGCAGGACCCGGCTGCTGCATGCGCAGATAAAGATCTGTCAACGCGAGCACAGGCCGCAGTTCGAGGGCCCCGGCATGGTCATCCGCCTTGCGCAGCCAATCCTCCATTTGCCTGGGCTGACCGCGCTGATCGGCCAGCAATGCCAGCTCGAGCAGCACCTCGATGTTCTTGCCGTCTTTGGCCAGCAGTTCTTGCAGGCGCTTGGCCGCAGCGTCGTAAGCTCGCATTCCGGTGTCCAGCCGCGCCAAGTGAAGCTGCGGTGCCAAAAGCGCTGCATCAAGCTGGATGGCGCGCTGGAAGGCCGAACGCGCGGCGGTGGTGTCTCCCGTCTGCGCCAGTGCCATGCCGAGCAGATCCTGGAACACGGCATTGTTGGCGTCGCGCTTGACCAGCTCTTGCGCCACCTTGGCTGCCTTGGCGCCCTGGCCGGCCCGCAGATACAGGCCTGCGAGCACGGTGCCGGCCTGCACCTGGCCCGGATCCTTGCGCAGCGCTGCTTCCAATTCGTTGACGCCCTGCCCGATGCGTCCGCTACCGACCAAGCCGACGCCCAGCGCCGCGCGCATGTCCGGACGGTCATCGCCCCGCAATGCTTCCTGCATCAGCGAGATCGCCTGGGCGTTGCGACCTTGCGCGGTGTAGGCCGCTGCAAGCTGCATGAGCGCCTGCTTGTCGCCTGGCACAGCCCGCACGTAGCTCGACAGAACGGAAATGCCCCGCTCCGAAGCGCCCTGTTTCAGATACAGCTGGGCCAGTGCCTTGGATGCCGGCGAGCTACCCTGTACCCGCTCGAGCGATTCCAGGTAAGCCTGCGCTTTCTCGTCCTCGCCGAGCCCCAGGTGTGCCAGGCCATTGAGCAGCAGCAGTTGTGAACGGTACTGGATGAATTGGGCAGGCGCAGCATCCAGCAGGTTGGTGACCTGCGTGAGATGCAGCTTCGCCTGTGCCGAATTGCCTTCGCGCTCGGCAAGCATTGCACGCAGATAGGCGGCCCGGGGCTCCTGGTCCGACAGCCGCTGCAGCCGGGCCAGGTCGGCCGCAGCCTCCGCATCGCGCTGCATGTCCAGGTACAGACCTGCCCGTGCGATGCGCGCCTCGACATGGTCGGCATCGAGCGCGAGCACCTGATCGTAGGCGCTGATTGCCGCACGCACGTCCCCTTGCACGTGGTAGACCGATCCACGCTGGTAACGCGCCTCTGCCAGTTGCGGCGCCAGCGCCAGTGCACGATCGGCTGCAGCTGCCGCCTCGCTCAGCTGGCGGGCCCGCACGCGCACCGGGACTTCGGCCAGCCACGAGCCTGGCGCGCCCATGTCCAGAGCACGCGCCTGCTCGATTGCGTGCATGGCACCCCGCGGATCACCCAGGTCGGACAGCGCCGACGCCCGCAGGATCCACAGTTCGATGCGCGTGCGCACGGGCAATCCGCCCATGGCAAACGTCGCGTCGTCGAGCAGTTGCCGGTGCTTGCCCTGGGCGAGATAGGCCTGCGCCAGGGGCAGCACCACTTCGGCACGGTCAACACCGAGCCGTAGCGCCTCGAGCAAGGCGACCTCGGCGGCGAGCACCTCGCCGTTGGCCATGAGTGCTTTTCCCAAGAGCAGTTGTACCGGCAACATGCTCTTGTCGATCTGGAGGGCGTTTTTGAGCTGGATGATCGCACCGGGCAAATCACGCTTCTCGTAGCGGTTCAGCGCGTCCTCGTAGTAGCGCCCTGCCCTCCCATCAGCCGCGGTGGCACAAGTGGCGGCGACAAGAAGGCTCAGGCAGAGGACGCGCGACGAATGGCGCAGGGCCGTCAGACAGGGGTACATGGTGGATACGCCAGCCAAAAGCCGCCAGCGTTGAGCAACAACGCCGCGCACTGTAACGGGATGTGCACCTCCCGCTTACAAAGCTAGCGAATTCGGCGGATCTTTGTTGCCGAATTCACAGGAATCGGCGCACGTGCGATCCTCAGACGGCGCGTTGGCGCAACGCTTCGTACAGGCAGACCCCGCTCGCCACTGAGACATTGAGACTTTCGACCGACCCCTGCATCGGGATGCGGACCAGCACATCGCAGGTCTTGCGCGTGAGCTGCCGCATGCCCTCGCCTTCCGCGCCCAATACCAGCGCGACGGGGCCGGCCAAGTCGGTCTGGTACAGCGTCTTGTCGGCGTCGCCGCTGGTGCCGATGCACCAGATGCCGCGCTCCTTCAGTTCACCCAGGGTCCGCGCCAGGTTCGTGACCATGAAATAGGGAACGGTTTCCGCGGCGCCGCTGGCCACCTTGGCCACCGTGGCGTTGATCCCGGCAGCATGGTCCTTGGGCGCGATGACCGCGTGGGCGCCCGCGCCATCGGCCACGCGCAGACAGGCGCCCAGGTTATGCGGGTCGGTCACGCCGTCCAGCACCAGCAGGAGGGGCGGCCCGTCCAGCCCGTCAAGGAACTCGTCCAGGGAGTGCTGCTGCGGCAGCGGCTGTACGCGCGCGGCCACACCCTGGTGGCCGTGGCTGCCGGCCAGCTTGGCAAGACGCAGGCCATCGGCCTCGATCAGGCGGGCGCCGGCTTCGCGGGCGCGTTCGAGGAACTGGCGCATGCGGGCATCGCGCCGGGTCGGTTCGTAGTAGATCTCGACGATGGACTGGGGCGCGGTCTTCAAACGCACGCTCACTGCGTGGAAGCCGAACAGGACTTTGGGGGCAGACATGAGCGGATTATCGGCGGCCCCTCGGGCGGAGCTCAGGCCGCGATGCGGCCCGCCTCGATGGTGATGCGCCGCTCGCAGCGCGCCGCGATACCGCGGTCGTGCGTGACCAGCACCAGCGTCGTGCCAAGTTCGCGGTTGAGTTCGAACATCAGTTCCATGACTTTCTCGCCGGTGGCGAAGTCCAGGCTGCCGGTCGGCTCGTCAGCGAGCAGCACGGCCGGCTGAACGACGAAGGCACGCGCCAAGGCCACGCGTTGCTGCTCGCCGCCGGACAGCACCTTGGGGTAGTGCGACAACCGCTCCGACAGCCCGACCCGCGCCAGCATCTCGGTGGCCGCCTGACGCGCGTCGCGCCGGGCCGTGAGTTCCAGCGGCAGCATCACGTTCTCGAGCGCGGTCAGGTTGCCCATCAGCTGAAAGCTCTGGAATACGAAGCCAACCTGCTGCGCACGCAGGGCCGCACGGCGGTCTTCGTCGAGTGCGAACAGGTCGTGGCCTGCGATGCGAACGGTGCCGCGCGTCGGCGTGTCCAGGCCCGCGATGATGGACAGCAAGGTGCTCTTGCCAGAGCCCGAAGCCCCCACGATGGCCGCTGTTTCCCGTGCAGCCAGGGCGAAATCGATATCGCGCAGAATGTCGAGCGTGCCCGTCGAGTCGGCCACCGACTTGAACACATGCTCGACACACACCAACGCGGCACCGGGGGATTGGGACATGAAAGGCTTCTTGGTTTGAGACGACGACACTTTATCGCGGGCCTGTACATCCCCTTGCTGGCCGGGCCATCGTGGGCACAGGGTGCCAGAACGGACACAGCCGGCAGGGCCCGCATCCTCGTGGTCGGCGACAGCTTGTCGGCCGAGTACGGCCTCAAGCGCGGCTCGGGCTGGGTGGCCTTGCTGGAGCAGCGGCTGGCCGAACAGAAGATCGCGGCCGAGGTGCGCAATGCCAGCATCAGCGGCGACACCACCTCGGGCGGCCGGGCCCGCCTGGCACCCCTGCTCAAGAACTACCAGCCCACCCATGTCGTGCTGGAACTGGGCGGCAACGATGCCCTGCGCGGGTTGCCGCTCAAGAACACCGCCGACAATCTCGCGGCCATGACGCGGTCGGCGCAACAGGCCGGCGCCAAGGTGCTGATCGTGGGCATGCAGATGCCCCCCAACTACGGGGCGGATTACGGCCGCCAGTTCAGCATGCTGTTCGCCGACGTGGCGCGTGAGCACAAGGCCGGCCTCGTGCCGTTTTTGCTCAAAGGCGTGGCCGATGGACCGGATGCGGCGGCGCTGTTCCAGGCCGACCGCATCCATCCGCGCGAAGAAGCCCAGGCCGCGATGCTGGACAACGTCTGGCCAGAGTTGCGCAAGCAACTGCGCTAAGACGGCGTCCTCAAGTTTCGGTGGCGGGCGGCGCCGTCACACCGTCGGCGTCTTCGGCATCGACGCCGCCGGCCTGGGCCTCTCCGTCGGCCGGGCCGTGCAGTTTGCGCTCGGCCTTGGCCTTGAGCTTCTCTTCCTTCTTGCGCTTCTTGGCCAGTTCCTTTTGCCGCTTCTCGTAGCCGTAGTTGGGAGTTGCCAAAATCGTGCTCGCTGTTCAGTTGGGTTCGCCCCACTCTAACAGCTTGATTGCCGGGGACGAAGCACGTGAATACGGATATTTGTTGCGCCCGGCGGCGTACACAATCACGCGGCATATGCGGCGACGACAGCCTGCTCCAGGTCGGCTTGCAGATCGGCCACATCTTCCAGCCCTGCGGAGAAGCGCACCAGCGTGCCGCGCTGCAGATGGGCGGGCCATTCGGCGCGCATCTGGGCCAGCTCGTAAGGCACGACCAGACTCATCGGGCCGCCCCAGCTGTAGCCGAGCTTGAAGAGCCGCAGCGCGTCGCAGAACGCATCGACCTGCGCCTGCGTGTAGCGCGGGTCGATGACGACGCTGAACAGGCCGGCGGCGCGTCCAAGCCGCTCCGGCTCGCCACGTGCACACAGCGCCGCCCAGTGCGCGTGGCCCGGCGAACCGGTCAGGGCGGGATGCAGAACCTGCACGAACTCGGGCCGGCCTTGGCACCAGCGGGCCAACGCGCGGGCCGAGGCGTCGTGTGCACGGTAGCGCAATGACATGCTCGGCAGGGAGCGCAGCAGCACTTCGGCATCGTTGGCGCCGACCCCAAGCCCCAGCCGCATGTGCGTCATCTTGAGCTGCTGGTGCAGCCCATCGTCGCGCGTCACGATGCTGCCCATCAGCACGTCGCCACCGCCACTCGGGTATTTGGTCAGCGCATGCACCGAGATGTCGACGGCCAGCGGTACGTCCATCGTGCCGAGGTCGAAAGGGTCGAAAGCCAGACCGGCGCCCCAGGTGTTGTCCAGCGCCGTCGTGACGCCGCGCGCGCGGCAGATCCGCACCTGCTCCGCGAGGTCCGGGAACTCCAAGGTCACCGAGCCCGGGGCCTCCAGCCAGACGAGGCGCGTGTGCTCACCGATCTGGGCCGCCAGGTCGGCCGGGTCCATGGGATCGTAGAACCGGTGGCGGATGCCCCAAGCGTGCAGCTCGCCACGCGCCAGCGTCTTGTTCGGCCCGTAGGCGTTGTCGGGGATCAGCACCTCGTCGCCGCTGCGCAGCAGCGACAAGGCCACATTGGCGATCGCTGCCAAGCCGCTGGGCACGAGCAGGCATTGCAGCCCGCCCTCGAGCGCGGCCAGGCGCTCTTCCAGGATGAAGGTCGTCGGCGTGCCGTGCAGGCCGTAGGTGTAGCCGGACTTGTCCCGCCACTCGCGGCTGCGCATGGCAGCCACGTTCGGGAAGATGACAGTGGAGGCCTTGAAGACGCCGGGCTGCGGCGCTGCGAATTCGGCCGGCGGGACGTAGGGGTGGTGGATCAGATCGGTGGTAGGGCAAGGCATGCGGCCATGTTAGCCGCCGCCCTGCGCCGCCGCGATCAGACCTTCCACTTCTCCAGAAGCTGCGCGGGCCCCATCGTGTCGTAGCCTTCGAAGGGCTGGTGGATCCAGGGGTTAGTGGGCAGGAATTCGACCGAATAGTCCGGCGTGAACAAGGAGACGCCCTTGGTCCACAGCACGGCGCTGCGCAGTTCGGTGATCGGCTCGTAGCTGGTCTTGAGCAGCTTGATCACGGCGTTCAGCGTGTGGCCGCTGTCGGCCAGGTCGTCGACCAGCAACACCTTGCCGGCGATCTCGCCCTTGGGCGTCGTGATGTAGCGCGCGATGTCCAGCGAACCCTGGCGCGTGCCGGCCTCTGCACGGTAGGAGCTCGTGGACATGATGGCCAGCGGCTTGTCGAAGATGCGCGACAGGATGTCGCCGGGCCGCATGCCGCCGCGGGCCAGGCACAGGATGTTGTCGAACTCCCAGCCCGACTGGTGCACCTTGATCGCGAGCTTCTCGATCAGGTTGTGGTACTCGTCGTAGCTCACGTACAGGTGTTTGCCGTCTTCGGTCAGCATGGGGTTCTCCGTGGGGCGGGCTGGGGGCTCAGGATGCCTGATAGGGGTTGTGCATCAGGATGGTGTGGTCCCGGTCCGGGCTCGTGGACACCATCGCGATCGGCACGCCGGTGGTCTGCTCGATGCGTTCCAGGTAGCGCCGCGCAGCGACCGGCAGCGCGTTGTAGTCGGTCACGCCCACGGTGGACTCGGTCCAGCCCGGCAGCGTCTCGTAGACCGGCTCGCATCGTGCGATCTCGTCCGCGCCCATCGGCAGGATGTCGATCAGTTCGCCGTCCAGTTTGTAGCCCGTGCAGAGCTGGAGTTCTTCCAGGCCGTCCAGCACATCGAGCTTGGTGATGCACAGGCCAGACAGGCCGTTGACCTGGGCCGAGCGCTTGAGCAGCGCGGCATCGAACCAGCCGCAGCGGCGCGAGCGGCCTGTGGTCACGCCCTTCTCGGCACCCACGGTGCTCATGTGGTAGCCCGGCGTCCCCGGCTTTTCCCATTCGAGTTCGGTCGGGAAGGGTCCACCACCCACGCGCGTGCAGTAGGCCTTGGTGATGCCCAGCACGTAGTGCAGCAGGCCGGGGCCGACACCGGCACCGGCGGCCGCATTGCCGGCCACGCAGTTGCTGGAGGTCACGTAGGGGTAGGTGCCGTGGTCCACATCGAGCAAGGTGCCCTGGGCGCCCTCGAACAGCAGGTTGGCACCGGCCTGGTGGGCTGCGTTCAGTTCGCGCGAGACGTCGGCGATCATGGGACGCAGTTGCTCGGCATGCTGCATGGACTCGGCATAGACCTGGTCGTAGTCGATCGGCGCGGCATGCAGGAATTCGGTCAGCACGAAGTTGTGCAGGGCCAGCAGTTCGCGCAGCTTGGTGGCGAAGCGGTCGGGGTACTTCAAGTCCTGTACGCGCAGCGCGCGGCGCGCGATCTTGTCCTCGTAGGCCGGGCCGATGCCGCGGCCCGTGGTGCCGATCTTCTCGATGCCGACCTTCTCGCGTGCGGCCTCGCGGGCCACGTCCAGCGCCGCATGGAACGGCAGGATCAGCGGGCAGGCCTCGCTGATGCGCAGGCGCGAACGCACCTCGACACCGGCTGCTTCCAAGCCCTGGATTTCCTCGAGCAGCTTGGCGGCCGACAGCACCACGCCGTTGCCGATATAGCACTTGACGCCGGGACGCATGATGCCGCTGGGGATCAGGTGCAGCGCCGTCTTCTTGCCGTTGATGACCAGCGTGTGGCCGGCGTTGTGGCCGCCCTGGAAGCGCACCACACCCTGGGCGCTTTCGGTCAGCCAGTCGACCAGCTTGCCCTTGCCTTCATCGCCCCACTGGGTGCCAACGACGACCACGTTGCGACCGGCGGCCGCGCGATTACCTGTGTTCATGTCTCGAGTGCCTAAAGCTAGGCAGGTTCAGATGGCTTGCACGACCCATTCGCCGCCCTTGTGCGTCAGCACGCGGTCGCAATGGAACTCATCGATTTCACTTTCGTGGCCTGGCAGGGCGCAGACCACCGTTTCGCCGCTGCGGCGCAAGGCCGCGATGACAGAGCGAAGAGCGCCGTCTTCACCCCAGGGTGCGCGGATGGCCGCGCGCAGCGGACGCGGCGGCACGGCCGCGACGAGTTGCTTGAGGTCCAGGCTGAAGCCCACGGCCGGCCGCTTGCGGCCGAACACTGCGCCGACCTCGTCATAGCGGCCACCACGCACCAGCGCGTCGCCATGCGCCGCGTAGATCGAGAACCGCACGCCGCTGTAGTAGGCGTAGCCGCGCAAGTCTGCAAGATCCACGCGCACGTTGGCGCGCTCGCCGAGCAGCGCCGCGCAGCGGCGCAGTTCGGCCAGGGCATGGCGCAGCGCGGGCCGGTCCGGCAGCACGCGCTCGGCCTCGTCGAGCACGCTGGCATCGCCGTACAGCTGCAGCAGGGCCTGCAGGCCTTCGCGGTCCACGGCCGGGAGCTTGGCGGTCAGCACGGCCAGTTCACCGGCGTCCTTGGTCGTCAGCGCGGCATGAGTTCGGGCAAGTTCGGCTGGCGCCAGCGCGCTGTCGGCCAGCAGAGCCTGCACGATGCGCGCATCGGACAGGTCCACCGTGAGCTCGCGCAGCTGCGCCGCCGACAGGCAGTCCAGCGCCAGAAGCAGCACTTCGAAATCGGCTTCCAGCCCCTCATGGCCATAGATCTCCGCGCCGAACTGCAGCGGCTCGCGCGTGGCGTAGGCGCGGTCGGGCCGCGTGTGGGCCACGGGACCGCAATAGCACAGCCGGGCCACGCCCTGGCGGTTGAGCAGATGCGCGTCGATGCGTGCCACCTGCGGCGTGGTGTCGGCGCGCAGGCCCATCATGCGGCCGGACAGCTGGTCGACCAGCTTGAAGGTGAGCAGATCCAGCGCCTCACCGGTGCCGGTGAGCAGCGATTCCAGGTGCTCCAGCAACGGCGGCATCACCAGCTCGTAGCCATAGCCACGGGCAGTGTCCAGCAGTTCGCGGCGGAGTTCTTCGATGTGCCGGGCCTCGGAAGGCAATACATCGGCGATGTGATCCGGCAGGACCCAGGCAGACATGGAAATCAGTGCGCTGTTAAAAACGGGATTCTACCGGCCTCGGATCGGGGCCCGGAAGACCGTGCGACGGCGCCTCAGGACAACAGCGCCAGCAGAGCGAGGCCCAGCAGCACGCTGCACATACCGAAGAAGCGGATCTGCCCGTCGGACAGCTGCAGCACCTGCATGAACATGCGGCGCCAGCCACCCGGCGACAGGAACGGCATCAGGCCCTCGATGACCAGCACCAGAGCCAGGGCCGCCCAGAGGGTGTCCACGGGGCGCGGCCGTGGATCAGCGGCCGGCCGGTGCGGCGGAGCTCGCCCCGCGCATGGCCCGGAAGAAGTCGGACGATGGGTCGACCACCATCACGTCGCTCTTCTTGTTGAAGCTCGCGCGGTAGGCTTCCAGGCTGCGGTAGAACTGCGCGAACTGCGGGTCGCGGCCAAAGGCTTCGCTGTACAGCGCAGCGGCCTGGGCATCGCCCTCCCCCTTGGCCTTCTGGGCGTCGCGGTACGCGTTGGCGATCGTCACTTCGCGCTGGCGGTCGGCCTCGGCGCGGATCTTCTCGCCCTCGGCCGCGCCGGTGGAGCGGAGTTCGTTGGCCACGCGCTTGCGCTCGGCTTCCATGCGGCGGTACACCGACTCGGTGATGGACTCCACGTAGTCGACGCGCGTGATGCGCACGTCCACCACATCGATGCCCCAGGGGCGGCCGCCGCGCACGACTTCCAGCACCTCGCGCTTGACGTCGGCCATGAGCTCCTCGCGCCGCGTGGACAGCAGGTCGCGCACGGTACGTCGGTTGATCTCTTCCTGGAATGCGTTGCGCACCACGCGGTTGAGCTGGTTGGCACCGGCACTTTCGTCCAGGCCCACGTTGCGGATGTACTCCGAAGGGTCGGTCACGCGCCAGCGGATGTACCAGTCGATCACCACGCGCTGCTTCTCGGCCGTCAGCATGGGCTCGGAGTCGCTGCTTTCCAGCGTCAGCAGGCGCTTGTCGAGGTAACGCACGTTCTGGAACGGCGGCGGCAGCTTGAAGTTCAGCCCTGGCTCGGTGATGACCTTCTTGATCTGCCCCAGCGCGTAGACGACACCGTACTGGCGCTGGTCCACCACGAACAGCATGGAGCTGGCCAGTGCGAGCAGCACCAGCAGCGAGGATGCGATGAATCCGATTCTGTTCACTTGGCGCGCCTCCTAGCGCAGATCACGTTCGCGGGTGCGCCCGTCACGGGCACGCAGGTCGCCGCTGGCCAGGGGCGGCGCCGCCGGGGCGGTCGACGTGGCCTGGCCACTGCCTGCCAGGGCCGGATCGCCGATGACGCCGGCCGACTGGCCAGACGCCTGCATGAGCTTGTCCAGCGGCAGATACAGCAGGTTGGAGCCCTGGCGCGAATCCACCATCACCTTAGAGACGTTGGTGTAGACCTGCTGCATGGTCTCCGTGTACAGGCGGTCACGCGTGACCTGCGGTGCCTTCTGGTATTCGGCGAGCACCGAGCGGAAGCGCTGCGCATCACCGTCGGCCTGAGCCGTGATGCGCGACTTGTAGGCCTGCGCTTCCTCCATCAGGCGCGAAGCGGTACCGGTGGCGCGCGGGATCACGTCGTTGGCGTAGGCCTGGGCCTCGTTCTTGGCGCGCTCGCGCTCCTGGCCGGCCTTGAGCACGTCGTCGAACGCGGCCTGCACCTGCTCGGGCGGCCGCACACCGCTTTGCTGCAGGTTGATGCCGACGATCTCGATGCCGACCTTGTAACGGTCCAGGATGGTCTGCATCAGCGTGCGCACGCGTGGACCGATCTGGTCGCGCTCCTCGGCCAGGGCCGAGTCCATGCGCATCTTGCCGACCACTTCGCGCACGGCCGTCTCGGCCGCCTGCACGACGGCGGCGGTCGGGTCCTTGCTCTCGAACAGGAAGGCGCGCGCGTCGTTCAGGCGGTACTGCACGGCGAAGCGGATCTCGACGATGTTCTCGTCCTCGGTCAGCATGGCCGAGTCGCGCAGGCCGGTGGCCTTGATGATCACGTCGCGGCCGATGTCGATGGATCGGATCTGCGTCACGAACACCAGCTCGTGGCGCTGGATCGGGTACGGCAGGCGCCAGTTGAAGCCGGCGCCCACGGTGGAGTGGTAGCGGCCGAACTGCGTGATGACGGCCTGCTGGCCTTCCTGCACGATGAAGAAACCGGTGCCCAGCCAGATCAGCACAGCCACCGCCCCGATCAGGCCGATGCCGATGCCGGCACCCTTCATGTCTGGCTGGAAACCGCCGCCGTTGCCCGAGCCCATGTTGCCGCGGCCGCCGTTGCGGCCACCGTTGAACAAGCCGCCAAGCTTGCGGTTGAAGTCGCGCCAGAGTTCGTCCAGGTCCGGCGGGCCCTGGTTGCCGCCACGGGTGGGCGCAGGGCGCTGCGGTTCGTAGGGGCGCTCGTTGTCGGGACGGCGCGTGTCGGGCTTCTCGTCCGGATCACCCGCCTTGTCGTCTCCGCGGCCCCAGCGGGGATCGTTCAGATTGAACATGCCGCGGATGCGGCCGGGAAGGCCTGCCCAAGCCGACGGCCGAGAAGAAAGATTCATGCGCTCTGGTCTCTTTTGGTCAACGAACGATTGTGCCGAAACGGGGATCGGCCTCATCATACCCAGGGGAATCAGGGGCCTGCGCGGGTGCGATCTGTTCGGCGCGGCGGGCAAGTTCTGCCCGCAGCGCAGGCATGCCCTCACCCGTCCGCGCACTGACGAAGACCCGCCCGATCTGCCGCCCGTCGACCTCCACGGTGTCCGCCATCTGCAGCGGCAGCTGGTCCGGCGTCAGCGCATCGAGCTTGTTGAAGACCAGCAGCATGGGCACCTCGTCGGCGCCGATCTCGGCCAGCACGCGCCGCACCTCTTCCATCTGCTCGGGGTGGTGCGGGTTGGACGCATCGATGACGTGCAGCAGCAGGTCTGCGTCAGCCGCCTCCTGCAGCGTGGCGCGGAAGGCGTCGACCAATCCGTGCGGCAGGTCGCGGATGAAGCCCACGGTATCGGACAGCGACACGGAGCGCCCGGCCTCGCCGAGGTAGAGCTGGCGCGTGGTCGTGTCCAGCGTGGCGAACAGCTGGTCGGCGGCATAGGCGCGCGCCTTGACCATGGCGTTGAACAGGCTGGACTTGCCGGCATTGGTGTAGCCGACCAGCGAGATCGTGAAGGCATCGCGCCGCTCGCGCTGGCGCCGCTGCGTGCCGCGCTGGCGCACGACCTTGGACAGGCGCTCGCGCGTGCGCTTGATGGCCTCGCCGATCATGCGGCGGTCCAGCTCGATCTGGCGTTCGCCCGGACCGCCGCGCGTGCCGATGCCGCCGCGCTGACGCTCCAGGTGGGACCAGCGCCGCACCAGCCGGGTCGACAGGTACTGCAGCCGCGCCAGCTCGACCTGCAACTTGCCTTCATGGCTGCGCGCCCGCTGCGAAAAGATGGTCAGGATCAGCATGGTCCGGTCGTTGACCGGTAGCTCCAGCGCACGCTCGAGGTTGCGCTGCTGCGCCGGGCTCAGGGCCTGGTCGAACAGCACCTCGCTGGCCTTGTGCATGCGCGCGAGCAGCTTGATCTCTTCGGCCTTGCCGCTGCCGATGAACAGCGCGGCATCGGGCGCCTTGCGTTTGCAGGTGACGCGGGCCACCGGCTGCAGGCCGGCGGTCTGGGCCAGCAGGCCGAGCTCCTCGAGATCGGCGTCGAAATGCGGCAGGCCGAAATCGACCCCCACCAGAATGGCCGGGGCCGCTACAGCGTCCGCTACAGGGATTTCAGTCAATCGGAGAGAACCGAAAGTGCGCACCGCCTCGGCGGCGCGCGGGGCCGACACAAAAGTGCCGGCGGCAGGACTTGTTACGACGCGGCGTCCGCGTTGTCGTCCTGTGCCGGCTGGAAGTTCACGGCGCGACCCGGAACGATGGTGGAGATGGCGTGCTTGTAGACCATCTGGGTCACCGTGTTGCGCAGCAGCACGACGTACTGGTCGAAGGACTCGATCTGCCCTTGCAGCTTGATGCCGTTGACCAGATAGATCGAGACCGGCACGTGCTCGCGGCGCAGCGTGTTCAGGAAAGGATCCTGCAGAAGTTGACCTTTGTTGCTCACGATATCCTCCGTGTTCAAACCGTTGTTATTGGGAGAGGGGACCATACCACAGAGGGTCCAGGCTCTCCGTAGAAACACTGATGTCCTTAATTTGCGTGTTGAGACACGCCGGCAGCACGCACCGCAGCGGTGCAAAACGCCCACCCCGTCAGCGTTCGGACTTGTCGGCAAAGGGATTGGCCGAGGTGCGCATCTCGATGCGCAGCGGCGTGCCCGTCAGGTCGAACTCCTTGCGGAAGCGACCCTCCAGAAAGCGCTTGTACGCCTCCGTCACATGGTCCAGCGAGTTGCCGTGGATCACGATGATGGGCGGGTTCATGCCGCCCTGGTGCGCGTAGCGCATCTTGGGCCGGAACATGCCACTGCGCTTGGGCGACTGGAACTGAACGGCCTCCAGCAGCAGGCGCGTGAGCACCGGCGTCGACATCTTGCACATCGCCGCCTTGTAGGCCTGGGCGATCGCGCCCCACAGCGGGCCGATGCCCTGGCGCTTCTTGGCCGAGACGAAGTGCAGCGCAGCGAATTTGAGGAAGGGCAGCCGCGTCTCGATGGAGCGCTGCACCAGCTCGCGCTGGTAGGCGTCCACCGCATCCCACTTGTTGACGGCCAGCACCACGGCGCGGCCGCTTTCCAGGATGTAGCCCGCGATATGGGCGTCCTGGTCGGTGACGCCCTGGGTCGCGTCGAGCAGCAGCAGCACCACGTGCGCGCTCTCGATGGCCTGCAGCGTCTTGACGACCGAGAACTTCTCGATCGCCTCGAACACCTTGCCACGCCGGCGCAGGCCGGCCGTGTCGATCAGCTCGAAGCGCTGGCCATGCCGCTCGAACGGCACGCTGATTGCGTCGCGCGTGGTGCCCGGCATGTCGAAGGCCACGAGCCGCTCCTCGCCGAGCCAGGTGTTGATCAGCGTGGACTTGCCGACGTTGGGCCGGCCGGCTACGGCCAGGCGGATCACGCCGGGCTCGCCGTCCGCATCGTCCTCGGGTTCGTCGGGCAGGTTCAGCGGCGCCAACGCCAGCTCGACCAGCATGCGCACCCCCTGGCCGTGCGCGGCCGACACGGCATGCACCTCGCCCAGGCCGAGCTCGAAGAATTCGACGAGCTGCTGGCCGTCATGCATGCCCTCGGCCTTGTTGGCCGCCAGCACGCAGGGCTTGCCCAGGCGGCGCAAGTAGTTGCCGATGTCGTGGTCCTGGGCCGACAGGCCGCCCCGCGCATCGACGACGAAGATCACCACATCCGCCTCGGCCACGGCCTGGCGCGTCTGCTTGGCCATTTCCTTGTAGATGCCACTTTCGGCCGTGGGCTCGAAGCCGCCGGTGTCAATGACGATGTACTCGTGCTTGCCCTGCTTGCCGTTGCCGTAGTGGCGGTCGCGCGTGAGCCCGGCGAAATCCGCCACGATGGCGTCGCGCGAACGCGTCAGCCGGTTGAACAGCGTGGACTTGCCGACATTGGGCCGGCCCACCAGGGCGATGACGGGTTTCATCTTGTGCGGGTCACTCGGGCGCGTAGCCGTACACGCTGCCGTTGCGCGTGACGACGACCAGGGTGTCGCCGGCCACGACCGGGGCAGCGACGATGGGCGAGCCATCGGTGTTCACGCGCGTGAGCGGCGAGCCGTCCTCGCGCGACACGAAATGCACGATGCCGGTTTCGTCGCCGACGATCACCGAGCGGCCCAGCACCAGGGGCGCTGTGAGCTGCCGGTAGCGCAGGCGCTCGGAGGTCCAGGCCTGCTCGCCGGTGCTGCGGCTCCAGGCCACGAGCTTGCCGTCGCTCTCGGGGCCGTAAACCATGCGCGCATCGCCGTGCACGCCCACATAGCCGGAGGACGGCTTGGTCCACGCCAGGTTGCCGCGGGCCGCGTCGACGCAGCCCACGCCGATCTGGAAGGCCCGCACACAGACAGAGTCGCCGACACGGCTGACACGTCCGACCAGGTCGACGAGGCGCTCCACGTCGTTGGTGCCGCGCGGCGTGGCCACCGGTACGTCCCAGCGCACCTGGCCGTTCAACGGATTGAGGCCGACCAGCCGGCCCGACAGGCCCACGACCAGCGTGTCGCCCACGGCGAGGATCACACCGCTCTGGCGCAGCACCAGCGGATCGCCCGCACGCTGCTGCGTCCACAGACGGCGGCCGCTGGCCCCGTCCAGCGCGGTGACGGAACGGTCGGCCGCCAGCACGAACACGCGGCCACCGGCGACGAAGGGAGCCGTGCTGACCTGCGCGGGCAGCTTCTGGCGCCACAGCTCACGTCCGGCTTCGAACGCCACGATCTCGTTGTTCTGCGTGGCCACGGCGGCGCGCTGGCCGTCGCTGCCCACGCCGGCCGAGAGTTTGGCCTTGGTCGCCGCGCGCCACAGTTCGCGGCCCGTTCGCGCGTCCAGCGCCAGAACCGTGCCATCGCTGCTGGCCAGCGCCACCTGCTGGCCCGTGACCTGCACGTCGAGCGGGTAGCCGATCTCGCCGACCTTGGCGGTCCAGACCTGGCGCACACCGAGGAGTCCGGGATTGGGACCGAGCTCGGCCGGCTTGGGCTTGCCGCTGCTGCCGCAGCCGGTCAGCAAGGCGGCTGCCAGGCCGAGCAGCGTCGCGGAGGAGGCCAGGCGGCGGGTCAGACGACGGGCCATCATTTCGCGGCTCCGGTCGCGGCGCTGGTCGCCGGGTCCACGCCCATTGCGTTGAGCTTGACCTCGACCATGCGGCGGTAGCCCGAGCGGGCGTCCAGGCCGGCGTAGGCCTCGCGGTACTCCGCCAAAGCCTCGGCCTTCTTGTCCTGCGCCGCCAGGATGTCGCCGCGGCGGTCGGCGGCCAGTGCGGCGAACTCGCCAGCGAAGTTGCCGCCGAGCTGCTTCAAGGCCTCGTCGTAGGCCTTGGCATCGAACAGCAGGCCGGCCAGGCGCAGCTTGGCCAGTGCCTGGTAGGCCGGGTCGGACGACTTCTCGGCCACCCATCCCAGGGCCGCCTTGGCGGCATCGGCGTTGCCCTTCTCGTGCAGCACCTTGCCGGCCAGCAGCCCGGCCTGTTGCGCGTACAGAGTGCCTGCGTAGCCGTCACGGATGTCGCCGAAGGCCCGCTCCAGACGCGCCGTGTCGCCGGCCTTGGCGGCGCGGTCCACTTCGTCGTACAGGGCTGCAGCCTTGGCCGCCTGGTTGCGCTGCCAGTACTGCCAGCCGTTCCAGCCGGCGAAACCGGCGAGGACCAGAATCAGCAGCCAGGTGATGGCATTGCCGTAGCGCCGCCACAGGTGCTTGACCTGGTCGAGCTGTTCCTGTTCTTCGAGATCGAGATGTGTTGCCATGAGGGAAAGCGAAAGGCGCGGTCGGCGCGCGAAATCAAGCGCGCGATTGTAGGGATGCGGCCCACGCGGCCACATTGGAGAGCGAGCAGCGATGCTGCGCGCCCTGCCCGTCGCGCAGCGCCTTGACGGTCAGTTCGCCAGCGGCCGCTTCGTCGGCACCGAAGATAAGCGCGTACTGCGCGCCGCTCGCATCGGCCTTCTTGAACTGCGATTTCATGCTGCCACCACCGGCGTGCAGCACGACCTTCAGACCGGCCTCGCGCAACTGCTCAAGCACGACCATGGCGCGCGGCAGCAGTTCGGCTGCGGTCACGATGGCGTAGGCAGCGGGCGCTGCGTCGGGCACCGCCAAGCCCAGGCCCTGGATCAGTAGCAGCAGGCGCTCGATGCCCAGGCCGAAGCCCACGGCCGGCGCACCCTTTCCGCCCATCTGCGCGATCAGTCCGTCGTAGCGGCCGCCACCGCAGACCGTGCCTTGCGATCCGAGCTGGTCGGTCACCCACTCGAACACCGTGAGGTTGTAGTAGTCCATGCCGCGCACCAGGCGCGGATTCACGCGGTACGCGAGGCCGGCCGCGTCGAGCACGGCACGCACGGCATCGAAGTGGCCGCGCGATTCGTCGCCCAGGAAATCCATGAGCTGCGGCGCCGCCTCGACCATGGCCTGCATCGCCGGGTTCTTGGTATCGAGGATGCGCAACGGATTGCTGTGCAGGCGGCGCTTCGCGTCCTCGTCCAGCAGATCGGCGTGGGCCTCGAAGTGGCGCACCAGCGCATCGCGGTGGGCCTGGCGCTCGGCCGGCTGGCCCAGGCTGTTGAGTTCCAGTCGCACGTGCTGGCCTTCGACGAGACCCAACTGCTTCCAGAGTGCACGCACCAGCAGGATCAGCTCGGCATCCACATCCGGCCCCGCGAAGCCCAAGGCCTCGACGTCGAGCTGGTGGAACTGGCGGTAGCGGCCCTTTTGCGGCCGCTCGTGGCGGAACATTGGCCCCAGCGTCCACAGCCGCAGCGGGCCGTTGTACAGCGCGTTGTGCTCGACCATGGCGCGCACGATGCCGGCCGTGGCCTCGGGACGCAGCGTGAGCTTGTCGCCGTTCATCGAGTCCGTGAAGGAGTACATCTCCTTTTCGACGATGTCGGTCACCTCGCCCAGGCCGCGCACGAACAGCGCGGTCGGCTCGACCACGGGCGTCACGATGTACTGGTAGCCGTAGCGGGCCAGCACCTCGCGCACGGTGTTCTCGAACCAGTGCCACAGCGCAGAGTCGGGCAGCTTGTCGGTGCGCGGCACGCTCGCCGGCAATATGTCGTTCATGCCTTTGACGGCATTGATCTTGTCAGCCATGGAAATCCGGTTGTTCAGGCGGCGGCCGTGGAGCCTTGGCCGAAGCGCTTTTCGATGTAGTTCTCGACGACCTTCTGGAATTCCTGCGCAATGCCTTCGCCGCGCAGCGTCATGGCCTTCTCGCCGTCGATGAAGACGGGCGCGGCCGGGGCCTCGCCGGTGCCGGGCAGGCTGATGCCGATGTCGGCATGCTTGCTCTCGCCCGGGCCGTTGACGATGCAGCCCATCACGGCGACCTTGAGCTTCTCCACGCCCGGATAGCGGTGGCGCCAGACCGGCATCTGCATGCGCAGGAAGTCGTCGATCTGCTTGGTCAGTTCCTGGAAGGTGGTGCTGGTGGTGCGGCCGCAACCCGGGCAGGCCGTCACGCTGGGCACGAAGCTGCGCATGCCAAGGGCCTGCAGGATCTCGGAGGCCACCACCACCTCCTGCGCGCGGGCCTCGCCCGGCTGCGGCGTGAGTGAGACGCGGATGGTGTCGCCGATGCCCTGTTGCAGCAGCACCGCCAGCGCGGCGGTGGACGCGACGGTGCCCTTGGTGCCCATGCCGGCCTCGGTCAGGCCCAAGTGCAGCGGGTAGCGGCAGCGGCGCGCCAGTTCGCCGTAGACCGTGATCAGATCCTGCACGCCGCTGACCTTGCACGACAGGATGATCTGGTGCGCCGGCATGCCCATGCTCTCGGCCAGTTGGGCCGAGGAGATGGCCGAGGTGATCAGCGCCTCGTACATGACCTGCTTCGCGTCCCAGGGCTGGGCACGCGCGTTGTTCTCGTCCATGAGGCTGGCCAGCAGCTCCTGGTCCAGACTGCCCCAGTTCACACCGATGCGCACGGGCTTGCTCCAGCGCATGGCGGCCTCGATCATCTGGCCGAACTGCCGGTCGTGCTTGTCGCCCTTGCCCACGTTGCCGGGGTTGATGCGGTACTTGGACAACGCCTCGGCGCAGGCCGGGAAGTCGGTCAGCAGCCGGTGGCCGTTGTAGTGGAAGTCGCCGATCAGCGGCACGTGGATGCCCATGCGGTCCAGCTGCTCGCGAATATGCGGCACGGCCTCGGCCGCCTCGGGCGTGTTGACGGTGATGCGCACCATCTCGGAGCCGGCCAGCGCCAGTTCCTTCACCTGGATCGCGGTGCCGATGGCATCGGCCGTGTCGGTGTTGGTCATGGACTGCACGCGCACGGGCGCGTTGCCGCCCAGCGTGAGCAAGTGGTCTTTCCAGCGCACCTCGGCCTGCAGGGTGCGGCGTTCGGCCGGTGCCGCGGGTTTGATGGCGCAGGGCGTGGTGGGATCGGCGGCGTCCGGCATGGTCACTTCACCTCGAAGCGTGCGACGTTGTTCTTGGCGATGGCCCGCAGGTCGCGCGTCTCGCCGCGCACCTGCACCTCGACCGCGTCGATGCGGCCGACCACCACGTTCAAGGGCGGCGTGCCTGTGGCGGTCACGGTCTCGCCGGCCACCAGGCTGCGCCGCAGGGGCGTGGCACCGGTCGCATCGGTGACCTGGACCCAGCTTTCAGCCTTGGCGACGAACTGCAGCAGCGCCGCCGGTGCGGCAACCGCGGCCGGCGCCGGCACGACCGCGGTAACAGGGGCACTGGCAACGGACGCCGGTTCGGTCACTGTCGGTGCGACCGGCGCAGCGGTCGACTCTGCCTGCGTGACGCTCTCGGTCACGGTGTTCGGCGTTCCCATGGGCGTGGCGGCGGGACCGCCGTCGGCCTCGGACGGCGCGCCACCCAAGCCGGGCCAGAGGTAAATGGCCAGCGCGCCAAGCAGCAGCAGGGCCACGACCCACATCGCCGGGCTCGGGCTTGCGCGCAAGGCAGAGCTGCCCCCTGCCGCGGTGCCGGGTTCGAAGCGCGCGTTGATGGCCGGCGGCGCGACCTCCCTGCGTTCACCCGCGATGCCGGGCATCAGATCGAGGACCGGTTTGGGATCGAGCTTGAGGCCGCGGCAGATGCTGGCCGCCAGGCCACGCGCGAAGGTCGGGTCGGGCAACAGGTCGATGCGGCCGGCCTCCAGGGCTTCCAGCTTCTTGACCGTCACCTTCAGCGCAACGGCCAGGGCCTCCACATGCAGGCCCGCGTCCTCGCGTGCCTGGCGCAGCATGGCGCCGGCGCGCTGTGCACCGCTGGCGGCTTGGTCGGACGGCGGCGGTGCCATGTCAGGAGAAAAGTTCTTGTCACTCATCGAAGGCTTGGCGCTCGAGCGCCATGTACTCGCGGGACTGCACGAAGCGGTTGCGCAGCTGCGTGCCCAGTTGTTCCACAGCCTGGCGGTTGCCCAGGCTGCGCTCGACCTTGATGCCCAGCCACAGGGACTCGGCGTTCGCGTATTCGCTGTTGTTGATCCGGCGGATGTAGAACTGCGCGCGCTGCAGGTCACCGCGCTTGAAAAGCGACTGGGCCAGGTTGTAGCCCGTGATCGGGTTGGCCGGATCGAGCTCGTACGAGTGCATCAGGCTGCGCTCGGCCTCGGCCACTTGGCCAGCCTGTTGCTGGCACACGCCCTGCGCCAGCCAGGTCTTGGCCTTGTCGGTGTAGGTCAGGTTCTCCAGCGCGATGGCGAACTGCGCCACAGCCTGTTCGTAGCGGCGTTGCTGGCACAGGAACCAGCCGTAGTTGTGGGCCGTGCCGGGATCGCGCGGGCTCAGCCGCTGGGCCTGGCGAAAACTGTCTTCGGCCAGCGCCAGGTCGCTCAAACGCATGTAAACCAGCGCGCGCAGATTGAAGGCTTCGGCGAAGCTGGGATCGGTCGCCAGCGCGAGCTTGACCTCCTCCAGCGCCACGTTGGTCTGGCCCTGGTCGAAGTAGCGAGAAGCCAGTTCGAGCCGCACGCGGGCCCGCTTGCGCGCTTCGGTCTCCTCCGACGGGATCACGACGCCCGAAGGGTCCGTGCCGCGCGCGCCGACGGTCGGCGTGGCGCAACCGGACAGCAGTGCCGCGCCGGACAGTGCCAGGCCGGCCAGCCCGAGGGCCATGGCGTTGCCGGGCAGGCGCGTGCTCATGCCCATCGTGTCAGTTCCCCTGCGGCGGCGCCGCGACCACTTGCAGCGGCACCTGGCGTTGCAACGCGATGCGCTGGGTCACCCGCGTGCGGTCCTTCACGTCGCCGGCCAGCTGGCCGCAGGCGGCGTCGATGTCGTCGCCGCGCGTCTTGCGCACCGTGGTGACCAGGCCCGCATCCAGCAGCAGCTTGGCGAAGGCGCTGACCTGCGGCGCCGGCGAACGCTTGAGGCCCGAGGCCGGGAACGGGTTGAACGGAATCAGGTTGAGCTTGCACCAGACACCGTCGGTGCGGTAGCGCTCGAGGAGGGCGATCAACTCGCGCGCATGCTCGGGCTGGTCGTTCACGCCGTCGAGCATGCAATATTCGAAGGTGATGAAGTCGCGCGGCGCATGCGCGAGGTAGCGCTGACAGGCGCCCATCAGTTCGTCGAGCGGGTACTTGCGGTTCAGCGGCACCAGCTTGTCGCGCAGCGCGTCGTTGGGCGCGTGCAGCGAGACCGCCAGCGCCACAGGGCAATCCTGGCCGAGCCGGTCCATCATGGGCACCACGCCCGAGGTCGACACCGTCACGCGGCGGCGCGACAGGCCGTAGCCATGGTCGTCCAACATCACGCGCAGGGCCGGCACCAGGGCGGCGTAGTTCTGCAGCGGCTCGCCCATGCCCATCATCACCACGTTGGAGATGACGCGCTCGGCCACGCCCAGGTGCTTGCGCAGGAAATGCTCGGCGAACCAGAGTTGGGAGAGGATCTCGCCGGTCGTCAGGTTGCGCGAAAAGCCCTGGTGGCCGGTCGAGCAGAAGCGGCAACCGACGGCGCAGCCGGCCTGCGAGGAGATGCACAGCGTGCCGCGGTCGTCCTCGGGAATGAACACGGCCTCGACCGCATCGCCCGCCCCCACATCGAACAGCCACTTGACCGTGCCGTCCTGCGAGATGTTCTGGGTGATGACGGGCAGCGCCGTGATGCGCGCGGCGCCCTCGAGCTTGCCGCGCAGCGACTTGGCCAGATCGCTCATCTGGCTGAAATCGCTGGCGCCGCGCTGGTGGATCCAGCGGAACAGCTGGGTGGCGCGAAAGCGTTTTTCGCCCAGGCGCTCGCAGAAGGCCGCGAGGCCGTCGAGGTCGAACTCCAGCAGGTTGACGGCGGGTGCTGCGCTCATGGGCGAGCCCCCGCCGCGCTCCGCCCGCGCCGGCGACGACCCCGGGCGGGGTGGCAAGGCGCGGGATGTCGCATCTCAGCGTGCGTAGATGTTGAGGCCGGGGAAGAAGAAGGCGACTTCGACCTGAGCGGTTTCGGCGGCGTCCGAGCCGTGCACGGCGTTGGCGTCGATGCTGTCGGCGAAGTCGGCGCGGATGGTGCCGGGGGCGGCCTTCTTCGGGTCCGTGGCGCCCATCAGGTCACGGTTCTTCAGGATGGCGTTCTCGCCTTCCAGGACCTGCACCATGACGGGGCCGGAAATCATGAACTCGACCAGATCCTTGAAGAAGGGGCGCTCCTTGTGGACGCCGTAGAACTGCTCGGCTTCGGCGCGCGACAGCTGCACCAGGCGGGCGGCGGCGATCTTCAGGCCGGCCGCTTCGAAGCGGGCGTAGATCTGGCCGATGACGTTCTTGGCGACGGCGTCGGGCTTGATGATGGAAAGGGTGCGTTCGATGGCCATTTTTGGAGTTCCTTGGGTGAAGCCGCGAGGCTTTGGATCGTTGGAGAAAAAAGGGGCATGCGCCTGAGCGCGCAAAGCCCGTGATTTTAGCCCGTGCCGCCCTCTGGATTCGAAAGCTGCGCACATGCCAGGGAAATGCAGGCTTCAGCGGCCGCGCCCGCCGCGGCGCTGGGGGCCTCCGCCACCGCCGCCACCGCCGCGGCGCTGCTGCCCCTGGCGCTGGCGCGTGAAGCTGTCGGCGCCGATGTAGCCGAACGAGGTCTTCATCGGATCGGGCTGCCCGCCGGCGCCGCCACCGCCGCCATCGCGCGGCGTGCGGCGCTGGCCGCCCAGCGTGCTGACGGTCAGCGGGTTGGGGATGACCTCCTCGGAGCGGCTACCGCCTTCGCGCCGCGCACCCGGACTGCCACCGCCCGGGTTGGGGCCGCCGCGCCTGCCGCGTTTGTTCCGGCCGCCGCTGTTGTTGCCACGCGGCTGCGCGGGCGCGCCGCCCTCGCTCTGCCCCTGCCCCTGCCCCTGGCCCTGCCCGGCCCGCGCATGGCGCCCACCGCCGCGGCGGTCCGGCGCCTGGTTGCGGCCACCCGCACGGGCCTGCTGCGGCTTGGGCGGCTGCGCGCCGGCGGCCCGCATCAACGCCTGGATGTCGCGCGCGTCCAGTTCCAGCGAAGCGCCGCGCTTGAGGCCGCGCGGCAGCAGCATCGCGCCGTAGCGGATGCGGATCAGCCGGCTCACGGCATGGCCCACGGCTTCGAACATGCGGCGCACCTCACGGTTGCGGCCTTCGGAGATCGTCACGCGGTACCAGCAATTCGAGCCTTCGCCACCTCCGTCCTCGATGCTGCCGAACTGGGCCTGGCCATCGTCGAGCTGCACGCCGTCGAGCAGTCGCTGCTTTTCCTCGTTGCTGAGCGCACCCAGCACGCGGACCGCATATTCGCGTTCCAGGCCAAAGCGCGGGTGCATGAGCTTGTTGGCCAGTTCGCCCGAGTTGGTGAACAGCAACAGGCCCTCGGTGTTGAGGTCCAGCCGGCCGACCGACTGCCACTTGCCCTGGAACAGCTTGGGCAGCTTGCGGAACACCGTGGGCCGGTTCTGCGGGTCGTCGTGCGTGACGACCTCGCCGGTCGGCTTGTGGTAGGCGATCACACGCGGTGGCGGCGCGTCGACGCGCACGCGGATGGGCTTGCCGTTGACCTTGATCTGGTCACCGTACTGGATGCGTTGGCCGATGTGGGCCGGCTCGTTGTTGACCGAGATGCGGCCTTCGGTGATGAGCTGCTCCATCTCCAGCCGCGAACCGAGGCCGGCCTGGGCCAGGATCTTGTGCAGCTTGGGCGTCTCGGGCTGCGGCGCGAGCACGCGCTTGGGCGGGGCTAGGTCGGCGACCGCCTCGTCCTCGTCGAAGCGGCCGGACACCACGTCGGCGAACCGGCTCTCGGCCGATGCTGCCTCGGGTTGCCCGGTCGCGGCTTCGGGCGCTTCGGGCGCTTCGGGCGCTTCGGGCGCTTCGGGGCCGGACGCCGGCCCGGCCGGTTCTGCAAGCGGCTCGGCCTGCTGGGTGGGCAGGGGCGCTGCGGCATGCACGGCGTTGTCTTCGTCTTCGGGCGCGGTGCCGGGAATGTTGTTCATGGGCTGGGATCCGCAGGTTCGGACGCTGCGCGGGATGCGCCGTCGTCGGGGTTTGTCTCGGGAGACGATTCGGGGGGAGCGGGCGGCGCGTCGGCGTCCACGGCCGGCTCCACCTCGTCGATAGGCAAGGCCACCTGGGCCGGATCGGCCGAGGCCAAGGCCGCCATGAGCTGCGCACGCTGGGCCGGATCATCGGCCACGGGCAGTTGGTCCAGCGACTCCAGCCCCAGATCGTCCAGGAACTGGCGCGTGGTCGCGAACAGGGCCGGACGGCCCACGGTTTCGCGGTGGCCGATCACCTCGATCCAGCCGCGGTCTTCGAGCTGCTTGAGCACCTGGGCGTTGATGCTGACGCCGCGGATGTCTTCCATGTCGCCGCGCGTCGCGGGCTGGCGGTAGGCGATGATGGCCAGCGTCTCCAGCGCGGCGCGCGTGTAGCGCGGCGGCTTCTCGGGGTGCAGGCGGTCCAGATAGACACGCATCGCGGGCCGGCTCTGGAAACGCCAGCCGGAGGACACGCTGACCAGCTCCAGCCCACGCTGCGCCCACTCGAGCTGCAGTTCGGCCAGCAAGGTCTTGATGGTGTCGGCGCCGAGCACATCGTCGAACAGCACGCGCAGCTCGCGCACAGGCAAGGGCTGCGGCGAACACATCAAGGCCGCCTCGAGGACATGCTTGGCCTCTGCCGAATTCATGGCTGCTACGGTTCCGGGAAAAGCACCGGGGCGGTGCGGGCACGGATGCGTCTGGGTGGACAGGTCGCCGCCTCGGCGAGCGCATCGGGCGTATCTGGCATTCGCGCTGCCGGCCTTGGTTTAGGCCAGGCGCGCTGGTCAGGGATTGTAGCGCAGGCCCCAGGCGTCCAGTGCCTGGCGCATGTCGTCAGGCAGGGGCGCGGACAGCGCGAGAGACTGGCCTGTCATCGGGTGCACGAACGCGAGCCGGAAGGCGTGCAAAGCCTGGCGCGCCAGGCCCGCGGCTGGGGCGCCCCCGTACAAGGTATCGGCCACGAGCGGATGCCCCAGCGAGGCGGCATGCACACGGATCTGGTGTGTGCGGCCGGTGTGCAGCGTGCAGCGCAGCCAGCAGCCCTGCTCCACCTGGTCCAGGCATTCGAAATCCGTGCGCGCTGTCTTGCCCGGCTCGCGTGCCAGGTCGACGACCGCCATGCGCAGCCGGTTGCGCGGGTCGCGGCCGATCGGCGCGTCCACCGTGCGCTGCGCCGGCCCGCTCCAGGGGCGGTGCGCCAGCGCCAGGTACTGGCGGCTCACGGCGCGCTGCGCGATGAGCGCGACCAGCGCATCCATGCAGGCACGCGTGCGCGCCACAACCATGAGCCCGCTGGTGTCCTTGTCGAGCCGGTGCACGATGCCGGCGCGCGGCAGCGTGGCCGCGGCTGGGTCCAGCGCCAGCAGGCCGTTGAGCAGGGTGCCGCTCCAGTTGCCGGGCGCCGGGTGCACCACCAGACCGGCGGGCTTGTGGATCACGCGCAGGTGGGCGTCTTCGTAGACCGTGTCCAGCGCCATGGGTTGAGCAACGAAGGCCTGGCTCTGCTGCGTGGGCCGCAGCTCCACCTGCAAGGCGTCGCCCACGTGCACGCGCACGGCGCTCTTGCGCGCCAGCCGACCGTTCAGGTGCACGGCATCGGCCTCGATCAACTGCTGCAGGTAGCTGCGCGAGAACTCCGCCACCAGCGTCGCCAGCGCCCGGTCGAGCCGCTGGCCATGAAGGCCGGCATCGACCACGACCTGGCGCAGCTCCACTTCGGCGGCCAAGCCCTGTTCGTCCTCGGGGCCTTCGGCCAGGGGGTCGCCATGGGGGTCGGCCGATATAATTGCCGCCGCTTCTTTCAAGGGATCTGTCCGTGTTCCATCGCTCCAAATTATCGGCGCTCGTGCCACTGCTGCTGGCCGCGGCCTTGGTGGGTTGCGCAACCAAGACAGTGGACGAGACCGCGAACTGGAGCCCGAACCGCATCTACAGCGAGGCCAAGGACGAGCTCAACGCGGGCGGCTACGAGCGGGCGATCACCTTGTTCGAAAAGCTCGAAGGCCGCGCCGCCGGCACGCCCCTGGCCCAGCAGGCGCAGCTGGAAAAGGCCTACGCGTACCACAAGTCCAACGAGCAGGCGCAGGCCATCGCCACGCTGGACCGCTTCATCAAGCTGCACCCGGCCAGCCCGGCGCTGGACTATGCGCTGTATCTCAAGGGCATCGTCAATTTCAACGAGAACATGGGCATGTTCGCGTTCATCAGCCGGCAGGACCTGTCCGAGCGCGACCAGAAGGCCGCCAAGGACTCGTTCGAGGCCTTCAAGGAACTGGTGACGCGCTTTCCCGATTCGCGCTACACGCCCGATGCGCGCCAGCGCATGAACTACATCGTCAATTCGTTGGCGCAGTACGAAGTGCATGTCGCGCGTTACTACTACACGCGCGGCGCCTATGTGGCCGCGATCAACCGCGCCCAGATCGCGTTGGCCGACTACCGCGAAGTGCCGGCCCTGGAAGAGGCGCTCTACATCATCTACAAGAGCTACGAAGCCCTGGGCATGACCCAGCTGCGCGACGACGCCCGCCGCGTGCTGGAGACCAATTACCCGCAGAGCGCCTACGTCCAGCGCGGCTTCAAGCCAAAGGACGATCCGTGGTGGAAGGTCTGGTAGCCACCAGCTCGTCCAGCAACTGCAGGAACTCGCCCTCGTCCTGCAGCTGACGCATGGGCGGCAAGGCCGCCCGCAGCCGCTTGCCATAGCCCATCTGCACCAGCCGGGCATCGCCCACGACCAGCACGCCGCGGTCGCTCTCGCGGCGGATCAGCCGCCCGGCCCCCTGCTTGAGCGCCACCGCGGCCTCGGCCAGGAAGTACTCCTTGAAGGCACTGCCGCCAGCGAGCTCGATCTGCTGGGCCCGCGCTTCGACCAGGGGATCGTTCGGCGGCGGAAACGGCAGCTTGTCGATGACCACCAGCTGCAGCGCATCGCCCGGCACGTCCACCCCCTCCCAGAACGAGGCCGAGGCCACCAGCACGCAGCCGGGGGCACCGCCCTGCCCCCCGGCGCGAAAACGGTCCAGGATGCGCTGGCGTGCCATCTGCCCCTGCACCAGCACCTCGAGCTGCCCCTGGACCTGCGCCTGCACGGCCTGGCCGATGCTGCGCAGCGCACGCAGCGTGGTGGTCAGCACCAGGGTGCGGCCGCCCAGCCGCAGGGCTGCGTCCGCCACGAGTGCAGCCACGGCAAGGCCGTGGACGGGGTCGGCCGGCTTGGGCAGCGTCCGCGGCACGTACAACGCGGCCTGGCGCGCATAGTCGAACGGACTGTCCACGCGCAGGATCTCTGCCTGCTCCAGGCCGCAGCGCTCGGTGAACCAGCGCAGGCCCGGGTCGTCGCCGAGCGTGGCCGAAGTGAACACGTAAGCCCGGCCGGGTTGCTGCAGCAGCTGGGCCTGCACCGTGGCGCCGACGGAGAGCGGCGCCTCGATCAGCCGCAGCTGCAATCCCACGTCGACCCAGCGCACCACGCCCTCGGGCCCCGCGGCCGCGAACTGCGCGACACGCTCGGCCAGCGCCAGCGCCCGCGCATGCAGGCGCGCGAGGTCAGGTGACATGGGGGCCACCCCCTCCAGCCAGCCGCACAAGCGCTGCAGCGCCGCCGCCAGGGCTTGCAGGGACTCGCCCCATTCGCCCGCATCCAGCCCCTCGGGGGCCGCGCCGAGCCAGCGCAGGCGTGTGCCGGGCGCCGCCGGCCCCGCCAGCATGCGCAGGTCGCGTGCGTTGCGTTCCACGGGCTCCAGTTCCGCCTGCCAATCGACCAAGCCACCGGCCAGCGGCCGCACGGTCGCCAGGGCATCGCGCACGAAATCCAGCAGTTGGCCCGTGCCCAACTGCCGGCCGAGGAACTGCACGCCGGTTTCGTTGAGCTGGTGCGCCTCGTCGAAGATGGCGACGCGCACCGTGGGCAGCAGTTCGGCCATGCCCGACTCGCGCACCGCCAGGTCGGCGAAGAACAGGTGGTGGTTGACCACCACCACATCGGCCGCCATGGCCTCGCGCCGCGCGCGGTAGACATGGCAGGCCTGGAAATCGGGGCAGTCGCCGCCCAGGCAGTTCTCGCGCGTGGAGCTGACCAGCGGCGTGACGGGCGAACGTTCGTCCAGGCCCGCCAGCTCGGCCAGGTCGCCCGTGCGCGTTGCCACTGCCCAGTGCTGGACCGCTGTCAGCGTGCGCCAGGCCGCGGTCTCCTCGCGCGCCAGCGACTGGCCGGCCTGCCGCATCCGGTGCAGGCACAGGTAGCTGCTGCGCCCCTTGAGCAAAGCCGCACGCAGGGCCAGGCCCAACGCATCGCGCAGCCGCGGCAGATCCCGGCCGAACAGCTGGTCCTGCAGGGTCTTTGTGGCGGTGGAGACCAGCACGCGCTCGCCGCTCAGCAGCGCCGGCACGAGGTAGGAGAACGTCTTGCCGACGCCAGTGCCCGCCTCCACGACCAGCGCGCCGCCCTCTGCGATGGTGCGGGCGACGGCCTCGGCCATGTCGATCTGCCCCTGGCGCGGACGGTAATGCTCCGCCGCCCGGGCCAGCACACCATCCTCGGCAAAGGCCGCGCGCACCTGCTGCACCAGCGCCGGCACCGCAGCGCCGACCATTGGATTCACGCAGGCTCCTTGGGCTCGAGCTCCCACTCCAGCCGCGCAATGCGATCGCGCAGCGCCAGCCGGCGCTTCTTCAGACGCTGCACCAGCAACTCGTCGACGGGATTGGCGTGGGCCAGGCGGTCCACCAGCGCGTCAAGGTCGGCATGCTCGATGCGCAGCTCGATCAACTGGCGTTCGGGAGAGTGGAGATTGGCGGACAAGATGGGAGCCGGCACGCAGGAGACATGCGTCCGAACGCTTGATAATACGCGCTCGCTACAAGAACCCAGCACCGACGATGCCCCTGCCGCCTCCCCAAGGATTCCGGATCAGCGCCGCGACCGGCATCCACAAGGGTGATCGGCAGTACCAGCAGGACCAGGTGGCACTGCTGCAGCATCCGCGCGTCAAGGGTTGCCTGCTCGGCGTGGTGGCCGACGGCATGGGCGGGCGCAGTGGCGGCCGCGAAGCCGCCGACCAGGTGCTGCTGACCGCGCGCCAGCTGTTCGAGCGCTTTGACCCCGTCGGCGACGACAGCGCGGCATTCCTGCGCAGCGTGGTCGCGCAGGCCCACATGGTGATCAAACTGACAGCCATCTCGGCCGAGCAGGAACCGCACAGCACGATCGCAGCCTTCCTGTTGCTGCCCCAAGGCGATTGCCGGTGGGCCCATGTGGGCGACTCGCGGATCTACCACTTCCATCAGGGCCGGCTCATCCACCGCACGCGCGACCATTCGTACGTGCAGTCGCTGGTGGACCGCGGCGAATTGAGTGAGGAGCAGGCGCGCGTCCACCCGGATTCCAACATCTTGATCGGTTGCCTTGGCAGCGAAGCCGAGCCGCCCCTGGACGAGCACCGCATCGCGCAGCTCGCACCTGGCGATGTGCTGCTGGCCTGCAGTGATGGCGTATGGCACTACTTCAACGACGCCGAACTCGGCGCGCTGCTTGCCGTGGTGTCGCCCCGCGATGCCGTCGAACTGCTGGTGGACAAAGCCCGCTCGCGCGCACGCGGTGGTGGCGACAACCTGTCCCTCGTGGTGGTCGGCATCTCCCCGCTGGAAGACTGATTCCACATGGCCGGCCCAACGCTCGCGTCGCATGACTCTGCCGCGCTCCTCCTGCCATCCGACGGACACGGCCTTGCGCTGCAAGCCCTTCCTGCGGGGGTAGCGTGGTTGCACGACCTGCGCGTGCAGTACTGCAACGCGCCGTTTGCTGCCATGCTCGGCCGCGCCACACACGACATCGTGGGCCTGTCCTCACGCGCCTGGTACGCGGACGACGCCCAGTGGATCGAGGTGGAACGCCGCTGCGCGGCCGCGCTGAAGGCCGGCCAGGTCTTCGACGAGATCCTGACGCTGCAGCGCCACGACGGCAGCACGCTGCGCTGCCATGCGCGTGTGCAAGCCCTGAGCGCCGGAAGGCCCGAAGCTGGCACGGTCTGGCTGCTCACCGATGCCGGCCAGGTCGATGCCTTGCAGCGCCAGGTGCGGCAGCTGCAGGAGCAGGTCGCCCAATTCGCTGAGAGCGCCTCGCGCGCCTGGCGCCAAGCCGACATCGACGAGCTGACCAGCCTTCCCAACCGCACGCTGCTGGCACGCGACGCCAGCCAGGCCATCGCCCAGGCGCAGGCCGGGCCCAAGCCGCTGGCCGTATTGCACCTGGACCTGGACCGCTTCAAGTACGTCAACGATTCGCTGGGTCACCGGGTGGGCGACCAGTTGCTGGCGGCACTGGCCAAGCGTCTGCGGTCGGCCGTGCGCGAGCGCGACCTGGTTGCCCGCCTGGGTGGCGATGAGTTCATGCTCGTGCTGCCCGAGACCGACGTGCATGGTGCAGCCCATGTGGCCGACAAGCTCATGGCGCGCACCGCGCCCGCGTACGACATCGCGCAGCGCGAACTCAGCATTTCCTCGTCCATTGGCATCGCGATGTACCCACAGGACGGCGAAGACTTCGACACGCTCACGCAGCGCGCCGATGCGGCCGTGCACCAGGCCAAGCGCAGCGGCGGCAGCGCCTACCGCTTCTTCACGCCAGCCATGCAGACCGAGGCGGTACGTGCACTGGCCATGGAGAACGCGCTGCGCCGCGCACTGGAACGCCAGCAATTCACGCTGGCCTTCCAGCCCATGGTGGACCTGCGCAGCGGCCATGTGACCGGTGTCGAAGCCCTGCTGCGCTGGCGCCATCCGGAGCTGGGCAACGTCCCGCCAGCGGAGTTCGTCCCACTGGCCGAAGCGTGCGGCCTGGTGGGCACCCTTGGCGAATGGGCACTGCGCAACGCTGCCTTCCAGCTCAAGGCCTGGCGCGACCGCGGCCTGCCGGGCCTGACCATGGCCGTCAACCTGTCGGCCATGCAATTGCAACAGACCCAACTGCCCGCGCTGATCGACAGCGTGCTGGACGAGGCCGGCCTCGTTCCACAGGATCTGGAACTGGAGTTGACAGAGGGCGCCGCGATGCAGGACCCGCAACATGCCGTCTCCGTCCTGCAGGCATTGCACGAGCGCGGCCTGCGCGTGTCGATCGACGACTTCGGCACTGGCCATTCGTCGCTGAGCTATCTCAAGCGCTTTCGAGCCTACAAGCTCAAGATCGACCAGTCCTTCGTGCGCGACATCAGCGTCGACGCGGACGACCGCGCCATCGTCTCCGCCATCATCCACATGGCCAGCAGCCTGGGTCTGCAGACCATCGCAGAAGGCGTGGAGACCGAGGCCCAGTTGCGCTTTCTGCGCCAGCAGGGCTGCGACGAGGCGCAGGGCTATCTGTTCAGCCGTCCGCTGTCGGCCGTGCAGCTGGAAGCTTTCGTACGCGACCTGCAGCAGCCATGACGGTGGACGCCATGCAGCCCCTGGTCGTCGACGACCATCCCTGGTCCGCGAAGCACTTGCGCGCTTGCTGTTGCCCTTGAGACAGGCCGCGGCCGTCCTGCGACGAAGGCCCGAGCGTGCATGGCCAGCAGGCTGACCGTGCGCGACGCCCGCGACCGGCCAGCACGGCGCATCTTTCCGCCCTGACAGAAAGCCAAAAAGCCCCGCAAGTCGGTGACTTGCGAGGCTTCGGATTGGTGGGCGGTGCAGGCTTCGAACCTGCGACCCCTGCCGTGTGAAGGCAGAGAAACTGCACTTTCCTGGACCTCACTGGACGACTTCTCCTAGGAGAAAGGTCCAGCAAGGTCCACGTAAGTGCACCCTGGTTTAGACCAGTTTTGGACCACCTTAGACGACAATGGCGGCTGGTCCAAAAGGAGCAGAGATGGCCCGCAAGCCCAACCAGATCGCCGACACCGAACTCAAAGCAACGCGCCTCACGAACGTCAACCTAAGCACCGTCGCGGCCCGCGACAAGCTCAAAGTGCGCGAGTCGCCGTACTGGCAAAAACTCGACAAGGGCTGCCAGCTTGGCCTCCGCAAGATGACCGCCGGTTCTGAAATCTGGTGGGCAAAGTACACCGCCCCGGGAACGACGAAGACGCTCAAAGAAGGTCTCGGCGAGTTCGGGAACTTGCCTCGCAACGAGCGTTTCGGGGCTGCCAAGAAGGCGGCCGAAGAGTGGTTCGAGACGGTCGGCCGTATTGGCCGCCCCAAGGAGCTTACGGTCAAGGAAGCGTGCGCGGCGTACGCAAAGCACAAGCGCGAAGCTGATGGCCATGATGCTGCCGTGGACGTTGAGGGCCGGTTCGAGCGGTGGGTGAACAACGCTCCCGTAGGCAAGATTGCCTTGGCGAAGCTGACCAGCAGCCACCTAGATGCCTGGCGCAAATTCATGGAACAGCAGCCGGCCAAAATCAACCGGGATGCCAGGGAAACACCGCTCACCCGGCCACGTTCGATGCATACGGCAAACCGGGATATGACAGCTTTGCGCGCCGCCCTGAACCATGCGAAGAGCGAAAAGCTTGTCGCAACTGACGATGCTTGGGCGGAAGCATTGAAACCTATAAAGAAGCAGAAACCCCGAGAGGACGACGAAGACGCGGAAGCAACCGAGGAAGATGCGCGCCTTGGCCATCACAACATCGAACTGACTCTCGACCAGCGCGGTGCGCTGGTCGCAGCTACCGATGCCGAGATTCGTCCGTTTATTCAAGCCATGTCACTCCTGCCTGTACGGCCCGGCGCGCTGGCTCGACTCAAAGTCCGCCAGCTCGATTCACGGAATTCGCTGCTGACTATCGGCCGCGACAAGGCCGGCAGCGGTCGCACCTTGCCACTGCCGGAAACTACCCTGAAGGTCTTCGAAGCCGCAGCAGAAGGCAAGCCCCGCAGTGCCTACCTGTTCCAGCGCGCTAACGGAAAGCGCTGGGACAAAGACAGTTGGAAGGGCCCAGTCAAGGACGCCGTGAGGGCCGCCGGCCTGCCAGATGAAGCAACGATCTACACGGTACGGCATTCGGTCATCACGGACCTTGTCATCGGCGGGCTGGACTTGGCTACCGTGGCCAAGCTGGCCGGCACCAGTTTGTTGATGATCGACCGGCATTACCACAAGCTCGTGAAGAGCCGCGCGACGTCGGCACTCTCAGCTTTGCTGATTGCCACACCGCTTCCTCCATCTGGCCCACCGCACGTCGACTTCGACGACGCTCACCTCATCTGATTCAGCCTATGCAACCGCCAGCATAGACTGGGCGACATGACACGCCCAACCCCTCAAGCCAAGAACTTCCATTCGTTCGCCGAACTTGCTGCAGAAAACGTCGAAGGGGTTGACTACCGCATCAAGCTTGAACAAAGGACTGGGGCGAAGGTCGCCGTTGTCGCACCTCATGGGGGTCTTATTGAGGAGTTCACATCCGAAATCGCGACAGGCATCGCAGGCGCTGAGTTCTCGCTCTACCTCTTTGAAGGTTGTAGACAGAGTGAGAATTACGCCGCTTTACACCTGACAAGCCACTATTTCGACGAGCCGGCGTGCCTCAAGCTGGTGAGTACCTGCGACGAGGTGCTAACCGTTCACGGCTGCAGGGGTGACGACCCTGTCGTCCTCCTCGGGGGGCTGGACAAGGTACTTACAGCTCAGATTGCAGGTAGCCTCACGCGCGCAGGCCTTCAGAACTTCACTGAAGGTCACAGATTTCCAGCGACGCATCCCAAAAACATCTGCAACCGCGGCCGCAACGGCATGGGTGTTCAGATGGAACTTAGTCATGGGTTTCGCGAGTCATTTCAGTTGAGAGAGAAATTGGTCACCGCCGTTAGGACAGCTCTACTTCAACGCGAGGAAAAATAGAATCGCCGCTAGAGCGCTAAATTTCCATCAAGGGAGATGGAAATGCGCACAAAAAATCCCCCCAGATTATTCGCCACACTACCTCAAAGAAAGGCGCGCTGCACAATCAAATCCTTCGATACAACTTCCGCTGGAAATCAGATGCTAGCCCAGCCATCCTCCCAACTTTTTCTTGGAGGCTCAATGGAATCAAATGAGATTGAAATATCCCTGAAGTATCTCGAGACTACTTGGTCAAACATTCACCACAACGAGACGCTGAGAAACATCTTTTTCAGCGTTTACCTAACCATAGCTGGCGGCTATATAGTTATTGTGGAGAAGGCAGAGGCCGGCGGCAATAGAACCGCCTTGATTTCCATCGCCTTTTTGATCTGGATAATGGGCATCGTTTTTAACTGGACGTATATCAGACTTAAAGGAATGATTGACAGGGATGCGGACATTACAAACATACTAGACGTTCAGTTCTTGGCACGCTATCCATCACTGATTCAGGTTCGAGAACGAAGGGAAAAGTACCGAGAGGCCTTTATCAATAGGGGAATTCGAGCCTTTGGGACTGTTAGCTCCTGCGTCATATGGGGGACAATCATCATTGCAGCGTTGGTTCCAAGTGCGACCTGGTCCATCATCCACCCACAAAGCTACGCTCTTGGATTTGCAGGCTTCGTCGGCTTAATTCTTGTTAACTGGATCGCCATGCGTTTCGTTTCCAAGTTTTGGGGGCAATAAACTCCGAAAAGCTACGGCAGAGCAACTTTTCTCATCTGCCAGCCAACGAATATCGGTGAACACGCGAACCGCGCACGCCACCCGGCTATAGGGTCTCATATGCGTTGCACCTTGGGTCGCCTGGCCGCTGGCATACGGCGGTCGGCCCTGCCTCTCCTCCAACCTACGCATGCGGGCGCGGTTCGTCGACCCAGAAGTTGTAGCTCGCCAGTTACATTCGGTGCAACCTAGGAGGACGAATGGACGAGTCGACGACTCTTGCGCCCGAGCAGACACCGACGTTGGCGGGCTTGGGTATCGAAATCGAAGCTGACGCAACAGTCGGCTATGCGTCAATTCAAAACGCGGTCCCGGTAGTTCGCTCTTTGCGAGTCACAAACCACGGTGACGAGCCAGTCGAGGGCATTGAGTTGGTCTTGACCTGCAATCCGGCGTTCGCCCGTGGCGCGAAGTTTCGTTTTGAACTGTTGGGTCCGAAAGAGTCACGGGCTGTGTCGCCAGTCGACCTGCATCCAGACCATGCCTTCCTGTCGGACCTCCAAGAAAGTCTGATGGCATCGCTCACCGCGGTCGCTGCCGCCAACGGAGGAGAGCTGGCACGCACGGTGCGGCCGCTCCAGGTGCTCGCCTATGACCAGTGGGCAGGAACCCGGGCGCTTCCGGAACTCCTGGCCGCCTTCTCGATGCCCAACAATCCAGCCGTCGACATCCTTGTCGGCAAGGCTTCGCAGCTGCTGCGCAAGTCGCATCCAGAGCTGTCAATGGACGGGTACCAGTCCAAGAACCGTGAGGTAGTGTGGAAGCAGGTTTCGGCCATCTACAGCACCATTGCAGCGGAGAACCTGCAGTACGCAGAGCCACCCGCCTCCTTCGGCAATGACGGGCAGAAGATTCGCACGCCCGACCGCATTCTTGAAGCCAAGGTCGCCACCTGCCTGGACCTCGCCATGCTGTTCTGCTCGTGCCTTGAACAGGCCGGGCTGCGCTCCGCCGTCCTATTCAAGAAAGGGCATGCCTGGGTGGGCGTATGGTTGCACCAGGCATCGTTTGCCCATCCATTGTTGGACGATGCTCAGGATGTTCGCAAGCGAGTGACCACCGGCGAGTTCATCGCCTTTGAGACTACAGGGGTTGCACTTCATGCAAGCCATCGGCCGTCGTTGCGAATCGCGTTGGAGCGCGGGCAGGAACACTTGGACTCGGACGAGTTCCTGTTTGTCATCGACGTCTTCATGGCTCGCGGCGCGCAGATCAGACCGCTTCCGAGCCGGGTAACTATGGCGCGGGCCACCATGGACGATGCTGCGCTCGTCGCGGAGGACATCGAGCCGTTGCCGGTGCTCCCCCCACTGGACCCGGATTCGCTGGCCCCCATCGACATTGCGGCCGAAGATACGCCCGAGGGACGGCTCGCGAAATGGAAGGCCAAGCTGTTGGACCTGACACTGCGCAATCGGCTGCTGAACTTCAAGACCACAAAGACCACACTGCAGCTGGTTGCTCCCGACCTCGCCGCGCTGGAGGATGCGCTGGCGGAAGGCCAGGAGTTCAACGTCAAACCTCTGCCCACGTCCTTCGCGGACGGCGCCGACCCTCGGATGGCCCAGGTGCATGCCGGGCGCACTGGCCGCGCGCCGCTGGACGACATGGCGAAGGATGCGCTGGCCAATAAGGCGCTGATCGCCCGGGTGCGGCCGGAGACGCTCGACGGCAATCTGCTCGGCATCCATTCGGCGGCGAAAACTGGTCTCGAGGAAGGCGGAGCAAACACCCTGTACTTGGCCATCGGCCTGCTCAAGTGGACTGAAGCTGAGAAATCCGAAGCGTCGCACCTGGCCCCAATTCTTCTAGTTCCGGTCACGCTTACCCGCCAGTCCGTGCGGAGCGGCTACCGGCTCGCTCGCCACGACGACGAGGCCATCGTCAACCCCACGTTGCTCCAGCTGCTGCGTAGCGCCTTCGAATTGAAGGTGCCGGGCCTGGACGTCGCGCCGACCGACGAGAAAGGCGTCGATGTGCAGCGCATCCTCCAGGCCTTCCGCCTGGCCGTGCGTGACATCGCGAAGTGGGAGGTGCTCGACGAGGCCCACCTGGGCATCTTCTCCTTCACCAAGTACCTGATGTGGAAGGACCTGCAGGACCGAACCGAGCAGCTCAAGGGGAACCAGGTCGTCAAGCATCTCATCGAGAACCCTGGTCAGGCGTTCGCGACAGAGCCCGACGACCGGGATCGCCAGCGCCTGGACGATGCCTACCAGCCACAGGACATCTTCGCGCCGATGCTGTCGGACTCCTCACAGCTGGCGGCGATCTGTGCAGTAGATTCCGGCCGCAATCTCGTCCTCGAAGGCCCGCCCGGAACGGGCAAAAGCCAGACCATCACGAACATCATCGCGCACAGCCTGGCCAAGGGGCGTACCGTGCTCTTCGTGTCGGAGAAGATGGCCGCGCTGGAAGTCGTGCACCGTCGCCTAACCGACATCGGCCTGGCGCCGTTCTGCTTGGAGTTGCACTCGTCCAAGACCAAGAAGACCGAGGTGCTCGCGCAGCTTGGCAAGGCCCTGGAAGTCGGCGGAGCGAAGACGGAGAACGAATGGTCACGCGAGGCCGAGCGGCTCGCATCGCTGCGGCGCGAGCTCAACGGCGTCGTGGACTCGCTCCATCGAGAACATCCGAATGGCTTGAGCGCGTACGAAGCCATCGGCACTTGCCTTGAGCGCCACGGCCAGCCCTGCTCCGATATGCCATGGACGGACCCGAACACCCATGGCCACGATGAGCTGGACAGGCTGCGTGAACTTGCCAGACGGATTTCCGCCCTCGGCCAGGCTCTACCCCAGCTGGACGGCCACCCGCTGGCACTGATTGGCCGCCCCGACTGGTCTCCCACTTGGCAGGACCAGCTCGTCGGTGGTGCTGGACAGCTCAGCGCTGCCGCCGAAACGCTGAAGGGCAAGTTCGCATCGGTCGCGCAACTGCTTGGCCTGGCTCCGTCCGGCGCAAGCAGCGAAATGCTTGCCGCGGTGGATCACCTGGCAAATGTTCTGCTTGCGGCCCCCAAGGTCCCTACACCGCTGGCCCGCAAGGCGCACGATTCGCAGGCGCGTGCCCGCGTGCAGGCCTTGGTGAACCACGGCCGTGCCCGCCAAGGACACTGGGTCCGGGTCGGGGCGGGGTGGACAGCACAGTTCGCCAAGCTCAACGCGGTCGAACTTCGCGGTCAGTGGAGCCTGGCCGTCCACGCCTGGTGGCCGAAGAGCTGGTTCGCGAAGAGGGCGGTACTCGGGCGCTTGGCAGCCGTGCGGGAGGACGGCAAGGCCCCTGCCGGCTCCGCGCTGGACGCCGCACTCGGGCCACTTGCCGATGTCAACGACGAGGACCACATCTTGGCCGGCATGCAGGCAGAGGCCGAGGCGCTTTTGCAAGAGGCTTACTCCGGCATCCAGACCGACTGGAGCGCCGTGGAAAACCATGCCGCCTGGGCCAAAGCTTTCACCGACGCGACCGCCAGATTGAGCGGGAGCGACTTCGCCTTCGGCGAATCGTTGCAGCAGCACCTTGAACCGCTGGTCGGCGAGCAGCGCGCTTTGTTGGAACCAGCCGGTGCCGTCGGCCGGAGCTTGCTGGAGTACCGCAATGCGTACCGCGAGCTGCTGAGCAAGCTGGACGTCGTCAACGAGCTGGCCAGGCCGGTGCAGCCGCTCGCTGGACCTGCGGATGCCAATGGCGCGCTGGAGCGCATGCAGTCCCATCTGCAGCGATGGCAACAGTCTCAGCGCGCACTGCAGTCTTGGTGCTTGTGGCGCAATGTGCGCGACATCGCCGTCGCGCAGGGCCTGCAAGGCCTTGTCATGACCGTCGAGTCAGGTCGGGTGGCACTGGCCGATGTGGAAGGCCACTTCGAGCACAGCTACCGGAGCTGGTGGCTCAAGCGCACGGTAGACGCTGACCCGGTGTTGCGCGGCTTCTCAAGCGCCGACCACGAGCGAAAGATTCATGAGTTCCGCGCGGCCGACACCAAGTTCCAGGAGCTGACCAAGGCCTACATCGCAGCCACTCTCAGCGTCAAGGTTCCGTCTGCCACGTCGGCCTTGGTGGGGGCGGACAGCGAGATGGGAAAACTTCGCCGGGAGCTTCAGAAGCAGCGCAAGCACATGCCCGTCCGCCAACTGGTGCAAGGCATGCCGACTCTGCTTCCGAAGCTCAAGCCGTGTCTGCTGATGTCGCCGCTGTCGGTCGCGCAGTACCTGGCTGCGGGCCATTCGCAGTTCGACCTCGTCGTCTTCGACGAGGCCTCCCAGATCGCTGTCTGGGACGCGGTTGGGGTCATCGCCCGCGGCCAGCAGCTGGTTGTGGTCGGCGATCCGAAGCAGCTGCCTCCCACCAGCTTCTTCTCCAGCGGTGACAGCGGCGATGGCGGCGGTGATGGTCAGCAGGTCGACGATCTGGAGAGCATCCTGGACGAGTGCCTAGGTGCTGGCATGAACCGCCGCAGCTTGAAGTGGCACTACCGCAGCCGGCACGAGAGCCTCATCACGTTCAGCAACGTCCACTACTACGACTCCGAGCTGGTCACCTTCCCTTCGCCCGTCACCGACGATGTCGCCGTGCGGTTCGAGAAGGTCGATGGCTTGTACGACCGGGGCGGCTCTCGCACCAACCGCGCCGAGGCAGATGCCATCGTAGACGCCATCGAGCAGCACTATCTGAAGGAAGGCGGCAAGGGCAAGAGCGTCGGTGTGGTCACCTTCAACTCGACCCAGCAGACCTTGATCCTGACGCTGCTGGATGCACGCCGGCGGGCGAACGCCACCCTGGACAAGGCACTGGCGCAAGCAGCCCAGGAACCGCTGTTCGTGAAGAACCTGGAGAACGTCCAGGGCGACGAGCGCGACATCATCTTCTTCTCCATCACCTATGGCCCGGACGCCTCGGGCAAGGTCACGATGAACTTCGGTCCGCTCAATGGCGAAGGAGGTCACCGGCGCCTGAACGTCGCCATCTCCCGAGCACGGCACGGCGTGGTCATCTTCAGCACGCTCAAGCCCGAGCAGATCGACCTGAACCGCGTGCGCGCTGCGGGGGTGCGAGATTTGAAGCACTACCTGGAGTTCGCGCAGCGGGGCCCCCGCGCCATCGTCGAACAGGCCATCCCGACCGGCCTCACGCCGGACAGTCCATTCGAGGCTGCCGTCATCAAGATGTTGCGAGACCGCGGATGGGTTGTTCACCCCCAGGTCGGATGCTCCGGCTATCGTGTGGACCTAGGCATCGTGGACCCGCGTGCGCCAGGACGCTATCTTGCCGGTGTGGAGTGTGACGGCCGCACTTACCACTCCGCCGCGACCGCAAGGGACCGCGACCGACTGCGCCAGCACATCCTTGAGGGCCTGGGTTGGCGCTTGCACCGCATCTGGTCCACGGATTGGTGGCTGGACCCCGAGCGCGAGTTGGAGAAGCTGATCGCGAAGCTGGATGCGCTTCTCCAAGCACCCGCACCCGAAGAGGCCGAGGCATCCGCAGACGCGCAGATGCAGGATGACGAGGCAGGGTCGGCAGACGCTTCCGACTTAGGTTCGCCAGCAACTCAGCAGGATGTCTCACCGCTTCCCGAGAGCTTGCCGATCTACATGGTTGCTGAGCTAGATGCGGGAAAGCCCGAGGCGTTCTACGAATTCAGTTCGGCTGCAACGTTGCAGCAGCAGATCGCGGCAGTCATTGACATCGAGGGCCCAGTGCTCGAGACGGTGCTGTTCAAGCGCATCGCACGCGCATGGGGCCTCGAGCGCACCGGCCCTCGCATCGTCGAGCGACTGCGCAAACTAACCCCCTCACTGGTTGTGAAGACCGTGGACGGCGACCGAACCTTCTACTGGGCCAGCGGTTCTACTCCTGCGCACCTGTGCCCCTTCCGCGTGGCTAGCGACAACGAACTGACGAGACGTCCTATCGGAGAGGTTTGCCTGGAAGAGGTCGCGTCACTGATGCGCCATGTCTTGAGTCAAGCAGGTGGGTCTACCAAGACCGAGCTTGCTCGCATTTGCTGCAAGCTGCTGGGGCTAAGCCGCATGACCGCGGAAGCAGAAACCCGGGCGATGGCGGCGGCCGACTTGCTCGTCAGCATCGGCATCGCCCGCCTGGATGGCGATGCTATTCGCCTACTCTGACGACATGGAGGACGGGCCCGTCGCCCCCCTTGTCGTACGACAGCCAGTCCACGCTGGCGTTCTTCCAGCCTTTCTTGCGCGTAGGGTTCGACGCGCCCTCCCCGCGCGCAGCGGCGACATCGCTGGCCACGAGCTGACGCGATGGGAGCGTCCGTTCGATCTGAGCGAGTCGCAACAAGTGGAGCTGCGAGAACACTTCCTGCGGCGGAACCGCGTCACCTTCAAAGAACTGTGGCCATTGCCGACCGGCATCTCGCTTCCCCGAGGCGAAGCTTCGAAGCTCAACTCCCAGGACCAGTTGATGCTGGCCCGGCTTTTAGAGCAGGCCACGGCACCTCTCGAAGCACTGACGCTAGAACAGGTCAAGGGCTGCCTGCGGCAGCCCCTTGAGCGGGTACTTGGGTTTCTCGCACGCGTTGAGGCACTCGAGTGGGAGGTACCGCCCCCTGTCGGCTGCCCGCCGCTTGCAGAAGAGCTACCGGCCACGACCACTTGGTTGGACGCGAAATTGAGAGACCGAGCAATTGCGCTGCTCGAGCTTCCATGGGTGGCCAGCGCATCCGCCCAGGACGTTCGCCTTCAGGCTCTGGACCTGCGTGCCTCTCCGAACGATTGGCTGAGCGCACGCCTCGATCACAGAGAGGTACCCAGTACATTTCGCGTACTGGTGGAGCTGCTCGAGCAGTTCGACAAGATGACGGCCAGCCAGGAAGCTCGGGCAGTCGTCGATGCGTTGGCCTGGCATTGCACCCCGAATCGCGCGCCTCTCGCCACCAAGGCGCGCTGGAAGCAAATGTTCCTCCAGAGGGTGCTGAGCGAGTCCGGTAACGGCCGCACGCTGAAAGAAGTTGGAGACGCCTTCGGGGTGACGCGCGAGCGCATCCGGCAAATCTGCGAGCGCTTCGAATTGGCTTGCCAGGGCAGCGCCATATGTACGCCTGCGCTGGACCGTGTGGTCGCCGCTGCCGCCCGCGTGGTGCCTATGGAGGTGGTCTACGCCGATGAGCAGCTGGCTCGCTTCATCGGCGAAGGGGCGGGGCTCGAAAGCCTGCTTGGCTGGGCAGCCTTGGTGGGCCGCTCGTATCCAGTCCACTGCGTGCGGGTGCGCACGAACCTGCGGGGTGTCTCAGGCGAACTAGCTGTCTTGCAGAAGGTGGGCGAGGCGCCGTGGGTAGCGTCCATGGTGCGCCACATTCGGCGGGACCAACAGATGCTGGGCTGCACCAACGTGCTGCGGGTCGCAGGCCTACTCGCGTTGCGCGATGAGGTGTGTCCGGGCATGGAGGCCTTGGAGACGATCCTGCAGGCCTCAACAGAGTTCCGGTGGCTGGACAAGGAAACCGGCTGGTTCACTTGGGGCGACAGTTCACGGTGCGCAGCCGCGTCGCGTGTGCGCAAGGTGGTAGCTGTCGCTCATGACACGGTCGGAGTTGACGAAATCGTAGGAGCACTAGCCAGTGACGATGTTTGGCTGTATCGGGAGGACAAGTCGCTGGGCCTAGCGGTCCCCCCGGTCCACGTTTTCCGAGAGCTGTGCAAGTCTTGGCCATGGGTGCAGGTCACGCAACGCGCACGTCTGGCGCTCAAGCCGGAGGCCGATCCAGGCGAGGGACTTAGCCCGACGGAACGGGTCGCAGTCAATGTCATCGCGGCGCAAGACGGGGTCGCTTGCCGCTTTGAAATCAGCGATGCTGTGCATGAGCAGCACGGATTCAGTGGTGTCTTGGTGTCCACCACGCTTGGAAGTTCGCCCGTGTTCGAGCGCATTGAGCACGGGCTGTACGCAGTCCGTGGTCGCAGGATGGGTGACCATGCCTTGGCGGACGCGCGAGAACGAGCTGCTGCGCGCGCTGGCCGCGCCTTCATCGCCTTGGGCGATGCACTGGCGTCTACGGAATTTGCGCTTCGCGTCACGGAGGCCTCGCTTCGCAACGAGCAGTACACCGTACCAGCGCGGTTTGGCAACCAACTCAATGGAAACAGCTTCGCCGTTCGGAGCCGCACGGGCGCGCCCCTCGGCACTGCATGGGTTACAGGCCGAGGCGTCCTAAAGGGACTCAATCGACTGTTTCCGCAAGCGCGAGCCGGTGAGCTTTATCGTGTGCAGTTCTCGGAAAACGGCTCTTTAAGGGTTTCTCTGTCGCCGTCCTCTGCGACAGATGAGAACCAGACTGCCAGCTGTGACCCCGCGCCGTAGAAATACCCGCTGTCATCGAGGCCTTGTCCTCAACGGACTCGGACTTTTCCCAGCAAGACGAAAATTTCCTCAGCAATTTTCTTGAGCAAGCTGTTGAACGGGCCGGCAACGGGCCTACGGAGCCAGGCGTCTCCCACCGTTCGTGTCCAATAAAAACTGGGCGCCCCCATACGAAGCGCCCAATTTCAAGACAATTTGGTCTAAAGGCCTTCGTAAAAGGGCTTCATATTCCTTTCTTGAGCACGTGATGCGTTTTCCATCGTTCCATGCGCATAGTGCTTGAGCACGGTATCCAATGTATCATGCAATAGCCCCGCCAAGACAGTGTATTGACCAGGATTTCGCTTGAGAAAATCACTCGCAACAATGTGGCGAAGAGCATGCATACGCAATCTTCGAACTTCCGGAATGTAGTTTTTCGCGATGCGACTAATAACCTCCCCAATATCCCCCATCTGCTCTCCCTGGCGGCTCGGAAAGAGACTCCTCTCGTCCGGATTTTTGCGGACCAAAACAGGCCGATAAACACTCACGTACTCATCAATGCGCTGGGTCAGACCCTCCGTCACAGGGGAATTATAGTCCTCGTCTTTTGACTCTCCGTTTTTAAAGTCGTCTTTATCAAACTGCAGCCACCACTGGCCATCCTTCCTTCTATAAAGATTAGACGCAGGGTCGCCTTCAAAGCCGGCCTCATCATACTTTGCGATGGTGAGAGTCCGATGGCGAAGTGGATTGAAGAGGCACAACCCCAAAATCATGGCGTCGCGTTTGTAAATCGCTTGATGCACAGAACCGGGAGCCGCAGCTGCAGCTGCAAGGTCAAGCTTCTGCATTGCGCGCTTAAATGGCGCAAGGGAATCAGCCGCCATAGTCAAGGGCTTAAGGTTCTCTTTCGGGTCGCGCGACTTCTTCCCTCTTGCTTGGACCTGCCAAATTTTGCACTTAGCAATCGTCTGTTCGCAGAGCTGAGTCCATGGCCTACCATTTGCGAATTTCGCAATGCGTGACTCATAAACTTCAGGCTGCTGCCAGAGAAATCCTACAAATTCACGGCACAAGCCCACGATGATACCCGCGGCATTACAATGACCATTGTGAAGGAGCCCCCCTGAGCGAGCTTTGACGAAATTCATGTAAGGCGAGATAAACTCAGGAATAGCAAGAGAGGCAAGCGTGCCCACATCTTCAAGCTTCAGTCCGAGGCCGCTTTTCGCGGGGTCGCTGCTAGTGGGCTTTGTCAAGAATCCAAGAAAGCTTTGCAGAAAGAGCAGCGTCCGCAGAGCGCTACTGGCTACCATGCCCGGAGATGGGAATGCAAGTGGCTCATCCCTCACTCCAATACCAGCTTTTTCAACCGGCAAAGTCCTCCAAGCAGCGCGCGCTGACCGCTTCAAGTTTTCCGGGTCTACGTCCGTCTTGTACTTCAACAAAGCCGCCCATTCACCCAGGAGCGTCTCGCTAAATCTCGCTGTTGAGACATAGTATGGGTCTTTTCTCGCGGCTCGCATGCGACCCTCAAACCGATCCGCGTGCGCTTGAGGCGGAATCGTTTCTTCCTTGCGCGGAAAGACCAGCTGCTTTTCGAGAAAGCCAGTCTGCATTCCAAAGTAATTCTCCAAGCGGCGAACAGCGGGTACGGCTTTGAAGATGGGCATCACGCCTTCGTACCAACCAGTCAGAGTTTTTTTATCTGTGTAGATTGCCTTAGCAATCTCGTTGATGCTCTTGCCCGACCCGGCAATAGCAAGCCGAAGCTCCTTGTGGAACGTCGACTGACCTGCCATGCTTTTCAGCGCGGTCTCTCGCACATAGCGATCAATGGTACGTTTCCACGAGCGCAAGATACTCATCTTGTCTGCGGCGGTCTTTCGGTTCTGAACAGCGATGCTCTCCGCGTAAGCACGGCTCATCTTCACAAACTCCACGGTGAACTCACGGCCAATGCGGCTTTGCGTCGTGCGGTTGGCGAACGCCAGGAAGGAGCTCAGCGTAGCCTTGTGATTACGCAGAACCTGGTCAGAAACCTGGCCATTCGCCAGTTCAAGGTTCTTCTCGTGCACGCCGTAAAGTTGCAGGTAAGTGGTATCCAAAACATCCCCTAAGTAGGAAGGAGGGGACGCGGCAAGAACGGTTGCAGTCCAGGAAACCATGAAGGCTGGCACCGATGGCCCGGAACCAATCTCAGTTTGCCCCGCGCAAGACGGTTGGATGCTGAATTTCATAAACGAAGGCACTCCTATGTATTTGATTTCATTCATCCCATCACTTCAAGGAAGTCGATAAGTCGAAATCACGTATCCAAGCCGTTCGTTTACTTTCCTCTTTCGCGTCACCTCCGGTTATTTGCCGGCTGGCACCTACGTATAGTGTTTCGGCCCTGAATTCTTTCACCGGATGCGAACTCGAAATACTCGCGACAAAATGGATCAATATTGCGAAGGCTTGCGCGGACCACTTGATGAGCCTCTCGCACGAACGGGCCATAGCACCGACAGCGTGGCGGTCCCCAACGCTGGCCTGTCCGGGCACGTCAGCTGTGGAAGGATGCAACCGCAGCGCCGCTCCGAACGCCGCTACCTGCGCAGTCTCCCGACGCTGCAGGTTGCTGGGTCGCACGGCGCCGCCTGGCGATACGCCGGTGCGCGGGGGCAAGATTGCGTATTAGTTCCTTAGATTGAGCTAATTTCGCATCTCAATTTGCCACGTTTTATGAACATGTCAGATGACGATGTATGGTCCGGAGATGACCCTAAAGTTGATCGAAGGCGGAGCCGCTGGGACAAGAATCGAGCCGAGAGGGGCCGCAGGCACGTCGCATCTTCCGGGACAAGTCGAGGCCGAACGGCTTCGCGTTGCCGTGATGTCGTTGAATGTCCCCGGCACAAATTTGAGCGTCGCCCAAGCGCTGGAAGCGATCCTCGCGTTCGAGACTGATCCGCTTGCCAATCCAGAGGACCACTCCCTCCTCTGCGCAGCCCTCGAGGACCTGGGCATCCGGTACACCCCAGAGCACGAGGTCACGCAACACAGTCCCAGCATGTTCGCGCTGGTCTTTCCGCAGCGCCTGCTGAAAGCACACCCGGAGCTTGCCGGGCTTCACCCCATCGCGCATCCAATGCTTCGACTTGAGGCCGGACCCAAGCAGCGCGACCACGCATGAACTTCACCGTCATCCAAGGCGGCCTCGCCGAAGAAGCTTCGACCGCTCCGCAAGCCGATCCACATCGTCTCGATCACGCGGTCGAGGCAGAGCACTTTCGAAAGGCGCTCTTGGCGCTGATCGTTCCGGAAACCGGGCTCACCGTTGTTGAGGCTCTTGAGGAAATCTGCGCTCTCCTCGAGGAGAAGACCGTTGAACAGATAGAGCGCGGCGCGTTCCTTTCGCGCGCGGTTGAAACGCTTGGCATTCACTTCCGCCTCGTTGACCCGAGCCTAGAGCTGAGCCGCCCTGGTTTTCTGACGCTAGCGGTCCCGCAACAGCTACTTCAGGCACACCCAGCGCTCGCTCGGTTCCATCCGCATGACCATCAAAACCTTGTTTTCGGCTGACGCCGCCTGTATGCCAGACATCGCAGAGACCTTCTTCTTCCACTACGCACCAGGTGCATACCTTGAACAGATCGTTGAGTCCGGCGAATTGAGAGCAAGCAACGCCGGCGGCAATCCGGATGAACCACCAGCTGTCTGGTTTTCTGCGCGGCAGACTTTTGAGCCAACGGCCCTTAAGCCGCTGCTCAGGCCTGATGGCACAGTCCAAACCTTGTCCTTCCAGCAGCTGGCCAAGGACTACGGAGCGATGCGCTTCGGCCTGCCTGCATCCGACTCCCGCCTCCTAAACTGGAAGGATGCCTGCGCGGCCATCGGAATTCAACGTGACGAGCGTCGCGCCATGGAGCGCAAAGGTCAGAAACAAGGGGGAGACCCTGCCCACTGGTTTGCAATCCTAGGCCCTGTTGCACTGGACGAACTGACGCTTGAAATCTGGATGGACGGCGAGTGGGTCGCCGTTGTAGACGATGAAGAGGTCGCCAGCGCTGCATGACTTGCTCCCGGCTGTGGTCGACATGCTCGGTTCCGAATGGATGCGCGGAGCCCGTAGTGAAGCGGGCGCCTTCTGCCGCGAGCATCACCAGTCGCAGCCATGTCATCGGAAGTCGCGCGACGTGGTTTCAAGTTCGCCGAGTAGCGACGTGAGGTCTTCAAGCCGTCGGGCGATCAGGCTGCAGGCATCTCCCGAGCGCTGCCAGTGACCATGCACCACGAGTAGGCGGGAGCGAAGCAACTCCTTCGGCTGTGCGTCTCGCACGCTCGGCCAGACAATGACCTGAACGTTGCCTGTCTCGTCCTCAAGGCTCACGAAAACAACCCCCTTCGCCGTCTCTGGGCGCTGACGCAGGGTCACGATCCCACAAAACGACGCACCGACGCCGTTGCGCTTCGTCATGAGCTGCGCGGCCGTCAAGTAGCGGCGTTGGAGTTTGGGCCGTAGCAGCTTCATAGGATGGCTGCGCAGCGTCAGGCCCAGGGTGCGGTAGTCCCAGACGACCTCTTCGCCTTCTGCCGCTGCTGGCAACTCCAGCACCGGTTCGTCCACGGGAGCCTGCCTCAGAAGCATCGGTGGTCGGCGCAATGCAGCCGCATCCCACACCTGCTGGCGGCGGTGGCCGCTAAGGCTGCGCAGTGCGTCCGCGGCGGCGAGCTGTCGCATGTCAAGGTGCTCGAGTTCGGCCAGGCGGGCCAGTTCCTCCGCGCTTTCAAAGTAGGTGTCGGCTCTGGCCCGAACGATGCGCTCAGCGCTGTCCTTCTTGAACCCATCGACCATGCGAAGGCCGAGCCGAACCGCAGGCTGGTGCTCGATGTCCTCGATGGTGCAATCCCACTCGCTGGACAGGACGTCCGGCGGCCGCACCTCGACCTTGTGGCGCTGCGCATCCTGCACGAGCTGGCTGGCGTTGTAGAAGCCCATTGGCTGGCTGTTCAGCAGTCCGCACAGGAACTCCGCCGGGTGGTGCCGCTTCGCCCAGCAGCTCGCGTAGACAAGGATGGCAAAGCTTGCCGCATGGGACTCGGGAAAGCCGTACGAGGAGAACCCTTTCATCTGCTCGAACACGTTGCGCGCGAAGTCCTCGGTGTAGCCACGGTCAAGCATGCCCCCGATGATTCGCGGCTCGTACTTGTTCAAGCTGCCTGTGCGGCGCCATGCGGCCATGGCACGCCGCAGGCCGTCGGCCTCACCAGGTGTAAAGCCGGCACAGAGGATTGCGAGCTGCATGCACTGTTCTTGGAACAGCGGCACGCCGAGGGTGCGCCCCAGCGCCTTCTCAATCTCAGGGCTTGGGTATGTCACCGGAACCGTGCCGTTGCGCCGCTCCAGGTAAGGATGGACCGAGCCACCTTGGATTGGGCCAGGCCGCACGATGGCCACCTGCACGACAAGGTCGTAGAACCGCTGTGGGCGATGCCGCGGCAGCATGCTCATCTGCGCCCTGCTCTCGACTTGGAACGTCCCCACGGTGTCTGCTTTGCAGATCATCTTGTAGGTGGCTGGGTCTTCCGCGGGGATGTCCTGCATCTCGAAGATGTGCCCCTTGCGCTGGCCAATCAGGTCCAACGTCTTCCGCAGCGCGGTCAGCATGCCGAGGCCCAAGACGTCGACCTTCAAAAGTCCCATCAGGTCGAGGTCGTCTTTGTCCCACTGGATCACGGTGCGATCCGGCATCGACGCGTTCTCGATGGGGACCAGGCGACTCAAGGGCCCCGCTGTGAGGACAAAGCCGCCGGTGTGCTGACCGAGATGACGGGGGAAGCCCAGCAGCTGCTCCGTGAGGGAGCGCAGCTGCTTCACGAGCAAGCTGTCCTTGTCGAGACCCGCCTCTACGACGAGGTCGTCCGTGAGGTCGAGCTCCCACGAGCTGGTGCCCTTTGCCAAGACGTCCAGCGTCGCCTCATCGAGGCCAAGCGCCTTCCCGACATCACGCAGTGCGCTCTTGGGTCTGTAGCTCGCCACCGTCGCGGTCAGCGCGGCGCGGTCACGGCCATACCTTGCGTAGAGATACTGGATGACCTCCTCGCGCCGCTCGTGTTCGAAGTCCACGTCGATGTCAGGTGGCTCACCCCGCTCCTTGCTGATGAACCGCTCGAACAGCATGCTGGATCGCAGCGGGTCCACCTCGGTAACGCCGGCGCAGTAACAGACGACAGAGTTCGCCGCGGACCCGCGGCCCTGGCACAGGATGCCTTTAGACCGAGCAGCCGAGACGATGTCGTAGACCGTCAGGAAGTATTTCTCGTATTGCATCTCGGCGATGAGTCCCAGCTCATGCTCGATCTGCGACTGCGCCTCTGCGGGTATGCCAGAACGCCATCGGCGACCGGCCCCTTCATAGACGACCTGCCGCAAGTAGCTGGCCGGGGTGTGCCCCTCGGGCACGACTTCATCGGGGTACTGGTACTTGAGTTCGTCGAGGGAGAAATCGCACCGGTCAGTCACCTGCAGCGTTTCAAGCATGAGTTCAACGGGCACGCGTTCAGCGATGCGACGGCGTGTTCGCAGATGCTGCTCGGCGTTCTGGCGCAACTGCAGGCCACATTCGCTGATTGGCGAGTGCAGCCTGGTTGCAGTGAGCATGTCCTGCAACGGCTTGCGCGAACGCAGGTGCATGTGGACGTCACCAACGGCAACGATGGGTACTGCCGTCAATTCGCTGCACTCGCGCAGCTTGTACAGCTGGACCTCGTCGTCAAGACGCCGAAGTTGCTCCCAGCCCAGCCAACAGCACCCTGTCCAGTACCGCAGCAGCCACTTCGCCACCTCCTCCATTTGCGCCAGCGTGCAGCTGCGATCCGGGACCGCAATGACCACGCAGTCCGCCAGCGTCTTGGCGTCGACTTCGGCTAGGTCGAGGTGGTAGGTCCCCTTTTCAGAACGGCGACGCAGATGCGTGATGAACTGGCAGAGGTTGCCGTAACCATTGCGGTTCGTGGCCAACACCACGAAGCTGAAGCGCGCATCTGCACGCACTTCGAACTGGGCGCCGACGAGCAGCTTGATACCTGCTTCTTTCGCTGCGACGTGCGCGCGAACGATGCCGGCCATGCTGCATTCGTCGGTGATGGCCACGGCGCTGTAGCCGAGCGCCTTCGCTCGCTCAACCAATTCTTCGGGGCGGCTGGCACCACGAAGGAAGGTGAAGTTCGAGACGCATCGAAGCTCGGCATAGGGCGGGATCATGGGCAGTCCCTACCCGAACGTCCCGTGAAGAAACCACGCCGCGCCGTCATCGAGCTTGGCGCGGAAGACCCAGAGGAGGCCAGCGTGCGGCGACTCTGCAACCCAGTAGTCACGGACGACGGTCAGCACTACGCCCGCGGCTTCGTCGCGATGCCACCAGCCACCTTCGACGCTGTGCGGCCCCGCCAGAAGCAGCAGTTCTCCCTGGTACACCGCGCGCTCGTTGCGCATAGCCAGCTTCAAGGGTTCGCGCAGCGCCCATGTCGGCTGCGGCAGTCCGGAACTCGGTCTCGCATTGCGTGGCAGCACCTCAGAGGCCGGTTGCCAATGCACGGCCCATTCCTGTCGATGGTCCTCACAAACAAGGCAGCGCTTGACCGCCTCTGGACCCAGCCTGGCGGCCATCCTCTCCAGGGTAAGGTGCGGAGCCTCGCCGGCGTCGATGTCGTCCCGGATGAGCGACCCTGTGCTACCAGCCTGATCGTGGACCACGTCCGCGGTGAGCAGCAGGTCGCCGACAGGCGCCAGTAGCTCAACCTTGCCAAGATGCTCAGCCAGCAGCCGAACCAGATGCTCCACGTCCCGCGTCGGGTCAGCTGTTCCGACGCTGAGCTGGCCGCCGTCTCCAGCGTCTCGCGAGCGCATCGAGTCGTGGCACCACCGCAGCGTGAACGTAGTGACGCCCATGTGCCTGGCCGCTAGCCAGCCGCACATTTGCAGCAGGAGCCGCCTCGCGCCCTCCAGGAGCGCGGGCGCGAGTTCCACGCGGAATGGCAGTTCAAATCGCGCACTGAACTCGTCAGGTAGCACTTCCCAACTGTGCGCTTCTGGCTCATGGCCATAGGCCCTATCCAGTGCCTGGCGCAGCTCCTTGCCGAATCGGCGCGCCAAGCCTGCACGAGGCAAGGCCCTGACATCACCCAAGGTCCTACAACCCGCTTGCGCAAGGGTCGTCGTGTGGGGCCGCACGGCGCTGATGCTTTCCATCGGCAGTGCGTCGAGCAAGTCGTGCAACGCCCGCTTGAAGCCGTTCTCGATGTTGCAGCGGGCGAGCGCGAGCGCGGCCAGACTGGTTGTGGCCCATGCGACCTTCTGCACACCAAGCTGCGCCGCTTCCGACACGACACGGTCGCGTAATGACCTCTTTCCTCCGAAGAGTCGGACGCTCGCCTCGGCTTCCATCACCACCGCGTCTTCCAATACGGCAACCCTGGGCGTGAACTGCAACGCCCACACTGCCACGGCCCGGAGGTCTTCAGGACTTGGCGGCTTCGAGTCGTCCGTGCTCGGCGGCAGCAGTAGAGCTGACCACAACATCGCGAGGTTTCCGGGAGACGAGACGGCTTGGGTAGCGCAACCTCGGCGTCATGATGGAGCCGAGACCACCTGGCATCGACGGCAAAAGAATCGAGGCATCGAGCGGCGTGCCCTTACGCTTCAAAACCTCGACCGCGATCTGCCAGTCCGTCTGGGCACGTGCGCGCACGCGCAGTGGGGCGGCCGAGGAATCACGAGCAGCGACTTCGGGCCGGCACAGGAAGACCAGGCCTTTGCACCTCCCGGCGAGTACCTGCAAGCGCCGAATCTGCTCCGACCGAACCAGAGGCAGCCAAGCGAGGATCGCGCCGAAGCCGCCACCTTTCACAAGTTGTTCCGTCGACCACAGGCGATCCCGTGGCGCGTCGACGTCGATCCAGACCAGGTGCCGCTCGTCGACACCGTCATGGCGCAGGCCGGGGGCGTAAGGTTCAAGCGATGGGCCGACCAGCGCAACGGGTCGCCCAGCGCGGGTCAGTGTTCCGAGGACACCCGACAGGAGACGAAACTCCACGACGGAGAACTGGCTGACCAGCACTTCGGACAACGCACCGCACGGCCACCCGCCGCCGGGGAGTGCAGCGTCCAATTCGGGGAACCCGCTGGATTGCACTGCCAGGGCATGCCCCCCAAGCTGGTCGCCGCGCCAAAGCATTGCCTCAACCTCGCGAGGCAGCGACTCGTCCGCGATGGAACACGCGTTCTGTTTGGGCGGCAGGAGGCTGGACGAAGACAAAGCTCCGCCATCCCTCCCGGATTCGGGCGGTGGCATTGTTTGGACATGTGCTGTACGAAACACCAGTATAGCGAGGCATGCCTCTTTGCCAAGCGGACCAGCAGCGACCGCATGCCGTTCTTCGGCCATCCCCGCGCTACTGAGCAAGTCGTTCACGGACAGGCTTGCTGCAGGCCGGGGAAAATGGGGCTGAACACCGCGCTGTTTCCACGATGACATCTTTGAGAGAACTGAAATCGGAGTTGGCCGAAGTCGATCAACTCCTGCACGCCACCTGGTTGAAAGAGCGAGAAGACGCCCGAAGACGCATCGCCGAGCTGGCTGTCGAGTACCAACTGAGCGCCACGACGATCACGATGGATGTCGAGGCGGCGCATCGCCGTGCGGCGCCAACGTCAACGGTGCTGCGCCCACCCAAATTCGACTTGCCACTGCGCGGAGAAGCCATCGCTCAACACCTGGAGGCTCGCTACCGAAATGCGGCGACGGGCGATTCCTGGAGCGGCCGTGGGCCGCGGCCGCGTTGGCTCCGAGCGGCGGTCGATGCTGGCGCGCTTTTGGAAGACTTCTTGGTCGGCCGCGACGGTTCGCCGGAGGTCAGCGATCCGCTGCGAGACTTCCAGAACGCGGCACGTCGAACACAACTGGCTGATGGGGCGTAACCGGCTGGTAGTGCCGACGCTGATGCGGGGCAACACCAACCCTCATGCTGTCGGACCTACCATGGGCTGTAGCTGAAGACGGTCCGCAACTGTGTCTTCGGTGGCAGGCCATTGGGAAACACCTCAGCCATGGCTCGGCCTTTCGAAGTTGCCCATTGCCGGGCCCAGTAGGTCTCCTGGCCAACCGACCTCGCCGCCTTGTAGGCCTCATTGACCGCCTCGGGTGTCACGAGCTCACGCAGCAGGACACGCCCGAATGCCGCTTCCAGTGTCCGCCGCTGCTCTCGTTCGGGCACACCCTGCCCGTTGATGCGCACGTGCAAGAGCGTCCCACTGCCGTGAATTCCATCGTGGCACCAGCCAGTCCACAGAAATGCATCTCGGACTGCGTCGCCAGGTCTTGCAGGGTGCTGTGCGGCGATTTCGGCGCATAGCTTCGCCAGCGCGCCGGTAAACCGCTGCTGACTGATGCTGCCCCAGCCTTCCATCGAATCCGCCAGCGCGAAGGTCATCTCGGCCAAGAGACCGCCTGCATCTGCAGCATGTGCGCATCTGTTTGCGAGCCAACCGGCAGCCAGGCCGACCAGGTCGCGCCCATCGACTGGGTGGCGTCCCTGCTCTGCGCCCATCTCTGCCGCCAGGCGGCGCGTATTCGCTTCGATGTCGGTCATGGGCCCTCCAGCTTGCGTCGCGCAGCGCTCGTTCACCACAGGATTGCATCTGCGACTTGGTGCAGTCAATTTATACTGGTATTTCATCCAGCCAACTAGCCAGCCAGCTCTGAAATCCGGTGCCCCATCGCTTCCTGACATGGTCCCAGCCGCGCCTGCAAACTGATCGGACCGCCACCTGCCGCAGGGCCAAAACGTGAGCGACATTGCCCCGTGGTTTGAGCACGGTTCGGGCTGGTACCGCATCGGCAACTATGCGCCCGGCACGAAGGCAGACGTTGAAGCTAGGTCGAAAGCCGCATACCGGTGCGTGGTGTTTCGCATGCGCGACCGAGGTGTGAAGCTCGCGGCAGCTGAAGTCGCTGCGATGCAGCCAGCTACCGGCGGCATCATCTGCATGGATTGGGGCAACCACCCCCACTGGCACGCTGGGCTGCTTGCGTTGCCAGAGCTGAGCAAGCAGCTCATGCACATGCACAAGGTCAGCTTGGTACGAATGCGCGGCGGGTTCCGGCAGTACCGCGGCACCGAATACGATGACAAAGCAACTGAGAGCTGGCCGCAGACCTGGTTCTGCGCACCCAACGAAGCCGCAGGCCTCGCAGTGCTCGACAAGATGGCCGTCGGCACGTGAGCCGGCGTTCAGCTTCATCGCTGGTGTAACGCGCTATACAGACTGCAGGCAACGTGCCCTGCATCTCAGAAGGAAACACCATGGCCGTAGACATGCTCGCATTTCAGGTGCGGGCCCGCGCTGATTTGATGCAACAGGTAGCTCGCCACACTGCGCCGATGACACCAGAAAGAGCCTCGATGCTCGCGCTACAGCGCCGACGCACAACGTGGTTGCGTGGCCGACCGGTTCAATCAAAGCGGATTGGCCAAGACTGAAAACCTCGAGAGCCCGCCTTATGCGGGCTCCATTTTTTTGGGGTACCGCGGGACGGTTAGGGCGCATGGGAGCGTGTGGCGAAGGGCATGACTGCCAACCCGCACTCCGAACCACGATCTTTAAACCCATGCGCCGAGCACCGTGGGTCCGTACTTCCACGTGTTATGGCTCCCCTCCCCCTGGTGCTCACCTCGCAGCTTCGCTAGTCCATTCCCGAAAAGGCTTTCGATGTACATCGCCTTGCGGTCCATGGCCGCATTCGACTACGGCGCCGAGTCCGCGCCGCCCACATCGGATGATGTCGGCCGGCTCTGGCGGCCGATCATCGAGACTTGCATCGACGGCTTCGGGGCTGACCGCGCCATGTTCGAAAGCAACTTTCCGGTCGAGAAGCAGGGAATGCGATGGGCCACGCTGTGGAACGCGTTCAAGAAGATCACCGCCGGGGCCTCGCCTGCAGAGAAGGCGGCCCTGTTCAGCGGAACAGAGACGCGGGTGTATCGGCTGTCAGCCCTGCGCGGTTGACGGTCTGCAGTCATCTGCCGTCTACAGACGCCCGAGGGCCGGCCGCTACGAAAGCGCTCGCGCCGTCAGGGATAGCAACAAACTCATTGCACTTCCCCCCGCATAACCATACGACCCCTGCCCCGCGAGTCGCAATCACCAACAAGTCGAATCCACAGTAGCCCTGACCACATCCCCTGAATTGATGATGCGAGCGCGAAACGCATCACCGACCATCAATCGGTGACAGCGAAGCTGATTGTCTAGTCTTGACTTCAGCATAGGACGCGACGAAATAATTGCATGTGACATGCTCGCCGGTAGCTTGCCCTTTCAGATAGCACTCAACAGCGTCTGCACTGCTAAATATGCGGGAGAAATGAGCCTTGAGGTCAAGGCGGCAATGCTTGAATTACCGTAAATGGCCAAATGGGAACTGCCTAGAACTTTGAGGAATTCCAAATGACTACGAAGCCGTATGAAATTCGCTTTCTGAATCTCAGTGGTTTAGATGCTCCGGAGCTTCAGCGGGAACTAGGGCCGAGTTCTAAGACTATGGTCTCCGAGCGCCCCGATGACGCCTATGGCGATTTGACCTTGCTCACTGTCGCTGTAATCCTCAGCGCGAAAGCTCTAACCGCCGCACTAATTTATTTTGGCCGTAAACAGCGAACCACAAATATTCGGCTATCAATTCAGGTCGTGCGCCCCGACGGCACAACTGCCAACGTCGCTATCGAAGTCGCAACGAATGACAGAGAGGCGCTATCCGATCAAGCAATCAAGCAGATTGCCAGTGCGCTGAGTGTGAAGCCAAGCGACTTGGCGATGCTGGAATGAGCCTACATTTCTCTCCAGGTAGCGACTCGGCAAGTTTCGTCGAACTTGTCGGGAACGCGACTGTGGTCGCGGGCACAAAGCTGACCAGAGATTGCGCAGAAGTCTTTTTCTATCCAGGGGCATTTCCAATCCAGTGCTTGCCCGCGACCCTACATGAATCGACGCATCACTACTGCTTTAGCATGCCAGTCGGGCAGGCGCTTAGTGCATGTTTCTTTGAGGCGGTTCGAACTCAAATCAGCGACCCGAAAAGTGACGTGCGTGACGACCATCTTGCTGAAGCTTTGATCCGATATGACATAGTTACTGAAGTGATGCGTCCAATCGCCGAAGGGATCGCATTATATGCCGAATTCGATGCTGAGCCCGGAGACTCCCGGGCTTCTATCAGTCCACCTCTCTCCGATGCTTTATCGCTATTCAGCAAAAGTGTGCCCGCGCACATTGCGCAAAGTGAAGGAAACGTTGCCAGGTTGAGTTTCCTTCTTTTCAAAGCCCGCATGAACGGCAGCACTGTCGCACGCCGAGAGACGCTGCTAAGTGGATCATTGATCGACGACAACGACGGCTATCTGACTGGATATTGGCTGGTAAAGAATTGGCGCCTCCTATTGCTTGACCGCCTACGATGCGTAGCCATTCTTGACACCGACTTCTATCTTCAGTTTATTTCAAATTTCTTTTATGGCGACCTTACGCTCGCCAGAATGCTGCTAGACTTTGATCGGTATAATATCCACAATCTCTCTGGATCAAATCACGGCAAAGAGGATTTCATCAATGCGTTCCTGATGCATTTTCAGATGAGATTGAGATATTTGCTTGTTGAACTTCAGAAGTCAGACATTGACCGCATGGAGGCTACGCTGTCGTCAACTAGCGGATACGATTTCGATGATGTGCAAGCACCATGTCCCAGAGACCCTTCCGTCAGTTTCCGCGCTCATAACGAGAGAATGATTGGGATGGGCGATAAGTTTGTCGAGATTGAGCAAGGAGGAATCGGCGCTGCGATGGTTCATGTCATTAACAGTCGCAGCTGGATTTCATACGCCAGCTTTCAAACATCCGTTCGGGTCAACGAACACAATCGTTTTATCTTAGGCGAAGGCGAGCATGAACATGATTCAACTATGCCTGTGCTTGCGGGCCAAGTCCAGGCTCGAAATGTTAAACAAGGCCGCGGCGAGGGCGTTGTAGAGTTGGTGCGCAATCGTTCAGGAACCCCGAACGATTTTCATCGAATGATCTGGCGAGGGACGCAGATGATCGCACTCCTTCCAGATTATTCCAAACTACAATCTGGTCAGTCTGACAATAAAATTCCAGACGACAAAGGCTTTCCTCGATTCTCCTCTGCAAATATTCGAAAAATCGTCACCACTGTCACCAAGAGTGTGCGCGCAGAAATGAAGACTTTGGATGTAGGAAATTTTGTCGCTGAGGACTGCCGACAGCAAATTAAAGGCATTCGTGCCAGTGTACTTGCTGCGCACTTAGGTGTCTCAATTAGACGTAGCGGGCAAGTGCCTTCCGATGAGGAGCTTAGGCAACCACTTCCGAAACTCTGCGAAAGCTCCACCGCCGGGCTTCGCGCTGCTGCCGCGGTTGGATTCGTGAATCGCGGCATGATAAAAATTCCGTCAAACCTAATTACCGAAGAACAGGAGAATGCGATTTTAAGTTGCGACGTGCAGCTTGCCTATCGAAACGGAGATTACCTGTTCTTTCGAATATAGCCTACGTGCCAAATTCTCTGGCGTATACGCTGGCAAGCCTAAATCTTCACATCCGAAGTATTGGATTTTCAAAATCAAGTTTGGCAGACAAATTATCATATTCCCTGATGCCCAATAGATCATGAAGCCTCGGCATCTGCAAAATTATTTCCCCCAGCCAAGTGACAGTTATCGAATGCGCAAACGATATATTAGAGCGATAATCAATAATACATACAGCCGCCTTTTACTTCTGTAATGCAAGGGATGGCATCGGGGATTCTCATCCGGCAGCAGACACTGCTTAGGCCACAGCACGAGCGCCTACCAAGTGCCGGATCGAGCAGCGATGCGACCGTCTGCAGCGCCAAATCGCGTACACGCACCGCAGGCGCTATTTGCAAGAAGTTCTCCGGTTGGAAAAGACTCGCGCAGCGCTGGATTGCCGGGACCACGATAGGCAGCACAGAGACGTAAGTTGCTCGCCGCAGGCTGGGCATTTACAGCCATCATCACGGAGTCAGCCAAGCCTGCACACCAGCCAGCTTGGTCTGCAGACCCTTGATGTCAGCGACACACGAAGCGTGAAAACCGCCTGAAACAGTTCCCGCTCCACCATCATGCGAATGCCATTCGGCTGCGGCGGCAGGATTAACGGCCGTCGAAAGACGTCTGCCAACCATATGCCTCGCGCCTTGGCATGGCTGCGAAGCAGCGCCGGTTCAGCCGAGACGAAGTGCAACTGTTGCTGCACCAGCGGCAGACGGTTGAACCCCCGGCGCGGTTCGGGGTCGAACAAATTCGCCATGCCTACTCGGCGGCCGCCAGTTGGTCAGCCAGCATGCCGCTGAGACCCTCGACCAGAATGAACTCAACGCTCGGCAGTTCGCTATGCACTGCTTGCGTAAGCGTCCGGCGAAGTCCATCTTGACTCCGCCAAACAGGCTCAGTGAGCAAGAGCCAAGG
>NZ_VEDO01000029.1 GCF_007677875.1 Variovorax boronicumulans | reverse complement strand
GCTCGCTGCGATCAGCGAAGCCCTAGATTATGACACGTTTTTTAAAGACCGGTCAACTTTTTTTTCGCTTTTTAGACTTGCCGAACTTGTTGCGCTCGGTTTGTTCATTGCTGCATTGGGAGCAGTGATCAGCGGAGCCCTCGACTATACAACACATCTCGGCAGCTCTGCAACAGTGCCGTTAAAAATTTCTGAGGCATGAGGTCGGCGCGCACGCTACGCCTGACCGACGCCGGGGATTCCCCTTGGATGCGCCACGCTGTCACTTTTGCCAACGGCCGCGCGGCGTGCGGCCAATGCGGGCCAAATCCACGTGGCCCAGACTGGCGGCGCCGGGCGCCAGCCTCTTCGGCCACGAGACAAGAGCGAGGGCCACAATCCGCAGATTTCCCGCCGCCAGATCACGGGGGCCTCTTTGGCGCCGGCCCAGCGATCAGCGCGCCGCACGCCTTCGCGCAAGGGCCCGGCAACTACCCGCACCAGATCATTCGCATCGTCGTGCCTCATCCTGCGGACGCGCCACTGACACACTGGCTCGGATGATGGCCAGCCATCTGCAGACGGCCCGGAACTGGACCGCGAGCGTGGAAGACGCGCCAGGCGCCTCCTGCGCCATCGGCAACGACATGGTGACCAAGGCGCTACCGGACAGTGATGCCGTGCTGATGGTGCACGAGGCCATCGTGCAGGTCCCGCCGCTGATGCCCAATCTTCCCTACAACGTGATGGCCGACCTGCATCCGCTGGCGCAGATCGCCAGCACAAAACTGCGCTGCAACCAGCTGTCATCGACCTTCAACGACATGGCGACGGCACGCCCGCATTTGAAGACGATTGCGGGTTCTGGTCGTGACCGGAAGCAAGCAACCCCGCTGCCCGGTGTCCCGACCTTCGCCGAACTCGGCTACCACTCGTCCAGCCGATCAGCTGGTTCGTTCTTGTACATGCGGGCCAAGGTGCCCGCAGCCATTGCCACCAAGTTCGCAGAGGAGAGCAACCCCATCCGGCGCCTGATCGATGTGGTGCAGCGCATCGAGGCTGGGCATGACACCAGACGGCATGCCGACGGCAGAGCTCGCCAATGCGGTGCGCGACGACGCGGCGCTTTACGCCGGCATCATCAGGGACGCGAACATCCGGTTGGAGTGATCATCAATGGACGCGCCGCTGCGCCTGCTGGTCGGCCCCCAGGCGGCATGCCGGCCCAGTGCTTGAAGGCGCGATGGAAGGTACTGGCCTCGGAGAAGCCGAGCAGGCCGGCGATCTCTGCAGCGCCATCTCGCTGCGCGCAAAGTATTCCACGACCAAGTCGCGGCGCAGGTCGTCCTCGGTCGCGCGGAGAACGGGGAGATCTTCCTCGCGCAGCCAGCCGGCGCCGCAGCGTCTGCGGCGTGGGTTCAAGCTGGCGCGCGACCTGGGTCAGCGAAGGCAGTCCGGTCGCCAGCTGGTGCCGCAGCATGCGGCAGATGCGCTCGGCCAGGCTGGCATGGTCGCGGTACTTCACGTGCAGGCTGGACGGGGCCTGGCGCAAGAAGGCGCGCAGGCTTCGCGCGTGCTGCACCAAGGGCAGATCGAGGCAGCCAGCGCCGAAGTACCAGGCCATGGGCGCATCGCACGTGAAGGACCGGCGCCTGGAACACCAGCGCTGCCTCGCTGACCAGCCCTGGCGTGCTCGCCGGATGGTTCACGCTCAGCAGCGGAATGCGCCGGCCGACCACCCAGGACGCGGGTATGTAGGAAGCAGAACATGCGCTACGCGAAGGCCAGCACGGGATCGCTGGGCCGGCGCGGTGCCACGCTGACGCCGGCCAGGTCGCCCTGCCGCTGCAACCGCGGCGTGAAGTCGTCGATCAGCAAGCGGCCCTGGCGCAGACCGATATGGAGCGTCTCGCCCAGCGTGCGGCAGCCCACCAGCAGGCGGCAGGTCTGCGCGAACGCGCCGGGCAGCAGAGGCCGCGTGCGCCGAGCAGGATGCGCTCGACCTGGCCGATGGCGATGCTATGTCTGGCACGCGGAGCGTTGGCGGTCACGGAGCGGGCAATCAGCCGCCCGAAAGGGCCGCCTTTGTCCCCAGCCCACCGGCGCGCCTCTTGCGCGCGTGGCGCTCAGGCGACAGCACCGCTCGCGCGCAGGGCTGCCAGCTGCTCGGCCGTATAGCCGGCCTCCATCAGCAGCTCGTCGCTGTGCTCGCCGGGATGGGGCGCAGGCCGCCGCACCTCGAAAGCGTGGCCGCTCATCTGCACGGGACTGGCCAGCGCGGCGCCGCCGGGCGCGTCCAGCACCATGCGGCGCGCGCGGAACTGCGGGTCCTGCAGCGACTCGTCCAGCCGCAGCACGGGCGTCACGCAGCAGTCGTTGTCGGCGAAAACCTCCTGCCAGTGCGCGAGCGGCTTCGACGCAATGAGTTCGGCGACATCGGCGCGCACGGCCTGGGCCTCGGCCGGGCTGGCCGGCAGATGCCGGACCTTGAGGTCGGGCCGGGCGATGGTTTCGCAAAAGCCGTCCCAGAACTTGCGCTCCAGCGCACCCACGGCCAGATGGCGCCCGTCGCGCGTCTTGTACAGGCTGTAGCAGGGCAGGGCGCCCGACAGCTTGTCGGTACCCGCCGGCTTGGTCGTGCCATGGCCGTTCAGCGTGACCATGGCCACGAGGTTGTGGGCCAGCGCAGCGTCGGCCATGGCGATGTCCACATGCCGGCCACGGCCCGTGCGGCCCGCGTCGAACAGCGCGGCCAGCAGGCCCATGGCCGAGGTCAGCGCGCCGCCCATGAGGTCGGCGATCGGCAGGTTGGACAGCGCGGGCTCGCCGGCCTGGCCGATCTGCTCGCTGACACCGGCCAGCGCGCAGTAGTTGAGGTCGTGGCCGGGCGCGTCGCGCATCGGGCCGTTCTGGCCGTAGCCCGTGATGCTGCAGAACACCAGCTTGGGGTTGATGGCGGCCAGCGCGGCATAGCCCACACCCAGGCGGTCCATCACGCCGGGACGAAAGCCCTCGACCAGCACGTCGGCCGTGCGCGCGAGCGCCTTGAGCGCCTCCACGCCGGCGGGCTGCTTCAGGTCCAGCCGCAGCGCGCGCTTGTTGCGGTGGACCAGCGCGCGCAGCGGCGGCGCGGCGTAGTCGCCCGCTCCGGTGTCCTCGATCTTGACCACATCGGCGCCGAGGTCGGCCAGGTGCAGCGTGCAGACGGGGCCGGGCAGCAGGCGCGTGAGGTCGAGCACGCGGACGCCGGCCAGCGGTGCGCGGGAAGGTGCGGTGTCGTTCGTCATGGCGGCGCAGTCTAGGCAGCGCGGCGCGCGCTGGCGATGGCCGTTTGCATGCTTTCGATTGGCCTGAACGATCAGGCGGCGCCACCGCAGGCCCGCGATCGGCCGGTCTTGGTGTGCCAGTGAACCCGCACGGCGCCTTCCAGGTCAACCGCGCCATCGTCCGGGGCATGGTGGAGCGCGACCACGACCGCATCGTCAGCATCGCCTCCATCGGGGGCAAGGACGGCAACCCCAACGCTGCCGCCTACAGCGCCTTCAAGGCCGCCCTGATCGCCATGACCAAGGGCCTGGACAAGGAGACCGCCACGCGCAACGTGGCGGTCAACGCCATGACGCCGGCCGTGGTGGCCCACCGGCGCGTGGGCGGCGTGTTCGCGAACGCGCCAGCGCTGAAGGAGCGCGGTGTCGATGTGTCGGTGGCGGTCTGGCGTGGCCTGGCCGGGACCAAGACCACGCCGCAGCCCGTGGTCGACGTCCTGGCCGACGTGGCCAGGAGGGTGGGCGAGGACGCAGGCTTCCGCGAGACGCTGGCGCGCGCCGAACTGGGCTTCGCCTATGCCGACGCGGCCGCGTTCCAGCAGACGATCGACCGCGACCGCGCCTTCTGCAAGGAACTGGTGCCCAAGCTGGTGATGAAGTGAGTCAGCGCACGGCGCCTGCGGCGGCCAGCGCCGCGATGGCCGCGGCGTCGTAGCCAAGTTCGGCCAGCAGTTCGCGCGTGTGCTGGCCGCGGTGCGCGCCGGCACCGGGTGCACGCGGCGCTGCGTCGCCGAAGCGCGCCGCACCGGCCGGCAGGCGCACGCGGCCGGCGTCGCCGTTCGGCACCTCGCACAGGCTCGCGTTGTGCACGACCTGCGGGTCGCGCAGCAGCTCGGCGCGGCTGTTCACGCGGCCCACGGGCACGCCGTGGGCCATGAGCCGGCGCACGGCCTCGTCGGTGGACAGGTCGGCCAGCACCGGGCCGAGTTCGTCGCGCAGCGCCTGGCCGTGGCGCTGCAGCGCCGGCACGCTGGAGAAGCGTGGATCGTCTGCCAGCTCGGGCCGGCCCAGGGCCGTGACCAGGCCGACCAGTTCGCTGCGCTGCGGCGTGTTGGTGGTCAGCGCGCCGTCGCGCGTCTTCCAGGGCCGGTGGCTGATGCCGAATTCGGGCGCGGGCGGTGGCGCATCGTCGAGGAACACATGGTTGTACATGGCGTCGGGCCACTGGAAGGCCACGGCCGCGTCGAGCATGGAGATCTGCACGTGCTGGCCGCCGGCACCGCGTTCGCGCGCGAGCAGCGCAGACGAGATGGCTTGCGCTGCCGTCAGCGCGGTGAGCTTGTCGCACAGCGTGGTGGTGACCAGCAGCGGGTCGCCGCCGGCCGGCTGGGCGTGCACTGCGCACATGCCCGACAGGGCCTGGATCACGGCGTCGTAGGCGCGGCCTTCGGCGTAGGGGCCGTCCGGGCCGAAGCCGGTGATGGAGGCGTGCACGAGGCCGGGGTTGAGTTCCTCCAGTGCGGCGCGGCCGAAGCCCAGCCGTGCCAGTGCCTGCGGCCGCATGTTGTCCACCAGCACGTCCGCGCTGCGCAGCAGCTGGCGCAGCACCTCGCGGCCGGCCTCGGCCTTGAGGTCCAGCGTGATGCAGCGCTTGCCGCGGTTGGCCGCGATGAACATGGCCGACAGGTCGCCCTTGGCCGGGCCGATGCGCCGGCTGGTGTCGCCCTCGGGCGCCTCGACCTTGACCACGTCGGCGCCCTGGTCGGCCAGCATGCTGACGGCCAGCGGGCCGGCCAGCATGGTCGAGAGGTCGACCACGCGGATGCCGCGCAGCGGGGCCTTCGGCTCGGGCTTGTGAGAGTTCCGCGCCATCACCATTCCTTGTGTTGCAGCCAGTGTTCGAGCATGGGCATGCGGTCCACGCCCCAGAAGACTTCGCCGTCGACGACGAAGGTCGGCGCGCCCCAGACGCCGGCCGCCATCGCGGCCTCGGTGGCCTGGCGCAGCCGGTCCTTGCAGGCCTGGCCCTGCAGCAGCGTGGGCAGGTCCACCACATCGGATTGCGTGGCGACCGCGATGGCCATCAGCGCCTCCTCATCGCGCGGCGAATCGCCGAGCGCGTGGTGGCGGCGGAACACCTCCGCCGCGAAGCGCTTGGCCGCCTCCGCATCCACGTCGTGGATCAGCCAGAACGCCCGATCGGCCGCCACGTTGGCAAACGCCGCCGTGTCGCCGGGCGCGTAGGGCACATCCAGCCAGCGCGCGACGCGGCGGATGTCCTTGCGGATGTAGTCGCCCTTGAGCGGCAGCGCCGTGAGCGGCTGGGCCAGGCCCAGCACGTCCTTCATGACGCTGCGCATGTGGAAGGCGTGCCAGCGCACCTGGCGGCCGTGGCGCGCGGCCAGCGCCTCGATGCGCGTGGAGCCGAAGTAGCCGTAGGGCGAGAAGAAGTCGAAATAGAAATCCAGCATGGGGGCCGGAGCATGCGCCGCGCGGGGCGCCGCGCTCCATGGCGGCTTCGGCCAAAGGCGATGGCGCGTTCGACCAAAGCAGGCAGCGATTGGCCGATTGCGCCATGCGGGCTGAGCGGAACGGCCATGGGAGCACCGCCCGCCGCTTGCGACCATGCCCGGCCACCAGGAGACAAGCATGCAACGCAGAGACCTGGGCCGCCTGTTGCTGGCCACCACCGCACCGCTGGCCTGGCCGGCCCTGGCCGACGGCTTCCCGCAGCGGCCCGTGAAGATCGTCGTGCCGCAGAACGTGTCGACGATCTATCCGGGGTCGCGTTGAGGCGCAATCGGGATGAGTTCACAGCCCGGGCGCGCCGCATGGGCTTCTGCCCATGCAGCGTTCGGGCGAAGAAATCGCCCGATTTCGCCTCAACCCTTCGGGCAAGTGCCTTTGCGGGCGGTCTGCCGCGTTGCAGCGCTTGCCAATAGCAGGACTATCGGCGGCGCGCTGCGTCTTGCATCCCATCCCGCAAAGGTACTTGCGCGACCCCGGATAGATCGTCAACACGTTCTCCACCCCGGGCGGCACCAACGACATCCTGGCCCGCATGATCGCCACGCAGCTGCAGACCAGCTGGGGCCAGCCCGTGATCGTGGAGAACAAACCGGGCGCGAGCGGCACCATCGGCGCCGACTTCGTGGCCAAGTCGCCCGGCGACGGCCACACGCTGATGCTGACCATTACCGCGCTGCTGCAGAACGCCTCGCTGATGCCCAGGCTGCCCTACGACCCGCTCAAGGACTTCGTGCCGGTCACGCAGCTGTCCACCAGCGCCAACCTGCTGGTGGTCTCGCGCAAGCTGCCCGCGACCACGGTGGCCGAGTTCGTGGCACTCGTGCGCGGCCAGCCCGGCAAGCACAGCTATGGCAGCTACGGCATCGGCACCAGCGCCCACCTGCTGGCGGCCTCGCTCGCGCAGTAGGCCCAGCTGGACATGGCGCACGCGCCCTGCAAGGGCGCCATGCCCATGCTCAACGACCTGCTGGGCGGCCACCTGTCGGCCGCCTTCCTGGACCTGGGCACGGCGCGCGAACATGTGGCGGGCGGGGGCTTCCGCATCCTGGCGGCCACGGGGCCGCAGCGCGTGGCGCTGGCGCCGGAGGCGCCGACCTTCACCGAGCTGGGCTACAAGAACTTCGACTGGCTGGGCTGGTTCGGCATCTTCGCGCCGCGTGGCACGCCCATGCCGCTGGTCGAGAAAATCTCGGTCGACATCCGCACGGCCGTGAACGGCGCCGAGATCGCCGGCCGCCTCGAGTAGATCGGCCAGCAGCGCGTGGCCAGCACGCCGCAGGCCTTCGCCGAGGTGGTGCGGCGCGACGGGCCGCTCTATGCCCGCCTGGTGGCCGAGCTGGGCATCAGGCTCGAGTGATGTGCGCCTGCCGGTACTCGCCCGGCGCCACGCCGGTCCATTGCTTGAAGGCGCGCTGGAAGGTGCTCGATTCCGAGAAACCCAGACGCTCGGCGATCTCGGGCAGCGTGAGTTCGGGCCGGGCGAGGTACTCGATGGCGGCGTCGCGGCGCAGGTTCTCCTTGATGCCGCGGTAGCCCTGGCCTTCCTCGCGCAGCCGGCGTCGCAGGGTCTGCGGCGTCATGGCCAGTTCGCGGCCGATGTCTTCGAGCGAAGGCATCTCGCCGGCCAGGTGGCCGCGCAGGATGCGGCGGATGCGCTCGGTGGTGCTGGACGATTCGCGGTAGCGCACCAGCAGGTTGGCCGGCGCGTGCTGCAGGAATTCGGCCAGCGACTCCTCGGTCTGCACCACGGGCAGTTCAAGCCAGCGCGCGTCCACATACCAGCCGGCGCCGCCCGGCGTGCCGCGCACGGGGGCGCGCATCACCTCGCCGGCGTCAGGGAACTCGGCCGCCACCACGGCCGGGTATTCCAGGCCTAAGAGCGGCAGGCGCCGCGCCACGAGCCAGGAGGCCAGGCCATACGTGAAGAAGATGAAGGTGCGCTGCGCGTAAGCCAGCGCGAGATCCACCGGCACGCGCGGCGCCACCGAGAGGTGGGCCAAGCCGTCCTGTACGGTCAGCCGCGGCACCAGGTCGCGCAGCAGCAGGCGGTAGTGGCGCAGGCCCAGTCCCACCGCACCGCCCAGCGTGCGGCCGCCCAGCATGAGCCGGCAGCCCTGCGTGAAACTGCCCAGCGGCAGCGGCGTGGGGCACAGGCCCCAGAGCTCGTCACGCAGCGTGTGGCGCAGGCCGGCCAGCAGCTGTGCGTACCGGTCCTGGCTCACGCGCGAGAGCGGCGAACCCAGCAACGCTGGCGAGATGCCGGCGCGCGCGAGCAGGCGCTCCACGTCGACGCCACGCCGGCGCGCACCGAGCAGCACGCGGTGCACGTGCACGATGGAGATGGTGTGCTGGGTGAAGCCCGGCTGCGCGACCATGCGGTTCAGGCGCCCGTGAAGCGCGGCGCGCGCTTGGCGGCCCAGGCGGCGCGGCCTTCCTGCAGGTCGGCCGAATGCGCGGCGCTCGCGATGTCCTGCTGCAACGCGTCGCCGTCCAGCGTGCCGCGCGCGATGCGGTTCAGGTGCTTCTTCATGCCCAGCAGGGCCAGCGGCGCCATGGCGGTCAGCCGCTGTGTCAGCGCATCGGCCTCTGCCGCCAAGCCCTCGGGCGCGACGAGCTGGGTCAGGAAGCCGATCGCGCGCATCTCCTCGGCACCGATGCGCTCGGCGGTCAGGAAGAGGCGCTTGGCCTGGTCCAGGCCGAGCCGGCTCACATAGCGCTCCAGCCCGCGCGGGTAGAAGTGCAGGCCCAGCCGCGCAGCCGGCATGAACATGTCGATGCCCTGCACGCCGAGCCGGAAGTCGCAGGCCAGCGCAAGGTCGGTCGCGCCGCCGTAGACGCCGCCCTGCAGCAGCGCGAGCGTGACGGGGCGCGCGTCTTCGAGTGCGTTGGCCAGTTCCTCGAAGGCCTGGGGCTTCTGCGCATCCATCTGGCCGATGTCGAAACCGCTGCAGAAGTAGCGGCCCGTGGACGCCAGGCGCAGCACCAGCACCTCGGGCCGGGCGTTGACGCTGGCGATGTGGGCGGCCAGCACCTCCAGGTCCACGGGCTCCAGCCGGTTGGCCTGCTCGGGGCGGCGCAGGGTGATGGTGGCGCTGGCGCCGGCGATCTCCAGAAGGGGCGTGTCCATGGGGGGCGCATGTTCGCACAGCGCCCTGGCTATGCCCCCTCGGGCTTGATCTGCGCCCGCGCAATCACCGGTTTCCAGCGCGCCTGCTCGGCGTGGATGAAGGCACCGAACTCGGCCGCGCTGCTGCCCACGGCCAGCGCGGTGTCGGCCGAGAGCTTGTCCTTGACGATGCTGCCCTTGGCCGCGCGGACGGCTTCCGCTTCCAGCTTGGCCACGTTGGCACGCGGCCACCTGGCCGGCGCCAGCAGGCCATACCACTGCGTCATCTCGAAGCCCGGGTAGCCCTGGGCCGCTACGGTGGGCACGTCGGGCAGCTGCGGCAGCCGCTCGGTCGTGCCCGTGGCGATGCAGCGCAGCCGGCCGGCCTTGATGAAGGGCAAGAGCGCAGGGGCGCCGACCGAGGCCGCCTGCAGCCGGCCCGACATCAGATCGGTCAGCATGGGCCCGGTGCCGCGGTAGGGCACGTGCACGACGAAGGTGCCGCTCACCATCTTGAGGTATTCGAAGGCCAGGTGCCCGGCGCTGCCGTTGCCGGCCGAGCCGTAGTTGAGCTGGCCCGGCTTGCCCTTGGCGTAGGCGACGAACTCCTTCAGGTCCTTGACCGGCAGGTCGGGGTGGACCACATACAAGCTGGGCACCTTGGACAGCAGCGTGACGGGCAAGAAGTCGCGCTCGGCGTCGTAGGGCAGCTTGCTGAAGATGTAGGGGTTCACGGCCAGCGTGCCGATGTGGCCCAGGATCAGCGTGTGGCCATCCTCGCTGGCGGCGACTTCCTGCATCGCGATGTTGCCGGCCGCGCCGGGCTTGTTGTCCACGAACACGTTCTGGCCGATGGTCTTGGCCATCTCGCCCGCGACCGAGCGGGCCACGATCTCCGAGCTGCCGCCCGGCGCGAACGGCACGACCAGGCGCAGCGGCTTGCTGGGCCAAGTGGCCTGGGCCTGGGCGGCCCAGGGCAAGGCAGCGCCGAGCGCGAGCAGCTGGCGGCGGGAAGGATGGACGGTGTGGGGCATGGCGCAATCGCAGGAACGGTCGGAGCGCCATGGTCGTGTGCCCGCCGGCCCGCGCGCGTCGGGGTTTTCCTGGCCATGACCGCCTTCGAGCGAATGGCACCTGCTCTGGCCTGCCGACTGTCAGAGGTCGTGCGCACCTGCTTGAAAGCAAAGAGAGGGGCTAAGCATGGGGTGGACCGCCGGCGTCGTCCCGCATCGGCGCATAACCGGGGCCGCCAAAAGAAACGTCGCCCAGCCGCCAGCCCGCAGGCCTGCGCACGGCGCCCCAGAACCGCTTGAGCACGTGCCACTGCATGGCCACGAGGCCGCGTTCGTTGTCGGCATCGACCACGGGATCGCTCACGCCGGTGGGCCGCACCGCGGCCCCGTACAGCGCAGTGCCGAACACTTGGTCCCATACCGAAAACACCTGCCCGAAATTGCAGTTGTGCAGGGTCGGCCGTTCGGGGTCGCGGCGCATGTGGTGCAGCCGGTGAAAACGCGGACCGACCAGCCAGCGCTCCCCGATGCGGCCGACCACGCCGAGTTGAAGCCGGACGTTGGCATGGGAAAGGTTCTGGATCAGCTCGCTCAGCAGCACCAGCAGCGCGAATTGCGAAGCGTCCACGCCCATGGCCAGTCCAACGCCCGCCAGGATGAAGGATTGCAGCACGCCGTCCAGGTAGCTGCCTCTGTCGTTGCTCCAGCAGCTCATCTGGCGCTGGCTGTGGTGCATGCTGTGCAATGCCCACCACCAGGGAATGGCGTGTTGTGCCCGGTGCATCCAGTAGTACACGAGGTCATACACCACGTAGTAGACGAAGAACATCGCAAACGGGTGCGCGGCGAACCACGGAAACCACGCGCGCAGCCCGGTCGGCTCGCTCGCGGCTGGCCCGCCACCGAGCAGGTGCGCGAACGGCATCAGCACCAGAAAGCTGAACAATGGAAACAGGCCCAGCAGCATCAGCAGCGTGTAGTGCCGATCGACCGTGGTAAGGCGCCGGTCCTCCCAGTGTTCGGCCGGCCACAGACTTTCCAGCGGGCGCATCACGCCTGCGATCAGCAACAACTGGATGGCCGCGATCAGCAGCGACTCCGCGATCTCGCGGGGATCGCCTGCCGCAGCAGCGATGTCGAGCGCCGCGAGCACCGGCACGACGAGATGGGCGCTGGTCCAGCCAATGGCATCGGACCAGAGCAGCGGAAGGGATGGCATTGGGGTCGATCCTTGAGAGGTCCATGGCCCATGCGGGCCGCAAGCGGAGTATCCGGGTTGCCGATGCGCCTGCCCCTGCGCTTCCTGGTTTTCCTGGCGGTCTCGCTATGGGCGTTTTAGGCGAAACCGATTGGCATTGCGAATCGCTCGCATCTACCATCCCCGCATCGTCGTTTTTTTCCGCAGGACTCCACCATGGCCGCCTTCGCCCGCAACAATCTCCCGACCCTGAAAAAAACCGGTAGCTACTACGTGATGCACATCCTGGTGGCGGCCGCCGTGGCCTATGCGGTCACCGGCAACCTGCTCATGTCGCTCACGCTGAGCCTGCTGGAGCCGACCGTTCAGGCGGTCGCGTTCTTCTTCCACGAGAAGGCCTGGCAGCGCCTCGCGCTCAGGAGAGCTGTTCCCGCAGGATCCGCTTGAGCAGCTTGCCGCCCGCATTGCGCGGCAGCGGGGTGTCGGACCAGGTGATGGTCTCGGGCACCTTGTAGTCGGTCAGACGGGCGCGGCAATGGGCGCGCACGGCCTCATCGTCGCGCGCAAGATCGGGCGCGTACAGAAAGGCGTGCACGCGCTCGCCGAGCACGGGGCAGGGCCGCCCGACGATGGCGGCCTCGACCACGCCGGGCAGGGCCACCAGACAATGCTCGACCTCCACCGAGTAGATCTTGAAGCCGCCACGGTTGAGCATGTCCTTCTTGCGGTCGAACAGGCGCACGAAACCGTCGGCATCGATGCTGCCGAGGTCGCCCGAATGCCAGTACCCCTTGGTGAAGTTGGCGGCCGTGGCCTCGGGGTTGTCCCAGTAGCCGGGTACCACCATCGGGCCGCCGATCCAGAGTTCGCCGCTCTCGCCGCGCGGCAACTCGCGGCCCTCGTCGTCCACCACGCGCACATGGGCGCAGGGCAGCGGGATGCCCACGCTGTCGGCGTGCGTGCGCGTGAGGCCGGCCGGCATCATGGTCGTGGGCGAGGTGGTCTCGGTCGCGCCATAGGCGTTGATCAGTGTGAGGCCGGGCAGACGCTCGGCCATGGCGTCGATGGCCGAGACCGGCATGGGGGCGCCGCCGTAGCCGCCGATGCGCCAGCTGGCCAGCCGCGCACGGTCGAAGGCCGGTTGCAGCAGGCACAGCTGGTACATGGCCGGCACCATCAGCGTGTGCGTCACGCGCTCGGTCTCCAGCAGTTGCAGGAACGTCGGGGCCTTGAACTCGGACAGCATCACGACCGCGCCGCCGATGTGGACCATGGCCGCGATGATGGCGATCAGCCCGGTGACATGGCTGGCCGGCACGGCCAGCGCCGAGCGGTCGCCCGGACGCAGTCCCATGCACAGCTCGTAGTGGCGCACCGAGTGCGCGACGTTGAGGTGCGTGAGCATGGCGCCCTTGGGTCGGCCCGTGGTGCCCGAGGTGTAGAGGAGCAGGGCAGTGTCCTGCTCGCGGACGGGTGCGGCGGCTCGCATGTCGCCGCGCAGACCCGCCAGCGGCAGGGAGCCAGGCGCATCGCCCACGACCAGGCGCAGCCGCAGGGCAGGCACCTCGTCGGCCGAGGGGATGCGCTCGGCCAGCGCCTGGTCGAACACGATGGCGCAGGCGCCGCACTGCTGCAGCATGTAGGCCAGGCCCGGTCGCTGCTCGCGCTCGCCGATGGGCACGGCGATGGCGCCCAGGCGCTGCACCGCGAACAGCACGGACATGAATTCGGGGCGATTGCCCATGAACAGCACGACGCGCTCGCCGGCCTGCACGCCGTGCGCAGCCAGGCCGCCCGCGATGCGCGCGACCTCGGCGTCAAGTGCGCTGTAGCTCCAGCGCTGGCCGTGATGCACCACGGCGTCCTGGTCGGGGTGCGCGGCCACGGCGCGCTCCAGCAGCGCATGCATGCTGGGCGGGCGTTCCACGAAGCAGCGCACCACGCGGTCGCCGTAGGCGGGCTCTTCCCGCATGGGCGGGAGTTCGATGGTGTGCCACGTCGTCATGCTGCCGCCTCCGCCGCCACATTGGCGCCACGCTCGATCACCACCTCCGCGTCCACGAGCTTGCGCGAATGGTTGAGGTCCGACTGCGCGATCAGCACCGACAGCGACCCGCCGCGCAGCCCCGCGATCACCTCGCCCAGGCGCATCGACAGCGCCGGCGCCACGCCCTCGAAGGGTTCGTCGAGCAGCAGCAGCCGGGTGCCCACGCCCAGCGCACGCGCCAGCGCAACGAGCTTCTGCTGGCCCCCCGAGAGCAGCAGCGCGCGCCGCTCCCGCATCTGCGCAAGTTCGGGCAGCACGCCGTAGATGAAGTCCAGCCGCTCGCGCTGGTTGCGCGCGCCCGTGGCCCACAGCGGCACGAGGATGTTCTCCTCCACGCTGAGCTCGGGCACCAGGCCGCGGTCCTCGGGCATGTAGCCGATGCCCAGGGCCGCGCGCGCATGGCGCGGCACCGTGGCCAGGTCCTGCCCCTCGAACATGATGCGGCCCTGCGTGGGAGTGAGGTGGCCCATGACCGTGCGCAGCAGCGTGGTCTTGCCGGCGCCGTTGCGGCCGATCAGACCGACCATGGACTGCTGCGGAACGGCCAGGCGCAGGCTGCGCAGCACCTGCACCGAACCGATGGACACGTGGACGGATTCGACGGTGAGCATGGCCTTCTCCTAGTGCAAGGTGCCCGTGACGTAGCGGCGCACGTCGTCGGCGGCCAGGGCCACGGCCGGCGCGTCGTCCGCGATGATGCGGCCCGCGTAGAAGGCCACCACGCGGTCGGCGTAGCGCTCCACGATGTCCATGTCGTGCTCCACGAACAGCACGGTCATGGCCTCCTGGCCCAGCGCGGTCATGATGATGTCCATCATCGGGAACTTCTCCTCGGCGGCCACGCCGCTGGTGGGCTCGTCGAGCAGCAGGAGGCGCGGCTGGCCGGTCAGCGCCATCGCGATGTCCAGCAGCTTGCGCACGCCGCCCGGCAGTTCGGCCACGCGGCGGTCGCGGTGCTCGGCCAGCGTGAAGCGCTGCAGCAGCGCGTCGGCGCGCGCCACGGCTTCGTCGCCGCGTGCGGACTGCCAGAACGACAGGCGCCGGCCATGGCAGGCCGTCGCCACGAGCATGTTCTCCAGCACCGTGAGTTCGGCGAACAACTGGGGGATCTGGAACGAGCGGGCCACGCCAAGGTGTGTGATTGCGCGCGGTTCCAGCCGCGTGATGTCGCGCCCGCCCAGCTCGATGCTGCCCGTGTCGGGCTTGAGGTAACCCGTCACCATGTTCACAAAGGTGGTCTTGCCCGCGCCGTTGCTGCCGATCAGGCTCACGCGCTGGCCGGCGGCGATGTCGATGCTGATGGCGCTGGCCGCGACCACGGCGCCGAAGCGCTTTTCGATGGCGCGGGCGCGCAACAGGATGTCGTCGCTCATTGCTTCTTCGTCCAGAGTGAGCCGATGCCGCCCGGCAGGAAGCGGATCATCAGCAGCAGGAACAGGCCCAGCGAGAGCTGCCAGGTGTTGGGAAAGTACAGGTTGGAGAAGGAGCGCACCACTTCCAGCAGCGTGGACGCCACGAACACCGCCAGCACGCTGTGCGAACCGGCCAAGATGGCGACGAACACGAACTCGCCCGAGGTGGTCCAGTAGCTGAAGTTGGGATCGATGTGGCCCAGCGACATCACCGTCAGCGCGCCGCCGCAGCCGCCCGCGAAGGCGGCCATGCCGAAGTTCAGCGCCACGGCCTGGCGCACCGAGCCGCCCAGGTACTCCACGCGCAACTCGTTCTCGCGCACGGCCTGGGCAATCAGACCGCGCGTGGAGTCGAAGTACACGCGGGCCAGCAGCGCGAGCACCCCGGACACCGCGATGGTGACCGCGTACAGCGCGTAGGCCACGCGCTCGTCCGACAGGCTTTGCCCCAGCAAGGTGGGCCGGCCCATGTTGAAGCCGTCCGAGCCGCCCAGGCTGTTGGTCTTGACCAGCACGCCGTAGCAGACCATGGACAGCGCCAGCGTCAGCATTGCGAAGAAGATGCCGCGGTAGCGCGCCAGGAGCGGCGCGAAGGGCAGGGCCACCAGCATGGCCGCCAGGCCGCCGAGCAGCGTCAGCACGAGTGCGTCGGTGATGCCCAGGTGGTTGAAGCACAGCGCGCCGGCGTAGCCGCCGACCGCGAACACCAGGCCCTGGCCGAAGGACACCACACCGCTGCGCATCAGCAGCACGATGCCCAGCGAGACCAGGCCGTGCGAGGCTGCCATGGTCAGCAGAAACACCAGCCAGCGCGGCAGGAAGGCGCCGACGCCGACCAGCGCCGCCAGCAGTGCCAGGCCGCCCCACAGCACGGTGCGGCCACGCGGGCCGGCGGCCGGGCGGGCGGCGACGGAGATGGAGAGGGATGCGGTCTTCATCAGATCTTCCTCGCCTGAATGCGTTGAAAGAGCCCTTCGGGCCGGAAAACCAGCACCAGCGCCATCACCACGTAGATCGCAAACAGCTCGACCTGGGGCGCCAGGTGCACGGCGGCAGCGCGGGCGAGGCCGACGATCAGCGCGCCGATGGCCGCGCCCTCGATGCTGCCCAGGCCGCCGATGATGACCACGGCGAACGAGACGATGATCACGCCCACCGAGATGCCGGGCTGCACGGAGATCAAAGGCGCCGTGAAGGCACCGCCGATGCAGGCCAGGAAGATGCCGACCGCGAAGGCCAGCATGTACACGCGCGAGACGTTGACGCCCATGCTGGAGGCCACCTCCTCGCTGTGGATCACGGCCAGCACGATCTTGCCCTGGCGCGTGCGGTTCAGGCCCCACCAGACCGCCACGCCGACCACGGCCGCCAGCAGCATGAGCATGAAGTCGTAGCCCACGTAGATCTGCTCGCCGATCTCGATGTTGCCGAACATGGCGTAGGACTCGGACACGTAGTAGGGATTGGCGCCCCAGATCAGCTTGGTGATGTCCTCCAGCATCAGGAACAGCGCGTAGGTGACGAGCACCAGCAGCACCTCGTCGCGGCCGTAGAAGAAGCGCAGCAGGCCGCGCTCGGTCAGCGGCGCGACCAGCGCGGCCACGGCTACCGCCGCGAACAGCATGGCGACCAGCGACCATTCGGGCGCCAGCTTGAGCGTGGCGAACCAGCCGACGAAGCTGGCGGCCGCGTAGGCACCCAGCGCGTAGAAGCTGCCGTGCGCGATGTTGAGGATCTTGAGCACGCCGAACACGAGCGTGAGCCCGAGCGCGACGATGAACAGCCAGGAGGCGTAGCTCAGGCCGTCGACGAGGATGGTGATGGCGGTGGTCATGGCCAGTCCGGTGAAAAGGAGGCGGGCTCCGGCCAGCCGCGCTGGACTGGCCGGGGACGTCTGCGGCTAGCGCCGCCGATCACTCACACTTGGCGCCGGCCATGCCGCCCTTGATCCAGTCCTCGGACTTCACGCCGGCCGGCGGGTTCACGCACTCGGCCGGAAAGCGCTGGATGTCTTCCAGCACGACCATCTTCTTGCCGGCGTCGAAGCGCGTCTTGCCGATGGCCGTGGGCTGCGTGGCCTGGTGGCCATCGCCCAGCGTCATGCGGATGCGACCGCCGGGCGCGTCCCACTCGCTGCCCTTCAGCGCAGCGGCCAGTTGCTCGGGAGTGGGCTTCTTGCCGCCGTTGGCGGCCATGGCCTTCTCGGCCGCCAGCTTGAGGCCCATCAGCGCCTGGGCCATCCGGTAGGGCGCCTGGGCCGGGTAGGTGTTGTAGCCCTTCTCGTACAGGCTCCACCACCAGTCGTTGAGCGGGCTCTTGGGCGCGAGCAGGCCGTAGGCGCCGCGCGCGCCGAGGATGGTGCCATCGGGCATTTTGTCGCCCAGCGGTGTGAGCACATGGTCGGCCGCCGACAGCACGACCTGCGAGCGCTTGAACAGGCCGCGCGGGCCGGCCTGGAGCACGAAGGCCTGCAGGTCACCCCCCCACAGGCTGGAGTGCGTGATGTCGGCGCGCTTGGAGGTCAGCGCCGAGATCTCGGTGCCGTACTGCCCGGCACCGAACTTGGGCAGCAGGTCTTCGCCGACCTTGGCCTGCGGGTACAGCTGCGCCATGGCGGCCTTGAAGTCCGCGCGCGAGTCGTGGCCCCAGGCGTAGTCCTGGTTGATGAGGTTGTAACTTTCGGCCTTGATGTTGCGCGCCTTGAGATAGCGGGCCAGCGCGACGTTGTCCATGGTGCCGTGCGAGGCGGTGCGGAAGACGTAGTTGTACTTGGCGTCCTCGAACACGCGCGGCGTGCCGCAGTCGTACAGGATCAGGAACTTCTTGAGCTCCTCGGCCACCGGCGCCACGGCCAGGCAGTCGCCCGAACTCACGTAGCCGACCACGGCATCGACCTTCTCGCGGTCGTACAGGTTGCGCAGCTCCTGCACCTGCTTGGTCGCGCCGCCGTTCTCATCCACGTAGACGGCTTCGATCTTCATGCCCCCGATGCCGGCCTTGTTGTAGGGCGCCGGGGCCTCGCCCTTGTTGAAGGCCTCGACCAGCACCTTGGCCCCGTTGACGGCCGGGATGCCGAAGCTCTCGGCCGCCTGGCCGGAAAGGAAGCTGACGACGCCGATCTTGAACGTCTCCTGGGCCTGGGCCGCGGCGGCCAGGGCCGTGAGCGCGAACAGGCCGGCCAGGCGGGCGGCGCGCGGGACCATCTTCTTGCGTTGCATGCTTGTCTCCTCTTGTGGTGATGGAACGGGAACGGGGATCGGTTAAGGCGGTGCGGCGATGGGCGCGGCCATGTCCAGGCCGGTCATCTCGAAGCCCTTCTTGAAATCGACCATGTGCTTGCGCGTCCACTCCGCTGCAGCGAGGCCGTCACGGCGCTGCAGCGCATCCAGGATGCCGCGGTGCGCGGCCAGGTTGCGCGCCTTGGACTGCGGCAGCCGCTGGTGGATCTGCAGCAGCGTGGGGTTGTAGAGCAGGCTGATGGGCTCGCGCGCCAGCATGAGCGGCCGGTTGCGGCTGGCCCGACCCACCAGAGCGTGGAACTCCACATCGAGTTCGACCAGGCGCTGGTCGTCCTCCAGCGTGCTCCGGCCCTCGGCCTGCAGCGCAGCCGTGAGCTCGGTGTTGCGCGCGAGCTCGTCCAGGTCGGCCGGCTCGGCATTCTGTGCGGCGAGTTGCGAGGCCAGCGGCTCCAGCGTCACCGCCACCTGCCAGAGCTCGGCGAACGTGGTCTGCTGCAGCATGAGCAACCGCGCCGCGCGCGGCGCCAGGTCGTACAGCCCGGGCAGCGCGACGAACAGCCGACGGCCCTCGCGGCGCTGCACCAGCCCTTCCTGTTCGACCTGGCGGATCGCCTCGCGCACGGTGGAGCGGTGCACGCCGAAGCGCTCGGCCAGGCTTTGCTCGGTGGGCAACGGCATGCCGGGGCGCAGCTGGCCCGACAGGATGGAGCGCTCGATCTCGGTCGACACCTGCTTGTAGGCCGGCGCCAACTGCAGCCGGCTGAACATGGAAGCATCCTCGTGCTGCCGGGCCGGCGCACGGCGCTGGGTGTCAGACGCTGCGTCGGCCCCGCGACGCGGCGCATGGGTGCTTCCAGTCAAACCGGGTCTCCTCGTCACCGCACAATTCGGTTAGTGTTTGTCGGACAATCGGATTGTTGGCATCGGCGAGGGTGCCAACCAGCGGGTTTTCCCGCGGAATCTGGCGCCTGATTCGCTTCCGAAAAGTCACAACTGCGTGACCCTTGCATGCCATTCGTGGGCCTTTTTGCGAGGTCTACAATCGCGCTCCCCTTGAACACGTCAGGCGGGATCTGCCGGGCAACAGAGGTCCGCACAGCCCGCCGCAGAGGAGACGCCAGCATGGCAACCCCTTCGAATCCGGTGAGCACCGAAGACAAACGCGCCGAGCTGCGCCGCGCAGCGCTCGAGTACCACGAGGTCCCGACGCCCGGCAAGATCTCAGTGGCCCCGACCAAGCAGCTCACCAACCAGCGCGACCTGGCGCTGGCGTACTCGCCCGGCGTCGCCGCCCCGTGCGAGGAGATCGTCAAGGACCCCAACGCCGCCTTCAGGTACACCGCCCGGGGCAACCTCGTCGCCGTGATCTCCAACGGCACGGCCGTCCTGGGCCTGGGCGACATCGGCCCGCTAGCCTCCAAGCCGGTCATGGAAGGCAAGGGCGTGCTGTTCAAGAAGTTCGCCGGTGTGGACGTGTTCGACATCGAGATCGACGAGAAGGATCCGCAAAAGCTCGTCGACGTGATCGCAGCGCTGGAGCCCACCTTCGGCGCGATCAACCTGGAAGACATCAAGGCGCCCGACTGCTTCTTCGTCGAGCGCGAGCTGCGCAAGCGCATGAAGATCCCGGTGTTCCACGACGACCAGCACGGCACCGCCATCACGGTGGCTGCGGCCATGCTGAACGGCCTCAAGGTCGTTGGCAAGAACATCGCCGAGGTCAAGCTCGTGGCCTCGGGCGCGGGCGCGGCGGCGCTGGCCTGCCTGAACCTGCTGCTCAAGGTCGGCCTGAAGCGCGAGAACGTGTGGGTGACCGACCTGGCCGGCGTGGTCTACAAGGGTCGCACCGAGCTCATGGACGAGGACAAGGCCCAATTCGCGCAGCCCACGGAGCTGCGCACGCTGAACGAGGTGATGGACGGCGCCGACGTGTTCCTGGGCCTGTCCGCCGGCGGCGTGCTCAAGCCCGCCATGGTCGCCAAGATGGCGCCCAGGCCCGTGATCTTCGCGCTGGCCAACCCGAATCCCGAGATCACGCCCGAAGACGCGCGCTCGGTGCGCGACGATGTGGTCATGGCCACGGGCCGGACGGACTACCCGAACCAGGTCAACAACGTCCTGTGCTTCCCCTACATCTTCCGTGGCGCGCTGGACTGCGGCGCGACCACCATCACCGACGAGATGGAGATCGCCGCGGTCCACGCCATCGCCGACCTGGCCCAGGCCGAGCAGAGCGAGGTGGTGGCGGCGGCCTACGTGGGCGAAAAGCTGAGCTTCGGCCCCGAGTACCTGATCCCCAAGCCCTTCGACCCGCGCCTGATGATGAAGATCGCGCCGGCCGTGGCCCAGGCGGCGGCCGACGGCGGCGTGGCGCTGCGGCCGATCCAGGACATGGACGCCTACCGCGACCGGCTGCAGAGCTTCGTCTATGCCTCGGGCACGACCATGAAGCCGATCTTCACGGCGGCCAAGAATGCCGCCAAGAAGCGCGTGGCCTATTCGGAAGGTGAAGAGGAGCGTGTGCTGCGCGCGGCGCAGATCGTGGTGGACGAGGGCATTGCCCGGCCCACGCTGATCGGCCGGCCCGCCATCATCGCCCAGCGCATCCAGAAGTTCGGCTTGCGCCTGCGCGAGGAACTGGACTACGACATCGTCAACGTCGAGCAGGACCACCGCTATCGCGACTTCTGGCAGACCTACCACCGCATGACGGAACGCCAGGGCGTGACGCAGCAGGTTGCCAAGATCGAGATGCGCCGGCGCCTGACGCTGATCGGCGCGATGCTGGTGCACAAGGGCGAGGTCGACGGGCTGATCTGCGGCACCTGGGGCACGACGCACAACCACCTGCACTACATCGACCAGGTGATCGGCAAGCGCCCGGGCGGCTGCGCCAGCACGCCGCAGGACGTGCCGATCTACGCCTGCATGAACGGCCTGATGCTGCCGGGCCGCCAGGTATTCCTGGTCGACACGCATGTGAACTACGACCCCACGGCCGAGGAACTCGCGGAGATCACGACCATGGCGGCCGAGGAGATGATGCGCTTTGGCCTCAAGCCCAAGGCCGCGCTGCTGTCGCACTCCAACTTCGGCACCAGCCAGCATCCGAGCGCCGTCAAGATGCGCCGCACGCTGGAACTGCTGCGCACGCAGGCACCGTGGCTCGAGGTCGACGGCGAAATGCATGGCGACGTCGCGCTGGACGGCAAGCAGCGCGCGGGCATCATGCCGCACTCCACGCTGGCCGGTGACGCCAACCTGTTGGTGCTGCCCAACATCGACGCGGCCAACATTTCCTACAACCTGCTCAAAACGGCAGCCGGCGGCAACATCGCCATCGGCCCGGTGCTGCTAGGTGCGGCCAAACCGGTGCACATCCTGACGGCAAGCGCCACCGTGCGCCGCATCGTCAACATGACGGCCTTGACTGTGGCCGATGCGAACGCGCAGCGCTGACCTTCTCAGGCCGAGAAAGCACTAACTTGGTGCAACGCCAAGCCCTTGCGGCCCGTGCCTGTTTTTTGGGCATGGGCCTTGCCTTTCCGGGGGCCTTAGTGCACACTAGCGCGCTTCGATCCGGGGGTTAACCCGGAGCCCGCGCACCAATCAGTGCATCTGTGCCGTGCGGTCTGTGCGCCCAGCTTCTTTCCATGTTGTCCACGATCCGTCTTACCTCCAGCCGTTCGCTTTGGCGCGGCCTGCTGGCGGTGGCGCTTGCAGCCTGCACTGTTTCGGTGCAGGCGCGAACCTCGTCCGCTGACGGCACGGTGGCGCTGGACGCCCTGCCGCGAGAGGGCCAGGCGACCTACCAGCGGATCCTGCAAGGCGGGCCATTTCCGTACGAGAAGGATGGCACCGTGTTCTTCAACCGGGAGCGCCAGTTGCCCGAGGCGAAGCGTGGTTACTACCGTGAGTACACGGTGGCCAGGGAGGGTGCGCGCAGCCGGGGTGCGCGCCGCATCGTCTGCGGGGGCATGCGTGCGACGACACCGGATGGTTGCTACTACACCAGCGACCACTATGCGAGTTTTCGCAAGATCGCGCCGTGAAGGGCGGGCGATTCTTGTTTTTGTGAGACCGAGGTATTTTGATGACCAACGTTAAAGCGGAGCTGGACCAGCCTCTGCGTACCGTGCGAACCAACATCGTCCAGTCGATCCGGGCGTTTCGCGTTGCCGACCTGCAAGAGGCCGCCCAGTCCATGGGCCACCACTTCCTCTATGCCAACCTGGCCAACGCCCAGAGCAAGCAGGATGTGCTGGACCTGATCGCGCAGCAGTTCACCTTCCCGACGCACTTCGGCAAGAACTTCGACGCGCTGTACGACTGCATGACGGACCCGCTGCACAAGTCCGGCCCGCAGCCCGGCTTCATCGTCGTGCTGGAACAGATTCCCGCGAACGCCAAGTTCGACAAGGAAGCGCGCGAGCAACTGCTGGACATCTTCCGCGACGCCGCCGACTACTGGGGCGACCGCAAGATCCCATTCCGCTGTTTCTATTCTTTTCTGTAGCCCGTTCCGCACAAACCAGCCAAGCGGAACGGGCGAACGAGGCTCAGCAGGACGACGCCGTCACTGGCATCGCCCTCACCGACACGACGACGGAATCGGGCGAGAAGATGCCCACCGACAAACTGGTCGACGTCTCGCCCCTGGCGCTGCGCATGAGCAGCCCCTTCAACGCGGGTTACTGGCTGGCAGCGGCCTGAGACCCACCGCGTCGTCCACAGAGAACGCCCGTCGAACGACGGGCGTTTTTCATTGGAGCGCCTGCGCCAGGGCGAGGTACTCGTCCACGGGCACTTCCTCACCCCGGCGCTGCAGGTCGAAGCTGCCGCTGAACTGGCGTGCCTCGAGCCAGCGGCCCAGGCTGTGGCGCAGCAGCTTGCGGCGCTGGCTGAAGGCCACCTGCACGAGTTCGCTGAGGAGCGCCACATCCACGTCCGGCGGCTGCGCGAGCGGCTCCATGCGCACCACCGCGCTGTCCACCTTCGGCGGCGGATCGAAGCTCTCGGGCGGCACGAACAGCACGTCCTCCATCGCGTAACGCCACTGCAGCATCACGCTGAGCCGGCCGTAGGCGGCCGTCGCCGGTGTGGCGACCATGCGGTCGATGACTTCCTTTTGCAGCATGAAGTGCTGGTCGTGCACATGTGCCACGTGCGCCAGCAAATGGAAGAGGATGGGCGTGGAGATGTTGTAAGGGAGGTTGCCGACCACGCGCAACTTTCGCCCGGCGGTCGCGGCCAGCGCGGCGAAGTCCACCTTGAGCACGTCCGACTCGACCACCGTGAGCTGGGGATGGCCGCGCAGCCGCTGGGCCAGGTCGCGATCGAGCTCGATGACGGTGAGCCGGCCCACGCGCTCGACCAGCGGCTGGGTCAGCGCCGCCAGGCCCGGGCCGATCTCTACCATGGGATCGCCCGGCTGCGGCGCGATCGCCCGCACGATGGCGTCGATGATGCCGGTGTCGGACAGGAAGTGCTGGCCGAAGCGCTTGCGCGCGATGTGCTTCACTGCGGAGCCTGGCGCAGCTCGACGTAGGCGCGGCCGCGCAGTTCCTGCAGCCAGCTGCGGTAGGCCTCGTCCATCTTGCGTTCACGCACCATGTTGCGCGCCACCTCGCGCTGCTCGCGCGGGTTGAGCTGGTACTGGCGCCGCTCCAGCAACTGGATCAGGTGCACGCCGAAGCGCGAGACGATGGGCTCGGAGATCTCGCCCGGCCGCAGCGCATCGAGCACCTCCTCGAATTCAGGCACGAACTGGCCCGGATTGGACCAGCCAAGATCGCCGCCCTGCGCCGCGCTGCCGTCCTGCGAGCTGGCCTGGGCCAGCGCGGCGAAGTCGGCCTGGCCGGCCTCGATGCGCCGGCGCATGGTGGCCAGCCGCTCGCGCGCATTGGCCTCAGTCTGCTGGGCGTCGACGCGCAGCAGGATGTGGCGCGCGTGCTGCTGCGTGATGCTCTGCAGCAGGCCGCCCTGGCGTTTGTCCAGCACCTTCAGGATGTGAAAGCCCGCGCCGGAGCGCACCGGCGCCGTGATGCCGCCCGCCGGCAGCTGGGCCGTGGCCTGCAGGAACAGCTCGGGATAGCGGTCAGGGCTGCGCAGGCCCATCTCGCCGCCGGAGGCCCGTGCGTCGGGCGCGTCGGAGAAACTGCGCGCCAGCGCCGCGAAGTCCTCGCCGGCACGCGCGCGTTTTTCCACCTCCTGCGCGCGCGCCTGCCGCTCGGCGACCTGCTCGGCCGTGGCGTTCTCGGGCACGGCCACCAGCACCTGGGCCAGGTTGAGCTCGGTGGGCGCTGCGGGTGTGGCGGCGTCCGTCTGCTCGCGCAGGTACTGCTCGACTTCGGCGTCGCTCACGCGCACACGGGAATCGAGCTCGCGGTCGCGCAGGCGCGACATCAGGATCTGGTCGCGCAGGTCGTTGCGAAACTGCGCGGTCGTCATGCCGTCCTGGACGATGCGGCGACGCAGTTCGGCCACGTCGATCTGGTTCTGCCGCGCCACGTTCTGCTCGGCCAGGTTGACCGCGGCCTCGTCCACCTTCAAGCCCATCTCGCGCGCCTGCTGCAGCTGGGCCCGCTCGACGACGAGGCTTTCCAGCGCTTGGCGCGACAGCTCCGCCTGGGAGGGCATGCGCCCGCCCTGCTGGCGCAGTTGCATGTTGAGGCGCGCGACGCGGCGCTGCACTTCCAGGTTGGTGATGGGCTCGGAATTGACCACGGCCACGATGAAGTCGGACGCGCGCGCCGCGCCCTGGGCCTGCGCCGCGGTGGGCATGGCGGTCCAGCAGCCCGCGGCCAACGCCAGCGCGGTCAGGAAGGTAGCGGGCGCCGTGCGGCGCTTGGACTGTTGCATCACTCGTAGGAGCCGAACCGGCTCGATGTGGTCACCTGCTCGCGCAGGAACTGGTAGCGGGGAATGTTGTCGCGCAAGGTCTTGAGCGGGCTGGAGCCCAGGCGCGCCAGACCGACGAACTCGATCTGGAACATGATCTTGTTGTTGGCCACGGCGTTGGAGCGCTGGATGCGCTCGACCACGATGCGGCCGATCCAGCAGTCGCCGTCGTATTCGAGGCCCATGATGGAGTCCACGAACTGGCGGTCCTGCAGGCTGTAGGCGAGCCGGCCCACGCTGTACCAGCGGCCCGAGCCCAGGCCACGGCCCGGTCCCAGGTCCTGGCCACGGTCCCCCCACAGGTCATTGAGCGGCCATTGCCAGCCGACGTCGACCTGTTCACTTTCTGGCAGGCCGCTGCCGGCACGCTGCATGCGGTAGGCCGTGCTGACGACGCGGTAGTTGCCGGGGCTGTACTTGCCGGACACCGTGAAGCGCTCCGAGCGCCGCGTGTCGGGGTTGTACTGGACCGTGGCGTCGGTCGACCACAGCGGATCCCAATTCACCGAGGCGCCGGCCAGGAAGTCGCTGACGCGGTCGTCGACGACGGCGCCGCCCGGCAGGAACACGCGTTGGTCCTTGAAGCGCAGGCGCTGCGCCACGCCGAAACGCGCGACCTGGGCACCGGTGTCCGGCTGCAGGAAGCGCGTGTCCACGCCCAGCGTGAGCACGTTGCTGTCGGAGATGCGGTCGTTGCCGGTGAAGGCGTTCTCGCTGTAGATCGTCGCGAAGTTGAAGTCGGTTGCGCTGGTGTCGTAGATGGGCAGGCTGTTCTGCTCGCGGTACGGCGTGTTCACGTAGAACGCGCGCGGCTCCAGCGTCTGGCGCCAGGCCCGGCCGAAAAAGTTCGCATCGCGTTCGAACACCAGGCCGCTGTCGATGCTGAACGTCGGTACCGAGCGCGTGGCGCTGCTGAGGCTGGTGCCGTTGGCGAGCGGGCCGTCGAACTCGTAGTGCGCAGAATGCAGCTGCAGCTTGGGCGTGAAGAACCAGCCCGGCCGCACCCAGGGCCGGCTGATCTGGCCCAGCAGGAAGCTGCGCTTGGCATTGGGCTGGTTCGTGTAGCTGCGGTCGGCCGAGAACTGCGTGTAGTCGGCGTCGACCGAGAAGTCGAAACCGCCCACGTCGTAGCGGCCGTAGCGGCCCGTGATCTGCGGCAGCCGGTCGTAGGGCGGCACGATGGGGGCGCTCACGTCCTGCAGCGTCTGGTACTTGAGTGCGCGCAGGCCAGCGGAGAAATCGCCCTGCGCCCAGCGCAGGTTGGCGTCGCTGGTGCGCAGGCGCTCGGTCAGCGATGTCGTGGTGCTCGGAAAATCGCGCCAGTAGTCGTTGTCGCTGACACGGTTGGCGTCCAGCGAGAAGGCCAGGTTGCCGAGTCCCCTGATGCCGGTCTGGATCACGCCCGAATGCTTGGCCTCGTACGACCAGCGGTCGCGGTCGCGCAGCTTGTCGCTGGGCATGTAGTCCAGCCTCAGCTGGCCCGCGTAAGTCGGCTCCATGTAGCGGAATTCGCCACCCATCATGACGCCGCGCTTGCTCATCACCGAGGGATAGAGCGTGGCATCGCGGTTGGGTGCGATGTTCCAGTAGTACGGGACCAGCAGCTCGACACCGTTGAGGTTGTCCAGCGCCACCGTGGGCGGCAGGAAGCCCGACTTGCGCGCATCGCTGAGCGGGAAGGTGAAGGTGGGCAGCGCCAGCACCGGCACGTCCATGAAGCGCAACACGCCGCCCTTGGCCTCGCCCACGTCCTGCTCGGTGTCCAGGTTCATGGTGGTGGCCGTCAGCACCCAGTCGGGCAGCCAGCTCGGGCCGGGCTGGCGCTTGCAGGTGGTGTAGGTGGCGTCGTGCAGCACCGAATGCTTGTCGTCCAGGAAGTCGGCGCGGCTGGCCTGCCCATGCGCACCGGCACGCAGCAGCTGGTAGCGGGGACTCTGGAAGAAGCCCTCGAAGGCGTCGACCTTGAGTTCCAGCGCCGGGCCTTCGTAGACATCGCCCGCCCGGTTGATGCGCACGCTGCCCTGCGCCTTGGCCAGGTCGGCGGCCTGGTCGTATTCGAGACGGTCGGCCTGGATCATGGTGTCGCCGCGCCGCATCATGGCGTCACCCTCGATCACGGTCTCCAGGTTCGGCCTGCCCGAAGTGCGCTGGCCGGAGAAGAAGGCCGGCAGCTGGTCGCGCAGTTCGGCCGGCACCTGTTCGGCCAGCCGCTCGCTGGGCTTGAGCTGCAGCGGCGCCGTGTCCGCGGCCGCCTGCGCACGCGCGCCGTCTGCAGCCAGCAGCAACGCCAGCGCAGCCACCGCGCCGGCCGCATGGCACAGGGCGAAACCACCGACAGGAGAACGCTCGGGCAGGACGGTAGGGACGGGAGGCATCGAAGAAGTCAGGGACGGTCCGGGCATCCGGGGCAGTCTAGCGTTGGACGAAGGGGCGGGCCTGAAGCCGCCACCAGCCCCGGGGCTTGCCGGCAAGCCGGTTTGTAGAATCGATTATCCATGAGCCAGAAGACCGAACCAACCGGCGTTCCAGGCCCGCAGACGGCACCCGCCGTGGCCTGGGCCGACCTGCAGCGCGAAGCTGCGTTCCATGGCTGGCTGGCCGCCATCGCGCCGCGCCACCGCCTCCTCCCCGCCACGCTGCAACCAGCCTCGGCCGACGCGAGTTTTCGCCGCTACCTGCGCATCGCGACCGACGGCGGCGGCAGCCGCATCGTCATGGACGCGCCGCCTGAGCATGAGAACAGCGAGCCCTTCGTGCGCATCGCCGCGCTGATGCGCGAGGCCGGCCTCACCGTGCCCGAGGTGCAGGAATGGGACCGGACCGCCGGCTTTTTGCTGCTGTCCGACCTCGGCACCCAGACCATGCTGCAGGGCATGGACCAGGCCAGCGCCGCCGCCAATGCGGGCCGTTACCGCCAGGCCATCGACGCGCTGATCGCCTGGCAGTTGGCCTCGCGTCCGGACGTGCTGCCAGCGTACGACGAATCCGTGCTGCGCCGCGAACTCGCGCTGTTTCCCGACTGGTATCTGGCCCGGCACCGCGGCGTGGTGCTGGACGACGCCCAGCGCGCCACGCTGGAGCAGGCCTTCACGGCCATCGTGGCCGTGAACCTGGCCGCACCCAGCGTCTACGTGCACCGCGACTTCATGCCGCGCAACCTCATGCTGCTGCCTGGCGACGCCACGCGCCTGGGCGTCCTGGACTTCCAGGACGCGCTGTATGGTCCCATCACTTACGACATCGCCAGCCTCATGCGCGATGCCTTCCTGAGCTGGGACGAGGACTTCGTGCTCGACATCACCGTGCGCTACTGGCAGGAGGCGAGGAAGGCCGGCCTGCTGGGCGAGGGCAGTGCATCAGGCTGGGGCGACGACTTCGGCGCCTTCTACCGCGCGGTGGAATGGATGGGCCTGCAGCGCCACCTCAAGGTGGCCGGCATCTTCGCGCGGCTCACGCTGCGCGACGGCAAGCCGCAGTACCTGGCGGACACGCCGCGCTTCATCGGCTACATCCGCGCGACGGCGGGGCGCTACCGCGAGCTCGCGCCGCTGCTGCGCCTCGTCGACCAGATCGAAGGCACCGAGCCCGTCACGGGCTTCGCCTACGGCCGGATGTAACCGGCCGCCATGCCGCGCATCCACTGTGCCTGTGGGCTGGCCAGCGGCCTGTCGCTGGCCCTGCCCGCCGGCGCCGCGCGCCACGTGCAGGTGCTGCGCCTGCAGCCTGGCGATGCATTGACCTTGTTCAACGGCGAAGGCGGTGAGTTCGAGGCCACCGTCACGCAGATGGGCCGCAGCGCCGTGCAGGTCGCCGTGGGCCGCCACCATGCCATCGAGCGGGAGATGCCCAAGCCCGTGCACCTCGCGGTCGTGATGCCGGCCAACGACCGCATGGACTGGCTGGTCGAAAAGGCCGCCGAACTCGGCGCCGCCAGCGTGCAGCCCCTCGTGTCGGCCCGCAGCGTGTTGCGCCTGCAGGGCGAGCGGGCGGCCAAGAAGGCCGCGCACTGGCAGGCCGTGGCCGTGGCGGCCTGCGAGCAATGCGGGCGCAACCGCGTACCGACCGTGCATCCGGTGGCCGAACTGGCGCACTGGCTGGCGCGCCCAACTGCGACCGACGCCGGCCAGCGGCTGCTGCTGTCGCTACGGGACGGTGGACGCACGCTGCGCCAGCTGGCGCCGGTGGGTGCCGTCACCCTGCTCAACGGGCCGGAAGGTGGCCTCACGGCCGAGGAGGAAGCCCTCGCCATCGCCGCCGGCTTCACCCCGCTGACGCTGGGGCCGCGCGTGCTGCGCGCCGAGACGGCGCCGCTGGCCGCGCTCGCCTGGCTGCAAGGCTGAAGCGCCGGCGCCAGCAGCGGCGCGGGTGCTTCAGCACCCCGCCGTGCGTGCCAGCAGGTCCTGCGGGTCCAGTGACTGCAGCAGGACCTTGGAGCTGCCATGGCGGTCGTTCGCCTGCACATCCAGTAAGCCGTCCACGCGCGGCGACAGGTGCTGAAAGCTGTCCGGCACCGCGTGGATCTGCGCATCGGCCACGTCCAGCATGGTCAGCACATCGTCCACGCGCAGTCCCAGAGCCGGGCGCGCGGGCTGCGCCGGATCGCGCAGCACCAGTACCACGCCGTCGCCTTCACGCGCCGGCTGCGCCACGCCGAACAGACGGCGCGCGCACAGCACGGGCACCAGCGGCGCCTCGCCGTTCACGCGGACCTGCAGCAGGCCCAGGGCCGCGCCCCGGCGCTCCGGCGTGCTGACCAGGCCTTCGCTGGACACGGCTTCCAGCAGCGCCCGCACCGGCAGCGTGTACCGCCCCTGGCCCACCTGGAACACCGCCACCATGCGCACTGCGGCGGCGGGCACGGGCGCCAGCACGAGGTCCTGGTCGCCCAGCTGCACGCGGCGCGATTCCGGCTTGCCCAGCGGCAGGCCGACCAGCGCCCGCATACCGTTCTGGTAGCCATCGCTGCGCTTGAACTCGCGGTAGCCACTGGCCCGCAGGCTGGTGCAGGCATAGGTGGTGCCATCGACTTCGACCAGGCCGTCGCCGTCGAGCGCGGCGATGGCACCGAGTTGCAGCCCACGTTCGCTCAAGGCCATGGCACGGCCCGCGGCGTCGACGAAGGCTGCGAAGCCGCTGCGCTCGCCCAGCACGTCGCGCAGGATGGCCTGGAACTCACGCGCTGCATGGAACACGATGGCGATGCCACCCAGCAGGCTGCCCTGGCCCGGGGCCCGCACGGCCGCCAGGTAGGTGTAGGTGGGGCCCTCGGCATGCAGCGGCGTGTCGGCAAAGTCGCTCACGGCGTACTGCTGGTGGCCGCGCAGCGTGCCCACGGCGGAGACCCAGGCGCTCGGAACCTCCATCCGCGCCAGCTCGGGATGCTCTGCGGCATGCGAGGCGCCGCGGATGCGGCCCGAAGGATCGAACACGACCAACCGGCTGTAGACGGTGTACAGGCTGTTCACGTGGTCCAGTACGGTGCTCAGCGCTTCCCACGACGCTGCCCCCGCCGGCGCCGCCAGTCCATGTTGCAGAGCCGGCGACAGGGCCCACCAGCGGCAGTCGTTGGCGCGTTCGTACAGATTGCGGTCAAGGATGTCGGCGGCCAGGCGCGCCAGTTCGCGCGACTGCCGGCGCGCGCGCCACAGCGACGTCTGGGCCAGCTCGTCCAGCGCCATGTCCACGCGTCGGCGCGTGCGCAGGCTGGCCTGGTTGATCTGCGTGAGCACGGCCTTGAGCCGCAGCGCATCGCCATGCAGGTGGCCGGCCATCAGCTGACCGTTCCAGACCACGCGGCGCAACGCGCGGTTGATCGCGTCGGCATCCCGTCGGATCGCCATCAACGAAGGCGCGTTCTCCGGCACCACGGCCTGCGAAGGCGTGCCGGCATCGGCCCCGCCAGTGTGGCGAAACGCGGTCAGCAGGGACACCATGGCCTGGGCTCGCCAGGGCGGCCCCATGTAGCCCTGGTAGCCCCTGCTGGTCGAGCACACGGCCAGATACTCGCGTCCGGCGAAGGTGGTCAGCCGCACGCCGTCCGGCGCCACCGGCACCAGCCGTGCGCCGGTCGGCACATGCGCTTCGTCGTTGGTGGCCAGCACGCGCCGCTCCTCGTCCAGCAGCACGATGGCCACTTCCTGGCGGTTGTCCACCATGCTGGCGAAGATCTGCTGCATCTCGTCGGCGAACCGAAAGCGCAGCACGAGCACGCCCAGCACCGCGCCGTGCCTGCTCATGATCCGGTGCGCGTACAGCAGCGCAGCCTGGCCGCTCGGCTGCAGGTCGCTGAGGCCGTAGCGCTCCACGTATGCGGGTGCCGCCAGCGCCTGCGCGAGCAGCGGTTCGGCACTGGATGGCAGCGGTGCGTCAGCGTCCAGGCGGGCCAGCAGCTCGCCGCCGGGCGCCAGCAGCACGATGTCGTCGTACACCGTGTACTTGGCCTGGTACTCCGCCAGCCGGGCCACCATGGCGGGATGGGCCGCGGCCCTGGCATCGGGCGCCAGCGCGCAAAAGTCGCGCACCACATCGTCGGTGGCGAGGAAGCCCACGTCGGCCGTGCGCTCGAACAGGTTGCGCACCAGGATGTCGATGGAGCACTGGGCCTGTGCCTGCAGCTCGTCGCCCAGCGAAGCGCGGTTCTCTTCGGCGATCTGGCGGATCAACCGGCCTTGCAGCTCTTCGAAGCGTTCTCGGGTGGCGATCAGGGTGGGCAGGATGGGCGCCACCTCCACAGGGCAGCTGATGGCAGCGGCCGCTTCGATCATGCGCCAGATGGTGCCCAGCTCGCGCAGTTCGCGTTCGGCCAGCTGCACGCGGTGCATGTGGGCACTGATGTCTTCCGAAGCCTGCATTGCGCCTCCTGTGTCAAGCCGTCGCGCCGATCGGCCCAGGCCGACATGCAAAAGACAGGCCATCTACAGCAGGCCGGCGCATGCGCTGGCCAGGCTGTCATTTGTTGCACATGCATACAAACGGCGGCCACACAATGCGCGCTCCATTCCACCAACGAGGCAACCATGGGCCTTCTCGATTCCGTGCTCGGTTCCGTCCTGAACGGCGGCCGGTCTTCTTCCCCGCAGTCCGGCACGAACGCCGAGGGCGGCCTGGGCGGCCTGCTCGGCGCACTCGCCAGCAATCCTCAGCTGCTGCAGGTCATCATGGGCCTGCTGATGGGCGGCCAGAGCCGCTCGGCCCAGGCCCAGGGCGGCCCGTTGGGCGGCCTGGTCGAGCAGTTCAACCAGGCCGGCCTGGGCGACGTGCTGGGCTCATGGATCGGCACGGGCCAGAACCGACCGGTGTCCGCAGACCAGCTCGGCCAGGTGTTCGGGCAGGACCGGCTCTCCGAACTCGGCGCGCAACTGGGCCTGGGCGGCGGCGAACTGGCCAGCCAGCTCTCGCAGATCCTGCCCGGCCTGGTCGATCAGATGACGCCGCAGGGCCAGCTGCCGCAAGGCGGCGAGGGCGGCGGCAACGAAGGTCTGTTCGGGATGCTGGAAGCCTTCGGCCAGCGCCGCTGAAGCGGCTTATGCGGCCGGGAAGGCCGCGATCACCTGCGCCACCGCCGCCGTGAGCTTCTTGGCGTAGGGCACATGCAGGAACTCGTTGGGCCCGTGGGCGTTGCTCCGGGGGCCCAACACCCCACAGACCATCATCTGCGCCGTGGGAAAGCCTGCCGACAGCATGTTCATGAGCGGGATCGTGCCGCCCTGGCCGATGTAGCCGCAGGGCGCGCCGAAATGCGCCTGCGAGGCCGCATTCAGCGCGTTCTCGAACCACGGCGCCGTGGCCGGCGCGTTCCAGCCGGTCGCGCCGCCCTCGCCCTGGAAGGTCACGCGGGCCTGGTAGGGCGCGTTGTCCTCGAGCAGGGCTTTGAGCTCCTGCACAGCCGCGGACGCATCGACCAGCGGCGGCAGGCGCAGCGAAAGCTTGAACGCGGTGTAGGGCCGCAGCACGTTGCCGGCGTTGCGCAGTTCCGGAAAGCCCTCGGCACCCGTCACCGACAGCGTGGGCATCCAGGTGCGGTTGAGCAGCGCCTGGACCGGGTCGGTGGTGGTGGGCAGCGCGGTCTGCACGGCGCCGCCGCAGTCGTAGTGCGCCCAGGGAAAGCGCTTGTAGATCTCGTCGCCCAGGATGGCGGCCGTGGCCTGCGCCTGGGCCAGCCGCTCGGCCGGCACCTCGCAGTGGAAGCTGGCCGGCAGCAGGCGGCCGGTGGCGCTGTCCTCCAGCCGGTCCAGCACCTGGCGCATGATGCGAAAGCTCGAAGGCACCAGGCCCGAGGCGTCGCCCGAGTGCACGCCCTCGGTCAGGATCTCGACCTTGAGCACGCCGCTGGCCATGCCGCGCAGGCTGGTCGTGAGCCAGAGCTGGTCGTAGTTGCCGGCGCCCGAGTCCAGGCAGACCACGAGCGCCACGTCGCCCAGGCGCGCGCGCAATGCATCCACGTAGGGCAGGAGGTCGTGCGAGCCGCTTTCCTCGCAGGTCTCGATCAGGCCCACGATGCGCGGGTGCGGCGCGTTCTGGGCCTTGAGCGCCTGCACGGCCGCGATGCTGGCGTAGACCGCGTAGCCGTCGTCCGCACCGCCGCGGCCGTAGAGCTTGCCGTCCTCGTACTTGGGCGTCCAGGGGCCGAGGCCCGAGCGCCAGCCGTTGAACTCGGGCTGCTTGTCCAGGTGCCCGTACATCAGCACGGTCTGCTTCGCGGTCGTTCCGCTGGCCGGGATCTCGAAGAACAGCACCGGCGTGCGGCCTTCCAGGCGCACGATCTCGAGCTGCAGGCCCGGCACCTTCTGCGCCTCGACCCAGGCCGCAGCATTGCGCAACACGGTGTCCAAATAGCCGTGCTGGGCCCAGTCAGGGTCGAAGGACGGCGACTTGGCGGGGATGGCGATGTAGTCGGTCAGCTGGCGGACGATGTCATCGTCCCAGGCGCGCGTGGCATGGGTCAGCGCGGCGCTGGCATCGAGCACGTTGGCGGGAACACGGGCGTTCATGGCGGGGCACTCCAGGCGCAAAAAGGGCATTGCACCACAAGGCCGGCGCGGTGTCAGGTGGCGGGCTCAGACCCGCGTCAGCCATGCGGCGATGGCCGGCCTGCTGCGGAATTCGTCGGCAGCGCGCGCCGGCACGCCGGGGTGGCGCCGGTTCCACAGCCGCGCCAGCGCCTGGCCGCCACCGAGCTCCAGCACGCGGTCGACACCGCGCGCCTGCAGGTTGTCCATGCACTCGTCCCAGCGCACCGTCGTGGCGATCTGCGCGGCCAGTGCCTCGCGGGCCTGCGCAGCGCTGGCGATGCGGTCGGCCACGTTGCTGAACAGCGGCGTGTGCGGGCGTGCCAGCGGCAGGCTGGCCAGGTGCTCGGCGAAGGCGGCGGCCGCGGGCTGCATGGATGGCGTGTGCGAAGCCACGGCCACGCGCAACCGTGTGGCGTGCGCGCCTGCCGCCTCGGCCGCCGCCTGGGCCCGCGCCAGCGCGGCGGGTGGGCCGCCCAGCACCACGCTGTCGACGCCGTTGCGAATTGCGATGGCCAGATCGCCTTCATCGGCCAGCAGCCGGCCGAGCACGGCCGGTGCGCACTGGCTCAGGCCCAGCAGCCCACCCGGCGACTGGGCGGCGCATCGGTCCATCGCGGCAGCCCGTGTCTGCGCCAGGTCCAGCGTCGTGGAGGCGTCGAACACGCCGGCCGCGCTGAACGCCGCCAACTCGCCCACACTGTAGCCGGCGATGGCCGCGGGCGGCGGCACCAGCGGCGCCAGCTGCGACCAGGCCGCCAGCGCCAGCCCGGTCAGCAGGCATTGGGCGTGGGCGTTGCGCGCGCTCCACACGGCGTCGGCCAAGGCCGTGCGCCAGTCGGCCACGCCCAGCCGCGCGGCGACGCTGCGCGTGAGCCCGTCCTCGGCCAGCCAGGGCAGCATGCCCGGATGCTGGCCACCCTGGCCCGAGAACAGGAGGCCCCAGGCCATGTCAGAGCGTGGCCAGCCGCTGCAGCCAGCAGGCCGCGGCCAGCGTGTCGGCCGCGCCGCCGGGCGACAGGCGGCGCGCCACGAACTCGCGGCCGATGGCGGCCGCCCGCGCCAGCGCGTCAGGCTGCGCCGCCCCGCCCGCGGCCAGGAACCCGCGCGCCACGGCCTGGGCATGGCGCAGGCCCGCGAGGCCACCGCGCAGCGCGAGGTTGCTGTCGTCGAGCACGGCGATCACATGGAACAGCGCGTCGAGCCGGGCCAGCGGCGGCGCCAGGCCGCGTGCCTGCGCTGCCATCAGCGCGGGCAGTGCGGTGTCGAACAGCACCGGAAAGCCGGCTGCGGCTTCGTGCGCGGCGCCGCGCAGGCCCAGGCGCCGCGCCACCCGGCCACCGGGCAGCATGGGCGCGCGCTGGGCGCGCAGCGCCAGTGCCGCGCCCCAATGGGTGACCAAGGCGCTGCGCACGCCCGCGGGACGCAGCGGCGCACCCTGCTGCACCACGGCACCGGCCGCAGCGCACAACAGGCCGAGCTGGAAGACCGCGCCACGGTGCGTGTTGACGCCGCCCGTGGCCGCCAGCATGCGCGCCTCGGCCGCGATGCCGCACTGCTCCAGCGCCACGAAGCCGGCACCGGCCTGCCCGAGTGCGGCGATGCGCGGAAAGTAGCCGCGCAGTGCGAACAGGCTGCGCACGAAGCTGCGGGCGTCCATGTCGGCATGGCTGCCGTTGTCCACCAGCGTCACGAGGCCGGGCTTGGGGCTCAGCGCGAGCTCGTCGTACAGCGCCAGTGTGGCCGCGCGGCCGATGGCCTGCGGCGTGGTGCCGGCCCGCACGGCGCACCGGCGCGCCGCCACCGTCATGCCGTCTCCTCGGCCAGCCAGAACGGCGCATCGGCCAGCGCCACGCCGTCCAGCCGCTTGACCAGCACCCTGGCCGTGCGGCCCGCGCGCCAGGCCAGCCATTCGCGCCAGGCGACGGCCTGGTCGCCCGCGAAGACCAGTTCACCGTCGAGCCGCAGCCCGTCGGACCAGGACTGCAGCAGCACGGCCACGGCGTCGGCCTGCGTCGGGCCATCGACGGAGATGCACAGGTCGATGTCCGAGCCCGGGCGCAGGTGGTCCAGGCCGGTCAGCAGCTGCCAGCCGTGGCTGCCGTAGACGCGGGCCGTGACGCCGAGGGCGTTCAGCCCGCCGCACAGCGCACGCCAGGGCCGCCGCTGGACCGCGTTGAGCAGCGGAGCCAGTGCGCAGGCGGGGGGGAAGGCATCATGGCGCGCGATGTGCGCCGCCGGCACGGCCAGCGCGATGCGCCGACGCTCCCAACGGTGCGGCGCGGGCAGGCCCAGGCCGACGCCCCCCCGGGCCTGCGGGCGCTGCCGCGTGACGACCAGCGGCAGCCGCTGCCGCGCCCAGTGCGCAAGACAGTCCTGCGCCTGTGCGTCCCAGGCACCCTCCAGCACGCGCTGCCAACCCGCACCGGTCAGGCGCACGAGCTGGTGGCGGTGCAGCGCCGTCATGCCGCGTCCAGCACCTTCTGCACCACGGCAGCGGCCAGCTGGCGCCCGCCCCGCGCCGCGCCGTCCTGCGCACGCAGGTCCGCCACCGGCGTCTCGGCCAGCGCCGCGCGCAATGCAGCCCGCAGGTCGCCCTGCCACAGCGCGCGCACCCCGCCCATGGCCACGTAGTTGTCCACGCCGGGCGCGAACACCGGATTGGCTTTGGACAGTTCGGTCAGCATGGCCTCGGGCAGCTTGGTCACGCGCGCCATGGCCGGGATGCGCATCACGCGGATCTCGGCCTCTGGCAGCGCATAGCAGGCATCGGCGATCAGGCCCGAGGTGATGAAGCCGCCCGACAGCGCCTGGTCGTAGACCAGGCCCAGCACGCGGTGGCCGCGGCGCCGCGCCAGGTCGATCGCCATGCCCAGATGCGCCATCGCGCGGTTGATGCCCAGCAACTCGTCGCGCCGGCGCAGCTGCTGGCCCTGGGTGTCGATCAACAGCAGCAGCGGCCGCCCCGGATGCCGGGCCATGGTGTCCAGCACCACGCGCGCCTGGGCCAGCGCGAGCGCCACGCCGATGGGCGCGTGGCCCGTGGTGCCGACCACGGCCATGGGCGCACCGTCGAACCACGCCGTGCCGTGCAGGAACTCGCCCTCGGCCTGGATGCCATGGTCGGGGCCGAACAGTTGGGTGGCGAGATCGTTCCAGGCGAGCGGCATGGCGGGCTCCAGATGCAGGGTTCAGTCGAGCTTGATGTTGGCGGCCTTGACGACGCCGGCCCAGCGCGCCATCTCGGCCTGCACGTAGTCGCCGAACTGCGCGGGCGTCAGGTTGCCGAACTGGGCGCCGTTGCTGGCCCACACCGCGCGGATCTCGTCGGCCGCACCGGCCTTCTTGACCTCCTCGACCATGCGCGCCTGGGCTTCGGCCGGCGTGCCCTTCAGGGCCCACAGGCCGTACCAGGTCGTCACCTTGTAGTCGGGCAGGCCGAGCTCGGCCGCGCAGGGCACGTCCGGCAGCGAAGCATTGCGCTGGGCGCCGGCCACCATGAGGGCCTTGATCCGGCCGCCCTTGATGTGCGCGGCCGAGGAGCCCAGGCCGTCGAACATCATGTCCACGTTGCCCGAGATCAGGTCCTGCAGCGCCGGCCCCGCGCCGCGGTAGGGGATGTGGGTGATGAAAGTGCCCGTCTGCAGCTTGAACAGCTCGCCCGCCAGGTGGTGCGAGGTGCCGCCGCCGGCCGAGGCGTAGTTGAGCTTGCCGGGGTTTTTCTTGAGTTCCGCCAGGAAGCTCTTGAAGTCGGGCGCCATCACGCGCTTGGGGTTGACCACCAGCACCTGCGGCACCTCGGCCAGCAGCGCCAGCGGCACGAAGTCGCGCTGCAGGTCGTAGTCGAGCTTGGGGTAGACCGCGGGCGCGATGGCATGGTGGATGGCGCCCATGAACAACGTGTAGCCGTCGGGCTGGGCGCGCGCGGCGATGGTGGCGCCCAGCGTGCCGCCGGCGCCGCCGCGGTTGTCCACGATGAGCTGCTTGCCGGTCTGCTTGGCGAACTGGGCCGACAGCGGCCGCGCGAAGGCGTCCGTGCCGCCGCCGGCCGGGAACGGCACGATGAGCGTCACGGGCTTGGTGGGCCAGCCGGACTGCGCGCGCGCTCCGAGGGCGCTCAGCGCGAGGCCGGCGGCGCCGGCGCGCAGCAGGCAGCGGCGGTCGAGGAAATGGTGCATGGTCTTGTCTCCGGTCGTTGTGAAATCAGGGAACGATGGTGCCCTGCGGGGTGCGCAGCGCCAGCAGCGCCGCCACGTCGAGCGCAGGCACGCGCCGGGCATCGGGCACGCCCAGGCGCTCCCACAGCCGGATGGCGTCGTCGTGCACGCCGTCGTTCCATTGCGCTTCGGGCACGGCGGCCAGCCGCCTGGCGAGCAGCGCATGCTCGTCTTCCAGGGCCTGCAGGCCCACGGGACGTGCCGCGCCCAGCGCCGCGATGGCGGCGGCACGGAAGGCCGCCACATCGTCCTCGACCAGCACGTCGCAGTCGCCCGTGAGCCAGCGGTGCTTGCCGCCGCTCGTGCGCCAGACCAGCGCGCGGTCGCGCGCGTCGTACTCGTCCACGCCGTGCGAGGCCTCGATGACCTCGGGCCCGGACATGGCCAGCCGGCCCACGTCGCTCATGACAATCCGGTCGGCACAGCGCGCCACGATGCCCATGCCGCCGAAGCAGCCGTTGGCGCCGCCGATCAGCACCACCACCGGGATGCCGGCGGCACGCACGTCGAGCACGGCGCGCATGACCTCGGACACCGCGATCAGCCCGGCGTTGGCCTCGTGCAGACGCACGCCGCCCGATTCGGCCAGCAGCAGCACTGCGGCCGGCCGGTCGCGCAGTGCGCGGCGCAGCAGGCCCACGAGCTTGGCACCATGCACCTCGCCGACGCCGCCACCCATGAAGGCGCCCTCCTGCGCGGCGACGAAGACCTGCTGGCCATCGAGCAGGGCACGGCCGATGGCCACGCCGTCGTCGAAGGCCGAGGGCACGCCCAGCTGCGCGAGGTGCGGGCTGGTCAGGCGCTCGGCCGGCGGCAGCCATTCGTGGAAGCTGCCGGCGTCCAGCAGCAGGGCGAGGCGCTCGCGCGCCGAGCATTCGGCGTAGTTGGTCATGAAACCTCCTTGGGCAGGGCGGCCACGGCCTGGTCCAGCCGCAGGCTCACGACGGCGGGCGTGGCGCCCATGTCGTTGATGGACACGCGCACGCCGGCCAGGCCATGCCGCGCGTGGAAGTCGTCCACCACAGCCTGCCAGATCGGCGCGAACCCGCGTGCCGAGGTTTCCACGCGCACGCTGCAGTCGGCGTTGGGCGTGGCCTCCAGCAGCACCTCGAGGTTGCCCGAGCCGACCACGCCGACCAGCACGGGTGCGAAGGGGCCGGCAGGGCGCCCGCCGGTGTAGGAGAAAGCCAGGGTTTCGAGGCCTGCAGGAACGTCGCTCATGGTGTGCCTCTCCCTACCAGTTACGGAACCGCTTGGGCGGCTGGTACAGCCCACCGGATGCGCGCACCAGGTCGCGCATGCTGCGCGCGGCCAGCAGGTTGCGCGTGGCCTCGCGCGGGTCCAGCCCCAAGTCCTGCGGACGCTGGACGATCTTGCGGTCGCGCAGGTTCTCCACCATGCGCCTGTCGCGGCCCAGACCCACGGGCGTGTAGCCGGCCACGCCGCGGATGGCCTGTTCCCGCTCCTCGTCGCTGCGGCACAGCAGCAGGTTCGCGATGCCTTCCTCGGTCAGCACATGCGTCACGTCCTCGCCGTAGACCATGATGGGCGGCAGGGCCATGCCGGCCTGTTCCTGCAGCGTCCAGGCGTCCAGGCGGTCGACGAAGGCCGGCTGCATGTGCTCGCGGAAGGTTTCCACCATCTGCACCACGAGCTTCTGTCCGCGCGGCGCGCCGGCCGCGCCGCGCCGGCCCGTGCGCGCCTGCGCCCCGGCCTTCAGCCAGGCCGGGCTGGCATGGCGCCGGCCACGCGCATCCGCCCCCATGTTGGGCGCGCCGCCGAAGCCCGCGATGCGGCCCAGCGTGGCGGTGGAGCTGTTGCCTTCCAGGTCCATCTGCAGCGTGGAGCCGATGAACAGGTCGCAGGCGTAGTGGCCGGCCGCCTGGCAGAAGGCGCGGTTGCTGCGCAGGCTGCCGTCCGGCCCCGTGAAGAACACATCGGAACGGGCGCGGATGTAATCCTCCATGCCCAGCTCGGAGCCGAAGGAGTGGACCGACTGCACCCAGCCTGCCTCGATGGCCGGGATCAGCGCCGGGTGCGGGTTCAGCGCCCAGTGCCGGCAGATCCTGCCCTTGAGGCCCAGCTGCTCGCCGTAGGTGGGCAGCAGCAGCTCGATGGCTGCCGTGTCGAAGCCGATGCCGTGGTTGAGCCGCTGCACGCCGTACTCGGCGTAGATGCCCTTGATCGCCATCATGGCCATCAGCACCTGGATCTCGCTGATCTGCGCCGGGTCGCGCGTGAACAGCGGCTCGATGAAGTTGGGCGTGGGCGCCTGCACCACGAAGCCGACCCAGTCGGCCGGGATGTCGATGCGCGGCAGCGTCGTCGTCGCGCCGTCGACCAGTTCGTTGACCTGCGCGACCACGATGCCGCCCGAGAAGGCCGTGGCCTCGACGATGGCCGGCGTGTCCTCGGTGTTCGGGCCGGTGTACAGGTTGCCCTGGGCATCGGCCGCGTGCGCGGCCACCAGCGCCACCTGCGGTGTGAGGTCCACGAAGTAACGCGCGAACAGTTCCAGGTAGGTGTGGATCGCGCCGATGGCGATGCGCCCGCCGGACGCCAGCCGTGCCAGCCGCGCGCCCTGCGGCCCCGAGAAGCTGAAGTCGAGCCGGCTGGCGATGCCGTTGTCGAACACGTCCAGGTGCTCGGGCAGCGCCAGCACCGATTGCACCATGTGCAGGTCGTGCACTTGCGCGGGATCGACCTGCACCAGGGCCTTGGCCAGAAAGTCGGCCTGCTTCTGGTTGTTGCCTTCCAGGCAGACGCGGTCGCCCGGCTCCAGCACGGCCTGCAGCAGCCGCGTGACGGCGTCCGCCGCCACGACCTTGCCGCGCAGTTGCGGGCCGAGCGCCTGCGCGGCACGCGCCAGCCGGGCGGTGCGCTGCTGCGCGCGGGTGTTCCAGTCGGTGGGTTTCATGGAGCTCTTCCTGCCAGGATGGAGCGACGGTACGCGCGCGCCGCCGGCCCATCAATCAAGCGCGGACCGCGACCGTTACGCACGGAGGAACGGTCGGCGCGCGGTCCATCTCAGGGCGCCGGCAGCAGTGCGGCCGAGACGGCGGCCGCCGCAGCCTTGGCGTTGCCGGCCTCCAGCGCGGTGTAGTAGCCGCCGGCCACCAGCGCGTCGGCCGCGGCACCGAACTTGGCCAGGTAGTCGGCGCGCCCGGCATACAGCGCCGACAGCGGGGCGCGCGGGTCGCCCCCCGCCCGCGTGGCGGCCGTCACGGCCAGCGGCAGCGCGCTGCCCGAGGAGGCGCAGCTCTCGCCGGCCGCATGGCCTGCGCCGCGCACGTTCCAGCCCGTGTAGGTGGCGAGCGGCACCGCCAGCTCAGGCATGCGCAGGCCACCGACCTCGTTGCCGTTGGCGTCCACCCGCGGCACCAGCACGGCGTAGCCCCTGGCCAGGTCCACCGCGGGTGCAGGCGCGCGGTAGTCGGTCACGAACAGCTGGCTGTGGCGCGCCAGCGGCACCGACAGCGCCAGCGGCGTGGCGGCGGCGCCGTTGGGCACGCTGATGGCCGACAGATCGGGCCAGCCCATGGCCGCAGGGGTGGGCGCCACGGCCGTGCCGGCCGCGATGGTGGGATGGCTCGAGGGCGGCGGCGGCGTGTTGCGCAGCACCCAGGCTTCCAGCGCCGGCACCAGCGCCCGCTGCGTCTGGCCCATGGAGACCGGGCTGTTGGCGAAGCGGCAGGTCGCGCCCGCGGCCGGCTGGGTGAACACACCCGTGCTCACGCCGGCGCCGCCGCCGTGGCCGGTGCCCAGCACCAGGTAGTAGCGCACGTTGTCGGGCAGCGCGAGGTCGCGGCCCGCGCCATCGGTCACCACCAGCGAGGCCCGGCCGCCCCACCACTCGTAGCTGCCGTCCAGCTGCATGATCTTGGGGCAGGTGCTGCTCTGCTGGCAGCGGCGCAGCAGACCGTCGGTCGCGCCGCTGACCGGGTCGGTGGTCACGTTGTAGGCGAATGGAAACTGGTCGCCCACCATGAAATGGTCTTCGTGCTGCTTGGACCAGCGGCCCGGCTGAGCGAAGCGCTCGTTGATCCAGGTGCGACGCGCGGCCGGTATCAGTGCCATCAGCCCGTCGAACACCGGCTTGCCCGCGCTGTCCTTGTTGAAGCCCTGGTACAGGAAGTCGCGCAGGAAGCGGCCCGACTGCGAGAGGCCCTCGCCCAGGGCCAGGTCGAAATGGCCCGCAGGATTGGCCGGACAGTTGCTGCCGGCTGCACAGGGCGCAGCCTTGAGGTCGGCCACGGGATTGGGGTTGCCCTGCGCGTCGGACGCGTCGTGCCGAAGGAAGCTCACGAGGTCGCGCACCGCCGCGAAGCCGATGCCCAGCACCTTGGGGTCTCTGGCCCGGTAGGTGAAGTTGTAGATGGTGCCGGCATCCGGTGGCTGGCTGCCGCCCTGGGCATCGGGCACGCTGGCCGGCGCGGTGAAGCGCACCGACACCGCGCCGTTGGCGTTCGTCACGTACTCCCAGTCGGTCACGGGCGCAGCGGGCGCATCGTAGGTCTGCTGGCCGGCTGCGTTGTAGTAGGTCTGCCGTGCCGTGAACACCACTTCGGAGCGGTCCGTCAGCGAGGCGGGCGGGTAGTTCAGCGGCAGGTTGGGCACGCCTGCGAAATCGGGCACGTACTCCTCGCGCACCAGGCCGGTGATGGCGCTGCCGTCTGCGTTGCGGGCGGTCGGGAAGGCGGTGCCGAGGTCGGCCGCCGCGCCATTGCCCGACTGGGCCAGGTCGCCCTGCCAGCCGCTCCAGACCACGGTGTAGCCCTGGCGCAGCAGCGAGGGATAGTCTGCACCCGGCGCGGCGCCTGTGGCCAATGCGCCGCCGCCGACGAACAGACCCTGCCCGAGCTTGCGGCCACGGTTGACCACGTCGTAGAACAGCACGCGCCGGCCCTGGGCCGCGTTCTTGGGCCGCAGGATGACCACGTCGGTCGTGTAGCGCACCTGGCCATCGGCCTCGCGTGGCGCCTTGTCCAGGTCGACGATGCCGGCGTTGTCGGGGTGGGTCGGGTCGAGCTTGCCGTGCACGATGCCCGTGACCACGGTGTAGGGACCGGCGGCACCGGCCGGCGTGGCGCCTTTGTAGGCGTCGGTGCTGGACACGGTCTCGAAACGCTCCACCTGCCCGGCGCGCCGGTCCTTGTGGCCGTCGCCACCGCTGGCGCAACCCAGCAACACGAGCGGCACGGCCGCCAGTCCGATCCATGGTCTCACGCTTGTCTCCTCGTTCTTGGCGCCCGCGGCGCGGCAGCGGGAGTGCGTGCGGCGTCCGGGCAGCGCCGACCATAGGCAGCCATGGGGCCGCCATCAATCACAAGGCGGAGTCGAAGATTCCGCCGCGCGGAAGGATCGCGGGTTAACCCGCGCTCAGCGCAGCGAGGCCTTCAGCGTGCGGCTGACCGCCAGCAACGCCAGCAGATTCGGATCCCGCTCGCGCGAGCGCAGGAAGTTCAGCGCGATGGTCTGGCGCACGCGAAAGCGCGCCTGCAGCGGCACCAGCCGCACGTTGGCCGGCAGCACGTGGCGCATGCGGCCCGGCAGCAGCGTGCAGCCCACGCCGCCGTCCACGAGGTTCATGAGCGAGTAGATGTCGCCCGTTTGCATCGCGATCTGCGGCGCGAAGCCGGCGATGCGGAAGGCCTCGGTGAAGCTGTCGTGCGTGGCGAAGCCCTCGGCCAGGCTCACGAAGCGCTCGTCGGCGCAGGCGCCCAGATCGACCTCGGTGCCCTGCGCATGGGCCGACTGGGCGGGCGCGGCGAAGAAGGTTTCGTCCTCGAACAGCGGCTCGGACTCCACGTCGGCCGCGCCGCGAGGCACGGCCATCAGCGCCGCGTCGAGCGTTCCTTCGCGCAGCCGGGCCAGCAGGTCGGCGTTGGAGCCCAGCACGAGTTCGGTCTGCACGGCGGGCTTGCGCTGCTTCATGCCCAGCACCAGGGCCGGCACGGCCCGGCTGGTCAGCGAGTACATGGAGCCCATGCGGATGCGGTCGGCCGCGTACCCGGCGATCTCGCGCGTGGCGCGCACGCCGTCGGCCAGCAGCCGGTCCATGTCGCGTGCCATCTCGGCCAGGCGCTGGGCCGCGGCCGTGGGCACCAGGTTGCGGCCCTCCTGGCGGAACAGCACGCAGCGCAGCGCCTCCTCCAGCGCGTGCAGCGCCCGGTGCACGCTGACGGCGCTGGTCTGCAGCCGCTCGGCCGCGCGCGCGAGGTTGCCGGTTTCCATGAAGGCCAGCAGCACCTGCAGCTGGCGCAGCGTGATCGCCTCGTCGTCGAACGCGGGCATGGGCGCGCGGGCGCCCTACTCGGCGACCACGGCCGTGCCGCTGGCCGAGACCATCAGCATGCCGTTGTCCCGCCCCAGCACCTCGTAGTCCAGGTCCACGCCGACCACGGCGTTGGCGCCGGCTTCCTGCGCGCGCTCCTGCAGCTCGCGCATGGCGATGTCGCGCGCGCGCTGCAACTCGCGCTCGTAGGTGGCCGAACGGCCGCCGACCAGGTCGCGGATGCCGGCGAACATGTCCTTGAAAACATTGGCGCCGAGGATGGCCTCGCCCGCCACCACGCCGCAGTAGCGGGTGATGCGCTTGCCCTCGATGCCAGGGGTGGTGGTGATCAGCATGCGGTGCTCCCTTCAAAGACCATAGGCTCGGCGCGCCGTGGTCTCGAACACGGCGTCCTGGTCGGCCGGCGCAACCCAGTGCTGCGCCGCGGCCAGCCATGCATCGTAGCGGCCCGCCAGTTCCAGCACGGGCCAGTCGCTGCCCCAGAGGCAGCGCTGCGGGCCGAAGGCAGCGAGCAGCCAGCGCGCATGGCGTTCCACAGCATCCACCGGCGCACCCGCGGCAGCCTCGGTCCACAGGCCGGAGAGCTTGCAGAAGGCCCCTGTCTCGTCCGCGAGCGCCTGCAGGCCCTCTGTCCAGGCGGCCCAACCCGCGGCGTCGCCAGGGATGGCGGGCTTGGCACCGTGGTCGACCACGATGCGCAGGTCCGGGTGGCGCTCGGCCAGGCGCAGGATGCGCGGCAGGTGCCGGGGTTGGACCAGCGCGTCGAACACCAGGCCGCAGCGCGCCATGGCTGCCAGCGCGGGCCGCAGCGCGCCTTGCAGGATCCAGTCCGGGTCGGCGATGTCCTGCAGCATGGGCCGCAGGCCCTTGAGCTTGGGGCGGTGCGCGAGGGCTTCGATGCGCGCGGGCGCGTCCGCCGCCAGCAGGTCGACCCAGCCGACCACGCCCAACACCTCGGGCACCTGCTCTGCCTCGCGCAGCAAGAATGGCGTTTCGGCCTCGGTCGGCGCGGCCTGCACGAGCACGCCGCCCTGCACGCCGCAGGGCGCGCTCACGGCACGCCAGTCGGACAGCTGCACGTCGCGGTGGATGGAGCCCAGCGCGGGTGTGAGCCAGCCGTAGTCGCCGCGGTCCAGCCGCCAGATGTGGAAGTGGGCGTCGATCATGGCGTCGGAGCATCCGCTGGCAACAGGTTCTGGTCCCGCAGCGCCTGCCAGAACGCGGGAGGAATCGGCTGGGCCAGCATGGCGCGGCTGTCCTGCCACTGGGCGACATCCTGCGCACCGGCCACCACGATGTCCACGGCCGAGTGCGCGAGCGGGAACTGCAGCGCCGCCGCGCGCAGCGGCACGCCATGCTCGGCGCACACGCGCTCGATGGCGGCGGTGCGGTCGATCCATGCCTGCGGCGCGCGCGCGTAGTTGAAGCGTGGCTCGGCACCGCCCAGCACGCCTGTGGCCAGGATGCCCGAATTGAACGCGCCGCCCAGCGCGATGCGCACGCCGCGCTGCACGCACTGTGGCAGCATCTCCGGCAACGCGCTGTGGTCGAGCAGGCTGTAGCGGCCGGCCAGCAGCAGGGCATCCAGCTCGGCCTGCGCCAGCACGTCCAGGCAGACCTGCACGTCGTTCACGCCCAGGCCAATGGCGCCCACCAGGCCCTCCCGCTGCAGTGCGCGCAGTGTGGGCAGGGTTTCGCCCAGCACCTGGGCCAGCACCTGCGGATACGCATCGCCGTGCGTGGCGGCGTCGCAGTCGTGCACATAGGCCACGTCCAGCCGCGCCATGCCCAGGCGCTGCAGGCTGTCCTCCACGCTGCGGCGCGTGCCGGCGGCGGAATAGTCCCAGCGCTGCGTGAAGGGCAGCACGTCCACATAGCCGTTCTGGTCACGCGAGGCGCGGGCGTCGGGCCGCAGCACACGGCCGACCTTGCTCGACAGCACGAAGCGTTCGCGCGGCAAGGCGCGCAGCGCCTGGCCGAAGCGCTGCTCGGACAGCCCGTTGCCGTAGTGCGGCGCGGTGTCGAAGCTGCAGCAGCCATCGGCCAGCGCGGCGGCCAGCACGGATTGGGCATCGGCCTCGGGCACGGCGCGGAACAGGTTGCCCAGCGGCGCGCCGCCCAGGCCCAGGCGCGGGCCATGGGTGCAGGCGGGAAAGCGCGTCGCGCGCTCGTTCGGCATCAATCGGTCTCCTCAGGAAAAATGTCGCTGACACTATGACTAACATGTCAGTTAGTCAACAGGGCATCTGCCGATGGGAGACGGCGCGCCCGCTGGGCACCATGCGCGGCCCATGCTCAAGAACCTCTCGCCCCTCCTCTCGCCCGACCTGCTGCATGCGCTCGCCTCCATGGGCCATGGGGACGAGATCGTGCTGGCCGATGCCTTCTTCCCGGCCGCCACGCACGCCCGGCGGCTGATCCGCCTGCCCGGCATCAGCGCCGACGCGGTGCTGGACGCCGTGCTCTCGCTGCTGCCGCTGGACGACTTCGTGCCGCAGCCGGCCTGCACCATGCAGGTGGTGGGCCACGCCGACGAGGTGCCGCCGGCCGTCGCGCAGTTCACCGAGGTGCTGGCGCGCCATGGCGGGGCGGCGCCCGGTGCCATCGACCGCTACGCCTTCTACGAGCGCGCGTCCAAGGCCTTCGCCGTCGTGGCGACCGGCGACACGCGCACCTACGCCAACATCCTGCTCAAGAAGGGCGTTCTCCAGTGACCAAGCCGCGCCGCCTGGCCGTGGTCGCCCCCGAGGCGACCAGCCAGCGTGCGCGCGCCTACCAGGGCTTCACGCAGCAGATCCTGGAAGGCGGCATCAAGCCCGGCCAGTTCGTCTCGCAACGCGAACTCATGACGCTGCTGGACATGCCGCTGGGCGCCGTGCGCGAGATGATCCCGCGCCTGGAAGCGGCCGGCCTCGTGAAAACCGTGCCGCAGCGCGGCCTGCAGATCGCGCATGTGGACTTGAAGCTCGTGCGCAACGCCTTCCAGCTGCGCGCGATGATCGAGCGCGAAGCCGTGCGCCACTTCGCGGCCGTGGTCACGGCCGAGGAACTGGCGGCGATCACCGCCGCGCACCAGGACATCATCGACCGCGCCAGCACCGGCCGCGCCGACGCCGCGCTGCTGGACGATGCCCAGGCCGTGGACTGGGGCCTGCACGACCGCATGGTCGATGCGCTGGGCAACGAGATCCTGTCGGAGATCTACCGCGTGAACAGCCTGCGCATCCGGCTGATCCGGCTGGAGCAGGCCGTCATCACGCCGGCCCGGCTGATCCCCGCGATGCAGGAGCATCTGGCGTTCGTCGCAGCACTGGAGCGCCGCGACGCCGAGGCCGCCGTGCGCCTGCTCGACGCCCACATGGACAGCGCGCTCCAGCACGCGCTGACCGGCCCCGGCACGGTGCCGCTGCCCGCCTACATCCCCCCCAACAACACCCCAAGGAGACGCACGCGATGACGCATGCCATCACCGGCCTGTGGCCTGCCCTGGCCACGGCCTTCACGGCCAGCGGCGCCGTCGATACCGCGCGCACGCTGGCACAGGCGCGCCGCATGCTGGCCGCCGGCTGCGAGGGCATCACGCCATTCGGCACCACGGGCGAGGGCCCGGCCCTGACCGTGGCAGAACGCCAGGGCCTGCTGGAGGCACTGCTGGCCGACGGCGTGCGGCCGGACCAGCTCATCGTCTGCACCACGGCCTGCGCCATGGGCGACGCCATCACGCTGGGCCGCCATGCCATCGCCCTGGGCTGCACGCGCCAGCTCTACATGCCGGCCTTCTACTTCAACCATCCGCGCGACGCCGGCGTGGTGGATGCCGTGACGCAGATGGTGCGCGGCATCGGCAACGACGACCTGCGCGTGCTGCTGTACCAGTTTCCCTCGCTCAGCAACGTGGGCTTCAGCCATGCCGCCATCGCCACGCTGGCCGATGCGCACCCAGGTATGGTGGTCGGCATCAAGGACAGCACGGGCGACCGCGCGCATTCGCTCGGCCTGGTGAAGGCCTTCCCGCAGCTCGGCACGCTGGTCGGCGCCGAGCTCGACGTGGCGCCCGTGATGCTGGCCGGCGGCGCAGGCTCGGTCAACGGCCTGGCCAACCTGGCCCCGCACCTGATGCGCCGCGTGGTGTCGCGCCCGGCCGAGGTCTCGGCCGCCGACCTCGCGCTCATGCAAGGCCTGCTGGCCCTGCTCAGCGTGCGGCCCAACATGCCCTTCGTCAGCGCCTACAAGACCGCGCTGGCCGAGCAGCTGGGGGACGACGCCTGGATGCATGTCCGCGCCCCGCTCTCGCCGCTGGACGCGGCCGAGGCCCAGGCCGTGCGCGCCGCCTACCGCGCGCTGGGCCAGGATTTCGCGACCCTGTAGACAACCAACGGAGACAAGCCATGAACCATCCCGCCTTCAAGCGCCGTGAACTGCTGCAGGCCGCCGCCGGCGCCACTGCCCTCGGCACCCTGCCCCATGCCTTCGCCCAGGGCAACTTCGACTGGAAGCGCTACGCCGGCACCAGCATCGAGGTGCACCTGATCAAGAGCCCGCGCGGCGAGCTGCTGCAGCGCCACCAGAAGGAGTTCGAGGACCTCACCGGCATCAAGGTCGGTGCCGAGCAGATGCCCGAGCAGCAGTCGCGCCAGAAGACGGTGATCGAGTTCAACTCGGGCCGCACGAGCTTCGACGTGGTGCACCTGTCCTACCACGTGCAAAAGCGCCAGTTCGCCAAGGGCAAGTGGATGGAAGACCTGCGCCCGCTGTTCGCCAGCAGCGCGCCGCCGGACTTCGACCAGAAGGACTACTCCGCTGGCGGCATGTTCTACGCCACGCAGAGCGACGGCCGCATCGACAGCCTGCCGCTGAACCTGGACCCCTGGATCCTCTACTACAACAAGGACCTGTTCGCGGCCAAGGGCGTGGCCTATCCCAAGACCTATGCCGAAATCCTGGAGGCCGCGAAGAAGCTGCACGACCCGGCCAATGGCGTCGCCGGCTTCGTCGGCCGCGGCCTCAAGAACGCCAACGTGCCGCTGTGGACCGGCTTCTTCCTGGGCTGGGGCGGCCAGTTCTTCGATGCCAACGGCAAGCTCGCCACCGAGACGCCCGAAGCCGTCGCCTCGGCCACGCTGTACCGCGACCTGCTCAAGACCACCGGCCCGGCCGGCATCGCGGGCTACAACTGGAACGAAGCCCAGAGCCTGTTTCTGCAGGGCAAGGCCGCGATGTGGATCGACGGCTCGGGCTTCGCGCCGCCACTGGAAGACCCGACCAAGTCCAAGGTGGTCGGCAAGGTCGGCTACGGCGTGATGCCGCCCGGCCCCAAGGCCCAGGTCTCGGCCACGTTCGGCGACGGCATCGGCGTGTCGTCCTTCTCCAAGAAGAAGGAGGCGGCCTTCCTCTACATCGTCTGGGCCACGGGCAAGGCCATGCAGGCGCGCATGCTGGCGACGGGCTCGGGCGCGCCGGTGCGGCTGTCGGCCTACGGCGACAAGGAGGCCATCGCCAACCTCAAGGTGCCGGCCGCCTGGCTCACGGCCGTGGCCGAATCGCTGCGCATCGCCAAGCCCGGCCTGCCCATCATCGAGCCCGTGACCGAGTTCCGCGATGTCTACGGCATCGCGCTCAACAACATGCTGACGGGCGCCGACCCGGCGGCCGAACTCAAGAAGGCCACGGCCGAGTTCGCGCCCGTGCTGGCCAAGTCGGAGAGCTGATGCGCAGGCGCGTCTCGCCCTTCCTGTGGTTCATCGTTCCGGCCGTGCTGGTGGTGCTGGCCGTGATCGTGTTCCCCTGGCTGTTCACGCTGTGGATGAGCCTGTTCGACTGGAAGATCGGCTCCAAGGCGCAGTTCGTGGGCCTGGCGAACTACGGGGAGCTGGCGACCAACACGCGCTTTCTCACGGCCATCGCGCACACGCTGGTGTTCACGGCCCTGGCGGTGATCGCGCCACTCGTGCTGGGCACGGCGGCCGCGCTGGTCTTCCACCAGAAGTTCGTGGGCCGCGGCTTCTGGCGCGGCGCCTTCGTGCTGCCCATGATGGCCACACCCGTGGCCATCGCGCTGGTGTGGGTCATGATGTTCCACCCGCAGCAGGGCGTGCTGAACTACCTGCTGTCGCTCGTCGGCATCCCGCCGAGCGAATGGGTCTACTCGCCCATGCTGGCCATCCCCTGCCTGGTGCTGGTCGACATCTGGCAGTGGACGCCGCTCGTGATGCTGATCGTGCTGGGCGGCCTGGCCTCTCTGCCGACCGACCCCTTCGAGGCCGCACACATGGAAGGCGCCACGCGCTGGCAGACGCTGCGCTACGTGACGCTGCCGCTGCTGATGCCCTTCATCATGGTCGCGGCCGTGGTACGGCTCATCGACGCGCTCAAGACCTTCGACACCATCTACGTGATCACGCAGGGCGGGCCCGGCACCGCATCGGAGACCATCAACCTGTACCTGTACCTGCAGGCGTTTTCGTTCTACCAGATCGGCAAGGCCTCGGCGGTGGTCGTGGTGTTCTTCGTCCTCGTGGTGGCGCTCAGCCTCCTGCTGTTCTGGCTCAAGGAACGGTCCCGCTATGACGCGTGAACTTGGACCTCCCCGTTTGGCTGGCTCACTTCGTGTCGCCAGCCCATCCCCCTTGTATCTTCAGCCGAGGAGTCTTTCATCAGTTTGCGTCAGTGCGCCA
>NZ_VEDO01000028.1 GCF_007677875.1 Variovorax boronicumulans | reverse complement strand
CATTGCACAACTCGCACCACTCACTGCGTTCGTTCAGCTCGAACAAGTGCAATGAGTCAGATGACAAAGCGCGAGGTTCCCCGCGCCGCCCAGTCCACTGTGCTCCTCGGCGTGGGCACAGGGGCCCCGGCGAGCGGGGACCGATCCGGGCCATCGCTTCGCTCGGCCGCGAAATGCTGTGGGGCACGGCCATGAAGATCGCGCTGCTGACCCATTCCGTCCGCCCGCGCGGTGGCGTCGTCCACACGCTGGAGCTGGCCGAGGCCCTGCGCCGCCGCGGCCACGCGATCACGGTGATCGCCTCGGCCGAGCCCGGCGAGCGGCTGTTCCGCGCAGTCCGCTTCCCGGTCGAGACCATCGCGTTACGGACCCTGCAGGGCGACCTCGTGGCCCAGGTCGCGCAGCGCATCGATGCCCTGGTCGAGGCCCTGCCGCCGCTGCTGGCGCGCGGCGGCTTCGACCTGCTGCACGCCCAGGACAGCCTGTCCGGGAACGCGCTGGCCCTGCTGGGCGAGGCCGGCCATGTGCTGCCGCCCTGGCTGCGCACCGTGCACCACCTGGACGATTTCAGCCAGCCGCTGCTGAACCTGTGGCAGGAGCGGGCCTGGCGCGCCGCCGACGGCGTGGCCTGTGTCAGCGACGGCTGGTGCCGGCATTTCCGCGAGACGCTCGGCCGCCCGGCCGAGCGCATGTTCAATGGCGTGGACCTCGCGCGCTACCGGCCCGAGCCCGAACCCGGCGACGCCACGGCCGTCGCCGCCCTGGGCCTGCCCGCGGCCACCGGCCCCGTGGTGCTGCTGGTCGGCGGCGTGGAGGCGCGCAAGAACACGGTGCGGCTGTTGCAGGCCTTCGCGCAGCGGCGCAGACACGACCCGGCCTGGGCCGATGCGCGCCTGGTGGTGGCCGGCGGCGCCAGCATGCTGGACCACGGCGCCGCGCGGCGCGACTGGCAGGCCGCGCTGGCCGAGACGGGCCTGGCCGAAGGCCCGCAGCAGCCCGTGCTGCGCACGGGTCCGCTGCCCGACGCGCTGCTGCCCGCGCTGATGCGCCGCGCCGACGTGCTGGCCATGCCCTCGCTGGTCGAAGGCTTCGGCCTGGCGGCGCTCGAGGCCCTGGCGTGCGGCACGCCCGTGCTGGTCTCGCGCATGGCGCCTTTCACCGAGACGCTGGAGGGCACGCCGGCCGTGGCCTGGTGCGACCCCACGTCCGTGCCGTCCATCGCCGCGGGCCTGGGCGGCGCGCTGGCGCTGCCGCGCCTGTCCTCCCCGCCGCCGGTCTGCCTGGCCCACAGCTGGGCCCGCAGCGCCGCCCTGCACGAGGCCTGGTACCGGCGCGTGCTGGAACCCGTCACCGCCTAAGGAAACTACATGCTGCCCCCACGCTCATCGCTTCGCGTATCGCTGCCCCCCGAGGGGGCGCATCAGTGCCTTCGGGCGGCCGGGCGGCACTGACATGCCCGCCATGCACTACCGCCTGCGCTGGCCCGACGCCAGCGAGAGCCTCGCCTACTCGCCGTCCCTGGTCATCGAAGACTTCTTCGCGCCCGGCCAGGACTACGCGCTGGCCGACTTCCTGCGCCGCGCCCGCGAGGCCACGGCCATCGCCAGCGCGCGCGTGCAGGCGAAGTACGGCTTCGCCTGCTCGGCCGCGCTCGACCAGCTGGCCGACACCGAGGCCCGTGCTGCGGCCTTCGCCGACCACGCCGGCGCGCAGGTGCGCGTCCTGTCCTTCCACCCCGCTTGACCGTCCACCGGAGAACCGCCATGCCCACTTCCACCATCCCCCAGCACGCCGTCGTCATCGTCGGCGGCGGCCAGGCCGGCCTGTCGCTGAGCCACTACCTGCAGGCCCAGGGCCTGGACCATGTGGTGTTCGAAAAGCACCGCGCCCTGCACAGCTGGAGCACCCAGCGCTGGGACAACTTCTGCCTGGTCACGCCCAACTGGCAGTGCGCGCTGCCGGGCCACCCCTACGCGGGCGACGACCCGCACGGCTTCATGAAGAAGGAACAGATCGTCCAGTACCTCGCGGACTTCAAGAAGGCCGTCGACGCGCCGCTGCGCGAAGGCGTGGCGGTGCAGCAGATCCGGCCCGCGCCGGGCGGCTTCGTGGTGCGCAGCAGCGCGGGCGAGTGCTTCGCCGAACAGGTGGTGGTGGCCTCGGGCGGCTACCACACGCCCATCGTGCCGCGCCTCGCGGAGCGGCTGCCGGCATCCATCCGCCAGATCCACTCGGCCGACTACCGCAATGCCGGCCAGCTGCCGCCCGGCAAGGTGCTGGTGGTCGGCTCTGGCCAGAGCGGTGCGCAGATCGCCGAGGACCTGCACCTGGCCGGGCGCCAGGTCGTGCTGGCCGTGGGCGATGCGCCGCGCTGCGCGCGCTTTTACCGCGGCCGCGACGTGGTGGACTGGCTGGCCGACATGGGCTACTACGACATGCCCGTGACCCAGCACCCGCTGCGCGAAGGCGTGCGCGACAACACCAACCATTACGTGACCGGCCGCGACGGCGGGCGCGACATCGACCTGCGCCGCTTCGCGCTGGAAGGCATGGAGCTGTTCGGCGTGCTCGAAGGGTTGCAGGCCGATGGCGACACGCTGTGCTTCGCCCCGCGGCTGGCCGAGGTGCTGGACCGGGCCGACGCCACCTACAACGGCATCAACGCGTCGATCGACAAGTACATCGCCGAGCGCGGGATCGACGCCCCCGCCGGTGCACCGTACGTGCCGGTCTGGCAGCCGGCGGCCGAGCGCGCCACGCTGTCGCTGGCGGCCTCGGGCATCACGTCCGTGGTCTGGTGCATCGGCTTCGCGCCGGATTTCGGCTGGCTCGACGCGCCGGTGTTCAACGGCCGCGGCCACCCGGTGCACACGCGGGGCGTGACGGCAGTGCCGGGCCTGTACTTCCTGGGCCTGCCCTGGCTGCACACCTGGGGATCGGGGCGCTTCAGCGGGGTGGCACGCGATGCGCAGTACCTGGCCGAGCGCATCGCGCAGCGGCACGCGTCCCTGGGCGCCGGCGAGGCGCTGCGGGCCAGGCCCGCGCAGGTGCCACTGCAGGCCGCGCTCGCCTGAGCGAGGGCCGGGCCCGGGCCGCTGCAGCGCCTGCCCTACTATCTGGCAGCCAGCATCCGCAGCTCCTTCGCCACGGGCGAGGCGCCGCGGCCATGGCGTTCGTCCACCAGTTCCCAGCCCGAGGCCACGCCGTGCGACCTGTCTGTTCCCACACCGCCGGCATCCTGCGCGTGCACCCCAGCGCGCTGGGATGCGAGGAATGCCTGAAGATCGGCAGCGAATGGGTGCACCTGCGCCTGTGCCGGCACTGCGGCCATGTGGGCTGCTGCGACGATTCGCCGCACCGCCACGCACGTGCGCATTTCCACGCCACCGGCCATCCCATCATCGAAGGCTACGACCCGCCAGAGGGCTGGGGTTGGTGCTTCGTCGACAAGGTGATGGTGGACCTGGGCGGTAACACCACGCCGCAGAACGGGCCGATTCCGCGCTACGTGTGAAGCGCAGGGCGCTCGCGCTGCGTTGCGCGCCCCACGCGACTTCCTGGCTATTCGTTGCGGTCGGTCGCCGGCGTGTGGTCCGGCGGCGCGCGTCCGGTCAGCTGCTGCAACTCATCGATGCGGACCGAGGCCTGCGCCTTCGTGAGCGATGCGTCGAAGGGCTCCTTGGCCTCTTCGCTGAGCGTTTTCAGGTAGGAGCGCTGCGCGCCCGTCATGGGCTCGTCACCCGTCACCCAGGTCGACGGGTCCTTCTCCATGTTGCTGTCTTCCGCCATGGACTGGGTCTGCTTGTCGGTCATCGCTGCTCCTTGCGTCTGTACGCATGCACAGTAGATGCCACGCCGTCCCGCGGGTGTAGGCCAACGGCGCACGCGCAGGCCAGCGGCATGCGGGCGCAGCGGCTGCAAGGGACAACGCTGGGTGCTGCGGCAGGTCTGGTCACGCCATGCCGGGCGGGCGCGGCGCACGCCAAGCGCGGCTGCGCTCAGCGTGCCAGCTGCGCGCGCCGGAAGCAGTGCACGGCGTGGTCGTTGACCATGCCGATCGCCTGCATCCAGGCGTAGACGATGGTCGGGCCGACGAACTTGAAGCCACGCGCCTTGAGGTCCTTGGAGATGGTCTCGGACAGCGGCGTAGAGGTGGCGACATGCACGCCGTCGCCATGCAGCACCTGGCCGCCGGTGAAGGCCCAGCAGTAGTCCGCGAAGTCCTCGCCGGCGGCCGCCATGCGGTTGTAGATCTCCGCGCCCGCGATCGTTGCCACGATCTTGGCGCGTGCGCGCACGATGCCGGGGTCGGCCACCAGGGCCTGGATCTTCGCCTCGTCGAAGCGGGCAACGCGTTCGGGATCGAAACCGTCGAACGCGCGGCGAAAGCCCTCGCGCTTGCGCAGGATGGTGATCCACGACAGCCCGGCCTGAAAGCCTTCGAGCATCAGCATCTCCCAGAGCATGCGCGGGTCGCGCTGCGGCACGCCCCATTCGGTGTCGTGGTAGTGCTGGTACAGCGCGTCGGTGCCGCACCAGGTGCAGCGGGGCAGGGCGGCGGGAGCGGTCATGGGGGTGGCATTGTGCCGGCAACGGGGCGCTGCTTTCGCCTGCTGGCTTGAGGGAGATCAAGCCCTGCGCCCACCCGTGGGCAGATACTGAACCCATCAAAACCAACCGGGAGATCGACCATGAAGATTCTGATCGCCGTCGATGGCAGCGAACAGACCCAGCGCATGCTGGCCTATCTCGCCCAGCACCAGCTGCTGGCCACCGGCAACACGTACACCGTGCTCACGGTGGTGCTTGAACTGCCCAAGCGCGCGGCCTCGTACGTGAACGCCGAGACCGTCAAGGGCTACTACCAGGAAGAGGCCGAGAAGGTGCTTGAACCCGTGAAGGCTTTCTTCGCGCAGAAGGGCGTGGCTGCGCAGTTCGAGTTCAAGGTGGGGAGTCCTGCGCACGAACTGGCGCAGACCGCCGAGCAGGGTGGGTACGACCTGCTGGCCCTGGGCAGCCACGGCCATGGCGCGCTGGGCAACCTGCTGATGGGCTCGGTGGCCACCAAGGTGGTCAGCCAGTGCAAGGTGCCGGTGCTGCTGCTGCGCTGAAACAGCGCCCGCGACCCGCCGGGTCGTTGCTGATGTGCAACGATTCGGCCCATCTCTGGCGGGGCGCAGCGTAAACTCGCCGTCCTTTGCCAGCCAGGCATGCGTCCGCATGACGCCATGTGCCGAGCCAGCCCACCAAACCCCTGCTTGGGTGAGCTCGCCATGCCTGTACCTTCCTCTTCCCTGCGCGCCGTTGCCGGCTGCGCGTTGACGCCCCTGGCCCTGTGCCTGTCGCAGCTGGTGTGGGCGCAAGCCGTGCCTGCCGGCGGCGAGAAGTCGCTGTCCACCGTCACGGTCAATGCCAGTGCCGATGCCTCGGCCGAGGGGCTGTCGCCGTCTTACGCGGGTGGGCAAGTGGCCCGCGGGGGCCGTGCCGGCATCCTGGGCACGCGCGACAACATGGAGACGCCGTTCTCCATCACGAGCTACACGAACGAGTTGATCCAGGACCGCCAGGCCAGGAGCGTCGGCGAGGTGCTGCAGAACGACCCGACCGTGCGCACCGCCCGCGGCTTCGGCAATTTCCAGGAAGCCTACTTCGTGCGCGGCTTCATCCTGAACTCCGACGACACGGCGTTCAACGGCCTGTACAGCCTGATGCCGCGCCAGTACATCGCGACCGAGTTGTTCGAGCGGGTGGAGGTGTTGCGCGGTGCCTCGGCTTTCCTGACGGGCGCTTCGCCCAATGGCAGCCTGGGTGGTGCCATCAACCTGCTGCCCAAACGGGCGCCGAACGAAGCGCTGAACCGCGTCACGCTGGGCGTTGGCAGCGGTGGCGCCGTCAACGCTGCGGCCGACATCGCGCGCCGCTTCGGCCCGGACGGCAGCACCGGCGTGCGCCTCAACGTGGCGCGCCGCGACGGCGGCACAGCCGTCGATGGCGAGGATGCAGAGCTGAGCCTGGCCGCCGTCGGCCTGGATTGGCGCAGCCGCGACGTGCGTCTGTCGGCCGACCTGGGCTGGCAGGACAACAAGCTGCGGAAAACCCGGCCCAACGTTTCGCTGAATGGCGTCGCCGCAGTGCCCGCTGCACCGGACGGCAGCCGGAACTTCGCCCAGCCTTGGTCGTTCTCGAACGAGCGCGACGTGTTCGGCACGCTGCGCGGCGAGTGGGACATCAACGACAGCCTGACGGCCTTCGGCGCCTACGGCATGCGCCGCAGCCGCGAAGAGAACTCGCTGGCCAATCTGACGGTGACCGATGCCAGCACCGGCGCAGGGTACGCGTACCGGTTCGACAACGGCCGCCGCGACCGCGTGCACACCGGTGAGATCGGTCTGCGCGGCAAGTTGCGCACCGGTGCAGTCGGCCACGAGTGGGTCGTGTCCGCTTCGCACTTTTCGCTGGAGAAGGACAACGCCTTTGCCTTCGACTTTGCAGGCCGGTTCGCGACCGGTCTGTACCAGCCGACGGCTTACGCGTTGCCGGTCTTCAGTTCCGGTGCCGGTTATGGCGGGACGGTCGCCTCGCCGCAACTGCAAGGCAAGGTCAAGCTGACCAGCTACGCCATGGGCGACACGCTGTCCTTGCTGGACGATCAACTGCTGGTGACGCTGGGCGTGCGCCACCAGAAGCTCGAATCCACCGACTACGAATATGGCGGCACCGGCGTGGTGCTTGGCACGCCGTACGACAAGAGCCGCAACACGCCGGTCGCCGGCGTGCTGTTCAAGGCCAGCAAGCAGCTGTCGGTCTACGGCAACTACATCGAGTCGCTGGTCAAGGGCGACTCCGCACCGGCCACGGCCAACAACTTGCCGGTGTTGAACCAGGGCGCAACGCTGGCACCCTACGTGTCCAGGCAGAAAGAGATCGGCCTGAAGTACGACGCCGGGCGCATCGGCGCTAGCGTCGCGCTGTTCAGCATCACCAAGCCGCGTGGCTTCACGGGGGCCGACCAGATCTTCCGCGCGTCGGGCGAGGACGAGCACCGCGGGCTGGAGCTGAGCACCTATGGCGAAGCCATGCGCGGCCTCAAGCTGCTGGGCGGCCTGACCTGGCTGGATGCCAAGCAGAAGTCCACCGGCAGTGCCAGCACCGACGGCAAGCGCGTCATCGGCGTGCCGCGCACCCAGGCCAGCTTCGGCGCCGAATGGGACGTGGCCGGCGTGCGCGGTTTGGCGCTGGATGGCCGTGTCGTCTACACCGGCGCGAGCTATGTGGATGCCGCCAACACGCTGCGGGTGCCGGGCTGGACGCGCCTGGACGTGGGCGCGCGCTACCTGATGGATGTGCAGGGCCGCCTGGTCACGCTGCGAGCGCGCGTGGACAACCTGTTCGACAGGAACTACTGGGCCTCCAGCGGCGGCTACCCCGGCTCCGGCTACCTCGTCGTCGGTGCCCCGCGCACCTTCAACGTGAGCGCCTCGGTCGATTTCTGACACGGTCCCACCGATGCTCAGCACCCGCGCCATCCGCACCTGGACCTGGATCCACAAGTGGTCCAGCCTCGTCTGCACGGTGTTCATGCTGCTGCTGTGCATCACCGGCCTGCCGCTGATCTTCCACCACGAGATCGGCCACCTGCTGGGCACCGAGATCGAGGCCGCCGAAATGCCGGCCGACACGCCGCGTGCCGACCTCGACGCCATCATGCGCACGGCCATCGCGCGGCATCCCACGCTGCAGGGCATGTTCGCCTCGCAGGAGGAGGACGACGACCGCGTCTGGTACGTCACGCTGGCGCCCACGCCCGACGCCACGGCGGGCTTCAAGCAGGTGGCCGTCGACGCGCGCACGGGCCAGCCGCTCGGCGAGCCCTCGCTGGACAGCGGCTTCATGTACATCATGCGTTCGCTGCACATCGACCTGTTCATGGGCCTGCCCGGCATGTTGTTCCTGGGGCTCATGGGCGTGCTGCTGCTGGCCTCGCTGGTCTCGGGCGCGGTGCTCTACGCGCCCTTCATGCGCAAGCTGCGTTTCGGCGAGGTCCGGCGCGAACGCAGCGCGCGGGCCAAGTGGCTGGACCTGCACAACCTGGTCGGCATCGTCACGCTGGTCTGGTTCACGGTGGTCGGCGCCACGGGCGTCATCAACGCCTGGGCCGACCTGCTGGTCAAGTACTACCAGTCCACCGAAGTCGCGGCCATGCTCGCGCCGTACAAGGACAAGCCGCCGCTCGCCTCGCCCGGCTCGCTGCAGGGCGCGGTGGCCGCCGCGCTCGCGCACGAACGCGGCATGAAGGTGGCCTTCGTGGCCTTTCCAGGCACCAGCTTCGCGAGCCCGCACCACTACGGCGTGTTCCTGCGCGGCGGCGAGCACGTCACGGCCAAGCTGCTCAAGCCCGTGCTGGTCGATGCCGCGACGAGCCAGGTGACCGACAGCCGCGAGCTGCCCTGGTACCTCAAGACACTCCTGGTCTCGCAGCCGCTGCACTTCGGCGACTACGGCGGCCTGCCCATGCAGATCCTGTGGGCGCTGCTGGATGTCGCGACCATCGTCGTGCTCGTGACCGGTCTCGTGCTGTGGTGGCGCAAACGCGCGCCCGCGCGCCAGGCCCACGCGGCCGCCACCAGGGCCCGCGCCTGATGCGCCGCGCGTTCTGGCGCCTGTGGGGCTGGCCGCTCGTGGTCGGCCTGGCCAGCGGCACGGGCCTGGTCACCGCGTTGCTGTCCGACGGCTGGGGCGACTGGTGGGCCTGGGCGGGTCTGGGCCTGCCGCTGGTGCTGGCCGCCTGGCATGGGTGGGGGCCGCCGAAGGACCGCCGACCCTAGTTTTTCTTTTCACCGCCAACGCAAGCCCGCAGCTGCCGCCACGTGTCTTGCTCCAAGCCGATTTCTGGAGGGAGCTTTTCATGTCGCGAGACATCGCCGGCCCATGGGCCGCCACCGCTGCACTGGCCTGGCTGGCCTGCTGTGGCCCCGCCGCCGCCCAGGCGCTGCCCGAGGTGCGCGTCACCGAGTCCGGCAGCACCACCGAAGGCACCTACGTCGCACGCGCGCTGGACATCGGCAAGACCGGCCTGTCGCCGCGCGAGACGCCGCAGTCCATCAGCGTGATCACACGCCAGCAGCTGGACGACCGCAACGTCACCAAGCTGGAAGACGCGCTCAAGTCCACCGTGGGCGTCAACATCACGCGGCTGGACGGCGCGGGCAACTACAACACCATCCAGGCTCGCGGTTTCGACATCGGTGCCGTGCTGCTGGACGGCCTGCCCATCGCGCAAGGCCCCAACTACGCGACGGCGCTCGACCTGGCGCTGTACGACCGGGTCGAGGTGCTGCGCGGGCCGGCCGGCCTGCTGCAGGGCGCCGGCGAGCCGGGCGGCGCGGTCAACCTGGTGCGCAAGCGGGCGCTCGGAACGCTGCGGATCGGCGGTGGCGCGCAGCTGGGCTCTTTCGGCCTGCGCCGCGTCGAGGCCGACCTGACCGGTCCGCTCAATGCCGCCGGTACGCTGCGCGGCCGTGTGGTGGTCGTGGAAGACCGGCGCGACAGCTTCGTCGACCTGCTGTTCTCCAACAAGCACGCCGCCTACGGCACGCTGGAACTGGATCTCGCGCCCTCGACCACGCTGTCGGTCGGTGCCACGCGCCAGCGCGTGCGCTCCATGGTCGACCAGGGGCTGCCGGCCTACGCCACCGGTCAGCTGCTGGACGTGCCGCGCAGTACCGTGGTGGGCACGCGCGCCAACCGGCAGGACATGGACACGCGCGACACCTTTGCCGAGCTCGAGCACCGGCTGGACAACGGCGGCGTGGTCAAGGCCGCGCTGCGCGACGTGCAGCGCGAGAACTTCTACCGCTCGGGCCGCGCGAACGGCGCGGTGGCCGCCAACGGCAACTTCGCCTTCGAGACGGTGGACCTGAAGGGCGAACTCCAGGACCGCAGCGCCGACCTGTACTTGGCGACGCCGTTCACGCTGGCCGGCCGCGCGCACCGGCTGCTGCTGGGCCTGAACCACAACGAGCGCAAGAGCGGCGAGGACAACTTCGCCTATGGCCCGCGTTCGACCTTCAACATCTTCGCGCCGGGCTACATCGACATGGCTTACCCGCAGCTCACGCTGCCGGGCTTCGTCCGCACCACCACGCGCACGGAGACCGCGCTGTACGGCCAGGCGCAGTTCAGTCTGTCCGAGCGACTGCGCTTGCTGGCCGGCGGCCGGCTGAGCTGGGCGGAGGTCGAGATCAAGCGCAACAGCGACGGCCAGATCCTCTCGGGCAGCAAGCCGGGCCGCCAGTACACCCCCAACCTCGCGGCGCTGTTCGATCTCACGCCGCAATGGACAGCCTACGCCAGCTACGCCGAGAGCTTCGTGGTGCAGAGCCAGCTCGATGCCCGGGGCCAACTGTTGGTGCCGCGCAGCGCCGAGCAGATGGAGCTGGGTCTGAAGGGCGAGTTTCTGAACAAACGCCTGCAGACCCAGGTCGCGCTGTTCCGCATCGAAGACCGCAACCGCGCCCTCGTCGACCCGGTGGTCAGCACTGCGTCCATCGCCGGCGGCGAAGTGCGCAGCGAGGGGGTGGAGCTGGAGGCCAGCGGACAGGTTGCGCTCGGCTGGGACCTGCTGGCGGGTTATGCCTACACCAAGACCGAATTCTTGAAGGGCACGGCGGCGCAGCAAGGCCAGGTCTTCGCCACTTCGACGCCCAAGCACGTGGTCAACCTGTCCAGCCGCTATGCCTTGCGCGACGGCGCGCTGCGCGGCTTCAGCATCGGCGGCGGCATCTCCTGGCGCAGCAGCTTCTACGCCCAGGCTGGCAGCCTGCGCCTGGTCTCGGGCAACTACGCGCTGGCCAACCTGCAGCTGGGCTACGCCTTCAACGACCACGTCGAGCTGGGCCTCACCGTCGACAACCTGTTCGACAAGACCTACTACGAGAAGGTTTCCGGCCTCGCAAGGCAAAACTTCTACGGCAGCCCGCGCAGCGCTGTGCTGGCCCTGAAGCTTCATTACTGAAACAGCACGAGGGGAGCAGATGAAATCCGTATTCCTGCTGCTGGCCACGACGGCGGCCGGCGCATCGGCCTGGGCCCAGACGGCGGCCAGCCTGCCCGAGGTCAAGGTCACCGCCGATGGCGAGACCGCCAGCGGCCCGGCCAAGGGCTTCGTGGCCAGGCGCAGCGCCACAGGCACCAAGACCGACACGGCCCTGGTCGAGACACCGCAGTCCATCACGGCGGTCACGCGGGACCAGATCGAGGCCCAGGCCGCCGATTCGCTGGACCAGGCCTTCGGCTACTCGGCGGGCATCACGCCGTTGTCTGGCGGTTCGCAGCGCCGCATCTCGACCAGCTTCACCGTGCGCGGCTTCAACGTGACGGGCCAGGCGCCGCTGTACCTGAACGGCAGCAAGTTTCCGATCAACTCGCTGTCCGGCGCCATGGAGCTCTACGCCTTCGAGCGCGTCGAGCTGCTCAAGGGCCCGGCCTCGATCCTGTACGGCCAGGCCGCGCCGGGCGGCATCATCAACCTCGTGAGCAAGCGGCCCACGGCCACGCCGCTGCGCGAGGTCGAGCTGCAGGCCGGCAGCTGGAACCGACGCCAGGCGGCGGTGGACCTGGCCGGCCCGCTGACCGAGGACGGGCGCGTGGGCTACCGCATCACGGCGCTGGCGCGCAATGCCGACGCCATGGTGTCGCAGATCGCGGACGACCGGCGCATGCTGAACGCCGCGCTGGCGTGGAAGCTCACGCCCGACACCGACCTCACGCTGCTGGCGGGCTACAACCAGGGAAAGAGCCACTACGATTACGGCAAGCCCTACGACGGCACGCTGCTGCCCAACCCGAACGGCCGCATCGCACGCGAACGGTTCGTCGGCGAGCCGGGCTTCGACAAGTTCGACACCGAAGGCAGGACCGCCGGCTGGCTGCTGGAGCACCGGCTGAATCCCCACTGGACGCTCAAGCAGAACCTGCTGGTCTTCGACCACACCTCGGACAACGCCTACGCGTCCATCGTCAGCCGCGCCGACGCCGCGAGCGGCCTGCGGACCGTGAACCGCCAGCCCTTCGCGCGTGACGACACCGACGACGGCTGGAGCGTGGACAACCAGGTGCAGGGCCGCTTCACGACGGGTGCTTACGAGCACCTGTTGCTGGCCGGCCTCGACTGGAGCGACCGTCACTTCACGCGCGCGCAACGCACCGGCGCGATGGCCGCGCTGGACCTGTACGACCCGGTCTACGGCAGCGGTGTGAACCTGGCTGCCGCGGGTTCGCGGTCGTCGACGGCGGCGCGGCAGCTGGGCCTGTACCTGCAGGACCAGATCAAGCTCGGCGCGGGCTGGGTCGCGCTGCTCGGCGCGCGCTATGACAAGGCGCACAACGAGGGCAGCAGCGTCCTGGCCAACGGCACGGCCTCGGCCACGGACGAGCAGTCGCATGCCTTCACGCCGCGGGCCGGCGTGCTGTACCGCTTCGACAACGGCCTGGCGCCGTACTACAGCTATACGCGCTCGTTCCAGCCGGCCTCCGGCGTGGACTACTTCGGCCGGGCCTTCAAGCCGACCGAGGGAACGCAGCACGAGCTGGGCCTGAAGTACGAGCCGCCGGGCACCAACCTGCTGGTCACGGCCGCGGTCTACGAGCTCACGCAGACGAATGTCTCCACCAGCGATCCGGAGCATCCGGGCTTCTCGGTCCAGACCGGCGAAGTCCGCTCCAGGGGCTTCGAACTGGAGGCGCGCGCCAGCCTGAACCGGCGATGGGACGTGGCGGCCGCGCTGGGCGCGATCGACGCACGCGTGACCAAGAGCAACACCGCCAACCTGGGCACGCGGCCGATTTCGGTTCCGCGCAACACGGCGTCCGTCTGGGTCGACCACCGCTTCGCGGCCCTGCCGGGCGTGTCGGCCGGCGTGGGCGTGCGGCGCGTGGGCGCCCAGGCCAGCAGCGTGGCCGGGCTCAACGTGCCGGCCTTCACGCTGGTGGATGCCGCCCTGCGCTATGAGACCGGCCCCTGGCGCTTCGCGTTGAACGTGAAGAACCTGGCCGACAAGAACCATCTGGCCGACTGCACCTACGCCTGCTTCTACGGCGACGAGCGCAATGCCACCTTGACGGCGCGCTACAGCTGGTGAGACCCCTTTTCCAACCTCAAGCCTTGACCACCATGTCCATCGCACAAGCCCCCTTCGCGCGCCGCGCGGCCACCTTGGCCGTGCTGGCCTTCGTCCATGCCCAGCCAGCCTTCGCGCAGCAAGCCGAACCCACCGCCGGCACGCTCGGCGAGATCCGCGTCAACGCCAACGCCGAACGCGAGACTGCGACCTCGCCCGTCGTCGGCTACCGCGCCAAGCGCGCCCTGACCGCGACCAAGACCGACACGCCGCTGGCTGAGACGCCGCAGTCCGTCACCGTCATCACGCGCGACCAACTGATTGACCAGGGCGCCACCAACCTGCAGGATGCATTGACCTACGCGGCCGGCGTGCGCTCGGACGGCTATGGCCTGGACTCCCGCGCCGACTCGGTGATGATCCGCGGCACCGAGCCCAGCATCTACCTGGACGGGCTGCAGCAGAATTCGGCCGGCTGGTACACCAGCACCACGCGGCCCGACCCCTACACGATGGAGCGCATCGAGGTGCTGCGCGGCCCGGCCGGCATGCTGTTCGGCGCCGGCACGGCGGCCGGCGTGGTCAACATGGTCAGCAAGCGGCCGCTGCAGGAGGCGCAGCGCGAGGTCGGGGTGCAGTTCGGCAGCTGGGGCCGCAAGCAGGTGCAGGCCGACCTGACGGGGCCGCTGTCCGAGCAATGGTCCTACCGGCTGGTCGCGCTGCACCGCAACGCCGACACCCAGGTCGACCATGTGCCCGACGACCGCACGCTGATCGCGCCCTCGCTGGCCTGGCGGCCCGATGGTGCCACCTCGCTGATCCTGCAGGGCTTCTGGCAGAAGGACAAAACGGGCAGCACCGCGCAGTTCTTCCCCTGGGCCGGCACGCTGCTGTCCAACCCGAACGGCCAGCTGCCCACCAGCCGCTTCATCGGCGAGCCGGGCGACGGCTACGACAGCGACCGCCAATCCTTCGGCTGGCAGTTCGAGCACCGCTTCAACGACCAGTGGACGCTGCGCCAGAACCTGCGCACGTCGCGCAACGGGAACGACTCGGACTATTTCTACGCCAACTTCTTCGGCAACAGCGACGCCGGTGTGCCGCCAGGCGGCTGGAGCGTGGACCCGGTCAACCAGCGGCTCATCCAACGCATCTACAGCCGCACCATCACGCGCACGCGCATGACCGGCGTGGACACGCACGCCGAAGGCCGGTTGCAGACCGGCGCGGTGCAGCACCAGCTGCTGACCGGCCTGGACTATTCGCGCCAGCGCGAGCACAAGCGCCAGGGGGCTTACCAGTACAGCGTGATCGATGCCTACGCGCCCGTCTATGGCGTGGATGTGCCGGACCGCGGCAACCTCGTGGACCAGCCCGGCACCACGCAGCGCAACGTCGGCGTCTACCTGCAGGACCAGATGAAGCTGGACCGCTGGATCTTCGTCGCGGGCCTGCGGCACGACCGCGCCACGGCCAGCACCGATGGCGGGGCCAAAGAAACCACGACCGCGACGACCAAGCGCCTGGGCCTCATGTACGCCATGCCCGCGGGCTGGTCGCCCTACCTGAGCTACACGGAGTCGTTCACCCCGCAGGCCGGCCAGACCGCGGCCGGTGGGCTCCTCAAGCCCTTGCGCGGCGAGCAGGTGGAGGCGGGCGTGAAATATCTGCCCGAGGGCGTTCCCATGGCTTTCACCGCCTCGGTCTACCGGCTCAAGGAGAAGAACCGCACGATCGGCGATGCGACCGATCCGCGCTATGGCGTGCTGCTCGACGAGACGCGCAACAAGGGTGTGGAACTGGAGATGAAGACCACCGTGGCCAGGAACACGGATGTCATCGCGCACTTCAACTACACCGATGCGGACGAGAAGCTCGGCGGCATGCCGCGCCGCCAGGCCGCCGTGTGGGCCAAGCAGCGCTTCGCGCTCGCCGGCATCAGCGGCTTCTCGGCGGGTGCAGGACTGCGCTTCATGAGCAGCTTCACCGACCAGTCGGGCGGTAGCACGGGCCCGCGCGTGCCCTCGGTCACGCTGCTGGACCTGCTGATCGCTTACGACACGGACACCTGGCGCTTCGCGCTCAACGTCAACAACGCCACCGACAAGACCTATGTGAGCACCTGCCTGTCGCGCGGCGATTGCTGGTGGGGCGCGCGCCGCAACGTGGTGGCCAGCGCGACCTACCGGTTCTGAGCTTCAGGCGGCGGCGATCTGCCGCAGGCCGTCGGGGTCCGGCAACAGCAGCTGCGCGCCGCTCTGCAGCACCAGCCCGCGCTCGCGCAGCTGGCGCAGCACGCGCGAGAAGGTCTCCGGCGCCATGCCCAGCTGGGCGGCGATGGTGCGCTTGCGCTGCTGCAGCGCGATGCGCACGCGGCCATCGTCGGCGCGGCTGGCGTGCTGCAGCAGCCACTGGGCGCAGCGGGCCTCGGCGTCCTGCACCAGCAGGGCCAGCGCGGCCTCGGCCTGGCGGCGCTGTGCCAGCGCCATGTCGACCAGCATGCGGGCGGCCGCCTCGGGCAGCGTGGCGTGCCATTGGCGCAGCACGGTCGCGGGCACGGTGCGCAGCGTGACCGGCGTCTCCGCCACCCAGTCGCAGGGCGAAGGCCGGTTCAGCAGCGCGCAGGCCGCGTCGAGCCAGCAGGGTGCCTCGAACTGCACCAGCCGGTGACGCAGGCTGCCCTGTTGCAGCAGGCCTGCCACGACGCGGCCGTCCTGCAGGTACAAGGCGGTCTGCGGCACGGCCTGGCGCGCGGCCAGCACCGCGCCGGCCGGCGCATGGCGGGGCGTGGTGTCGAGCAGGAGGGCGGCAGGCGGGGGCATGGCGCCACTGTGGACCAGTCCTGCCTGGCCGGATTTGCGCTAGCGCAAGGATTGCGTATTCAGGTGGCGGGCCAGCCGATGCGGCCCTGGCCCAGCTGCTCCAGCCGTGCGCGCAATGCGGCTGCGGCGTGGTCTGCCACCTCGAAGCGCATCTGCACCAGCGGCCCGTGCTCCACCGCCAGGCCGCGCACACCGGCCGCCTCGAGCGCGCGGCGCACGCCACCTTCCAGCGCATAGGGCAGCAGGCAGGCCAGCGGTTGCCAGCGCGCAAGCACAACCTTGTCGGCCTGCAGCAGCGCCTGGGCCACGGCATCGGTGTAGGCGCGCCCGAGACCGCCGGCGCCCAGCTTCACGCCACCGAAGTAGCGCACCACCGTGGCCAGCACGCCGTCGAGCTCTTGCTGGCGCAGCACGTGCAGCATGGGCCGGCCGGCGGTGCCGCCGGGCTCGCCGTCGTCCACCGCGGCCGAATCGCCCCCGGCCAGCAGTGCCCAGCAGACATGGGCTGCGCCCAGGTGTTCGGCGCGCAAGGCGGCCACCACGCGCAGCGCCTCGGCGCGGTCGGCCACGGGCTGGACCTGGCCGAGGAAGCGGCTTTTCTTGATGACGAGTTCGTGCTGGACCGGCCGGGCGATCGTCTGGGGCATGGACCGAGCTTAGCGGCATGGTGTCAGGGGCCATGGGCCCGCTCGCTATCATCGTTCGATGCCCGCCAGCCTTCCGTTTCCGCCAGCGTCGATGCCCTCGGGCGGCCGGGTGCGGCGGACGTTGGCCCAGTGGTGGGCGGTGCTGCTGTTCGGCGCCGTGGCGGCCGTCTATGCGCTGTCGCCGTCCAGCCACGACGCACGCAGCCGCGCCGCGACCGCGCGCCTGCTGCACGCCACGACCTGGCTGGCCCTGCCCTGGTTCACGCTGCTGAGCGCGCTGATCAGCCTGGCGCTGATCCGCACGCTGGTGGTGACGGCGCAGAGCTACGGGCTGTCGCAGTTCGCGCTGGAAATGGTGGTGCGCGTGCTGGTGCTCGAACTGGTGCCGCTGGGCGCGGCGCTGTTCGTGCTGCTGCGCGTGGCGCTGGCCGGCGACCTGCTGCCGGCGCCGGATGCGGCCGGCGGCCTGGCGCCATCGTCCATCCCCGCGCAGCGCTGGCGGCTCGAGCTGCTGCCCGCCGTGCTGGCGTTGGGCTTTGCGGTGCTGGCGCTGGCCGTCGTCAGCGGCGTGCTGGCCCTGGTGCTGGCGTACACGGTGGCCTACGGCTTGTCGCCCTGGGGCCTGGAGGCCTACACGCGCATGGTGGGCCGCGTGTTCGACCCGGCCGTCAGCCTGGCGCTGGCGCTCAAGACCACGCTGTTCGCACTCGCCGCGGCCGTGGTGCCGCTGGCCAGCGCGCTCCAGGAGCCCCGCGCGCAGCGCCGTGCCGGCAGCTTCGCGGTGCGTAGCGGCACGCGGCGCGTGCTCGCGGTGCTGGTGCTGCTGCAGGCGGCTGCGCTGGCGCTGAGATTCCTGTAACCATGGACGGCGTGCAAGACGCTCCACCGCCGTGCCACGTGGGCTTCAAGGCCGGCGTGCTGCTGGCCCTGGTGCTGGTGCTGCTGTGCGGCGCCGTGGCCTACCTGCTCTATGCGCGCGGTGTGTTCGAAGAGACGCAGGAGCTGCGTCTGCTGGCCGACGACTCCGAGGGCGTGAGCGTGGGCATGGACCTGACCTTCGCCGGCTTCCCGGTGGGCCGCGTGCGCCGCATCGAGCTGGCCGAGGATGCCAAGGTGCGCATCGTCGTGGCCGTGGCCACCAAGGACGTCGGCTGGCTGCGCAGCACCAGCATCTACACGCTGGAACGCGGCCTGGTGGGCGAGGCGCGGCTGCGCGCCTTCACCGGCGTGCTGACCGATCCACCGCTGCCGCCGGGCGCCGAGCGGCCCGTGCTGCGCGGCGACGTGAGCGCCGAGATCCCGCGGCTGGTGGCCACCATGCAGGCGCTGGTCGGCAACCTGGAACGCATGACGCAGGAGGGCGGCCATGTCGACGCCGGCCTGGCCAACCTGCGCCGGCTCAGCGACGGTCTGAACGGCCGCTACGGCGTGTTGGGCGCCGCGCTGGGTGGTGAAGACAACGCGAAAAAGCTGGTCGCCACGCTGGACCGCGCCAATGCGCTGCTGGGCCGCACCGACCAGCTGGTGGGCAACGCCGACCGGCGCCTGTTCGGCGAGAAGGGTGTGGCGGACGACGCGCAGGCCACGCTGCGCCAGGTCAATGCCTTGCTGACCGATGCACGCGCGAGCCTGCGGCAGCTCGACGCGGTGCTGGTCGAAGCCCAGGCCGTGGGCGCCAACGCGCGCGTGGCCACGGCCGACCTTGCGCCCTTGCGCGCCGAGGTCGAGCGCAGCCTGCGCCGGGTCGACGCGCTGCTGGGCGAGGTCAACCGCAAATGGCCGTTCGCGCGCGACACGGAGATCAAGCTGCCATGAGGGCCGCGCTGCTGGCCGTGCTGCTGCTGGCGGGCTGCACGTCGCGCCCGCCCGTGCCCGACTGGCAGGCCAACGCCCATGGCGCGCTGCAGGCCGCCGTGGCCGCCACCCTGGACGGCGAGACGCGCGTGGCCGAGGCCGAGATGGCGCGCGCGCGCAGCGAGATCGGGCGCACCGGCCAGCCGGCACTGCTGGCCCGGGCCGAGCTCGTGCTGTGCGCCGCGCGCGTGGCCAGCCTGGACCTGGACGGTTGTCCGGCCTACAGCGCCTTGGCCGTGGACGCCGCACCAGCGGAGCAGGCCTATGCGGCCTACCTGTACGGCACGGTCCTGCCAGCGCAGGTCGACCTGCTGCCCGTGCAGCACCGCGCGTTGGCCATGGGCGGCGCGCTGGGTGCGGCGCCGCAGGATCCGTTGGCTCGGCTGGTCGGCACGGCCGTGCTGCTGCGCCAGGGCCGCGCCGCCCCGGCCGACATCGCGGCGGCCGTGCAGGCCGCCTCGGGACAGGGCTGGCGCCGGCCACTGCTGGCCTGGCTCGGGGCGCAGCTGCGCGGGGCCGAGTCGGCAGGCGACGCCGACGCGGCGCAGCGCATCCGGCACCGTATCGACTTGGTGAACTGAGCGCCCGGCGGACCCGGCATGCCGCTCGTCCGGCGACGCATTGCATTCAAGCGGTGGCGATGATCGGCGTGTCTACAATTTCTGCTCGCCTCTCCACAGGCGATGTCTGTTTTCTTGAATCGGAGTTTTTCCATGCAACGACGTCTGGCCGTCTCGATGGCTGCCGTGGCCACGCTGGCCCTGGTGGGCTGTGCCACCGAAAGTTCGCGCACCGTGCAGGTGGCGCAGGTGGCCTCCGCCGCCACGCCCTACAACGGCCCACGCCTGCCGATCGCGGTCGGCAAGTTCGACAACCGCTCCAGCTTCATGCGCGGTGTGTTCTCCGACGGCGTGGACCGCCTGGGCAGCCAGGCCAAGACCGTGCTCATCGCCCATCTGCAGCAGTCGCAGCGCTTCTCGGTGCTGGACCGCGACAACATGGCCGAGGCCGCCCAGGAGGCCAAGCTGCAGGGCCAGGCGCAGCAGCTGCGCGGCGCCTCCTATGTGGTGACGGGCGACATCACCGAATTCGGCCGCAAGGACGTGGGCGACCGGCAGCTGTTCGGCATCCTGGGCCGTGGCAAGGAGCAGGTGGCCTACGCCAAGATCACGCTCAACGTGGTCAACACGCTGACCTCCGAGGTGGTGTTCTCGGCCGGCGGCGCCGGCGAGTACGCACTGTCCAACCGCGAGGTGCTCGGCTTCGGCGGCACCGCGGGCTACGACGCCACGCTGAACGGCAAGGTGCTGGACCTGGCCATGCGCGAGGCCGTGGACGCATTGGTGGCCGGGCGCGACGCCGGCCGCTGGGGCCAGGAGCGCAAGTGAACCTCGCCACGCTCGCGCCGCTGGCCGGCGCATTGCTGCTGTCGGCCTGTGCTGCGCCGAACAAGCCGCTGTACTCCTGGGAAGGCTTCCCGCGCCAGCAGTACGAGGTGCTGCAGCGCTCGGGCGCCGATCCGAACGCGCAGATCCAGGCCATGCAGGCCCATGCGGAGAAGGCGCGCGCCGCGGGCGCCGCGCTGCCGCCGGGCTTTCGCGCACACCTGGGCATGCTGCAGCTGTCCGTCGGCGCCGCCGAGCAGGCGCGCGCGAGCTGGCAGGCGGAGAAGCTGGCCTTCCCCGAATCCGCACCCTACATGGACCAGCTGCTCAAGCGGCTGGATGGCGGCGCCACCGCCCAGCCCGTTTCCGCCAATCCGTCATGAAGCTCCGTCTGGCCATCCTCGCCGCCGCCGGCACGCTGCTGCTGAGCGGCTGTGCCACGCAGCGCGCACCCTACGATTACACCGCCTTCCAGCAGGCCAAGCCAGCCACGCTGCTGGTGCTGCCGCCGCTCAACGACTCGCCCGAGGTCAAGGCCACGGCCGGCCTGTGGTCGCACACCACGCTGCCGCTCGCCGAGGCCGGCTACTACGTGCTGCCGGTGGCGCTCGTGGACGAGACCTTCCACCAGAACGGCGTGCAGACCGCGCAGGACGCGCAGGCGATCCCGCCGGCCAAGCTGCGCGAGTTCTTCGGTGCCGACGCGGCGGTCTATCTGAAGATCACGCAGTACGGCACGAGCTACCAGCTGGTGGCCAGCGACACGCGCGTGACGGCCGAGGCCCGCATCGTGGACCTGCGCACGGGCACGCAGCTGTGGGCCGGCAAGGCGACCGCCTCGTCGGCCGAGCAGCAGCAGTCGCAGGGCGGGATCATCGGCATGCTGGTCACGGCCATCGTGCACCAGATCGTCAACACCAGCACCGACGCGGCCTACAACTACGCCGGCATCGCCAGCCAGCGCCTGCTGGGCGCGCCAAGGCTGGATGGCGTGCTGCCCGGGCCGCGCTCGCCGCTGTACGGGCAGGTGCCCGGCAACGCGCGCTGAAGATCAGCCTGCGTTGCGGTAAGCCGCCAGCGCCATCGCGCTCAGGCTGCTACCGGCGCTGCTGATCTGCGAGAGCTTGTTCGCCGTGCTGAGCACGGCGGCCTGCTGGTCCTTCAGCGCCTGCGCGCGCTTGTCCAGGCGGGCCAGGTAGTCGCTCAGCCGGCCCTCGTCGGCCAGTGCTTGGGTGCTGGCGCCGGCGAGTTGGCCGCCCAACGTGGACAGCGCCTCGGCGACGGCCGCCGCGCCGCCGGCCACGGCCTTGCCCAGCGCGCTGCTGTCCAGCGCCAGTGTGCCGTCGGCCTGCCGCGCTATGCCCAGCTTGGCCAGGTTGCCGCGCGGCGTGTCGAGCGCGTCGACGGCTTTGTCCATGGCCCGCTCGGTGCGGCCGACGCCGGTGTCGCCGCCCACGGCCGCGCCGGCCTTCAGCGTGGCGTTGTAGGCCGCCACCAGCTTGGTCAGCGCTGCCTGGATCGCCTCGGGTGGGCTCGCGGCCGACAGCGCGCCCAGCCCCTTGGCCGCCGTGCCCAGGTCGACCAGGCCGGACTTGAAACTGCCCAGCGCCGAGAGCGAGGCCGTCACGGTCTGCGCCTGCGCGGCAATGCGCTCCTGCACCTGCGCCAGCACCGGCGAGATCTTGCCGAGCGCCTCGGTGTCGGCACCCTTGTCGGTAGAGGTGGTCTGCTGCGTGCTGCTGGCCAGCTTGGCCTGGGCCTGGGCGAGCACGCTGTCGACGGAGATGGTGCCGGTGCGCATGGCGGCAAGCATAGTCAGGCCACCCGTTGCGCCAAGGCCGGAAATGCCCGGCGAAGGCCGGCCAGTTCGACCCATGTCGAAAACGGCCGGGCTCGCGCGTCGTGCGCGTACCAGACACTTTGTTCCACCCTCTACAAGGAGAGCGACATGCGATTCATGGTCATCGTCAAGGCCACGGCCGACAGCGAAGCGGGCGTCATGCCCAGCACGGAGCTGCTGGCCGCGATGGGCCGCTACAACGAGGAACTCGTCCAGGCCGGCGTGATGCAGGGCGGCGAGGGCCTGCACCCGAGCGCGCGCGGCGCGCGCGTGCGTTTCTCGGGGCCGGCGCGCACGGTGGTCGACGGCCCGTTCGCCGAGACCAAGGAGCTCATCGCCGGCTTCTGGCTCTGGCAGTGCGCCTCGCTGCAGGAGGCGATCGATTGGGCCAAGCGCTGCCCCAACCCCATGCCCGGCGAGTCCGAGCTCGAGATCCGCCAGGTGTTCGATGCCGAGGACTTCGGCGAGGCGTTCACACCCGAGCTGCGCGCACAGGAGGAGCGGCTGCGCGAGCAGGTGGCCGCGCAGCAGAAGTTCGCAGCTTAGAAGGCAGAGTGGCGCTGCAGGCGGACTGCGCATAAGCTCGGGCCCCCGCTCCCCCGCCACTGCCACCATGTCTCTCCAACTCTGGCTCGCCTTCGTCGCCGCGTCCGCGGTGCTGCTCGTCATCCCGGGCCCGACCATCCTGACCGTCATCAGCTATTCGGTCGCGCACGGCAGGCGCGCCAATGTCCCGCTCGTGGCGGCCGTCGCGCTCGGCGATTGCACGGCGCTGGTGGTCTCGCTGCTGGGCCTGGGAACGCTGCTGGCCACCTCGGCGTTCTGGTTCACGGTCGTCAAGCTGGCCGGTGGGCTGTACCTGCTGTACCTGGGCCTGAAGTTGCTGCGTGCTGGCGTGTCCGCCACGGAGATGGCAGCGCCCGCCGCACCGCAATCGCGCTGGCGGCTGTTCGCGAACACCTACCTGGTGACGGCGCTGAACCCCAAGGGCATCGTGTTCTTTGTGGCTTTCCTGCCGCAGTTCCTCGACGCGCAGGCCGCCGTGGCGCCGCAGCTGTGGGTGCTGGGCGTGACCTTCGTGGCGCTGGCCACGCTGAACGCCACGCTCTACGCGGTGTTCGCGGGCGCGGCGCGCCGGCTGCTGGCGTCGCCGCGCGCGCAGCGGCGCTTCCACCTGGGCGGTGGCGCGCTGCTGTCGGCGGCCGGCGTCTGGGCTCTGCTGGCGCGCCGGCCGGTCTGAGCCGCCCTCAGTAGGCCGCGCCGTGCGCGGCCAGCATGGGGTCGCCCGCGATGGCGGTAGAGGGCCGGCCATCGGCGCCCACCGGAACCTGGCCGACCAGCGTCGTGCGGTACAGCTGGCGGTCGAAGTCCAGCGCGAAGATGTCGCTGGGCGCCACGTGCGCGGTGGCGCGGTTGTCCCAGAACGCGATGGAGCCGGGCTCCCACTTGAAGCGCACCGTGAACTCGCTGCGCACCGCGTGTTCCCACAGGAATTCCAGCAGCACGCGGCCCTCGCGCGGGTGCAGTTCGACGATGCGCTTCAGAAAGCCCGGGCTCACGTAGAGCACCTTCTCGCCGGTCTCGGGATGCACGGTCACGAGCGGGTGCTCGCTCACGAGTTCGTGTTGGCGCACGGCCTGCAGGTACTCGGCGGTGGCCTGGGCCCCGGCCGGCGGCGCAAAGCGGTGCTCGCCGCGCAGTCCTTCGAGAAAGCCTTGCAGCGGTGCCGACAGCGCGGCGTAGGCCGCGGCCAAGTTGGTCCACTGCGTGTCGCCGCCATAGGGCGGGATCGTCACGCCGCGCAGGATGGAGGCGGCCGGCGGGTTGTGCGCGGCCGTCACGTCGGCATGCCAGCCGGTCCAGGGACGCTGCTCGGCCTGGCCGCTGTGGCGGTTGGCCTTGCGGTGCTTGGCGATGCTGTAGAGCGCGGGGTGGCCTTCCACGTGGCCGAACACCGGATGGCCCAGCGTCGGTTCGCCGAACTGGCGCGCGAACGCGACGTGCTGGTCGTGGTCCAGCGGCTGGTCGCGGAAGAACACCACCTTCCATTGCAGCAGCGCGGCGCGCACGCTGGCGACTTCCTCGGGGCGCAGCGGCTGGCGCAGGTCCAGGCCCGTGATGAGTGCACCGATGTGGGCGGACTGGGGCTGCACCGTCACGTGCGGCGTGGCGTACAGCGCCTGTTCGAGCTGGCGCTGCAAGGGGTGGGGCAGGGGCATGTTCATGGCGGGTCTCCTGGGGTCAGCGGGCGGCGATCTCGGCGGCTTGCAGGTTCAGCTCGCCCAGCAGCGCCTGGGTCTGGGCGATCTGCCGGCGCAGCGCGGCCTGGGTCTCCTGCGGCCCGAGGAAATGCGGCTTCCACTGGTTCAGCGCGACGAAGGCCTGCCAGTCGGCGGTCTGCGTCACGTGCTGCAGCGCCTGCACCCAGAACTGCTGCTGGGCGGCCGTGACGTGGGCCGTGGTCATGACGCCCTGGAACGAGTCGCTGACGTAGTCCACGCCCTGTTCCTTCCAGGTCGGCGCGTCGGTGAAGGCGCCGCCCAGGCGCTGCTCGGCGGCGATGGCGATCACGCGCACACGCCTGGCCTGCAGGTAGGGCAGCAGGTTGGGCGTGGTGGCCGAGACCACGTCCAGGTGGCCGCCGGCCAGCGCCGTCATGGACTCGGCCGAGGACTTGTAGGGCACCACGCGCAGGCCGCGCACGGCCACGCCGGCCTGCTTGAGCGGCTGGGCGATGCCCAGGTGGATGTGGTTGCCCAGCGTGGTGGCGATGCCGATGGACAGGCCGGCCGGGTCGCGGCGCAAGGAGGCCACGAGGTCCTGCACGTTCTGCACCGGCGAGTCCGCGCGCACCACAACGGTGGTGAACTCGCGCACCAGCGTGGCCAGCGGCGTGAACTCCTGCAGCCGCGGCGGCAGCGCGCCCTGGGCCACGCTGGTCACGTAGCCGCTGGACAGCGTCATGAGCAGATTGGCGTTGCCCCTCTGGCGCTGCAGGATCTCCAGCGCCTGGATCGAATGCGCGCCCGAGCGGTTGCTGACGACGAAGCTCTCGGTCAGGCCCTCGCGCGCGAGCAGTTCGGTCAGCTTGCGCGCGGCCGAATCGAGTGCGGCGCCGGCGCCGCTGGGTACGATGAACTCGGGCTTGGAAGGCGCCCAGGGCGGGGCGGTGGCGAAGGCCGGCAGGGCTGCGGATGCGAGCAGGCCGAGCGCGGCGCGCCTGGTGGGGGTGGCGTGGGGGAACATGGGGGGTCTCCGTGGCGGACCGCGTGGGGCTGCGGCACCGGCCTTGAACTCTAGGAACGCACCGCGGCCAGCGGAACGAAGCTTTGCGCATGTGCTCATGCGCAAACCGAGCAAGGCTTGGGCTGCCGCGCGCATCTGGGCATACTTCGACGATGTTCCGCATCGGCCTGCTCTCCGACACCCATGGCCTGCTGCGCCCCGAGGCGCTGGCCTTCCTGCGCGGCAGCGACCACATCGTGCACGCGGGCGACATCTGCGACCCGGCCATCCTCGACGAGCTGGCCGCCATCGCGCCGCTGACGGCCGTGCGCGGCAACAACGACGTCGGCCCCTGGGCCGAACGCCTGCCCGAGACCTGCGTGGCCGACATCGGCGGCCTGCGCCTGTGCGTGCTGCACGACCTGGCCCAGCTGCGGCTGGACCCGGCGGCCGGCGTGCAGGTGGTCGTCACCGGCCACTCGCACAAGCCACGCATCGCGCGCGAGGGCGGTGTGCTCTACGTGAACCCCGGCAGCTGCGGGCCACGCCGCTTCACGCTGCCGATCGCGCTGGCCGAACTGCTGGTGGATGGCGGCGACGTGACGGCGCGCATCCAGGACATCGCATGAACGTCGCCGAGACCCCGCGCCTCGCGCTGCGCCGCCTGACGCTGGACGACGCGCCGTTCTATCTTCAGCTGCTCAACGAGCCGACCTGGCTGGCCCACATCGGCGACCGCGGGGTCCACACGCCCGAGGACGCGCAGGCCCACATCGCGGCCCACATCCTCCCGCCCTATGCCACGCAAGGCTTCGGCATGTACTTGGTGCAGCGCCGCAGCGACGGCGCGCCGCTCGGCCTGTGTGGCCTGGTCCAGCGCGAGGCCCTGCCGGCACCGGACATCGGCTTTGCGCTCCTGCAGCAGCACGAGGGCCTGGGCTATGCGCGCGAGGCCGCACAGGCCGTGCTCTGGCATGCCTTTGGCGAGTTGCAGCTGCCGCGGCTGCTGGCCATCACGGCCCCGACCAACCTGCGCTCGACCAAGCTGCTGGGCGCGCTGGGTTTCCACTTCCAGGGCATGGTGCCGGTCGGCGGCCGTTCGCTGCGCCTGTACGCTCTGGGAAGGAGCTGAGATGCGCCACCTCGCTGTCGTCCTGTCGTGCTGCTGCGCCTTGGCGCAGGCCGCGCCGCCGCCCGCGCCCGTCCAGGCCGAGATCGACGCGCTGCTCGCGGGGCTGCAGGCCTCGGGCTGCGAGTTCCAGCGCAACGGCCGCTGGCATGCGGCCGCAGAGGCGGTGGCGCACCTGCAGAAGAAGCGCGATTACCTGGAGAACCGCGATGCCATCCGCAGCACCGAGGATTTCATCGGGCTGGCAGCCGCCGAAAGCAGCATGAGCGGCCAGTCCTACCGCGTGCGCTGCGCGGGTGCAGAGCCGGTCGACAGCCGGGCCTGGCTGCAGCAGCGCCTGCAGGAACTGCGCCGCAAGAAACCCTGAAGGAGACGGCCCATGTTCCTCGCCGACATCCTGATCGCCTGCCTGGTGGCCACGCTGCTGGTGGTGCGGACGCCCGGGTCCGACAAGCTCCGTGCGCCTCGTTCACGCCGGCCGCGGACCACGGGCTGGTTCGGCATCGGCGCCAGCGCGAGTTGCGTCGTCTCCGGCCTGTCCATCCTGGCCCTGGGCCACCGGAGCTGAGCCGATCCCGAGCAGGCCGCGCCGCGCCGCGTCGACGCTGGCGACCACGGTCTTGCCGTGCGTGTAGCCGCGCGTGACGATCTGATCGATGCTCTTCCACTGCAGCATGCCCACGCGTTCCAGCGAGGGATGGAAGTACAGGTCGCAGCCCTGCTGGGCCTGGGTCTGGCGCGACATGCTGTACAGCCCAGTCACCGTCATGAGGTAGGTCGGGAGCGAGGGCAGGCGGTAGCGCCGGCGGGCCGGCGGGCGCAGCCGGTCGCGCCACAGGCTGATGTTGCCGGGCAGTTCGCCGGGCGGCACCTGGGTCGGGCCGCGCATGTTCAGGTCCACGCCGATCACGTGGCCCACGCCGCGCATGCGGCGCATCTGGTCCACCGGGAAGTTGTTGAAGGTGCCGCCGTCGCAGAGCAGCTCGCCATCGCGCACCACGGGTGGCAAAGCGCCCGGGATCGAGATGCTGGCCAGCAGCGCCTGCACCAGCTTGCCATGGGCGATGCGCTGCTCGCTGGCACGCGAGTAGTTGGTGGCCACGCAGTAGTAGTTCTTCCAGAGGTCTTCGATGTCGGCGTCGAAGCCCACCAGCGACTGCACCGCGCTGCGCAGCACGCCGCGCAGCCGCACGCCCTTGAACAGCGAGAGCAGCGGGAACAGGTTCATGTCGCCCGTGGGGTTCACGGCGAAGGCGCTGCGCGCGTTGGCCATGACCGTCTCCAGGCTCTGGTCGGAGGCCACGTAGGCGGCCATCACGGCGCCGATGCTGGTGCCGCCGACCCAGTCGATCTCCACGCCGTGCTCGCGCAGCACGCGGTACACGCCCAGGTGGGCGAAGCCGCGCGCGCCGCCGCCGGCCAGCACCAGGCCGACCGCGGTGCGCGTGAGCAGCCGCGCCATGCGCGCCATGTCGCGCGCCAGCGCCGGCCGCAGGTGAACATGGCCGGCCAGCGGCCGGCGTGCGAGCCAGGCGGCCGTGCCCTGGGGCGCGCGCCGCTCGGCCGGATGCAACAGCACCAGCAGCTCGGACACCTCGGTGCGCGGCGGGCGGTGCATGAGGAACTGCTGCTCGACCGCGTGCAGCGCCACCGGCTGCCCGGCGTCGGCCAGCAGCAGCAGCTCGTCGCAGTGGCGGCAGCAGCGCTGTGTCCAGGCCGTGGGGCCGGCATCGGCCAGCAGCAGCACGGCGTCGTGCGTGGCCTCGATCTCGTCGAGCAGCAGCGCCACGCGGCGGCTCGCGTCGGCCCGGGCCTCGGGATCGGCATCATCGAGCGAGACGCCGGCATCGGCCAGGGCCTGGCGCACCTGCGCGGCATCGACGATGCGTACGCGGCCCTGGCCCTGGGTCAGTGCCAGCCGCTCGCCGACCTGGCGCGCCAGCTCGGTAGCGAAGGCTGCGGCGTCCACACCGTCGGTGATCGGCACGAGGCTGATCGCCACCGGACGCTCGTGCGCCTGCTGGCGCTGCTCGCCCTTCAGGCGCTGCACGATCTGGCGCGTCAGCGCGATGGACACCTGGGCGCTGCTTTGCAGCAGCGGCACGAACTCGGACTTGCCCAGCCGAACGAGCACCGAATCGCGCACCGCCACGACCGTGGCCGCACGCGGCTCGCCGGTGTACAGGCTCATCTCGCCCACGGTCTGTCCGCGCGCCATCTCGCCGACCATGCGCTCGCTGCCGTCGGCCGTGCGCACGTAGGCGCGCAGCCGGCCGCTGACGATGAGGTACATGGAGTCGCCCTGTTCGCCCTGGTGCATGAGCGTTTCGCCGCCGGCGATCTCGATCCAGCGCAGGTGGCGGCGCAGGTGCGCCAGGGCGGTGGGCTCGACCTCGCCGAAGATGCTCGACAGGTGCCGGGCGAGCAGTTCGTCGTGAAAGCGCTGGCGTGCCGTCGAGGAGTCCATGGGCCTGGAGGAAGGGGACAGGGCGGGGCGGTTGCAAATTGTAGGCGTGGGGGGCGGCTTGGTCCCCCCGCGCATGGCAGGATTGGCTCTTTGCAGCGGGCGGGGGTGCAGGTACCTTCGGCCGCTGTCTGCTCGCCCGGAAACCGCCCACCATGACCCAGCGCGTGAATGCCTTCGACCAACCCATCGGCGCCGCCTTGCCCAACTGGGCGCCGCGCGCGCGCCCGCAGCGCGTGACTCTTTCCGGCCGCCTGTGCCGAATCGAGCCGCTGGACGTCGAACGCCACGCAGCCGACCTGCACGCTGCCTACACCGACGCGGCCGACGGCCGTGCCTGGACCTACATGGCCAGCGAACCCTTCGCCGACGCGGCGGCCTGGCGGCGCCACGCCGAGGCCATGGCCGCCAGCGGTGACCCGCTGCACTTCGCCGTCATCGATGCGGCCAGCGGTCGTGCCGTGGGCACGCTGGCGCTCATGCGCATCGATGCGGCCAACGGCGTGGTCGAAGTCGGCCACGTGATGTTCTCGCCGCACCTGCAGCGCACGCCGGTGTCCACCGAGGCGCAGTACCTGCTCATGCGCCATGTGTTCGATGAACTGGGCTACCGCCGCTACGAGTGGAAGTGCGACAGCCTGAACGCGCCCTCGCGCCGCGCCGCGCAGCGCCTGGGCTTCACGTTCGAGGGCGTCTTCCGCCAGGCCCTCGTGACCAAGGGCCGCAACCGTGACACGGCCTGGTTCTCCATCATCGACGGCGACTGGCCGGCCGTGCGCGCGGCCTTCGAGGCCTGGCTGTCGCCCGGCAACTTCGACGCCGACGGCCAGCAGCGCCAGGGCCTGGCTGCGCTGCGCGCGGCGCACAGCGGCGCGGCCCGCGCCGATGTACAGCTGCGCCCGCTCACGGCCGCCGACCACGCCGCGTGGCTGCCGCTGTGGCGCGGCTACCAGGCCTTCTACCAGGTGGACCTGGGCGCGGCGCAGGACGCACGCACCTGGCAGCGCCTGCTCGACCCGGCCGAGCCCATGCACGCCATCGGCGCCTTCGATGCCGCGGGCGAGCTGCTGGGCATCGTGCACTGCATCGAGCACCGCTCGACCTGGACCGAAGGCCCCTATTGCTACCTGCAGGACCTGTTCACGGCGCCGGCTGCGCGCGGGCGCGGCGTGGGGCGCGCGCTGATCGAGGCTGTCTATGCGCACGCAGCCGCCCGGGGCGCCAGCCGCGTCTGGTGGCTCACGCACGAGAGCAATGCGGCCGGCCGGCTGCTGTACGACCGCGTGGCGCAGAACGCCGGCTTCATCCAGTACCGCAAAAGCCTGTAGGCGGCTAGGGCCCCGGTCCTACGGCGCGCGCGGACCGGCTTGGTACGATGCCGGCCTCACTACACACCCCGTACACCGCCCATCCTGTCTGCATGGACGCTGCTTCCCCGTCATCACCGCACATCGCTGCCTCCGGGCCGGGCGACGACCGCCAGGCCGTGTTGACGGGCCGCTGGACGGCGTCGGACCTGGCCGGCGGTGACCACCTGGCGCGCGTACGCCAGGCCCTGGCCGCGCTGCCCGCCACGGCCGGCTGGGACCTGCAGCAGATCGAGCGGCTCGACCACCTGGGCGCGCAGCTGCTCTGGAACCACTGGGGCCGCCAATGGCCGGCCCGGCTGGCGCTGCTGCCCGAGCAGCGCAGCATGCTCGAGCGCGTGGCCGAGTTCAGCTGCACGCGCAAGGTGGAGCCGGACGGCGGCTTCGCACAGACCATCGACACGCTGGGCGCCAGCGTGCTGCGAGGGCTGGGCCAGCTCAAGAGCGGTGTGCGCCTGATCGGCCAGCTGGCGCTGGACGCGCTGCGCTTCGCGCGCCGCCCCCAGTACGGCCCCTGGCGCGACATCTCCGGCCACCTGTACCAGATGGGCGCCATGGCACTGCCCATCACCGCACTCGTCGGTGCGCTCATCGGCGTGGTGCTGGCCTACCTCACGGCGCTGCAGCTGCGCCAGTTCGGTGCCGAATCCTTCATCGTCAACATCCTGGGCGTCTCGCTGGTGCGCGAGCTCGGGCCCATGCTGGCCGCCATCCTCGTGGCCGGGCGCTCGGGCTCGGCCATCACGGCGCAGATCGGCGTGATGCGCGTGACCGAGGAGTTGGACGCCATGCGTGTGATGGGCATCGCGCACGGGTTCCGGCTGGTGCTGCCGCGCGCCATCGCGCTGGCCATCGCCATGCCGCTGATCGCCACCTGGACCACGCTGGCCGGCATGGCCGGCGGCATGCTCGCGGCCGATCTGGCGCTGGGCATCACGCCGGCCTACTTCGTGCGGGCGTTGCCCGATGCCGTGAGCGCGGCCAACCTGTCCCTGGCGGTCAGCAAGTCGGCCGTGTTCGGCATTCTCATCGCACTGATCGGTTGCCACTACGGCCTGCGCGTCAAGCCCAACACCGAAAGCCTGGGGCAGGGCACGACGGCTTCGGTGGTCTCGGCCATCACGGCCGTGATCCTGGTCGACGCGCTGTTCGCGGTGGCCTTCCGCAGCATCGGCATATGACGGACGACGTCGTTTCCATCCAGGGCCTGTGGACCGCGTTCGGCCAGGGCCGCGACCAGGTCGTGATCCACAAGGACCTGGAACTGTCGATCCGCGCCGGCGAAGTGGTCTCGCTGGTCGGCGGCTCCGGCACCGGCAAGACCGTGCTCTTGCGCCAGATGCTGGGGCTGGAGAAACCCTACCGTGGCGAGGTCACCGTGCTGGGTGAGCCGGCCGCCCAGCTGGGCCGGCGCGGCGCCGCCAGCCGCGTGGGCATGCTGTTCCAGCAGGGCGCGCTGTTCTCGGCCTTCAGCGTGCTGGACAACATCGCGTTTCCGCTGCGCGAGCTGCGCCGCCTGCCCGACGATCTGGTCTACGACACTGCGCTGGTCAAGCTGCAGATGGTGGGCCTGGGGCCGCGGCACGCCGGCAAGATGCCCGCCGATCTCTCGGGCGGCATGATCAAGCGCGTGGCGCTGGCCCGGGCGCTGGCCATGGACCCGCCGCTGCTGCTGCTGGACGAGCCGACCGCCGGGCTGGACCCGCACGGCTCGGACGAGTTCGTCGAGCTGCTGCGCTCGCTGCACCGCGAGCTGAACCTGACCGTGGTGATGGTCACGCACGACCTGGACACCTTGTTCGCGCTGTCCAGCCGCGTGCTGGTGCTGGCCGAAAAGCGCGTGCTCGTGCACGGCACGCCACAGGAGGTGGCCGCCTACGACCACCCCTTCGTGCGCGACTTCTTCCAGGGCGAACGCGGCCGCCGCGCCATGACGCCGATCGAGCGCATCGTGCCCGCGCCGGTGTCCACTGAAAAGGATTGAGATGGAAAACAAAGCCCATGCCATGGCCGCCGGCATCTTCGTGCTGGTGGTTTCCGCCCTGCTCATCGCGCTCGCGGTCTGGCTCGGCCGCGAGAGCGGCAGCAGCCACACCTACGAGCTGTCCACCAGCGACACCGTGACCGGCCTGCAGCCGCAGGCTCCCGTACGCTACAAGGGCGTGGCCGTGGGCAAGGTCACCTTCATCGGCTTCGATCCCGACGTTCCCGGCAACATCGTGATCCGCTTGACGGTGGACGACACCACGCCGTTGTCGCCCAGTACCTTCGCCACGCTGAGCTACCAGGGCATCACCGGGCTGGCCTTCGTGCAGCTGGACGATTCCGGCGAGACCGCACAGCCGCAGCCGGCCGGTGCCAGCGGCGTGCCGCGCCTGCCGCTCAAGAACTCGCGCCTGGGTGAGCTGACCGACCAGGCGCCGGAGTTGCTGGCCAAGGTGCAGCAGGCGCTGGACAGCATCAACCAGGTCCTCAGCGAGCAGAACCAGAAGAAGCTCACGGCGGTGCTGGACAACACGGCGCAGGCCACCGAGCGCATTGGCGTGGCCGCGCAGAACGTGAACCAGCTCATCGCGCAGCTGGACAGCACGCTGCGCCAGCGCGTGGACCCGGCGCTGGCCAATGTGCCGGCCGTGACGCAGGAACTCACGCGCAGCTTGCAGGCGGTGCGCGCGGCGGCTGACGACATCGCGCGCATGTCCACCAACATCGACAAGACCGCCGACCGCCTGAACCAGAAGGACGGCCCGCTGGACCGCCTGGCCGAAGGCACGGCCGCGCTCTCGCGCGTGGCCGAGACCTTCGGCGCCGCCACGCTGCCGCGCGTGAACCGCGTGAGCGAGGACGCCTCGCGCGCCGCGCGCCAGTTGAGCCGCACCGTGAACGGCATCAACGACAACCCGCAGTCGCTGATCTTCGGCAGCGGCAATGTTCCACCCGGGCCCGGCGAGCCGGGCTTCGCCGCACCCGCCGCCGCAGGAGCCAGATGATGGGCCGCACCGCATTCCTTTCTCCGCTGCTGCTGGCCGCACTGCTGGCCGGCTGTTCGGCGCTGCCCGACAAGCCCACGCGGCCGGCGCAGTACGACTTCGGCCCAGGGCCTGTGGCCGACGTGCCCACGGACCGCCGTGCGCCGCTGGCCCCTCTGGCACTGGACGAAGTCGAGGCCAGCGGCCCGCTGGAGGCCGGCACGGCCGTGCTGTACCGCCTGGGCTACGCCGACGCCCAGCAGCTGCGCCCCTACGCGCAGGCGCGCTGGAGCATGCCGCCCGCGCAGCTGGTGCGCCAGCGCCTGCGCGAGCAGCTGGGCCAGCGCCGCACGGTCGTGAGCGCGGGCGAGGGCGCCGCCATGCTGCGCAACGATGGGCTCCAGCCGCTGGTGCTGCGCGTGGAGCTGCTGGAGTTCAGCCAGCTGTTCACGGCGCCGGCGCAAAGCGCGGGCCTGGTGCGCCTGCGCGCGACCGTGGTCGACAACCTGCCGGCCGGCGAGAAGGTGCTGGCCCAGCGCCAGGTGGTCGTGCAACGCCCCGCGCCCACGGCCGATGCGGCCGGCGGCGTGCGCGCGTTGGCCGAGGCCACGGACGCGGCCGCGGCCGAGCTGTCGCAGTGGCTGGAGACGGTGGGGCGGTGATGCAGCCCGGGCGCTGGCTGCTTGCCGCTGCAGCGGCTTCGGTCTGCCTGACGGCATGGGCGCAGGCCCCGGCACAGGCGCCGGCACCGGCCGCTTCCGCGGCGTCGGCACCGGCCGCCGCGGCTGCCGTGCCGTCCATGTCCATCGTGGGCGAATGGCAGGGCCCGTTTCCCGGCACCAAGGTGGTCAAGCTGATGGACAGCGCGGACGGCGTCGCCTGCTACTTCTATGTGCCGGTCAGTGTTCCGTCCAACACCGTGTGCAACGGCCACGAGGGCTGCACGGTGCAGTACCCGAGCGGCGTGGGCACGGTGTCCTGCGTCAAGGTGCGCGAGGGCGAGAACGCGCCGAAGGCACCGGCCAAGCCGCCGCCCAAGCGCTAGCTGGCAGTTCGGCCGGCCTCAGCGCCGCTGCGCCAGCAGCTCCAGGTAGCCCGTCAGCGGATCGGCCACGCGCTCGAACTGGTGGGCCGGCAGCAGGCCCAGCACGATCTCGGCCGTGGTGCGCACGTTGCAACCCGGCATCACATGGCCGCCCAGCACCTGGCCCTTGGCGTCGGACACGGCGGCGTGCAGGTGCAGGCCGCCCGGGCCCAGCGTGCCGGCCAGGCTCAGCAGCTCCAGCGGTCCGTCGATGCGCGTGCCGGTGGGCGCATCGGCGTAGCGCAGCATGGCCCGCGTGAGGCTGCCCACGGCCGACAGCACGCAGGCCGCGTGCACCGGTTCGGTGGCCTGGGCGACGGTGTCGGCCCACAGCTGCAGCGCCGTGCGCAGGTCCTCGCCCGGCGCCAGGCGCAGCACTTCGATGCGCAGCTCGGTGGCCATGCTCAGAAGCTGTGGATGAACCGATCGCGGCCACGATGGGGTGCGCCGGGCCACAGGCGTAGGCGCAGGCCGCAGCCCGGGCGCGTGCCCGGGCAAGGACTGCAACGCCCGCATGTGGCTTGGCGCGCCCCGGCCCGAAGGGCGAGGCCCTGGGAGCAACGGTGGGAAGGTGGGAAGTTCGTCATCGGGGGCCTTGCGTGGGCGTGAGCGGTTCGTTCGCAGCTTCTGCGACCGTCACCGCGGCGTGCCAGGCCTGCCAGTCGCGGCCGGGATGCACCTGGCCGCAGGACGGGCAGCGGCGCGCGGCCGCATCGCTGCCGTAGAAGGCGTCGAACACACGCGGCAGGTCGGCCACGATGCTTTGCAGCTGCACTTCGGCGCGCTGCACCAGCGCCGCGCAGTGCGCGCAGTACCACTCGAAGCCGTCGACGAGGCCCGCTGGCCGCGCGCGCTCGACCACGAGGCACAGGCTGCCTTCCTCGGGCCGCTGCGGCGAATGCCGCACATGGGCCGGCAGCAGGAAGATGTCGCCTTCCTTGAGATGGATGCGCTCGAACTTTCCGCGGTCCAGCACCAGCAGGCTGGCGTTGCCCTTGAACTGGTGGAAGAACTCCTCGAGCGGATCGTCGTGGAAGTCGGTGCGCTGGTTGGGACCGCCGACCACGGTCACGAGGATGTCGGCGTCCTGCCAGACCTGCTGGTTGCCCACGGGCGGCTTGAGCCGGTCGGCGTGCTCGGCGATCCACTGCGGAAAGTTGATGGGCGGGCCGTAGCGCGGCATGCGTGTCTCCTAGGCGAGGGCGATGGCGGCGCCGCGGTTGAAGATGCAGCGCGCCAGGCTGGCCGGTGCCAGCATCGAGGTCTTCGGATTGTCGGGCAGCACCTGGCCGCTCACGCTGAAGTCGAAGTGGCCGAAGGCGCCCTCGGCATGCAGCACGTGGCGGTTGCCCTGGGCCGCCGGGTCGGCCATGAGCCGCACGCGCGTGGCCTCGAAGCCCGCGCCCGCCAGGGCCACGGCCGCCGCGACGTTGGCGTTCTGCGGAAAGCGCAGCGCCGCCTCGCGCGCCGTGCCCTCGTAGAAGACGGTGGGCGCCGTCAGCGCGTCGAGCGCGCAGAGCTGCTCGGCCGGCGTGCCCTTCCAGGCGTGCGCAGGCTTGTGCGAGAGGTAGTCGACCCGCGCGAGCCCGGCCAGCCGGGCAGCCGACAGGATGTCCAGCGCGCCGAGGGCGCCGGCCGGCACCAGCACCTGGGCGCCGCCTTCGCGCGCCGCCGTGCACAGGCGCTGTTCCAGTGCGGCATCGGCCAGTGCGCCGACGGCCGCCACCAGCAGGTCGGTGCCGGCCGCGAGCACCCCGGCCCCGTGCTGCTGCAACGCAGTGTGGCTAGCGCATTCGACGACCAGGTCGGGCTGCAGGGCCAGCAGAGCGGCCACCGTCTCCACGCGTTCGGCACCGGCGGGCCATCCGGAGCCGGCCGACGTGCCGGGGCGCTGCAGCACGGCGACGCAGCACACGCTGTCGGCGTGCGCTGCCAGCATGCGCGCGAGGGAGCGGCCCATAGCGCCAAAGCCGATCAGGGCGATGCGCTGGGTCATTCGGCCTCCAGGCCGCTGGCGGCGAAGGCCGCGCGCACCTTGGCGCGCTGGGCATCGTCCAGGTTCAGCAGCGGCCGGCGCACGGGCCCGCCGACCTGGCCCAATTGCTCCAGCCAGTACTTCTGGAAGGCCTGGGGCGTGCCCGGCGGCCGGCAGGACTTGAGCGCCTGGCGCACGGGCTCCAGGCTGTCGCGCACGCGGCGGGCGCCCATGGCGTCGCCGGCCATGGCCATCCGCGTGTAGGTGTCGATGCGCCGGTCGCCGGCCGTCTGGTAGAGCAGCGGCGGGATCGAGCAGAGGTAGACCTGCCAGTTGAGTTCCAGGATGTTGTCCAGCCATTCCTCCTCGGACGCCGTGCTGACGATGAGCTCGCCCTCGGTCATGCGTGTGAGCTCCACGTACATCGGGCGCGGCACGCTGTACTTGATGGCCACGATGTTGGGGATGGCCCGTGCGATGCGCGCACACAGCGCCGGCGACATCAGGTAGCCGGCATCCTCGTGGCTCCACATGGCGATGCCGATGTCCACCTGCGACGCGATGTGTTGGTAGTAGGCGAACACGGTGTCGTCCACGTCGCGGCCGAAGTGCAGCAGCGGCGCGTGCACCACGATGTAGTCGGCGCCGACGGCCTGGGCGTGACGGGCCAGGTCGAGCACGGTGTCAAGGTTCTGGTCCGAGCAGGACAGGATGGTGCCGCTGCGGTTTCCGAGCGCGGCGCTCTCTTCCACCGCGATCTCGAACGTGCGCTTGCGTTCGGCCACCGACATCGAGAAGAACTCGCCCTGCTTGCCCGAGATGAACAGGCCGCCGATGCCGAGATCTGCGATCCAGTGGCGCAGGTTGCGGCGCAGACCGGCCTCGTCAAGCGCGAGGTCTTCGGGCCGGAACGGCGTGGGCGCGGCGGCCCAGACGCCGCGCAGGTGTTCGCGCGCATAGGCCTTGGCGTCGCACGCGCGGTACTTCAGCATGGGGTGTCTCCGGTGGTGGTGGGTTGCATGGCCTGCCAGACCGCGGCGGGTGTCATGGGCAGGTCGAGGTGGGTGACGCCCAGCGGCCCGAGCGCGTCCAGCACGGCGCCGCGCAGCGCGGCCGGCGCTGCGATGGCGCCGGATTCGCCCACGCCCTTGGCGCCCAGCGGGTTGGCGTCGGTGGAGCTGGGCCGGCTCTGGTGCGCGAGCGTGGGCAGGTCGTCCGCGCGCGGCACGGCGTAGTCCATCAGCGAGCCGGTCAGCAGCTGGCCCTGGTCGTCGTAGTGCATGCCTTCCATGAGGGCCTGGCCCAGGCCCTGGGCGAAGCCGCCCTGCATCTGGCCTGCGAACAGCAGCGGGTTCACCACGGTGCCGGCATCGTCGACCCAGAAGGCACGTTATGCACGCACCGCGCCCGTTTGGCGGTCGACGCTGACCAGCACGATGCAGCAACCCGCGCTCCAAGCCTCGGCCTGGGCCGTGTGGACGGTCTCGACGCTGACCGGCCGATCGGCCGCGGGCAGCGCGCGCAAGGCCTGCGAGGCGCGCAGCACGGCGCTGCCGCCGATGGCCATGCTGCGGCTGGCCAGCGCGCCGATGCCGGCGGGGGCGAGGTCGCTGTCGCCTTCGACCACGTCGATGGCTGCGGGCGCGATGCCCAGCGCGTCGGCGGCGATCTGTGCGAAGGCCGTCGCATGGCCCTGGCCCTGGTCGCTGCTGCCGCTGGCCAGGGTCACACGCCCGTCGGGCCAGCGCGTGAGCCGGGCGCTCTCCCAGCCCGTGCCGCAGGGCTCCACATAGAGGTTGATGCCGATGCCCACGCATTCGCCCGCGGCACGCCGGCGCGCCTGCTCGGCGCGCAACGTGGGCAGATCGGCCAGTGCGCAGGCCGCGGCGAGCAGGCCTGCGTAGTCGCCCGAGTCCAGCTGCTGGCCGGTCGGCGTGGCCCAGGGCATGGCGCTGGCGGGCACGGCGTTGCGCAGGCGGATGGCCACCGGGTCCAGGCCGAGCCGGCGCGCGGCGGCGTCCATCAGGCCTTCCATCACGAGCGCGGCTTCGGGCCGGCCGGCGCCGCGGTAGATGCCGACCGCGGCCGTGGTGGTGACCACGCCGCGCGCCGCGATGTCGACGGCGGCGCTGCGGTAGGGCCCGGGCAGCATGCGCGCCGCGTTGAGCGCGGGCACGGGCGTGCTCCAGGTGCTGCGGCAGCCCAGCGCGTAGAGCAGTTCGGCTTGCAGGCCCAGCAGCGCGCCGTCGGCCGCGAAGAAGGCCTGTGCGGCGATCTGGCCGGCGCGGCCCTGGGGCGCGGAGACGAAGTCTTCCTCGCGCGTGGCGACCCAGCGCACGGCCGCATGCAGCTGCAGCGCGCAGGCCGCCAGCGCCACCTCTTCCGGGCCCAGTGAGGCCTTGCCGCCGAAGGCACCGCCCACGTTCGGGGCGATGCAGCGCACCTGTTCTGGCGCCAGGCCCAGGACGCGGGCCAGTTCCAAGCGCGCGCGGTGCGGCGACTGCAGCGGAGTCCACACCGTGAGCCGGCCGTCCTGCCAGTGCGCAAGCAGGCCCCGCGGCTCCAGCGCCATGGGGGCGACGGGCGGGCATGCGATGCGCAGCTGCACCTCTGCTGCGGCCCGGGCGCGGGCCTGGGCCAGGTCGCCGGCCTGGTGAAGCTGCGTGAATGCGGTGTTGTCGGCCCAGCCGTCCAGCAGGGCAGGCGCCGCAAGCGCGGCTTCGGCCGTGGTGCAGGCGGGCAGCGCCGTGTAGTCCACGGCCAGCGCCTCGGCCGCATCGCGGGCCTGCGCGGCCGTGTCGGCCACGACCAGTGCGATCGGCATGCCCACGCAAAGCACGCGCCCACGCGCGAGCGCCGGGGTGTGAAAGGCGCGGACGTTGGGGAAGAGCGGATTGACCGCCAGGTGGCCCAACGTCTGCAGGTCCTCGCCCGCCAGCACCAGGCGCACGCCGGGCATGGCGCGCAGGTGGGCCAGGTTGGCCAGCGCGATGCGCGCGTGCGCCATGCTGCTGCGCGCGAAGGCGGCGTGCAGGCAGCCCGGCGGCGCCAGGTCGGCCAGATACTGCCCCTGGCCGCGCAGCAACGCATCGTCCTCACGGCGCGTGCAGGCGCGGCCCAGCCAGGCTGGGGTCGTCGACGCGTCGTGTGCGGGCCGGAGCATGGCCCATAGGGTAGCGGCGCCGCGGCGCCGCCGGTTCTTCAGGCGCGCAGTCGGTCGCGCACGGGGCGGTGGATGGGCCGGGGCAGCGGTTCGTCCAGCGCGAGGGCCACGCGCGCCAGGCGCGCATCGCCCTGGCGCTCGGGCCGAAAGCCATGGGCCCGGGCCAGCGCCAGCATGGGCTGGTTGGTGCGCAGCACATCGCCGTACAGCCGCCGCACACCGTGCCGGCGTGCCACGCGCACGAGCTGGCGCAGCAGCCTGCCACCCAGGCCCAGGCCTTGCCATTCGTCGGCCACGGCGAGTGCGAACTCGGCCTGGTCGGGCAGGTCGCCGTCGCAGACATAGCGCGCCTCGCCGACCTGCTGCGCACCGCCGCCGTGCTCGGTCACGGCCAGCAGCGCGACATGCTGGCGCAGGTCGACGTCGGTCAGGTAGGCCGCCATGCCGGGCGGCAGCGTGCTGAGCCCGGTCTGGAAACGCTGGTAGCGCGATTGCTGGGTGAGGCCGCGGGCGACGAACGCCGAGGCCAGCTGCAGGTCGCCGGGCTGCACGGCGCGCACGGTCACGGCGCGGCCGTCGGCGAAGGCCCAGCGCGCGCTGGCGTTGCGCTCCGGGCAGTCGAGTGCAGGGTCCACGGCCGGCCCTTCGCTATTGCAGGCGGTGCAGCCGCGCGGGCGACAGCGCGTAGACCAGCAGCGCACCGCGGGCCACGGGGGCGAACTGCTCGCCGGGCGCCAGCACCGTGTCGCGCATCTGGTCGTCTTCGGTGATCCACAGGCTGCCGCTGTCGCACGCCACGCGGCTGCCGGGCGGCAGGCGCAACAGACCGCGCAAGGGCAGTTCGTATTCCATCAGAGCATCCATGTCGTTCCCCATCACATGCTTCGGTGGAATGAATGTAGAACCTAGAATTCGATCGTTCCAACGGTCGTTTTGAATGCTTTGCATGCGAAACGAGAATGCGAAAACCGAGGATGCAGGCATCGCGCGCGCCGATCTGCCGCGGCTGGATCTGCTGCGCAGCTTCGCCGTGGCCGCACGCACGCTGAGCTTCACGCGGGCCGGGGAGGAACTCGCACTCACGCAGTCGGCCGTGAGCCGGCAGATCCAGCAGATGGAGGAGGGGCTGGGCGTGGCGCTGTTCGAGCGGCGCCACCGCGCGCTGGCGCTGACCCCGGCCGGCGAGACCATGTACCGCGCCGTGCAGGACTGTCTGGAGCGCCTGCGCGATGCCACGGCCAGCGTGCGCGCCGTGCGCCGCGCGCGCCAGGTGGCCGTGACCACCACGCCGGGCTTTGCCTCGCTGTGGCTGATCCCGCGGCTGGCGCGCTTCTCGGCCGACCATCCGCTGGTGGACGTGCGCGTGTCGGCCACCAACGAGCTGTTGAACCTGGAGCGCGCCGGCATCGACGTGGCGGTGCGCTTTTGCGCCATCGCCCAGGGCATGGGCCGGCCGCTGTTCGAGGAAACCGTGTTGCCGGTCTGCGCACCACGTCTGCTGCAGGACCCGGCGCGCCCGCTGCGCCGCCCGGCCGACCTCGTGCACCACACGCTCCTGGTCATGGAGGGCCACCACGGCATGGCGCCCATGGAGGACTGGGCGCCATGGCTGCAGGTCATGGGCCTGTCCGGCATCCGCGGGACCAACCAGCTGCGCTTTTCCAACTACAACGACGCCGTGGCCGCGGCGCTGGCGGGGCAGGGCGTGGCGATCGGCCGGCTGCCGCTGGCCGGCGCGCTGCTGCATGCAGGCCAGCTGGTCGCGCCTTTCGAGGGCAGCGGGCATTCGCAGCGCGGTTACTTCGTGGCGGCGGGGCCGCAGGCCGAGGCGAATCCGGACGCACGCGACTTCATCGCCTGGCTGCATGCCGAGGCGCAGCGACCGTTTTGACCATGTCGCAGGTCCAGAGCTTTCCCCCGGTGGCACGGCCGGACGCGCGCGTGCTGGTGCTGGGCAGCATGCCGGGCGCCATGTCGCTGCGTCTGCAGCAGTACTACGGCCATCCGCAGAACGCGTTTTGGAAGATCATGGGCGCGCTGTTCGGCTTCGATCCGTTGCACACGGCGTACGACCGGCGCCTGGCGGCCCTGCAGCAAGGCGGCGTGGCCCTGTGGGACGTGCTGGCCAGCTGCGAGCGCCCGGGCAGTCTGGACAGCGCCATCGTGCCGGCCAGCATCGTGACCAACGACTTCGCGGGATTTCTCGCTGCCCATCCGCGGGTGCAGCGCGTGTGCTTCAACGGCGCCAAGGCCGAGACCGTGTTCCGCCGCCAGGTGCTGCCGCGGCTCGCCCAGCCGCTCGAACTACTGCGCCTGCCTTCCACGAGCCCGGCCCACGCAGGCATGCCCCCGGCGGCCAAGACATCGGCCTGGCGCGCGGCCTTGCTCTCTTGAGCGGCCTGCCCCGCGACCGCCGCAACATCGCCACGCATCTCATCGGCATCCCCGGATCGTGCTGGCCGAGTTGGCCTTCCTGCTGGGGCTGCTGCGCGAACTGCAGCAACAGATCGAGGCCCGCGTGGCCCCGGTGCGCGGCACCGATGCAGCGGCCTGATCAGCGCCCGCCCGAGACGTCGAGCAACGCCATCGTGGTGTAGCTCGCGCCTTCGCCCATCAGCCAGACGATGGCCTCGGCGACCTCCTCGGCCGAGCCGCCGCGCTGCATGGGCACGAGGTGGGCGAGCTGCTGCACGCGGTCGGGCTGGCCGCCCGAAGCGTGGATCTCGGTCTCGATCAGGCCGGGGCGCACGGCGTTCACGCGGATGCCCTCGGCCGCGACCTCCTTGGCCAGGCCCAGCGTGAAGGCGTCGATGGCGCCCTTGCTGGCCGCGTAGTCCACGTACTGGCCCGCGCCGCCCAGCCGCGCGGCCGCGCTCGACATGTTGACGATGGAACCGCCCTGGCCGCCATGGCGCGTGCTCATGCGGCGCACGGCCTCGCGCGCGCAGAGCAGGCTGCCGATCAGGTTGATGTCGAACATGCGGCGCCAGCGCGCCAGGTCCATCTCGTCCAGGCGCTGGCTGCGGTCCACCACGCCGGCGTTGTTGACCAGGGCGGTGAGCCGGCCGAGCCCGGCGTCGACCTCGCCGAACATGCGCAGCACCTGGGCCTCGTCGGACACGTCGGCCTGCACGGCGATGGCGCGGCCGCCCCGGTCCTCGATCTGGCGCACCACATCCTGGGCGGCCGGTGCGTTGTGCGTGTAGTTCACGGCCACGGCCCAGCCCTGGCGGGCCGCCAGCAGCGCGGTGGCGGCGCCGATGCCGCGGCTGCCGCCGGTGACGAGTGCGATCTTGTCCATGCGGGTCTCCATGCGAGGAAAGGGCGCATCGTAGTGCGCGTCGCCGCCAAGACGGCGTGCGGTGGAGGGGCAAGCGGTTTCCTGCTACAACCGCCCGTTTCGCCAACACGCAACGAAGGAGCACCGCACCATGGGCCAGTTCATCGACCTGAAGTCTGCCGACGGATTCAGTTTCCCCGCCTACGTGGCCCGACCGGCCGGCACGCCCAAGGGCGCCATCGTGGTGCTCCAGGAGATCTTCGGCGTCAACGCGCACATTCGGAGCGTGGCCGACGGCTATGCCGCCCAGGGCTACCTGGCGGTCGCGCCGTCCACCTTCCACCGGGTCAAGCCCGGCGTGGAACTGGGCTACACCAACGAGGACATGCAGGCCGGCTTCGCGCTGAAGACCGCCGTGGAAGAGCTGCCCGCACCCGGCGTGCTGGCCGACATCCAGGCCGCCATCGACCATGCCGCCAAGGAGAGCGGCAAGAAGGTCGGCATCGTGGGCTACTGCTGGGGCGGCCTGCTGACCTGGCGCAGCGCCTGCGCTCTGAATGGCCTGGCCGCCGCCGTGCCCTACTACGGCGGCGGTGTGACGACCGAGGCAGAGGTGGCGCGCACGCCCAAGGTGCCGGTGCTCGCGCACTTCGGCGAGCGCGACCACTGGATCCCGCTGGACAGCGTGGAGGCCTTCAAGAAGGCGCATCCCGAGGTCGAGGTCCATGTCTACGCGGCCGACCACGGCTTCAACTGCGACCAGCGCGGCTCCTACGATGCGGCCGCGGCCAAGCTGGCGCTGGAGCGCACGTTGGCCTTCTTCGCCAAGCACGTCGGTTGAGCGCCGCCCGGCCGCCCGAAGGCGCTCGCTCCGCAGCCGCAGGCGAAGGCTTTCGAATGTTCATGCGCGGCCGGTGGCTGAGCGCCTGCGTCACCGCGCTGCTGGCGCTGCCGACGTTCGCCGCCGACTACACCGGCCCGCTGTTCGACACCCACCTGCACTACAACGTCGAGGCCTGGAACGGCCAGCAGGGCCCGCATCCGCTGGCCGACGTGCTGGCGCGCATGCAGCGCAACGGCGTGCGTGCCATCGTCGCCAACTCGCGCACCAACGACGGCACCAAGCTGCTGGCGGCCAGCCCGGAGACCCGGGCGGCCGGCGTGGCCGTCGTGCCCTTCATCCGGCTGTACCGCAACCGCGACGACTACCAGAACTGGTTCCGCGACCCGAGCATCTACGCCATGGTCGAGGAAGAGTTCGCGCGCGGCACGCAGGGTGGGCCGTACCGCGGCATCGGCGAGTTCCACCTCTACGACAGTGCCAACGCCGACGGGCCGGTGGCGCGCCAGCTCATGCAGTTCGCCGAGAAGCATGGCCTGGCCGTGCTGGCCCATGTGGACGACGTGGCCGTGGACAAGCTGATGGCCCATGCACCGGGCGCGCGGCTGGTCTGGGCCCACACCGGCATCGGTGGTGCGCCGGTGGCGCGCGTGCGGGCTTTGCTGGAGCGCTATCCGCGCCTGGTCGGCGAGCTGTCGTACCGGCCAGGCCTCAGCTGCGAGAACGGCGCGCTGTGCCCGGATTGGGACGCGCTGCTGCGCCAGCACCCGACGCGCTTCGTGATCGGCTCGGACACCTGGGTCAACCAGCGCTGGAGTGCCTACGACCTGCTCATGCAGGAGTACCGCCGCTGGCTCGGCGCGTTGCCGGCGCCGCTGGCCAGGCGCATCGCCTGGGACAATGCGGCCGAACTGTTCGGTGTTGCGACACCCCCCTGAAACTTTCTGGAGAAACCACCATGAGCATCCAACGCCACGAGCCCACGCCCATCCTGTCCAACGCCGTCGAGCACGGCAACACCGTCTACCTGGCCGGCATCGTGGCCGACGATCCGAGCGCCGACGTCAAGGGCCAGACGCAGCAGATCCTGAACCGCATCGACGCGCTGCTGGCCCGCTGCGGCAGCGACAAGTCGCGCATCCTGTCGGCCCAGATCTGGCTGACCGACATCGGCAACCGCGCGGCCATGAACGAGGTCTGGTCGGCCTGGGTCGACCCCAAGAACCTGCCCGTGCGCGCCTGCGTCGAATCCAAGCTGGCCGATCCGCGCCTCTTGGTCGAGATCATGGTGACGGCCGCCAAGTAGGCCATCGCACTGGAGCCTGGCCATGCTGCAGCTGCACTACCACCCGACCGACGCCAGCATGGCGCCGCACATGCTGCTCGAGGAGCTGGGCGTGCCGTTCGAGTTGCTGCTGGTGGACCGGGCCAACCAGGCCCACAAGTCCGAGGCCTACCTGCGGCTCAATCCCAACGGCCTGATCCCGGTGCTCGTCGATGGCGACACGGTGCTGTACGAGACGGCCGCCATCCTGCTGCATCTGGCCGACACGCATCCGGCGGCTCGTCTGGCACCGGCGCTGGGGTCGGCCGAGCGCGCGCATTACTACAAGTGGATGCTGTGGCTCAGCAACACGCTGCACGCCACGCTGGGCCTGTACTTTTATCCCGAGCGTTGGGCCTCGCCCGACCATGTGCACGGTGCCACCACGGTGAAAGCCAGGGCAGAGGCGCGGGCCGGCCAGCTGCTCGACATCCTGGACCAGGAACTGGCGCGCCGCGGCGGTGCATGGTTGCTGGGCGAGCGCTTCACGGCGCTCGATCCCTACACGCTGATGCTGGCGCGCTGGACGCGGCATTTCGGCAGGCCCGCACGCGAGCTGCCGTACCTGGGGCCCTACCTGCAGCGTGTGCTGGCGCGGCCGGCCGTGCAGCGCGCCTACATCACCGAACAGATCGGCGCGCCGCCGGTCTGAAGTCCACCCGCCGCCTGGCCGGCGGCGGGAAGTCCAGCGTGAACACCGTCGGCAGGCCCGGCGCGCTGCGCACGCCGACGCGGCCGTGGTGCAGGTCCATCACGCTCTTGACGATGGCCAGCCCAAGGCCGGAACCGGTCTCGGCGGCCGGGTTCTCGATGCGGTAGCGCCGCTGGAAGATGGCGGCCTGGTGCGCCGGGTCGATGGGCTCGCCCTCGTTGGCCACGGTGATGCGCACGAAACCGGGCGCCATCGCATGGGCCGACAGCCGCACCGTGCTGCTGGGCCGCGCATGGCGCAGTGCATTGGTCAGCAGGTTGCCCACCGCGCGGGCGAACAGCACCTCGTCAGCCCAGGCACGCAGTCCGGGCTGCACGTCCAATGCAAGCGTCAGGCCGCGGTCCTCGGCCAGCACCTCGAAGAACTCCACCATGCCCGTCAGGCGCTCGCGCATGCTTTGCCACTCGGGCTTGATCAGCGTCTGCGCATGGTCGGCGCGGGCCAGGAACAGGATGTTCTCGATCAGGCGGCCGATGCGTTCGTAGTCGGTCACGGCGGCTTCCAACACGGCGCGGTACTCTTCTGCGCTGCGCGGCTGCGACAAGGTGACCTGGGTGGCCGTGAGCAGGCGGTGGATGGGCGCGCGCAGATCGTGCGCCAGGTCGGAAGAAAAGCCCGACAGGCGCGAGAACGCGTCCTGCAGGCGGTCCAGCATGCCGTTGAAGGCCTGGGCCACGGGCGCCAGCTCGGCCGGCACGGCATCGGCCGGCAAGCGCTCGCCCAGGGCCTGGGCGCCGATGCGGTTGGCGGTGGCGCCCAGTTGCCGCACCGAGGTCAGGATGCGCCGCGTGATGCACCAGGCCAGCACGCCCGCGGCGAGGGCGCCGGCCGCCAGCGTCCAGAACATCACGCGCCAGGCGCGCTCGATGAAGGCATCGCGCTGCTGCTCCGGGATGGCCATGGGCAGGGCCGTGAACTCGTGTTCCAGCAGGCGGCCCACCATCCAGCAGCCGAGCAGCATCAGCAGCACGGTGACGACCGAGATCGCCAGCGCGATCCGCAGCGCGATCGAATTGCGCAGCGGCAGCCGCTGCCGCACAGGCTGCGGCGCAGGGACTTCAGGCAGGACGGGAGTCGAGGACATAGCCGACGCCGCGGATGGTGTGGATCAGCTTGTCCACAAACGGGTCGTCGACCTTGGCGCGCAGCCGCCGCACGGCCACGTCGATCACGTTGGTGTCGCTGTCGAAGTGCATGTCCCAGCAGTTCTCGGCGATCAGCGTGCGCGAGACCACCTGGCCCAGGTGGCGCGCCAGGTAGTCCAGCAGCGCGAATTCCTTGGTCGTCAGCGCCAGGTGCTTGCCGGCGCGGCGCACCAGGCGGCGAGCGCTGTCCACCTCCAGATCAGCCACACGCACCACGGAAGGCGCAGCCGGCTGTGCCGCCCGGCGCGCGACCACCTGGATGCGCGCCAGCAGTTCGGCGAAGGCGAAGGGCTTGACGAGGTAGTCGTCCGCGCCCAGCTGCAGGCCGCGAACGCGGTCCTCCACCTGGTCGTGGCCACTGAGCATGAACACAGGAGTGTGCTGGCGCGCGCGCAGGCTCTCCAGCACCTGCCAGCCGTCGGCGCCCGGCAGGCTCACGTCCAACAGGATCAGGTCGTAACGGCCCGAGGTAGCCAGGTGCAGGCCTTCGATGCCGTCCTGGGCGGTGTCGACCACATGGCCGTGTTCGGTCAGCCCCTTGTGCAGGTAGGCGGCGGTGGTGGGTTCGTCTTCGATCGAAAGCAGGCGCATGGTCAACAGAGTCCTCGGCCGGCGCGGCGCCAACGCCACGTCCAACCTTACCGGAAGATGACAGCGACTGTAGGAGCCGCGCTTGACGCCATCAAGACGGACCCTGGCAACGCACTGTTGCCGAACTGGAAATAGCCGAAGCGGTTTTGCGTCGAAGCCGTGCCGTCTACGGCTCTGTCGGCGCCGTGTGGTGGTGGAGGAACAGCTTGTGCCAAAAGTGCAGGGGGTTTGCGAACGGCCCCCCCGGTTTTGCGACACCGAGCCTGTCGGCGCGCCCGGCCGATCCCTACGCTCACGGTCATGTTCTCTGCGAAGAGTCGCGGGACATGACCCCGATCACGAAACCTCACTCAAGGATGACCATGAAAAAGATCGCAACGCTGGCTGTGCTGGCCGCTGCCGCTTCCGCTTCCTACGCCCAATCTTCCGTCACGCTGTTCGGTATCGCCGACGCGACGGTCCAAGTCGGCCGCGGCAGCGTCGACAACAACGTCGGCCTGGGCAGCGGTGGTCTGTCCACCAGCCGCATCGGCTTCCGCGGCGTGGAAGACCTGGGTGGCGGCCTGAAGGCTGGCTTCTGGCTCGAAGCTGGTTACACCCTGAACAACGGCAACGGCCAGAACAGCAACGCGCTGGCATTCACCCGCCGTTCGACCGTCAGCCTGATGGGCGACAGCTGGGGCGAAATCCGCCTGGGCCGCGACTTTACGGCGCCTTACAACAACCTGTATGACGCCTTCGGCGACAACGGCGTTGGCAATATTCTGGAAACCCAAGACCTGGGCATCCTGTACGGCCTGCAGACCCGTACCAGCAACGCCGTTTCGTACTTCACGCCCAAGACCCTGGGTGGCTTCTTCGGTCAAGTGCAGTACTACCGCAACGGCCGCGATGCCAGCCCGGCGACCAACCGCGACCAGTACGGCAATGGCTATGGCGTTCGCGTCGGCTATGAAAACGGCCCGATCAGCGTGGGTGTTGCTTACGGCGAAACCGACTTCAGCGCGACCGTCGGTGCTCTGACGACCAAGGTCGACACCAAGAACCTGAACATCGGCGGTTCTTACGACTTCGGCGTTGCCAAGCTGCTGGTGTCCGTCGGTCAAGACAAGGGCGAAGCTCTGGGCGATAGCGCCAAGACCCGTCTGTACACCGTTGGCACGACCGTGCCGGTGGGTGCTGGCCTGATCCGCGCCTCCTGGACGCGCGCCAGCGAGCGCGACAGCGACGTTCGTGCCGACAAGTTCGCTCTGGGCTATGTCCACAATCTGTCCAAGCGCACTGCTCTGTACACCACGTTCGCCTACCTGAAGAACAAGGACGGCTCGAACCTGGCTCTGAACGGTTCCGTGACCGGTGCTGGCGACAACTCCAAGGGCCTGGACATCGGCCTGCGCCACGCCTTCTAAAGATCACCGCTTCGCCATTGATTGGCGAGCTTCTCCAAGGTGACTTGTCGCCCGCCTCTCGCAAGAGAGGCGGGCTTTTTGTTGTTTATGTGTAACTATGGGGTTACCACTATTGATCATTACAAAGATGTAATCTAAGCGAAATGCTTCTGTCAGGTCGTCGGCTTTAACCTTCCCGGCATCCCAAACCGCGGAGGGCGCACCGCAAAGGTGCTGCCCAGGCGCTGCAAACGTCGCGCCATCGCAACAAAGGAGCCGAAAACATGCGCAGACAAGACATCCAGCTGCTGGCCCTGGCCCGCCAGGGCGACGCTGCAGCGCGCAGCGAAGCCGGGCGCCGTTATCTGGTCGGGGGCGATGGCTTCCCCCGCCACGTCGCCACAGGCATGGAGTACCTGAGCCATCCCAGCGTGCGCGACCGGATCGAGACGGCCCGCACCATCGCCGAGAGCCTGCCGTTGCAGGACCTGCTGCAGCTGCAGCAGGACGAGGCCTTGCGCAAGGCGGCCAGTGCCGGCAGCCTGCTGGCGCAGTTCAAGCTCGGCGTGTGGTTGTGCCTGCAGCACAGCCGCGTGGATGCCGGTCTGTCCTGGCTGGAAGCCGCTGCCACCGGTGGCCATGTGGAAGCACGTCAGGCCGTCGCAGCGTTGCGCCAGGCGCGCGCAGCAGACGCCTTGGTGGCGATGCTGCGGGCCGTGTCCGGAAGTGCCGCCGTGGATGTGGCCCAGGTCGCCACGATGGCGGCACGCCAGGCCCGCGAGGGCGGGGTGCTCGATCTGCTGCTCGACTGCGTGCACGTGGCCCTGCTGCTGGCGCCCCGGCTCACGCATGGCTTGTCGGACCTGGTCGTGGCGGCCGTGGTGCTGGCCGAACGCGAAGGCCGCGAATTGCGTGGCCTGGTGCCCGAACAGGTGGAAGCCAGCCTGGAGATGGCGATCGCCCGCGGCGAGCGCGATGCGGCCTGCCTGCTCGGCCGGGCGCTGTGCGGCATCTCGCACAGCGGCCTCGCTCCGGCGCGGCTGGCCACCGGTAGCAACATGCGCAAGGGCGTGGCGCTGCTGCTGCGCGCGGCCGATGCTGGACGCGACGACGCCTGGCTGGACCTGTATGCCATGCATTCGGACCACCGCTTGTCGGTGTCCAACCCGCAGCTGGCGCGGTTCTTCCTCGAGAAGGCCGCGACGCTGGGTCAGGCCGAGGCGCAGCGCAAGCTCGGCGCGCTGGTGCTGCGTTCCGCCACCACGCTGGCCGAGAGCGAGCAGGCCATCGGCTGGCTGCATGCCGCCGCGGCGCAGGACGATGCCCATGCCCGGCGCCTGCTGCAGTCGCTGGTGCTGCCGGTGGCCGGTGACGAGGCGACGGCCCGCAGCGCCATCGAGCAACTGCGCCAGAGCGATCCCTGGCTGGCCATGCGGCTCACGCTGGCACGCGATTTCGGCCTGACCAAGCTGGAGGCGCTCAGCGTGGACCCGGCCGAAGGCCGCCGGCCCTGGGGGCTGCTGGTGGGGCGCAATCCTTTCATCACGCAGGCGCGGCTGTCGGCGCCGCGCGCGGTGCCGGCCTTGACCGGGCAGGCGGCCCAGAACCTCGCACGCGCGGCCGCCTTCTTCGAGCAGTCGCGCGGCGACAGCAATGCCTTCGAGGGCGACCTGCGCCGCCGTTCGGTGCGCCAGCGCCGGGCCTTCGAACGGCTGGGCCTGTCCGAGGATTTGTTCTTCGCGGAAGCCAGCTCTACCCAGCTGGAATCGTTCCGCCTGGGGCCCAAGTGGGCCTTCCGCGCGAAGAAGCCGCTGGAGCTGGCGCTGGCCAACTGAGCCAGCTCAGCGTCCGGTGCGGGCGAGGTAGCGCTTGCGCCGGAACAGCACCACCAGCAGCACTGCGATCACGGCCATCGCGCCCATGGCCCACCAAAAGCCGTCCTGCTGGTGGATCAGCGGGATGAACTCGAAGTTCATGCCGAAGATGCCGGCGATCAGGTTCAGCGGCAGGAACACGGCGGTCAGCGCGGTCAGGATGCGCATGATGTCGTTGGTGCGGTTGCTCTGCGCCGAAAAGTGGATCTGCACCACGGTCTCGGCGTTCTGCTCGAGCCGGCGCACGTGGTGGACCACGCGCTGGATGTGCTCGATCACATCGCGCGAGCGTGCCACCAGGCCGTCGCGCTCTGCCTGCGGCATGGCGCCCGCGGGCTGCTCGCGCAGCGTGTCCAGCCATTCCTGCATGGCGTCGTGTTGCTCCTCGCAGAGGTCTTCCAGCATATGCAGTTCGTTGCGGGCCGCCATCAGCGCGTTCCAGTTCGAAAAGCGCGAGCCGGGCCGCAGCAGCTCCTGCTGCCAGTGGTCCAGCTGCTGGCTCAGCACCTTGCGCAGCTCCAGGTAGCTGTCGACCATCACGTTGACCATGCGCAGCATGAGGTCGGACGGCGTGGTCGGCAGGCGGGATCGCACCGTGGCCGTGAGCCCGTCGCTGTGCACGGCATCCGACAGGTAGCGTTGGAGGAACGAGCGCGCAGTGAAACACCCGGCCGGGTGCACGCTGACCAGCAGGCGGTCGAACACCGCGAAGCCGACCGCACGCGTGCTGATGCGCCGGAACGCGGCCGGCATGGAGCGGGCCGGGCCGGTGGGCTCGGCCTCCGCGCCGGTTTCCTCCTGCGTGGCCAGCCGGCGGAACACGATCAGGTCGTAGACCGAGGTGTAGTCGTAGTGCGAGGGGTGGGCTGCGTTGATCAGATCGGCGCAGTGCAGGTCCAGCAGTTGCGAGCCGCCCAGGCGCTGGGCAGCGCGCTGCACGGCGGGCAGTTCGGCCTCCAGGCTTTCGCGCTCGAGGAAGAGCCAGACGAAGCCGTTGTCGGGTGCGCGCTCGGGCAGTTCCTCGGCGAAGCGCAGCGTGCCGGGGCTGAACTCGACGATCTGCATCGGCAGGTCAGCTGCGCAGCTTGCGCGCTGCGTCCAGCGCGAAGTAGGTCAGCACGCCGTTGGCGCCGGCGCGCTTGAAGGCCAGCAGGCTCTCCAGCATCACGGCGTCGTGGTCCAGCCAGCCGTTCTGCGCGGCGGCCTTGAGCATGGCGTATTCGCCACTGACCTGGTAGGCGAAGGTTGGCACGCCGAACTGGTCTTTCACACGGCGCACCACGTCCAGGTAGGGCATGCCGGGCTTGACCATGACCATGTCGGCGCCCTCGGCCAGATCCAGCGCCACCTCGCGCAGCGCCTCGTCCGTGTTGCCCGGGTCCATCTGGTAGACCTTCTTGTTGCTCTTGCCCAGGTTGGCAGCCGAGCCCACGGCGTCGCGGAACGGGCCGTAGAAGGCCGAGGCGTACTTGGCGCTGTAGGCCATGATGCGCGTGTGGACCAGGTCCTTGCCCTCCAGCGCCTGCCGGATCGCGCCGATGCGGCCATCCATCATGTCGCTGGGCGCGACGATGTCGACACCGGCCCCGGCCTGGGTCAGCGCCTGGCGCACCAGCACCGCGGTGGTGGCGTCGTTGAGGATGTAGCCGGTCGCGTCGAGCAGGCCGTCCTGGCCGTGGCTGGTGTAGGGGTCCAGTGCCACGTCGGTCATCACGCCGAGTTCGGGGAAGCGGTCCTTGAGTGCGCGCACCACCCGCGGGATCAGGCCGTCGGGGTTGGCGGCCTCGGCGCCGTCGGCGCTCTTGAGGCCGGGGTCGATCACCGGGAACAGCGCCATCACCGGGATCTGAAGCCGCACGCATTCCTCGGCCACGGGCAGCAGCAGGTCCAGACTCAGCCGTTCCACGCCGGGCATGGAAGGCACGGCATGGCGCTGGCCGCGGCCGTCCTGCACGAAGACCGGGTAGATCAGGTCGTGCGCGGACAGGTGGTGCTCGCGCACCAAGTCGCGCGTGAAGGCGTCGTAACGCAGCCGGCGGGGCCGTGCAGCGGGGAAGGCGGCGAGGGGGGAAAGGTCGGGGCGGCTCATGGCCCGAGTGTGCCGCAAGCCCAGTGCGCCTCCGTGCCATCCCCAGGATTCGCCCTCTTGCTGGCCCTGGCGGCCTTTGCTAGATTGGCCCGCGGGCGGTCCGCCGCCTACCCGCTTCACCTCCCTGAGCGGGGGCCTCGACGTGTAACAACCAACAGGCTTGCCACCCCGGCCCGTCGCGCTTGCACCGGCCGGGGTATTTTTTGGGTGGCCTACACTTTCGTGATGCTGTGGGTCAAGGCCTTTCATATCGTTTTCGTGGCCAGCTGGTTCGCTGGGCTGTTCTACCTGCCGCGCATCTTCGTGAACCTGGCCATGGTGCCGCCGGGCTCGGATGCCGAACGCGAACGCCTGCTGCTGATGGCGCGCAAGCTGCTGCGCTTCACCACCCTGCTGGCCGTGCCGGCGCTGGTGCTCGGCGGCGTGCTGTGGCTGCACTACGGCATCGGCCGCGGGCCCGGCAACGGCTGGATGCATGCCAAGCTGGCCGTGGTGCTGCTGGTGCTGGCATACCACCACGCCTGCGCGGCTCAGCTGCGCCGCCTGCGCGACGGAACCTCCGTGCGCGGCCATGTCTGGTACCGCTGGTTCAACGAGCTGCCGGTGTTGCTGCTGGTGGCGGCTGTGGTGCTGGTCGTCGTCAAGCCGTTCTGACGCCGCACGCCACGCGCTGCCATGCACAAGACCTCGGCCTGGCCGCTGGCGCTCGTCTACCTGGCGCTGGTGGTGTATGCCAGCCTGTTCCCGTTCGAGGGTTGGCGCGACCAGGGCATTGCGCCCTGGGCCTTCATGGCGGCGCCGCTGCCGCGCTGGTGGACCTGGTTCGACGTGCAGATCAATGTGCTCGGCTACGCACCGCTGGGCTTTCTGCTGGCCCTGGCGGGCTTGCGCTCGGGCCGCACGCGTGCGCCGGTGCTGCTGACGGTGCTGGCGGGCGCCGCGGTGTCGTTCCTGATGGAGACCACCCAGGGCTATCTGCCGCGGCGCGTGCCTTCCAACGTCGATTTCGCGCTCAATGTGGCTGGCGTCTGGCTCGGGGCGTTGCTGGCCTGGCTGCTGCAGCGCACCGGCACCATCGACCACTGGAGCCGCTTCCGTGCCGGCTGGCTGACGCCGGATGCGCGCGGCGCGCTGGTGCTGCTCGCGCTGTGGCCGTTGGCGCTGCTGTTCCCCGCCGCCGTGCCGCTCGGCCTGGGCCAGGTGTTCGAGCGCCTCGAGGAGGCGCTGGCGGAGTTCCTGGACAACACGCCCTTCCTGGACTGGCTGCCCGTGCGCGATGTGGAGCTGCAGCCCTTGGTGCCGGGCAGCGAGATGTTCTGCGTGCTGCTGGGTGCGTTGGTGCCCTGCCTGATCGGCTATGGCGTGATCACCGGTGTGCGGCGGCGCGCCTGGTTTCTGCTGGTGCTGACCCTGGTCGGAGCCGGCGCGACGGCACTGTCGGCCGCGCTGAGCTATGGCCCCGCCCATGCCTGGGCCTGGTGGACGCTGCCGGTGCGGGTGGGCTGGGCCGGAGCGCTGCTGGTGTCGGTGCTGCTGCTGCCGGCGCGTCCGCGTGGTTGTGCTGCGCTGGCCCTGCTGGCGCTCGCGCTGCACCTGAGCCTATTGAACCAGGCGCCCACCAGCGCCTATTTCGCGCAGACGCTGCAGACCTGGGAGCAGGGCCGCTTCATCCGCTTCCATGGCCTGGCGCAGTGGCTGGGCTGGGGCTGGCCCTATGTGGCCGCCATCTACCTCGTGCTGCGCCTGTCGGGTTCGGACAGCGCGCCGCGCCAGCTTCCTAAAATGCCACGATGAGCACGCCCCCCTCCTATTACGAGCGCCACATCTTCTTCTGCCTGAACGAGCGCACCAATGGCGAAGACTGCTGCGCCCACCACGGCGCCAAGGAGGCCTTCGACCGCTGCAAGGCGCAGGTCAAGGCTGCGGGCCTTGCGGGACCCGGCAAGGTCCGCGTGAACAAGGCGGGCTGCCTGGACCGCTGCGCAGCCGGCCCCGTGGCTGTGGTCTATCCCGAGGCGGTCTGGTACAGCTTCGTCGACCAGGCAGACATCGACGAGATCGTCGAGTCGCATTTGAAGAACGGCCAGGTCGTCGAGCGGCTGCTGACGCCGGCGCACCTGGGACGCTGAGCCATGAACGCATCCACGGAGCGGCTCACGCTGCAAGGCCCGGTCGGCGCCATCGAAGTGCTGCGCGACACGCCCGACGCTGGCGTCCCCGCGCGCGGCGTGGCCGTCATCGCGCATCCGCACCCGCTGTTCGGCGGCACCATGGACAACAAGGTCGTGCAGACGCTGGCGCGCGCCTTCGTGCAGTGCGGCTGGACGGCCGTCCGCTTCAACTTCCGTGGCGTCGGCGCCAGTGCCGGCGTACACGACGAGGGGCGCGGCGAGGCCGAGGACTTCGGCATCGTTGTGGCGCAGCTGGCCGGCGGTGGTCCGCTGGCCTTGGCCGGCTTTTCCTTCGGTGCCTTCGTCGCGAGCCGCGCGCTCGCCGCGCTGCCGCCGGAGCGCGCCGTCGACCAACTGGTGCTGGTGGGCACGGCGGCATCGCGTTTCGACGTTGCCACCATTCCCTCAAGTCTGCACGTCCGCACTCTGGTCGTGCATGGCGAGCAGGACGACACTGTGCCCTTGTCAGCCGTGCTGGATTGGGCGCGTCCGCAATCCCTGCCTGTTACCGTCGTGCCGGGTGGCGGGCATTTCTTTCACGGCCAATTGCCGCTGCTCAAGGGCCTGGTGGTCCGGCATCTGCAGGCCGCCGCTCCCGTCTGAACGCCGTGCTGGCGCCGGTCGGGCTGCCCGCGCAGCCGTTCTCCTGTTGATTCCGATGAACCGTTTTTTGAAGTGGTTGCTGGCACCGCTGCTGGCCGCTGCCGTATCACTGGCCAGCGCCCAGATGCCGCAGGGCCCCGAGGTGGCCGCCCGGGCCTACCTCCTGGTGGACATGACCGCGAACCAGGTGCTGCTCGAGAAGGGTGCCGATGCGCCGGTCGAGCCGGCCTCGCTGACCAAGCTCATGAGCGCCTATCTGGTGTTCGACGCGCTCAAGTCCGGGAAACTCGCGTTGACCCAGAGTCTGTCGGTCAGCGAGCGGGCCTGGAAGATGCCGGGTTCGCGCATGTTCATCGACCCCAAGATGCAGGTGCCGGTGGATGATCTCGTCAAGGGCATGGTCGTGCAGTCGGGCAACGACGCAACCATGGCCCTGGCCGAAGCCGTGGGCGGCACGGCCGAGCGCTTCGTGCAGCTCATGAACGCGCAGGCCAAGGCGCTGGGCATGCGGAACACGGTCTACAAGAATCCCGAAGGCCTGGCGGAGGCCGGCCACACGACCACGGCGCGCGACCTGGCGATGCTGTCGACCCGCCTGGTCCGCGACTTCCCGGAGTACCTGCACTACTACAGCATCAAGAAGTACCGCTACCAGGGCACGCCGGTGGCCAATGACACCAACCGCAACCTGCTGTTGTTCCGCGATCCCACCGTCGATGGCCTCAAGACCGGCCACACCAACGCGGCCGGGTACTGCATGGTCGCCACCGCCAGGCGCGACTTTCCGAACCTGGCCGGCGGCCGCCGCCTGCTGTCCATCGTGATCGGTGCGTCCAGCGAGGATGCGCGCGCCAACGAGTCGCAAAAGCTGCTGAACTGGGGCTACACGGCGTTCGAGGCGGTCAAGCTGTTCGATGCCGACCAGGCCGTGGTCACACCGGCGGTCTGGAAGGGGCAGGAAAGCACCCTGCGGCTCGGCCGCACCGAAGCCGTGGTGGTGGCCGTGCCTGCTGGACGCGCCGCGCGCCTCAAGACGGATGTCGCTCGGCCGGATCCGCTGGTCGCGCCGTTCACGAAGGGGCAGACCGTCGGCACGCTGAAGGTGATGCTGGACGACCAGGAACTTGCCACTGTGCCGCTGCAGGTGCTCGAGCCCGTCCGGCAGGCCGGTGTGCTGGGCCGTGCCTGGGATGCGGTGCGGCTCTGGATCAAATAGCCGATCTCTTGCGGCGCCGAGGCTGCAACGCTATACTCGCGGGCTTTTCGGAAAATTCCGAGGGATTCACGTTTGCCGCTCAAGACCTCCGGTCGAAGCGGTTGTCGGTGCGGAACCTGCGTTGTTGGGACGTCGGGCGAGCGCCATCACAAGGAGAGGCTTGAGTGCCAACCATCAATCAACTCGTGCGTCAGGGCCGGGAAGTCGAGACCATCAACTCGAAGAGCCCCGCGATGCAAAACTCCCCGCAGCGCCGCGGCGTCTGCACCCGGGTCTACACGACGACGCCGAAGAAGCCGAACTCGGCTCTGCGTAAGGTCGCCAAGGTCCGTCTGACCAATGGCTTCGAAGTCATTTCCTACATCGGGGGTGAAGGCCACAACCTGCAGGAACACAGCGTCGTGCTGGTTCGCGGCGGTCGTGTCAAGGACTTGCCCGGTGTGCGTTACCACATCGTGCGCGGTTCGCTGGACCTGCAAGGTGTGAAGGACCGCAAGCAAGCGCGTTCCAAGTACGGCGCCAAGCGCCCCAAGAAGGCCTGATCGGGTCTTGTTCGTTCGGTGCTCGAAACCGCAGGCAGCGGCCAAGAGCGTAGTGACCCGAAATCCCCGGTGGGATGGGTCGAGTAAGCGGGAAGCCCGGATGGCTCCCGAGGTCTTTGAAAAGAAGGCCGGCTGAAGCAAAGAGGTGAAACATGCCACGTCGTCGCGAAGTTCCCAAACGTGAAATCCTGCCGGATCCCAAGTTCGGCAATGTCGAGCTGTCCAAGTTCATGAACGTGATCATGGAAGGCGGCAAGAAGGCGGTCGCCGAGCGCATCATTTATGGCGCGCTCGACTTCATCGAGAAGAAGAACCCGGGCAAGGACCCGCTGGAAGCCTTCACGATCGCCATCAACAACGTCAAGCCGATGGTGGAAGTGAAGTCCCGCCGCGTCGGTGGCGCCAACTACCAGGTGCCGGTCGAAGTGCGCCCGGTGCGCCGTCTGGCCCTGTCGATGCGCTGGATCAAGGAAGCCGCCCGCAAGCGTGGCGAGAAGTCCATGTCCCTGCGCCTGGCCAACGAGCTGATGGAAGCCACCGAAGGCCGTGGCGGTGCGATGAAGCGCCGTGACGAAGTGCACCGCATGGCCGAAGCCAACAAGGCGTTCAGCCACTTCCGTTTCTGATCCCCACCCTGTCGTTCTAAAGGCCTGGAGCCCGACCTGTCCACGAGACGGGCGGGCTCTGTGCCGTTCAAGGAGTTTCTTTCATGGCCCGCAAAACCCCCATCGAGCGATACCGCAACATCGGTATCTCGGCGCACATCGACGCCGGCAAGACCACGACGACCGAGCGCATCCTGTTCTACACCGGCGTGAACCACAAGATCGGCGAAGTGCACGATGGCGCGGCCACCATGGACTGGATGGAGCAGGAGCAAGAGCGCGGCATCACGATCACCTCGGCCGCCACGACCTGCTTCTGGAAGGGCATGGACCTGTCCTACCCCGAGCACCGCTTCAACATCATCGACACCCCCGGCCACGTGGACTTCACCATCGAGGTGGAGCGTTCCATGCGCGTGCTGGACGGCGCCTGCATGGTGTACTGCGCCGTGGGCGGCGTGCAGCCCCAGTCGGAAACCGTCTGGCGCCAGGCCAACAAGTACAAGGTGCCGCGTCTGGCCTTCGTGAACAAGATGGACCGCACCGGCGCCAACTTCTTCAAGGTCTATGACCAGATGCGCCTGCGCCTGAAGGCCAACCCCGTGCCCATCGTGATCCCGATCGGTGCCGAGGAAAACTTCAAGGGCGTGGTCGACCTGCTCAAGATGAAGGCCATCATCTGGGACGAGGCTTCCCAGGGCATGAAGTTCGACTACCAGCCCATCCCTGCCGACCTCGAGGCTTCGGCCAAGGAATGGCGCGAGAAGATGGTCGAGGCTGCTGCCGAAGCCAACGAAGACCTCATGAACAAGTACCTCGAAGAAGGTGACCTGTCCGAGGATGAGATCAAGCTGGGCCTGCGCACCCGCACCATCGCCACCGAGATCCAGCCCATGCTGTGCGGTACGGCGTTCAAGAACAAGGGTGTGCAGCGCATGCTGGACGCCGTGATCGACTACCTGCCTTCCCCCGTGGACATCCCCCCGGTGGCCGGCACGGACGAAGACGAGAAGGAAACTTCGCGCAAGGCCGACGACGGCGAGAAGTTCTCCTCGCTGGCGTTCAAGCTCATGACCGACCCCTTTGTGGGCCAGCTGACCTTCGTGCGCGTTTACTCGGGCGTTCTGTCCAAGGGCGACACCGTCTACAACCCGGTCAAGGGTAAGAAGGAACGTATCGGTCGTATCGTGCAGATGCACGCCAACGAGCGCCTGGAAGTCGAAGAAATTCGCGCCGGCGACATCGCCGCCTGCGTGGGCCTGAAGGACGTGACGACCGGCGAAACGCTGTGCGACCCGGACGCCATCGTGACGCTGGAGCGCATGGTGTTCCCCGAGCCCGTCATCGCGCAGGCCGTCGAGCCCAAGACCAAGACCGACCAGGAAAAGATGGGCATCGCGCTGCAGCGCCTGGCCGCCGAAGACCCGTCCTTCCGCGTGAAGACCGACGAAGAATCGGGCCAGACCATCATTTCCGGCATGGGCGAACTGCACCTGGAAATCATCGTCGACCGCATGAAGCGCGAATTCGGCGTGGAAGCCAACGTCGGCAAGCCGCAGGTGGCCTACCGCGAAACCATCCGCAAGACCGTCGACGAAGCCGAAGGCAAGTTCGTTCGCCAGTCCGGCGGTAAGGGCCAGTACGGCCACGTGGTGCTCAAGATCGAGCCGAACGAGCCGGGCAAGGGCATCGAGTTCGTCGACGCGATCAAGGGCGGTGTGGTGCCGCGCGAATTCATCCCCGCGGTCGAGAAGGGCATCAACGAAGCCGTCACGCAGGGCGTGCTGGCGGGTTACCCGGTGGTCGATGTCAAGGTCACGCTGCACTTCGGTTCGTACCACGACGTGGACTCGAACGAACTGGCGTTCAAGATGGCCGCCATCTTCGGCTTCAAGGAAGGCTGCAAGAAGGCCAGCCCGGTCATCCTCGAGCCCATGATGGCCGTGGAAGTCGAGACGCCCGAAGACTACGCCGGTACCGTGATGGGCGACCTGTCCTCGCGTCGCGGCATGGTGCAGGGCATGGACGACATGGTCGGCGGCGGCAAGGCCATCAAGGCCGAGGTCCCGCTGTCGGAAATGTTCGGCTACTCGACCTCGCTGCGTTCGGCAACCCAAGGCCGCGCCACCTACACGATGGAATTCAAGCACTACGCGGAAGCCCCGCGCAACGTGTCCGAAGCCATCGTGGCAGCGCGCGCCAAGTAAGAAGACCCAAGGGACGGGGTGGCGTTGCCGCCATGTCCTTCGCTGGTCTGCGACGGCATGCCGTCACGTGCCCGTGCGTGACGAACCAGCAATGCCGTGCAGACCTAAAACCTCACCACGGGACATGCTCTTTGGAGATTTGATATGGCAAAAGAGAAATTCGCGCGGACCAAGCCGCACGTGAACGTCGGCACGATCGGTCACGTG
>NZ_VEDO01000027.1 GCF_007677875.1 Variovorax boronicumulans | reverse complement strand
CCGGCTGATGGCGCTGGCCGATGTCTACGACGCGCTGATCAGCAAGCGCGTCTACAAGCCGGCCTTCCCGCACGAGGAGGCCGTGCGCATCGTCGTGGAAGGCCAGGGCAAGCATTTCGACCCCGACGTGGTCGAGGCCTTCCTGGCCGTGGCAGATGATTTCCGCCAGATCGCCGCGACACACCGCGACGAGGACTGACGGAATAGGGCGCGCTTAGGCAGCGCCCTTGTCGTCGCCGGCTTCGCCGTCCTGCGTGTCGTCGGCCTTGTCGTCGGCGCTCGCGCTGTCCGACAGCGTGAGCTTCTGGCGCACGCCGGCCTTCTCGCCGGCGCTGGCGAACTTGCTGTACTTGCCGACCAGGCCGATCAACAGGCCATAGATCTTGGGGTTGGCGGCCAGGCATTCCTTCTGGTCCAGGAAGTCGGCCTCGCCCGACAGGTTGCCGATCAGGCCACCGGCCTCGGTTACGAGCAGCGAGCCTGCGGCCGCATCCCAGGGCGACAGGCCCTTCTCGAAGAAGCCGTCGGTGTAGCCGGCCGCCACGTATGCCAGGTCCAGCGCCGCGGCGCCGGGGCGGCGGATGCCGGCCGTGCGCTGCATCACGTCGCCCATCATGGCCATGTACTCCTTGAAGTTGTCGCCCGGACGGAAGGGGAACCCCGTGGAGATCAGGCACTCGCCCAGCCGCGTGCGGCGCGAGACGCGGATGCGGCGGTCGTTCAGGTAGGCGCCGCGGCCGCGCGTGGCCGTGAACAGGTCGTTGCGCGTGGGGTCGTAGACCACGGCCTGCTCAATGCGGCCCTTGACGGCCAGCGCGATGCTGACGCAATAGAACGGGAAACCGTGGATGAAGTTGGTGGTGCCGTCCAGCGGATCGATGATCCAGACGAACTCGGAATCCTTGGCACCATGCTCGGAGCCCGATTCTTCCGCCAGGATGCCGTGACCCGGGTAGGCCTCCAGCAGCGTCTGGATGATCGCGGCCTCCGCGGCCTGGTCGACCTCGGTCACGAAGTCGTTCACCTGCTTTTGCGAGACGCGCACGGCCTCGACGTCGAGCGCGGCGCGGTTGATGATGGCGCCGGCGGCGCGTGCGGCCTTGACGGCCACATTGAGCATGGGATGCTGGTTGAACGACATGGTTTGTGAAGAGGAGCGAGGCGGGGCGGTCTGCGATCAGGCCGGCGAGAATCGCGGGATTTTACCGATGCTCTCGCCGTCCCTGCCAATGCGCACCCGTTTTGTCCTGATCCGCACCAGCCATGCCGGCAATGTGGGCGCCGCCGCGCGCGCCATGAAGGTCATGGGTTTCGACGACCTGGTGCTGGTCGCGCCGCGCTGGCCCAACGTGCTGCGGCGCCAGGAAACCATCCAGCGCGCGAGCGGCGCGCTCGACGTGCTGGAGAAGGCCCGCATCGTCGAGACGCTGGACGAGGCGCTGGACGGCATGGACCATCTGTGCGCCACGGCCATGGTTGCGCGCGATTTCGGCCCGCCCACGCGCGCGCCGCGGCCGCATTTCGAGGCCTTGCTCGCGCCGGATGCGCCGCATCCCGGCGGTGTGGCCTTCCTGTTCGGTTCGGAGCGCTTCGGCATGGCCAACGAGGACGTCTACCGCTGCCACGTAGCCATGAGCATTCCGACCAATCCGCAGTTCGGCTCGCTCAACCTGGGCGCGGCGATCCAGGTCGTGGCCTACGAATGGCGCCAGGCCCTGGGCGGCTACCCGGTGCAATCGAGCACGGCCGAGCACCAACCGGCCGATGCGCGCCAGCTGAATGGCATGCTGGAGCACTGGCGCGAGGCACTCGTCGCGCTCGACTACCTGGATCCGGCCGCGCCGAAGAAGCTCATGCCGCGGCTGAACCAGCTGTTCAACCGCGCCCAGCCCAGCGCCGAGGAGATCCACATCCTGCGCGGCATCGCCAAGGCCATGCTCAAAGCAGCGGAACGGGCAAATCGCTAGACTCGCCCGATGTTTTTCGCCCGACTGCGCACCGACATCCGCTGCATTCTCGAGCGCGACCCCGCCGCGCGCAGTGCCTGGGAGGTGCTGACCTGTTACCCGGGCATCCATGCGCTGATCCTGCACCGGCGTGCGCACTGGTGCTGGAACCACGGCTTCAAGTGGCTGGGCCGTGCCATCTCGCAGTTCTCGCGCTGGCTCACGGGCATCGAGATCCACCCGGGCGCCAAGATCGGCGATCGCGTGTTCTTCGACCATGCCATGGGCGTGGTAGTCGGCGAGACGGCCGAGATCGGCGACGGCTGCACGATCTACCAGGGCGTGACCCTGGGCGGCACTTCGCTCTACAAGGGCACCAAGCGCCACCCCACGCTGGGCCGCGACGTGGTGGTCAGCGCCGGCGCCAAGGTGCTGGGTGGCTTCGTCGTGGGCGACGGCGCCAAGATCGGCTCCAACGCGGTGGTCATTAAACCGGTGCCGGCCGGTGCCACGGCTGTGGGCATTCCGGCGCGCATCATCATGCCCAAGGGCGAGGCCACGGGCGATGCGGCAATGTCAACGCCGCGCTTTTCGGCCTATGGCGTGACCCCCGAGGACGATCCGCTGAGCCAGGCCATGCGCGGCCTGATCGACAGCACGGCCGCGCAGGACCACCAGATCGCGCTGCTTTGGAAGGCCGTGGAGCAGCTCTCGCGCCAGCAAAAGCAGGGCGATTGCGTGCCGCAGGACGCGGCGCGCGCCGAGTGCTTCGAGGCCGACAAGCTGGCGCAGCTGGTCGGTAAGTAGATCGTCAGGCCGGCGGTCGCCGTGCCGACTTGGGACGGAACGCCGCGCAGACGGCATCGTCCGTTTCCAGATAGGGGCCGCCGACCAGGTCGATGCAGTAGGGCACGGCCGCGAAGATGCCCGGCACCAGTTGCGCGCCCTGGGCGTCCTTCAAGCCTTCCAGCGTCTCCTGGATCGCTTTGGGTTGGCCCGGCAGGTTGACGATCAGGCAGCGCCCACGCACCACGGCGACCTGGCGCGACAGGATGGCTGTCGGCACGAAGCGCAGACTGACCTGGCGCATCTGTTCGCCAAAACCGGGCAACTCCTTGTCGGCCACGGCCAGCGTGGCCTCGGGCGTCACGTCGCGCGGCGCGGGGCCCGTACCGCCCGTCGTCAGCACGAGATTGCAGCCGGCATCGACCAATTCGATCAGCGTGGCGCTGATGCCGGCCTGCTCGTCGGGGATCAGGCGTTCGTCGAACGTGAGGGGGTTCTGCAGGGCGCGTCCCAGCCAGTCGCGCAGGGCGGGCAGGCCCTTGTCCTCGTAGATGCCAGCGGAGGCGCGGTCGCTGATGGACACCAGGCCGATGCGTACGGGCTCATGCGCCATCGTCTTCATCCTCAGAGGGTGCGGCTTCTTCCGTCTGGTTCAACTGCTCGCGCAGCAGCTGGAAGATCTCGCGGTAAGCGCGGCCGTGGCGTGGCGCAAGGCCGGGTTTCTCGGGCACGGCATCCTTGCGGGCCTGGCGCACCAGGGCACGCAACTGCTGGGCATCGGTGGCGGGGTATTGCGTCATCCAGCGCGCCAGGGCCTCGTCGTCCTCCAGCAGCACGGTGCGCCATTGTTCGGTGTGGTGCAGCAGCGCGGCCTCGCGCGCCGGGCCGCGGCGCTGTTCGGCCAGGGCCGCGCGGGCCTGGTCCACCGTCTCCTCGTCGAGCTTGCGCATGAGCTTGCCGACGAACTGCGCCTGGCGGCGCCGGCCTTCGAAGTTGGTGATGCGGCGCAGCTCGGCCAGGGCGTCGGTCAGCTTGTCGGGCAGGACCAGCTGTGCCAGCCGGTCGGCGCGCAGGGTCAGCAATTCTTCGCCCAGCTCCTGCAGAGCGTCGCTCTCGCGCTTCATGTCGGTGCGGCTGGCGCCGTCCGTGCCTTTGAGTTCGGCCTTGAGTTCCAGGTCCAGCGCGCTGCCTTCGGCGACGAACTGGCCCCGCACGAAATAGCCTTTTTTGGGTTTGCGCGACATGGAGAAACGGTGGGGAAGGGTGGGGGGCAGGGATGCTGCCCGGGCGGCCGGGCCAGGCCGGTGCGGCCGGTATCATAGCCGGCAACATGAATGCATCTTCCCAAGCAGCCGCGGCCGGCTTCAGCTACAGCCGTTCGTTCTTCCAGGAACTCGTGGAGCAGGCCCTGGCCCATGCCAAGAAGATCGGCGCCACCGACGCGGGTGCCGAGGCTTCCGAGGGCTGCGGCCTGTCGGTGTCGGTGCGCAAGGGCGAGCTTGAGAACGTGGAGCGCAACCGCGACAAGTCGCTGGGCGTGACGGTCTATGCCGGCAAGCGCCGCGGCAATGCGAGCACCTCGGACTTCTCGCCTGCGGCGATCCGCCAGACCGTGCAGGCTGCGTTCGACATCGCGCGCTTCACGGCCGAGGACCCGGCGTCCGGCCTGCCCGATGCGCAGGACATGGCGACCGAGCAGCCCGACCTGGACCTGTTCCACCCCTGGGACATCGACTCCGAGGGCGCGGCCGCGCTGGCGCTGCGCTGCGAGGCCGCAGCCTTCGCCACCGACAAGCGCATCACCAACAGCGAGGGCGCGGGCGTCTCGGCCCAGCAATCGCACTTCTTCACGGGCCACAGCTCGGGCTTTCGTGGCGGCTACGCGAGTTCGCGCCATTCGATCTCGGTCGCGCCCATCGCGGGCCGTGGCGCGCAGATGCAGCGCGATGCCTGGTACAGCTCGATGCGCAATGCCGACGAGCTGGCCTCGCCAGAGGCCGTGGGGCGCTACGCCGCCGAGCGCGCCTTGTCGCGCCTGAAGGCGCGCAAGATCAAGACGGTGGAATGCCCCGTGCTGTTCGAGTCGCCGCTGGCGGCCGGGCTGGTGGGGGGCTTCGTGCAGGCCGTCAGTGGCGGCGCGCTGTACCGGCGCAGTAGTTTCCTGCTCGATGCGCTGGGCAAGGCCGTGTTCCCCGAACACATCGACCTGCTCGAAGACCCCTTTGTGCTGCGCGGCAAGGGCAGCTCGCCTTTCGACGAAGAGGGCGTGCGCGTGGCGGCGCGCAAGGTCGTGGACGCGGGCCGCGTGCAGGGCTACTTCCTGTCGACCTACTCGGCGCGCAAGCTGGGCATGCGCACGACCGGCAATGCCGGCGGTTCGCACAATCTGGTGCTGCAGTCGCGCCTGACCCACGCCGGCGACGACCTCGACGCCATGTTGCGCAAACTCGGCCGTGGCCTCTTCGTGACCGAACTCATGGGCCAGGGCGTGAACTACGTGACGGGGGACTACTCACGCGGGGCCAGCGGCTTCTGGGTCGAGAACGGCCGGATCGTCCACCCGGTGGAGGAGATCACGATCGCCGGCAACCTCAAGGACATGTTCCAGGGCATCGTCGCCGTGGGCGCCGATGCCTACAACTACGGCGCCAAGACCGTGGGTTCCGTGTTGGTCGAGCGCATGAAGGTGGCCGGCAGCTGATCAGCTAGTCGCGGTTGCCGAAGCGGCCGCCGCGCTCGCGTTCGCCGGACGGCTGCCGCAACTCCTGGGGTGGTCCGGCTCGCGGGGGCTGCGGCCGGTCCTGGCGCTGTTCACGCATCTCGCGCTGTTCGCGCCGCTCCATGTGATCGCGCAGGAAATTGCCCTGTGGGCGCTGCGGCTCCTGCATCTGGCGTTGCTGCGCCTCCTGCTGCTGACGCAGCTGTTGCATCTGGCGCATCTGCTGCTCCTGCGCAGCCTGTTGCTGCTGACGGGCCAGGTCCATGCGCTGCTGCTGCTCCTGGCGGACTTGTTGCTCTTGGCGGAGCTGCTGCTGGCGCTGCTGGAATTCGGTGCGGCCCTGGTCCTGCATCTGCTGGCGGCGTTGCTGCTGTTGCCATTCCTGGTCGCGCTGCCAGCGTTCGCGCCGTTCGTCTCCGGCACGGCCGGGCGCGAAGCCTGGCGCCGGCGTGGCTATGACCGAACCCGGCGGGCGCTCGCGCTGGGTGTTGCGCAGCGGCAGACCGGCGTTGCCGCGATCCGGATCCCGAGAGCCCGTGCCGAAGCCGGGGCGCCAGGGTTGGCCTGGCGCAAGGGGGAACCAGTCGGTCCCCGGCGTGCGATGGTGGCCAAAGCCCGGCGGCCGCGGCGCCGGCGTGCCTGCGAAGCCGACGAGCGCGGGGGCGTAGTACGGCCTGGGTCCGCGCGGCCCGGGCACCCAGGCCCAGCGTGGGCCGATCTGCACCCAGCGCCCATAGTGGAACGGGGCGAAACCCCAGCGTGCATCGTCGAACCAGGTCCAGCCCCAGGGGGCGACCCAGCGCCACTGGCCGTGCCGGTAAGGCGCCCAATCGACGATGGTCGTGCGCGGGTACCACACCGTGCCGTAATCGGCCGTCGTGGCCCATTCGCCGTTGGCATCGAGCTCTTGGTAGCCCAGCACTTCGCGCGACAGGTATTGGGCACTGGGCGAGCGGTCCTCGGCGAGGCTGCGGTCGGCAGCCCATTGGTCCAGTGCGTCGCGTGCTCCAGCCCCTTGGATGGCCACGGCGCTGAGGTCGCGGCCGACGTAACGGGCCTGCTGGGCAGGCGCAAGCGTCGCGGATTGCCCGTTCTCGCCGTAGAGCGTGGCCGTGCCCGTGCGCGCCAGCACACGGGTGCTGCCAGGCTCGACATCCACCCGGAACTCGCCAGGCCGATCGACCACCAGGGCGAGGTTCTGGGTGTTGACCTCGATGCGCTCGTCGGGCGCCATGTCGCGGGCGCGCAGGTTGAGGTCGCCCTGCCGTAGCGTCAGGCGCAGGTCGTTCTCGTCGAGGGAGTCGATGGACAGCTCGGCCGGGCCTTGCAAACGCAAGGCATGCGCACCGGCGTGCAACTCCGCACGGCTGCCTGCTGCGACACGGATGCTGTCGCCCGCCGTGAACGGCCAGTTCGGATCGCCAGGTCGCCAGCTCCCATCGGGTCCGGACCATTGCACGCCGCTGTCCGACTGCGTCAGGCGGGCGGCGCGGCCGGGCGGGTCCTGCTGGGCGCCGACCGGCAGGCTGACGGCGGTCGACAACGCCAGTGCGACTGCCCACATTTTCCAGATCCTTGCGGCCATGGCGGGCCTCCTTTCCAGCTTAGAACGCGCGAGGGCGCGTTTTGGTTCGCCTGCGCTGTGCAAAGACCTGTAAACCTTCGAAAGTTCAGCCGGCAAGGGCCTGCTTGACCGCCGCAGAGACCTGGGACATCTCGGCCTTGCCAGCCAGTTCGGCCTTGGCCGCAGCCATCACGCGACCCACGTCTCCCGGGCCCTTGGCGTCCAGCTTGGCCACCAGCGCGCGCACGGCGGTCAGCACGGCTTCGGCGTCCATGCGCTCGGGCAGATAGGCCTGCAGCACGCGCTGTTCGGCGGCTTCCTTGTCAGCGAGGTCTTCGCGGCCGGCCTGCTGGAAGGCGGTGATGGAGTCCTTGCGCTGCTTGATCAGCTTGTCGACGATGGCCACCACGGCCGCATCGTCCAGCGCCACGCGCTCGTCCACTTCCTTTTGCTTCATGGCGGCCAGCAGCAACCGAATGGTGGCCAAGCGCTCGGCGTCCTTGGCGCGCATGGCTTCCTTCATGTCCTGGGTGATGCGGTCCTTGAGGGTCGTGGTGGTATCCATGGTGCGATGCTCCTGTGAATGAAAAAAGCCCGCGCTGGATGCACCAGGGCGGGCCTTCAACCGGTAGCCGGTCGGGTGCTGGATCAGTACAGCTTCTTGGGCAGCTGCATGCTGCGCACGCGCTTGTAGTGGCGCTTCACGGCGGCTGCCTTCTTGCGCTTGCGTTCGGCCGTCGGCTTCTCGTAGAACTCGCGGGCGCGCAGATCGGTCAGCAGGCCCAGTTTTTCGATGGTGCGCTTGAAGCGGCGCAGGGCCACGTCGAACGGCTCGTTTTCTTTAACGCGGATGGTGGTCATGTATCTCGTTGGCTGAATGGCCGGGCAAGATCGGAAGCCGTGGCCGGGGTTTCCTCAACTCAAAAGCGTATTGGCCCGCTGAGGGTAGGCCGGAGTTAGCCGGGCATTATAGCCTGATTCACGAGGCCGCAAGGGCTTGCGCGCAACTGTAGGCACTGGACCAGGCCCATTGGAAGTTGTAGCCGCCGAGCCACCCGGTCACATCGACCACCTCTCCGATGAAGTACAGCCCGGGTTGGCGCGACTCCATGGTCTGCGAAGACAGGTCGCGCGTGTCCACGCCGCCGGCCGTGACCTCGGCCTTGCGGTAGCCCTCGGTGCCGGTGGGGGTCAGTTGCCAGGAGTGCAGGCTGGTGGCCAGAGCGTTGAGCGCCTTGTCGGCCGTCTCGTTGACTGGTCTCTGCCACCCCGGATCGGCGCCGGTCCATGCGGCGGCCAGGCGCGCGGGCAGGTGCTCGGCCAGCACGTTCGCGAGCAGGCGGCGCGTGCTGAGCTTGGCGTCCTGCAAGGCAGGAAGCAGTGCGACCTGGGGCGACAGGTCGATGCCGATCGGCGTTGCGGGCTTCCAGTAGCTGGAGATTTGCAGCACGGCGGGCCCGCTGAGGCCGCGGTGCGTGAACAGAAGGTCTTCAGAAAAGCCGGTACGAGCCTTCTTCTCGCCAGTCACGATGTCCACCGGCAGGGACAGTCCGGACAGTTGCGCAAAGGGCTGCCAAGCCTGCTCGTCGAAGGTCAGCGGCACCAGCGCCGGCCGCTGTTCGACCAAGCGCAGGCCGAACTGTCGCGCGATCCTGTACCCATAGTCGCTGGCCCCGATCTTGGGAATCGACAGGCCGCCGGTCGCGACTACCACGGAGTGGGCCTGCACCTCGCCGCGGTCGGTTGCCAGCAGGTAGCGCGCGGACGCGTCACCGCTGGTACGCACCTCATGCACCGCGCAGGGCTGCCAGCGCGTGACCTGGCCGGCCGCGCATTCACGCAACAGCAGCTCGATCAGGTCCTCGGCCGAGCGGTCGCAAAACAGCTGGCCACGGTGCTTCTCGTGAAAGCCGATGCCGTCGTGCTGCAGCAGCGCGACGAACTGCTTCGGCGTGAAGCGCGCCAGCGCGCCGCGGCAGAAGTGGGGGTTCTCGGACAGAAAGTTGCGCGGGCCAACGTCCAGGTTTGTGAAGTTGGCCCGGCCGCCGCCCGAGATGCGGATCTTCTCCGCAACTTTGGCGCTGTGGTCCAGGACCAGCACCCGCAGGCCGCGTTGACCTGCTATGCCTGCGCAGAACAGCCCGGCAGCGCCAGCGCCGATGATGATGGCATCGAAGGAAGGTAAGGTCATTCGCAGTTATGCTACCCGGCCGTGACGACCATGACCCCCACCCCCGAGGCCGGCCCGTGTTGGCACTTGGCCGCTGAATCTCGTCTTCGGTTTCGCCAATGGGATAACGAGTGCGTGGTCTTTCACGGTGCAGCGGGCGATACCCATCGCGTGCCTCAGGCGGTGGCCCAACTGCTGCAAGCCCTGGCGCAGCGGCCGGGCGACGCCCAAGCGTTGTCGGCAAGAATCGACCTGCATCCGGATGATGTGCAGGCAGCGCTAGAAGAACTGCGCAGGCTGGGCATCGTGGTGCGCGACGCATGAAGTTGTCCGAGCTTGCCGACGCGCAATTGCGCGAAGCGCTGCACACCGGGCTTGCGCTGGCTACAGGCCCCTTCAAATTCCGCATCACGTCGCACACCGAGCCGGTGTTCCAAGGCCTGCGCAGGCTGTATGGCGACTTTGAAGTTTGTGATGGCGGCTTTTGCGACTACACGGTGCGGGTGGACCGTGTCCAGGGTCTGCGTGCGCACTTTCGCCCTCAGGTCAGTTTCGACTTCGACGGCGTGCAGCCATTCAAGCCATTGCCCGCAGATCACGCCTACGCGTTGCTGGAGTGGGGCCTCAATTGGTGCATCGCCGGCCATGCACACCACTATCTTCTGCTGCATGCAGCCGTGTTGGAGCGCAACGGGAAGGCCTTGATCCTGCCCGGCAGCCCGGGGGCCGGCAAGAGCACGCTAACTGCGGCGCTTGCGCTCAGTGGTTACCGCCTGTTGTCGGATGAAATGGCCATCATCGACCGCGACGACGGGCTGCTGGTGCCGCTGGCGCGACCCGTCAATCTCAAGAACGCGTCGATCGACATCGTGCGCCGTTTCTCTGGGGACGCAGTGCTGGGCGAGGTGGCCTACGACACCCACAAGGGCACCGTCGCGCATCTTAAGCCGCCGTCTCCCAGTGTCGCCATGGCGCACCAACGCGCCGCGGCCACCTTCGTCATCTTTCCCCGATGGCAGCCGGATGTGAAGGCCGCCTTGACCACCCGTCGCAAGGCGGACGCCTTCATGCATTTGACCAACCATGCATTCAATTACCCGGTGCTGGGCAGTGTGGGCTTCGATCTCGCGGCGGCACTGATCGATGCCTGTGCGTGCTACGACTTCACTTACACGCAGCTGCCCGAGGCGCTGGCGGTCTTCGACGCGCTCACGCGATGAAGCTGCTGGAATCCCCGCTCATCGTTGCCTTGCGCGCTCCGGCGCAGATGGCCCGGTTTTCGGACGCGGACTGGGACATGGGTCTCCGTCAGGCCAGGGCCACGGGCCTGCTCGGGCGCCTGGGGGTGCTGGCCGAGGCGGCGGGGGTGGACGTGCCGCCATGCGTCCGGCCGCATTTTTCCGCACTGCGCAGCATTGTGGCGCGCCAGCAGAACGCAGTTCGCTGGGAAGTCCGGCAGATTGCGCAAGCACTGGAAGGACTGGACGTTCGTACCGTCCTGTTGAAAGGTGCCGCCTATGTCATGGCCGACGCACCGAGTGCCTCCGGCCGCATGTTTGCCGACATCGACATTCTGGTCCCGCGCGAGCGGCTCGGCGATGTCGAGCATGCATTGTTCATGGGCGGTTGGATGATCGAGGGCGTGAGCCGCTACGACAACATGTACTACCGCAGGTGGATGCATGAACTGCCGCCGATGGTCCACTTGCGCCGGCGCACCGGCCTCGATGTGCACCACAACCTCCTGCCTCAGACCGCTCGCATCCAAACTCGCCCGGATCTGATCCTGGCGTCTGCGGTGCGGCTTCCCCAATTCACGCACGTGTTCGTTCCGGCACCGCAGGACCGCATCCTGCATTCGGCGACGCACCTGTTCCACGAGGGGGAGTGGAGTACGGGAGGGCTCCGGGATCTGAGCGACCTGGATCTCCTGATGCGGGCTTACGCGGCCGAAGACCCGGACGGGAGCCGCTTGGTGCAGCGCGCATTGGAGTTGAACCTGCAGCGGCCTCTGCTTTATGCAGCAAAGTACCTGGATGTGGTGTTTCGCACGCCGCTAGCCGCCGACCTGCGGCACCATCTGGCCCGAGCCGGACTGCATGGCTCCGCCTGGATGGATCGTTTGTTCCTGGCTGCATTCGCAGGGGCGCACAGCAGCACCAGTTCACGAAGCGACGGCGCCGTCAGAACCATGCTGTACGTCCGTGGCCACTGGCTCCGCATGCCGTGGCACCGCCTGGTTCCCCACCTGGTATACAAAGCGTTTGCAGACAACTCTGAACGGTAGTCGATTTTTCTTACAAATCTTGACAGTTGGTGCAATTGGCGCCTGCAGTTGTTTGATTTTAAACAGGTTTTTTTCTGGCGCGAAGTTTGCTGTGTAACGTCAAATGCTTGAAAGTTTTCAATGAACACGCAAAAACTTGGAGATGTGAGCCGCCGTCGACTTGCGAAAGGGGCGGCTGTCGCCCCCGTCGTTTTGTCATCCCTTCTGTCCAAGAACGCGCTCGGCAACACGTATCTGTGCACTGTGTCTGGTCAGGTGTCCGGCAACATGTCGCCGAACGGCAATGACCAACCGAGCTGCGCTGGAACACCCCTTGCGACTTACGTCCAGAAGTACGAATCCAGTTCGATCAAGTTCAAGCAATACTTCGGGAACGACCAACGTTGGAACAACGTGCTACTGAAGGACATTCTCAGTGGCTACGATGGTCCCCTGGCAATTTCAGGTTCAAAGCTGCTCGCGCAGCGGGCAGCGGTTGCTTATCTCAATGCTTTGGCCGATCCGTCCTACTACGTGAACACGACGGATGTGCGCGGCATGTTCATCGCGGTGTTCGATCGGCGTGACTACATCCGCTCCAGCGGTATGACGATGCCTTACGGCAAGGCCGACAACCTGCTGCAGCTGCTGGCGGGTTTCTAGGCCTCCGAACCAGCAGCGGACTCGGTCACGAGGCCACGCGGTAGTGCGGCCCCTGTGCCGCAAGTTGGGCGACACCATGGACGACGTCGCCCACCACAATGATCGCCGGACTGGCGATTTTTTTTGCCTTGATCAACGCCGTGAGGTGGTCCAGTCGGCCCACACAAAAGGTTTGCGTCGCACGGCTGGCGTCCTGGACGATCGCCACCGGCGTGGCAGCCGGAAGGCCCGCAAGGAGGCCAGCCTGTAAGCGATCTGCCTCCCGCACGCCCATGTAGATCACCAGGGTGAGCTTGAGGGCCTGCGCACTGGCGGCGGCCTGTTCCCAATCTGTTTCTTCGGCGCCAGGCTTGGCGTGCCCTGTCAGAAAGACCACGCCACGGGCGTGCTCGCGGTGGGTCAAGGGAACGCCCAACGCGGTGGCCGCCGCCAGCGCAGAGGTGATGCCGTTCACGACGGTGCAGGCAATGCCAGCCGCTCTGAGATGCTCCACTTCCTCGCCGCCGCGGCCGAAGATGAAGGGGTCGCCCCCCTTGAGCCGCACCACGTGCTCACCTGCGCGCACGGCGGTGACCATGAGCTTTTCGATGAATGCCTGCGGCGTGCTTTTGCAGCCGCCGCGCTTGCCGACGTGGACGATGCGGGCGTCCGGCTTGGCCCAGGTCAGCACCTCCGGGTTGACCAGGTCGTCGACCAGCAGCACGGTCGCGGCCTGGATGGCCTTGACCGCCTTGAGTGTGAGCAGTTCTGGGTCGCCGGGACCTGCGCCGACCAGCGTGCAGGTGCCCATTGGCGGGGTGGTGTTCGTTTTCATGCGCGGGACGTCAATTGAAGAATGTGGTCGACCTGGGCGGCGATGGCCGGCGGCACCGGAAGGTGGCCAGCCAGTACGCTGCATGTGTACGCGGCGGTGTCGGCGGCGGCGATCGACCCTGGCAGCCCGGGCACCTCGGCCTGCGTGCCCGGCTGCTGCGCTTGCAAGGTGATCGGGCGGCCGCGCACGAAGCCGTCAAGCTGCGGCGTGCGGCGCGGGTCGCTGACGACCTCGCCTTCCAGGCCGCGCGAGAGCAGTGCGGTCATGCCCAGCAGTTCGAACAACTCCGTCATGACCGTGGCGAACGCCGGATGGGTGTAGCTGCCCACCACCACCGCCGGGCCATCGACGGGCTGCATGAGCTTGACCACGCTGTGCCCGGCGTTGCGCAGGCCGACCACGCGACGCACGTCGAGCAGGCGCTTGAGTCCGGCATGCAGCAATTCGGTGCCGATAACCGCCACTTCGCCCTCGCCGATGCGGCGGATGCCGGTCCAGGCCGGTTGGCCGAGCATGCCCAGCACCTCGCTGGCCAGCACGCGGCTGGACTCTGTGGCGCTACCGTGCACCAGCACCGGCAGGCCTTCGCGCGCGAGCAGCAGGGCCAGCAGCGGCGTCAGCACCGGCAGCTTGCGCGCTCCGTTGTAGCTGGGCAGCACGATCACCGGGCGCTGGCTTGCCGGCAGCCTGGCGATGCGGGCATGCGTGGCGTCCAGGAAACCCGCCATCTCGGGCGTGGTTTCCCCTTTGACGCGCATGGCCAGGCAGAAGGCGCCGATCTCCAGGTCGGTGACCGTGCCGTCCAGGATCTGTCCGAACAGATCGGCCGCCTGCTCGCGCGCGAGCGGCTTGGCGCCGCGTGCGCCGCGGCCGATTTCCTTGATGTAGTGCGCAATGCTTCCCATGGGTGGGGCGATTGTCCCGCAGGGCTTATGCCGGATCGTGAGTCGGCTTATGCCTTCGGCGCGTGGCGGGGCATTCATGCGAGCGCTGCGGTGGCGCGCACCATGCGCTTGAGCTCGGGCACGCACGAGCCGCAATTGGTACCGCATTGCAGCGCGCCCTGCAGCGCGGCCAGGCGCTGCTCGCCGCTGCCTCTGCATTGCCCGAGTCTGTCGCGGATGGCCGACTCGCTGACGCCGAAGCAACTGCACACGATCTTGCCGCGCGACTGGACACCGGCCGGTGCCTTGGCCTGGAACGACAGCAACTGGCGGCCGAAATCCTGCGCCGGCAACCGGTCTTGCAGCAAAGCGCGGAGCCAGGCCTCGGCGCGCGTGTCGCCGGCCAGCAGCACGCCGACCACATGGGCGGCTGCGCCATCGCGCTGCAGCCGCACGGCCCGGCGCTGGCCACGCCGCGGGTCGGCATAGCGCAGCGTGTCCAGACCCGACAGGCCCAGCACTTGTTCGATCTGCGCCAGCAGGTCGCTGTCGGGCGCCGCGTGGTCAGCAGCGCGCAGCAGCACGCCGGTGTGCCCCGTGCCGTTGCCCGTGGCGCCGAATGGCACGCAGCTCACGAAGGCCAGGGCGTCGGCCAGCGCACGCAACTGCGCGCGCGCGTGCAGCGCTTCGCCGTCCGGCAGCCAGGCCATGGCCAGAAGCGACCACGGCAGCTCGGCCTTGAGGATCTTGACTGCCGTGTGCTTGAGTTCGGGCTGTTTGGAGACGGGGCAGTGCTGCGGCGAGGTCAGGGCGTTCACGCCGGCCAGTGCCGTGCCCGCGCTGTTGCGCCCGCCCAGGTACTCCGGGCCCCAGTGCATGGCCATGAAGGCCTGCGAGGGACCCAGCTCGGCACTGGCCACCACGGGCACCACGATGCTGCCGCGCCGCGAGCTCACTTGGACCAGGTCGCCGTCGGCCAGCCGGTGGCGCGCCATGTCCTGCGCGTGCATCTGCACCATGGGTCCGGGCACATGCCCGAACAGCCGACCCAGCGTGCCCGTGCGGCTCATGCCGTGCCATTGGTCGCGCAGGCGGCCGGTGTTCAGTGAGAAGGGATAGTGATCGCCGCGCGGCTCGGCCACGGCCTGGTAGGGCGTGGCGACGAAGCGCGCCCGGCCATCCGCCGTGGCGAAGCGCCCGTCCTCGTACAAGCGCGCCTTGCCCTGCGTGGCACCCGCCGGCAAGGGCCACTGCTGCGGCGAGGCCTCCAGCATGGCGTAGTCCATGCCGGTGATGTCCAGGTCGCGGCCGCGCGTGGTTTCGCGGTGCTCGTTCCAGACCGCTTCGGGTGTCTCGTAGGGGAACAGCCCAGCGCCGCGCCCGAGCCGCTCGGCGAGCCGGCACGCGAAGTCGGCCGCGATGCGCCAGTCGTGCCGCGCCATGCCGGACGGCGGCACGGCCGCGCGCACGCGCGAGATGCGCCGCTCGCTGTTGGTCACCGTGCCGTCCTTCTCGCCCCAGGTGGTGGCCGGCAGCAGCAGGTCGGCGAAGGTGCAGGTGGCGGTGCTGGCGAACGCCTCTTGCACCACGACGAACTGCGCGCGCTGCAGCGCGCGGCGCACGGTGGCCTGGTCGGGCATGGACTGGGCCGGGTTCGTGCAGGCGATCCACAGCGCGCGGATCTCGCCGTCGGCCGCGGCCTGGAACATCTCGATGGCGCTCTTTCCCGGCTGGGCCGGGATCTGCTCCACGCCCCAGAACGCCGCCACCTCGGCGCGGTGCGCGGCATTGGCCAGGTCCCGGTGCGCCGGCAACAGGTTGGACAGCCCGCCCACCTCGCGCCCGCCCATGGCATTGGGCTGGCCCGTCAGCGAGAACGGGCCCGCGCCGGGGCGGCCGATCTGCGCCGTGGCCAGATGCAGGTTGATGAGCGCAGCGTTTTTGGCCGTGCCGCTGGACGACTGGTTCACGCCCATGCAGTACAGGCTCAGCGTGGCCGGCGAGGTGGCGAACAGGCGCGTGGCCTGCAGCAGCGCGTCCTGGGCGATGCCGCACACCGCGGCCACGCGCTCGGGCGTGCACTTGCGCACCAGGGCTGAGAGTGCGTCGAAGCCACTGGTGTGGGCCGCGATGTAGGCAGGCTGCGTCCAGCCTTCACGCAGCATCAGGTGCAGCATGCCGTGGAACAGCATCACGTCGGTGCCGGGCTCCAGGGCCAGGTGCAGGTCGGCGATCTCGCAGGTGTCGGTGCGGCGGGGGTCCACCACCACGATCCGCAGGGCCGGGTTGGCGCGCTTGGCGTCCTCGATGCGTCGGAACAGGATGGGGTGGGCCCAGGCCGTGTTGCTGCCCACGATGAACAGGCAATCGGTGTGCTGCAGGTCGTCGTAGCAGGCCGGCGGCGCGTCCGCGCCCAGTGTCTGCTTGTAGCCGGCCACGGCACTGCTCATGCACAGACGCGAGTTGGTGTCCAGGTTGTTGGTGCCGATGAGGCCCTTGGCGAGCTTGTTGAAGACGTAGTAGTCCTCGGTCAGCAACTGGCCCGAGAGGTAGAAGCCGACGGCATCCGGTCCGTGCGCAGTGATCACGCTGGCAAAGCGCGCCGCCGCGCTGTCGAGGGCCGCATCCCAACCAATGGGCTGCGGGGCTGCGCCGCGTGCGGCGCGCTGCATGGGCTGCAGCAGACGGGTCTGGCGCGTGACCTCGGGCGTTGCCGTCAGGTGCAGGGTCGAGCCTTTGGTGCACAGGCGGCCGAAGTTGGCGGGGTGTTCGGGATCCCCGCGTACGCCCGTGATCTGGCCATCCCGGGACGCGATGACCACACCGCAGCCGACGCCGCAGTAAGGGCAGGTGGAGCGCGTCTCGGTCGTCATGGCGTTGCGGCAGATTCGCCGAACATGAGCTGGTCGCGGATGGCGCGTACGCTGCGGCCTTCGCGGAGCAGCTGCAGGTACCAGTTGCCGTCCACCGTGTCACCGTACAGGCAGGCGCCAACCAGCTTGTCACCCTGGATCACGAGCTTCTTGTAGACGCCACCCAGCGCATCGCTCAGGACGATCTCCTCCGTGCCCGCGCCGCCCTGGAAGCTGCCAGCCGAGAACAGGTCGATGCCCGTGACCTTGAGCTTGGTCGAGGTCAGCGAGCCCTGGTAGCGGCCGATGCCATGGTGGGCCAAGTGGTTGGCCGCCACCTTGCCCTGCTCGAACAGTGGCGCGACGAGGCCATAGGCGATGCCCCGGTGCTGCGCGCACTCGCCCACTGCATAGATGCGCGCATCGGTCACGGTCTGCATGGTGTCGTGCACGACGATGGCGCGCTCGCAGTGCAGCCGCATCTGCTGCGCGAGCGCGACGTTTGGACGGATGCCCACGGCCATAACGACCAGATCGGCCGGCACTTCGCGGCCGTCCTGCAAGCGCACCGCGCGCGCACGGCCGGCTTCGTTGCCGAGCAGTGCAGCCGTGTGGGCGTGGAGCAGGAACTGCAGGCCGCGCTGCTCCAGCGCGCTGCACAGCAACTCGCCAGCAACGCGGTCGAGCTGGCGCTCCATGAGCCATCCGCCGTGGTGCAGCACGCTGACCTGCATGCCACGCAGCGCCAGGCCGTTGGCTGCTTCCAGGCCCAGCAGGCCGCCGCCGATCACCACCGCATGCCGGTGCGTGCGGGCCGCCTCGATCATGGCCTGGGTGTCGGCGATGTCGCGGTAGGCGATCACGCCCTCCAGATCCTTGCCCGGCAGCGGCAGCATGACGGGGTTGGAGCCTGTGGCCAGCAGCAGCCGGTCGTAGGGCGCCTCAGTTCCGTCCTCGGCACGCACGGTGCGGCGCCGGCGATCGACCGCCACCACCTTCTTGCCCGCATGCAACGTGATGCCGTTGGCGCTGTACCACTCCCAGGGGTTCAGCACGATTTCTTCGAGCGTCTGCTCCCCGGCCAGCACGGGCGACAGCATGATGCGGTTGTAGTTGGGGTGCGGCTCGGCACCGAAAACCGTGATCTCGTACAGGTCGGGGGCGATCTTGAGCAGCTCCTCCAGCGTGCGCACGCCCGCCATGCCGTTGCCGACCACCACGAGTTTCATCTTCTTCACCGGTTCGCCCCCCGCCGCGCCGCTCAGGCGGCCTTCTCCACGTGGCCCTGGCGGGTGTAGAGGAAGTCGATCACCGCCTTGCGGTACATGACGTAGTCGCGGTCCTCGGCCAGTTCCACGCGCTGGCGCGGACGGGGCAAGTCCACTGACAACACTTCGCCGATGGTCGCGGCCGGGCCGTTGGTGAGCATCACGATCTTGTCGGAGAGCAGCACGGCTTCGTCCACGTCGTGGGTGACCATCACCACCGTGCTCTGCGTCTTCTGCACGATGGCCAGCAACTCGTCCTGCAGCTTGGCGCGCGTCAACGCATCCAGGGCACCGAAGGGCTCGTCCATGAGCAGCACCTTGGGCTCCATGGCCAGCGCGCGGGCGATGCCCACCCGCTGCTTCATGCCGCCGGAAATCTCGCCCGGGCGCTTGTGCGTGGCGGCGGTGAGGCCGACCAGGGCCAGTGCGGCCTCGGTGCGCTCCTTGAGCTGCACCTTGCTCTCCTTGGCGCCGAACACGCGCTCCACGCCCAGGTGGATGTTTTCGAAGCAGGTCAGCCAGGGCAGCAGCGAGTGGTTCTGGAACACCACAGCGCGCTCGGGGCCGGGCCCGGCAATCTCCTTGTTGGCGCACAGCAGCGTGCCCTGGGTCGGCCGCGTGAGCCCGGCGATCAGGTTCAGCAGCGTGGACTTGCCGCAGCCCGAGTGGCCGATCAGAGCGACGAACTCGCCCTTGGCCACCGTGAGGTCGACGCCCTGCAATGCGACGAAGCGGCCACGCGGTGTGGTGAAGGCCTGCTCGACGCCCTGGATCTCGATGTACTTCCGATCGCTCATGACTTCACCTCTTCGAACGTGAATGCCGATGCCAGCTTGACGAGCGCGGCCTCCAGCAGCAGGCCGACGATGCCGATCACGAAGATGGCGATGATGATGTTTTTGACGTTGAGGTTGTTCCACTCGTCCCAGACCCAGAAGCCGATGCCCACGCCGCCGGTCAGCATCTCGGCCGCCACGATCACGAGCCAGGCCGTACCCACCGCCAGGCGCACGCCGGTCAGCATGTAGGGCAGCACGGCAGGAAACAGGATCTTCGTGACGATCTTCCATTCCGACAGGTTCAGTACGCGGGCCACGTTCATGTAGTCCTGCGGCACGCGCTGCACACCCACGGCGGTGTTGATGACCATGGGCCAGATCGAGCAGATGAAGATGGTCCAGATGGCAGCCGGGTTCGCGCCCTTGAACACCAGCAGGCCGATCGGCAGCCAGGCCAGCGGCGACACCGGGCGCAGCAGGCTGATGAGCGGGTTGAACATGCGCGACAGGAAGGTGAAGCGCCCGATCGCAAAGCCCGCCGGGATGCCGACCAAAGCCGCCAGACCGAAGCCCAGCGCCACCCGCTGCAGCGAGGACAGCACGTTCCAGCCCACGCCCTGGTCGTTCGGGCCGTTGCGGTAGAAGGGGTTGCTGAACACCTCGACGGCCTGGGCCCAGGTGTCGCGCGGCGTCGGGATGCTGCCGGCGGTGGCGACCGACACGATCTCCCAGAGCACGACCAGCAGGCCCAGGCCGGCCAGCGGCGGCAGCACGCGCAGCCACAGGCCGCGCCAGTCGAACGGCGGCTTGCGCACGGCGGTGAGCGGCGCCGTGCGGGCCACGTCGTTGGCAGCGGCCTTGGGCACGATCTTGAGGTCGCGCACAGGGATCTCGGACGGCGCGGCCTCGAGCGGGGCATGGAAGACAGCGGAAACCATGGAGTGCTCCTTCTGCGGCGCTCAGGCCTTGACCTTGAAACCGTCGGCGTACTTGGCCGGATCCTTGCCGTCCCAGACCACGCCATCCAGCAGGCGGCTGGTGCGCATCACGTCCTTGGGAATGCTGGCCCGGGCGGCCGTGGCGGCCTGCTTGTACAGGTCGATCTTGTTGATCTGCCGGGCCACGGCCAGGTAGTCCGGGTGCTCCTTGAGCAGGCCCCAGCGCTTGTGCTGGGTCAGGAACCACATGCCGTCCGAGAGGTAGGGCATGCCCACCATGCCGTCGTTGTAGAACTTCATGTAGTTCGGGTCATCCCAGGTCTTGCCCAGGCCGTTCTGGTAGCGGCCCAGGATGCGCTGGTTGATCACGTCCACGCTGGTGTTGACGTAGGCCTTGTCGGCCACGGTCTCGGCCATCTTCATCTTGTTGGACAGGCTGGCGTCGATCCACATGCTGGCTTCCAGGATGGCGGCGACCACGGCGCGGCAGGTGTTCGGGTTCTTCTGCGCGAACTCGGCCGTCGTGCCCAGTGCCTTCTCGGGGTGGTCCTTCCAGATGTCCTGCGTGGTCACGGCGGTGATGCCGATGCCGTCGGCCACGGCGCGGTGGCCCCAGGGCTCGCCCACGCAATAGCCGTCCATGTTGCCGATGCGCATGTTGGCCACCATCTGGGGCGGCGGAACCGTGGTGATCTTGCTGTCCTTCATCGGGTTGATGCCCGCCGAGGCCAGCCAGTAGTACAGCCACATCGCGTGCGTGCCGGTCGGGAAGGTCTGGGCGAAGGTGTATTCGCGCTTGTCCTTGGCCATCAACTGCGCCAGTGAACCGGCGTCCACTGCGCCCTTGTCGGCCAGCTTCTTGGACAGCGTGATGGCCTGGCCGTTGTGGTTCAGGTTCATGAGCACGGCCATGTCCTTCTTGGGGCCCGAGACGCCCAGGTGCACGCCGTACACCAGGCCCCACAGCACATGGGCCATGTCGAGCTCGCCGTTGACCAGCTTGTCGCGTACGCCAGGCCAACTGGCCTCCTTGCTCGGAATGATCTTCACGCCGTACTTCTGGTCGATGCCCAGCACGGATGCCATGACCACGCTGGCGCAGTCGGTCAGCGGGATGAAGCCGATCTTCACTTCCTTCTTCTCGGGTGCGTCCGAGCCCGCGGCCCAGGCCCCGCGCGCGACGAGGTCGCCCAGCAGAGCGGTGGTCGCCACGGCGCCGGCTTTGCGGATGAAGTCGCGCCGTGCCGGCGCCGGGCGGGAGAAGGCGGGTGGGGTCATGTCAGCTCCTGCAGGAAAAGGAAGCGGAAAAAAAACGGCGCCCATTTCTCGACCGCGGATGCACGGTGCAGAGAAATGGACGCCGTTGTCCAGTTGGCTGGTGAGCCTGAGATCCTGGCCGCCTTTGGCCGGGACCGTGTCTGAGCCTATGCAGTTCGCGTGCCAACCTTGCGTTGATGCGCCGCAAGCGGGAGCGGCTGTTGTGAATCAAGGACTTGGCGCTGCGCGCGCGCGCCGTTCAGCCGGGAGATCGCGCGCGATCGTGGTGCACGGGTCGATCGGCGGCACAAAACTTGTGCAGCGCAGCAGCCAGCCCTCATAGATAGTCGGAGAGCGCGAGCACCGACTGCGCCACGTCCAGCAGCTTGCGGTTCTGGTTCATCGCGGTCTGGCGCAGCATCTTGTGGGCGTCGGCCTCGCTGAGCTTGCGCGTGGCCATCAGGAGGCCCTTGGCGCGTTCGATGATCTTGCGCTCGTTGAGCGAGGCGCGCACCGTGTCCAGTTCGTCGGTCATTTGCTGCAGCCGGCGCCCCTGGTCCTGCACAAGATCGAGGATGGAGCGTTCCAGGTGCGGGCCGTAGCCAGGGGTCGGCTCGCCCGGCTCGGCGCCCGCTGCCGCACGCACCAGCGCATCGCGGATGGCCTCGTGGTTGCGCAGTTCGTCGCGTGCTTTGGCGATGCGCGAGGCGCACAGATGCAACAGCTGCGCAGCCAGCAGTTCCTCGACGCCGCGCATGGCGTCGATGCGCTGGGTGCAGCAGTCGTACCAGCCCTGGGCCAGTTCGGGGTCGAGCAGGCCATCGGCGCGTGGCGTGCAGCCGATGCGGCGCAGCCTTTCGAGTTCCGCCTGCGTACGCGTGTCGACGGCCGTGCGCCAGGCTGCCTGCGCCGCCATGTCGGAGAAGTCCAGTGCGATGCGAAAGCACCGCTCCTGCGATTCGATGAGTTCCAGCCACTGCTGGGCGCGGGCTCCCTCCATTTGGCCTTCGGCAAAGCAGGCACCGCCGAAGGCGCGTTCCTGGCCGGCGAACTCCTTGCCCTGCATGACGTTGAACAAGGCGACGAGCGCGCGGGAGATCTGCGGATCGGTGGCGCTGTCGGCCGCCTCGAATACCACCTGCAGCAGTCCGGCCACGAGCCGGACAAAAGCGGCCGTGGCCGCCTGCGGTGTGATCGCCAGTGTGGCGATGTCGCGGCGCAGCGCGGGCAGTCCGTCCAGCGCCTGCAGCACCGTCGCGATGCGGCCGAACAGACGTGCGCCGTTGCGCACCGCCGTGCCCTGCGTGTCCATCGCGTCGAAATGCCGGCGCAACTGGATGGCGGCGGCATCGCATTCGCGCAGCTGATCTTCCCGGGCCTGCACGAAGCGGGTGCCGCGCGAGCCCAGCAGCAGGTTGGACAGCCCGCGCTCGCGCTGCAGCGCATGCACGAGCTGGCCGATCAAGCCCACCAGCTCGCCAGTGAGCGCGAGCTGTTCAAGGTCGCCGATCTCGCACTCGCGCGCGGCGATCAAAAAGTGCAGTCCAGATTTCATCGTAGTGGCCATGGAATTCCGAGCAACAACCGTGCCGCGCCGGCGCGCTCACTACACTCGCGCCCCATGCTGGTATTGGGATTCGAGTCTTCCTGCGACGAAACAGGCGTGGCGCTGGTGCAGAGTGAGGGCGCGCAGCTGCCGCGGTTGCTGGCGCACGCGCTGCACAGCCAGGTGCGCATGCACTCCGATTACGGCGGGGTGGTGCCCGAACTGGCCAGCCGCGACCACATCCGCCGTGCGTTGCCGCTGGCCGAGACCGTGCTGCGCGAGGCGGGCCGCAGTGTCGCCGAGGTTGATGTCGTGGCCTACACGCGCGGCCCCGGCCTGGCAGGAGCGCTGCTGGTCGGCGCGGGCGTGGCGTGCGCGCTGGGCGCGGCGCTCGACAAGCCCGTGCTGGGCGTGCACCACCTGGAAGGGCATTTGCTGTCGCCCTTCATGAGTGCCGATCCGCCGGAGTTTCCGTTCGTGGTGCTGCTCGTGTCCGGTGGCCACACGCAGCTCATGCGCGTGGACGGTGTGGGGCGCTACGCCATGCTGGGCGAGACCATCGACGACGCCGCCGGCGAGGCCTTCGACAAGTCGGCCAAGCTCTTGGGCCTGGGCTACCCGGGCGGACCGGCGTTGGCGCGCCTGGCCGAGCAGGGCGATGCCAAGGCCTTCGCGCTGCCGCGGCCGCTGCTGCACAGCGGCGATCTGGACTTCTCGTTCGCCGGCCTCAAGACCGCCGTGCTGACCCAGGCCAGGAAGCTCGGCGACGCGCTGCCCGCGCGCAGTGCCGACCTGGCGGCTTCGACGCAGGCCGCCATCGTCGACGTGCTGGTGCGCAAGTCGCTGACCGCGCTCAAGGAGAGCGGGCTGCAGCGCCTGGTCGTGGCGGGTGGGGTGGGAGCGAACCGGGAACTGCGTGCGCAGCTCGATGCCGTGTGCGCGAAGAGAAAGATTCGGGTGCACTACCCGGAGCTGGCGTTGTGCACCGACAACGGCGCCATGATCGCCATGGCCGCTGCCATGCGCATGCAGGCAGACGTGCAACAGGCCGACAGGCGCTACGCCTTCGACGTGAAGCCGCGCTGGCCGCTCGACGCCATCTGAGGACAGACGGCGCCGGGCGGTGCGGAGCGCGGAGCGGTTTACTGGATGGTCAACAAGGTCACGTTGCTCTGCGGCAGCTTCTTGGCCAGCTTCAGCGTCAGCACGCCGTTTTCCAGCGTCGCACTGCTTGCAGTGGCATCGATCTCCAGCGGAAGCTCATAGGCAGCCTTGACCTTGCGGGCGGCAGCCTCTGTGCTCTCGATGCGCACCACGGCGCCTTCGATGCCGATGTTCAGCTGGTCCTTGGCCACGCCGGGCAGGTCGACCGACAGCGTCCAGCTGCTCTCATCCTGGCTCAGGCTGTGGCCCTTGGTGCCGCTCTGGCGCGCGTAGGCGACGTCGTTGAAGAAGCGCTCGAAGCTGCGGTCCAGCGTGCGCAGGGCGGGGCTGTAGCTGGCTTGGCGGATGACGGGGGCGAAGAACATGGTGGAACTCCTGGTCTCTTTACACTCCGCGGCTCTCACCGTGAGCGCCGCATGCCTCCAATCTGCGTGCAGCGCTTTGATTTTCAAGAGGATTTTTTGAATGCAGGTAGCACGTCGACGGGTCTTGAAAAGCGCTGCAGGAGCGCTATCTGTGACGGCCTTTCCGTTCGTGGTCGCGCAGCCCGCGCCCGTGCGCTTGGCCATGATCGAGACCCTGAGCGGCCCGTTCGCCAACACTGGCGAGGCGGTGTTCCGCAACCTTGTGTGGGCGGCAGAGCGTGTGAATGCGCGCGGCGGCCTGAACTTGTCCGGCGGTGCACGACCGCTGGCCATCACGCGCTACGACAGCAAGGGCCAGAACGAGGAGGCGCTTAGTGCGTTGCGCTCGGCCATCGACGACGGCGTGGGTTTCGTGGCGCAGGGCAATTCGTCGGCGACGGCGGCAGCCTTGCTCGATGCGCTGAACAAGCACAACGAGCGCGAGCCCAGGCGGCGTGCGCTGTACCTGAACTACTCGGCCGTCGATCCGGTCCTGACCAATGGACGCTGCAGCTTCTGGCACTTCCGCTTCGACGCCCATGCCGACATGCGCATGGCCGCGCTCATGGAGGTGCTGCGCGAGGACGAAACGGTCAAGAGCGCCTACCTGATCGGCCAGGACTACAGCTTCGGCCAGGCCGTGCTGCGCGAGGCGCGTCGGCAATTGCAGATTCACCGGCCGGACATGGCCATCGTCGGTGATGAACGACACCCCATGGGCCGTGTGAAGGACTTCCTGCCTTATGCGGCCAAGATCAAGGCCAGTGGCGCAGGCGCAGTCATCACGGGCAATTGGGGCAATGACCTCACGTTGCTGGTCAAGGCGGCGCGCGAGTCCGGCTTCGAGGGCAAGTTCTACACCTTCTACGGCAATGCGTTGGGAGCGCCTGCGGCGCTCGGTGATGCCGGCATCGGCAGGGTCATCGCGGTGGCCGACTGGCTGCCCAACCTGCCCGGTGCAGCGAGCGAGGCCTTCTACCAGGCCTTCCGCCAGCGCTACCCAAAGCCTGCGGACGACTATGTTCACATGCGCATGCAGCTCATGGTCGAGGCCCTGGCCCAGGCCATCGAGAAGGCAGACAGCCTGGATGCCGTCAAGGTGGGGCTGGCGCTGGAGCAGGCGAGTGTCACGCTGCACGGGCAAAGCGGCCGCATGCGGGCATCCGACCACCAGTTCCAGCAGACCCTTGTCGTGGGGGTGATGGACCGTCAGGGCGCGCCGGGGGTCAAGTTCGACGTGGAAGGCTCGGGCTACGGCTTTCGCGTGGTCAAGCAGGTCGCGGCCAGCCGGGCCGCGCTGCCGACCAGCTGCCACATGGCACGCCCGGCCGCTTGAGGTTCAGCTCGCGTAGCCGGCGCAGGCGCCCGCGTTGGGCCGGCCCTTGCATTCGCGGAGCAGCCGGCGTTCGCGTTCGCGGGCGCTTTCCTGCGTGCTGCTCGGGATGAACTTGGGCGTGACCGCTTTCCTCTTCGGTTGCGGGTCGTGCTCGGCTTTGGCCGCCGCGGCGGGCAGGGCCGACCACAACCCCAGCGCCAGACAGACCGCAGACAGCGGGATGGACATGTGCATGATGGTTTCTCCCAGGGACTGTGCAGTGTGTGCCACGCACGCCGCCGCTACCATGGCCCGCAGCGTGAACCATTGCCCAATCCCATGAGAAAAGCCATCCAAGACCTCGCCGAATCGCAGATCCGTGAGGTGGCCAATGCTGGCATCGGCCGCGACGACGTGCTGCCGTTCTGGTTCGGTGAGAGCGATGAGGTCACGCCCGCGTTCATCCGCGAAGCCGCCATCGCGTCGCTTCAGCGCGGGGAGACCTTCTACGCCCACAACCTGGGCCTGCCGGAGCTGCGCGAAGCGATCGCGGGCTACATGTCGGCGTTGCACGGCGCGATCGCGGCGGAACGCATTGCCGTCACTTCCGGTGGCGTCAATGCATTGATGCTGGCCGTCCAGTGCTTGGTCGATCCGGGCGACGAGGTAGTTGCCGTGACACCGGTGTGGCCCAACCTCACGGCCCAGCCCCTCATCCTGGGTGCGCGCCTGCGCTGTGTGCCGCTACGGCCCGTGGATGGGCAGTGGACGCTGGATCTGGATGCGCTGCTGGCCGCCATCACCCCGGCCACCCGGCTGCTGATCGTCAATGCCCCGAACAACCCGACGGGGTGGACACTGCGCGCCGAGGAGCAGGCCGCGCTGCTCGCGCATTGCCGACGCACCGGCACCTGGATCCTGGCCGACGAGGTGTACGAACGCCTGTATTACGCGCCCGCGGCGCAGGCCTGCGCGCCGAGTTTCCTCGACCAAGCGCAGCCCGAGGACCGGCTGGTGGTCGTGCACAGCTTCTCCAAGAGCTATCTGATGACGGGCTGGCGGCTCGGCTGGCTGGTGGTGCCCGCCACACTGACGCAGGCCATGGGCAAGCTGATCGAGTTCAACACCTCCTGCGCCAGCGTGTTCACGCAGCGTGCGGCACTCGCCGCACTGGCACGCCGCAATGAAGTGACGCCGCGCGTCCTGGAGCATTTGCGCCAATGCCGTGACACGCTGGTGCCGCTGCTGGCCGCCATGCCGCAAGTGCGGGTGGCGGCGGCGCAAGGGGGCATGTACGCGTTCTTCCAACTGGAAGGAGTCGACGATTCCCTGGCCGTGGCCAAGCGGCTGGTCCGTGAGGCCGGTGTGGGGCTGGCGCCGGGCTCTGCCTTCGCCCCGCAGGCGCAGGGCTGGTTGCGGTGGTGCTTCGCCTCGCGCGACGCGCAGCGATTGGTCCAAGGTGCAGAGCGGCTGGGCCGATGGCTGGACGAGCAGCGAGCCTGAGCGATCCTGCATACCTACGTATTTGCACTTAATTGCATACATAAAAAAGCTGTTATCTTTTTGTTTCGTCACAAAATCAGGTGTATTCACCTAGAAACGTGAAATTTTTGTGTACTGCGTTACAACTTGCCGATTTAAGATTTGTTCACTCTGGTGCCGAATCGGGTGTCCGGAGTTGAGCCGAGCAAGTTGTCTCCTACAGGTGTGCGATGGACCGAATTTCCGCGATGCGTGTGTTCAGTGAAGTGGTAACGCGTGGCAGCTTCACGGCGGCCGCTAACACCTTGGGCATGTCCAGGGCCATGGTGACCCGGCACATCGGTGAGCTCGAACGCTGGCTGGGCGCGCGTCTGTTACAGCGCTCGACGCGCCGCCTGTCGCTGACAGAGGCAGGCGAGGCCTGCGTGGTACGCAGCCGCCAATTGCTCGAACTCGTCAACGACGTGGAGCAGGTGGTCGGCCAGCGCGACACGGAGCCGCATGGCCAGATCCGCGTGCAGTGCAACCCTGCGTTCGGCCAGGCCTACCTGTCCGCCATCTTAGTGGACTATCTGGCGAAGTACCCGCGCACCAAGATCGACCTGGTGCTGAGCGACCAGCCGCTCGATCTCGTCGACGAGCGCATCGACCTGGCCATTCGCATGACCAACGAGCTGGATCCGGCGCTCATCGCCAAAAAGCTCAGCACCTGCCGTGCGGTTCTGTGCTGCACGCCGGCCTACCTGGAAAAGAACGACGCACCCAAGACGCCGGATGATCTTACCCAGCACAACTGCCTGTCGCATTCGCGCGTGGAGAAAAGCCAATGGAGCTTTTCGCGCGAGGGCGAGGAATGCCTCGTGCAGGTCTCGGGCAGTTTCAGTGCCAACGACACCATGAGCCTCGTGGAAGCGGTGCGCGCCGGCGGTGGGCTGGCGGTGCTGCCAAACTACGTGGTGGCGTCGATGCTGCGCGATGGCGAACTGGTCAGCGTGCTGCCCGACTGGCATGCCGACGAGCTCGGCATCTATGCCTTCTACATCTCGCGCCGCCACCAGCCTGCGAGCCTGCGCACGCTGCTCGATTTCCTGAGCCAGCGCCTGGGCAACACGCCGCTGTGGGAACGCTGATCATTCCGGCCGGAAGAACGCGTCCAGCAGGGGCAGCAGATCGGCAAAGTCCGCGCTGAAGCGCGGACGGTTCACGAAGTAGGCTTCACAGGCCACCGCGAAGAATTCGTCCAGGCTTTGGCTGCCATAGCTGTCCAGCCAGGGCATCGTGCCACCGAAGCGTTCCGCCACCACGACTTGGTCGGCGAATCGCGCATAGGCTTGTTCCCAGACATCGAGCCACTGCTGGCGCGCCTGAGCGCCGCTGCGTGCGCCCATGAAGCCGGGCGGCAAGGGCGGGCAACCGTCGGGCGCGCCATCGGCCATGTCGAGCTTGTGGGCGAACTCATGGATGACCACGTTGTAACCTTCGTCCGCGCTGTCGCCGGCCTCGCGCACGGCCTGCCAGCTCAGCATCACCGGACCCTGGTCCATGGCCTCGCCGGCCAGCACTTCGTCGTAGGCGTGAACCACGCCGGTCTCGTCGACGGTTTCACGGCGCGCGACGACGTCGCCAGGCTGCACCACGATGCCGACGAAGTCGGCGTACCAGCGCAGTACCGAGCCGCGGCCTGGCGTGCCGCCGTCGGGACGCGCTGCAAGGTGCAGCAACGGCAGGCAGGCCTGGGCGGCGATGGCGATGGCCATCGGGTCGGTGACTTGGAGGCCGCCGGCGCCATGGAATTCCTTCTGCGCCAGGAACTCGGCGCTCAGCGTGCGCAGGCGATGCTGGTCGTCGGGGGAAAGGGCCTGCAGAAAGCCGTAGTAGGCCAGCGTGGCCTGCCAGAGCCGATCGGGGATGGCGCGCGGCGCGCGCTGCCACCAGCGCAGCAGCTGGCTCCAGCCGCCGCTCATGCGGTGGGCGTGACGGCGATGCGCAGGGGCGGGGCGTCGGTGGCGATCCGCAGCAGTTCCAGCCGCGGCGGCTGGGCCGTTGCGTCCCAGTCGCTCATGACGATGCGCTGCAGGCCTTCGCCCAGGTCATGGTCGGCCGGCATGTGGGTGTGGCCATGGACCAGCGTGTCGCTCTGCGCGGCACGCAGCCAGGCGCGGGCCGCGTCGGTATCGACATCGGCATAGCCCAGTCCTTGGTCTTTGCGCTGCTCGCTGGCCTGGCGGATCTGCCGTGCCATCTGCCGGCGCATGGCCAGCGGATGCTGCAGCGAGGCCTTCTGCCAGGCCGGGTTCTGCACCTGCAGGCGGAACTGCTGGTAGGCCACGTCGTCCAGACACAGCGCATCGCCGTGGCTCAGCAGCCAGCGGCGCCCGCCGAAGACCAGCACGGTCGGATCGTGCAGCAGCTGCATGCCGGTAGCGGCGAGCCCGGCGGCACCGAAGAGGAAGTCGCGGTTGCCGTGCATGAAGTACACGGCCCGCTGCGCCGCCACGGAACGGATCACGTCAGCGCACTGCCGCTCGAACTGCCCGAGCGGACTGGCGTCGCCCACGGCCGGGTCGAGCGCATCGTCGCCGACCCAGACCTCGAACAGGTCACCCAGCATGAACAGCGCATCGGCGTGGCTCTGCGTGACAGCCTGTTGCCAGGCGGCGAACGTGGCCGGCTCCTCGGGACGCAGGTGCACATCGGACAGCAGTTCGATGCAGCGCCAATCGCCCGGGGCGACAAACTCTGCGAACGTCGGCAGGGCCGGCGGCGCTCGCATCAGAGTGCGACGGCTTTCTCGATGACCACGTCTTCCTGCGGAACGTCGTCGTGGAAACCCTTGCGGCCCGTCTTGACGGCCTTGATCTTGTCGACGATCTCAGTGCCGCCCACGACCTTGCCAAACACGGCGTAGCCCCAGCCCTGTGCCGAGGGCGCGGTGTGGTTCAGGAAGGCGTTGTCGACCACGTTGATGAAGAACTGCGCCGTGGCTGAGTGCGGGTCGTTGGTGCGCGCCATGGCCAGGGTGTACTTGTCGTTCTTCAGGCCGTTGTTGGCCTCGTTGTTGATCGGCGCATCCGTGGCCTTTTGCTTCATGCCCGGCTCGAAGCCGCCGCCCTGGATCATGAAGCCCGGGATCACGCGGTGAAAGATGGTGTTGTCATAGTGGCCCTTCTTGACGTAGGCCAGGAAGTTCTCGGCGGACTTGGGTGCCTTCTCGGCGTCCAGTTCGATCGTGATGACGCCATAGTTGGCGATGTGCAGTTCGACTCGGGGTTGGCTCATGTCATTTCACCAGGGTTGCGGATTGGATGAGGATGGGCGTCTGTGGCGCATCCGTAGGGAAGGGGCCGCCCGGGCCGGTCGGGACGGCCTTGATCTTTTGTACCACGTCCATGCCGGCGACGACCTTACCGAACACGGTGTAACCATAGAGCTGCGGCGCGCCCGTCAGCTGCGCGCGCGGCACGTTCTCGTAGGTGCGGCCCTGGTAGGTGAACTTGGCGACCGGGTCGCCGTCGGGGATCTGCACAGGATCGATAAAGGCGTTGTCGGCCACGTTGATGAAGAACTGCGACGAAGCCGAGTTCGGATCGTTGGTGCGCGCCATGGCCAACGTGCCGACCACGTTGCGTGGGCCGCCCTTGGCCAGCGCGGCGCGGCCTTCGTGCTCGACCGGCGCGCGCGTGGCTTTTTCCCTGTAGTTCTTGTCGTAGCCGCCGCCCTGGACCATGAAGTTCGGGATCACGCGGTGAAAGATCGTGCCGTCGTAGTGCTTGTCGCGCACGTACTGCAGGAAGTTCTCCACCGTCTTGGGCGCCTTGTCGGGGTAGACCTCGACCGTGAAGTCGCCAGCGCTGGTCTTGAACAGCACGCGCGGTGCATCGGCGGCATGGGTCAAGGGCGCAAGCGCGAGGCCGGCGGCCAGCACGAGGGCGCGGCGCGACAGTGAAAGCGGACGAGCGGTCATGTGGGGCGACAGGTTGTTGGAATGCGAAGACGTGCCGCGGCGGGCGGCACGTGGCGGGCGGGCGCCGCTTACTTGCCGCTGGCGCGCGGCTTGGCGGACTGGGGCGCCAGCATGGTCGTCAGTGCTGCGACCTTCTGCGTGGCCTGCGGGTTGTTGGCCTGCAACTGCAACGAGCGGCTGTACGACTGGCTCGCCAGCTTGGCGTAGACGTCGCCCAGATTCTCGTGCGCGGTGGCGTAGTTCGGGTTCAGGCGGATCGCCATTTCCAGCGCCGCGCGCGCCTTGTCGTACTGATTCTGGCCGGCGTACAGCACGGCCAGGTTGTTGTAGGGCTCGGGCAGTTCGGGAAATTCCTGCGTGATCTGCGTGAGCGTCTCGACCGCTTCTTCCGGCTTGCCCTGCTCGGTCTGCACCACGCTCTTGAGAAAGCGCATCTGCGGATCGCGCGGCTTGCCGGCCAGGTACTGCTCGACCTTGGTGCTGGCTTCGGCCAGCTTGCCGGCGCGCACGAGTTGGCCGACCTCGGCATAAGGGTCGGCCTGCGCGATGGCCGCCTGGCCGGCCCAGGCCGCGCCAGCGATGGCGAATACACGCGCCAAATGCAGGGCGGAAGGCAGGATGCGGGATAGCGCTTGCTTCATAGAACCTCTTGCTGCAACACGTAAAGACAGCCTGCGCACGCGGCTATAGAATGCCGGCGATTCTAGCCGAGGGGGGTGTGCGGCCTGGCGCAGCGCCAGCGCGGCCACCCTTGTGAACAAGCGGGCCAGGACGGCTCGATCGACCCCCAGGATGTCCCCCGAACAGTCCTGTGTTTTCCCGGATTACATGAGTTTGCGCATCTACAACACGCTGACGCGTGCGTTGGACGTTTTTTCGCCGATCGAACCCGGCCATGTCCGCATGTACGTCTGCGGCATGACCATCTACGACCTGTGCCATGTGGGCCACGCCCGCATGATGATGGCCTTCGACGTGGTGCAGCGCTGGCTCAAGTGCAACGGCCTGCGCGTGACCTACGTGCGCAACATCACGGACATCGACGACAAGATCATCCGCCGTGCCGTGGAACGTGGCATCACGATCCGTGCGCTGACCGACGAGATGACGGCGGCCATGCACGCCGACATCGGCGCGCTGGGCATCGAGCCGCCCACGCACGAGCCGCGCGCCACCGAGTACGTGCCGCAGATGCTGGGCCTCATCGAGACGCTGGAGGGCAAGGCGCTGGCCTACCGTGCGAACAGCGGCGATGTGAACTTCGCCGTGCGCAAGTTTCCGGGCTACGGCAAGCTGTCCGGCAAGTCGCTGGACGAACTGCGTGCGGGCGAGCGCGTGGCCGTGCTCGATGGCAAGGACGACCCGCTGGACTTCGTGCTCTGGAAGGCCGCAAAGCCCGAGGAGCCCGCGGATGCGCAATGGGACAGTCCCTTCGGCCGTGGCCGCCCCGGCTGGCACATCGAATGCTCGGCCATGAGCTGCGCGCTGCTGGGCGAGAGCTTCGACCTGCACGGTGGCGGTGCCGATCTGCAGTTCCCGCACCACGAAAACGAGATCGCGCAGAGCGAAGGCGCAAGCGGCAAACCGCTCGCCCGCTTCTGGGTGCACAACGGCTTCGTGCGCGTGGACAACGAGAAGATGTCCAAGAGCCTGGGCAACTTCTTCACGATCCGCGACGTGCTCAAGAAGTACGACGCCGAGACCCTGCGCTTCTTCATGGTGCGCACGCACTACCGCAGTCCGCTCAACTACAGCGACGCCCATCTCGACGACGCACGCAGTGCCCTGCGCCGGCTTTACACGGCGCTGGAGTCTGTCGCGCCAGCCGAGTTGCCGATCGACTGGGACCATCCGCATGCCGCCCGCTTCAAGGCCGCGATGGACGAGGATTTCGGCACACCCGAGGCCGTGGCCGTGCTGTTCGATCTCGCTGCCGAGGTCAACCGCACGCGTTCTGCCGAGACTGCTGGATTGCTCAAGGCCCTGGCCGGTACGCTGGGTCTGCTGCAGGGTGACCCGGTTGCGTTCAAGCGGTGGCGCCCCGCCGATGCGGTGGAAGGCGAAGCAGCCGGCCTGACGCCCGAGACCATCGCCGCGCAGATCGCCGCGCGCGCTGCCGCCAAGGCTGCCCGCGACTTCGCGGAAGCCGACCGCATCCGCAAGAGCCTGCTGGAGCAGGGCATCGTGCTCAAGGACAGTCCGGCCGGCACCACCTGGGAGGCCGCGCAGTGACGCATGCCCCTCTGGCGCCGCGCGCTGTCGCGGCGAGGATGGCCCATGGCAGCTAGGGCCCGCAAGATCGCCGACCTGCCCGTGGTGCAGGTCTACACGCCGGAGTACTGGCAGGACGCCTGCCGTCACCTCGTGCGCAAGGACCGCGTCATGAAGCGGCTGATCCCGCAGTTCGGCGACGCCTGCCTGGAGACGCGCGGCGATGCGTTCATCACGCTGGCGCGCAGCATCGTCGGCCAGCAGGTGTCGGTAAAAGCGGCGCAAACCGTGTGGGACCGCTTCGCGCTGCTACCGCGCCAGCTGACCCCGGCCAGCGTGCTCAAGCTCAAGGTCGACGACATGCGCGCGGCCGGCCTGTCGGTACGCAAGGTCGAGTACCTCGTCGACCTGGCCCTGCATTTCGAGTCCGGCGCGCTGCACGTGCGCGACTGGCATGCGATGGAGGACGAGGCCATCATCGCCGAGCTCGTCGCGATCCGCGGCATCGGCCGCTGGACCGCCGAGATGTTCCTGATCTTCCACCTGATGCGGCCCAACGTGCTGCCGCTGGACGACATCGGGCTCATCAACGGCGTGAGCCAGAACTACTTTTCCGGAGACCCGGTGAGCCGCAGCGATCTGCGCGAAGTGGCGGCCGCCTGGGCCCCCTTTGCCAGCGTGGCCACTTGGTATATTTGGCGATCACTCGACCCGCTGCCGGTCGGGTACTGAACAGGAAAGAAGGAGAGCGGCTTTGCCCAAAAGAACCTTCCTCGATTTCGAACAGCCCATTGCGGACCTCGAATCCAAGATCGAAGAGCTGCGCTACGTGCAGACCGAGTCCGCCGTCGACATCTCCGCCGAGATCGACCAGCTCGGCAAGAAGAGCCTGCAGCTGACCCGCGACATTTACGGCGTGCTGACGCCGTGGCAGATCACCAAGATCGCGCGCCATGCCGAGCGGCCCTACACGCTCGACTACGTGAACGAGATCTTCACCGACTTCGTCGAGATGCATGGCGACCGGCACTTTGCCGACGACCTGTCCATCGTCGGCGGGCTGGCGCGCTTCAACGGCCATGCCTGCATGGTGCTGGGCCACCAGAAGGGCCGCGACACCAAGGAACGTGCGCTGCGCAACTTCGGCATGACCAAACCCGAGGGTTACCGCAAGGCCCTGCGGCTCATGAAGACGGCCGAAAAGTTCAAGCTGCCTGTGTTCACCTTCGTCGACACGCCGGGCGCCTACCCGGGCATCGACGCCGAAGAGCGCGGCCAGTCCGAGGCCATCGGCCGCAACATCTACGAGATGGCGCAGCTCGAGGTGCCCATCATCACCACCATCATCGGCGAAGGCGGCTCCGGCGGTGCGCTGGCCATCGCAGTGGCCGACCAGGTGCTGATGCTGCAGTACTCGATTTATTCGGTGATCAGCCCCGAGGGCTGCGCGTCCATCCTGTGGAAAACCTCCGACCGCGCGCAAGACGCAGCCGATGCGCTGGGCATCACGGCGCACCGGCTCAAGGCCCTGGGCCTGATCGACAAGATCGTCAACGAGCCCGTGGGCGGCGCGCACCGCGATCACAAGCAGATGGCGGCCTTCCTCAAGCGCGGCCTCAACGACGCCTTCCGCCAGGTCAGCGACCTCAAGGTCAAGGAACTGGTGGACCGGCGCTACGAGCGGCTGCAAAGCTACGGCCGCTTCAACGACACCAAGGCCGACAAGTAGGCCGGCGATGGCAGGCGCCGCACCGCTGCATGTGAGCCGTGGACTGGAACGCCTGCCGGCACTGTGTGCCGCCGCCGGCTACCGACTGCCCGAGGGGCTGCAGCGCTTCTATTTCCTGCGGCACGGGCAGACCGCGCGCAATGCACTGCGCATCTTTCAAAGCATCGACGAGCCGCTCAACGACACGGGCCTTGCCCAAGCCGAGCAGGCAGCGGCGCTGCTGGCCGAGGAACTGGCCGGCAGCGACGGCGTGCACATTGTCTGCAGCGATGCGCCGCGTGCGCTGACCACGGCGCGCACGGTTGCGCGCCAGCTCGCGCGCGAAGCGCGCCTGCATGCGGGCCTGCGCGAGCGCCATTTCGGCGCATTGATCGGCAGTTCGTCGGCCAACATCGATTGGGACTGCGCGCCCGAGGGCGGCGAGACGCTGGACCAGTTCGTCCATCGGACACTGGCCGCCCTGGCCGAAGCCGTGGCCCATCCAGCGCCAGTGGTCGTCGTGGCCCATGGCGGCACCTTGCATGTGCTGGCCTGCGCGCTGGGGGTGGTGCTGGATCCGGTGCTGCTCGCCAATGCCACGCCGCTGCGCTTCGACCGCGCGGGTACCGGCTGGACTGTCACGCGGCTCGGCACTGCCACCGTGGCAGACGCCGCACCCAATCTCGCCTGAGCCCCTGGCCCATGGCCACCACTGGCCTGTACCTCTTCGACACGGCCATCGGCCGCTGTGGCGTCGGCTGGGGCCCGCGCGGGATCGCATCCGTGCAGTTGCCCGACCGCAGCGAATCGCGCCTGCTGGCCCGGCTGCGGCAGCGCCTGCCCGACGCGCCGATCGCACCGCCGCCCGAGGCCGTGCGCAGCGCCGCCGAGCGCACCACAGCGCTGCTGGCCGGCGCACCGGACGACCTGCTGGACATCGCGCTCGACATGGAGGGCATCGCGCCCTTCCACCAGGCCGTCTACGCGCGCGCCCGCGCCATCCCGCCGGGCCGCACCATCACCTACGGCGAGCTCGCGGCCGACATCGGCGAGCCCGGCGCCGCGCGCGCGGTCGGCCAGGCCCTGGGCCTCAATCCCTTCGCACCCATCGTGCCGTGCCACCGCATCCTTGCGGCGGGAGCACGCTCGGGTGGCTTCTCGGCGCCGGGCGGCGTGGACACCAAACTGCGCATGCTGCTGGCCGAGCACGCCGCGTTCGGCGAACCCGGCCTGTTCGACTGATCAGGAGAACTTCGGCGCGCGCTTTTCCATGAAGGCGCGCACGGCCTCCTCGTGGTCTGCCGTCTTGTGCGCGATGGCCTGGTAGCCGGCCGACATTTCCAGCAGCGACTCCAGCGTGCTGCTCTGGCCTTCGCGCAGCAGCCGCTTGGTCATGCGCAGCACGCCGCCCGGGTTGGCCGCGATCCTGGCGGCCAGCGCGCGCGCCTCGGCCATCAGCGCATCGGCCGGCACCACGCGCGACACCAGGCCGCAGGCCAGCGCCTGCTGCGCATTGAGCGCCTCGCCCGTGAACGCCATCTCGGCCGCCTTGGACATGCCGACCGCGCGCGGCAGCAGCCAGGCGCCGCCGTCGCCGGGCACGATGCCGACCTTCACGAAGCTCTCGGCGAAGGTGGCGTTCTCCGAGGCGATGCGGATGTCGCACATGCAGGTCAGGTCGAGGCCGGCGCCGATGGCGGGGCCGTTGACGGCGCAGATGGTCGGCACGTCCAGGTGGTAGAGCGCCTTGGGGATGCGCTGGATGCCGTTGCGGTATTCCTCGCGGATCACCTCGGGCGACAGCGTGTCGCCGAAGAAGCGCTGCATGTCCTTGACGTTGCCGCCTGAGCTGAACACGGGGCCGGTGCCCGTGATGATCACGACGCGCACCGAGGTGTCGCGGCGGATCGCGTCGCAGGCCTGCACGAACTCGTCGACGGCCGTGTTGCCGGTCAGCGCGTTGCGCGTTTCCGGCTGGTTCATGGTCAGGATCAGGATGGCGCCGTCGCGCTCTGTGGTCAGGAAGCTCATGGGGGGTCTCGCGGTTCAGTGGGCGGTGGTGGCGGCGCGAATCGTATCGAGGACCAATGCCTCGCCGCTGTCCAGGTGGTGGCGGCCGGCCACGCTGTGCCAGTACGACTCGCTGCCCGCGGCCTGGCGCCAGGCGTGCAGGCGGCGCGTGTAGAGCTGCAGGTCGAACTCGGCCGTGAAGCCGATCGCGCCGTGGATGGCGTGGGCCATGCCCGCCACCTCGAGCGCGGCTTCGCTCGTGCGGGCCTTGGCGATGGCCACGTGCAGCGGCTCGGGCACGAGATCGGTGGCGCGGCAGCCCAGTTGCGCAGCCGTGCGCGCGGCGAACACATGCTCGGCCATGACCGCGAGCTGGTGCTGGATCGCCTGGAACTTGCCGATGGGCCGGCCGAATTGCTGGCGCTCGTTGGCATAGGCCAGCGTGCGGTCGAAGGCTGCGCGCAGGGCGCCGGCCAGCTGGGCTGCGTAGAGGGCGGCCTGCAGCAGGCGCAGTGCCCTCGCGTCGCCCCGGACGGGCGTGCCGACCTCCCAGGCCTGTGCGGGCCAGCGCAGCGCCACGTCGAGCACGAAGCCGGCGGGCGTCGCCTGGGCGGTGGCGACAGGCAGCAAGCGCAGCGCACCGCCGCGCGCGACCAGCACCTGGTCGGCCACGCGGCCCGTGCGCACGAGTGGGCAGACCAGATCGCCGCCCTGGTCCTCGGCCTCGGCGAACACCGTGCTGCCGCGCGGCACGGCGACGCCAGCGCGCGCCAGCCAGCCGCGCGCAAGCACGGTCTCACCAAGCGGCACAGGCAAGGCATGCGTGCCGCACAGGCTCAGCACGCCGAAGACCTCGTGCAACGCGAGCCCCGCACCGCCCTGGGCCTCGGGCACCAGCGCATCGGCGAAGCCGGCCTCGTCGATGGCCCGCCAGAGCGCACGGTGGTCGCCGCCGGCCTCGATGGCGCGCACGGCGTCGGGGGTGGCGAGGTCGCGCAGCAGCTGCGCGACCGCGTCGGAAAACAGATCGTCCATGGTCTCGTCTTTCCTTCTCAGCGCAGGCCCAGGCCGCGCGCGATCATGCCGCGCAGGATCTCGCGCGTGCCGCCACGCAGCGAGAACGAGGGCGCGACCTGGGTCACGTAGTCCAGCGTCTGCAGCAGGCCCAGCGGCACGCTGCCCTCGGGCCGCGAGAACACGTCATCGGCGATGGCCGCCGGGATCAGCTGCTCCACGCCCGTGCCCAGGTCCTTGACCAGCGCGGCCTCCACCAGCGGGCTTTCGCCGCGCGTGAGCTTCTCGGTCACGGCCACCGACATCGCGCGCAGCGGCGCCAGCGCGCACACGATGCGGCCGGCCAGGCGCTCGGCCTCGGGCGTGCGGCCGGCAGGCTGGCGCACCCAGGCGGCCCACTGGTCGAACAGCACGATGCTGGAGAACAGCCGCTCGGGCCCGCTGCGCTCGAAGGCCAGTTCGGCATTGACCTGCTCCCAGCCCTTGCCCTCGGCACCGACCAGCGCGTCATGGTCCAGCTGCACGTTGTCGAAGAACACCTCGCAAAAGTGCGCGTCGCCCGACTGGTCGGTGATGGGCCGCACGAGCACGCCCGGCGTCTTGAGATCCACGATCAGCTGCGACAGGCCCTTTTGCCGGTCTTCAGTGGTGCCCGAGGTGCGCACCAGCGCGATCATGTGGCTGCAGTGGTGGGCGTTGGTGGTCCAGATCTTCTGGCCGTTGAGCAGCCAGCCGCGGTCGTTGGGCGTGGCGCGCGTGCGCACGCTGGCCAGGTCCGAGCCGGCGCCGGGCTCGCTCATGCCGATGCAGAAGTAGGACTCGCCGCGGCAGATCGGCGGCACGTAGCGCTGCTTCTGTTCCTCGGTGCCGTAGCGCAGGATCAGCGGTGCGCTCTGGCGGTCGGCGATCCAATGCGAGCCCACAGGCGCGCCCCAGTTCAGGAACTCCTCGACGAGCACGTAGCGCGCGAAGGCGCTGCGGCCGCCGCCACCGTAGGCCGGCGGCAGCGTGATGCCGAGCCAGCCCCGCTGGCCCAGCTTGCGGCTGAAGGCCGGGTCGTAGCCGCTCCAGGATTTGGCGCGCACGTGGGCGGGCACGTCCTTCAGGGCCTCGGCCAGGAAGGCGCGCACGGGGGCGCGCAGGGCCTCGTCCTCCGGAGGAATTTCTGTCAGGGTCAGGGAATCAAGTGCGCTCATCCCAGGGCACCTTTCTGTTGCAGTTCATCGATGTCCTTCTCGCTCATCTTCAGGATGTCGTGCAGCACGGCGCGCGTGTGCTGGCCCAGCTGCGGCGGGGCCTCGCGGTACTGCACAGGGGTGTCGGACAGGCGGATGGGATTGGCCACCAGCGCCACCTCGGCGCCGGCCGCGTGCGGCATGGCCATCTGCAGGCCGCGCGCGCGCACCTGCGGGTCGGCGAATACGTCGGCGATGGTGTTGATGGGCCCGCACGGCACGCCGGCCTTCTCCAGCAGCGCGATCCAGTCGGCCGTGGTCCGTTGCACCGTGGCCGAGCGCAGCAGCGGGATCAGCACCTCGCGGTGCTGCAGCCGGTCCGCGTTGCGCGCGAAGCGCGGGTCGCTTGCCCATTCGGGGTGGCCGGCCGCCGCGCAGAAGCGCGCGTACTGGCCGTCGTTGCCCGTGGCCAGGATCATGTGGCCGTCGGCTGTCGGGAAATCCTGGTAGGGCACGGTGTTGGGATGTGCGTTGCCCATGCGCTGCGGTGCCTGGCCGCTGTGCAGGTAGTTCATGGCCTGGTTGCCGAGGCAGGCCACGCCCACGTCGAGCAACGCGAGGTCGATGTATTGGCCACGGCCCGTGCGCGAGCGCGCGTGCAGCGCGGCCTGGATGGCGTTGGCCGCGTACAGGCCGGTCAGGATGTCGGTCAGCGCCACGCCCACCTTCATGGGGCCGGCGCCGGGCGCGCCGTCGGGCTGGCCCGTGATGCTCATGAGCCCGCCCATGCCCTGGATCAGGAAGTCGTAGCCCGCGCGTTGCGCATAGGGTCCGGTCTGGCCGAAGCCCGTGATCGAGCAGTAGACCAGGCGCGGGTTCAGCGCCGACAGCGCGGCGTAGTCCAGGCCGTACTGGGCCAGGCTGCCGGTCTTGAAGTTCTCGACCACCACGTCGCTCTGCTGCGCGAGTTCCTGCAGCAGCCGCTGGCCCGCGGGCGTCTGCATGTCCACCGTGATCGAGCGCTTGTTGCGGTTGGTGCAGAGGTAGTACGCCGCGTCCGTGGTCGGCGCGCCCTGGCCGTCGCGAACGAAGGGTGGGCCCCAGGTGCGCGTGTCGTCGCCGCTGCCTGGGCGCTCGACCTTGATGACCTCGGCGCCGAGATCGCCGAGCAACTGCGCGGCCCAGGGCCCGGCCAGCACGCGCGAGAGGTCCAGCACGCGGATGCCCGCGAGGGCGCCTGGCGGCTGCGTCATTGCAGCTCGACCTTGGCCTGGGCCGCGATGCGCTTCCACAGCCGGATCTCCTCGGCTTGGAAGGCGCGCATCTCCTGCGGGCCGCCCTGCATGACCTCGGCGCCGATGCGCTCGTAGAAGGCGCGCGTCTCGGGCAGGCGCTCGATCTGCGTGAGCACCGCGGCCAGCTTGTCGGCCTCGGCCTTGGGCGTCTTGGCCGAGACCATGGCGCCGACCCAGGTGTAGGCCGTGAAGCCGGAAAGGCCGGCCTCGGTCGCGGTGGCAACCTCGGGCAGCGCCACGGTGCGCTTGTCGGAGGCCACGGCCAGCGCGCGGATGCGGCCGCTCTTGGTCATCTCCTGCGCGCTCGTCATTTCTGCGAAGGCGAAGTCGACAGTGCCGCCGGCCACGGCCGCCACGGCCTCGTTGGCGCCCTTGAAGGGCACGTGGGTGGTTTGCACCTTGGCCGCGTCGTTGAACAGCTCGGCCATGAGCTGGTAGCCGGCGGAGCCGGCGCCGTAGTTCAGCGCGGTCGGCTTCGCCTTGGCCGCGGCGATCAGTTCCGTCAGTGTCTTGTGTGGCGAGCTGCCCGGCACGATCAGCAGCGCCGGCGAGCGCATCATCATGCTGAGCGGCGCGAAGTCCGTGACCGGGTCGTAGGGCAGGGACTTGAACAGCGCCACGTTGACGGCCAGCGTCGAGTTGCTGCCGACGAAGACCGTGTAGCCGTCGGCCGGCGCGGCCAACACGGCCTGCACCGCGAGGAAGCCGTTGGCGCCGGCTTTGTTCTCCACGACCACGGGCTGGCCCGTCAGCGCCGAGAGCTTCTGCCCGAAGTAGCGGGCCGAAGTGTCGGTGCCGCTGCCGGGCGGGAAGGGCACGACGAACTTGATCGGCTTGTGTGGAAAATCCTGGGCCTGCGCCGGCAGGCTGGCAAGACAGCTCAGGGCGGCGGCGAGGCCCAGCAGGGCGCGGCGGTGCGGCATGCACTTGTCTCCATCATGTTCTGGTGGGGCCGACCATAGCGCCGCTCCGATAGGCCGTCCAATACCGATTTGGGGCCATCTGATACCGGCATCGAATCAGGCGGGCGGCGCCCTGCGCCGGTCTCGCACCGGCTGCGCGGCGACAATGCAGCGATGACCCAAGGCAAGCGCATTTCCACAGACATCGGCGACGACGCCTTGCAGACCATCCGGACCCTGGGGGCGGCGGCCAAGGCCGGGCGGCTCGCGGCGGGCGAGGGCCAGGCCGCTGCGGCCGCGCGCCTGGGCGTGCACGTGCAGACGATCGGCCGCGTCGAAGCGGGCGAGCCCGGCGTGTCCATCGGCCACATGGTCGGCCTGCTGGCGCTCTACGGTATTGCGGTCCAGCCGCAAGCGCCACAGGACCGCTGAGCCATGGCGCCCCATCCACAGGCGGGCGGCGCCGCAGCGCTGCGCACGCTCGCGAACGGCGTGCGCCTGCTTGCCGTGCCGATGCCGCAAGTGCAAAGTGTCAGCGTGGGCGTGTTCCTGCGGGTCGGGTCCCGCGACGAGGCGCCGGGCACCAACGGCATCGGCCACGTGCTGGAGCACATGGCGTTCAAGGGCACCGCCACGCGCTCCGTGCAGGCGATCAATCTGGATGCCGAGCGACTGGGCGCCGACGTCAACGCGTTCACCGGCAAGGATGCCACCGGCTACTTCATGACGGGCCTGGGCCGGCATGCCGGGCAGCTCTTGCGCATGACGGCCGACATCGTGCTGAACAGCACCTTTCCCGCGCATGAACTACAGCGCGAACTGCAGGTGATCCGTCAGGAGGCCATCGAGTACGACGAGGATCCGCAGGACAGCGCCGACGATCTGCTCGACCGTGCCATCTGGGGCGATGCGCCCATGGGCATGCCCGTGATCGGCACCCTCGCCAACATCGAAGGCTTCTCGCGCGACGACCTGCTGCGCCACGTGCAGTCGCATTACGTGGCGGACAAGACGGTCGTCGCCGCGGCCGGCAACTTCGACGTCGCGGCCTGGATGGCGCTCGCGGCGGAGCTCTTCGGCGCAATGCCCGCAGCGCACGATGCTTTGGCGACGAGGCCTCCTGCGCCCGCGGCCTATGTCGGGCAGGCTGTGGCACGGCGCTTCACGCAGGTCTCGCAGGTGTTCTTGAACATCGCCTACCCGGTGGCGCCGGCGCTGCCGGATGCGATGCCCCGGCAGCGCTGGCGCCTCGTGGCGGCGGTGGCCGCGAACCTGTTCGGCGGCGGCATGTCCTCGCCCCTGGTCGACACGGTGCGGGAAAAGCTCGGCCTGGCCTACGCCGCCGATGCCACGATCGACAAGGGCGACGTCTGGGCCAACTTCGTCGTGCACGCGGTGACGACGCCGGACAAGCTGGACGCGCTGGTTGCAGCCACCGGCGAATTGCTGCGCGCGCAGGCCGCAGCGATCGATCCCCTGCACCTGGAGCGGGCCAAGAACCAGCTGGCCGTGGCCCGCGTGCGTGCCGCGGAACGTACCTACGCCACGATGGAGCAGGCCGTCGAAGAACTGCAAGCCAGTGGCAGCGTGCTGTCGCTGGCCGACGCGCTTGCCACGGTCGATGACATCGGCGCGGACGAAGTGCGCGCGGTGTTCCAGCGCATGCTGGCCCATGCGCCCGCGCTGGCGATCACAGGCAAAGGCGCCAGCGCACGGAGCGCGCGGCAACTGGCCGAGCGCCTGTCGGGATCCAGCCCGGGACGGATCCGGTCGGCAGCGCTTTAGCTGGCCACGATGGCCGCGCGCAAGCGACCGTGTCTAGCGCTGGCAGTACCAAGCCGCAGTGCTGCGGCTGCGCCGACGGGCGGGCGCGCGCATCGGGCGACGCTGAAGCTGGGGCGAAGACCGGTGGCTCAGTTGCCGCCGGCGCCCAGCCTGGTCAGCGCGCTGGCGTCCAGCGGCGTGTCGGTCTCGACCCGGCGGGCGCCGTCGAAGCGGCGCTTCCAATAGCTGCTGTCCATGTCTTCGACACGGACCTTCGCGCCACTGCGTGGGGCGTGCACGAACTTCCCGTCGCCCACGTAGATGCCCACGTGGCTGAAAGTGCGGCGCATGGTGTTGAAGAACACGAGGTCGCCAGGCTGCAGATCGCGTTTTTCGATCGTGTCGGTGGCGGCGGCCTGCTCGTTGGCGCGGCGCGGCAACACCAGGCCCACGGTCTGCGAGTACACGGCTCGGACGAAGCCGCTGCAATCGAAGCCCGATTCGGCCGAATTGCCGCCACGCCGGTAGGGCACGCCCAGAAAACCCATGGCTGTGCCCACCAGGTCGGACGTCGTGTCCCGCATCGTCTGGCCGACCTGTTCGATGTGGCCCAGGGTCTGGCGCACCAGACCGCGTTCGGCCAGTGCGCGCTGCATGTCGGCCGGCATCTCCGGCGCTGCGGTCGGCAGGGGAGACTCAGAAGGGGCGGCTTGGGCGGCGCTGGCAACGCAGCAGGCGAGAAGAAATACGGCGGTCCAGCGAGGCATGGGGCGGGAGAGTAAGGCCTTGGCTATTCAGACGTCAAGCGAAGATTACATCGCAAGTAATTGATTCATAATGATTTACAAATTAAATTTGTAACATGATGGCAAATTTTCCGACAGAAACACGGCCGACGCTCCTACATAAGCCCGTCATCGAAGCCGAACGAATCGCTCAACGCATTGCTCCAACTGGCGCGCGGATGGCAGAGCAGTCCGCGGCCAGCACCCGCATTTTCAGGATCTGAACGCATGTCCCTGTCATCGTTTGCGCGCCGGATGGGCCTCGTGGTGGCCGGCTTGAGCGTCCTTCTCGCGTGGCCCGCCGCTGCCCAGTCGCCGGTGCGCACCCAGGCCGTGGCGGCTGGGCTGCAGAACCCCTGGGGCCTGGCCTTCCTGCCTGAAGGCCGCTTCCTCGTCACCGAGCGGCCCGGCCGCATGCGCGTGGTCGAGCCCGACGGCCGGCTCGGTGCGCCGCTGACCGGTCTGCCCGAGATCGCGGCCGGCGGCCAGGGCGGCCTGCTCGACGTGGTACTGGACAGTGGCTTTGCCGACAACCGCCTCGTGTACTTCTGCTACAGCGAGCCGGCGACGCGCGGCGGCGGCAACAGCACGGCGCTTGCGCGTGCGCGCCTGTCGGACGACCGCACGCGTCTGGAGGACTCGCGCGTGGTCTTCAGCCAGCAACCCAAGGTCGCCAGCAGCGCGCACTTCGGCTGCCGCATCGTCGAACGCCAAGTGAACGGCAAGCCCGACGGCACACTGTTCCTGACCCTGGGCGACCGCTACAGCCGCATGGCCGACGCCCAGACCCTGGGCAACCACCACGGCAAGGTCGTGCGCGTGGGCAAGGACGGCAGCGTGCCGCGCGACAACCCCTTCGCCGGCCGTGCCGGGGCCCTGCCCGAGATTTGGAGCTACGGCCACCGCAACCTGCAGGGCGCGACGCTGGCGCCGGATGGCCGGCTTTGGACGCACGAGCACGGCGCCCAGGGCGGCGACGAGATCAACCTCATCCAGCCGGGCCGCAACTACGGCTGGCCGATCATCACGCACGGCGTGAACTATGGCGGCGCCCCCATCGGCGATGGTCTGACCGAGAAGGCCGGGATGGAACAGCCACTCAAATACTGGGCGCCCTCGATCGCGCCCTCGGGAATGGCCTTCCTGACCAGCGAGCGCTATGGCAAAGCCTGGCAGGGCAGCCTTTTCGTGGGGTCGCTCAAGTTCAGCCGGCTCTACCGGCTGGAACTGGGCGCCGACGGCCAGGTGGTGCGCGAGCAGCGACTGCTGGAGGATGTGGACCAGCGCGTGCGCGACGTGCGCCAGGGTCCGGACGGCCTGCTCTACGTATTGACCGATGCCAGCAGCGGCCAGCTGTTGCGGTTGGTGCCGACGGCGCCTTGATGGGCTGAGGAGCCGCGCAGATGCTGGTGTGAGGTCTTGGCGGCAAACCTCGGTTCTTGTCCCCGCGCCTTTGCAGTCGGCGGTATCCACTCGGTCTCGCGCCCGGCGCGAATGCCTGCACGTGGACCACCAACGGCAGTGGCACACCCGGCCATGTCGCGGTTGACACGACCTCCCCCCTCTGCCGCGGCGGCTTGCTGAGGAGCGATGCCGTCGTGATCCAGATGTCGCTGTCCCAAGCCCCGCGCGCGCCGAGCTTTTTTGCGTCCGGGCGGCGCAGGGGCCGGGCACGCCCACCTATCATGGCTGGCTGTTTCCCAAGACCGACGATTGCCATGCTGCTGCAAGCCTCCACCTCCCAACTCGTGCTGGTCGACTACCAGCAAAAGCTCATGCCGGCCATTGCCGGCCATGCCGAGGTGGCGGCCAACGCGCTCAGGCTGGCACAGGCCGCGCAGTTGCTGGAGGTGCCGGTCTGGGGCACGGAACAGAACCCGTCCAGGCTCGGCCCCAACCTGCCCGAGTTGCGCGCGCTGTGCCAGCGCACCCTGGCCAAGATGCATTTCAGCGCCGTGGCGGAAGGCCTGGGCGAATGGCTGCAGCCGCCCGCCAAGCCGGCTGGCGGCAATGCACGCAGCCTGCCCAAGCACCTGCAGAAGCCCGCCGAGTCGGAGCGCGGCAGCATCGTGATCGCCGGCTGCGAGGCCCACGTCTGCCTGTTGCAGACCGCGCTCGAACTGCTCGAGGAAGAGATGGAGGTTTGGGTTGTGACCGATGCCTGCGGCTCGCGCACCGAGCGCAACCGCGATGCCGCCTTCGACCGCCTGGCCGGCGCCGGCGCCGAACTGGTGACCACCGAGATGGTGCTGTTCGAATGGCTGGAGACGGCCGAGCACCCCGAATTCAAGGCCGTGCACGCGCTGATCAAGTAGTAGGGCATGGCGCTGTGCGCCGACGAACTGGTCGCAGGCGCGCTGGCCAATCCGGGCAACGCGACGCTGCTCGAACGCCTCGTGCCGAGGGGTTTGCCGCAGGGCGTCCTGGTTGCAGGCTGCCCGGCGCCTGCGCTGTTTCTGCGCAAGGCCGAGATTGAAAACCCATTCACCAGGGGGTGCGGCGCTTACTGCTTGATGGCCTCGATCTGGGCCACGATGCGCACTTCCTTCGGAATGCCGAATTTGATGCCGTAGTCCACGCCGAAGGCGGTGCGGTCGATCGTGGTTTCGAAGTCGCCACCGCAGACTTCGCGCTTGAGCATGGGGCTCTCGTAGCAGTTGAACTGCTTGGCCTTGAAGGTCACGGGCTGGCTCTTGCCCTTGATGGTCATGGTGCCGGCCACTTCGCTGACCTTGTCGCCGTTGAAGGTGAACTTGTCGCCGACGAAGGTGGCGGTCGGGAACTGGGCGGCGTCGAAGATGTCGGCGCTTTGCAGGTGCTTGTCGAATGGCGGCGTGCCGGTGCTGATGGAGGCGATCTGGAACGTGATCTCGACCTTGCCGGTCTTGGCCGCCTTGTCCAGCGTGATCTGGCCTTCCTTTTTCTCGAAGCGGCCGCGGTTCACGGCCGCGCCGAAGTGGCTGATCTCGAAGGTGGCGAACGTGTGCGTCGGCTCGACCACGTAGGTGGCGCTCTGCGCATGGGCGCTGCCGGCGGCCAGCAGGATCGAAGCGGCGGCGGTCGCCAGGGCGGTCAGGGCAATGCGTTGCATCCAGGAATCTCCAGTTGAGTTGAAAAAGGTGAGCGGTTGGGGGGAGTCAGAGCTTGGGCACGCCGGTCAGCGTGAGCTTGAGCTTGACCTGCACGTCGTCGGCGACCATGGACGTGTCGGTCCATTCGTTCTCGCCGATCTTGAAGGCCAGGCGCTTGATCGTGAAGGCGCCCGTGGCCACGGTATTGGCGCCGCTCTGCGTCAGCGTGACGGGCACGACCACGTCCTGGGCGTTGCCCTTGATGGACAGCTTGCCCCCCACTTCGTATTTGCCGCCGCCCAGGGCCTTGATGGCGCTGGACTGGAAGCTGGCCTGCGGAAATTTGGGCGTGTTGAACCAGACGGGCTTGACGAGTTCGGCGTCGGCCTCCTTGCTCAGCGAAGCGCTGCCCATGTCCACCGTGAAGGCGACCTTGCTGGTGGCGAGCTTGGCCGGGTCGAACGCGACCTGGGCGTCGAACTTCTTGAAGCGGCCCTCGACGGGCACGCCCATCTGCTTGCTCACGAAAGCGATCTCGCTCTGCGCGGGCACCAGGGCCTGTTGCGCCAGCGCGGCGGTGGCGGCCAGCATCAGGCCGGCAAAGGTGGTGACGAACTTCATGACAGCTCCGAACGAAAGGAAGAAGAGGTTCAACCGCGGCCGGGCAGCATGCGCGCGAGCAGGCCGTCGCGGTCGATGAAATGGTGCTTGAGCGCGGCCGCCACGTGCAGGACGACCAGTGCGGCCAGCGCATAAGCGCTGATCTCGTGCCACGGCTTGATCAGTTCGGCCAGATCGGCGTTGACGGGCACGAAATCGGGCAGTGGCACAAGGCCCAGGAACACGATGGGAAAGCCCGCAGCCGAGCTGTAGGCCCAGCCGATCAGCGGCACGGCGAAGAACAGCAGGTACAGCAGATGGTGGGTGCCGCTGTGGGCGATCTGCTGCCAGCGCGGCATGGCTTCCTGCACGGTGGCCGGCAGCGCGGGCGGCCGGTGCGTGAGGCGCCACAGCAGCCGCAATGCCGAAAGCGCCAGGATGCTCACCCCGGCCCATTTGTGCCAGTTGTAGAGCTTGAGCCGCGCGGGCGAGAACGGCAGGCTGGTCATGTACAGGCCCACCGCGAAGATGCCGACCAGGGCCAGGGCCAGCAGCCAGTGCAGGGCCATCGCCGTGGCGGTGTATCGGGTCGGGGCGGCGGAGGAAGTCGGCATGCGGGCGTGTGTTTTCTTGTGGGGCGTCGGTTTCCGTCGGGCGTGGTCAACCGTGCGGACCCGACTCTAGAGCGCTGACCGTGCGTAAAGTTTCAATGATTTTGTCTTGAGGATTCAAATCCGGTGAAATGCGTGGGGTCTGGCGCCGACCGGTAGGTACTGGACGCGAACGGCGTGCGGATGTCGGACAGGAACTGCTGCGCGCGCGGATGCTGCGGCCGGTTGAAGAAGTCCTGCGGCGTGGCGCGCTCCAGCACGCGGCCTTCGTCCATGAACAGCACGCGGTCGGCCACCTCGCGCGCAAAGCCCATCTCGTGCGTCACGCAGACCATGGTCATGCCTTCGCGCGCCAAGTCGCGCATGACCAGCAGCACCTCGCCGACCATTTCCGGGTCCAGCGCGCTGGTGGGTTCGTCGAACAGCATCAGCGGCGGCTGCATGGCCAGCGCGCGGGCGATCGCCACACGCTGCTGCTGCCCGCCGGACAGGTCGGTGGGGTAGGCGGCCGCCTTGTGGGCCACGCCCACGCGCGCGAGCAATGCCAGCGCGCGTTCCTCGGCCTGCGCGCGCGACAGGCCGCGCAGCTGCATCGGCGCCAGCGTGCAGTTGTGCAGCACCGTGAGGTGCGGGAACAGGTTGAACTGCTGGAAGACGAAGCCGATGCGCGAGCGCAAGTCGTTCAGGTCGACGTCGCGCGCGTGGATGTCCCGCCCGTCCACGGTGATCGTGCCCGACTGGATCGGCTCGAGCCGGTTCACGGTGCGGATCAGCGTGGACTTGCCCGAGCCGGAGGGGCCGCACACCACGACCACCTCGCCTTTGGCGATGGTTTCCGTGATGTCGGTCAGCGCCTGGTAGGCGCCGTACCACTTGTTGACCTTGTCGAACTGGATCATGGGACGCTCGCTTGGGGCCGGGCGTTGCGGGGCCGGGCGCGGCCGGCCTGCGGGCCGCGGGCGAGCCGTCGTTCCAGCCAGTAGGCCAGACGCGACAGGCCGAAGCACAGGAGGAAGTAGGTCAGGCCCAGGATGGCATAGAGCTCCGCCGGGCGGGTGAACACCTGGGTGTTGATCTGCGTGGTGACGAACGACACCTCGTTCAGGCCGATGATGTAGCCCAGAGAGGTTTCCTTGATCGTGGAGACGAACTGGTTGACCAGCGAGGGCAGCATGGCGCGCGTGGCCTGCGGCAGCACCACCGTGCGCATGGTGCGCCACCAGCCCAAACCCAGAGAGCGGGCCGCCTCGACCTGGCCGCGCGGCACGCCCTGGATGCCCGCGCGCACGATCTCGGCCAGGTAGACGGCGTCGAACACCACCAGCGCGATCAGCATGGTGGAGAACTGGTCGGTCTTCACGCCGGTGACGCTGGGCAGGAAGAAGTAGGCCCAGAACACCACCATCAGCAGCGGAATGCCGCGCACCACGAACACCAGCGCCGTGACGGGCAGGCGCAGCCAGGCGATGGGGCTCACGCGCGCCAGGCCCAGCACGATGCCCAGCGGCAGGCCCAGCAGCAGGCCCAGCGTGGCCAGCAGCAGCGTGAGCGTCAGGCCGCCCAGCGGCCCGTTCGGATACTGGCCGACCAGGAAGTAGAGCCAATAGGTGTCGATGAGCTCGAGCATCCGGCGTCCTCAGGCCGTGCGCGCCGGGTAGCGCGACTGGTACCAGGCCGCCAGCCCGGTGATGGCCAGCGACACCGTGAGGTAGGCCGCCGTGGCGAACGCGAAGGACTCGAAGCTGCGGAAGGTCGCGCTTTCCACCTGGCCAGCCTGGTACATCAGTTCGGCCGCGCCGATGACGGTGGCGATGCTGGTGTTCTTCCACAGGTTCAGCGTCTGCGAGATCAGCGGCGGCACCGTGATGCGCAAGGCCTGCGGCAGGATCACGCGGCGCATGGTGGCCAGGAAGCCGAAGCCCAGCGCGCGCCCGGCCTCGAACTGCACCACCGGGATCGCGCGGATGCCGCTGCGGATGTCCTCGGACATGTAGGCCGCCGTGTACAGCGTGAGCGCGACCACCGCGCTTGCCGCCTCGATGTTGCCGCTGTACAGCCAGGCCTTGATGCCTGCGGGCAGCAGCTCGGGCGCAGCGAAGTACCAGAACAGCATGTGGGCCAACAAGGGGATGTTGCGGATCGACTCGACGTAGGCAAAGCCGAGCCAGCGCAGCGCGGCAACCGGTGCCAGCCGCAGCAGCGCCACCAGCAACGCCACCGGCAGCGCGAACACCAGTGTGGCCGCCGCCAGTTGCAACGACAGCACGAGGCCGGCCACGAGCATGTCGTGGTATTGGCCCTTGAGCAGCAGCGTGTAGTCGAAGACCGGCATGCGATGGCGCACGGCTGGCGCCGGGCGGTCAGCCGGCGATCTTGTCCGTCTCGAACTTGAAGCTGCGCGCGTTCGAGTTGGTCTTGGTGCCCGGGCCGAACCACTTCATGTAGAGCTTCTCGGCATCGCCGGACTTCTCCAGCGCGCGCAAGGTGTCGTCGACCACGGCCTTGAGCCCCGCTTCGCCCTTCTTGATGCCCAGCGCCAGCGGTTCCACGCTCAGGTTGGTGGGCAGCATCGTGTACTCCTGCCCCTTGGGGCCGAGCTTGGCAATGTCCACCAGCAGGCTCAGTTCGTCGTTCACGTAGGCCACGCCCTTGCCCTGTTGCAGCGCCAGGAAGGCCTGCTGCGAGTTTTCGTAGGTCACGACCTCGGCCGTCGGCACGGCCTTGCGGATGTTGGGCTCCTGGGTGCCGCCCTTGGCCGTCAGCACGCGCTTGCCCGCCAGTTCGGCCACGTCCTTGACGCCGCTGGACTTCTTTACCATGGCCTTCTGGCCGGTCACGAAGGTGGTCAGCGAGAAGTCGATCTGCGCCTCGCGCTCCTTGTTGTGCGTGAGCGAGGCGGCCAGCAGGTCCACGTGGCCCTGCTGCAGTTCGGGGATGCGGGCGGCCACGGCGATCTGCTTGAACACCGCCTTCACGCCCAGGGCCTTGGCCACGGCGTTGCCGAGGTCGACCTCGTAGCCGACCAGCTCGCGCGTCTTGGGGTCGAGGAAGCTGTTGGGCTCGTCGGTGCCCAGCACGCCGACGACGAGCTGGCCCTTCTGTTTGATGTCGGCCAGTTGGTCGGCCTGGGCGGCACCGGCGAAAGCCAGGCCGGCTGCGAGGAGGGCGGTGAAGAGGCGGCGTTGCATGTTGTCGTGCTCCTGAGCAGGTTGGGCGCAGATGGGGCGGACCGGTCTCCACGGTGCGCTGCCCGGGCGCAGCTTACCCGCGAAAGCCGCCGCCGAAGCCGCTTCCAGAATGCTGGCGTGCACCGGATGCAACAGATGCGGGCCGGGCCATGCCGGCGCAGGCAACTCGTTCGTGTTCCGTCGCGTATTGCAGCGGTAACAGGCACGGTGGGCGCGCGAACGCGCGTGCAACAGACGGGCACCACACTCGGCTGTCCGCGCCATGGCTGCGCAGCCCAACGACGCAGGCCGCCGGACTGCAGCCACAGGAGTTCACCATGCGCAAGATCGATTTCTCAGCCGGCGCTGCCGGCGCCTTCATGTCCACGTCCGACCGCGACGCGCGGCGCGGCGGCTGACGCGCGAGGCGACCGGTGAACGCCAGGACATGGCGCGGCCTGCGCCAGCTCGGCCCGGGCCTGATCACGGGGGCGGCCGACGACGATCCGAGCGGCATCGCCACCTATTCCCAGGCCGGTGCCCAGTTCGGCTACGGCATGCTGTGGACGGCGGTGTTCACGCTGCCGCTGATGGCAGCCGTGCAGGTGGTCAGTGCGCGCATCGGCTACGTCACGCGGCGCGGGCTGGCGGCCAACATCCGGGGCGCCTTTCCGCGCTGGGTGCTGTTGCTGGTGGTCGGGCTGCTGGTGGCGGCCAACACGCTCAACATTGCGGCCGACATCGCGGCCATGGCCGAGGCGCTGCGCCTGCTGCTGGGGGGTTCGGCCCATGTCTATGCCGTGACCTTCGGCCTGGCCAGCCTGGTGCTCCAGGTGTTCCTGCCCTACCAGACCTATGTGCGCTGGCTCAAGTGGCTCACGCTGGCGCTGCTGGCCTATGTGGCCGTTGCCTTCTCGCTGCACCTGGACTGGTGGGCAGTGCTGCGCCGCGCGGCCTGGCCGCAGCTGGCGCTGGACCATGACCTGCTGCTGATGGTGGTCGCGCTGCTGGGCACCACCATCAGCCCCTACCTGTTCTTCTGGCAGGCCGCGCAGGAAATGGAAGACCGGCGCGACGGCCCGCCGCATGGCACGGCCGACGTGCGCCGCCACCTGCGCCGCATCAAGCTCGACACGCTGGTGGGCATGGGCTTTTCCAACCTCATCGCCTTCTTCATCATCCTGAGCACGGCCGCCACCCTGCACGCGGCCGGGGTGACCGACATCCAGACCTCGGCGCAAGCCGCCGAGGCGCTGCGGCCGCTGGCGGGCAACTTCACCTTCCTCCTGTTCAGCCTCGGCATCATCGGCACCGGCATGCTGGCCGTGCCGGTGCTGGCGGGCTCTGCCGGCTACGCCGTGGCCGAGGCCGCAGGCTGGAACGGCACGCTCAGCGCGCGGCTGGACCGTGGCGAGGGCCGCGGCTTCTACAGCGTGATCGCCGCCGCCACGCTGGGCGGCGTGCTGCTGTGCTTCACGCCCATGGACCCGGTGCGCGAGCTGTTCTGGTCGGCCGTGCTGAACGGCGTGATCTCGGTGCCCATCATGGCCGTCATGATGGTGCTGGCTTCCCGCCCGGCCGTGATGGGCCCGTATGTGATCGGGCCGCGCCTGCGCGCGACCGGCTGGCTGGCCACGGTGGTGATGGGCGCGACGGTGGTGGCGATGTTTGCCACCTGGTGAGCGTCACACCATCAGCTCGATCAGGAACGGCCCATTGCGCGCGAAGCTCGCGCGCAGCAGGTCCGCGCACTGCTCCAGCGTTTCGGCGCGTGCGGCCTCCACGCCCATGCCGCCGGCCAGGCGCACCCAATCCAGGCCGGGGTTGCCCAGGTCCAGCATGCGCATGGCGGTGTCGCCGGGCTTGGCGCCCACGCCCGCGTACTCGCCGATCAGGATGTTGTACTTGCGGTTGGACAGGATGATCGTGGTGCAGGGCAGCTGCTCGCGCGCCTGCGTCCACAGCGATTGCAGCGAGTACATGGCCGAGCCGTCGGCCTGCAGGCTGATCACGCGGCGCTGGCGCCTGGCGCCGATGGCCGCGCCGGTTGCAACGGGCAGGCCGTCGCCAATGGCGCCGCCGGCCAGGTGCAGCCAGTCGTGCGCGGGCGCGGCATGGGTGTGCTGGTAGAAGCCGCGGCCGAAGGACACGCTCTCGTCCGAGACGATGGCCTGCTCGGGCATCAGCGCGGCCACGGTCTGGGCCAGACCTTCGGGCGTGGCCTGGCCGCGCGCGGGCTCGGGTCGCGGGCCGGCTTCGGGCAGCGCCACCTCAGGTGCGTTCAGCGTCTCGACGAGGGCGCGCAGCGCGGCCGTGGGGTCCTGGTCCAGGCGCGAGAGCCGGTGCAGCTGGGCCTCGGGTGCGTACTGCGTGGAGGGCTTGCCCGGGTAGGCGAAGAAGCCCACGGGCGGCTTGGCGCCGACCAGCACGATGTGCTTGAAGCGCGCCAGCGTCTTGATGGCCAGGTCGGTCACATAGGGCACGCGCTCCAGCGGCAGGCGGCCGCGGCCGCGCTCCACGTGCGCGTTCATGAAGTCGGCCAGCAGCGTGGCACCCGTGGCCCGGGCCACGCGCCAGGCCAGGGCCTGGGCCGGGCCGCGCACGGCGCTGTCGGCCAGCAGGATCAGCGTGTCGCGGCCGGCCGTGCGCAGCACGCGCGCGGCGTTGTCGATGGCGAACGGGTCCAGCGGCGCCAACGCGGGCACGGCCAGGGGTTCGGCTGCGGCAGCGCCTTCGTTCCACGACGCGTCGGACGGCAGGATCAGCGTGGCCACCTGGCCTGGCGCGCTGCGCGCGGCCTGCACGGCGGCGGCGGCGTCGCGGCCCACGTCCTCGGCGCGCGTGCTGGTGCGCACCCACTGCGAGACGGTGCGCGCCATGGCCTCGGTGTCCGCCGTCAGCGGCGCGTCGTGCGGGCGGTGGTAGGTGGCCTGGTCGCCCACGATGTTGACGATGCCGGCATGGGCGCGGCGCGCGTTGTGCAGGTTGGCCAGGCCATTGGCCAGGCCCGGGCCGCAGTGCAGCAGCGTGCAGGCCGGCTTGCGCGCGATGCGCCAGTAGCCGTCGGCCATGCCCGTGACCACGTTCTCCTGCAGGCCCAGCACGCAGTCCATGCCGGGGATCTGGTCCAGTGCGGCGACGAAGTGCATCTCGCTGGTGCCGGGGTTGGCGAAGCAGGTGTCGATGCCGGACTTCAAAAGCGTGTGGACCAGACTGTGGGCGCCGTTCATCAGCGAACTCCTTGGATGGATGGGAGGAAATGCGCGGGAGCCGTGTGCCAAACTTCCCGGACCATGGAAATCTACCAACTGCGCGCCTTCGTCGCTGTCGCCCGTGTCGGCCATGTGACGCGGGCGGCAGAACAGCTGCATCTGACGCAATCGGCGGTGTCCAAGCAGCTCAAGGCGCTCGAGGAGGAGCTCGGCGGCCCGCTGTTCGACCGTACCACGGCCGGCATGACGCCCAGCGCGATCGGGCGTCGCCTGCTGCCGCTGGCCCAGCGCACGCTGGACGCCGCGGGCGAGCTGGCGGCCGCCGCGCGCCAGCTGCAGGGCCAGCTGACGGGCACGCTGCGGCTGGGCACCATCGTCGATCCCACGTCCATCCGCCTGGGCGAACTGCTCGCCGAGATGCAGCACCACTGCCCGCAGGTGGACGTGCGGCTGGAGCAGGGCATCTCGGGCACGGTGCTGCAGCGCCTCAAGGCGCGCGAGCTCGACGCCTGCTTCTTCCTCGGCGACGTGGATGACGCCGAGGTCTCGACCATCGTGCTGGCCGTGGAGTCCTACGCCGTGGTGCTGCCGCCGGCCTGGGCGCCGCGCGTGATGGGCCAGGGCTGGGCGGCGCTGGCGGCGCTGCCCTGGATCGGCACGGCGCCCGGCAGTTCGCAGACCGTCATCATGGAGCGGCTGCTGCGCCAGCAGGGCCTGTCGCGCCAGACCGTGGCCGAGGTCGACCAGGAATCCACGCTGCTGGACCTGGTGCAGGCCGGCGTGGGCGTGTGCCTGGCGCGCGAGCGGCGCGCCCAGGAGCTGCTGGCGACCGGCCGCATCGTGGCCTGGGACGGCGAGCGCATCGCCTGCCCGCTGTCGCTGCTGATGCGGACCGAGGATGCAGCGCGGCCGCTGCAGGCCGCGCTGCGCGAGCGCATCTTCAGCGTGTGGCCGACCGCGGTGCAGGCCTAGCGATCTGCTGGCCCACCCGCAGGGCCATGGCGATGTTGCGCGCCGTGGCGCGCACGTTGGCCGCGGCGTCGCGCAGCGCTGCTTCCACGCTGCAGACGCTGCGCACGGCGCTGAACACCGCCGCGATGCCGTGGTCGTGCACGGCGCTGGAATCGGGCGTCAGCGCGCCCGACAGGCCGACCACGGGCACGCCATGGCGCGCCGCCACGCGGGCCACGCCGATGGGCGCCTTGCCGTGGACGGTCTGCCCGTCGGTACGGCCTTCGCCCGTGATGACGAGGTCGGCCTCGCGCACCGCGGCGTCCAGGCCCAGCGCGTCGGCCACCACCTCGCTGCCCGGGCGCAGCTGCGCGCCCAGCACCGCGAGCAGGGCCGCGCCCATGCCGCCGGCCGCGCCCGTGCCGGGCACCTCGGCCACGTCCTGGCCCAGGTCGTGGCGCAGCCGCTCGGCCAAGCGCTGCAGGCAGGCGTCGAGTTCGGCCACCATGGCCGGTGTCGCGCCCTTCTGCGGGCCGAACACGGCCGAGGCGCCGCGCGGGCCCAGCAGCGGGTTGGTCACGTCGCAGGCCACGTCGATGCGGCATTGCGCGATGCGCGGGTCCAGGCCGCTGGCGTCGATGCGCTGCAGGTGCGCGAGCGCTGCGCCGCCGCGCGGGAGTTCCAGGCCGTCGGCATCGAGCAGGCGCACGCCCAGGGCCTGCAGCATGCCGGCGCCGCCGTCGTTGGTGGCGCTGCCGCCGAGGCCGATGACGAAGCGCCGCGCGCCGGCGTTGAGCGCATCTGCGATCAGTTCGCCCGTGCCGTGGCTCGTGGCGCTGCGCGGGTCGCGTTCGGCGGGCGGCACGGCTTCGAGCCCGCTCGCGGCCGCCATCTCGATGACGGCCAGGCTGCTGTCCGCGGCCAAGCCGTAGCGGGCGGCGATGCGCCGCCCCGTGGCGCCGGTGACCACGACTTCGCGCAGCCGGCCGCCCGTGGCATCGACCAGCGCCTGCACCGTGCCCTCGCCGCCATCGGCCATGGGCAAGAGGCGGTAGCGTGCTTCGGGGAAAACCTCGCGGAAACCCGCTTCGATGGCCTGCGCCACCTGCAGCGCGCTGAGGCTCTCCTTGAACGAATCGGGGGCGATCAGGACTTGCATGCTCAGCCCCCCTGGCGCAGCAAGGGGAAGGCGTCGCGACCCGCATAGACCGCGTCGCGGCCGAGTTCGGCCTCGATCCAGAGCAGCCGGTTGTACTTGGCCATGCGGTCCGAGCGGCACAGCGAGCCGGTCTTGATCTGCGTGGCACGCGTAGCCGCGGCCAAGTCGATCGCGGCCAGCGTCTCGGTCAGCGTGCCGATCTGGTTCGGCTTGACGAGGATGGCGTTGGCGATGCCGCCCTCGATGCCGCGGCGCAGGGTCTTCGTGTTGGTCACGAAGAGGTCGTCGCCGGCGAGCTGCACGCGCCGGCCCAGGCGCTCGGTCACGGTGGGAGCGCCCGAGGGCGCAGCGGCGCTGCTGCAGCTGCCGTCGGCCAGCCGCACGTGGGCGGCCACCGTGGGATTGCCGCGCGAGTCGATGATTTCCAGGGCCTGGACGTTGGTCATGGTGGACATGGCGTGTTCTCTCAGGCCTGGGCGATGTGGAGCAGGTTGGTGGTGCCGGCCTTGCCGAACGGCATGCCGGCCGCGATCACGATGGTGTCGCCGGGCTGGGCGAAGCCTTCTGCGCGGGCCAAGGAAGAGGCGGCCTGCACCATGCCGGGCACGTCGTCCACGTCGTGCGGCACATGGACCGAATGCACGCCCCAGACCAGCGCCAGGCGGCGGGCCGTGGCCAGGTCGGGCGTCACGCTCACGATGCAGGCGTGCGGCCGTTCGCGCGCGGCGCGCAGGCTCGTGAAGCCCGAGCGTGTGAAGGTCACGATGGCGGCCGGCCCCAGCAGCTCGGCCGACTGCTGCAGCGCCGCGCAGATCGCGTCGCCCACGGTGGGCCGGGGCGCGAAGCCCGAGGCCTCGACCACGGTGCGGCAATGCGGGTCGGCCTCGGCCGCGCGCACGATGGCGTCCATGACGGCCACGGCCTCCCGCGGGTAGCGGCCCGAGGCCGATTCGGCCGACAGCATCACGGCGTCGGCACCGTCGTAGACGGCGGTCGCCACGTCGGACGCCTCGGCCCGCGTGGGCACGGGCGCGCTGACCATGGATTCGAGCATCTGCGTGGCCACGACCACGGGCTTGCCGGCCTGGCGGCAGCTGCGCACGATGCGCTTCTGGATCGGCGGCACCTGCTCGGCCGGCATCTCCACGCCGAGGTCGCCGCGCGCGACCATCACGGCGTCGGACAGCGCGACGATGGCGTCCAGGTCGGCGATGGCGGCGGGCTTCTCGAGCTTGGACAGGACGGCGGCGCGGCCCTGCACCAGCGTGCGCAGTTCCTGCACGTCGCCTGGCCGCTGCACGAAGGACAGCGCGACCCAGTCCACGCCCAGCTCCAGGCCGAAGGCCAGGTCGGCCCGGTCCTTGGCGGTCAGCGCTGAGATCGGCAGCAGCACCGAGGGCACGTTGACGCCCTTGCGCTCGGACAGCACGCCGCCCGCGATGACCTCGGTCTCGGCGAAGTCGGCGCCGCAGGCCAGCACGCGCAGGCGCAGCTTGCCGTCGTCTAGCAGCAGGTCGTGGCCGTTCTGCAGCGCCGCGAAGATCTCGGGGTGGGGCAGCGGCGCGCGCGTGGCGTCGCCGGGCGTCGGGTCCAGGTCGAGCCGGAAGCGCGCGCCTTCGGCCAGCGTGACCGGCCCGTCGGCGAAGCGGCCGACGCGCAGCTTGGGGCCTTGCAAGTCCAGCAGCACGGCGATGGGCCGGCCGGCCTCGCGCTCGACGGCGCGGATCAGGTCGTACCTGGCTTGGTGGTCGGCGTGGCTGCCGTGGCTGAAGTTGAGCCGGAACACGTCGGCCCCGGCCTCGAACAAGCGCTGGATGGTGGCGCGGTCCGAGCTTGCGGGACCGAGCGTGGCGATGATTTTTCCGTGGCGTTGGCGTCGCATGGGGGCAGGTCGGTGGGTGGTGCCGCGACTCTAGGCACTGCCTTCTCCTTTGACCAATGGCATTGCGTCAACAGCGCCATGCCCCGCAGGAATGACGCCCTATAGGCGGACGGCGACGCCCTCGTTGGAGGAGCGCAGAACGGCCTCGATGAGCCGCTGCACGGGCAGGGCCGAGGCGCCGTCGGTCAGCGGCGCGCGCCCCTCGTCGATGGCGGTCAGAAAATCCGCGATCACGGCGCGGTGACCGGCGTGGTCGAAGCCCATGAGGTTGGCGCCCGCGCCCGAGGCCTGGGGCTGGCCCACGCGCAGCGTGTCATGGCCCGGCCGTTCCACGGCCAACGCGCCAGCTTCCAGCGTGGCCGTGCCCTGCGTGAAGTTGAGTGCGATGCGCTCGGGGTAGCCTGGGTAAGCAGCCGTGGTCGCGTCGATCACGCCGATGGCGCCGTTCTCCCAGTGCAGCAGGGCGGCCGCCTGGTCCTCGGTCTCCATGCGGTGCACGGGCGAGGTGGCGGCCAGGCCCAGCACGCGCTGCGGCGCGCCGACCAGGTGCAGCAAGAGGTCCAGGGTGTGGATGGCCTGGGTCATGAGCACGCCGCCGCCGTCGCGCGCCAGCGTGCCGCGGCCGGGCTGGTCGTAGTAGCTCTGTGGCCGCCACCAGCGCACAGCGGCACTGGCGCCGGTCAGGCTGCCGAGGCTCCCGCCGCGCACCAGTTCCGCCAGGTGCAGTGCAGCGGGGCTGGCGCGGTGCTGCAGCATCACGGCCAGACGCACGCCATGGCGTGCGCAGGCCGCGACCAGGGCTTCGGCCCGCGTGAGCGTGAGTTCCACGGGCTTTTCGACCAGCACGTGCTTGCCCGCGGCCGCCAAACGCTCTGCGATCTCCAGGTGCGTGTGCGGTGGCGTGAGCACCAGGGCGGCGCCTACGCTGGCGTCCTCGAGCACATCCTCGAGCCGCGTGGTCGCGCGCGCACCGGCCGGCAGACCGGCCTGCCCCAGCCGTTGCAGGTCGCGGCCCCACACCCAGGCCACCTCGGCGCGGTCGCGCAGATCGTGCAGGCTGCGCAGGTGCGGTGGCGCGGCCACGCCGGCGCCGATGACGGCGATGCGCATCACCATGCCTACTTGAACATCCCCGGCAGCCACAGCGAGAAGGCCGGCACGTAGGTCACGAGCATCAGGCACACCGTCAGCGCGCCGTAGAAGGGCAGGATGGACTTCATCACCTGCCCCACCGAGACCCCGCCGATGGCGCACCCCACGAACTGGGTGACGCCCACGGGCGGCGTGTTCAGGCCCAGCGCGCAGTTGATCAGCATCACGATGCCGAACTGCACCGGGTCCATGCCGAACTGGGCCGCGATGGGCAGGAAGATCGGCGTGCAAATCAGGATGGTGGCCGCCATGTCCAGGAAGGTGCCCAGCACGAACAGCAGCACGTTGATCATCAGGAAGATGACCCAGGGGCTGGAGCTGACCGACTGCATGAGCTCGCCGGTCTTCTGCGGCACTTCGTACAGCGCCATGAAGTAGCCGAAGGCCGAACTGATGCCGATCAGCAGCAGCACCACGCCCGTGGTCTTGCAGGCCTTGGCGCAGGCCTTCAGGAAGTCCTTCCACGACAGCGAGCGGTAGACCAGCACCGTGACCAGCAGCGCCCACAGCACGGCCGTGGCGGCGGACTCGGTGGCCGTGAAGATCCCCGACAGGATGCCGGCCAGGATGATCACGACGATGAGCAGGCCCGGCAGCGCGGCCAGGAACGAGACCAGCACTTCCTTCCAGCCCGGGAATTTGCCGCGCGTGGGGTAGCCGCGCTTGACCGCCACGTAGTAGGCGGCAATGAGGTTGCAGATGGTCAGCAGCAAGGCCGGGATCACACCGGCCAGGATCAGGCTGAACACGCTGACCGAGGCGATGCCCGTGGTCGCCAGCGTGAAGATGATCAGGTTGTGCGAGGTCGGCATCAGCGCGCCGACCAGGGCCGCGTGCGTGGTCACGTTCACCGCGTAGTCGGCGTCGTAGCCTTCCTTCTTCATGAGCGGGATCATCACCGAGCCCATGGCTGAGACGTCCGCGAGCGGCGAGCCCGCGACGCCGCCGAACAGCGTGCAGCCCAGCACGTTGCTCATGCCCAGGCCGCCGCGCACATGGCCGACCAGGCTGTTGGCGAAGCGCACGATGCGGTCGGCGATGCCGCCGTAGAGCATGAGCTCGCCGGCGAACACGAAGAACGGGATCGCCAGGAACGAGAAGATCTGCATGCCGCCCACCATCTTTTGAAAGACGATGGCGATCGGCATGCCCGAGTACAGCACGGTGGCCACCGAGGCCAGGCCGATGGAGAAGGCCACGGGCACGCCCAGCACGAGCAGCACCGCGAAGACGATGGAGAGAACGGTCAGTTCCATGGGGTCAGTACCAGGAGGGGACGACGTCTTCGTGGCGGATGAGCGCGACGATGTGTTCGATGCTGAACAGGACGATCAGGATGCCGGCGATGACCAGCGAGAGGTAGTCGATGCCCACGGGCATCTGCAGCATGGGGTCGAGTTCGTCCCACTTGAGCCGGGTCCAGAGCCAGCCGCTCTGCACCATGATGCCGCCGAACAGCGCCACGAGTGCGTGGATCAGGATCTCGATCTTCAGCCGCAGGCCTTCGGGCAGCAGCGAGACCAGCGACTCCAGGCCGATATGGCCGGCGTCGCGCACACCCACGGCCACGCCCAGCGCGGTCACGTAGAGCACGAGCTGCAGGGCCAGGGCCTCGGCCCAGGTCGGCGTGTCGTTGAAGACGTAGCGGCCGACCACCTGGACCTGCACGCTGACGATGATGCCGACCAGGCCGAAGATCGCCAGCACCAGGCTGGCCTTGCTCAAGGCCCCGCACAGGCGCGAGTACCAGTGGGTCGCCGGTGGGCGGTCGGGGGTCGGGTCGAGGGCGGGCGCGACCGGCGCGGCCACCGCGCTCGTGGCGGCGGCGTGGGCCGTGGGCAGGGGAGAGTTCATGGCGTGTCCGGCGGGAAGACCGGCCCCGCGGCGTGCGGGACCGGTTGGTTCAACGGCTTACTTCGTGTCCTGCACGGCCTTGACCAGGCGCTGCAGATCCGGCGTGTTGATGAACTTGGCGTAGACGGGCTGCATGGCCGCCTTGAACGAGGCCTTGTCCACGTCCTTCACCAGCGTGCTGCCGGCCTTGGTGACGATGTCCAGCGCCTTGGCTTCCTGCTCGTCCCACTTCTGGCGCTGGAAGGTCACGGATTCCTTGGCGGCCTTGCGGAACAGCGCCTGGTCCGCCGGGCTCATCTTGTCGAAGATGGCCTTGGAGATGACCAGCATCTCTGGCGCCATGGAGTGCTCGGTGTACGAATAGACCTTGACCGCCTCGTAGTGCTTGAAGCCCTCGTAGGACGGGATGTTGTTCTCGGCCGCATCGATCAGCCCGGTCTTGAGCGCGGTGTAGACCTCGCCGGTGGGCATGGGCGTGGCGTTGGCGCCCATGGCGCCGACCAGTGCCACCCACAGGTCCGACTGCTGCACGCGGATCTTCAGGCCCTTGGCGTCGGCCAGGGTCTTGACGGGCTTCTTGGCGTAGATGGAGCGCGCGCCCGAGTCGTAGAAGGCCAGGCCCACGAGGCCCTGGCTTTCGCAGCCCTTGAGGATTTCCTCGCCGACGGGGCCGTCCAGCACCTTGCGCATGTGCGGGATGGAGTCGAACAGGAAGGGCATGGTGGGCACCAGCGTCTTGGGGCAGATCGCGTTGAGCGAGCTGATGTTGACGCGGTTCATCTCCAGCGCGCCGATCTTGACCTGGTCCAGCGTCTCCTTCTCCGAGCCCAGCGCGCTCTTGTTGAAGACCTTGATGGTGTACTTGCCGCCGCTTTCCTTGGCCAGCACCTGGCTCATGTGCTTGACGGCCGCCACAGTGGGGTAGTCGTCGCTGTTGTGCACGTCGGCCGAGCGGAACTCGACGGCCTGGGCCGACAGGGCGAATGCGCTGGCGGCCAGCGCGAGAAGGGTTTTGTTGCGGGTCATTTGTCGTCCTCTGTTGGTGGTGGTGAAAGGGAATCAGGAGAGAAAGGCCGGTTCCGCTAGCCCCGAAGTGCCGGGGTTCAATGCGAAGACGCCGCCGGCCAGCGGCTGGTCCGACAGGTCGCCGCCGGGCCGGATCGAGGTCACGTACAAGGTGTCCAGGCGCGGGCCGCCGAAGGCGCACATCGCGGGCTTCTTGACGGGCACGGCCAGCGACCTGTCGAGCCGGCCCTCGGGCGTGAAGCGGTGGATGAGGCCGGCGTCGTTGCCACAGATCCAGTAGCAGCCGTCCACGTCGATGGCGGCGCCGTCGGGGCGGCCCGGCAGCGGGTGCATGTCGACGAACAGGCGCCGGTTGGACGGCGTGCCGCTGGCGGTGTCGTAGTCGAAGGCCCAGATGCTTTGCACCTGCGGATGCGAGTCCGACACGTACATGGTCCTGCCGTCGGGGCTGAAGGCCAGACCGTTGGGCACGATGAAGTCCGTGAGCTGGGCGGGCAGGGCCGTGTCGCCGGCCTCGAGCCGGTACCAGGCGCCGGCGCGGATGGCGGCCGCCATGTCCAGGCACATCGTGCCGGCCCACAGGCGCCCCTGGCGGTCGCAGCGGCCATCGTTGAAGCGCATGGCTGGCGCGCCGTGCTGCACGGCGGCCAGGCGTTCGGCGTGGACCTGGCCGTCGTCCTGCAACTGCAGTGCGAACACGCCGGTCTCCATGCCCGCGATCCAGCGGCCCGGCTGCGGCGTGGCCGCGATGCAGGCCGGCATTTCGGCCGTGGTCCACTGGCGGTGGCCCTGCGCAGGCGACCAGCGGTGGATGGCCTTGCCGGGAATGTCGACCCAGTACAACGCCTGCTCGGCCACATGCCAGACCGGGCTTTCGCCGGTGCCGTTGCGGGCGTCGAGGATGAGCTCCGCGTTCGCCATGTCAGTCGCCGAAGGGGCCCTGGGCCGTGAACGCGCCGCCCTGGTAAATGGCGTTGGGGTCGCTGTCGGGCACGGGTGGCTGCGCCTCGACCTTGGCGCGGAAGGGCTCCGAGCTGTCCTTGGGCGTCCAGCCGAGCTTGGCGGCGGCATGGTTGTCCCACCAGACCTTTTCGTTGGCCGACGCGCCGTAGACCACGGTGTGGCCCACGCCCGGCGTGAACAGGGCCTTCTCGACCAGGGCCGTGAGGTCGTCGTAGCTGAGCCAGGTGTGCATCATGCGGCGGTTCAGCGGCTCGGGGAACGAAGAGCCGATGCGGATGCTGACGGTCTCGATGCCGTAACGGTCGAAGTAGAACTGCGCCATGTCCTCGCCGAAGGACTTGGACAGGCCGTAGTAGCCATCGGGGCGGCGCAGCACGTTCGCGTCCAGCGGCTCGGTCTGCTTGTAAAAGCCGATCACGTGGTTGGAGCTGGCGAACACCACGCGCTCCACGCCATGGCGGCGCGCGCCCTCGTAGACGTTGAAGATGCCCTTGATGTTGGCCTCCAGGATCTCCTCGAAGGGACGCTCCACCGAGATGCCGCCGAGGTGCACGATGGCATCGCAGCCATGCAGCAATGCGGCCACGGCCTGGCGGTCGGCGAGGTCGCAGGGCACGACCTCCTCGTGCGGGCCGCGGGCCTCGCCCAGGGCCGCGATGTCGGACACGCGCAGCTTGTCGGCATAGGAGACGAGGCGTTCGCGCAGCACCTTGCCCAGGCCGCCTGCGGCACCGGTCAGGAGCAGTCGCTGCAGGCGCGGCGCGCTGGAAGAGGTCGAAGTGGACATGGCAAAAGGTTGAACGTGGATCCGCTGGCAGACCAGACCGGACTTTCCAGAAGTTCTCTGTTTCTGGAGAGAAAGGTAAACGTTTAACTGGTCTCGAAAAAAATACGCCATAGGGCGAATGGGGCGATGCTCCTGCAGCGTCGGCGTTGCGTCAATCCCCGCAGGCTAATCGTTTACCCTAGGTCGGCGCGGCGCGGTGGATTCGCGGGCGACGATGCGGCTCTGCAGCACGTCGTCCTCTTGCGTGATGGGCTGCCCCTTGATCACCCCGACCAGCTTGCGCATGGCCAGTTCCCCCGTGGCCTCGCCCATCATGTCCACGCTGGTCAGGGCCGGGCTCACGAGCCGGCCGTAGGCCAGGTTGTCGAAGCCGGCCACCGAGACCTGCTCGGGCACGCGGATGCCCAGCGATTTGGCCTCCACCAAAAGGCCCATGGCCAGCAGATCGTTGTAGGTGACGATGGCGTCGTCCAGTTCCTGCGACAGCAGCACGGTGGAGGCCAGGCGCTCGCCTTCCTCGGCCGAGGGAGCGCTCGCGTCGAAACTGCGAAAGTGCGCCTGCACGCCCTGGAACGCGTCCCTCAGCCCGCGCTCGCGCTCGGCGCTCCAGCGCGCACCCGAAAAGCCCAGGTAGCTGATGCGGCGGTGGCCCAGCTCGCGCAGGTGGCGGCCCAGCATCAGGGCGGCGGCGTAGTTGTCGCAGCCGACGTTGTGGTTCTTCTCGTAGGGCGAGGGCCGGCCGTAGAACACCACCGGCGTGCCGCTCTCGAACAGCGACTCGATGGCCGGTGCCGGCAGCCGCGCGCTGACGATGAGGCCGTCCACGCGCCGGCGCAGCGACTGCAGCACACCGAGTTCGGGCGCCGTGCTTTCCTCCGCGTCCGCGATGATGAGGTTGAGCCCGGCGCTGGCCGCCTGGCGCGCCGCGCCCTTCACGAGGCTCGTGAAGTAGGGGTTGCGGATGTCCAGGATCACGATGCCGACGTTGCCGGTCTGGCCCGTGATCATGCCGCGCGCCATGGGGTTCAGCGAATAGCCCAGGGTACGCACGGCCTGGGCGATGCGGGCCTCGACCTCGGCCGTGAAGCGCTGGTTGCCGTTGACGAATTTGGACACCGTGGCGGTGGAGACCTGGGCGGCCTCGGCCACGTCGCGGATGGTGGCGGCGCGCTTGCGCGGAACTGTCATGGAAGGATCGGGCCCGAAGTGACGCAGGGCGCGAACCATGCCACAGATGGGCGGTGACGGAAACTGCGGAGCGCCTCATGGTCTGTTGTCGTACAACTGCCAAAAGAACTATGATGAATCCCATGTCCACGCTGTCCACGGGGCCGACCATTGCGCCCGAAACCGCCGCCGCCGCGCCATTCGCGGCTGCCGTGCCGCGCCAGCGCGGCCGTGGCCTGGCCCACGGGCTGGTGGACGACCTGACCGAGAAGATCCGCAGCCAGCAACTCCGCACGGGCGACAAGCTGCCGACCGAGTCGGCCATCATGCAGGCCTATGGCGTGAGCCGCACCGTGGTGCGCGAAGCGCTGTCCAAGCTGCAGGCGTCCGGCCTCGTGGAGACACACCATGGCGTGGGCACCTTCGTGCTGCCGCCGCGCGCGGCCGGCATGTTCCGGCTGGAGGGCTCGGACATCGCCACCACGGTGGACGTGCTGGCGGTGCTGGAGCTGCGCATCAGCCTGGAGACCGAGGCCGCCGGCCTGGCGGCCCTGCGCCGCACGGACGTGCAGCTGCAGGGGCTGCGCGAGGCGCTGGACGCATTCGAGACCAACGTCGCGGCCGGCAACGATCCGGTGGCGCACGACTTCAGCTTCCATCTGCAGATCGCCCAGGCCACCGGGAACCCGTACTTCGCCGACATCATGGGCCACCTGGGCACCACGCTGATTCCGCGCACGCGCGTGAGCGCCATCCGCAACCACGATCGGCGTGGCGAGTACCTCGTGCGCGTGAACCGCGAGCACGAGGAGATCTATGCCGCCATCGCGCGCCGCGACCCGGACTCCGCGCGCGCCGCCATGCGCATCCACCTGACCAACAGCCGCGAGCGGCTGCGCCTGGCGCAGGAGGCCGCCCAGCGCTCCGCCGGCGGCGCTGGCTGAGTCATTGCACAAAAAAATCTGGCGCCATCTTGTCTTTGGTTGTACGATGACTGACTTCATCGCAACCGATCGACCCGAGGAGACCTCGATGCAACTCAAACGCCGCGAACTGCTGGCCGCCGCTGCCGCCACGGTGGCCCTGCCGAGTCTGGCGCAGACCAAGGACGCCTGGCCGAGCAAGCCCATCCGCATCATCGTGCCGTACCCGCCGGGCGGGTCGTCGGACATCATCGCGCGCGCCATCAGCGTGCCGCTGGCCGATGCGCTCAAGCAGACCGTGATCGTGGAGAACAAGGCCGGCGCCAATGGCAACCTGGGCGCCGACTTTGTCGCCAAGTCGGCACCGGACGGCTACACGCTGCTCCTGTGCGACGTGGGCGCGCTGGCGATCAGCCCCTCTGTCTACACCAAGCTGCCGTTCGACCCGTCCAAGGACCTGCGTGGCGTGACCATGCTGGCCTACTCGCCCCACCTGCTGGTGGTGCACCCGTCCGTCAAGGCCAACAACCTCAAGGAACTGGTTGCGCTGTCCAAGACCACGGACCTGAACTTCGCCGTGACCGCCACCGGCAGCGCGCCGCACCTGGCCGGCGTGGCGCTGGAGCGCGCCACGCAGGCCAAGTGGGTCTATGTGCCTTACAAGGGCGGCGTGCAGGCGATCCAGGACACCGTGGGCGGCCAGACCCAGGTGCTCATGAACGGCATGCTGGCCACGCTGCCGCATGTGCAGAGCGGCAAGCTCAAGCTGCTGGCCGTGTCCAAGGGCACGCGCATGCCGCTGGTCGGCGACACGCCGACGATTGCCGAGCAGGGCGTTCCGGGCTACGAATCGGGCACCTGGCAAGGCGTGCGCGTGGCGCGTGGCACGCCGGACGCCATCGTGCAGCGCCTGAACAAGGAGCTCATTACCGTGATCCGCTCGGCCGACATCCGCTCGCGCCTCGCGGGCCAGGGCGCCGAGGTGGTGACCATGGCACCTGCAGAAGAAGAGACCTTCTTCAACAAGGAGCGCGCCCGCTGGGCCTCCGTCGTCCAAGCCGCCAACATCAAGCTCGACTGATTTTTTCTGACCACCCCTACAACGAGGACACCGACATGAACCCGCAAGAACTCAAATCCATCATGGGCTCCGGCCTGCTGTCGTTCCCGATCACGGACTTCGACGAGCAAGGCAACTTCCGCCCCAAGACCTACATCGAGCGCCTGGAATGGCTGGCCCCCTACGGCGCCAGCGCACTGTTCGCCGCCGGCGGCACGGGCGAGTACTTCTCGCTGTCCGGTGAGGAATACAGCCAGGTCATCAAGACCGCGGTGGACACCTGCCGCGGCAAGGTGCCGATCATCGCGGGCGCCGGTGGCCCGACCCGCACCGCCATCGCCCATGCCCAGGAGGCCGAACGCCTCGGCGCCCACGGCATCCTGCTGCTGCCGCACTACCTGACCGAAGCCGGGCAGGAAGGCCTGATCGAGCACGTGGCCCAGGTCTGCAAGAGCGTCGATTTCGGCGTCATCGTCTACAACCGCGACCGCACCAAGCTCACGCCCAACTCGCTGGCCATCCTGGCCGAGCGCTGCCCCAACCTGATCGGTTTCAAGGACGGCGTGGGCAACATCGAGACCATGTCCTCCATCTACATGAAGATGGGCGACCGCTTCTCCTACCTGGGCGGCCTGCCGACCGCCGAGGTCTATGCCGCGGCCTATAAGGCGCTGGGCACGCCGGTGTACTCGTCGGCCGTGTTCAACTTCATCCCGAAGACGGCGATGGACTTCTACAAGGCCGTGGCCGCCGACGACATGGCGACCCAGCACAAGCTGCTCAAGGAGTTCTTCATGCCCTACCTGGCCATCCGCAACCGCGTTGAAGGCTACGGCGTCTCCATCATCAAGGCCGGCGCGAAGATCGTCGGCCACGACGGCGGCCCGGTGCGCGCGCCGCTGTCCGATCTCAAGCCGAACGAGATGGAAGAGCTGGCCGCGCTGATCAAGAAGCTCGGCCCGCAGTAAACGGGTTTCAGCGCGCCAAGACACAACACGAGGAGACACGCGCATGTTCCGCAAACTCTGTCTGGTGGCGGCCGCGGCCGCCCTGTTTTCCGGTTGCGCCGGCCTGCCTGCGGGCGGCGGCGCCAACGACACCGCGGCCGTGACCGCCGCAGCCGAGAAGCTGCGCGTGGCCATGGTCGATCCCACGCGTGAGGCCTTGTCCGCGCTGGTGGCCGATGACCTCAGCTACGGCCACTCGGGCGGCAAGATCGACACCAAGGCCGGCTTCATCGCCGACCTGCTCGACGGCAAGTCCGACTTCGTGACCATCGCCATCAGCGAGCAGACCGTGAAGGTCGTGGGCGATGCCGCCATCGTGCGTCACACGCTCATCGCCGACACCTTGGATGCGGGCAAGCCGGGCAAGGTCAACATCAAGATCCTGCACGTGTGGCAAAAGCAGGGCGGACAGTGGAAACTGCTGGCCCGCCAGGCCGTGCGTCCGCCGGTCTGAACCCACTCTCTCCAGGAAGCTGCATGTCCACCCCTGTCGTCACCGAGTTGCGTGTCGTGCCCGTGGCGGGCCACGACGACATGCTCATGAACCTGTCGGGCGCCCACGGCCCGTTCTTCACGCGCAACCTGCTGATCCTCACCGACAACGCCGGCCACACCGGCGTGGGCGAAGTGCCCGGCGGCGAGAAGATCCGCCAGACGCTGGAAGACGCGCGCGCGCTCATCGTCGGCCAGCCCATCGGCAACTACCAGGCGATCCTGAACGCCATGCGCACGCAGTTCGCCGAACGCGACAGCGGCGGGCGCGGCCTGCAGACCTTCGACCTGCGCGTGGCCATCCACGCCGTCACCGCCGCCGAATCGGCATTGCTCGACCTCTTGGGCCAGCACCTGGAAGTGCCCGTCGCGGCCCTGCTCGGCGAAGGCCAGCAGCGCGACGCCGTACAGATGCTGGGCTACCTGTTCTACGTCGGCGACCAAGGCAAGACCGATCTGCCCTACCGGCGCGAGCCCGAGGCCGACAACGCCTGGTTCCGCCTGCGCCACGAGAAGGCCATGACCCCCGAGGCCATCGTGCGCCTCGCCGAAGCGGCCCAGGAGCGCTACGGCTTTCAGGACTTCAAGCTCAAGGGCGGCGTGCTGCGCGGAGACGAGGAGGTCGAGGCCGTCACCGCCCTGCACGAACGCTTCCCCGAGGCCCGCGTCACGCTG
>NZ_VEDO01000026.1 GCF_007677875.1 Variovorax boronicumulans | reverse complement strand
CTGCGCTCCTCGGCAGGGGCACAGGGGGAAGTCCCACACGGGCCATCGCTGCGCTCGGCCGCGGGCTCGGGCCGTCGCTGCGCTCGGCCTCGGCGGGCGTGGAAAGATTCCATCAGCACAGCTCCGGCACCACCGGCACCGCCACGGCGCTGGCATCGGCGAAGGGATTGGGCAGGGCGCGCAGGTCGGTCGGCGCGCTGGTGCCCTTGATGGCGATGACCGACAGCAGCTCGGGCAGCTGCCAGGGCGACAGCGCGAGCTGCTGCGCGCCGTCGGCGGCCAGCGTGGGCAGCAGCTGCCAGGCGTCGTCCTGGCGCTGGAACATCCGCAGGCCGCGCAGCTCCTGCACGCCGGCCACGCGCGAGACCTCGACCTCGAGCTCGCGCGAGCGCACGTCCCGGCCCAGCGGCCAGCCGTTGCCGTCCAGGCCGCCCGGGGCCAGCGGCCAGAGCAGCCGGCGCAGCGCCTCGCGCACGTCCAGCAGCACGCGGTCGCGCGCATGGCCGTCGCGCACCAGCACGGCCACCGACAGGCCCAGCGCCACATAGTCGCAGCCGATCACGTAGAGCTCGGTGGCCAGCGGCGTACGCACGGAGAGGTGGGCATGCAGGCGTTCGATGAAGGGCCGGTCGGGCCGCGGGTTGGGGGCCGGCGCCAGCGGCGCGGCCGGCAGCGCCAGCACGCTGACCACGCCGGGCACATGGAAGCGCCGGTCGCGCGGCTTGAAGCGCGGCAGCACCTCGATGCGGCCCACGTCGATGGACGGCGTCTCCCGCGCCAGGCTGCGGTAGTCGTCCTCGGTCACGGCGCGGTCGCGATGCCGCAAGCGGGCCGGGATGCGGCGCTCGGCCACGGCCAGGGTCTCGGCGTCCTCGCCGCCTTCCAGCGGCAGCGGCTGCAGCACGCGGATCGGCGGCGCGGTCTGGCCGGACAGCAGGGTGCCCGTGAGTTCGGTCAGCGCCAGCGGCGGCAGGTTGCCGGCGCGGCCGCCGCCGAAACGGCCCAGCGCGAGCCGCACGCGCATGCCGGCCTCGGGCACCTTGCCGCGCAGGCCGTCGCCCAGGCGGAGCAGGCCGGCCTCGGCGTCGAGTTCGTAGGCGGTGGCGTCGCGCGCGACCTGCGGGTCGGCATGGATGGCGGCCAGGTCGTCCACGCGGCTCCAGGGCTGGTAGCCGCGGCCCGGCGCCTCGACCTCGATCTGCAGGCTGGCGGCATCGACCGAGCCCAGCGGCAGCGCGAACTGCTGGTCGGCCGCGCCGTTGGAGGCGCCCAGCACGCGGCCGGCCAGTGTGCTGCGCTGGTCGATCTCCACCGCGTTGATGCCGATCCAGGCCAGCGGCAGCTGCTGCACCTGCTGCCCCGGCTGCGGGCGCAAGCGCAGCCAGGCCACCAGGCGCGCGGCACGGACCGGGTCGTCCAGCCGCGGCGGCGCGTCGCCGACGCCGGCCTGCGGGTTCTCGCCCACGTCGTTGGAGGGCGCCCAGATCGCGCGCTCGTCGGGCAGTTGCAGGCGCAGCGTGCCGGCGCGGGCCAGACCGGCGCTGGTGTCGGTGCCGCCCTGCACGGGCAGGGCCAGGTAGGCGGTGTCGAAGTCGGTGGTGCCGCGCGTGGTCATTTCCCAGAGCACGGGCACCGGTACGGCGGCCGTCACCTCGTCGAAGGGGCCGGGCGGGCGCACGGCCGGCACCACGCCGACCGAGAGCAGCGGCGGCAGCGCGGCATCGCCGCCGCCAAGGGCTTGGCGCACGGCGGTGTTCACCTCCTGCTGCTGCGCGGCCTGGCGAGCGGGCGGGGCCAGCAGCGCGATCCACAGCGCGCGGTCCACGCTCTGCGCGAACACGTCCACGCCCTCGGGCGCGGCGCGGCCCTCGGCGAACACGGGCGTGGTCTGGTAGGCCTTGAGCGCGCCGCCGATGCGGTGGATGCGCGCCAGGCCCTGCAGAAGGTCACTGCGCTGGGCCAGCTGCGCGGGCGGCAGCGCGCGCTTGATGTAGGCCTCGCCCGTGATGGGCAGCACCGTGGTCTCGGCCAGGGTCTCGAACGGCACGGCGGCCTTGAGCAGCGCGCGCGGCTGCAGCGTGTGGGCGGCCAGCTCGGTGGCGCGCGCGAACGCCAGGCCGACGATGCCGCGCGCGGGCAGCGCGGGTTGCAGGCCCATGCCCAGCAGCTTGAGGAACACCAGGCGCTGGCGCTCGGGCACCAGGTTGGCGCGGTACAGCAGCGTGTCGCCCAGCCAGGCGAACAGCTCGATCAGCGTGCGGCCGGGGTCGCCCTGGCGCGGGTGCGTCCATTCCGGCGTGTGGGCCGGGATGCGTGCGATCAGTTCCTCGACGAGGTCGTCGAAGCGGCGGTCGTCCAGCGAGGGAGGCAGGAGCGGCATGTCAGTGGCCCGCAGCACTGGTGCGCCATCCGCACAACACAGAACGGGCTTGCAAGCCCAGGCTCCGACGGCCGCGGAGCAGGCCATGCCAGCGCAGCCGCGGAACTGGCTCTGCCAGGCCGCTGGGTGCGCCCCCTCGAGGGGGTATGGGATGTCTACACGAAGTGAGACATCCAAACGGGGGTGGTCTCATTTCATCCCTCCAGATCTACCGTCACGTTCATGGCGGCCGACTGGCCCGTGCGGGCCAGCCGGTAGGCGATCTCCACGCGCACCTGGCTGGGTGCGCCCGCGACCTCCCAGACCTCCACGCTGTCCAGCAGCATGCGGCTCTCCCAGCGCGTCAGGGCGTCCTGCACGAGGTCGCGCATCTCGCGCCGCGTGGCGATGGTGTTGGGCGCGTGCAGCAGCCGGTCCAGCCCGCCGCCGAATTCGGGCCGCATGAGCTGCTCGCCGGGGCGCGTGGACAGGATGGCGCGGATGCCGTCGCGCACGCTGGTGGCAAGGTCCGGCCAGGCCAGCGCGCCGTGCGCATCCGGCAGCGGCAGCAGGGGCCAGCCGATGAGGGGGCGTGGTGCTGCGCTCATGTCTTCGGTGGGACTTTGGGGAACGGCAGGCAGATCTTCATGGAGAAGATCCAGCCGAACACGATGTTGAACAGCCCCAGGAACAGGTTCAGCACCAGGAAGGCGCAGATCGTGATGATGGGGATGTTGAAGCCGCAGATCCAGGTCAGCCCGAACTTGCTGCTCTGGCCTTCGCCATCCAGCAGCTTCTTGCTCGCGCCGGACAGCAGGCTCTGCAGCGAAGGCGGCACGACGAAGGCCACGCTGGGCCGGAGCGCATCGAGCAGGCCCTTGTCGCTGGGGTCGGGCAGCGCGATCTGCACGGGTGGTGCGCCCGCGCCTTCGTACCAGGCGGCGATCACGAAGGGCTCGCTGGCCTCGCCCCAGACGGTGCGCGCCGGGCAGGCACCCTCGGGCGCGAGCCGCACGAAGGCGCGCAGCTGGTAGCGCGCGCCGGGTTCGTCGAAGCGGCCGCGCTTGCCCTTCACGGCCTGGAGGCGGCCTTGCAGCGCGCCGTGCAGCGCGTCGGCCAGGCGCTGGGCCGTCGCAGCGTCCATGGCGGGCCATTCGGCAGGCATCTCGACGCTGCCGGCCTGCTGCTGCAGCACCAGGGCCTGGGCCTGCTGCAGGAACTGGTCGGCGCGCACGCGGCGCGGCTGGGTCTCGCCGCTGCGCAGCACCAGGGGCAGCTGCAGCGCAGACAGGGCCTGCAGGATCGCCGCGCCGCCACTGCCGAAGGCATCGAACTCGCTGGCCAGCTGGCGCAGCAGCAGCACGAAGCGGGCGAGGGCGGCATCGGCATCGGCCTGCTCGCTGTCCTGGAGCCAGGCGGCCGTGATGGCCTGGCCCGTGCGCGGCAGCCCCATGGCCTGGCCTTGCAGCGCCAGCACCAGGTGGTCGCGGAAGGCTGCCGAGCGCGGGCCGAAGTCGGTGCCGGGCGCGGTGTCCAGCTGCTCGTCCTCTTCGCTGATCTCGCTGCTGACCGTGGGCACCAGGCCGTAGTAGAGGGTCTGGCCGGCCTCGGCGCAGACGTCGGGGGGCGCGAGGTACAGCGGGATCGTGGCTTCCTCCAGTGTGCTGTCGGGCTGGGTGCGCGTGAAGGCGGCGAGCTGGCGGTCGATGTCGGGCACGCCGGTCAGGCCGCGCTGGCTGCGCGCGGTGGGCAGCGGGTCGGCGTCGGCGCCGCCCACGCGCGTGAGCGGCAGCCAGCCGTGGATGCGGCCGCCCGACTTCATCCAGCCGTCGGCGCGGCCGTCGGCACCGATGCGGCGCAGCACCATGCCGGCGGCCTGGATGCGCCTGGGGTCCAGCCGGGGTTCGCCGGCCGTGTCGCACCAGGCCTCCAGCAGCGCGAGGTGGAACTGGCGCTGGATCGGCTGGAACAGCTTGAGCGTGCCCTGGCTGTCGAGCGCGCGGGCACGCAGGGCGCGCAGGCGTTCGTGGCCTGCGGTGCTGCGCAGGTCGTTGAGCGTGGCGGGCAGGAAGTCGTCGTCGCTGCGCTGCAGCAGCCAGGGGCGGGGGCTGCGGGCGAGGCTGCGGGGGGCGCCGAGGAGGATGGGGTGGTGTTGGGCCATGTCAGTGGTCCGTGGCCGAGCGCAGCGATGGCCCGCCTGTGACCCCGCTCCCCGGGGCCCCTGTGCCCACGCCGAGGAGCGCAGTGGCCTGGGCGGCGCGGGGGACCTCGCGCTTTGTCATCTGACCCATTGCACTTGTTCGAGCTGAACGAACGCAGTGAGTGGTGCGAGTTGTGCAATGCGCCCAGGCCGCGAGCACCGCAGGTTGCCCGGAGCGCCAGCGGAGGGACGGGGGCACCGGGGTCGCCCTTTCTTTGGTTACTTTCTTTCGGCGAAACGAAAGAAAGTGACTGCACTGCCGGGGGCAATCCCGGCCTCTGGTGCCAGCAAATGACACTAGGGCTGATCGACCTGAGGAGGTGGGAGCTTCACCCCCACACCCCGACTCACTTTCTCTTGCTTCGCCAAGAGAAAGTAAGCAAAGAGAAGGCGACCCCGGTGCCCCTGTCCCTGCGCTGGCGCTCCGGGCAACCTGCGGTGCTCGCGCCATGGGCTGCATTGCGCAACTCGCACCGTTCACTGCGTTCACTACGCTCGGACAAGCGCAATGAGTCAGATGTTGAAGCGCGAGGTTCCCCGCGCAGCCCATGGCGCTGCGCTCCTCGGCAGGGGCACAGGGGCAAGTCCCATACGGGCCATCGCTGCGCTCGGCCTCGGTTTCGGGCCGTCGCTGCACTCGGCCGCTGGTAGGGTGTGCGAGGGGGCTCATCGCATCACCACACATTCCCCGCCCCCGGCGTATAGCTCGCGCTGATCACCGCATTGGTCTGCAGCACCGCGCACTTGACCATGCCCGAGAAGTCGGCCATCGCTGCATCGACCTTGACCATGCCGGCCGTGACCTGCACCTGGGCCGCCTGCACCGTGACCTTGGCCGCGGCCTTGACCGTGATGCCGGCCGTTTCCAGCTGGATGCGGTTGCCGTTGGCGTCCTCCAGCGTGAGCTGACTGGGGCCGTCCTTGAGCGTCACGCGGGCGCCGCCCGGGGTTTCCAGCATCAAAGTCTCCTGGCCGCTCTGGTCCACCAGCGTGATCTGGATGCCGTTCTTCGAGCGCAGGCGCTTGGTGCGGTTGAGGCCGCCGGCCTCGATGTCGGCCGGCGCGGCGGCGCTGCCGTTCCACAGGCCGCCGACGATCAGCGGCGCGCGCGCATCGCCCTGGGCCATCAGCACCAGCACCTCGTCGTCCACATCGGGCAGCATGCACAGGCCGCGCTGGTCGCCTGCGAACGGAGCGACCACGCGGGCCCAGAGCGGCGCGTCCTGGTTTGCGGCGCCGTCGAAGGCGAGCAGGCGGATCTGCACGCGGTTCAGGCGCTCGGGATCGTCCAGCGAGACCACACGCGCGAGCTGGGCCAGCGCGGCCCAGGGCGGCGGGGTCAGGAAAGGCAGGTCGCGTTGCATCAGGTCCCCAGGTAGGCCGTCTCGGCCTGGAATTCGGTGCGGTAGCCCTGGCGCTGGTCGAACAGATGGCGGGCCTGCACCACGTAGTAGCTGTTGTCGAACTGCGGCGCGATGCCGGCCAGCCGCACATGGCAGCCCACGCGCAGGCGCGCATTGCCTTCGGCGACGCCCTCGGCGCGTACGAAGCGGCGCGCGCGCTGGTCGAACGCGGCCTCGGCCACGGCGCGGGCTTCTGCGTCCGTCTGCACGGCCGGGCCGGCCAGGTGCAGCGGACGCGCACCCAGCGCATCGGTGGCCCAGTTCGGCCCGCTGCGGCCGCTGCCGGGCCCGCCGTGTGCGAGTGCGCTGGCTTCGCCGCTGACGGGCGCGCCGTCACGCGCATTCCAGCCCGAGACGCTGACGGCGCTGACCTGTTCGGCCAGGTCGGCCGTGATGCGCACGCGCGCGAGCTGGCTGTAGAGCAGCAGTTCCAGGCTGCCTCGCTGCACCTCGCCGCGCGGCGCCACCTGCAGGCGCTGGCCGACCACCTGCAGGTCGGCATCGAAGCGCGCGAGCAGCCGGCGCAGGAACCCCAGGTCGGTCTCGTCCAGCTGGGCCCAGGTGCCGCGCGGCTGGTCCAGCGCGGTCACGTCGGCGGCCAGGCCCAGTTCCGCGGCGACGGCGCGCGCCACCTCGGCTGGCGACTGGTCGGTGTAGACGCGCGTGCGGCGCGCGCGGCGGGCGGCGCCCAGCGAGTCCTCGGCCAGCACCACGAGCTCGGGCGGCTTGCCGTAGTCGCAGACCATCTCGAGCGCGCTCACGCGGCCTTGGAAGATTTCGGTGGGCGCCGCCGCATCGCCGCTGTAGACCGCCAGTTCGGCGCCCAGCCGCAGCGTGGAGCCGGCGTCGAACGCGAGCTCGGGGCTGCCGTCGGTCGCGACCCAGTTGTTCAGCCGCAGCTCCAGGTGCGAGAGGCCGCCCTCGTTCTCTTCCATGCGCAGCGCCAGCAGCTGCGTGCTGAGCCGCGCGTCCTCCTGCCCGGCGATGCGCAGCGTGGGACGCGCACTGAAGATGGCGCTGCGGCTCAGGGTGGCTTCGGTCATCTGGGTCTACCGGTCACAGAGGCGGGTCTCGCGCTCGGCGCGCACGCGCAGGGTCTGCTCGATCTGTTCGGCCAGCGCCGCGCTGTCGGTCGCGGCGGCGGCCGGCGCCGGCGCCTCGGGCGGCGGCGGGGGGCTGATCTCGGCGCTGACTTCTTCGAAGGTGACGGCCATGCTCTTGCTCCTCAACCGAACTGGATGCGGCCATGCAGGTCCGCCTGGACGCCAACCTCGGCACGGAGGCTGCCGCCGGCCTGCACCACGGCCCGGCCGCCCGGGCCGAAAGCGGCGCCGGCCAGGGGCGGCGCCGGCAGCAGGCTCGCGCGCGCGGCACCCAGGTCGACGGACACGTTGGGCGGTGCGATGGACAGGCCCGCGAAGGCCGGGCCGGCCGTGGCCGTCAGTGCGGCGCCGACGCTGAGGCCGACACCCGCGCTGGCGCCGATGCCGACGCCGGCGCCCGCACCGATCGACAGGCCCGCACCCGCACCCAGCGATAGCCCGGCACCGGCCGAAAAGTCCGCCGCGGCCGAGAGCGTTACGCCGCCGCCCACCGACAGCCCCGCCTCGGCGCCGAAGCGCAGGCTGGCCGAGGCATTGGCGCTGGCGATGGCGCGCGCGGCGCGTGGGTCGCCCAGCGCGTTGGCCACGCTGGCGGCGCCGGCGCCGGGCGCGGCGCTGACCGGATCGGCCGGCAGGCTGCGGTCCACCGGCGGGGCCGGGCGCTTGTTGCTCTGGAACTCGACCTCCTGGCTCGCCAGCGTGAGCGCGATGGACGAGCGCAGCGGCACGCCTTCGGCCGAGAAGAAGTCCAGCGCCTCCTTGAACTGCTCGATGACGCCGCGAAAGCGGTAGCTGCCCCAGCCGAACTCGACCTTGGGCGCGAATTGCTTGCTGCCGTCCTTCGCCGGCTCCAGGAGGCCGCTGATGTGGGCCGTGACATCGCGCACGGAGACGCCGGTTTCGGTGGTGTCGAACACCAGCGTCATGCTGAGCTTGCCGGTGCTCTTCTTGACGAACTGGCGCGCACCGTTGTTGCCGTTGCGGTCGTCGAACTCGTTGCTGATGGTGTATTCGAGCGAGGCCGGGTTGAACTGCAGCTCGAACGGCGCGCCGCCCGCACCCGGGCCGTCCAGCACCTTGAAGGTGGCGCTGGCCACGGTGGGGGCGTCGGGCAGCCAGGCCATCACGCCGCTCCTTCGTCGTACAGGCGCAGGCCTTCGTGCGCGAGGTGCAGTTCCTCGATGCCGACCTCGGTGCCCTTGGCGTTGAGGTCGGCCGCCTTGAACTTGACCGGAAGGCAGCGGTCCAGGCCCCAGGTCAGGGCCGGGTGGCCGGCGCTGTCCTGCACCACGATCTCGGCCGACAGCCGGTAGGCGTAGGCGCCGCCCCCGACCAGCTGGAACCAGCGGAACAGATCGCGCGAGCGCGTCATGCCACGCTTGAGCACCACGGTGGCGAAGCTGACCTGGCCCGCGCGCTGGGTGGCACCGTAGTTGGCGCCGCCGGCGCGGATCAGCCTGGGCTCCATGGTCGCTTCCAGGCCCGTGCACTCGGCGAACGCGCCGCTGCAGACCTCGACCGCGCCGCCGCTGCCGGCGCGCTTGAACGTGACCGCGAAGCGGAATACGTGCAGGCCGATGAAGGCGTCGCCCGCGCTCATGACAGGGCTCCCGCGGGCGCGTCGACGCTGGCCGCATGGCCGAGCTGGAGCACCACGGTGATCTGTTCGATGGCCATGGCGGGGCGCACCTGCAGCACGGCGACGAGGCGGCCGGCGTCCAGGTCGGCCTGGGTCATGGTGCTGCGGTCGCAGCGCACCGAGAAGGCTTGCGCGCGCGTCGTCCCGCCGAAGGCGCCGACCTGCCAGAAGCCGGCCAGCAGTTCCTCCAGCGTGCCGCGCAGCCGCGCCCAGAGCGCCGTGCCGTTGGGTTCGAAGACCGCCGTGTCGCCTGCCCGCTGCGCGGCCTGCAGCAGCGTGGCTAGCAGCCGGCTGGCGCCGCCGAAGCGCCAGGGCTCCACCGCCGAGGTGCTCACATCGGACTGCAGCGCCCAGCCCTCGGCTTGCGGGGCGAACAGGCAGACGCGCCGGGCCAGCAGCGCGGACGGGCTGTCGGGCGCCAGTCCCCAGGCCGGCACCGGCTCGGCACCGCCGACGTCGCGCAGCAGCGCCAGCGAGCGGTCGCCGGCCACTGCACGGTGGGTGCCCAGCGTGACCGCGCCCTGGGCGACAAGGCCGGCCAGCACACCGTCGGCCGGCTCCAGGCCCTGCGGCAGGTCGCCGGCCGCGGCGCGCGTGCGCAGCCAGGGCCAGGCCAGTTGCGACAGCGCCGGGGTCGGCCGGCCCTGGGCGGTGTCTTCCGCCCGCGCGTCGGCCAGGACGCCGGCCTGTTCCAGGTAGGTGCGCAGGTCGGCCTGCGCGTGCACGCCGGCGGCGCTGCGCGTGCCGGCCTCGGGCAGCGGCAGGGCGGCGATCAGCGTCACGCTGCGCCGGTGCCGGGCCAGGAAGCCGCGCACGCGGTCCAGCGCCTCAAGCCATTGCGCATAGCCGGCGGCGTCGAGCCGCGGTGCGGGCACGCGCAGCAGGGCCGTGTCGGGTTCCGGCGGCGCTTCGACGTCGCACGGCGCGAAGCCCTCGGGCGGTGGCGCGAGCGCGCGCGCGGTCTCGGGCGGAGGTGGAAGGCCGGCGCACAGGTCGGGCAGGTCGGGCAGCAGCAGCAGGCTGGCCTGCGGCAGGCCATAGAGATGCTGCAAGCCGCGCCAACTGGCGGGCTCGTGCGGCGCGAAGGGCGTGGCCGTGGGCAGCAGCCGGGCCAGGCGCGCGGCGCGCTGGCCGGCGCGCGTGGCGCTGCTGTCCTGGCAGGGCCAGGGGTCGCCCACGCGCAAGATGATGGCGCGCCGGCCGCCGCGCGCGAAGAAGCTGCGCACGGCCGCACCCAGGTAGCTGGTGCAGCGGCGCTTGCCCTCCAGGTCCACGGCGCGCCGGTCCCAGTCGTAGAAGCGGTCGAACAGGTGCCAGCTGTCCAGGGCCAGCGGAACGTCCAGCAGGTCTTCGATCTGCGCCACCGGGCGCGCCCAGGGGCCGCTGACCCAGCCGGCCGCGTCCAGCTGCGCGCGCAGCGCAGCGGGCAGCGGGCGGCCCGCGCGGCGGCCGATGTAGCCGACGAAGCAGGCCACGTCGGAGCGGTAGAGGTCGGCGGGCGAGCTCTGCGCGATGGGTTCGAAGACCAGCGACATGTTTTCAGTCCGCTCGCAACCTTGCAGCGGCCGAGCGCAGCGATGGCCCGAATCCGCAGGCCGAGCGCAGCGATGGCCCGTGTGTGACCCCGCTCCCACCCCTGTGCCCACGCCGAGGAGCGCAGTGGCCTGGGCGGCGCGGGGAACCTCGCGCTTCAACATCTGACTCATTGCACTTGTTCGAGCTGAACGAACGCAGTGAGTGGTGCGAGTTGTGCAATGCGCCCAGGCCGCGAGCACCGCAGGTTGCCCGGAGCGCCAGCGCAGGGACGGGGGCACCGGGGCCGCCTTCTCTTTGGTTACTTTCTCTTGGGCGGTAGCCAAGAGAAAGTGACTGCACTGCCGGGGGCACATCCCGGCTCCAGGTGCTTGCGCGAAAGCAGTGCGTTCTACCGACCACCACGCCTGATCGAGGTCCAGAGGTGGGGCTATCCACCCCACACCCGGACTTACTTTTCTTGTCTCGCCAAGAAAAGTAAGCAAAAGAAGGCGACCCCGGTGCCCCTGTCCCTCCGCTGGCGCTCCGGGCAACCTGCGGTGCTCGCGCCATGGGCTGCATTGCACAACTCGCACCGTTCACTGCGTTCACTACGCTCGAACAAGCGCAATGAGTCAGTTCACGAAGCGCGAGGTTCCCCGCGCAGCCCATGGCGCTGCGCTCCTCGGCAGGGGCACAGGGGGAAGTCCCACACGGGCCATCGCTGCGCTCGGCCTGGGGCTCGGGCCTTCGCTGCGCTCGGCCTTGGCAGGCTGCGGGGAGGGCGCGCATGGTCTTCTCAGGCGCTGTACTCGAGCGCTTCGGCGGACAGCACGACCTCTTCCATCGCCACGTCGCCGCCGCCCTTGCCCGCCAGCGTGGGCCCGGTGTACTTCATGGGGATCACACCGCGCAGCACCCAGGACTGCACGGGTTTTTGCGCCTCGTCGAGCAGCGTGATGGTCACGCTGCGCTGGGCCGCCGGGCCCTGCGTGCGCGCGCTGCCGATCCAGTCGAACAGCGTCTTGGAATTGAGGATGCCGCGCTTGAGCGTGACGTCAGACACCTTGTGCACGCCAGCGACCTTGCGCACATGGTTTTCCTTGTCGTTGCCGAAGCGGTACTCGGCCACCGTGAGCTCGGTGCCGATGCCCGAGACATCGGAGAAGCCGCCGAAGACTTCGCCGCCGTCGAAGTTGACGATGAAGTTGAAAGCGCCGTAGGGCGTGGTGCGATTCGCCATGCTGCTCTCCTCAAGCGGCGTCGGCCGTCATCTGGCCGATGCGGAAGATCACGAACTCGGCCGGCTTGAGGATGGCCACGCCGATCAGGCAGACCAGGCGGCCGTTGTCCAGGTCGTTCTGGGTCATGACGCTGCGGTCGCAGCGCACGAAGAAGGCCTGCTCGGCCGTGCTGCCCAGCAGCGCGCCATTGCGCCACTCGTTGTAAAGGAAGTCGGCAATCGTCTGGCGCACGTTGGCCCACAGGCGCTCGCCGTTGGGCTCGAACACGGCCCACTGCGTGCCGCGGTCGATCGAGGACTCCAGGTAGTTGAAGTAGCGCCGGTCGGACACGTACTTCCACTCCGGGTCGCTGGACACCAGCCGCGCGCCCCAGACGCGCAAGCCGCGCCCGGAGAGGTAGCGCAGGCAGTTCACGCCCAGCGGGTTCAGCAGTTCCTGTTGCGCAAAGTTGATGTCGATCTCGAAGCGCAGCGCGCCGGTCACGACCTCGTTGGCCGGCGCCTTGTGCACGCCGCGCTGCACGTCGTTGCGCGCGTAGATGCCGGTCACGAAGCCCGAGGGCGGCAGCGCGATCTCGCGCGGGATGTCCTCGCGGCCCGGCCGGGCGAGCGGGTTGGCCACCACCACCCAGGGGTAGTAGAGCGCGGCATGGCGAGAGTCGACGCGGCCACGCGCGGTGCGCATGTCGCCGGACGTCTGGCCCGGGGCGCAGTCGAGCACGGCGATGCGGTAGGCGCGGCGCCGCTCGGCATGGGCGATCAGTGCGTTCTGCACGGCCGGGCCTTCGGCATAGGCGCTGCTGCCGGGCGCGGCGACGATGGACACGTCTTCCAGGCCCGAGAGCAGCGCCAGCGCGGCGGCGTAGCTGCCGTCGGTGGTCTCTGCCCCCAGCGTGGGCGCGTTGCCGTCGCTGCCGCCGGAAAGAAGCAGCAGGCGGCGGCCCTCGGTATCGCCGGCCACCGCGGGCAGGGCGCGCACGGCGGCCAGCAGCTCGAAGGCGTCCACCTCGGGGCCGACCTCGGCCATGACCAGATTGGTGAGCGCCTCGGCGCGGCTGCCCGGCGTCTGCGCGAGCACCGTGCCCAGCCAGCGCGGATGCGCGCGCGCCAACCCCAGGTCTTCCCAGGTCTGGGCACCGCCGTCGGCATCGATGACGTCCAGCGCCAGCGTCAGCAGGGCGGCGCTGGCGCCGTCGCCGCCGGGCACGTCGGCCGGGCCCAGGCCTGTGAGGTCGAGCGCGGTGGCGTCCGCCTCGGCCCAGGTGGCGCCGCTGCCCTGGTACAGCGTCTCGGCGTCGTCCACCGTGATGGCCAGCAGGCTGCCAGCCGGCGCGGTGGCCATGGTGCGCAGCGTCGCCGGGCGCTGGGCCACGCGGAACAGCACGCGGCCGTTGCCGGCCGCGCCCGGGAAGCGGGCCCGCACGACCGCGCTGGCGTCGGCATCGGCGCCGTTCAACAACGTGCCGGCGGCGTTCTGCGCGCCATTGACGGTGCGCACCACGTACAGCCGCGAGCCGCCGTTGTCGAAGTAGGCGCGCACGGCATGGGCGACGTAGTTGAGGTTGCGCGTGGTGTCGGTCAGGTCGGCCAGGCCCAGGTTCTCCAGGCCACCGTAGATGTGCTCGAAGTCGGTCAGGCTGGTGACGAGTTCGGGCACGCCCGTGACCGGTCCGCGCCGCGTGGGGCCGACGAAGGCCGTGGTGCTGGTGCCCACACCCTCGATGGATTTGGCGCGGAAGCTGGTTTCTTCCACGTAGACGCCGGGTGCCAGGTATTCGGGCATGGCCTAACTCCTTTCATGCAGGCGGAAAACGCACTCGGTGGTCATGGCACGGCGAGCACGAGGGACAGGGACAGGGTGCGGCCGGCCGCGAGCGCCACGGCCTGGGTGGCGTGAGGCAGCGCGGCGGCGCGGGCTTCGAGGCGCTCGGGGTCAACCAGCGGCAGCGCGGCCGGCGCGCGACCGGCCTGGACCGAAGCCAGCGGCGTGCGCAGGCCGGCGGCCGGGTCGAACACCCACTGCAGCTCGGCCGCCAGTTCGCTGACGACCACGGCATCGGGGTCGTCCGACCAGGTCGTGACGGGCACGCCGGGCACCGGCACCAGCGCCTCGCCGCGCCAGTCCGACAGCCCGCGCGCGAGCACGCGGCCGTCGGCGCGCACCAGCAGCAGCGCGCCGCCCAGCGCATCGCCGCCGGGCTGCGCATGCAGGCTGGCACGCAGCAGCGACCAGTTGGCCCCCGTGGGCGCTGCGGCGGCGGGGTAGAGCGCAAGCTCCACCGGCGTGTACAGGTCGTCGGGCTGGCCAGCCACGGGGTCGCGCGGCAGCCTCAGCACCGCGCGGCGCGGCAGGTAGCGGCCCAAAGGGTCCTGCACGCTGAGCGCCACCTCGGCGCTGCCGGGCGCGGGGGCCGCGGGCGGCAGCGCGAAGGCGGCCGCGTGCGCGGCCAGCGCGTCGGCGCGCACGACCACGTACAGGCCGCTGCGGTTGCGCCGTAGTGTGCCGCCGGCCAGATGCAGCTGCAGCGGCGTGTCGATCTGCGCGCGCGTGACGGCGTCGATGCAGCGCACGGCACCCAGCACGCGTGTTTCCACGCGCTCCAGCTCGCGAAGCAGCAGCGCGGTCATTGGTGCACCCTCCGGCCTGCGGCGTGCCCCGCCGAGCGGGAGCGTGCTTGCTTGGGGCGGCCCGGCGCTGCGCTCACGGCTGCACCCCCGCAGGCACGGCCGTGCCGTGGACGAAGCGCGTGGCGACGACGGGCGCGGCGTCCAGCAGCCGGTCCGGGTCCAGCCGCACGCGGCGCGCGATGTAGGAGACCGACAGCCGGTAAGGCGGCTCCAGCGCATCCCAGATGCGCATCATGTCCTCAGTGCTGAGTTCCGACGGGATGATCTGCACCACCTCGTCCGGCGCCCAGCCGGCCTCGGGCGACAGGGCCGAGGCGTCCAGGATGGGGTGCTGGTAGAGCTGGCGCATGGCCCAGGCCATGGGCAGCAGCTCGTCCTGCGGGTTGCCGGCCCAGGCCGTCAGCAGCAGGTGCAGGTCCAGGCCCAGCGGCGGCTGCTGTTCGGGCGACATGCGGTCGGGCCTGGCTTGGCGCAGGTGCTCGTTGACGGTCAGGCGGTAGCAATACAGCGTGAGCCGCGTGGCATCGTCGGGCGGCCCGGCCAGCTCGCCCGAGGACAGCAGCGCGAAGTCGCACGCGGGCATGGGCTGGCCCGACACCTCGGCCGGGTAGGTGTTGCGCAGGTAGGTCACGAGGGACTGCCCCACCGAGTGGATCGCCTGGATGTTGGCCATGGTCGCCGCGTCATGCCTTTCAATGCGTCCCCGACGGAGGGCGTGCTGCGCGGTAGATCGCGCCGTGGCCCGGCAACGGCACCCGCTCGATCCGGCCTTGCAGCAGCAGGGCGGACAGCGCCTGCTGCAATTCGTCCGCCGTGACCAGCAGCCCGGCCGTGCCCAGCCACCATTGCGCAATGCCTTCCTCGGAATCGGCCGCGAACGGATGGCGCGCCAGGTAATCCAGGATCACCTGCTGCGCCTGCCGCCACGCTGGTTCCGCCGGCTCGTGCAATCACACCCCCAGTCCGTCTGGACCATCCCATTGCGAATGCCGTGCCAGCCCGAAAGCCGAAGACAAGTGATTGATTTGATGGGGTTATGTGCCGTGGGCGTGGCCCAGATGGGTCGCCGGCGACCCGGCGCGGCAGACCCGCCGGGTCAGCGCCGCACCCTGCGGCTACAGGCCGTGCTTCTTGAGCAGCTTGCCCAGCGCGCGCCGTTCCTTGCCGGCCAGACGGGCGGCGTGGGTCACGTTGCCCTGGGTCTGCGCCATCAGGGCCTGCAGGTAGTCGCGCTCGAACTGCAGCAGCGACTCTTCGCGCGCATCGTGGAAACTGCGCAGCGCGCCAGGGGCCACGCTGGCCGGTGTGACCACGGTCACCCGCGTGGGCGCGGGCTGCGGCGACAGCTCCAGCGTGTCGCCATCGGACAACATCAGCGCGCGCTGCACGCGGTTGTCGAGCTCGCGCACGTTGCCGGGCCAGGCATGGCAGGCCATCCAGTCCAGGCTGGCGGCAGTCAGCCGGCGTGGCGCCAGCGCGTGACGGCGCTGGTGCTCGGCCAGGAAGTGCTCGGCCAGCAGTTGGGCGTCGCCCGGGCGTTCGCGCAGCGGCGGCAGTTCCAGCAGCAGCACGTTGAGGCGGAACACCAGGTCGTCGCGGAAGTGGTGGCCGTCCAGCAAGGCGTCCAGGCGCGGACTGGCAGCGGCCACGATGCGCACGTTGCCGCTGCATTCGCGCGCGCCGCCAACGGGGCGGTAGCGCTGGTCCTGCAGGAAGCGCAGCAGCGCGACCTGGGCGCGCAGCGGCAGCGCGTCGAGCTCGTCCAGGAACAGCGTGCCGCCTTCGGCCGCTGCCACGAGCCCGCTGCGGGCCTGCCGCGCATCGGTGAACGCCCCGCGTTCGCAGCCGAACAGCTCGGTCTCGATCAGCGTTTCGGGCAGGGCGCCGCAGTTGACGGGCACGAAGGGCCCATGCTGGCGCGCGGAGCGGTAGTGGATGGCGCGTGCGGCCAGTTCCTTGCCGGTGCCGGTCTCGCCCCGGATCAGCACTGGTGCGTCGAAGCGGGCCATGCGCTCGATCAACTGCAGAGCCTGCAGGAAGGCGGGCGAACGACCGATCAGGCGCGGCGCGGCAAGGCTGGCTGGCTGCATGGGGCTCCCCCGTGGTGGGCGACCCGCAAGCCTAAAGCCGTCAGCCCCTGGCGGGCAAGCCGGCAGCCCCGCGGCGTGGACGCCGCGAGGCCCTTTTTCGGCTGGATGGTGGATGACTCCGGTCACCCACCGGGCAGTTCAGCCAGGCGCTTCAGCCGGCGCTCTTGTCCTTGAGCTTCTCGCCGCCGCGGCGGATCGCGTCGCCGCTGCGTTCCATGCCGTTGCCCACGGCCTCGCCAGTGCGCTGGGCGCCGTGCTTGATGGCCTCGCCCGTGCGGTGCGCGCCGCGCTTGATCGCGTGGCCGGCGTTGTGCGCGCCTTCCTTGATGTTCTGTTCCGCGCGTGCGGCCGGGCCGGGCTGCGGGTTGCGGGGGTCTGCGGCCCTGTAGGTCGACGGCTGTGCATCGCGGGCGCCACCGGTCCCGTTGGCGTTGCGGTAGTTCTGCAGGGCCTGGTCCATGCGCTGTTCGCGCGTGGTGTCCTGGGCCTGCGCCGCAGGCAGCAGGCCAGCCAGGGCGATGGTGGTGGCGGCAATCAGTCCAAGCTTGCGGGTAGAGGTCATGGTGCAATCCTTGATCGTTGGGATGGCACGAGCGTACACAGCGCCGTGCAGCGGAGCAGTCGGCTGGCCACGCAAGCCGACGTGGGCCGGCGACTACGCCGTGTCAGATGTCGTAGCCCTCGGCCGTGGCGCGGTCCTTGTCGGCCAACATGGCCTGGTCTACCACGCTGCGTTGCAGCGTCGGCGCGAAGGACTCGATCAGCGCGTAGACATAGGCGCGCAGATAGCTGCCGCGGCGCAGCGCAAGCTTGGTCAGGTTGAAGCCGAACAGCGCGCCCGCGTCGATGGCGCGCAGCTGCGTGTCGCGCTCGGCCTCGAACGCGATCGAGGCGACGATGCCCACCCCCATGCCGAGTTCCACATAGGTCTTGATCACATCGGCGTCCATCGCGCTCAGCACGATGCGCGGCTCGATGCGCTGCTTGGCAAAAGCCTGGTCGATGTGGCCGCGGCCCGTGAAGCCCGCGCCGTAGGTGATGAGTGGGTAGCGCGCCAGCTTTTCCAGGCTCAGCGGGCCGTCCAGCAGCGGGTGATTGGGCGGCACGACGATGGAGTGGGTCCAGCGGTAGCAGGGCAGGGCCACGAGGTCGGCGTACTGCGCCAGCGCCTCGGTCGCGATGCCGACGTCGGCTTCGCCGGACAGCAGCATCTCGGCCACCTGGCGCGGCGAGCCCTGGTGCAGGTGCAGCTTGACGTTGGGAAACTGCAGCCGGAACTCCTGCACCGCGGTCGGCAACGCATAGCGGGCCTGCGTGTGCGTGGCCGCGATGGACAGCGCGCCGCTTTGCTGCGCCACGAATTCCTGGCCCGCGGTGCGCAGGTTGTGGCTGCCCTGCAGGATGTTCTCGATGATGGGCAGCACGTGCGCGCCGGGCTCGGTCAGCCCCGTGAGCCGCTTGCCGGCGCGCACGAAGAGGTCGATGCCCAGCTCTTCCTCGAGTTCCCGGATCTGCCGGCTTACGCCCGGCTGCGAGGTGTGCAGGGTGTGGGCCACTTCGGTGAGGTTGAAGCCGCAGCGCACGGTTTCGCGCACGGATCGCAGTTGCTGGAAGTTCATCGTGCCGCATTGTTCGGGGCGACACACAAATCTCCAACGATTGATTCGTAGGTTCTATATCGCCAAAACATCGCTGGAAAAAAGGCCCCATGCCGGCTGGCATGGGGCCCGAATCCCCTTTTAAGGGAGCAGTCGCTGAAAGGCGCGACGCCGCCACTGTAGGCGCGGGCCGGCGCAGAGCCAACGAAGCTTCGCGCGTTTGCTGATGCGGACGATGCGCGGCAGGGCCGCTACAAGCCGAGCGCGCGGCGTCCGGCCGCGGCCAGCACGGCGTCGCTCTGCGGCGCATGCACACGGCCGCACAGCACGTCGCGCAGGTGGCGCTGCAGCGGGTTGCGGCGCGTGAGGCCGTGGTTGCCGCAGAGCTTGAGCGCGCGCTCCACGGCCTCGATGGACTGGGCCGTCACGCTGTGCTTGAGCAGGCCGCTGTCGGCCACCGCAGGCGGCTCGCCGCAGTCCACCGCGGCCACGGCATCGTCGAGCAGCACGCGGTTGGTGCGCAGCAAGGCCTCGATCTCGCCCAGCGCCTCGTGCGTACGCGGCAGGCTGGCCAGCACGGTGGGATGCAGGCCGGGGGCGGCCGGTGCGCTGGGCAGGCGGTACAGCAGGGGGGCGTTCATGGTGCGGCGCGTTGGTGGGGAACGCCCGAGGCTAGCGGCGCGCCACGCCAGGCCCAAACTCGCGCGCCGCATATGGCTCCTCGTTTTTCTTCGTTCTGCGCGCGGCCGGGGCTGGCTAAGGTCCGCCCACCCCGCAGGAGCAACCCATGAGCCAGATCGAATTCATCGGCATGATCCAGAGCCAGAAGGTCTCGGAGATGCACCCCGCCCAGGGCCCCGCCATCGACCGCGACTACGTGCGCGCATTCGCCCAGGCGCACGAGGCCGCCGGCTTCGACCGCATCCTGGTGCCGCACCATTCCACCCGGCCCGACGCCACGCTGACGGTGGCCTACGCGGCCTCCGTCACCGAGCGCATCGGCTTCATGCTGGCGCACCGGCCCGGCTTCGTGGCGCCCACGCTGGCGGCGCGGCAGTTCGCCTCGCTCGACCGGTTCTGCGGCGGCCGGCTGGCCGTGCACTACATCTCGGGCGGCTACGACGACGAGCAAAAGCGCGACGGCGACTGGCTGGACCACGACCAGCGCTACGCGCGCACCGACGAATACCTCGAGGTGCTGCATCAGGTCTGGACGGCCGAGAAGCCCTTCGACCATGAAGGTCCGCACTACCACGCCCGCAACGCCTTCTCCGAGGTCAAGCCGGTGCAGACGCGCAACGGCCGGCCGCACGTGCCCGTGTACTTCGGCGGCGCCTCGGAAGCGGCGATCCCCGTGGCCGGCAAGTACGCCGATGTCTACGCGCTGTGGGGCGAGTCGCTCGAGCAGGCGCGCAAACTCACCACGCGCGTGCGCGCCGAGGCCGCCCGGCACGGCCGCAGCGTGCGCTTCTCGGTCTCGTTCCGGCCCATCCTGGCCGAGACCGAGGAGAAGGCCTGGGCCCGTGCCGAGGCCATCCTGGCAGAGACGCGCCGTCTGCGCGTGGTGCAGGGCTTCGGCCGCGGCGGGCCGCCGCAGAGCGAGGGCGCGCGCCGCCTGCTGGCTGCCGCCGAGAAGGGCGCGCGCGTGGACAAGCGGCTGTGGACGGCGATCGCGCAGGAGACCGGCGCGCGTTCCAACAGCACGGCCCTGGTCGGAACGCCCGAGCAGGTGGCCGATGCGCTGCTGGACTACTTCGACCTGGGTGTGAGCACCTTCCTGATCCGCGGCTTCGATCCGCTGGAGGATGCGATCGACTATGGCCGCGCCTTGATCCCGCTGACGCGCGCGCTGGTCGCGCAGCGCGTGGCCGACCGGCGCGAGGCCGCATGATGCGCAGCCTCCAGCGCATGGCCCTGGCCTGCTCGGCGCCGCCTGCGTGCTCGGTGCATCCGTGGCGCAGGCCCAGGTCTGGCCGGCCAGGCCGCTCAAGCTCATCGTGCCGTTCCCGCCCGGCGGCGCGGCCGACACCATCGGCCGCTACTACGCCGAGCATCTGGGCCAGGCCCTGGGCCAGCCCGTGGTGGTGGACAACAAGCCCGGTGCGGGCACGGCCATTGCGGCCGAGGCCGCCGCGCGCGCGGCGCCGGACGGCTACACCCTGTCGCTGGCCACCAGCGGCCAGCTGACCATCCTGCCGCACCTGCAGGACAAGCTGCGTTTCGATCCGCTCCAGGACTTCGCGCCGGTCTCGCTGCTGGCCTCGGTGCCCAACGTGGTGGCCGTCAACGCCCGGTTCCCGGCGCAATCGGTGGGCGATCTTGTGGCCGCGGCCAAGGCGCAGCCCGGCAAGCTCGGCTACACCTCCTGCGGCACCGGCACGCTGTGCCACCTGAGCGGCGAGCTGTTCAAAAACCTGACCGGCACCGATCTGCTGCACGTGCCCTACAAAGGCAGTGCACCGGCCGTGGCGGCGGTGCTGGGCGGCGAGGTCCAGGTGGCGGTCGACACGCTGGCCATCCTCGCGCCGCAGATCCAGGCCGGCAAGCTGCGCGGCCTGGTGCTGACGGCCGCGCAGCGCTCTCCGCTGCTGCCGGGCGTGCCGAGCGCGCCCGAGGCCGGGCTGCCCGCGTTCGCGACGGCCGGCTGGTTCGGCATCGTGCTACCGGCCGGCGCGCCTGCGCCCGTGGTCGAGCGGCTGCAGCGCGAGATCGCCGCGATCGCGCGCGCGCGCCGGACCGTGCAGGAACTCGAGGCCAAGGGCATCACGGTGGAACACAACACCCCCGCTGCCTTCGCCGAGCTGATCCGCACCGACCACGCGCGCTGGGGCCGCGTGATCAGGGACAGCGACGTGCGCATCGAATGAACCACAGCCTGCGTTGACGGCCCCACCATGACGACTTCTGCCTCGTCCGACACGCGCCGCTGCGCGCTGCGCCTTGCGCGGCTGCGACCAGGCGCACGTGGCCAGCAGGCCGCTGGCGGCGACGATGGCCGCGCCGCCCGTGGCGCGGCTGCATCGACCTTGCGCATGGCCAGCGACCCGAGCAGCTGGTCGGTCGAGCCCGTGGCGTTGGTCAGCTCCACCCAGAGGCCGTTGCGCGCGAAGTAGCCGCGCTCCACGCCTTCGACCTGTCGCACGGGGTCGTCGCGCAGAACGTTCCAGGCGGAGTTGAGCCCTGGGACGAATTGCCCCATGGCGTGCCCTGGGCCCTCATGCACAATCGCCACCCCATGCACGCCTTGCTCCGCCTGATCGCCCGCATGCCCCTGGTGGCAGGCCGGCGGCCGGGCGCGGGCCTGGTGCGTGCCGTGCTCGCGCTGTTCCTGCTGTCCTTGGGCGCGGCCATCGCCTCGCCCATGGTCAAGCCGCAGGCCATGGAGCTGATCTGCTCGGGCGCAGGCATCGTCAAGGCCGTGGTCCACACCGACGACGGCGTGCAGGAGATGGGCGCTGGTCGCCTGGACTGCCCGCTGTGCGTGCTGGGCGGTGCGCCGCCGTTGCCGTCCCCGGTGGCACTGCCGCCCGTGCTGCCGCTGGGCCATGCGGTCCAGCCCATCCCCGCCGCGCGCATTGCCGCGGCCACCGCAGCGCCGCTGCCGGCGCGCGGGCCTCCCTCGCTCGACTGACATCGCCATCGACGGTGCAGCACCGCTGCGCCCTTGTTTCGCCATGCAGCGGCGGGCCCTGGCCCGCCATCCGAGAGAGCTTCTTCCATGCACAAGATCACCGTGCTGTTGTCGAGCGCCGTCGCCGCCGGCGCAGCCCTGGCGCAGGCCGCAGACGATGCGCCCGAGCGCCAGAAATCCCTGGGCATCGTGACCGTCAGCGGCGGCCAGCCCACCTCCCTGCCCACGCAGATTCCCACCACCATCGAAGGCGTCACGCGCGCGCAGATCGCCACCACCGTCAACGCGACCGACGCCGAGGACGCGCTGAAGTACCTGCCCAGCCTGCTGGTGCGCAAGCGCTACATCGGCGACTACAACCACGCCATCCTGTCCACGCGCGCCTCGGGCACGGGCAACAGCGCGCGCTCGGCCGTCTATGCCGACGGCATCCTCTTGTCCAACTTCCTGGGCAACGGCATCGCCAACGGCACCAACTACGCGCCGCGCTGGGGCCTGGTCACGCCCGAGGAGATCGAGCGCGTGGACGTGATGTACGGCCCGTTCTCGGCCGCCTACCCGGGCAACTCGGCCGGCGCCGTGGTCGACTACGTGACGCGCATGCCGAAGAAGCTGGAGGCCCACGTCCGGCTGGGCTACGCGAGCCAGCCGAACAGCCTGTACGGGACGGACCGCAGCTTCACCTCCTGGCAGACCAGTGCCTCGCTGGGCAGCCGCAGCGGTGACTGGTCCTGGTGGCTGGCGCTGCAGCGCGGTCGCAGCGAGGGCCAGCCGCAGACCTTCGCCACGGCGCTGCAATCGGCCGGCCAGGCCGGCGGCAACGGCGTGCCGGTCACGGGCGCGGTGCCGGGGCGCAATCTCACGGGCCAGCCCTGGTGGCTGCTGGGCAGTGCCACGCAGTACACCACCGCGCAGGACCAGGCCAAGCTCAGGCTGGCTTACGACATCACGCCAGCGCTGCGCGCGAGCTACACGCTGGGCTGGTGGCAGAACCAGTCCGAAGGCCGGTCACAGAGCTGGCTGCGCGATGCCGCGGGCAACCCGGTCACCAGCGGCCCGGTGCGGATCGACGGACGCACCTACACGCTGGGCGCCACGGCCTTCCCCTCGACCAACGACGACCAGACGCACTGGATGCACGGCTTCTCGCTCAAGAGCCGCACCCAGGGCACCTGGGACTGGGAGCTCGTGGCCAGCCTGTACGACTATGCCAAGGACCGCCAGCGCACGCCCACCACCGCGCTGCCGCAGGCGGCCAGCGGCGGGCCCGGCACGCTGCAGACGCAGGACGGCACGGGCTGGAACCAGCTCGCGGCCAAGGGCACCTGGCGGCCACAGGGCAGCGGCGGCGCGCACACCGTGGACTTCGGCGTGGGGCGCGATGCCTACGAGCTCAACATCCTCAAGACGACCGTGGCCGGCGACTGGCGCAGCGGCGAGGGCGGGGCGCTGGTCAGCCAGGTCGGCGGCCGCACCAGCACCTGGTTCGCCTGGGCGCAGGACGCCTGGGCCGTCGCACCGCAGTGGAAGGCCGTGCTGGGCGCGCGCTGGGAGCACTGGCAGGCCGAGGAAGGCCTGAGCGCCAGCGCGGGCAGCCGGCTGGCCTACGCGCAGCGCAGCCAGTCCGATGTCTCGCCCAAGGCCGCGTTGGCGTACCAACTCACACCGCAGACCGTGCTCAAGGCCTCGCTCGGCCGCGCCGTGCGCTACCCGACCGTGGGCGAGCTCTACGGCGCGACCTCCGGCGGCGCGCTGGACTTCGTCAACGACCCGAACCTCCGGCCCGAGAAGTCCTGGACCAGCGAGCTGACGGCCGAGCGCGACCTGGGCACGGGCCTGGCCCGTGCCACGCTGTTCCACGAGACCACGCGCGACGCACTCATCAGCCAGCTGATCCCGAACAGCGCCGTCTCGCGCGTGCAGAACGTGGACAAGGTGCGCACGGTCGGCGTGGAACTGGCCGCCAACGCGAGCGACGTGGCCTTGCGCGGCCTGGACCTCGGCGGCAGCCTGACCTTTGCCAACAGCAAGACCGTGGCCAATGCGGCCAACCCCGCGAGCGTGGGCAAGTGGCAGCCGCGCGTGCCGCGCTGGCGCGCCACGGCGCTGGCCACCTGGCGCGCCGACGACCGCTGGTCCGCCACGCTGGCCGCGCGCTACAGCGGTCGCCAGTACAGCAACCTGGACAACAGCGACACCAACCCCTTCACCTATTTCGGCGCCAGCCGCTACCTGACGCTGGACCTGCGGCTGCGCTGGCAGATCGACCGGCAGTGGTCGGCCGCCTTTGGCATCGACAACCTCAACAACCAGCAGTTCTGGGCCTTTCACCCCTATCCGCAGCGCACCTACCACGCGCAGCTGCAGTTCGACCTGTGATGAGACCACCCCCGTTTGGACTTCTCACTGCGTGTAGAAGTCCCATCCCCCCAGGGGCGCCGCGAGCGGCCGGGCAGAGCCCGTTCCGCCGCGTCTGCTGGCATGGCCTGCTCCGCGGCCGCGCGAACCCTTGTATGCGACCGACGCTGTCTCCCGGCTGCGCCCCGATCTGACCCTTGCCACGAAAGATGACCACCATGCGCACATTTCTCCTGCCCCTGATCGCCGCCGCCGCGCCGGCCTTCGCCCACGTCACGCTGCCGCCCGGCGGTGCCGCCGCCGGCAGCGACTACGAGGCCGCGTTCCGCGTCGGCCATGCCTGCAAGGACACCCCGGCCACCACCGCCATCACGGTGCGGCTGCCCGAGGGCTTCACGCTCGTGGAGGCGCAGCCCCGCGCCGGCTGGACGCTTTCCAGCAGTGCGCGCGAGGTGCGCTGGACGGCCGACGCCGGCAGTGCGCTGCCCGACAAGGAGCGCGCCGAGTTCGTCGTGCGCGGCAAGCTCACGGCGAGCCCGGGCACGCTGTGGTTCCCCGTGCGCCAGGACTGCGGCACGCAAAGCGCCGACTGGGCGCAGCTGCCCGGGGCCGACGCCAGCGCCAAGCTGCCGTTCCCGGCCGCGCGGCTGGAGGTGCTCGCGCCGGGCGTGGCCGCCGTCGACGTGAAGAACGCCTGGGCCCGCCCCAGCGTGCAAGGCCAGAGCGGCACGGGCGCCTTCATGCAGCTCAGCGCGCCGCAGGGCCTGCGCCTGGTCGGCGCGGCGACACCGTTTGCGGGCGTGGCCGAAGTGCACGAAATGCAGATGGACGGCAACACCATGCGCATGCGCGAGGTCAAGGACGGCCTGGCGCTGCCCGCGCGCCAGACCGTGGAGCTCAAGCCCGGCGGCTATCACCTGATGCTGATGGACCTGAAGCAGCCGCTGGCCAAGGGCACACAGCTGCCGCTCACGCTGCGCTTCGTCGATGCCCAGGGCGTGGCCAGCCAGCGCGAGATCAAGGTGCCGGTGGGCGTGCCCGACGGGGCCGCCGCGGCCGCAGGCGCCCACGTGCATTGATCCCCCGGGGCTGATTCAACCCTGGGCCATCGCGCGCAGCCCCGTGCCGCTGCGCTGGCCGACGTGGCGCGCGGGCCCGGACAGCCAGTCCTGCGCGGCCGCGCGACCCGCATCGCGCAGGCGCTCGAGGAAGGGCAGGTGCGCGATCAGCCGCGTCTCGCCGCGCAGCGCGGCCAGCACCGGCGCGCCGTCCACGAGATGCCAGCGCGCGCGGGCGATGCGCGCGGCCACGCCGCCGCCGGGCCACCAGCGTGTGCCGGCGTCGGCCTGCAGCGTGGCCAGCAGGTCCAGTTCGCGCAGGAAGGGCGCCTGGAAGGCGATGTCCATGGCGCGCTCTGCGATCTCGGCGCGCTGGCGCGGCGTGCGCGCATGCTGGCGCGGCGCCAGCAGCACGAGCAGTGTGTCGGCGGCGCAGCGCGCATCGGCCAGCAGCGGCAACAGGGCCGGGTTGGCGCTGTAGCCGCCATCCCAATAGGGCTCGCCGGCGATCTCCACCGTGTGGTGCAGCGTGGGCAGGCAGGCCGAGGCGAGCAGCGCGTCGAGGTCCAGCGTCGCGTTGTCGAAGATCTTGAGCCGGCCGCTGTTGGCATGCGTGGTGGCGATCGCCAATCGGGGCGCGCCCGCGTGGCGCAGCGCGGCAAAATCCAACTGCTCGGCCAGCAGTTCGCGCAGCGGATCGCGGCCCAGCGGGTTGAGCTCGTGCGGCGCGAACAGCTGCGACCACTGCAGCATGAGCCGCGCCAGCGGGTTGAAGGCCAGCGCATCGTCCTGGCCCACGGTCAGCCATTCGAAGGGCACGCGGGTGCCGATGGCGCTCCAGAAGCCGGTCAGCGCGGCGCGCGCGGCCGGGGGGCCGCCCTGCGCCAGGCCATGGGCCAGCAGCACGCCGTTGATGGCGCCTGCGCTGGTGCCGCTGATGCCGGAGATGGCGAAGCGGTCGGCCTGCAGCAGCGCATCGAGCACGCCCCAGGTGAAGGCACCGTGCGCGCCGCCGCCCTGCAGGGCGAGGTTCAGGGCCGGACGGTGCGGAGCGAGGAAGGGCAGGGTGGGCCAGCGCATGCCTGCAGCATGCCATGGCCGGTTGTCAGGGCGCCCCCCGGTAGCGGCCGGGCCGGGCGGCGCCTTCGATGATCTGGCGCCAGGACTTGCCCTGGGCGTGCAGTTGCTCGGCCGACGGGCCCAGGTCGTTGCCGTAGCGCGAGCGGGTCCAGGCCTGCAGGCGGGCCAGTTCGTCGGCTGGCGTGCCGGCGCGGTAGCGCAGCTTGAGCGCATTGCGCTGCGCCACGATCCAGCGTGCCACCTGTTCCTCGCCGCTGCCGGTGGCGAGGCGTTGCTCGGCCACGGCGCGCAGCGCGGCGACCTCGGCTTCGTACTGGGCGCGCAGGTCGGCGGCCATGGGCTTCAGCGGCGCGCGTTGCGCTGCTTCGCAGCGACCGGGCGCGCGGGCTTGACTGCGCGCAACGCGGCGTCCCAGGCCAGGCGGGCCCAACGCGCGGCCTCTTCGCGGTCGTCGAAGACCTCGGCCGGCGCCTCGTGGTAGTTCAGGCGCGCGGTCGCGCCCTGGCGCGCGTACTCGAAGGGCGGCAGGCCGCGGGCTTCGAACGCGGCCCGGTTCTGCGCGTCCGTCTTGAGGTACAGGCGTCCGCTCGCCACCAGCGCGAACATGCGCCCGACATGGAACACGCCATGGCCGCCGAACATGCGGCGCACCGCGATGCGGCCGAAGCGCTCGAAGACCTCGTGCAGGTTGTCGCTGAATTCGCTCATGGGAAGGCGGCGGCGCACCGGGCCGGCCGCGCCGGCTTCACCAACTCAGGGTGACCTGCAGGGTGTCGGCGTAAGTGCCTGCAGGCACGGCACCGGCGCTGGTCTTGTTCACACGCGCGAACACGGGCAGCGCGAAGGCACCGCCGTGGGCCGTCAGCGAGACGCCGACCGCACCGCCGCTGGTGGGATAGGCCGTGGTCATGGCCGCGTCGCTGTAGACCTCGTACGGCAGGTAGCTGGCCGTGCCCAGCCGCATGGCGCGCGTGCCGGCGCCGATGCTGGCACCCTGGCCGGGGTTGTTGCCGGCGTTCACGCTCACCGACATGGCGGACACGTCGGGCGAGCAGACGATTTGCGTGGTGCCGGCGCCGCCAGCGCCGCCGCTGGCCGTGGCGAGCAGCACGCCGGTGAAGGTGGAGGCGTGCACGCCGAAGTCCAGCGTGCCGAAATTCGCGCTGGACGTGCTGGACCCGGCGCCCGACACGGCGCACCCGCCGGTCAGCGTCATCTGCGCCATGAGCTGTCCGCCCATGCCGCCCGCATGCGCTGCCGTAGCACAAGCGAGCAGCGCCGAAGCGAGAAAAATCGAGAACTTTGAGGTGTTCATGGAACCGTTGGCACCGAGCCTGTTCGGCTAACGCGCAATTCTCTCCGAGGAATTGTGTCAAGAACTGCCCATGTTGTCACAATTCGGTCCGCTCTGTTACAAATTTGCGGTTCACAACGCGGCCAGCAGGGCCACGGACGACAGGAGCTCGCGCACCTTGAAGGGCTTGTCCAGTGTGCGCAGCGGTCTCACGGCATCCAGCCGGCTGCTGGCAGCGGGCGAAGTGGGCAGGCTCAGGGCGATCACGGGCAGGTCCGGCCGGCACGCGAACTCGCCGGCCCGTAGCCGTTCGAGCAGCGTCAACGCATCGTTGCCGTCGTCCAGATCAACCACCATGCCGCCAAAGCGTCGCGCTTGTAACAAGGGCAAGGCGCGGGCGACGCTGGAGGCCTCGTGGAATTCGACCAGGGCCAGTTCGCGGGCCACGGCGACGATGGTCCTGCGCATCACGAACTGCGGCTCGACCAGCAAGACGGTCGGCAGGCGCGCCGGGGCCGTCACGCGCCATCCTCCGCTTCCTCATTGGCCAGGGCCTCGTTGACGAGGGTGCGCAAGGCTTCCAGCACGGCCAGCTCCACCTTGCCCAGCGTGCGCGGCTGGCGGTCCAGCACGCACAGCGTGCCGAGGCGCTGCCCGTTGGGCGCGCTGATCGGGGCGCCTGCGTAGAAGCGGATGTGCGGCGCTCCGGTCACGAGCGGGTTGTCGGCGAAGCGGTCGTCGCGCGACGCATCTTCGACGATGAAGGTTTCGCTCTGCAGGATGGCATGGGCGCAGAACGCGATGTCGCGCCCGGTCTGCGCAATGTCCATTCCCACGCGCGACTTGAACCACTGGCGCTCGCCGTCGATGAGGCTGACCAGTGCCATCGGCATGTCCAGTTGCTCGGCCGCGAAGCGCACCACCCGGTCGAAGCGCTCTTCGGGCGGGGTGTCCAGGATCATGAGCTCCTGCAGCGCCTGCAGGCGCGCGGGTTCGTCGGCGGGCAAGGGGGCGGATGTCATGGCGGATGCAAGCGTAGCAGCGGCCTTCTGGCGCTGATGACGCCCGCGGCGGCGTTGTAACAGGCAGGTGCGGTCGTCAGCGCGGACCCGCTCGCCGCCGCTCGCGCAACATGAACAGGTACAACCCTTCGACCTTCTCGCGGGCCCAGGGCGTCTTGCGCAGGAATCTGAGGCTGGAGCCGATGCTGGGATCGTGCGTGAAGCAGCGCACGGGGATGCGCTGGCCGAGGCCGGGCCAACCGAAATGGGCGACCAGTTCGCTCAGGATGCGCTCCAGCGTGAGGCCGTGCAGGGGGTTGCGTGGCTGGGGGGCGGGCGCAGGGGTCGGGGGCAGCTTGTCGTTCACGCGGCGATGCTGCCACAGCCGGGCCGCGGGTTTGCCTGCCCCGCGGCCCGGGACGCATGGGCGCAGAATGCGGCCGCCTCTCCTTGCACCCCATGAACACCCTCGAAAAAATCCTGCTGTTCGGCGCCGCCCCCACGGTGCTGCTGTTGTCGCTGCTCGAGGCGGTGCTGCTGTCGCGGCGTGGGGCCTACGATTGGCGCGCCTACGGGGTCTCGCTGTTCGATTACGCGGGCCGCATCGCGCTCACGGTGTTCGTGCCGTTCACGATCGCCGCACCCCTGGTGCGCTGGGTCGAGCAGCACCGGCTGGCAACGATCCCGGTGGACTCGGTCGGCGCGGCGCTGGCGCTGTTCCTGCTGCTGGAATTCTTCTATTACTGGCTGCACCGGGCTGGCCACCGCGTGCGCTGGTTCTGGTGCAACCATGCCGTGCACCACACGCCCAACCAGCTGAACCTGGGCGCCTCGCTGCGCATCGGCATGTTCGGCAAGCTGACGGGCAACGTGGTGTTCCTGCTGCCGCTGGTCTGGCTGGGTTTCGAACTGCGGCTGGTGCTGGCGGCGCTGACGCTGAACCTGCTCTACCAGTTCTGGCTGCACGCCACCTGGATTCCCAAGCTGGGCTGGCTGGAACACTGGCTCAACACGCCCTCGGCCCACCGTGTGCACCACGCGGCCAACCTGGAGTACCTCGACGCCAACTATGGCGGCGTGCTGATCGTGTTCGACCGGCTGTTCGGCACCTACGTGGCCGAGCGCGAAGACCTGCCGTGCCGCTACGGCCTGGTGCATCCCATGACCAGCCGCAACCCGTTCACGGTGGAGCTGGCACAGTGGTTCGCACTGGCGCGCGACCTCGTACGGGCGCGCAGCCTGCGCGCACTGGTGGGCCACCTGGCCATGCCGCCGGGCTGGTCGCCGACCGGCGCGCATGCAACCACCGAGGCGCTGCGGGCGCGGGCGGGCGCGACTGAAGCGCAGCTCAACGCGCCCCGAACGCCGCGCCTGCGAACAGATCCTTGAACGCACGCGGCTGCGAGCGCCAGTACTGGCGCGGCGCGACCACCTGGGCGCCGAGCTGCGCGGCGGCATGCCAGGGCCAGTGCGGGTCGTACAGCATCGCGCGGGCCAGGGCCACGGCATCGGCCCGGCCCTCGGCGACGATGGCCTCGGCCTGCGCGGGCTCGGTGATGAGACCGACCGCGATGGTCGGCAGGCCGACCTCGGCCTTGATGCGTTCGGCGAACGGCACCTGGTACAGCGGCCCCAGTGCGATGGCCTGCTGCGGCGAGACGCCGCCCGAAGATACGTGGATGGCCGCGCAGCCGCGCGCCTTGAGGGCCTGCGCCAGCGCCACCGTGCTGTCGACATCCCATCCACCCGGCACCCAGTCGGTGGCCGAGGCGCGCACCCAGACCGGCTTGCCCGGCGTGAAGGCCTCGCGCACGGCGTCATACACCTCCAGCACGAAACGCATGCGGTTGTCGAGGCTGCCGCCGTGGCCATCCGTGCGCTGGTTGGACAGCGGCGACAGGAACTGGTGCAGCAGGTAACCGTGCGCTGCATGGATCTCGATGCCGTCCAGGCCCAGCCGGGCGGCGCGGCGGGCTGCCTGCGCGAAGGCCTCGCGCACGCGGCGCAGCCCGGCGGCATCGAGCGCGTGCGGCGCTTCCTCGCCTGGCGCGTGCGGCAGTGCCGAAGCCGAGACGCCTCGCCAGCCGCCGGGTTCCGTCGAGCGCACCTGGGTGCCGCCGTCCCAGGGCGCGCGGCTGGAGGCCTTGCGGCCCGCATGGCCCAGCTGGATCGCCACCGGGATGGGCGAGTGCGCGCGCAGGGCTGCCAGCACGCGCGCCAGGCCAGCCTCGTTGGCATCCGAGTACAGGCCCAGGTCGCCCGCGCTGATGCGGCCTTCGGCTTCGACCGCCGTGGCTTCCAGGACCAGCAGCCCGGCACCGGACAGTGCGAGCTGGCCCAGGTGGATCAGGTGCCAGTCGCCCGGCGTGCCGTCGCTCGCGGAATACTGGCACATGGGGGCGATGACGATGCGGTTGGCCAGCCGGAGCGGGCCGATTGCGAGGGGCTGGAAAAGCTGGCTCATGGCGGTGCGCTGGCGGTGTCGGTGGTGGGATGGGTGCCGGTGCCGGATGCGCGCGGCGCGGTGATGCCGGCGATGGTGCGCAGGATGTGGGCGCGCACCAGGGCTTCGACGCCTTCGGCATCGCCGGCCTTGAGCGCCGCGAGGATCTCGCGGTGCACGTCCTGCACGTAGTCGACGGAGGGGCGGGCTTCCATCCAGATGCGCATCAGCGGTTCGATGACCGAATGCAGCGCCGAGATCTGGTGCATGAGCCGCGGCGCGTCGCTGACCGCGCACAGCCGTTCGTGGAACTGCCGGTGCACCGTGATCCAGTCCGAGGTGTGGGCCGCGCTGCGCTGCATCTTGGCCAGCAGCTGCTCCAGGTCGTGGATGTCGTCCGCGCTCACGCGGCGTGCCGCCATCGCGGCGGCCAGGCCCTCGAGCACGGCGCGCATCTCGAACACCTCGCGCACTTCCTTCTCGGTGAGGTCGCGCACCACGGCGCCGCGGTTGGGCCGCATCACGATCAGGCCCTCGGCCGCGAGCCGGTTCAAGGCCTCGCGCACGGGCATGCGGCTCATGCCCAGGGCGCTGGCGATCTCTTCGGGCACCAGGCGCGCACCGGGCCGCTGCAATCCCATGCGGATGGCATGGCGGATGTGCTGGTAGGCCTCCTCCTGGGCGGTCGAGTGTGGGGATTCGAACGAGGAGGAGCGTTGCATCAGCATCAAGAAGGCGGGAGATTTGCACGACCGGCCGCGCGATTCTAGGGGTCGGGCTGCGCGCACGCTGGCCAAGGCCCGCGCCCCGTGGCAGTGCATGCACCGCCCGTGGAGGTACCGGTCCGGTGCGCGCGCACCCCAAGCCGCACGCCATCCCCGTTGAAAGCGGCGCCACGTCCCGCTGCGGATCCCATCAGAGCTGGCTTGGCAATTGCTTAACTGACGGCATCCTTCAAATTGGATCCAAATATCCAAAAATCCAGAACTTGCGGGATACTCGTGGCGGCCTCGGACTGGGGCTGCCAGACCGACCTTCATTCGTCAGACAGGGATTCCTTCCATGATTCTTGAGTCGTTGCGCACGTCCATCCTGGCGGCCATGGTCCTGGCAACGGGCAGCGCCAGCGCGCAAACGCCCGCGCCGGCCTGGCCCACCAAGCCGGTCCGCATCGTGGTGCCGTTCTCGGCCGGGGCTGCCACGGACCTCATCAGCCGCCAGCTCGGCACCGGCCTGGCCAAGGCCCTGGGCCAGGCCTTCGTTGTCGAGAACAAGCCCGGCGCCGCCGCCATGATCGGCAGCGATGCGGCCGCGCGCGCACCCGGGGACGGCTACACGCTGCTCATGAGCGGCCCGGCCTCCATGGTCACCAACCGCTTCCTCTACAAGAAGCTCAGCTACGACCCCGATGCGTTCGCCAAGGTGGCGGTGGTGGCCATCACGCCCAACGTGCTGCTGTCGCACCCCTCGCTGCCGTTCAAGACCGTGCCCGAGATGGTGGCCTACGCCAAGGCCAACCCCGGCAAGCTGACGTACGCCTCGTTCGGCGCGGGCACCACCTCGCACATGGCCGGCGAGATGCTGCGCCAGCAGGCCGGCATCGACATCGTGCACGTGCCCTACAAGGGTGCGGGCGAGGCCATCCCGGCGCTGCTGTCGGGCCAGGTGTCGATGTACTTCGACACCATCATGACCGCGCTGCCGCAGGTCAAGGCCGGCAAGCTCAACGCGCTGGGCGTGTCCAGCGCCACGCGCTCCGCGATGGCGCCGGACATTCCCACCATTGCTGAGCAGGGCTACCCGGGCTACGACATCGCGCCCTGGTACGGCATCGTCGCCAGCCCGGGCACGCCGCAGCCCATCGTGGCCCGCCTGAACACCGAGATCAACAAGCTGCTGCAGGATGCCGCCTTCCGCGAGAGCCTGGCCGCCACCGGCGCTGAGCCGCGCGGCGGATCCGTCGCCGACTTCGAGGCCTTCGTGCGCACTGAGGTGCCGCGCACCGAGAAACTCGTGCAGCAGTCCGGCATCACCATGCAGTAGCACCCTGCGCTGCCCTTTTCTCCACCCACGCCAAGCCCATGCAAGACTTCGACTGGTCCTTCCCCTACCGTTCGCAAAAGATGCCGCTGCTCGCGGCCAACGCCGTCAGCACCAGCCAGCCGCTGGCCGCGCAGGCCGGCCTGCAGATGCTGCGCGAAGGCGGCAACGCCATCGACGCGGCGATCGCCACGGCCATCACGCTGACGGTGGTGGAGCCGGTCATGAACGGCATCGGCGGCGACCTGTTCGCCCAGGTCTGGCACGAAGGAAAGCTCTACGGCCTGAACGCCAGCGGCCGCGCGCCGGCGCGCTGGACGCCGGACCATTTTGCGGGCCGCAGCGCCATGCCCAAGGTCGGTTGGGACACGGTCACCGTGCCGGGCCAGGTGGCGGGCTGGCGCGCGCTGTCCGAGCGCTTCGGCAAGCTGCCGTTCGCGCAGCTGTTCGCGCCCGCCATCGCCTACGCGGCGGAGGGCTTCCTCGTGTCGCCGCAGATCGCGCGCCAATGGGCCGCGCAGGTGCCGGTGCTCGTGGAGCAGCCGGGGTTCAAGGAAACCTTTCTGCTCGAGGGCCGTGCGCCGCGCGCGGGCGAGCGCTGGCGCTGCCCCGACCAGGCGCGCACGCTCGCGGAGATCGCCGCCACGGGCGGGCGCAGCTTCTACGAGGGTGGGCTGGCCGAGCGCATCGTGGAGCATGCGCGCAAGACCGGCGGTGTGCTCGCCGCGCAGGACCTCGCGCAGCACCAGGTCGCCTGGGTGGAGCCTGTTGCCCAGGCCTTCCGCGGCCATCTGCTGCACGAGCTGCCGCCCAACGGCCAGGGCATCGCGGCACTGATCGCGCTGGGCATCGTCGAGCGCTTCGACGTGGAGGCCATGGGCCTGGACAGCCCGGACTTCTACCACCTGGCCATCGAGGCCATGAAGCTGGCCTTCGCCGACCTGCACGCGCATGTGGCCGACCCGGCCCACATGCAGGTGGCCCCCAGCGCACTGCTGGACCCGCAGTACCTTGCGGCGCGCGCTGCGACGATCCGCATGGACCGCTCCTCGGTGCCTATGGCCGGTGTGCCCAAGCCGGGCGGCACGGTCTACCTGGCGGCAGCCGATGCCCAGGGAAGCATGGTGTCCTTCATCCAGTCCAACTACCGAGGCTTCGGCTCGGGCGTGGTGGTGCCCGGCACCGGCATCGCATTGCACAACCGCGGCGAGAGCTTCAGCCTGCAGGCCGGACACCCCAACTGCGTGGCGCCGGGCAAGCAGCCCATGCACACCATCATCCCGGGCTTCGTCACACGCCATGGCCAGCCGCTGATGGCCTTCGGCGTGATGGGCGGCTCCATGCAGGCCCAAGGTCACCTGCAGATGCTGATGCGCCTGGCGGCCTTCCGCCAGAACCCGCAGGCCATGAGCGACGCGCCGCGCTTTCGGGTCGAGAACGGCCCGGTCGTCAACGTCGAGGCCCATCTGCCGGGTGCCGTGGTGCAGGAACTGCAGGCGCGTGGCCACGACGTGCAGGTCGCGCCGGCCGACAGCCTGGAGTTCGGCTCGGCCCAGCTGATCCACCGTGTCGAGGGCGGCTACCTGGCGGCCAGCGACTCGCGCCGCGACGGCCAGGCCGTCGGCTTCTAGAGCACGCGAAAGCCGTGCGTGCCGTCGCGCGCGAGTTGCGCGACGAGGCCGAACTCCCAGTTTAGGTAGCCCTGCATGGCCGCGCGCGGCGCGTCCGTGCCCTCGTAGGGACGGCGGTAGCGGTCGGTGCGCGGGGTGGCCAGGCGGGGCTCGCCAGCTTCCAGCGGCAGGCCCGCGGCGGCCCAGGCGGCCTTGCCGCCCGTCAGCACCCGCACGCGGCTGGTCTGCCGTCCGCGTGAATCCAGCAGCGAACGCAATTCGGCTGCGGCATAGGGCGCCAGCGCACCGTCGGCGCTGGTCAGCACGTACTGCGGCGCGGCCGGCAAGCGGTCCAGCGCCTGGCGCAGCTGGGCACGGATCGCGAACCAGGCACCCGGCACGTGGCCGCGCACATGGGCCTGGCCCGGGCCGAGGTCGATGACCACGCTGTCTGCCAGCGCGGCCGCGAGCTGCGCTGCGTCGATGGCGTCGGCGTGCGGCGCCGGCGGCAGCGCGGGCGCTGCGGCGCCGCGTTCGGCGAACGGCCCGGCACCGTCGAGCACGTGCACCTCCCAACCCATCTGCGCCAGCCACGAGGCCGTCATGTTCGCGCGCACGCCATCGTCGTCCACCAGCACGATGCGCGCGCCGCGCACCGGCACGCTGTGGTCGGTCTCCTGCACGAGCTGGCCGCCGGGCGCATTGGCGAAACCCGGCAGGTGGCCGGCCGCGTATTCCTCGGGCGTGCGCACGTCGAAGGCGTAGAGCGTGCGGCCGGGTTCGGTGCGCCACTGCGCCAGCAGCTGCGGCGTGGCACGGCCCACGCCGGCGCGCCGGGCGGTGTCGGCCGCGGCCGCGCGCGCCTCGGCGAGCCGCGCGGGCGCCACCAGCTCTGGCGCGCGGCGCGCCGCGCCATGGTCGAGCTGCTGGCCGGCCAGCAGCCAGCCGATGGTGCCGTTGCGCAAAGCCGCCACGGGATTGGGCACACCCGCATTGACCAGCGACTGCGTGCCGATGATGCTGCGCGTGCGGCCCGCGCAGTTGACGATGATGCGTGTGGCCGGATCGGGCGCGAGTTCGCGCGCGCGCAGCACGAGCTCGGCGCCGGGCACGCTGGTCGCGCCGGGGATGCTCATGGTCTGGTATTCGTCGAAGCGGCGCGCGTCCACGACCACGGCGTCGGCACCGGAGGCGATCAGCGCCTGCACCTCCTCGGCCGCCAGCAAAGGCGTGTGGCGCTCGTGCTCCACGAGTTCACCGAAGGCCTTGCTCGGCACGTTGACGTCGCGGAACACCTCGCCGCCCGCGGCGGTCCAGCCGGGCAGGCCGCCGGCCAGCGCATGCACCTGCGTGTAGCCCAGCGCGCCCAGCACGGCCGCGCCGCGCGGCACCAGGTCTTCGCCATCGTGCTCGCCGTACAGCACGATGCGCGTGCCCTGCCGCGGAATGCGGCGCCATGCCTCGAGCTCGATGCGTGAGAGCGGCAGGTTGGCGGCCCACAGTGGATGCGCCTGGGCGAACGGATCTTCCTCGCGCAGGTCGAGCAGGGCGATCTCGGCGCGCGCGAGCAGCGCGGCGCGGACCTCGGCGGGTGTCAGGCAGGGCAGGGGCATGGCGCGAGCATAGGCGCCTGCGCAGGCGCTTATGCGGCCGCCGCATCAGCAGCTGCGGAAAACCTGCTTGGCCTCAGCCGCCGCGCCGCGCCACCCAGTAGGTCGCGCCTTGGGGACCGTAGCGCTCGGCATGCGGCGTGCCGCGGCCCAGCACGAAGCCATCGCCTTGGCGCAGGTGGCGTGTGCCGGTGGCATCGCTGAGCCACATCTCGCCTTGCACGACGAGGGCCTCGGCATCGAAGGGGTGCTGGTGTTGCTCGACCACCTGGTGCGGCGCCCAGCTGCGCGCGATGGCCTCGTCGAAGCCTTGGTCCAGCGCCGCCGCGCGGAAGTCGTCCAGCGTCCGGGCAGCGGCGAGCACCGGGCGCAGGGTGGGGATGTGGTCGGCCATGGACGACATGCTAGTGCGCATGGCGGCCGGATGCGCGCGGCGCCGGCGCCGCCGTGCGAAGCGGGCGGTCCAGCGGTCGAGCAGCCAGCGCAGGCGCCGCCCGGCCCACAGCAGCAGGCGACCGACCGGCTGCTGCAGTCGCGGCACGTCGCGTGCGATCAACACGAGCGCGATCGGCAGGTATTCCAGCCCGACCACCGGCAGGAACCAGAGCATGCTGAACACCAGACACAGCAGCGCCGTCGGGATGCGCACCCAGCGGCCCTGGCGCGAGAGCAGCCAGCGCAGCATGCGCCGCAGCCGGCGCGGCAGCAGCGCCAGCAGGCCGGCGACGGCCTGGTCGTAGGCGCCATGCGCGGCGGGGCCTGCGGGGTGCACCAGCTGATTCAAAGGCCGTCCCGCGGGGCGCCCGATGCGGCCGTGCGCATGCTCGCGTCGCTGAGCCGTTGCCAGGCATCGCGCGAGGCATGGCGCGCGCTTTCCCAGTCCAGCGTGGAGCGGCCGCGTGCGCGGTTCCAGTCGCGTGCGAGTTCTTCGTCGAGTTCCTCGAAATTGCGGCCTGGGTGGCGTCCATAGGCGCTCACGCCGTAGCGGTAGGCCGGGCCGTAGTCGTCGTAGCTGCCCGCGCCATCCCCAAGGCCGGCGTGGTGGGCACGCCAGTAGGCCTCCTCGGCACTCGGATCCACGGTCGGGTCGGCCACGGCCACGCCCTTGCCGGCCAGCGCACCCAGCGCTGCGCCAGCCACGGCGCCCGCTGCGGCGCCGACCGGACCGGCCACACCGCCCACCGCCGCGCCTGCGGCGGCCGCGCCGGCGACCCCCCCGGCCAATCCACCCGCCACCGCGCCCACGCCGGTGGCCGCCTTGCTCCTGTCGCTCATGTGCTGCTCCTGAAATGCCTTGGGTTCGAACGTAAGGGGCCGGATGCGCGCGCCGTGCAGGACAAATCCGCAGCCGCTTGTCCAATGCAGCGGGAAGCCGGCCGACAGCAGTTCGGCCTGGCGTGGGCTGGACCGGGCGGGACAGCCCGCCACACTGTGCGGATACAGAACCGAGGATCCATCCATTGGCAAGAACATCCCGAGCCATGTCGCCGCGCGCCGGCGCGCCCGCCGAAAACGCCCAGGGCTTCGTGCGCGTGCGCGGTGCGCGCGAGCACAACCTCAAGAACGTCGACGTCGACATCCCGCGCAACGCCTTCGTCGTCTTCACGGGCATTTCCGGCTCGGGCAAGTCCTCGCTGGCCTTCGGCACGCTGTTCGCCGAGGCGCAGCGGCGCTACCTCGATTCCATCGCGCCCTACGCGCGCCGGCTCGTCGACCAGGCCGGCATTCCGCAGGTCGACGCGGTCGAGGGCATGCCGCCCGCCGTCGCGCTGCAGCAGCAACGCGGCACGCCCATGGCACGCTCCTCGGTCGGCAGCGTCAGCACCGTCTCCAACCTGTTGCGGCTGCTGTTCTCGCGGGCGGGCCATTACCCGGCCGGCCAGCCCATGCTGTTCGCCGAGGACTTCTCGCCCAACACGCCGCAGGGCGCCTGCCCGCAATGCCATGGCCTAGGCCGCGTCTACGACGTGACCGAGCGCTCGGCCGTGCCCGACGACAGCCTGAGCATCCGCCAGCGCGCCGTGGCCGCCTGGCCGACCGCCTGGCAGGGCCAGAACCTGCGCGACATCCTGACCACGCTGGGCCACGACGTCGACAAGCCCTGGCGCGAACTGCCGCAGCGCACGCGCGACTGGATCCTGTTCACCGACGAGCAGCCCACCGTGCCGGTCTATGCCGGCTTCGACCGCGCCGAGGTGCGCGCAGCGGTGAAGGCCAAGATGGCGCCCAGCTACATGGGCACCTTCACCGGGGTGCGGCGCCACGTGCTGCAGACCTTCGCCAACAGCCCGAGTGCGTCCATGCGCAAGCGTGTCGCCGCCTACATGGTCAGCGCGCCCTGCAGCCTGTGCGCGGGCCGCAGGCTCAAGCCCGAGGCACTGGCCGTGCGCTTCGCCGGGCACGACATCGCCGCGCTGGGCGCCATGCCGCTGGCCGACCTGGCGCAGTGCCTGGCGCCCGCGGCCCAGGGGCTGCCGGCGACTGCGGCCACCCACCGGGGCGCACACCGGCCTGCGCACGCCAACCCGCGCCACGCGGGCGCGGACGACGTGCTGCGCACGCCGGACGATTCGCAGGAGAAGATCCTGGCAGCCCAGCGCCTGGCCGGCGAGATCCTCGGGCGGCTGCAGACGCTGCAGAGCCTAGGCCTGGGCTATCTCTCGCTGGACCGCGCCACGCCCAGCCTGTCGGCCGGCGAACTGCAGCGCCTGCGGCTGGCGACGCAGATCGGCTCCGAGCTGTTCGGCGTGGTCTATGTGCTGGACGAGCCCTCCGCCGGTCTGCACCCGGCCGATGGCGCGGCGCTGCACGAGGCGTTGGACCGGCTCAAGGCCGCCGGCAACACGCTGTTCGTGGTCGAGCACGACGTGGCCACGATGCGCGCGGCCGACTGGCTCGTGGACGTGGGGCCGGCGGCCGGCCGCCAGGGCGGCGAGGTGCTCTACAGCGGCCCGCCCGCCGGGCTGGCAGGCGTCGCGCGCTCGCAGACGCGGCCCTACCTGTTCCCGGATCCGGCGCACGCGCCGGCGCCACGCCAGGTGCGCGCACCGCGTGCCTGGCTGCGGCTGCGCGACCTGCGGCACCACAACCTGGACGGTGTCGACGCCGACTTCCCGATCGGCTGCCTGAGCGTGGTCACGGGCGTCTCGGGCTCGGGCAAGTCCAGCCTGGTCAGCCAGGGCCTGCTCGAACTGGCGCGCCGCCAGCTGCATGCGCCGGCTGAGCCGCAGGAGGAGGACACTGCCGCGGCCGAGGGCGACGACACGGCGCAGGCCGCTTTGCCGCCGGTGCAGGGCCGCATCGACGAAGGCATGGCGCATGTCGCGCGCGTGGTGCAGGTCGATCAGCGGCCCATCGGCCGCACGCCGCGCTCCAACCTGGCCACCTACACCGGCCTGTTCGACGCCGTGCGCAAGCTGTTCGCGGCCACGCCGCAGGCCCGCCGGCGCCGCTTCGATGCCGGCCGCTTCTCGTTCAACGTGGCCAAGGGCCGCTGTGCGACCTGCGCGGGCGAGGGTTTCGTGAGCGTGGAACTGCTGTTCCTGCCCAGCGTCTACGCGCCTTGCCCCGACTGCCAGGGCAAGCGCTACAACGCGGCGACGCTGGAGGTGACCTGGGAAGGGCTCACCATCGCCGACGTGCTGGACCTCACCGTGGACGCGGCCTGCGCGCGTTTTGCCAAGGAGCCCGCCGTGCTGCGCCCGTTGGAAGTGCTGCGCGACATCGGCCTCAACTACCTGCGGCTGGGTCAGCCCGCGACCGAGCTGAGCGGCGGCGAGGCCCAGCGCATCAAGCTCGCCACCGAATTGCACCGACCGCAGAACGGCCGCACGCTCTACGTGCTGGACGAACCGACCACCGGCCTGCACCCGGCCGATGTGGACCGGCTGCTCGCGCAGCTGGACAAGCTCGTGGCCGCAGGCAACACCGTGGTCGCCGTGGAGCACGACATGCGCGTGGCCGCCGCGGCCGATTGGCTGATCGACATGGGGCCGGGGGCCGGGCCGCAGGGCGGGCGCATCGTCGCGGCCGGCCCGCCGCAGCAGGTGGCCCGACAGCGTGGCAGCGCCACCGCGCCCTACCTGGCGCAGGCAATGCGCCCGGATGCGGCTGCGTAAAGCGTTCTGCGCATGTGCGCATGCGCAAAACACGCTTGTGCGTTCAAGACGGCTTGCACAGAAGTTTTTCGCATAAGCAAGCAAATAAACAATCGTTGGTCGTTGCGCGTGGGCGGCCTACAGTGCGACGCATCGCTGCACGCTGTAGCCTCTTGTTGCCCATCCATGTCCGCCTTGCTCGATTCCCCCGCCCTGTCCGATGCACCCGCCCAGGCCTTCGAGGTGCGCCGCCTCGATGCGCCTTTCGGCGCCGAGGTGCTGGGGCTGGACCTCGCCCAGCCGCTCAACGACGCCGACTTCGCACGCCTGCACCGCGCCCACCTGGACCACCATGTGCTCGTGCTGCGCGACCAGCGCATCACGCCGGCCCAGCACGTGGCCTTCACACGCCGCTTCGGCCCGCTGCAGATCCACGTGCAGAAGAAGTTCCAGCTGGAAGGCCATCCCGAGGTGCTGATCGTCTCCAACATCAAGGTCGACGGCCAGCCCATCGGCCTGGGCGATGCGGGCCACTACTGGCACTCGGACCTGTCGTACAAGGAAAAGCCCAGCCTGGGCTCGCTGCTGCACGCGCAGGAACTGCCGAACGAAGGCGGCGACACGTTGTTCGCCGACCAGCATGCGGCCTACGAGGCGCTGCCCGAGCCCGTGAAGGCGCGCATCGCCACGCTGAAGGCCGAGCACAGCTACCTGGCCAAGTACGAGGAACTGCGCGCGCGCAGCCCCTGGCGCCCCGCGCTCACGCAGGCCCAGCTCGACGAGGTGAAGCCGGTCGTGCACCCGGTCGTGCGCACCCATCCCGAGACCGGCCGCAAGGCGCTGTTCGTCAGCGAGCACTTCACGACGAAGATCGTCGGCCTGCCCGAGAACGAGAGCCGTGCGCTGCTGGAGCTGCTGTTCGCGGCCAGCACGAAGCCCGAATTCCAGCTGCGCCACCAGTGGCTGCCGCACGACATCGTGTTCTGGGACAACCGCTCGGTGCTGCACCTGGCGGCCGGCACGCCCGACAGCGAACGCCGCAAGCTCTACCGCACCACGATCGAGGGCGACCAGCCCTTCTGATCCCGTCCGTTCCCGTCTTTTTTTTGCCCACGCCGCGGCGTGGGCAGGCTTCGCTCACCCTGGAGATCGCCCACCATGCACCGCATCACCCGCCGCCTCGCCACGCTCGCCACCGGCGCCGCGCTGCTCGCCGGCAGCCTGGCCGCCCACGCGGAAGGTCGCATCCGCATCGCCGAGCAGTTCGGCATCGTCTACCTGCTGCTCAACGTGGCGCAGGAGCAAAAGCTCATCGAAAAGCACGGCAAGGCGGCCGGCGTGGACATCCACGTCGAGTTCGTCAAGCTGTCGGGCGGTTCGGCCGTCAACGACGCGCTGCTGGCCGGCAACATCGAGGTGGCCGGCGCCGGCGTGGGACCGCTGCTGACCATCTGGGACCGCACCCGCGGCCGCCAGAACGTCAAGGGCGTGGCCTCGCTGGGCAACTTCCCGTATTACCTCGTCACCAACAACCCGAACGTGAAGACGATCGCCGACTTCACGGACAAGGACCGCATCGCCGTGCCGGCCGTGGGCGTGTCGGTGCAGTCGCGCGTGCTGCAGCTGGCCTCCGCCAAGCTCTGGGGCGACAAGGACTTCGCCAAGCTCGACAAGATCAGCGTGGCCGTGCCGCACCCCGACGCGGCCGCCGCCATCATCAAGGGCGGCACCGAGATCACGGGCCACTTCGGCAACCCGCCGTTCCAGGAGCAGGAGCTGGCCGGCAACCCGCAGGCCCGCGTGGTGCTGAAGTCCTACGACGTGCTGGGCGGACCATCCTCGGCCACGGTGCTCTACGCCACCGAGAAGTTCCGCAGCGAGAACCCCAAGACCTACAAGGCCTTCATCGAGGCGCTGAACGAGGCCGCGCAGTTCATCGCCGCCAGGCCCGAGCAGGCCGCCGACATCTACCTCAAGGTCTCGGGCGCCAAGACCGACCGCGCGCTGCTGCTGTCGATCATCAAGAACCCCGAGGTGCAGTTCACGACCGCGCCGCAGAACACGTACGCGCTGGCGGAGTTCATGCACCGCGCGGGCGCCATCAAGAACAAGCCCGCGTCCGCACGCGACTACTTCTTCGACGACGCGCACAGCGCCCAGGCGAACTGAGATGCGCCTGCGCAGAAGAACACTCGCCGCCGGCGCCGCCCTGGCCGCCGCCCTGGCGCTGTCCACGGGTGCGGCCCAGGCCGAAGGCAAGATCCGCATCGCCCAGCAGTTCGGCATCGCCTACCTGCTGCTGGACGTGGCACGCGACCAGCAACTGATCGAGAAGCACGGCAAGGCGCTGGGCCAGGAGGTCGCCGTCGAGTGGGCCAGCATCTCGGGCGCCACGGCCATGAACGAGGCCCTGCTGGCCGGCTCTCTGGACGTGGTCTCGGCCGGCGTGCCGCCCATGTTGACGCTGTGGGACCGCACCAAGGGCCGCCAGAACGTCAAGGCGCTGGCCGCATTGGGCTCGCTGCCCAACCACCTGCTGACCAACAACCCCGAGGTCCGATCGCTCAAGGACCTGGGCCCGAAGGACCGCATCGCGGTGCCGGCCGCCGGCGTGGGCTTCCAGTCGCGCACGCTGCAGATCGAGACGGCGCGGCTGTTCGGCAAGGACGACTTCAAGCGCTTCGACGAGATCTCGGTGAGCCTGCCGCATCCCGAGGCCACGGCCGCGCTGGTCTCGGGCGGCACCGAGATCAGCACGCACTTCTCGAGCGCGCCGTTCTACTACCAGGCGCTGGCCGCGAACCCCAAGGTGCGCAAGCTCATCAGCAGCTACGACATCCTGGGCGGGCCGGCCACCTTCAACGTGCTCTACACCACGCAGAAGTTCCGCGAGCAGAACCCCAAGACCACGCAGGCCTTCTACAACGCGCTGGTGGAGGCCGAGCAGATCGTCAAGGCCGACAAGGCCAAGGCCGCCGACATCTTCATCCGCGTGCAGAAGTCCAAGCTGGCGCCGGCCCTGGTGCGCCAGATCGTGGAAGACCCCGAGAACGACTTCACGGTGTCGCCCCAGCGCAGCATCGTGTACGCGCAGGAGCTGCACAAGCTCGGCGTGCTGAAGAACCAGGCCGGTTCCTGGAAGGATTACTTCTTCGAAGAGGCCTGGGCGCGGCCCGGTTCCTGAGATGGCCATGCACCTGGCTGTTCCCATGTTGCGCCATTCCGCGGCGAGTTCCGCGCTGCGGGCCCCGGGGCCCGTGGCGCCCGCGCAGGCCGCGCGCCAGACCGATGGCAGCGCGCTGCTGCAGGTCGACGGCTTGAGCCTGGAATACCGCACACCCGAACGCGTGGTGCGCGCCACGCACCGGGTGGGCTTCGACGTGCACGCGGCCGAGCGGTACGTTCTGCTGGGCCCGTCGGGCTGCGGCAAGTCCACGCTGCTCAAGGCGATCGCGGGCTTCATCGCGCCCGTGGAGGGCGAGATCCGGCTCGACGGCAAGCGCGTCACGGCGCCGGGCCCGGACCGCATCGTCGTGTTCCAGGAATTCGACCAGTTGCCGCCCTGGAAGACCGTGCGCGAGAACGTGATGTTCCCGCTGCTGGCCTCGCGCACGTTGGGCCGCAAGGAGGCCGCCGAACGCGCGCTGCACTACCTGGACAAGGTGGGCCTCGCCAAGTTCGCCGACGTGCATCCGCACCAGCTGTCGGGCGGCATGAAGCAGCGTGTGGCCATCGCCCGCGCGCTGGCCATGCAGCCGCGCGTGCTGCTCATGGACGAGCCCTTTGCGGCGCTGGACGCGCTCACGCGCCGCAAGATGCAGGAGGAACTGCTCGCGCTGTGGGACGAGGTGCGCTTCACGCTGCTGTTCGTCACGCACTCGATCGAGGAGGCCCTGGTGGTCGGCAGCCGCATTGCGCTGCTGTCGCCGCACCCGGGCCGCATGCGCGCCGAGATCAACAGCCACGCCTTCGACTTGCAGAGCACGGGTGGCGCGCAATTCCAGGCCACGGCACAGCGCATCCACCATTTGTTGTTCGAAGAAGAGAAGACTGCATGAACGCGCTGACCCCTCCCGTGCGGCCCGAGGCCGAGTGGCCGCTGCAGCCTTACACCGAGGGCAGCGTGGAACGCGCGCTGCCCCTTTCCACGCGCCTGTGGCAGCAGGCCTGGCTGCGCAAGGGCCTGATCCTCGCCGTGCTGGCCATCCTGTGGGAGCTGCTCGCACGCTGGCAGGACAACGACCTGCTGCTGCCCACCTTCAGCGCGACGATGCGGGCGCTGCTCGAAGGCTTCGCCAGCGGCGAACTGCTAGGCCGCGTGGGCATTTCGCTGTCGGTGCTGCTGCAGGGCTACGTGGCCGGCGTGCTGCTGGCCTTCGCGCTGACGCTGCTGGCCGTGTCCACGCAACTGGGCCGCGACCTCTTGTCCACGCTGACGTCGATGTTCAACCCGCTGCCGGCCATCGCGCTGCTGCCGCTGGCGCTGCTGTGGTTCGGCCTGGGCCGCGGCAGCCTGGTCTTCGTGCTGATCCATTCGGTGCTGTGGCCGCTGGCACTCAACACCTTCGCGGGCTTCCAGGGCGTGCCCGAGACGCTGCGCATGGCCGGGCGCAACTACGGCCTGCGCGGACTGCGCTATGCGCTGCAGATCCTGGTGCCGGCCGCGCTGCCGGCCATCCTGTCGGGCCTGAAGATCGGCTGGGCCTTCGCCTGGCGCACGCTGATCGCAGCCGAGCTCGTGTTCGGCGCAAGCTCGGGGCAGGGCGGGCTGGGCTGGTACATCTTCCAGAACCGCAACGAGCTGTACACGGACAAGGTGTTCGCCGGGCTGGTGACCGTGGTGCTGATCGGCCTCGCGGTGGAGACCTTGGGCTTCGCCACGCTGGAGCGGCTGACCGTGCGCCGCTGGGGCCAGCAGCGCTGAGTCTGCCAGGGCGGGCCGAGGTCGGGTACAAGAGCGGGACCACCACCGCCTTGTTGCCGCACCATGCCCGACCTGAAACAACGCAGCCTCTCCCTCCTGTCCGCGCTGGGCGTGGACCCCGCGCTGCTGAGTGCCGGCCCGCTCGCGGTCCGCTCGCCCGTGGACGGCAGCCTGGTGGCCGAACTGGCCATCGAAGGTCCGTCCGAAGTGACCGCCGCCATCGGCATGGCCCGCACGGCCAGCCTGGCCTGGCGCGACGTGCCGGCGCCCCAGCGCGGCGAACTCGTGCGCCTGCTCGGCGAGGAGCTGCGCGCGGCCAAGCCGCAACTGGGCGAGCTGGTCTCCATCGAGGCCGGCAAGATACTGACCGAAGGCCTGGGCGAGGTGCAGGAGATGATCGACATCTGCGATTTCGCGGTCGGCCTGTCGCGCCAGCTCTACGGCCTGACCATCGCGTCCGAGCGGCCCGGCCACCGCATGATGGAGACCTGGCATCCGCTGGGCGTGGTGGGCGTCATCACGGCCTTCAACTTCCCGGTGGCGGTGTGGGCCTGGAACGCCGCGCTGGCGCTGGTCTGCGGCAACGCCGTGGTCTGGAAGCCCTCGGAGAAGACGCCGCTGACCGCGTTGGCCTGCCAGGCCATCTTCGAACGCGCTGCGCAGCGTTTCGGCCAGGCGCCGGCACAGCTGAACCAGGTCGTCGTGGGCCTGCGCGAGACCGGCGAGGCGCTGGTCGACGACGCGCGCGTGGCGCTGGTCTCGGCCACGGGCAGCACGCGCATGGGCCGCGCCGTGGGCCCGCGCGTGGCGCAGCGCTTCGGCCGCTCGCTGCTGGAGCTGGGCGGCAACAACGCCGTGATCGTCACGCCGAGTGCCGACCTGGATCTCGCGGTGCGCGGCATCGCCTTCGCGGCCGTGGGCACGGCCGGGCAGCGCTGCACGAGCACGCGCCGGCTCATCGTGCACGCCAGCGTCAAGGATGCGCTCGTGGCCCGGCTCAAGGCGGCGTTCGCCAAGCTGCCCATCGGCAGCCCGCTCGATGCCGGCACGCTGGTCGGCCCGCTGATCGACCGCCAGGCCTTCGAGGCCATGCAGGCCGCGCTGGCCGCGGCGCGCGCCGAGGGTGGGGCGGTGACGGGCGGCGAGCGCGTGCTGGACGACGAACTCCCGCAGGCCTTCTACGTGCGCCCGGCCATCGCCGACATGCCGGCGCAGACCGACACCGTGCGCCACGAAACCTTCGCGCCCATCCTCTACGTGCTGGCCTACACCGACTTCGATGCGGCCATCGCGCTGCAGAACGATGTGCCGCAGGGCCTGTCGTCCGCGATCTTCAGCAATGACCTGCGCGAAGCCGAGCGCTTTCTGTCGGCCAGCGGCTCGGACTGCGGCATCGCCAACGTCAACATCGGCACCTCGGGCGCGGAGATCGGCGGCGCCTTCGGTGGCGAGAAGGAGACGGGCGGCGGCCGCGAGTCCGGCTCGGACGCCTGGCGCACCTACATGCGGCGCGCCACCAACACCGTCAATTACTCGCGCGCGCTGCCGCTGGCGCAGGGCGTGAAGTTCGATGTCTGAGCACAGGGGCATCGCAGGGCTGGCACACTGGCCGCTTCGTCCACCGGAGAAGCCCGTGAACCTGAGACTGTCAAGGCGCCGCGCGCTTGTGCTCGCCGCCTGCGCCCTGTCCCTGTCCGCCGCGCAAGCCGCGCTCCGGCCCGGCGACACAGCGCCGCCGTTCGCCGCGGACGCGGCGCTGGGCGGCAAGACCTTCCGCTTTCAGCTGACCGAGGCGCTGGCCAAGGGCCCGGTGGTGCTGTACTTCTTCCCCAAGGCCTTCACGCAGGGCTGCACGGTGGAGGCGCACCTGTTCGCCGAGGCCAGCGAGCGCTTTGCCGCACTGGGCGCCACCGTGGTCGGTGTCTCGGGCGACAGCATCGACACGCTCAAGCGCTTCTCGGTCGAGGCCTGCCGCGACAAGTTCGCCGTGGCCGGCGCCAGTCCCAAGACCATCGAGGCCTATGACGCGCGCTCGTCCTGGCGCGCCGACATGGCCGACCGGATCTCCTACGTGATCGCCAGGGACGGCAGGATTGTCTTCACGCACCACGGCGCCGACCCCGAGGCGCATGTGGCGCGCACGCTGCAGGCCGTCGAGCAACTCGCCAAGAGCGCGCGCTGATCAGCGCACGGCCAGTGCCGGCGTGGTGCGGCGCGCCGAACCGGGGACGCCGCCGCATCAAGCTGCCGCGCCGGCGCCGGGTCGGCGGCACAGGCGCAGGGGCAGGTGCAGGCGGCCCGCGCACGGCGTGTTCAGTCGCCGGTGGCGGACGCGGGCAACCGCAGCGCCGCGGCAGCCTCCTGCATGGCCAGCTGCACGCCCAGAGGATTGAGGTGGTCGTCGTGCGGACCGACGGCAAGGGAGCGCTGGGACCGCGCCGCATGCGCCGCGTAGACGGGTGCCATGTCCTGCACGAGCGCGCCGCGCTCGCGCAAGCGCGCGATCAGGTGCGCGCGCTCCAGACCGACCAGCCCATCGTGCTGGTGCGCCCCGCCGCGGCCGCCATCCACCACGAAGACCAGGTGGCGCATCGAAACTGGCGCCAGTGTGGAAAAGAAGTTCTCCACCACCGCGTCGACCATGGCCCGCGTGTGCGCGGCTTCCTGCGCCGTGGGCGGTGCCGTGGCGCCGTGCGTGCGGGCGGCGGCGGGCTCGGGTGTGGCGCGCGTGAACATGGCCTCGGCCAGCGCAGCGGGGCGGAACCGCAGCTGGCTCTTGAGGTACTGCGCGAGCGCCGAATGCCGCAGCACGCGGGTGAGCCAGCCTGGCGGGGGCAGGCGCTCGATGCGGGGCTGCAAGGTCACCGGGTCCAGGCACCGGCTGACGACGTTGCCGGAGCCGCACAGTGCCTGGCGTGCATCGAAGCGTTCGAGCATCAGCACTGCATCGCGCACGCCGAAGCGGTCCTGCGCGAGGCGCAGGCGCTGGGCGTAGTCCAGCAGCGCCGTGCCCGGTGTTCCGAGCGCGAAGACCGGCCGGCCGTCGCCGAGGATGGCTTGGAGCTGTGCCGCGGGGCGGTCCGCGGGCGCCAACATGGAGGCCTCGACGTAGCTGTCGCCGATCAGCGCCACGGCACGCGCGTCCGGACCGAAGTCGTGGTCTGCAGCGAAGCCCCAGTTGTTCGCGACGAGGTGCTGGGCGTTGCGCAGGTCCCAGCCCGTGGACATGGTCCAGTGGTGGCCCGGCGGATAGGTCAGTTGATCCGGGTCGTGGTGGTACCCCGTCATCGTCGCCGTCGACACGGGCAGCAGACGCAGCACCAGCTCCGCGAGCAGCACCAGGGCCGCGACGCCCAGGGCGAAGAAGGAGATCGGACGGGCCATCAGAAGTTGAAGTAGATGAAGGCGCTGACGGAGCTGCGCGTGGTGTTCAGGACGATGAGACCGATGGCGCCCGCCGTGGCGGCCCCGGCCAGCGCGGCACGCCCGCGTGGTTGATCGGCCGTCCACTGGAGCAGGAACGTGCCGATGCGGTTGCTGTTGGGCAGCCACGCTGCGGCTGCGCCCAGGGCAATGCACCAGAGCGCCGCCACCCGGGCGTGCAGGCCCGCGTTCCACCACAGCACCCCGGGGTCTGTCGTCACCGCGACCTGGCCGCCCATGGCCTGCAGCATGCGCCAGGCGCCCGCCAGCGTCTCGGCGCGGAAGAACACCCAGGCGATCACGACCGCCAGCATGGTGAGCGCCCAGCCTGCCACGCTGGCGGTCCGGCTGGCGTCCAGCGCCGACTGCCATCCGAGGCGCCCTGTGAGCGCGCGAAACCCGTGGTTGACCATGAGGTAGCCGCCGTGCAGCGCGCCCCACAGGACGAAGGACCAGTTCGCCCCGTGCCATAGCCCGCCCAGCACCATCGTCAGCGCCAGGTTGACGTAGCGGCGGACGCTGCCCTTGCGGTTGCCGCCGAGCGGCACATACAGGTAGTCGCGCAGGAAGGTCGACAGCGAGATGTGCCAGCGTCGCCAGAAGTCGCTGATGCTGATCGCCTGGTAGGGCGAGTCGAAGTTGAAGGGCAGCCGGATGTTGAACATCCAGGACAGCCCGATGGCCATGTCGGAGTAGCCGGAAAAATCGAAGTACAGCTGCAGCGTGTACGCCAGGGCGCCCATCCAGGCTTCCGCGCCGCTGGGATGGGCGCCGCCATCGACGGGACCGAAGACGGCGTCCGCATACGGCGCAATGCCATCGGCCAGGACGACCTTCTTGAACAGTCCGATGCAGAAGATCGCCATGCCGGCGCTGAAGTGCGCGGCATCGAAGCGGTAGACGGCCGGGTTGGCGAACTGCGGCATCATCTGACCGTGGTGCAGCACCGGGCCGGCGATCAGGTGCGGAAAGTAGGTCACGAACAGGCCGTAGTGGACGGGTCGGACCTCCTTCACCTTGCCCTGCCAGGTGTCGACGAGGTAGGCGATCTGCGTGAAGGTGTAGAACGAGATGCCGATGGGCAGCACCACCCGTCCGATCGTCCAGTCCATCCCCAGTGCCGCGTTGAGGTTGTTCAGAAAGAAATTGGCGTACTTGAAGTACGCCAGCAGGCCCAGGTTCAGCGCGATGCCGGCGATGAGCCATGCCCGCGCAGGACCCCCGTGCGCCGCGATGCGTTGGCCGACGAAAAAATTCCCGGCGATGGACGCGAGCAGGAGCAGGGTGAACTCCGGCATCCAGTACCCATAAAAGAACAGCGATGCGCCGAGCAGCCACAGCGCTGCTGCCGCAGGTGCCACGCGACCGAAGGCGAAGAAGCCTGCCAGGACGACCGGGAGGTACAGGAAGGCGAACGTGGCCGAGGTGAACAGCATGGGGCGGGGCGCAAATGCGCGAAGACCGGGATTGTTGCGATTTGTAAACGCCGCAGCCCGCAGACTACCACCGTCTTGTGGACAAATTGTCGAAAATGGCCAGGATCAGCGGCCCGCTGCGGCTTCCGTGCCGCCGCGTTCGGCCCCCGGCGTGCCGTCGTGTGGCCAACGGGCATGGTCGCCGAACCACGCGAGCAGGAAATCCAGCAGCGCGCGCAGCAGCGGCGGCACGCGGCGCTGCGGCTGGTACAGCGCATGCACCCCCAGCGCCTGCGGTACCCACCGTGGCAGCAGGGGCTGAAGCCGGCCCTCCGCCAGCAGCGGCGCTGCGGCATAGAGCGGCTGCAGCGTGATGCCCACGCCCTGCGCTGCGGCCGCCAGCAGCACCTGGGTCTCGTTGGCGCTGAGCGGACCGCCCACAGGCACGCCGACGGGCCGGCCCTGGGCGTCGGCAAACTCCCAAACGCTGCGGCCGAAGTAGGAGTAGGTCAGACAGCGGTGCGCGGCCAGGTCCTCGGGCCGCTGCGGTGTGCCGTGGCGGGACAGGTAGTCGGCCGAAGCGCAGACCACCGAGGCGCAGTCGGCCAGCCGGCGCGCGACCAGGCCAGGCTCCAGCTGGTTGCTGATGCGGATGGCCAGGTCGATGCGCTCCTCGACCAGGTTCACGGCGCGCGAATCCACGCGGAAATCGATGGCCGCGAGCGGATGGCGCTGCAGGAACACCGCCGCCGCGGGCGCCAGCACCTCCTGCGCGAGCGACTGCGCGCAGGCCAGGCGCAGCAGGCCGCGCACCGGGTCGGCCTGGCGTTCGTCTTCGGCCACGCGCGGCAGTTCGCGCGCCACGGCGAGCAGCTGGCGGCTGTGGGCCAGCGCCTGCTCGCCCGCACTGGTGAGACTGAGCCGGCGGGTGGTCCGGTGCAGCAACCGCGCGCCGGCCCACTGCTCCATCTGCGCGAGGTAGCGCGTGACCATGGCGCGCGACATGTCCAGCGCCGTGGCGGCCGCAGCCATGCTGCCGCGCTCGGCGATCTGAACGAACACCTCCGCGGCGGTCAGGCGGTCCATGATTTCATCGAATGGTGCAACAAAGCATTGCATCGTAGGCGGTTTTTGAATCGAAGGAAGCAACCTACGATGCCGGGCACGGGATGCGTCCCGCCCCATTCACCTCCGAAAAAGAGATTCATCCATGTCCAAGATCGCCATCCTCGGCATCACCGGCAACGCCGGCTCCCGCATCGCCAATGAACTGCTGTCGCGCGGCCACAGCGTGACCGGCATCGCGCGCGATCCGTCCAAGGCCACAGCTCGCTCCGGCCTCACGCTGGTGGCGGCCGACGCCACGCATGCCGCCACGTTGGCGCCGCTGCTCCAGGGCCACGACGTGGTAATCAGCGCCACGCGCTTCGTCGGCGGCATCGATGCCGCCACGCTGCTTGCGGCGGCCAGGCAGGCCGGCGTGCCGCGCATCGCCGTGGTCGGCGGCGCCGGCAGCCTGGAGGTCGCGCCTGGCGTGGCGCTGATCGACACCCCGCAGTTCCCGGACGCGTACAAGGCCGAGGCCGGTGCCGGCCGCGTGTTCCTGCAGGCGCTGCGTGACGAGAAGGAGCTGGACTGGACCTTCCTGTCGCCCTCGGCGCTGTTCGCGCCGGGCGAGCGCACCGGCCAGTTCCGCCTGGGCGGCGACCAGCTGCTGGTGGATGCGCAGGGCAACAGCCACATCTCGATGGAAGACTTCGCCATCGCGCTGGCCGACGAGATCGAGCGGCCGCAGCACGCGCGGCGGCGCTTCACGGTCGGGTACTGATCTCCGTATCCGCCGCGCTCACTCGATCGCCACCTTGGCGTCCTTCACGAGCCTGGCGTACTTGGCCGTGTCGCCCTGGATGCGCGCGGCCATCTGCTCGGCCGTGTCGCCCACGGGCTCGGCGCCGATCTCTTCCATGCGCTTCCTGAACTCGGCCGAATGGATGATCTTGACCATCTCGGTGTTGAGCTTGGCCACAAGCTCCTTGGGCGTGGCCGCGGGCGCGAGGATGCCGAACCAGGTGCCCTGGTCAAAGCCCGGCATGCCGGACTCGGCCAGCGTGGGCACATCGGGCAGGGTGCTGGACCGCTTGGCCGTGGTCACGGCCAGCGCGCGCAGCTTGCCGCCCTTGATGTGCTGCACCAGGGGCGTCAGCGTGTCGAACGAGAGGTCGATCTGCCCGCCCAGCAGGTCAGTGGTCAGCGGCGCGCTGCCCTTGTAGGGCACGTGCACGAGTTCCACGCCCGCCAGGCCCGAGAACTGCGTGCCGATCAGGTGCTGCACCGTGCCGTTGCCGTTGGAGCCGTAGGCCACCTTGCCCGGCGCGGCCTTGGCCAGCGCGATCAGGCCCTTCACGTCGGTGGCCGTTGACTTGGCGTTGACCACCAGCACGTTGGGCACCAGCGCCACCGTAGTGATGGGCGCGAAGCTCTTCTCGAAGTCGTAGGGCAGCTTGCGGTAAACGCTGGTGGCGATGGTGTGGTGCACGGCGCCCATCAGCAGCGTGTGGCCGTCGGCCTTGGACTTGGCGACGAAGTCCGCACCGATGGTGGCGCCCGCGCCGGGCCGGCTCTCGACGATGACAGGCTGGCCCAGCGCCTGCGACAGCGGCGTGGTCAGAGAGCGGGCCAGCGCGTCGGAGCTGCCCCCGGGTGGGAAGGGCACGATCAGCGTGATCGGCTTGTTGGGAAAGGCCTGGGCGGAGGCGATGCCACAGGCCAGGGTCAGGGCCAGCGTGGCGAACGTGTTGCGGCGGTTCATGCATGTCTCCAGGAATCAGCGGGCAAAGGCCGTCCCCGCAGCGCTTGGCGGCCGCTTCGCGAAGGGGACGGGCGGGAAGGGCGCGGGCGCAGGGCCCGCCGGGCTCAGGCGGCCTTGCGCTGGGCGCCGCCGGCCACCAGGGCGCAGACGGCCTGCGTGACCTGGGCCGTGGTGGCCTGGCCGCCCAGGTCGCGCGTGTGCAGTTGGGGGTCGGCCGTGACCTGTTCGATGGCGGCCATCACGCGCTGTGCGGCGGCTTGTTCGCCCAGGTGCTCCAGCAGCATCACGACCGACCAGAAGGTGCCCACCGGATTGGCCAGGCCCTGGCCCATGATGTCGAAGGCCGAGCCGTGGATGGGCTCGAACATCGAGGGGTAGCGGCGCTCGGGATCGATGTTGCCGGTGGGCGCGATGCCCAGGCTGCCGGCCAGCGCGGCCGCCAGGTCCGACAGGATGTCGGCATGCAGGTTGGTGGCGACGATGGTGTCCAGCGTGGCGGGCTTGTTGACCATGCGCGCCGTCATGGCGTCCACGAGTTCCTTGTCCCACTTCACGTCGGGAAAGCCCTTGGCGACCTCGGCAGCGATCTCGTCCCACATCACCATGGCGTGGCGCTGCGCGTTGCTCTTGGTCACCACGGTCAGCTGCTTGCGCGGGCGGCTCTGCGCCAGTTGGAACGCGTAGCGCAGGATGCGCTCCACGCCCACGCGGGTCATGATGGACACGTCGGTCGCGGCCTCGATCGGATGGCCCTGGTGCACGCGGCCGCCCACGCCGGAGTATTCGCCCTCGGAGTTCTCGCGCACGATGACCCAGTTCAGATCGTCCGGGCCGCAGCGCTTGAGCGGCGCGTCGATGCCGCGCAGGATGCGCGTGGGCCGCACGTTGGCGTACTGGTCGAAGCCCTGGCAGATCTTCAGGCGCAGGCCCCATAGCGTGACGTGGTCGGGGATGTGCGGGTCGCCGGCCGAGCCGAACAGGATGGCGTCCTTGCCCTTGAGTGCTTCCAGGCCGTTCGCCGGCATCATCTCGCCATGGGCGCGGAACCAGTCGCCGCCCCAGCCGAAGTCCTCGAACTCGAAACACAGGCCGCTGCTGGCCGCCACTGCCTCGAGCACTTCGCGGCCGGCCGGCACGACCTCCTTGCCGATGCCGTCGCCGGGGATGGTGGCGATCTTGTAGGTCTTCATGGGTCCGTTTCCTTCTGGAGCAGTGGGTGGATGGACGGACTGTAAGAACCACGCCAGGTGCTGGATCGGCGCTAAAGTGAATCCATTCTTAACTTCTGCTCAACACCATGGGCCACGGCATCCAGCCCGCTGACCTGGGCTTCTTCTCCACGCTGGCCGGCGCGGCCAGCCTCAGCGCGGCGGCGCGCGAACTGGGCGTGACGCTGCCGGCTGTCAGCAAGCGGCTGGCGCAGATGGAGGCGCGGCTGGGCGTGCTGCTCGTGAACCGCTCCACGCGCCGCATGGGCCTCACGCCCGAGGGCGAGCTCACCCTGGAACATGCGCGCCGCATCCTCGCGGACATCGACGGGCTGGGCGAGCTGCTGGGCCTGTCCAAGGCCACGCCGCAGGGCCTCTTGCGCGTGAACGCCACGCTGGGCTTCGGCCGCAGCCATGTGGCGCCGCTGGTCTCGCGCTTCGTGCGCAAGAATCCGCAGGTGCAGGTGCAGCTGCAGCTGTCGGTCAACCCGCCCGCGCCGACTGACGATCTGTACGACGTCTGCGTGCGCTTCGGTGCGCCGCCGGACAGCCGTGTCATCGCGCGCCACCTCGGCGCCAACCGCCGGCTGCTGTGCGCCGCGCCGGCCTACCTTGCGCGGCACGGCACCCCGAAGGTGCCGCACGACCTCACGGCGCACAACTGCATCGGCATCCGCCAGGGCGAGGAGGCCTATGGCGTGTGGCGCCTCACGCCCGCCAAGGGCAAAGCCCGCGGCGCCCGGCCCGAAGCGGTGAAGACGCGCGGCAGCCTGACCACCAACGATGGCGAGATCGCGGTGAAGTGGGCGCTGGACGGCCACGGCATCGTCATGCGCGCCGAATGGGACGTGCAGCACCACCTGCGCAGCGGCCGCCTCGTGCAGGTGCTGCCGCAGTACGCCACGCCCGACGCCGACATCTACGCCGTCTACCCGCAGCGCCACCAGACCTCGGCCCGGGTGCGCAGCTTTGTCGACTTCCTGGCGCAGGCCTTCACGCAGCAGGGCGCTGGGGCCTGAGTTTCAGATCCAGGCCAGCCAGAGGTTGATGCTCAGGAAGGACAGCGTCATCGTGGCCAGCAGCGCGGCCGCACAGACGCCCTCGAGCTCGTACTTCTGCGCCAGCACCGCATAGACGCTCATCATGGGCACGCAGGCGTAGACCAGCGCGGCCCTGGCCAGTTCGCGGTCGACGGGCGGCAGCAGCGTGATGGCCAGCAGCACCATGAGCGGGTGCAGCACCAGCTTGCCCAGCGTGATCGCTGCCACGTCGGCCAGCATGCCGCCGGGTTTGAGGCCCACCAGCGCGCCGCCGATCGCGAACAGCGCCAGCGGGCTCGCGCTGCCCGCGACGATGTTGATGGTCTGGTGCAGCACGGCGGGCACGGGCAGGTCCAGCGCCGACACCGTGATGCCCACCGCGATGGCCACGACCAGCGGATTGCGCACCATGGCATGGGCCAGGCCCGCGAGGCGGCGCAGCACGCTGCCCGAGCCGCCACCGCTGTCGGCCACCGACAGCGCGAGCGGAATCATGAGCAGGTTCTCCACCAGCATCACGAGCGCCAGCGCCACCCCGGCCGCGGGGCCCAGCAGCTGCGAGGCGATCGGGTAACCGAAGAAGGCGCTGTTGGAGCCGGACATGCCCATGCCCATGATGGCGGCCTTGGTCACGCCCTCGCGCCGCACGCGGCGGGCCCAGACGAAGCCCAGCGCCAGCGCGGCAAGCGAGCCGGCTGCGTAGGCCGCCAGGAAGCGCGGGCTCAGCACCTCGCCCAGCGGCCGGCTGGCCAGCGCGCGCAGCAGCAGCGCGGGAAGCGCGATCAGTGTGGCGAAGCGGCCGAGCACGCGCACCTGCGTGGCGTCGAACACGCGCAGGCGCACGCACAGGAAGCCGGCCAGGATCAGCAGGTAGATCGGGCCCGTGGCCGCAAGCACTTGGGCGACGGCGTTCATCGCAGGAAGGGGAAGGGGTTCGTCATCGGTGGGAGAGGCTGGATTCTGGCCGACGCTCGCAAGGTCCATGCCGCAGGACCGCGGTGTACCGGACCGTGGCATGCGGTTCTGGTGCCGCGGCATCATCCGTCCGGGGCCGGCCCGGCGCCGATGCTTGCGCCCGGTGGGGTGGTCTGCCAGAGCGCGGGCAGACGCGCAGGCCGGCAGCCCCGTTCGCAGAGAAAGGAACCGCATGGAGCATCTTCACCACCCCGTGTCCGCCCTCATCGACCCACGCACGCTGCTGGGTGCGACGGTGCTGGGCATCGTCTTCTTTCTGCTGGCCTCGGTCGCGGTGCTGCTGATCCGCGGCGGCGCCCGCCGCGTCGAGCACCATCTGTCGGACGTGACGGCCCTGCAGTTCGCCAGCGCGCTGGCCCAGGTGCTGACCTACCTGATCGCCTTCGTGCTCTACGCCCACCTGGTTCCGGAACTGCGGGCGCTGGGCACGGCGCTGCTGGCGGGTGTCAGCGTGGTCTCGGTCGTCTTTGGATTGGCGGCGCAAAGCACGTTGGGCAACCTCGTCGCGGGCTTCTCGCTGGTGCTGTACCGACAAGTGCGCGTGGGCGACACGATCTGCATTTCCTCGCCCGCAGGCCTGGGCCCGATGACGGCGCGCGTGGCCACGATCTCGCTGGGCTTTACCCTGCTGCGCGACGACAGGCAACAAGAGCTGATCGTGCCGAACAGCGTCATGATGACCAGCACCATCCTGCGCACACACCGGGCGGGCAGCTGAGCGCTGCGCGACCGGCGCTGTGCGCTGCAGCTGGTGCGCCTGTGCAGGTCAGCGGCCGCGTAGATCAGGCCGTCAGGCCCCGCGCGCCTGCAGCATGGCCGCCATCTTCTGGTGTACTAGCTGGATGGCCTTGAGCGGGCGAATGAAGACCTTGAACTCGGTGATCCGGCCCGTGCCGTCCCATTGGAAGCTGTCGATGCCGTTGACGGCGATGCCGTCGATCTCCACCTGGAACTCCAGCACCGCGGACGACGGCCCCGTGGTCTCGCGCACGTATCGGAAGCTCTCGTTGAAGAAGACGTGGAAGGCGGCCGCCAGGTACTGGGTCGTCACCGGCTTGCCGACCTGCGGCGTGTGGACCACGGGCGAGTGGAACACCACGTCGTCGGCCAGCAGGTCGGCGAGGCCGCGGGTGTTGCGCGTAGAGACCAGTCGGTGCCAGACGGCGAGCGTGTCGATGGGCATGGGATGTCCGTTTCAGGGTGGGGCCGGCCCGAACGATAGCCGACCGGTCTACCGGAAGGCGCCGTGGACCAGCCCTTGCACCGAAACACCACTTGCGACCTGGACACGCCGATGAAATCCCGCTGCCTCGACCGGCTTATTGCAGCCCCGGTGCCGGCGCGGCGCATGATGCGGCGCGTCGCACCGACCGGAACACACCATGGAAAGCCTGCAGGCCCTGTTCACCAGCCCCGCCGCCTGGGCCGCGCTCGCGGCGCTGGTCGTGATGGAAGTCGTGCTGGGCATCGACAACCTGATCTTCATCTCCATCCTGTCGAACAAGCTGCCGGAGAACCAGCGCGCCCGGGCGCGGCGCCTGGGCATCGGCCTGGCGCTCGTCATGCGGCTGGGCCTGTTGTCCATGATCGCCTGGCTCGTGGGCCTGACGGCGCCGGTGTTCGACCTGGGCTGGCAGGGCGACGTCGGCCCCAGCGGCCTGCCCAGCTTCGAGACCCAGTTCTCGTGGAAGGACATGATCCTGATCGCCGGCGGCCTGTTCCTGATCTGGAAGGCCACCAAGGAGATCCACCATGCCGTGGACCCGGTGCCCACGGGCAGCGTGTTCGAGAAGGGCAAGCAGACGGCGGCGCTGTCGTTCTCCTCGGTGATCGTGCAGATCATCCTGCTCGACCTGGTGTTCTCGATCGACTCCATCCTGACGGCCGTGGGCATGACGGACAACCTGGCGGTCATGGTCATCGCGGTGCTGGTGGCCGTGACGGTGATGCTGCTGGCGGCCGAGCCGCTGGCCAACTTCATCCACAAGAACCCCACGGTGGTGATGCTGGCGCTGGGCTTCCTGCTCATGATCGGCGCCGTGCTGATCGCCGAAGGCTTCGGCGTGCACGTGCCCAAGGGCTACATCTACGCCGCCATGGCGTTCTCCACGCTGGTGGAGGTGCTGAACATGTTCTCGCGCCGCGCCAAGCAGCGCAGCGCGGGGGCCTGAGCGTCAATCCGGCTGGATGCCGGCCGCCTTCACGACCTTGGCCCACTTCGCCAGGTCGGATTGGATGACCGCCGCATAGTCCTGTGGCGTGCCGCCCTGGACCTCGATGCCCGCGGCTTCGAGCTTGCTGCGCACGTCGGGCAGCTTCAGGGCCGCGTTGATCTCGGCGTTGAGCTTGTCGACGATGGGCTTGGGCGTGCCGGCCGGCGCCAGGAAGCCGCCGTTGGTGTTGGCGTCGTAGCCTTTCAGGCCCTGCTCGTCGGCGGTGGGCACGTCGGGCAGAGCAGAAGTGCGCTTGAGCGTGGACACGGCCACCGCGCGCACGTTGCCGCCCTTGACCTGCGGAAGGATGGCGCTGATGGTGTCGATGTACAACGCGGTGCGCCCGCCCAGCAGGTCCGGGTGCGCGGCCGACGAACCCTTGTAGGGCACCAGCAGCATGTCGGTGCCCGAGGCCATGCGGAACATCTCGGCCGCCATCTCCTGCGCGCTGCCGCGCCCCGAGGTGGCGACCTTGGCGTCGGCCGGGTGCGCCTTCATCCAGGCCACGAGCTCGGGCAAGGTCTTGGCCGGGATCTGCGGGTAGATCGCGAACACCAGCGGCACCACGTGCGTGTAGACGATGGGCTCGAAGCTCTTTTGCGGATCCCAGCCCAGGTTCTTGAACAGGAACTTGTTGATGTTGTGGCTGCCGCCCACGATGCCGATGGTGTAGCCGTCGGGCGGCGACTTGGCCAGCACGTCGGTGCCCAGGTTGTTGGAGGCGCCGGGCCGGTTGTCCACGATCACGGGCTGGCCCATCGCGGTGGCGAGCTTGTCGCCGACCACGCGCGCGATCAGGTCGATGGCGCCGCCGGGCGGGGCCGGCACGATGATCTTGATCGGCCGGGTCGGGTACGCCTGGGCGGACGCCAGCGTGGGCGCCAGGGCGAGCACCGAGCTGGCGGCCAGGGTCTTGAGCAGGGTCTTGCGTTGCATGGTGTGTCTCCTCGGGGTGGTGGTCGGGTCAGCCGCGGCCGACGAAGGGCATGGCGCTGGCCATCACCGTCATGTTCAGCACGTTGGCCGACAGCGGCAGCGCGGCGATGTGGCGCACCGCATCGGCCACGTGCCTGGCGTCCATCATGGGTTCGGGTGCGGTCTGGCCGTTGGCCTGCAGCACGCCGCGCGTCATGCGCTCGGACAGCTCGGTCAGCGCGTTGCCGATGTCGATCTGGCTGGCCACGATGTCGAAGGCGCGGCCGTCCAGCGCGAGCGACTTGGTGATGCCGCTCACGGCATGCTTGCTGGCGGTGTAGGGCGCCGTGAAGGGCCGCGGCACATGGGCCGAGATCGAGCCGTTGTTGATGATGCGCCCGCCCTGCGGCGACTGCCGGCGCATGAGGCCGAAGGCGGCGCGGGCACACAGGAACACGCCCGTCACGTTGGTGGCGAGCACGGCGAACCACTTGTCCAGCGGCAGCTCGTCCATGGGCACGGCGGGCGCGTTCACGCCGGCGTTGTTGAACAGCACGTCGAGCCGGCCATAGGTCTTCTCGATGGTGGCGAACAGCGCGTCGACGCTGGCCGGGGCTGTCACGTCGGTGGGCACGGCCAGTGCGCTCTGGCCGCGGGCGCTTGCCTGGTCCACGAGGGCGTTTAGCGGCTCGGCGCGGCGGCCGGCCAGCACGACGGTGAAGCCGTCTTCAAGCAGGCCCAGCGCGGCCGCACGGCCGATGCCGCTGCCGGCGCCCGTGACGAGCGCGATGCGGGGAGGGGTCGTGTTCATGTTGGTTCGGAAGTGACGGTCATGGAGAAATCGCCGATCCCGGCGACGCCGCCCGTGATGCGGTCGCCGACCTGCAGCGGGCCGACACCTGCAGGCGTGCCGGTGAAGATCAGGTCGCCGGGCAGCAGCGTGACCGAGCGCGACAGCATGGCCACGAGGTCTGGCACGGGCCACAGCAGCGCCGAAATGTCCGCGCGCTGGCGCTGCGTGCCGTTCACGGCGAGCCAGATGGCCCCCCGGCGCGGGTGGCCGATGGACGCGGCAGGTACCAAGGGCGTGCAAGGCGCGGAACGGTCGAAGGCCTTGGCAGGCTCCCAGGGTCCGCCCAGCCGCTTGGCCTCGCGCTGCAGGTCGCGGCGCGTGAGGTCCAGGCCCGCGGCGTAGCCCCACATGTGCGGCTGCGCCTGTGCGGCATCGATGCCGCGCCCGCCCAGGCCGATGGCCACGACGAGCTCGATCTCGTGGCAGAACTCCGTGGTCTGCGGAGGGTAGGGCAGCTCGCCCTCGGCGGGCACCACGGCGCTGGCCGGCTTCATGAACCAGGCCGGCATTTCGGTGGGCCGCGGCTCACCGGCGCTCCAGGCGTAGTTGCGGCCGATGCAGAACACGCGGTTGACCGGGAACATGGCCTGGGTACCGGCCACGGCGAGCGTGACCGGTGCCGCCGGCATGAGCACGTAGCCGCTCATCGCAGCGCACCGCTCGCGTTGCACAGGACTGGCCTGCAGGCCGCGGCTCCGAAGGCCGCGGAGCAGGCCATGCCAGCAGACGCCGCGGAACTGGCTCTGCCAGGCCGCTGGCGGCGCCCCCTGGGGGGGATGGGATTTCTACACGCAGTGAGAAATCCAAACGGGGGAGGACCCATTTCATTCGATCGTGATGTTGCGACTGCGGATGATCTGGGCGTAGCGCGCGCGGTCGTCCGTGATGAGCTTGGCGAACTCGGCGGGGGTCGTGGCGCGCGGCACGCCGCCCAGGGCCACGAAGCGGGCCTTCACCGCTTCGTCGGCGAGCACGGCGCGCACGTCGGCGGCGATCTTGTCCTGCACGTCCTGCGGCGTACCGGCGGGCGCGAGCAGGCCGATCCAGGAGATCGCGTTGAAGCCCGGCACCGTCTTCTCGGCCAGCGTGGGCACGTCCGGGAAGGCGGGCACGCGCTTGTCGCCCGTCACGGCCAGTGCGCGCAGCTTGCCGGCCTTGATGTGGCCGGAGGCTTCGAGCACGGTCATGAAGGACAGCTGCACATGGCCGGCCAGCAGGTCGGCGATGGCCGGGCCGCCGCCACGGTAGGGCACGTGCAGGATGAAGGCGCCGGTCTGGTCCTTGAACATCTCGGCCGCCAGGTGCGGCGCACCGCCCGCGCCCGAGCTGCTGTAGCTCATCTTGCCGGGCTGGGCCTTGGCCAGCGCGACGAACTCGGCCGCGGTTTTCGCCGGCACGGCCGGGTTGACCATCATGGCCAGCGGCAGTTCGGCCACGAGCGAGACGGGCGCGAAGGCCTTGTCCGCGTCGTAGGGCATCTTGGGGTACAGCAGCGGGTTGATGGCCTGCGTGCCGATGTTGCCCAGCAGCAGCGTGCAGCCGTCCGGCCGCGCCTTGGCGACGTAGTCCGCGCCGATCTGGCCGGCCGCGCCGCCCTTGTTCTCCACGATGACGGGCTGGCCCCAGCGGCGGCCCAGTTGCTCGGCGATCACGCGGCCGCCGGTGTCGGTGCCGCCACCGGGCGGAAAGGGCACGACCAGTGTGACCGGCTTGTTGGGAAAGCCCTGCGCGAACACGGGGGCCGCAAAGGCCAGGCCCAGGGCAATGAGGAGGTGGCGTTTGATCATGGGTGTCTCCGAAGTGGGGTAGGGGTCAGGTCGTCAGGCTCATCGTGGGACGCTGGCCGGCCAGGGCCTGGTCGACGGCGTCGAGCACCATCTGCGCCATGGCCGTGCGCGTTTCCCAGGTGGCGCTGGCACGGTGCGCCTGCAGCGTCACCTGTTCGTGTTCGCGCAGCGCCTGCGGCACGCGCGGCTCGTCGACGAACACGTCCAGCCCTGCGCCGGCGATGCGGCCGGCCACCAGGGCCTCGGTCAGGTCGGCCTCGTTGACGAGCCGGCCGCGCGCCACGTTGACGAGGAAGCCGCGCGGGCCAAGCGCGTCGAGCACGGCCGCGTTGACGATGCCTTCGGCCTTGTCGGCCGCGGCGCACAGCACCAGCGCGTCGGACGCGCGGGCCAGGTCCACCAGGTTGGCGACGAAGGTGTAGGGCACGTCGTCCATGGCGCGCAGGTCGGTGTAGCTGATGGGGCAGCCGAAGGCGGCGGCGCGCACGGCGACAGCACGGCCCACACGCCCCAGGCCGACGATGCCCACGCGCATGCCCGAGAAGCGGCGCGCCAGCGGGATCGCGCTCGGCGAGGGATTCGCCTCCCACAGGCCGGCGCGCACGAAGCGGTCGCCCGCGCAGAGGTTGCGGCAGGCCGCGATCAAGAGGCCGATGGCCAGGTCGGCCACGTCTTCGGTGAGGGCGCCCAGCGTGGCCGTCACCGGCAGGCCGCGTTCGCGGCAGTAGGCCAGGTCCACGGCATCGGTGCCGACACCGTTGACGGCCACCACCTTGAGATTGGGCATCTGCTCCAGCAGCGCGCGCGAGATGCCGGTGTGGCCGCCCGTGGTCACGGCCTGGATGGTCGCGCCGTGCTCGCGCATCCAGCCGGCGGGGTCCTTGAGCTCGAAGTACTTGTGCACCTCGTAGCGCGCGGCCAGCGCTTCGTTGATGGCCGGGATCAGGATGGGATTGAGCTGGAGGACGCGCGGTTTCATGGCATTCGCAGGGCGGTTGGCAGAGGGTGGCGCATCGTAGTTTTATGTTGATGCACATGTAAATATTGATGTATAAAATCAATATATATAGTCACTACGACCCGGACCATGTCCTCCTGGATCTCGATGGACGAGGCGTGCCGCCAACTTGGTGTGCGCGCGCAGACCGTGTACGCCTACGTGAGCCGCGGCAAGCTGGAGGTCATGCCCGACCCGGCCGAAACGCGGCGCAGCCTGTACCGCGCCGAGCACGTGGCGGCCCTGGCCAAGCGCAAGCAGGCCGGCCGCAAGCACGAGACGCTGGCCACCAACACCTTGTTCGGTGCCGAGCCCAGCATTCCCACGGCGCTGACGGCCTTCTTCAAGGGCAGGCCGCACTACCGTGGGCGCGATGCCGTGGCGCTGGCCGAATCGGCCACGCTCGAAGAGGCTGCACAGTGGATGTGGGAGGCGGAGCAGCCCGTGGACTTCGCTTCGGTCGGGGGCAAGCCCGCCGGCCCGGCCGGCCGCGCTGCCGCGTTCACGGCACTGGCACAGCTGGCCGCCTCGGGCCACTCCACGCGCGGACGTCTCACGCGTGTGCTGCACCAGGAGGGCCAGGGCCTCGTGGGCCTGGTGGCCGATGCCTTCGGTGCCGGGCCGGGCACCGGACCATTGCACCAGCGCCTGGCGCGCGGCTGGAACCAGACCCCCGTGGTGGCCGAGCTGCTGCGCACGGCCATGGTGCTGCTGCTGGACCACGAGCTCACGAGCTCGGCCTTCGCCGCGCGCATCGCGGCATCCAACGGGGCCTCGTTGCCGGCCTGCCTGCTGGCCGGGCTCGCCACGCTGTCAGGCCCGCTGCACGGCGATGCCTCGGGGCGCGTGCGTGCGCTGTTCGCCGAGGTCGAGCGCCTGGGCGAGGAGCAGGTGGTGGCGCACTACCTGTCCACCGGCCAGCCGTTCGCCGGCTTCGGCCACTTCCTGTACCCGGACGGCGACCCGCGCGGCGCTGCGCTGCTGGCGCGCTTCGAGCCACCGCCGGTGATCGCGCGTTTCATCGAACGCGTGACCGCGCTCACGGGCCTGCAGCCCAATGTCGATGTCGCATTGGCCGCACTGGTCGCGCACCACGGCCTGCCGCCCGACGCGGCCTTTGGCATCATGGCCACGGCCCGCAGCGTGGGGCTGCTGGCGCACAGCATCGAGCAGCTGGGCGTGACCCAGGTGATCCGGCCGCGTGGGCGTTATGTGGGGGCGGTGCCGGAGGGTGCGAACGTCGCAGACTCCATCCGCACCTGAAGACGCATCAGCCCCCGACGTTGCATTCCCGCCGCAGCAGCGCCAGCGCGTCCGCCGTGGCGTGCACCTGGTCGCTGCGCAGCACGGGCCCGGCCTCGGCGATGAAGGCGTTCCACAACTGCAGGTAGTCGGCGCGCAGATCCGCGGGCGCATGCTCGGCGATGAACCGGCGCGGCAGTTCGGCATCCAGGCCCGACTTCTGGATCTTTTTGACCAAGGCCAGCGCGGTCTTCTCGCTGATGAGCGTGGCGTGCCTGCCGCCCGTGGCGATGCGCAGGAACAGCGTCAGCAGCGCGCTGTCGTCGCTGTGGCCTTCGGTGGCCTTGTCCCATACGGCGCTGGTGCTGCGGGCGTGGTGCTCGATCTCGGCCAGCGGGTCCTCGGACCAGAAGTAGCGGCCCAGGAAGGCCGGCGTCTGGTCGAAAAGCTTGCGCACGCCGACCGAGGCGTCGAGGATCCGGGGCAAATCCTGTACGACGGAGTCCAGCACGGACTGCACGACCGCGGCGTAGGCGGGCGGCAGGCCCTTGGGCAGGGCCAGGGGCACCTTGGCTGGATCGGCGTACTTCTTGCGCAGGCCCAGCACCATCTTCTCGAAGGCGGGCCAGTCGGACATGGCGTTGCGCCGGCAGGCGTGCACTAGCAGGGCGGTGCGCAGCACGGCCTCGGCGTCCTTGCCGGCGTCTTCCAGGTCGTCGGCGTCCAGCCCGAATTGCGCGGCCATCCAGATCGCCGCCTCCACCAGCGTCGCGGCATGGCTGCGCGCGGCGCGCTCGGCCTGCACCTCGGTCAGGCTGCGCAGCGACCACCTGGCCAGCAAGGGGATGTGCTTGTCCTCGAAGACGCGGTCTTCCTGCATGCCGAAGTGGCTGCTCTGCGGCATCACGATCAGCGCCTTGAGCATGTCCGAGCCGCCCTTGGAGCGCGACAGCAGGCTGTGGTCGCGCAGGGATTGGGCCGCGCGGTCCAGATCGCCGCCGCAGGAATCCTCCAGGTACAGGCTCACGAGGTTGACCAGGCGTGCGCGCGCCAGTTCGAGGTCGGGCCGCAGGTACTCGGTGCCGAAGTAGCGCGCGATCTGCACCATGCCCTTGGGCGCCTCCTGGCACATCGCGGCCAGCTTCTCGGGCACGAGGATGCCGTGGCGCACGCCGTGCTGCAGCGCCCTCTCGAAGAAGGGGCGCTCGTCGAACAGCGCGACGGCCTGGGCGGGGAAGTCAGTCATCTCACAGGTCCTGGTGCTGCGCACCGGCCACGAAGAACGGCTCCGACACGCGAGCCGCTGCTCCGAAGGCCGCGGAGCAGGCCACGTCAGCGGATGCCGCGGAGCGGGCTCTGCCCGGCCGCTGGCGGCGCCCCCGAAGGGGGGATGGGCTGGCTACACGAAGTGCGCCAGCCAAACGGGGAAGAGTCATCAAATCGCGGACTCTTCATCGTCCTCGCGCGCGGCAGGGGTGCTGCGGCCGCGGTCGGTGTCCTTGGTTTCCACGCGCGCGTCCTCTTCGCCGGCCTCTTCCTCGTCCTCGGCGCCCAGGTGGTGGGCACGCGCCTGGGCGCGCAGCACCAGCAGCATCTCGGTGAACAGGTCGGGGCACTCGTAGCGCATCAGCCAGGCCAGTTCCATCCAGTCCTGGTCGGCCACCTCCTCGCGCTCGACGCGCGGGCTGGCGTAGGCCGAGCCCAGCAGCGCCTGCTCGGACAGCATCTCGCCGTCCTCCTCCACGGTGTCGAAGGTGCCGGTGCGCGCGAAGGCTTCGATGCGGGCCCACTTCTCGGCGAAGTAGTTGGCCATGGCCTCGCTGCCGCCTTCCAGGTCGCCCACGGCGGTCAGGAAGGCGACAGGGTCGGCGTCCTCGCGGAAGACGATGGAGTTCACCATGCCGCGCAGATGCGTGTGCGTGAGGTCCTTGTAGCGCTTCTCGATGACGATGGCGCGCGCGAACTGCTCGGGCGTGACCAAGAGGTTCACGACCGATTCGCGCGAAGGGTCGTACTCGCGCATGATGGCCAGGACGTCCTTGGGCGCGAGCTCGTCCAGCACCACCATCAGCGCGCGGTCGCCCTCGGCGTCGGCCAGTTCGGTGAGGGCCGATTCGGCGCCGGCGATGTCGCCAGCGGCGATCAGGCTCTGGGTTTTCTCGATCAGGGCGAGGTGGTTGCTCATGCTCAATCCTTGCGGTCGAAGCCTTGCTCGGCCATCCAGTCGGCGCGCGCGTCTTCGCGGGTTTGGGCGTCGGCGTCGTCCAGGTCGTCGGCCGAGAGGGGCTGGCGGTCTTCAGCGTCGCGGTCGTCGTCGTGCCCGGCATCCGCGTCGTCCGCGTCATCGCCCTGGTCCGCGCCATCGGCGGCATGCCGGCTGCTGCCGACCATGTATTCCAGCGCGGCGGCCACGCTGAGGAAGTTGTCGCCGGCCGGGTGCTTGCGCAGCTGCTGCACCGTCGCTTGGGCCCAGGGGGCGATCACGATGTCTTCGCTGAGGCTGTCCCAGGCGGTCAGGTTGCCAGCTTCGCAGGCCAGCAGGCGCTCCATGGCCGGGCCGGAGCGGAACTGGAAGGCCTTGTGCAGCACCACGGCCACCATCTCGGGGCTCAGCTCCAGCATGGCGACCAGGAAGCCGATTTCCTTGCGCCGTTCGGCCAGCCGCCGGTCCAGCACATTGGCGCCTTCGGAGTCCTGGCGCATGTCGTCGAGTTCGGCCAGGTAGGCGCTGCGCAGGTTGCGGAAGAAAGGAGAAACGTGCATCGGGGGCTAAATGAGCTTCTGGAAATAGTCTGCCCAGATCCCGCGCGCCGTTTCCAGCGGGTCGTCGAGCAGGTTGCGCTTGCGGTTGTTGTCGTAGGCCTCGCGGCGGGCCTCGTCGCCGAGCACTTCGTAGGCCTCCTGGACGGCGCGGAAACGGGCGGCGGCATCGGGGGCGGTGCTGCGGTCCGGGTGGTGCAGGGCGGCCTGGTGGCGGTAGGCCTTCTTGATGTCCGCCAGGCTCGCGCCAGGGCTGACACCCAGGGCGAGATAGTGGTCTTGCATGCGGCGTCTTGCTGCGGTCCGCAGGTGGCGGCGAACGGCAAAAGGCAGCGATTGTAGGTGGGCTCAGCCGTTGGCGCTTTCCAGCGTGCGCACGGCCACGCCCATGTCGCGCCACAGCGCGGGGTGGCAGGTGAACAGCAGCACCTGGTGGCGCTGTGCGGCATCGAACAGCACGCGCTTCATCTGGGTCAGGCGTTCGCTGTCGCTGTGCACGAGCGCGTCGTCCAGGATCAGCAGCGTGGGCCGGCCTGCCTGCTGCAGCAAATCGGCGTAGGCGAAGCGGCTGATCAGGCCCAGCTGCTCGCGGGCGCCGAAGCTCAGCGCGTCCACCGCGCCGGCTTCCAGCGCGCCTGAACTGCGTGGCCGCGTCAGCAGCGCGGGCGCCAGCTGCTCGTCGATCTGCACGCTGGCGCCGGGCAGCAGCAACGGCAGGTAGTGCTGCAGGCGCTGGGCCAGCGGCGCCTGCAGGCGCGCCAGCGTGGCTTGGCGTCTTGCCTGCAGGCGTTCGCAGAGCAGGTCGAGCGCGGCGGCGCGGCGCTGCAGCTCGTGCTGGCGGCGCAGCGCACGCTGCAGTTCGCCATCGAGCGCGGCGCGCTGCTCTTCCATGCCGTGGGCGCCGGCCTGCTGCAGTGCGCTCTGCAGCACCAGGATCTGCTCGTGGCGCTGCTGGTGGTCCGCGCGCAGCTGCTCGGTGCTGCGCGCGAGCCGCGCGATGTCCTGGGCCACGATGTCGGGCCGTGCCGATTGCAGGCTGGCGGCCGTCTGCGCCACGCGCGCATCCAGCGCCTGGTGCTCGGCCTGCGTCTGCAGCAGCTGCTGTTGGGCGGCCTCCTGCTGGGCGGCGCGCTCGGGCGCGGCGAGGCGGGCCTGGGCGGCTTGCAGCTCGGTGCGCGCCGCATCGCGCCGGCTGCCGGCCGCGGCCTGCTGCGCCTGGGCCTTGGCCAGGGCTTCGCGTGCGATGGCCAAGGCCTGCTGCGCGGCCTTGTCGGCGGCTGCGGCCTCGGCGGCTGGCACAGGGTGCTGTGCCGCGGCCGGCAGGCGGGCGAGCGCGGCGTCGGCCGTCTGGATGCGGGCCTGGGCCTGGACGCAGGCGGTCTGCAGCGCGTCCAGCCCCTGCGGCGCGACGATGGCCAGGGCCTGTTCGGCCAGCTGCACGGCGCCCTGTGCGGCAACGCAGGCGGCCAGCCGGGCCTCGGCTTCGGCGAGGTCGGCCAGACCCAGCATGTCCAGGGCCTGCTGCAGCTGGTGGCCGGCCTGCTGGTCGGCGCGGGCCAGGTCGGCCAGGTCCTGGCCACCGGGCGTGATGCGCAGCTCGCCGCCGCCAGGCAGGCGCAGCACCGCGGTCGCGGCCAGCAAGAGCTCGCCCTGGTCCGGCAGCGGCTGCGTGTCCAGTTGCAGGTGCTGGCCGGGCGGCAGTTGCCAGGCCAGCCGCGTGGCCACAGCCTGGTGGCGCAGCGCAGCCTGGTCGCGCGCCTGCACCAGGGCCCGCAGCTGCTGCAGCTGCCTGGCGCTGACGGCGGGCAGCGCCGCGGCCTGGGCGCGCTGGGCCGCGAGTTCGGCGTGGGCGGCCTGGGCGCGGCGCAGGGCCTGCTCGGCACGCGCGGCGTCGGCCTGGGCCTGGGCGCGCTGCTGCTGCAGACTGTCGCGCAGCGCCTGTTGCTGCGCCGCCAGGGCCTGCAACTGTGCGGCCTGCGCCTGGGCCTGGGCCGCATCCGCAGCCTGCCGGGCCTGGGCTGCCGCGGCGTCCGCCGCTTGCATGTCCGTCTCGGCCTGGGCGAGGGCAGCCTGGCGGAGGGCCAGGTCGTCTTGCTGCTGGCCGAATGCGGCCAGGCGCTGGCCCAGCAGTTCGCGCGTGCGGGCCAGGTCCGCCAGGCGCTGGCGGTCTTCGCCAAGCTGGCGGGCACTGGCGTCCAGCGTGGCCTGCAGCGCGCGCGCCTGGGCCAGCTCGCGTTCGAGCGCGTCCCACGGCTGCTGCCGGGCGTCGGCGGCATGCGCGCGGCGCAGCTGGTCGAGCCGGTCGACCTGTTCGCGGTATTGCGCGATCTGGGCGTCCAGCGCAGCGATCTCGGCTTGGTGGCGGGCCGCGGCGTCGATGGCCTGGCGGAGTTCGCCGGTGGGCTTGCCGGTGCCGGTCAGCAGTTCAGCGCGCTCCTTGCGAAGGCGCTCGAGCAGCGCGTCGCCGCCGGTGGCCGCCAGCGCGCCCGCCTGGGCATCGTCCTGGCCTTGGCCGTGCAGCGCATCATGCAGGTGCTCGCGCGCGTGGCGCACCTCCAGCTCCTGCCCGCTGCCCTGTTCCACCCACAGCAGGCCCGGGATGCCCTGGTACTCGGCCTTGCTCGCGCCCTTGCTGGCGTAGGCGTAGCCGAACAGCTGGGCCAGGTGGTCTTCCGCCTCGGCACCTTCCAACTGGCGCGTGCCGATGGCCAGCACGCAGCGTTTCCTGCCCAGGAAGCTCTTGACCAGCCGGTGCGGCTGGCCCGCGAGTTCGAAGTCGATCTCCACGCGCGGCGCGGCGCCGCTGCCTTCGTCCCAGGGCTTGAGGTCTTCGACCATGCTGGACTTGTGGCGCTCGAAGAAGGCCGCGCGGATCGCGCGCACCAGCGTGCTCTTGCCGGCCTCGTTGGGGCCGGCCAGGATGTTGAGGCCTGGTGTGAAGCCAGAGAGTTCGAGCGGGGCGCGGAAGCGGCGCAGCTGTTCGACGCGCAGGCGGGTGATCTGCATGGTCATGCGTTCAATCCCAGGGCCGAGCGCAGCGATGGCCCGTGTGTGACCCCGCTGCCGGGGCCCCTGTGCCCACGCCGAGGAGCGCAGTGGCCTGGGCGGCGCGGGGAACCTCGCGCTTCAACATCTGACTCATTGCACTTGTTCGAGCTGAACGAACGCAGTGAGTGGTGCGAGTTGTGCAATGCGC
>NZ_VEDO01000025.1 GCF_007677875.1 Variovorax boronicumulans | reverse complement strand
GTCTGGCCGCCTCAACGGCCGCCAGACTCTACCGCGCCGGTCGGATCTAAAGATACAAGCCGCTACCGCGCGAAGCGTGCCTGCGCAAGTTCCAGCAGTCCGTCGAATATCAGGTTGTCGACGAGCTCGAACGGCCGCGTCATGTGCGGCGCCATCTTCCAGCCGGCACCGCCGGTCATGATGCAGGCGGGCTCCTCGCCGGCGTGCTGCTGCAGGTGCTGCACCATGCGTTCGACCGCGCCCGCGATGGCGTAGGTGCCGCCGCTGGTCAGCGCGTCGCTGGTGTTGGTGGGGAAGTCGCGCACGTCGCCGGTGGGCACGTGCAGACCGGCCGTGCCGGACTCCAGTGCGCGCAGCATGATGCCGTGGCCCGGCAGGATCAGGCCGCCCAGGAAGGTGCCCTCGATGTCCACGGCCTCCACGGTCACGGCCGTGCCCACCATCACCACCACCATGGGCCGCGGCCCGTCGCGGCGCAGCACGCGGTGGCGCGCGCCGACCATGGCGACCCAGCGGTCCGTGCCCAGGCGCGTGGGGTGGTCGTAGCCGTTGCGCAGTCCGGCCTCCTCGCTGCTCGAGACCACCCATTGCGGCGTGACGTCCCACAGCTCCATTTGTTCTTCGGTGCGGCGCTTGAGCGCATCGCCTGCCACCTGGCAGCCCAGCATGTGTTGCGGCTCGCTGAGCGCGGCCCAGGGGCCGTCGCCGAGCTTGTCGATGTTCTCCAGAAATTCCGCGCCGTGCGCCAGCAGCCGGGCACCCGGTGCCGGGGCGTCGTACTGCGCCCACTTGAGCCGGGTGTTGCCGATGTCGATCGCGAGAAATGTCATGTGCCGTCCCCTCCCTGCCGCGCGCCGTGCGCGTGCACGGGGCGCATTATCAGCGCGTGTCTACAGCAGCGGGTTCAGGTCCGGCCGGGGGATCGGGTGCATGCTCTCGTAGGCGCGCGCGGCCCGCAGCACCATCGCGTCGCCGAACATCGGGCCCACGATCTGCAGTCCGATCGGCAGGCCGTCCTCGGTCAGGCCACAGGGGATGGAGCAGGCGGGCTGCTGCGTGAGGTTGAACGGGTAGCTGAACGGCGACCAGCCCAGCATGCTCTGGGCGTCCATGGGCCGGTGGCCGGCCGGCAGTGCGTCGAAGGCGGGGATGGAGACGGCCGGTGTCAGCAGCAGGTCGTAGCCGCCCATGAACTGGCGCATCAGCGCGCCCAGCGCGCCACGGCGCAGGTGCAGCTCCTGCACGTCCAGGGTGGACAGGCGCGCGCCGAGCTGGGCCTGGGCCGCGAAGTCCGGGTCGGTCAGCGCCTGCTGATCCGGCGTGAGGCCGTTCCAGACCTGCCAGGCGCCCAGGAACCACAACCCGGTGGAGATGTCCAGCGGATCGTCGAAGCCCGGGTCGACCTGCTCGACCAGGGCGCCCATGGCGACGAAGGCCTCGGCCGCGCGCAGCGTGGCCGCGGCCACCTCGGGGTGCACGTCCTTGGCGAAACCCAGCGTGGGCGACCAGGCCACGCGCAGGCCGCGCACGCCGTCGTTGAGGCCGACCAGGTAGTCGCGCGGGTCGAAGGGCAGCGAAGTCCAGTCGCGCGCATCGGGCTGCTTGATCACGTTCATGACCATGGCCGCATCGATCACGCTCATCGTGTGCGGGCCCAGGTGCGCGACCGTGCCGAACGGCGAGAGCGGCCAGGCCGGCACGCGGCCGAAGCTGGGCTTGAATCCGAAGTTGCCGCACAGCGCTGCCGGGTTGCGGATGGAGCCCGCGCCATCGGTGCCGATGGCGATCGGCGCCATGCCCGCCGCCACGGCCGCGGCCGCGCCGCCCGAGGAGCCGCCCGTGGTCCTGGTCGGGTTCCAGGGGTTGCGCGTGAGGCCGGTCAGCGGCGAATTGGTCTCGCACTTACAGCCGAATTCGGGCGTGGTGGTCTTGCCCACGATCACGGCGCCAGCGGCACGCAGCCGGGCCGTGACGGGGGCGTCCACCTCCCAGGGCTGGTCAGCGGCGATGGTGGCGCTGCCGCGCCGGGTCGGCATGCCCTGGGTGAGGATGAGGTCCTTGATCGACACAGGCACGCCGTCCAGCGGACCGATCGGCGTGCCCTGCTGCCAGCGCTGGGTGCTGGCGCGGGCGGCCTGGGCCGCGCCCTCGGGGTCGAGGTGGCAGAAGGCATTGAGCCTGCCGTCCACACGGTCCATGCGGCCGAACACGGCGCTGGCGGCCTCCAGCGGCGAGGCCTGGCCGGTGCGGTAGAGCTGGACCAGTTCGTGGGCCGTGCAGTCGGCGAGCGCGTACTGGTCGGTGCGGTGTGAGGACATGTGGACTCCGGTGGATGGAACACGCGGTTCAGCGCAGCAGCGCGACCGCCCCCGAGAAACTGAAAAAGGCTGCGGCCGTGGACCACAGGATGATGCGCGCGATGCGGCCGTTGTTCGCGCCGAAACGCTCGGCCAGCAGCGAGACGTTGCTGGCGCTGGGCAGGGCGGCGGCGAGCACCATGGCCGACAGCGCGAACGGCGTGATCGGCAGGCCCAGGGCCATGGCGCCCATGCCGGCGCCCCACACCAGCAGCGGGTGCGCGAACAGCTTGAGCAGGACGACGGGCAGCACCTCGCGCCAGGGCACGGGGCGGTGCTCGTCGCGGTGGGCCAACATCTGCGAGCGTGCCAGCACGGCGCCGATGGTGAACAGCGCCACCGGCGAGGCCGCGGCGGCCAGCAGCGCGATGGTGGCGTCCAGCGGTTGCCACAGCCGCACGCCCAAGGCCTGGCTGGCCATGCCCAGCACGATGGACCAGGGCATGGGGTTGCGCGCCACGCCCTGCAGCGCCCGCGCCAGCGCCTGGCGGGCACCTGCAGCGCCGGCCGTGTCCAGCCGCGACAGCGCCACGCACAGCGAGGTGGTCAGCAGCAGGTCGACCACCAGCGTCAGCATCACCGGGCCGGCCGCGCTGGCGCCCAGCAGGGCCACCAGCAGCGGCACGCCCATGAAGCCGCTGTTCGGAAAGGCCGCCACCAGGGCGCCGAGGGCAGCGTCGTTCCAGCCCAGGCGGCGCCGGTCGGCCACCACCACGCCGACCACCAACACCGCCGCGCAAAGCGTGTAGACCGCCGCCAGCACCGGATCGAGCAGCAGCGCCAGCGGCGTGCTGACGCCGAAGCGGTACAGCATGCAGGGCAGGGCGAAGAACAGCACGAAGCCGTTCAGGCCCGGGATCGCCTCCAGCGGCAGCATGCGCCGCCGCGCGGCGACGTAGCCGGCCAGGATCAGCGCGAAGAACGGGAAGGTGACGGACAGGATGGAAAGCACGGGGCGCGATTGTGACGGCCCGTGCCGGCCTCAATCCAGCCGTGCGCCCGACTCCTGCACCAGCTTCTGCCAGATCGGCAGGTCCTTCTTGTAGACGGCCTCGAAGTCGCGCACACCGTTGGCGGCAGTCTCGAAACCCATGGATGTGATGCGCGCGCGCACGTCCTCCATCTGGCCGATGGCCTGGACCTCGCGCGCCACGCGTTCGACGATCTCGCGCGGCGTGCCGGCCGGAGCGGCCATGCCGATGAAGCCGACCACGCCGTACACGTCGTCGGTCATGCCCTGTTCCAGCAACGTGGGCACGTCGGGCAGCACGCTCATGCGGCGCGGGCCGGTCACGCCGACGATGCGCAGCCGGCCCGTCTCGGCGTGCGGCTTGACGCCGAGTGCGCTGGCATAGGCCATCTGTACCTGGCCGCCGATCAGGTCCTGCAGCATGGGCGCCTCGCCCTTGTAGGCCACGTGCACCATGTCGGCGTTCTGCACGCGGCTCATGTGCGCACCGGCCAGGTGGGCATGCGAGCCGATGCCGTAGGAGCCGTACGAGACCTTGCCCTTGTGCGCGGCCATGTAGGCCAGCAGCTCGGGGCCGGTCTTCACCGGCACGCTGGGGTGCACGGCCAGCGTGATCGGCGCGGCGGCCAGCTGCGAGACCAGGGCCAGTTCCTTCTGCGGGTTGTAGGGCAGCTTGGTGTAGAGGAACTGGTTGATCAGGATGGAGGTGCTCAGCGTCACCAGCAGCGTGTAGCCGTCCGGCGCGGCCTTGGCCACGGTGTCGGTGCCCAGGATGCCGCCGGCACCGGCCTTGTTGTCGATGACCACGGGCTGGCCGAGCCGCGCGGCCAGCTTGTCGCCGAACACCCGCGCGATCACGTCGGTTGCCCCGCCGGCCTGGTAGGGCACCACCACGCGGATGGGCTTGTTCGGGTACGCCTGGGCGTGCACGGATGGCAGGAAGGCGGCGCTGGCGCACAGAGCCAGCAGCTGGCGGCGGTGGAACGCGGAACGGGGCATGCGGCTGGGTCTCCTCGAAAGAAATGATGGTGCGGCGCATTCTTGATGCAGGGCGGTGCCGGTGCATCCGGGTTTGCGGCGAGCCGCGTCCCGCCGGCGACACCCCTGTGGCCGGCGGGCCCGTTGCCGGGCTTTGTATGATCCGGCGCCCGCCGGCCACTGCCGGGCGGCGCCCCTCTCCACGCTCCCATGGTTTCCGGTCTCAACGTCGCCCAGCAAGAAGCAGTCAACTACATGCACGGCCCCTGCCTGGTGCTGGCAGGCGCCGGCTCGGGCAAGACGCGCGTGATCACGGCCAAGATCGCGCGGCTGATCCAGGCCGGCGTGCCGGCCAAAGGCGTGGCCGCCATCACCTTCACGAACAAGGCCGCGGCCGAGATGCGCGAGCGGGCCAAGGGCCTGATCGGCAAGCCCGCCAAGGACGTGGTGATCTGCACCTTCCACGCGCTGGGCGTGCGCATCGTGCGCGAGGACGGCCACCGCGTGGGGCTCAAGGCACAGTTCAGCATCCTGGACAGCGACGACGTGACCTCCATCCTCAAGGACGCTGGCGGCACCACCGACGCGGCCACCGCGCGCCAGTGGCAGTGGACCATCAGCAAGTGGAAGAACATGGGCCTGTCGTCCGCCCAGGCCGAAGAGGCGGCCGCGGACGACAACGAGCGCATCATCGCGCGCATCATGGCGCGCTACGAGGAGCGGCTCACGGCCTACCAGAGCGTGGACTTCGACGACCTGATCGGCCTGCCGCTGCGGCTGTTGCGCGACTTCGAGGAAGTGCGCGAGAAATGGCAGCGCGTGCTGGGCCATGTGCTGGTCGACGAATACCAGGACACCAACGCCACGCAGTACGAGGTGCTGAAACTGCTGGTTGGCGAGCGCGCGCGCTTCACGGCTGTGGGCGACGACGACCAGTCCATCTACGGCTGGCGCGGCGCCACGCTGGACAACTTGAAGCGCCTGCCGGTCGACTACCCGAACCTCAAGGTCATCAAGCTGGAGCAGAACTACCGCTCCACGAGCGCCATCCTGCGCGCGGCCAACAACGTGATCGGGCCCAATCCCAAGCTGTTCCCCAAGACGCTGTTCTCCGAACTGGGCGAGGGCGAGCCCGTGCGCATCGTCGATGCCGACAGCGAGGAGCACGAGGCCGAGCGCGTGGTCGCGCGCATCCAGTCGCTGCGCGCCAACTCGGTGCACAAGGACTTTCGCCACTTCGCCGTGCTGTACCGCGCCAACCACCAGGCCAAGCCCTTCGAGAAGGCCTTGCGCAAGGCGCAGATCCCCTACAAGGTCTCGGGTGGCACCAGCTTCTTCGACCGCGCCGAGATCAAGGACCTGTGCGCCTGGTTCCGGCTGTGGATCAACAACAACGACGACCCGGCGTTTCTGCGCGCTGTGACCGTGCCCAAGCGCGGCATCGGCCACCAGACGCTGGGCCAGCTCGGCGTGTACGCCACGCAGTACAAGCTTTCGCTGTTCGAGTCGCTGTTCTCGTCCTCGCTGGCCAGCCTGCTGCCGCGCCGCGGCTACGAGAGCCTGGTCGAGTTCGGGCGTTACGTGAACGATCTGGAGTACCGCGCGCGCCAGACCCTGGGGGCCGAGGCCGCACGCGCCTTCATGATGGAGTGGCTGAAAGAGATCGGCTACGAGCAGCACCTCTACGACAACGAGGAGAGCGAATCGGCCGCCGCCACGCGCTGGTCCAACGTGATGGACTTCGTGGACTGGATGTCGGGCCGCTGCGGCGGGCAGATCGACGATGCGGCCGGCGTCACCACGCAGTCGGAGGTGAAGTCGCTCATGGAGGTCGCGCAGACCATCTCGCTGCTCTCCACCATGAGCGAGCGCGAGCAGGACCAGGACCTCGTCACGCTGTCCACGCTGCACGCTTCCAAGGGCCTCGAATGGCCGCACGTGGTGCTGGTGGGGGTGAACGAAGGCATGCTGCCGTTCAAGCTCGACGACGACGACGACGGCCGCCAGCAGAAGGTCAGCGACGAGACCGCGCAGCGCCTGCAGGAAGAGCGCCGCCTCATGTACGTGGGCATCACGCGCGCGCAGCGCACGCTGGCCGTGAGCTGGACGCGCAAGCGCAAGAAAGGCCGCGACCTGGTGCCGGCCCAGCCCAGCCGCTTCATCGCCGAGATGGGGCTGGACAAGGCCACGGTGAAGGAAGACCCGCGCGAGAAGCTGCGCCAGCTGCGCGCGGAGTTCGCGGCCAAGAAGGCGGCCGGTGCGGCGCCGGAGAAGAGCGCATGAGTCCGTCGTGGACGGGACGCCTGGCCGGCGTCGTGCTGCTGCTGGCCCTCTCGGCCCAGGCCCAGACCACCGATACCGCGCCAGCCTGCCCCGCGCCGCACGAAATGCGCGCGCTCCACCTTTACGGCACCTGGCATGCGCAGTGGCAGGGCGAGGATGCGCCCGGCGCCACGCTGCAGCTCGAACGCCATCCAGAACTGGGCGACAGCGTGCGCGGCCGCGTCGAGCGCGACGGCATCACGGCGCTGCTGGCCGGCGACGTGGACGATGGCGACCTCACGCTCGAGGAATCGCGCGACGGCAAGCGCATCTCGGCCACCTGGATCGGCCACGTCGTGGCCGAGTCCTGCGGCAAGGAGATCCACGGCACCTGGACCGATGCCGACACCGAGGCCCGGCGCGAATTCGTGCTGCGCCGCGCTTCGGGGTGGTGATGAACCCTCTTTCTTTCCCGCTCTCCAAAGGACTTCCCATGGTTGGTCTTTCCCCGTTGCCGATGCGACCCGCGCCGCTCGCTGCCCTGCTGCTCGGTCTGGGCCTGCTCCCCGCTGCACAGGCCCAGACGGGCCCGGTGCCGAGCTGGCAGACCTGCGCGGCCCAGGCCGGCGACGATGCCGCGCGGCTGCGCTGCTTCGATGCCTGGGCGCGCCAGCAGCAGGCCGAGGCCGCGGCCGTGAACGCCAGGGCCGCAGCCAACGTGCCGAAGGACGGCCCCACGATCAACAAGCCCGACAGCACGGGCGCCACAGCCACCACGGCCGTGGCCAGCACCGCGGTGCCGACGGCGGCGCCCGAGGCGCCCGTGGTGCCGCGCTGCCACGACACGCGCTATTCCACGCTCTCGCGGATCTGGGAACTGGAGTCCGGTACCGACTGCGGCGAGTTCAGCCTGCGCGGTTACCGGCCCATCACGCTGTCGCTGGCGCAGTCCAGCAGCGTGAACCGCACCCCCGGCACGCCCAACCCCGAGAACCAGTCCGACGAGACCAATGAATACCGCCGCACCGAAGCGCGCATCCAGCTGTCGGTGCGGACCAAGGTGGCGCAAGGCCTGCTGACGCCGCGCGAGGGCAATGCGGTCGATTCGCTGTGGTTCGCCTATTCGCAGCAGTCGTTCTGGCAGGTGTTCACGCCGCAGCTGTCGCGGCCTTTCCGCGCCACCGACCACGAGCCCGAGCTGATCTACGCCTACCCGAGCTACGCGGAGTTCGGCAGCTGGCGCCTGCGCTACACGGGCCTGGGTCTGGTGCACCAGTCCAACGGCCAGAGCCTGCCCCTGTCGCGCAGCTGGAACCGCGTGTACCTGATGGCCGGCATGGAGAGCAAGGACGAGCGCTTCCGCCTGACGGGCCGCGTCTGGCACCGCTTCCACGAGAAGGCCGAGAGCGACGACAACCCGGACATCACCGACTACATCGGCCGCGCCGAGATCACGGGCGGCTGGACGCTGTCCAGCCGCGACAACCTTTCGCTCACGGTGAGGCATCCGCTCAAGTCCAATGGCAAGGGCTCGGCGCGTTTCGAGTGGTCGCATGCGCTGGGCCCGCAGGGTGAAGGCGGCTGGCTGCGCAGTGGCCTGCGCCTGCACACCCAGGTCTTCCACGGCTACGGCGACAGCCTGATCGACTACAACGTGCGCAAGACCGTGTTCAGTGTGGGTCTGAGTCTGATGGACTTCTGAGGCCGTCGGCCTCGGCGCAGCGCCGCTGCAGCTGCTGCAGCAGCGAGCGGGTCTGCACCCAGTCGACCCAGCGGCCGCCTTGCTGGACCACCGCAGGGGCGTCATCGCCGCGGGTCTGGTTGCGCGTGTAGACCAGCACCTCGTGGTCCGGGGCGTCCTCGTCCGTCAGGCGCGTGGTGATCTCCACGCCATCCAGCGGCACGCGCAGCGGCGCGTCGCCGTCGGCGCGCACCTCCAGTACGCAGCCCGGCAGCAGCGCATGGCGGTAGCGCGCGCGCAGGTGCGGCCGGGCGCCGACCCCGTCGAGCGTCTGCAACAGCTGCGCCACGCTCATCGCCGATTCGTCGAGCAGGGCGGCATCCTCGGTGGGGTAGCCGTCGCAGCCGGCCAGCAGCCAGATGGTGGCCAGCACCGCGAGCGCAGGCTTCAAGCCTGGGTCTCCGCGTCGCCATCGACCTGCACCGGATCGGGCAGGCGCTGCGCCAGCACCTTGTCGATGGTGCGGCCGTCCATGTCGACGATCTCCAGCTTCCAGCCTTCCCATTCGGCCGTGTCGGCCACCCGCGGCAGCCGGCCGGACAGCAGCATCAGCATGCCGGCCAGCGTGTGGTAGCGGCCACGCTCCTCCTCGGGCACGCTGGAAAGGCCCAGCCGGTCCTTGAGCTCAGGCACGGGGATGTGGCCGTCCAGCAGCCAGCTGCCATCGTCGCGCTGCACGGCCCAGGAGGTCTGCGGATCGCGCGGCTGGAATTCGCCGGTGATGGCTTCGATCAGATCCTGCAGCGTGACGATGCCCTGCACCTCGCCGTATTCGTCGATGACGAAGGCCATCTGCATGTCGCTGGAGCGGAAGTTGTCCAGCAGCTCCATGCCGGTCAGCGTCTCGGGCACGTACAGCGGTTGGGTCAGCAGCTGCTTGGCAAGGTCGCGTTGGTCCTCGCGCAGCGCGCGCGACAGCCACTGGCGCGCGTTGAGGATGCCCAGCACGTTGTCCAGGCCGCCGCGCACGACCGGAAAGCGCGCGTGGTCGCTCTCCTCGATGCGGCGCAGGTTCTCCTCGAAGGGCAGGTCGGCGTCCAGCGTGACCACGTCGCTGCGCGGCACCATGAGCGAGACGATCTGGCGGTCGTCCAGCCGGAACACGTTGCGCACCATGTCGTGCTCGTGCGACTCGATCACGCCGGCGGTCGTGCCCTCGGCCAGCATGGCGTGGATCTCGTCGGCCGTGATGGGGTTGGGGTTGCCGTCCTTCACGCCCAGCAGGCGCAGCAGGAAATGCGTGGAGATGGTGAGCAGCTTGACGAAGGGCTTGGTGGCCGTGGCCAGCCAGTTGATCGGGCGCGCCACCAGCCGCGCCAGGGCCTCGGGGTGGGTCTGGCCCAGGCGCTTGGGCACCAGTTCGCCGGCGACGATGGAGACATAGGTGATCAGCACCACCACCAGTGCCGTGGCGGCGTAGCCGCTGGAGGAGGCGGGCACACCCATCTCGGTCAGCCAGTCGGCCAGCGGCGCGGCCAGCGCGGCCTCGCCGACGATGCCGTTCAGCACGCCGATGGAGGTGATGCCGATCTGGATGGTGGACAGGAAACGCGTCGGGTCTTCGCCGAGCTTGATCGCGGCGCGGGCGGCCGGATCGCCTTCATCGACAAGCTTTTGCAGGCGCGCGCGGCGCGCCGTGACGAGCGCGATTTCCGACATCGCGAACAGGCCGTTGAGCAGGACCAAGGCCAATAGAACAAAGATTTCCACAGGGCACCCGAAGGGGAAGACAAGAGGTTGGCACCGCCGCGGCAGCGGCGGGCTTGGCCAGGTTGGCCGGTAGCAGGGGAAGCGGGACGCGCCGCGGCGCTAGGCGCGCACGACCGGAGCGATGGCGGCGATGGACGCTGCGATGGGCGGGCGCTGCAGGCGCGCCAGATCGGGCGCCAGCCAGTCGCCGGGCACGGGCGCATCGGGCCGCACGGGCAGGCCGGCCACCACGCCGGTATCGCCAGGGCCGAGCAGCCCGAGCAGATCGGCCAGCAGCTGGAACGGCAGATTGTCGAGGTGGTGGTCGTCCAGGGAACCTTCCGCGGCGCTGGACGGGCCGGGCTGGACCTGTTCGGTGAGGGCGTCGGAGCAGACCTCGGCGGCCAGCTCCTGGGCGGAGAGACCCATCCACGCCATGGCCAGGGCAAGGAAGAAGGCGAGGGCCCGGGAACGCATGATGGGCCGGATTTTACGGGGACCGCCACAGCGGCCCGCGGCGAGGACCGTCTCAGGCGTGTGCGCGGGCGGCGCCGAACTTGCCGTGCGGCAGGCTGGCAAGGCGCGAGAACATGCGCCGGCAGTAGCCCGCGACCGACAGGCACTTGTTGATCTCGTCCACCGGCAGCGGACCGGAAACGACCACGATGTCGTTGGCGCTGTCCTGCGCGCCGGCGGCCCGCAGCCGGCGCCGCGCACCGTTGGCCCAGGAATGGATGCGCGCGGGGTTGCCGTGCTGGTGCAGGTGGCCGGTGCTCGCGTCGAAGGCGATGGCGACCGTATCGGTCTTGAGCTTGAGCTTGTGTTCCCCGGTGGCCAGGCTGGGCGGCGTGGCGAGGTCGTACAGGTAGTAGCTGCCGGCTTTCAACTGGTACTGCAGATCCATACGGTGTCCTTTTTGGGGGCATTCTGGTGGGCGCTCAGGCCAGCCAAACGCCGGTGCAACAAGGGGAATCGGTGCCAGTTCGCGATTTTGCGCCGCAATCTGTGCAATTCCTGGCTTGACGAGCGCGGACAATCGCAACATGTCTGAAACGAATTTGGCGGACCTCGCGTTCGCACGGCTCCCGTTGCCGCCGGCCCAGCTGGACAACCTCGCCAGCCTGGGCTTCACGCAGATGACGCCGATCCAGGCCGCCAGCCTGCCACTGGCGCTTGCCGGACGCGACCTGATCGCCCAGGCCGAGACCGGCAGCGGCAAGACCGCGGCCTTCGGCCTGGCGCTGCTGGCCGGACTGAACCCGCGCTTCTTCGGCGCCCAGGCGCTGGTGTTGTGCCCCACGCGCGAGCTGGCCGACCAAGTGGCGCAGGAGCTGCGGCGGCTGGCGCGCGCGCAGGACAACATCAAGACCGTGGTGCTGTGCGGCGGGGTGCCATTGCGCAACCAGGCCGCCAGTCTGGAGCACGGCGCCCACATCGTGGTGGGCACGCCGGGCCGCGTGCTGGACCACCTGGAACGTGGCAACCTGGTGCTGGAAGGGCTGCGCACGCTGGTGCTGGACGAGGCCGACCGCATGCTCGACATGGGCTTCATGGACGACATCGCCGCCGTGGCCCGGCGCTGCCCGGCCGACCGCCAGACGCTGCTGTTCTCGGCCACCTACCCCGAGGGCATTGCCCAGCTGGCGCGCCAGTTCCTGCGCGATCCGCAGCGCATCACGGTCGAGAAAAAGCAGGACGTGAGCCACATCGTGCAGCACTGGTACGAGGTGGACGAAGGCCAGCGGCTGGACGCCGTGGTACGCCTGCTGCGCCACCACCGGCCCGACAACGCGCTGGCCTTTTGCAACACCAAGCAGCAGTGCCGCGACCTGCTGGCCGTGCTGCGCGGCCATGGCTTCGCGGCGCTGGCGCTGTACGGCGAGCTGGAGCAGGTCGAGCGCGACCAGGTGCTGGTGCGCTTCGCCAACCGCAGTGCCAACGTGCTGGTCGCGACCGATGTGGCCGCGCGCGGGCTGGACATCGCGCGCCTGGGCGCCGTCGTCAACGTCGACGTGACGCTGGATCCCGAGGTGCACGTGCACCGCGTGGGCCGCACCGGCCGCGCGGGCGAGAAGGGCCTGGCGCTGAACCTTGCCAGCATGGACGAAATGGGCCGCGTGGGCCGCATCGAGCAGCTGCAGGGCCAGCCTGCACGCTTCGAGCCGCTGGCCTCGCTGCAGGACCAGGGCATGCCGCCGGCCCCGCCCATGGCCACGCTGCAGATCCAGGGCGGGCGCAAGGAGAAGATCCGTGCCGGCGACGTGCTGGGCGCGCTGACTGGCGAGGCCGGCTTCACGCGCGAGCAGATCGGCAAGATCGACGTGAACGAGTTCTCCACCTACGTGGCGGTGGCGCGTGGCATTGCGCAGCAGGCCGCCAGCCGGCTTGACCGTGGCCGCATCAAGGGCAAGAGCGTGCGCGTGCGCCTGCTCGACGATTGAACGTTTGCCTTCCTATACTGCCGGAATGAACCAGACGGTACATTCCCGGCGCCGTGCGGCCAGTGCCAGGCCCGCGGCCAAGGAAAGCAAGGAGACGGGCCGCACCAACGATCCCGCGCGCACCATGGCCAACATCCTGGACGTGGCACTGACCGAGTTCGCGGAGAAGGGCCTGGACGGCGCGCGCATCGACGAGATCGCGGCCGCCACGCAGACCTCCAAGCGCATGATCTATTACTACTTCGGTAGCAAGGAGGGGCTGTACCTGGCCGTGCTGGAGGCCAGCTACCGGGCGATGCGGGAGACCGAGGCCGATCTGCACCTGGGCGACCTGGCGCCCGAAGCGGCGCTGCGCCGCCTCGTGGAATTCACCTTCGACCACCACCTGGCCAGCGAGCCCTACATCCGCGTGGTGATGGCCGAGAACATGCAGCGCGGCCACTACATGGCGCAAAGCCAGAGCATCCAGCAACTCAACGTGCCGGCGATCTCGGCCATCGAGGACCTCTATGCCCGCGGCCTGGCCGCTGGGGTCTTCCGCGCCGGCGTGGACGCGATCGACTTGCATGCGACCATCTCGGCCCTGTGCTTCTTCAACGTGGCCAACCGCCACACCTTCGGCCTGATCTTCAAGCGCGACTACACCGAGCCGGCGGTGGTCGGTGCACGGCGCGAGTCCGTCGTGCAGACGGTGTTGCGCTTCGTGCAGGCCAGGGTAAGCCCCTAGAGAAGAAAACTAACCAGTTCGTACATTACTGGGTTCGCAAGGAGGCGTGCGCGTGATCCAGAAATTCATCCAAGGCTATTGCCGGCTGCTGGGCTGGCTCATGGTCGCCAGTCTGGCGCTCATGGTGATCATGGTGTTCGGCAACGTGGTCATGCGCTACGCCTTCAACTCGGGGCTCACGCTGTCCGAGGAACTGTCGCGCTGGCTGTTCGTCTGGTTGACGTTCCTGGGTGCCGTGGTGGCGCTCAATGAGCGCGGCCACCTCGGCACGGACTCTCTGATCGCGCGGCTGCCGCCGGCGGGGCAGAAGGTCTGCCTGTTCCTGAGCCTCGTGCTGATGTGCTGGCTCTGCTGGCTGGTCTTCGACGGCTCCTGGCAGCAGGTGAAGATCAACTGGGACTCCACCAGCGCCGTGATGGAAGCCCGCATGGGGTATTTCTATGCCAGCGGCATGGTGTTCGCACTGCTGGCCGCGCCGGTGCTGGTGCTGAACCTCGTGCGCCTGCTCGCGGGCCGCATGTCCGATAGCGAATTGATCGGCGTGCGCGAGAACGAAGACCAACATCCGGAGCAGGCATGACCATCGCCATATTTCTGGGCTCTCTGCTGGTGGCCATGGCCATCGGTGTGCCGATCTCGTTCGCGCTGCTGGCCAGCGGCGCCGCGCTGATGGTGCAGATGGACATGTTCGATGCGCAGATCCTGGCGCAGAACCTGATCGAAGGCTCCAACAGCTTCCCGCTGCTGGCCGTTCCCTTCTTCATGCTGGCCGGCGAGATCATGAACGCGGGCGGCCTGTCGCGCCGCATCGTGCAGTTCGCGATGGCCCTGGTCGGCCACGTGCGCGGCGGCCTGGGCTATGTCGCCATCGGCGCGGCCGTGATGATGGCGGCACTGTCGGGCTCGGCCGTGGCCGACGCGGCGGCGCTCTCGGCCCTGCTGCTGCCGATGATGGTGGCCGCCGGGCACGACAAGGCGCGCTCGGCCGGCCTGCTGTCTGCGGCCAGCATCATCGCGCCCGTGATCCCGCCGTCCATCGGCTTCGTGATCTTCGGCGTGGCCGCCAACGTGTCGATCTCCAAGCTGTTCCTGGCCGGCATCGTGCCCGGCGTGCTGCTGGGCGTGGCGCTGTGCTTCACCTGGTGGTGGCTGGGCCGGCGCGAGAACGTGCCGCCGCAACCACGCCGCAGCCGCGGCGAGATTCTCCAGGCGCTCAAGGATGCGACCTTCGCGCTGGGCCTGCCCGTCATCGTCATCGTGGGCCTGAAGTTCGGTGTGTTCACGCCGACCGAGGCGGCCGTGGTGGCGGCGGTCTATGCGCTGCTGATCTCGGTCTTCGTCTACCGCGAACTGAAGTTCAACCAGCTGTTCGGCCTGTTCCTCGCTGCGGCCAAGACCACGGCCGTGATCATGTTCCTGGTGGCGGCTGCGATGGTCAGCGCCTGGCTGATCACGGTGGCGCAGCTGCCCGACCAGATCGTCAGCCTGCTGCAGCCGCTGCTGGACAGCCCGCGCCTGCTGATGGCGGCCATCATGGTGCTGGTCATGGTGGTCGGCACGGCCATGGACATGACGCCCACGGTGCTGATCCTCACGCCCGTGCTGATGCCCATCGTCAAGGCGGCCGGCATCGACCCCGTGTACTTCGGCGTGCTGTTCATCATGAACAACGCCATCGGCCTGATCACGCCGCCCGTGGGCACCGTGCTCAACACCGTCGCGGGCGTCGGCAAGATCAGCATGGACCAGGTCACCAAGGGCGTCTGGCCGTTCATGGTCGCGCAGTTCCTGCTGATGTTCCTGATGGTCATGTTCCCCGCCATCGTCACCGTGCCGGCGCGCTGGCTGGCCGGCTGACCCATTCCCGTTCACCACTGGAGACACCCCATGAAACGCCTCATGCTCAAGACCCTGGTCGCCGCAGCTGCCTTCGCCGCGCTCGGTGCCCAGGCCCAGGACACGCGCACCATCAAGTTCGCCACGCAGAACCCCAAGGGCCATCCGCTCGTGATGGGCATGGAGAAGTTCGCCGAGATCGTGGCCGCCAAGTCCGGCGGCAAGCTCAAGGTCAACCTGTTCCCGGGCGGCACGCTGGGCAGCGACCAGGCCAATGTCTCGGCCATCCAGGGCGGCACGCTGGAGATGGCGACCATGAACTCGGGCATCCTCGCCAGCCAGGTCAAGGAGTTCGCGGTCTACGACTTCCCGTTCATGTTCGGCAGCAATGCCGAGGCCGAGGCCATCGTCGACGGGCCTTTCGGCAGGAAGCTGCACGACAAGCTCAAGGACAAGGGCCTGATCGGCCTGTCCTACTTCGAGCTGGGCTTTCGCGACATCACCAACAGCAAGCGCCCCATCACCAAAGTGGAAGACCTGGCCGGGCTCAAGCTGCGCGTGATCCCCAACCCGATCAACGTGGACTGGGTCAAGGCGCTGGACGCCAACCCCACGCCGCTGCCGTTCCCCGAGGTGTATGCCGCGCTCGAGCAGAAGGCCATCGACGGGCAGGAGAACCCGGTCACCGTCATCAACGCCAACAAGTTCTACGAAGTGCAGAAGCACGTGGTGCTGAGCCACCACCAGTACAACCCGCAGTCGGTGCTGATCAGCAAGAAGTTCTGGGACAGCCTGCAGCCCGCGCAGCAGAAGATCATCGCCGACGCGGCGGTCGAGGCCACGAAGTTCCAGCGCCAGGCCGCGCGCGAACAGGTCGCCATCGCGCTGGACAACATGAAGAAGAACGGCATGCAGGTGACCGAGCTGGCGCCCGCCGAACTGGCCAAGCTGCGCGACAAGATGCGCCCCGTGACGGCCAAGCACGCCGTGACCGTGGGCCAGGACGTGGTCGCCGAGCTGCAGGCCGAGCTGGCCAAGGTGCGCAAGTAAGGAGCCAGCATGAAGATCCTCACGCTGCACGGCATCAACCTGAACATGTTCGGCAAGCGCGACCCGAAAACCTACGGAACGGCGACGCTGGCGGACATCGACGCGCAGCTGGTAGCGCTGGGTCAGGAACTGGGCGTCGAGGTCGAGTGCTTCCAGAGCAACTTCGAAGGCGCAATGGTCGAGCGCATCCACGCTGCCCACACCGAGGGCGTGGATGCCATCGTCATCAATGCCGGCGCGTGGACGCACTACAGCTACGGCATCCGCGACGCGCTGGCGATCCTGCAGTGCCCCATCGTCGAGGTGCACATGTCCAACGTGCACGCGCGCGAGGCCTTCCGCCACCATTCGGTGCTGGCCGAGATCGCGCAAGGCCAGATCGCCGGCTTCGGGGTGGACAGCTACCTGCTCGGCCTGCGCACGGCCGTCACGCACGCCAGGGCACGCCAGAACTGAGTCGGCCGGCCGGGGCTGGCGGAGCTGCCTGCGGCGCGCGTACAACGCCAGATGTAAAACTGGCCGCCCGGCAGGGACGGCCGCCAAATTGTTGCGCCAGCGCGTCCGTATCTTGAAAATAATCCGGGCAAGATCGAGACAAATCCCGTTGGAGCGTGCCATGCCTTTTCCGTTTCCCCGTCTTCGCCTGGGCCTTGCGGCGCTGGGCTCCGCCATCTTGCTGGGCTGCGCCAGCATGCAGGAGCCCGTGGGCGAACTGCGCAAGGAGAACGTGTTCGCCGTCACCGCCGGCAACGAGCTCATCCGCTTCAATGCCGGCCAGCCCCAGCGCGTGCTGAGCCGCAAGCCCGTCACCGGCGTGGCTGCGGGCGACGCGCTCGTGGGCATCGACTACCGCGTGTCGCGCGGCGTGTTGTTCGCACTGTCGCGCCAGGGGCGCCTGTACACGCTGGACACCGGTACCGGCGCGCTCACCCAGGTGGGCTCGGCCCCGGCCGTCCTGCCGCTCGCCGGCCCCTTGTTCGGCTTCGACTTCAACCCCGCGGCCGACCGCATCCGCGTGGTCGGCGAGGGTGGGCAGAACCTGCGCCTGCACCCCGACACCGGCGCCGTCGTCGACGGCAACCCCAACGTGGACGGCGTGCAGCCCGACGGTGCGCTGGCTTATGTGGCCGGCGACGTGAACTTCGGCAAGGCGCCCGCCATCGTCGCGGCCGGCTACACCTACAACAAGCAGGACGAGAAGATCACCACCAACTACGCCATCGACCGGCGCCTGGGCGTCCTGGTGATGCAGGGTTCCAAGGAGGGCACGACGCCCGTGGTCTCGCCCAACACCGGCCAACTGCGCACCGTCGGACCGCTGGGGCTGGGTGAGCTGGCCGATGCCACGCTGGACATCGCCGACGTGTCGAACGCCGCATTCGCCGCCGTGCGCACCGCTGGCGACGCCAGGACCAAGCTCTACCAGATCGACCTGGACACCGGCCGCGCGCGCTTCGTCGGAACCGTGGCCGACGGCGGCCCGCTGGTGGGCATGGCCATCGAGCCCTGAGCCCGGCGCGGCGGGCGGTTTGTCCATGCGCACCGTGCGTTTGCGGGCCGGCGGGCTGTCGGCCATGGCCATGCTGGCAGGCGCTGCCATGGCCGGCACGTTCCAGGTCACGGTGCAGGACAGCGCGGGCAAGCCGCTCACCGGCGCCGTGGTGTTCCTCGAATCGCGCGAGGCGCGGGCCCTGGCCAAGCCCGTGGAAGGCGCCGAGATCGCGCAGCGCGCCAAGCGCTTCGAGCCCGAGGTGACGGTGGTGACGGTGGGCAGTTCCGTCACCTTCCCGAACCAGGACACGGTGCGCCACCATGTCTACTCGTTCTCTCCGGTCAAGACCTTCGAGCTCAAGCTCTACATCGGCACGCCGGCCAACCCGGTGGTGTTCGACAAGCCCGGCATTGCGGTGCTGGGCTGCAACATCCACGACCAGATGGCGGCCTGGGTGGTCATCGTCGAGACGCCGTACTTCGGCCGCAGCACCGCCAACGGCCAGGTGGCGCTGGCCCACGTGCCGGCCGGCAGCTACCGGCTGCGCGTGTGGCATCCCGGCCTGGCCGTGGGCGCGCCGGCCGCCGACCAGGCCCTGACGGTGGGTGCCGCCGACCAGGCCACCGTGTTCAAGCTCGCCGGCGTGACGCCATGACGGCACGCGCCTGGCGTGCGTGGGCCTTGCCGGGCGGCCTGTCGTCCCGCATCGTGCTGCTCTCCCTGGTGCTGCTGCTCGTGGTGCAGGCGGCAGTGTTCAGCGTGGTGCGCATCGCCATCGAGCAGAGCGCGCGCCGCCAGGTCGCTCAGGAGTTGCGCGTCGGCGAGCGCGTGTGGCTGCGCCTGCTGGAGCAGAACGCGCAGAAGCTCAACCAGGGCGCGTCGCTGCTGGCGGCGGATTACGGCTTTCGCGCCGCCGTCGGCAGCGCCGACCTGGACACCATCGCCTCGGCGTTGGAAAACCACGGCGCCCGCATCGGCGCCACGGCCACGGCGCTGCTGGACACGCAATTGCGGCTGCGCGCTGTCGCCGAAGGCCAGGACGCCGCTGCACTGCACCCGGTGCTGGACGGCCCGCTGCGCGCACTGGCCGATGACCCGAACGCCTACCGCATCGCACTGGTCGGCGGCCAGGCCTTCCAGTTCGTGCTCGTGCCCATGCGCGCACCTCTGGTCGTGGGCTGGGTGCTGATGGGGTTTCCGCTCAACCAGCAGCTGCTGGAAGACATGCGCGCGCTGTCGGATGTGCAACTGGCGCTGTTCGGCCGCCAGCCGGACCGGCCGCCGCGCGTGCTGGCCACCACGCTGGCGCCCTCGGCACTGCAGGCCCTGCAGCAAGCCGGGGGGCAACCCGCCGAGCTGCAGCTGGACGACGACATGCTGCTGGCGCGCCAGGTCGAGCTCGACACCAGCGCCGACACCGCCGTCTACAGCGTGCTGCTGCGCTCGGTGAACGAGGTGATGGCGCCCTTCCACCAGGCCCAGGTGGCGCTGGCCTGGATCACGGCGCTGGGCGTGCTGCTGTTCGGCGCCGGCAGCGTGGTGACGGCGCGGCGCGTGACCACGCCGCTGCGGGCGCTCGTGTCGGCCGCCGGCGCACTCGGCCGTGGGCAATACGACCAGCCCCTGGACCACACGGAGCGGCGCGACGAGATCGGCGGCCTGGCGCGCGCCTTCGACACCATGCGTGTGGACATCGCCGCCCAGCAGGCCGAGATCCGCCGCCTGGCCTACTGGGATCGGCTGACCGGTCTGCCCAATCGCGCGCGCTTTCGCGAAGCGGTGGACCAGGAGATCGCCCGGCGCAGCGCCGACGCCATGCCGCGTGGCCTGGCGGTGCTGATGCTGGACCTGGACCGTTTCAAGCATGTCAACGACGTGATGGGCTACGCGCTGGGCGACCAGTTGCTGGTCGCCGTGGCCAGGCGGCTCACCGAGCACGGCCTGCGCAACGGCGACATGGTGGCCCGCCTGGGTGGCGACGAGTTCGCGGTGCTGCTGGTCGACAGCGACGCCACCATCGCCCGGGCCGTGGCGCAGCGCATCGCCAAGGGCTTCGAGCAGCCGCTGGCGCTCGGCGAGCAGACCGTGGACATTTCCGCCGGCCTGGGCATCGCCTGCTGGCCCGCGCATGCTGCGGAGACCGACATGTTGCTCTCGCGGGCCGAGGTCGCCATGTACGCCGCCAAGTCCAGGACCACCGTGGTCCAGCTCTACGACGCCGCGCTCGACGCCGGCAGCGTGCAGACGCTGTCCTTGCTCAGCGAACTGCGCCGCGCCGTGGAGCACGACGAGCTGCGCCTGTTCATGCAGCCCAAGCTGCGCCTGGCAGATTCCACCGTGGTGGCGGCCGAGGCGCTGGTGCGCTGGCAGCATCCCGAGCGCGGCCTGGTGCCACCGCTGGACTTCATCCCGTTTGCCGAGCAGACCGGCTTCGTGAGCCAGCTCACGCTGTGGGTGTTCGACGCCGCGGCCGACCTGCTGGCGCAGATCGGCCATGGCACGCTGCGCATCGCCGTGAATCTCTCCACGCGCGACCTGCTGGACGTGGAGTTTCCCGCGCGGCTGGACGCCATCCTGGAGCGCCACGGCGTGCCAGCCACAGGCTTCTGCCTGGAGATCACCGAGAGCGCCATCATGGACGACCCGCAGCGCGCGCAGGCCGTGCTGCAGCGCCTGTCCGACCGTGGCTTCAAGCTCTCCATCGACGACTTCGGCACCGGCTATTCGTCGCTGGCGTACCTGAAGCGACTGCCCGTCGACGAACTCAAGATCGACAAGTCCTTCGTCATGAACATGGAGAAGGACGAAGACGACGCCAAGATCGTCCGCTCCACGGTCGACCTGGCCCACAACCTGGGCCTGACCGTGGTGGCCGAGGGCGTGGAGAACGCGCTGATCTGGCGCGCACTGCGCGCGCTGGACTGCGACGAAGGGCAGGGCTACTTCATGAGCAAGCCCATGCCCTCGGTGGACTTCCTGCACTGGGCGCAGCGCTGGCATCAGGGCGAGGTGCTCACGCACACGGGGCACGGGGCGTTGTTGCGCTGAGGCGGTTGCACCTTGGCGGTGCGGATGTTTGCGTCAGCGTTCGGTGTTCGCCACGCGGACTTCAGCGCAGCGGCGGCTTGCCGTCGGTGACGCTCGGGCCAGCTTCCGCGGCCCAGGCCAGAAGCGCGGACCGGGTGGCCTCCTGCTCGTACTGGTACCAGCGCTCCAACTGGCCACTGCGCTCCAACAGCGCCTTGAACCGGCCGTAGGCACCGCGCTGCCGGAAGCGGTCTTCGACCTGGCGTTTCAGCGCAGGCAGGTGCTTGGCCGCGAACCGCAGCGCCAGGTCGCGTCCGAGGTCCAGGTGGTTCGTGTGGGGGACGGACTGGAAGAGGCTGGCGTCGTCGATGTCCGCGGGGAGCGTGTCGTCCGTCTCGCGGCTGATGGAGGCGAAGTAGACCTGCAGCCCGCGAAGCGCGTCAAACGTGACGCCACGTTGTTGAATGTTGGCATTGGCCTTCTGCGGATCCCACCATAATTTCATTGAATCAAAGCCTTGGCCGCTGACGAATAGCCCGCGCGGCCCTCACCCCGCCATCGCCTTCAGCCGCATCTGCCCCGGCAACGGCACCGAACGCTTGAGCACGTCCTCGGCCAGCCACAGCGCCGACTTGCGCGCCCGCTCCGCCACGGTGGGCAGCGGCAGGTTCAAAAAGTCGTCGTTGAACACCTCGAAGCTGTAGTCCCCGCGGTAGCCCAGCTTGTCCAGCCGCAGCACGAGTTCAACCACCTGCTCGCTGTGCACGCCCTCGCCCGGGAACACGCGCATGGTGCGCGCCGTGGCCATGCGTTCCTCGAATGTCGGTGTGTCTTGCCACAGGAAGTCGGCCAGCTGCACGAGGAAGATCTTGCTCGGATCCAGGTAGTCGATCTCCGCCAGCGGGGTCTTGGCCGCCAGCACGTGGAAGGAGTCGATGCCCACGCCCAGGTTGGGGCAGTCGGCGCGGCAGACCACGTCCCAGGCCGTCGTGAACTCGTTGACCGTGTGGCCCCAGGAGAGGCCTTCGTACGCGATCCTGATCCCCAGCGGCACGGCGAGCATGGCCAGCTTGCGCAGGTCGCGCGCGATCAGGTCGAGGTCCTGCGTCGCGTGGCGCGAGGTCGACGAGCAGGCCAGCAGCACCGTGCAGCCCAGCGCGGCGCACATCTCCAGCATGCTCTTGGCGATGTCCACCTTGTAGTGGTGCAGGTGGCCGGACAGGCCCTCGAAGTCGCGCAGCACCTGAAAGCCGGTGCCGCGCAGGCCGCTGTCCTTGACGGCCTGCACGGCCGCATCGAGTCCGCCCGGGTGGCCGACCAGGTCGTTGGCCTTGAGCATGACCTGCGTGAAGCCGGCCTCGCGCATGGCCTTGAGCTTGGCCTCCAGCGGCCCGGCCAACGTGATCGTGTCCATGCCGAAGCCTTCGAAGTTGCCTTCGGTGTGCAGCCGCATGGTGCTCACTCCTGCGCGCTGTGCACGAGCTCGAACACCACCGAGCCCAGGTAGGTCTTGGTGATGGCGCCACGCCGTTCGGTGTGGGCGGCGGCGGTCTCGACGAATTCCACGCCGAGTGCGCGCAGCGCCTGCACGGCGGCCAGCACGTCGGGCACGCCCAGGCCGATGCGCTGCAGCCGCTCGGTGGTGTCCAGCACGTGGGGCTCGGGCTCGACCAGCTGCAGCATGAAGCGCTGCGTGGCGTCGAGCGCCGGCGTGCGCAGCAACGTGCCCTTGGGCATGATGCCGAAGCGCAGGTCGTCGGGGATCAGCTCGGTGCCGAACAGCTCGCGGTAGAACTCGATCCAGTCGTTGCTGCGGCCCGGGCCGATGTACTGCACCACGCCGAAGAAGTGGATGCCGGCCGTCGCGGCCGGGCGCTGGTCCACCGAGGGGATGGGCACGAAGTCCACGTCGTAGATCGAGAACTCCTTGTAGCGGTCGACGAAGTAGATGCGGCTGCCGCCCGCGCCGTGGATGGCCGGGATGTTCAGCTCCATCACTTCCGCGTGGCCTGGCACGGCCCAGGCGCCGCGCTCCAGCACGTAGCGGTACGCGGCCCGCGCATCGCGCGCGCGCAGCGCGATGGCCGAGATCGTCGGCACCTCCTGGCTGGCGCCGGGCACATCGGCGGCATGGGCATTGACCACGATGTTGAGGCCCCCCTGGCGGTACAGCAGGATCTCGCGCGAACGGTGCCGCGCGATGGGGCGAAAGCCCATCATCTCCAGCACCTGGCCCAGGGCCTGGGGCTTGGAGGTCGCGTACTCGATGAACTCGATGCCGTCCAGGCCCAGCGGGTTGGCGGCGTCGCTGAACGAAGCCTGCAGAGGCTCGCGCGGGTCGGGGGTATTCAGCAGCAGATCACTCATGCGCGCATTCTGCGCCAGAGCGCCCCGAATTCTGCTCAGCGCGAGAGCAGCACGCCGCCATCCACAGTGAGTGTGGCGCCGACCACATAGTCGCCCGCGCGCGAGGCCAGGTAGATGGCGGCCGCCGCCATGTCCTCGGGCTGACCGATGCGCCTGGCCGGGATGCGCCGGGCCGTTTCCTCGCCTTGGTCGCGCGCGGCGCGGTTCATGTCCGACGCGAAGGCGCCGGGTGCGATGGCGCTGACCACGATGTTGTCCTCGATCAGCCGCAAGGCCATGCGACGGGTCAGGTGGATCAGGCCGGCCTTGCTCGCGGCGTAGGAGTAGGTCTCTAGCGGGTTCACACCCTGGCCGTCGATGGACGCGATGTTGATGACCTTGGCCGGCCGGCTCTGGGCCGCCAGCCGCAGCGGCGCGGCCAGCGCCTGGGTCAGGAAGAAAGGTGCCTTGAGGTTCAGGTTGAGCACCTTGTCCCAACCCGATTCCGGAAAGTCGTCGAAGGGCTCGCCCCAGGCCGCGCCGGCGTTGTTGACCAGGATGTCCAGCCGCGGCTCCAGCGCGACGAAGGCATCGGCCAGCGCGCGGGCGCCGGCCACGCTGGAGACATCGGCCGGCAGCGCGATGCAGTGGCCGAGCGCGGACATCTCGTGGGCGGCCCGGGTGCAGGCCTCGCCCTTGCGGGCGGAGATGTACACGCGCGCGCCCTGGGCCAGGAAACCCTCGGCGATCATGCGGCCGATGCCGCGCGAGCCGCCGGTGACGAGGGCCGTGCGGCCGGCCAGGGAGAACAGGTCTTGTGTCTGCATGGAATGTCTCGCTCGGTAGAGAGGAAAGCGCTGCAGCTTAGCGAGCCTACACTCGCCCGTCGCCACTTTGGCGACACCGCCAACCTCCTCCAGCATGAAACAGATCCACCGCCAGCAGCTGACCGAGCGCCTGCTGGCACTGGCCGAGACAGGTGCATTGCAGCAGAGCGATGCCCGCGCCCGCATCGCCGACGTCATCGACAGCGTGGAGCATGCCGACACGGCGACCGATCTGCGCCGCGTGACCATTCTGCTGTCGGACCTGCGGGGCTTCACAGCGCTGGCGGAGCAGCATTCCGCGCTGGCCATGGTCGAGGCGCTGAACCGCTACCTCGCGCGCATGACCGAGATCATCCTGCGCTGGGGCGGCGCCATCGACAAGTTCATGGGCGACGCGATCATGGTGCTGTTCGGCGCGCCCGAGGCGCTGCAGGACGACATCGTCGCGGCGATTGCCTGCGCCATCGAGATGCAGATCGCGATGGACGAGATCAACGCCGACAACCGCCAGCACGGCATGGCGCCCTGGTTCATGGGCATCGGCATCAACACCGGCGAGGTCGTGGCCGGGCAGCTGGGCTCGCGCCTGCACAGCGAATACACCGTGATCGGCGACCAGGTGAATCTGGCCTCGCGCATCGAAGCGCACAGCCTGCGCGGGCAGATCCTGCTGTCCGAGGCCACCTGGCAACAGGCGCAGGGTTTCATCGAGACCGGCGATGTGAACGAGGTCAGCGTCAAGGGCAAGCGCGAGACCGTGCGCATGTACGAGCTGCAGGCCACGCAGCGCCCGCACCGGCTGGTGGCGCCCAAGCGCGAGATCCGCAACAGCCCGCGCGTGGAGGTCGACATGCCGCTGGTGTTCCGCCGGCTCAAGGGCAAGGCCGTCAGCCCGCGCAAGCTCGATGGCCGGATCACCGACCTCAGCTACGGCGGCATGTTCGTGCGCAGCGCCGTGGCGCTGCAGGCCTTCGACGACATCTGCTTCGCACTCTCGCTGTCGATGATGGGCCGCGAGCTGACCGAGATCTACGCCAAGGTGCTGCGCGTGGTGCCGCTGCCCGACGGGCAGTTCGGCTACCCGGTGGAGTTTACGGCCATCGAAGCCAAGGCCCAGCAGTCCATCAAGGAGTTCGTCGACGGCATCGTCGAACTCGGCCGACCCTAGCCGGCGGCCTGGCGTGCGGCGGCCTGGCGCACGAAGATCGGCGAGGCCGTGCTGGCCATGGCCAGTTCGCCAGCCGCCTGGTTCAACGCGGCGCCCAGTTCCAGCATGCGCGGCGCGGTCAGCCGGATCGCCGGGCCGGCGATCGTGATCACGCCGATGGTGTCCTCCCCGCGCCGCCGCACCGGCGCCGCCATGGCGTTCATGCCAGGGGCGTAGACCTCCTCGATCAGTGAAAAGCCGCGCGCGCGGTCTTCCTGCAGCATCTGCTCCAGCGCCTTCCAGGTGGTGGGCGCGCGCGGGCCGTAGGCGGCGGGCTCGCCGAAGCCCTGCTTGACGACGAGCTCCAGCGCGCGCTCCTCGGACAGCGTCATGAGCCAGGCGTGCCCCCCGGCGCTGCACGACAGCCGCAGGTCGATCCCCATGTCCGGGTCGTAGCGCAGGCCGAAGCGGGCGCCCTGGGCCTTGGCCACGAAGGTCAGCCGGTCGCCATCCACGATGGCCAGGCGGACCAGTTCGCCCGACACGTCGGCCAGCCGGTCGATGATCGGCTGGGCGATGTCCACGATGCCCGAGCCGCCCAGATAGGACAGGCCCAGCGCGGCCAGCTTCGTGGTCAGGGCGTAATCGCCATGGTCGCGCATCTGCCGCACATAGCCGCAGCGCACCAGTTCGGTCAGCACCCGGTGGCAGGCCGACAGCGGCAGTTCCAGGTCCGCCGCGACGGCCGACAAGGCCTTGCCTTCGGGGCGCGCGGCCAGGTATTCGAGGACGGACAGGGAACGTTCCAGGGGGCTGCTCATGGCCGGGATTGTCACCCGAAGCCGATGCGGCGCCGCCGCGTGGACAGCTCTGCCCACGCTGGGTTCGGCCGAACTGCGTACAGGTTTACCCCAGGGTGCCAAAGCCCGGCCACCCTCAATAATGGAAACGTATTCCATATGGAAACAGTTTCTGACAAGTCGGGTGGGCCGTCCATGGGGGCGAACCCGGGGCACGGCAGTGGCGCCGTGCCATCAGCCATTTTCACAACGAACGGAGACCCTGCATGCGCCTTGCGCCCTTTCCTTCCCTGATCCTGACGCTGGGCGTCCTGGCGGCCGCGCCGCCGGCGCTGGCCCAGCCCGCATCCCAGTCCCCGGGCTGCTGTACCGCCACCACGCGCGACGTGGAGAAGGTCGGCGGCAACCTGGGCAACCAGAACTACTCGGCACTGCGCCAGATCAACAAGGCCAACGTCCGGCAGCTCGGCGCCATCTGGCTCAACGAGATCGAGGGCGGCATCACCACCGGCACCAACCAGAGCACGACCATCGTCAAGGACGGCGTGATCTACATCGAGTCGGCGCTGGGGCGGCTGCATGCGGTCGACGGCGTGACGGGCCAGACCAAGTGGGTTTACCCCGGCAAGGGCACGATCACGCGGCGCGGCCCGGCCGTGGGCCAGGGCATGGTGTTCACCATCGCCACCGGCAACACTGTGGTGGCGCTGAACAAGGACACCGGCCAGGTCGTCTGGGAAAAGCAGATCAACGGCTATGGCAACGTGGCCAAGGTCGGCGTGGTCTACCACGACGGCATGCTCTACCTGGGCACCAACGACGGCACGCGCGGCGCCGCGCTGGCCGTGGACGCCGGCACCGGCGAGCTCAAGTGGTACTTCTTCGGCATCCCCGGCCCCGGCGAGTTCGGCTACGACACCTGGGGCGGCGGCCCGCAGAGCGGCGCCACGCCCTGGATCCACCCTGCCGTGGACCCGGAGCTGAACCTCGTCTACTGGACCTTCGGCAACGCGCGCGGCGGTTCCTCGCAGGACGGCTCGCAGCGCCCGGGCCAGAACCTGTTCGCCAACTCCATCGTCGCCACCGACGCCAAGACCGGCGCCTACAAGTGGCATTTCCAGTCCGTGCACCACGACATCTGGGACATGGACAACGTCAATGCGCCCGTGCTGGCGGACGTGACCGTCAAGGGCAAGCCGCGCAAGGCCGTGATCTACGGCAGCAAGACGGCCATGTGGTACATCCTGGACCGCACGGACGGCACGCCGCTGGTCGGCATCGACGAGAAGCCGGTGCCGCAGGACGCGCGCCAGAACACCTGGCCGACCCAGCCCTATCCGCGCGGCGACGCCTGGATGCCGCTGTGCGTGACCGACAGCGGCCCGGCCCGCGCCGTGCCCAACTTCAAGCGCGGCTGCCTGTACTCGGCGCACTGGGACGAGCCCGTGCTGTCCATCCCCGGCCAGGGCGGCGGCGGCGACTGGAGCCATGTGTCCTTCAGCCACAGCACCAAGCTGGTCTACACCGGCTTCGGCTACGTGAGCTCGGCCCACTCGCTGACCGAAGCCAGCAACGGCCTGCGCCCGCTGGGCACCGAGATGACGGGCGGCATCGTGGCCATCGATCCAGCCACCAACAAGATCCGCTGGAAGAAGGACATGCCGTACTCGCTGGCCCACGGCAACGGCATCCTGACCACGGCCTCGGACCTGCTGTTCATCGGGCAGCCCGATGGCAACCTTCTGGGCATGGACGCGCTGAACGGCCGCGAGCTGTGGCGTTTCCAGACCGGCGCGGCCATCAGCGCCAGCCCGATCACCTACGAGGTCAACGGCGAGCAGTACATGGCCATCTACGCCGGCGGCACCGGCATTCCCTACGGTGACTCGGCCCAGCGCGGCGACCACCTGTGGGCCTTCAAGATCGGCGGCACCGTGCCGCAGGCGGCCGAGCCGACCAAGCCCGTCATCCGCCGTCCGATCAGCGCCGCGGCGGTCGAGGGCAGCGCCGTCAACAACACTGTGACGCTGGCCCGGCAATGGAGTGGCGGCCAGGTGGGCGCGGCCGAGGCCGGCGGCGTGAACGCGATGGCGCCGCAGCACCTGCGCGTGCCCGTCGGCACCACCGTGACCTTCCTGAACCCGGCCACCAACACCAAGCAGCACTGCGCCACGCAGTTCTTCGAAGGCCTGTTCGATGCCGGCCCGCTGGCACCGGGCCAGGCCTTCCAGTACACGTTCAGCGAACGCGGCGAGTACTTCTACAACGACTGCACCGACCCGCGCTCGACCGGCAAGGTCGTCGTGTACTGACAGCTCCCACGGCCCCGCCGCCGAAGGGCGGGGGGCCTTCTTCCCGATCCCACCGGAGACATGACTTGAACCACCGCATCCCCTCGCTCGGCCTGGCCCTGGCCCTCACGCTCGGCGCGGCCGCCAGCCAGGCCGCCGTCGCCCGCTTCGACACCACCAGCTTCAGCTACAGCGTCTCCAGCGGCGCGCTGAACTGGTCCACCGCCGACCAGTACCAGCGCCTGGACACCGAAGCCGCCTCGGGCGGCGGCACGCTGGGCTACGACAGCGCTTCCAACGACTGGAGCAGCTGGGCCAGCCAGGCCCTGGCGGCCTCCAGCCCCTACGCCGGCGCCTCGGCGGCCACGGCGGGCCAGACCCTGCAAGGCAACGCCCAGGCCACCCGCACGAACCTGCTGCCCATCGACGTGCCCGCACACACCAGCCGCGCCTACGCCAACCAGGCCGGCGTGTTCAGCCTGACCGAGGACGGCACCGTCACCTTCACGATCGGCTGGCGCATCGAAGTGCAGGGCGATGCGTCCGATCCGCTGGCCGACTACGGCCATGCGCTGATGGCGCTGATGGCCGGGGCCTACGACGGCAGCACCGGCACCTCGCTGAACGAGGAGCTGTTCTCGTTCGACGCCATGAGCGGCCTGGCCGTGGCCAGCGGCACCTGGGTCTTCGACGTCACGCTGGCGGCCGGCCAGCTTGGCTACTACGACCTGACCGGCACGGCCAGCGCCGAGGTCAGCGCCCAGGGCGCGGCCGAGGTGCCCGAACCCGCCAGCCTGGCACTGTTCGGCGCTGGCTTGGCGGCGCTGCTCGGCCTGCGCCGCCGCCGCGGCTGACATGCAAACGGCCCCCGTGCCTGCGGGCGCGGGGGCCGTTGCGAGAGCAAGGCCCGGCATCGCCGGGCCTTGTGCTTCAGGCCTGGGGGCGGCGGACGCGGCGCGACCAGCCCAGGCCGGCCAGACCGGCCAGCAGCAGAGCGGCGCTCGCGGGCTCGGGCACGTCGTTGACCAGGGTCAGCGTCAGGCTGCCCAGGTTCACGTAGCCGTCGTACTCCTTGCTGATCGACAGGTTCAGCGCACCGTCCTGCAGCAAGGCCAGCTCGGCGCCCGTGAAGGTATAGCTGAAGGCCGTGGGCGGGCTGACCTCGCTGTTGGTCGCGCAGTCGTCCCACAGCGAACAGTAGGCCACCTCTACGCCGTCGCCGTAGACGAAGACCTCGGTGGTCGTGCTGGAGAACCCATTGCCGAATGTGCCGCTCAGCGTGGCCGACACGATATTGCCCGGGGACGAGAAATTGAATTGGCCCACATTCAGAGCCAAAGGCCAGGAACTCCAGACACTGTCACCGGTGCTGAAATCGGCCAAGGTGCTCGTGACCACACCAGCCTGCGCCATGGCGGCGCATGCCGCCAGCAATGCCGCCGCGGCGGACTTTTTCATTCTGGAAAAACGCATAAACACTCCAATCCGTTGAATCGAGGGCGCCCCCGCAGCCCCAACCGACTGTCGGGACACAAAAAAAATGGCGGCATGCGAGTCTAGCGAGACGATGTGGAAGATGTTTCCATGCTTCCCCTCTTGACGATCGTGTGTTTTTGCAACAGGATTGGAAAACTATTCCACACGCTTTGATTCCCTGAAATCAGGCGAATAACGAAAGGGGGAGGCATATTCAACCAGTCCCAATGCGCAGCACCTGAGCGTCCAACCCGGTGCTGAAGATTCGCCGATCCGAAAAGGCGCAGCTTCGTTTTCTCATTTCTCTTGAAGGATTATCTCCATGCATCGAAGAATCGATGGCAGTGGCGGCCGCCGCATGCTCGCCTGCGCCGTGGCGCTGGCCGGTGCGGGCCTGTCGTCCGCGGCCCTGGCCCAGATGGGGGCGCCCGCGCCGGGCAGCCTCGACACCCAGTACAACGCCTGCCGCGGCACCAACCCCAATTGCTACAACGACTGGGGCGCGTTTGCCAACACGCCGAACAAGGTGCTGATCTACTCGCGCACGGCCGGCCCGCGCCACGCCAACCTGGGCCCGGCGCTGGCCGCCGGCCTGAACCCGCCGCTGGTGGCCGCCAACGCCGTGCAGAACGGGCTGATCCGCCTGCTGGCCGCCGAAGGCATCCAGGCCGACTGGACGGAGGACGTGGCCCGCATGACCAGCCTGAACGGCTACAAGGCCATCATCTTCGCCAGCCCCACGCGCGATGCGCTCTGGGACCACGCCAAGAGCGCCGCCGGCGGCACGCAGCTGGACGCGGCGCGCCACGCGCTGCGCCAGTACATGCGCCGCGGCGGCGGCTTCGTGGGCATCCACAACGCCTTCGGCACCGAATACAACTGGCCCTACTACGAAGGCCTGCTGGGCAACGCGAACTTCTACGACCACGGCGCCAACCAGAACGGCACGGTGCGCGTGGTCAACAAGAACGACAGCTCGACGGCCATGCTGCCGGCCAGCTGGGCCTTCAAGGACGAGTGGTACACGCTGATGCCGTACCCGACCAACGTGAAGTTCCTGATGGTGGTGGACACGAACTCGCTGGCCACCAAGCGCAGCACACACCCTGGCCACGGCAAGTTCCATCCCGTGTCCTGGTGCCAGTACTACGACGGCGGCCGCTCCTGGGTGACCACGCTGGGCCACGACGCCGGCGCCTTCGCGCAGGACACCTCCACCTTCCCGGGCGCGGCCCAGTTCCAGCAGCACATCGTGGCCGGCATCAAGTCGGCCATGGGCCTGGTGCCCTTCTGCAAATGAGCGCGCCCCGTCCGGCTTCCACTCTTTCGATCCAAGGAAACACCATGTCCCGTACCACCCGCGCCCTGGGCGCCGCCGCCGCCCTGTTCCTGGCCGGCACCGCCCAGGCCCAGACCGGCGCCCCCGCCCCCGGCAGCCTGGATCCCTACTACAAGGTCTGCCGCGGCACCGACCCCAGCTGCTACAACGACTGGGGTGCGTTCGCCAACACGCCCAACAAGGTGCTGATCTACTCGCGCACGGCCGGCCCGCGCCACGCCAACCTGGGCCCGGCGCTGGCCGCCGGCCTGAACCCGCCGCTGGTGGCCGCCAACGCCGTGCAGAACGGGCTGATCCGCCTGCTCGCAGCCGAAGGCATCCAGGCCGACTGGACCGAGGACGTGGCCCGCATGACCAGCCTGAACGGCTACAAGGCCATCATCTTCGCCAGCCCCACGCGCGACGCGCTCTGGGACCACGCCAAGACCGCGTCGGGCGGCACGCAACTCGATGCCGCACGCCACGCGCTGCGCCAGTACATGCGCCGCGGCGGCGGCTTCGTGGGCATCCACAACGCCTTCGGCACCGAATACAACTGGCCCTACTACGAAGGCCTCTTGGGCAACGCCAACTTCTACGACCACGGCGCCAACCAGGACGGCACGGTGCAGGTGGTCAACAAGAACGACGCCTCGACCGAGATGCTGCCCGACAACTTCGGCTTCAAGGACGAGTGGTACACGCTGATGCCGTTCCCGACCAACGTGAAGTTCCTGCTGACCGTGGACACCAACTCGCTGGCCACCAAGCGCGGCACGCACCCGGGCCACGGCAGCTTCCATCCGGTGTCGTGGTGCCAGTACTACGACGGCGGCCGCTCCTGGGTGACCACGCTGGGCCACGACGGCGGGGCCTTCGCCGAAGACACCTCGAGCTTCCGCGGCGCGGCCGAGTTCCAGAAGCACATCGTGGCCGGCATCAAGTCGGCGATGGGCCTGGTGCCGTTCTGCCGCTGAGCATGGCAGGGCAGGGCTCCTCCTGGCGCCGCCGCCTGGCGGTGCTGGCGGCCGGTGTCGCCGTGCTGCACGGCGCGGCGCAGGCCGATCCGGCGCCGCTGCGCCACCCGGGCGGCATGGTCGCGCTGCCGGGCGGCACGCTGCTGCTCGCGGCCGATGCCGGCGACGGAGCCCATGGCGCCGAGCTGTGGGCCGTCGACGCGCGGGACGGCAGCCGCCGCCTCGTGCGCGACATCCGGCCGGGGCCGCTGGGTTCGCACCCGAGCGGGCTCACGCTGTGGCGCGGCCAGGCCTACTTCGCGGCCGACGATGGCCAGCACGGCCTGGAGCTGTGGCGCAGCGACGGCACCGAGGCCGGCACCACGCGTGTGGCCGATCTGCGGCCGGGCCCGGAGGGCTCACTGCCCAACGGCTTCGTGGCCTTCGGCGACGCGCTGTACTTCTCCGCCGACGATGGGCGCCACGGCTTCGAACTGTGGCGCACCCAGGGCACTGCCGAGACCACCACCCTGGTGGCCGACATCCATCCCGGCGCGCCGGGCGGGCTGCCACGCCAGCTCACGGTGCTGGGCGACGCCCTGCTGTTCAGCGCCAGCGACGCCGAGGGCGGCACCGAGCTGTGGCGCAGCGACGGCACGGCCGCCGGCACCCAGCGCGTGCGTGACATCCGGGCCGACGGCGATGCCAACCCCGAGCAGCTCACGTCCGTGGGCGACACGCTGTTCTTCACGGCCGACGACGGCCGCCACGGCCGCGAGCTCTGGCGCAGCGACGGCACGGCCGCCGGTACGCAACTGGTGCGCGACATCCGGCCCGGCCGCGACAGCGCGCAGCCGCGCCACCTCGTGCAGGCCGGCCGCTGGCTCTGGTTCGCCGCCGACGACGGCCGCCACGGCATCGAGCTGTGGCGCAGCGATGGCAGCGCCGAGGGCACGGCGCTGGTGGCCGACATCCGGCCCGGTCCGGCCAATGCGCTGCCCAGCCACCTCACTGCGCTGGGCGAGCAGGTGGTGTTCGCGGCCTACGACGGCGTGCACGGCGTGGAGCCCTGGATCAGCGACGGCACGATGGCCGGCACCCGGCTGCTGGCCGACATCCACGCCGGCCCCGGCCATTCCAACGCCTGGGCCTTCACGCGGCTGGGCGAGCGCATCGTGTTCGCCGCCGACGACGGCCGCCTGGGCATGGAGGTCTGGCAGACACGCGGTGCACCGGGCGACGCGCAATTGCTGCGCGACGAGCGTGCCGGCGTTGCCGGTGCCTTCCCGCGCGGCTTCGTGGCGCTGGGCGGGCGCATCGCCTTCGTGGCCGAGGCGGCCGATGGCGCGACCTACCTCGCGCTGGACGGCGTGCCGGCGCGGAACTGCGGCAGCGCGGACAGCGGGACGCTGGGCAATGCGCCGGCTGTGCCCGCCATGGCTGGCTGCGTGGCCTCGGCCCCGTCCTCCTCGGCCACGCGGTAGACGAAGCGCCAGTCGGACAGCTGGGCGGCGTCCTCGAAGGCGGTGTCCAGGCGGCCGAAGCCCTGGCGCTTGAGCGGCGCCGCGGTCGAGCGGCTGTGCACGCCCAGGATGCCGCCGCCGGGCGCCGGCACCAGCACCCAGTCGCTGCCCGTCATGGGATCCAGGTAGACGCGGCGCAGGTGCCGGCGGACGGTGGGCCAGCGCCGGTCCAGCAGCAGTTCGTCCAGGCGCTGCGGAAAGCGGTGTTGCTGGCCAAGCGGCACCTCTTCGTAGTAGCGCTTGATCGCCGCGCGGATCTGGTCGCCCGCGAACAGCAACTCGGCCTCGCGCTCGCGCTGCGCGTGAATGCTCCACAGGCTGCCCGTGGCGGCCAGGCCCGCGCCCAGCAGGGCGACGGCGAGCAGCAGGCCGACGTAGGTGAAGCCGCGCTGCCGCCTCATAGCGCCGACAGCTCGGTGCCACCGCGCGTCTTGCCCGGCGCGCCGCTGCGCACGTCGTACACGCGGCCCGGTGCGGCGCGGCCGTCGGCGGCGGCCGGCGGCGGCACGAAGATCCAGCTGTCGCTGCTGTCGGTGTAGGGATCCACCGGCGCCGCGCGCAGGTAGCGCCGGCGCACGAGTTCGGCGAGGTCGTCCGGGTAGCGCCCGGTGTCGGCGTAGAACTTGTCGATGTTGTCGCGCATGACCGCCAGCGACTGGCGCAGCGCGTTCTCGCGCGCGTGCTCGACCGCGCCGAAGTAGCGCGGCACGGCGACCGACAGCAGCGTGGCCAGGATGGCCATGACCACCAGCAGTTCGACCAGCGTGAAGCCGCGCAGAACATGGTGATAGGCACGCGCACGGTGCGCCGCTTGTTCCGCCTGAACCCGATCTGCAAGCCGCTGTTCGGGTGGCCGCGGAGCAGGCCATGCCAGCAGCCGCCGCGGAACGGGCTTTGCCCGGCCGCTGGCGGCGCCCCTGGAGGCGGATGGAATGGCTACACGAAGTGAGCCATTCAAGCGGGGTGGCCTCATGTCACCACTCCCGGTACGGGCGGCCGTTCAGGCCGGTGCGGTCCGACAGCGAATGCACGTCGTACACGTCTTTGCCGGGCTGCGGCTGGTCGGCCGGCGAGGCGTAGCTGCGCAGGCCCCAGGTCTGGGCCGCCGGGACGCTGCCCTCGCCCGTGAAGAAGGGATCGGGTGGCACGCGGCGCAGGAAGCGCACGGGCCGGCCCTTCGGGTCGCGCGCGTTCGTGGCGCCGTCCACCAGCGCCTGCAGCGTGGGCGGGTAGCCGGTGGCATCGCTCGCGCGCGGCACGCTGCCGGCCTCGGTGGCGCGCTTGTAGTCGTCGATGGCCTGGCGGATCTGGCGCAGTGCACTGCGCAGCTCGGCCTCCTTGCTGCGCTGCACGGCCAGTTCGGCCAGCGGCAGGGCCATGGCCGCGAGCACGCCGACGATGGCCACGGTGACCGTCAGCTCGACCAGCGTGAAGCCGCGGTGGAATGTGGCCCCCACGCTCCCCGCTGCGCGAGGTTCGCTGCCCCCCGAGGGGGCGCGCGCTTGCTTGGGGCGGCCCGGCGCGGCGCTCATCGCTGCACGATCCCGATCTGCACCGGCGGCGGCGCCTGCACCGGCAGGTTGGCGCTGGCCACGTCGAAGCCGATCTCGGCCTGCCCCGGCGCCTTGGCCAGGACGCGCAGGCGCACCGTTGCGGGCGGTGCGGCCACGCCGGCCATGCCCGAGGAGGACAGCTCCACGCTGGCATCCGCCGTGCCACCCACGGGCGCCAGCAAGGCAGCGTCGTAGCGCAGCTGCACGCGCGCCGTGATGGCCTGGTTGCCGTCGGGCAGCGCGAGCTGCACGCTGAACTCCTCGCCGATGCCGACCTGCGCCGGCACCTGCGCGCTGAGCGCGGCCGGCGCCTCGGGCACCGGGGCGGCAGCCGCCGCCGCACGGCCGGCCGGCGTGGCCGTGCCCGTGGCGGCCGCACCCGGCGGCGTCAAGCCCATGGCCGTGCCATCGCGAAAGCGCAGCGGCACGCGGCCCGGCACGGCCTCTGTGCCCGAGGCGAACTGGCTCTCCACGGTCTCGGGCCGGCGCACGTTGCGCAGCACGCGCGGCGTGACCAGCAGCACGATCTCGGTCTTGGCCACGGTCTGGTCGTTGTTGCGGAACAGCCGGCCCAGCACCGGCAGCTCGGCCGCGCCGGGCAGCTTGGCCATGCTCTGGCGGTCCTCGTTGTTGATGAGGCCGGCCAGCACCTGGGTCTCGCCGTCGCGCAGGCGCAGCGTGGTGGTGGCGTTGCGCGTGCCCAGCCGGTAGGCCACCGTGCCCGAGATGTTGAGCTGCGAGAGGATGTTGGAGACCTCCAGCTGCACCTTGATGGCGACCTCGTCCTCCAGGTAGACGTTGGGCTCCACGTCCAGCTTCAGTCCCGTCTCCAGGTAGCTCACGGCCGAGGACACGCCCACGTTGGCGGTGGAGGTGGTGGTGATCACGGGCACCTTCTCGCCGATGTGGACCTTGGCCTTCTCGCGGTTGCGCACGCGGATGCGCGGGTTGGCCAGCAGGTTGGCGCCGCCATCGGTCTGGCGCAGGTTCAGGATCAGGAGCGGGTTGGCGGTGTAGGCGCGCAGGCCGCCGCTGCCCAGCTGCACCAGGCCGTCCGAGGTCGTGCCGCCGGTGCCAGGGATGCGGCCGACGATCTGCTCCGGAAAGCGCAGGCCGATCTCCTGCGCCACGCTGGAGGCGATCTCCAGCACCTCCAGCTCCAGCATGACCTCGGGCTCGCCCAGGTCCTGCGTGGCCACCAGCTGCTCGGCCAGGCGCACGGCCTCCGGCGTGTCGCGCATGATCACGAGGTTCAGCCGCTCGTCCACGAACAGGTCGCGCGTCTTGACCAGGGCGCGCAGCATCGCGGCGGTCTGCTTGGCGTCGGCATTGGCCAGGTAGAAGCTGCGCATCACCAGCTCCTGGTACTCGCGCTGCTTGGCGGCGGTGTTGGGGTAGACGATCAGCGTGTTGTCGTTGAGCAGCTTGCGCTCGAGCTGGTTGGTCTGCAGCAGCACGCCCAGCACGTCGGCGAGGCTGGTGTCGCGCACGAAGATGGTGGTGCGCTGGTCGCCCTTGATGTCCTTGTCGAGCACGAAGTTGAGCCCGCCGTGGTTGGACAGGATCTCGAAGATGGTGGCCAGCGGCACGTCGCGCAGTTCCAGCGTGAGGCGCCGCGCCATGGCCTGGCGCAGCTGCGGCTCCCCCTGCGCGAGCAGCCGGCGGCGCTCGGCCACGCCGCGCACCACGGTCTCGGCGCCGCGCTGGCGCGAGTCGCGCGCGAGCACGCTGCGGGCGGTGCGGTCGGCACCGTCCAGGTCGCCCGCGGCCAGCAGGCGCTCGGCCTCGGCCACGGCCAGGCGGTGCGCGCGGTCGGCCTGCACGGCCTGGATGCCGCCCTGCGCCACCACGGAGGCCGGGTCGATGCGCAGCGCGGTGCGGTAGCGTTCCTCGGCCATGTCGAGCAGGCCGGCCGCGCGCGCGGCGTCGCCGTCGCGCAGATGGACGCCGACCACCGCGTCGCGCTGCAGCATGTAGGCGTTGTAGGCGTTCGGGTCCAGCGGCGGCGTGCGGGCCGCGCGTTCCAGCTGCGCGAGACCGGCCTCCACCTGGCCGGCCGCGATGAGTTGCTGCCCCGACTGCACGGAGGCTTCGCGCGGCGTCGCGCAGGCGGCCAGCAGCGCCAGCAGTGCGAGTGCGGGCCAACGCCAGGGCGTGGTGGGGGCGGGCGCGCCAACGGCGCGGTCGGACGGTGTCACTAGTTCTGCTCCTCGGTGTCGGCTGCGGTGGGCGCCGCGCCGGCCGCGGGCGCGCTGGCGCCCTGGCCGGCCGCCAGGGCCAGCACGTGGCGGGTGCCGGTCGGCACGTGCAGCAGGCGCAGCTCGCGCGTGCCGATGTGCTCGACCAGGTAGTCGGGGGTGAGAGGGCGGCCGGCCACGGCGGCCAGCTGGCGTGGGCCGTGCGCGAGGAACACGGTGCTCGTGCCGTCTTCGGTCCAGCGGCCCAGGAAGCGGAAGGGCAGTGCCGGTGCGGCGGCGGTCAGGTCGGGCGCCGGCACCGGCGCCGCGGGCGGTGCGGCGGCAGCGGTCTGCGCCGCGGCAGTAGTGGCCACCGCTTCCTGCGCCGGGTCGCCGAAGGGGTTGCGGCCGGCGCCGCCATAGGGGCGCTGCGGCACGGCCAGCGGGGCGGCCGGCGCGGTGCCGGCGGGCAGGGCGCGTGCGGGCCGTGCCGCCGGCGCGCAGGCAGCGGGCGGGTCGGCCGCGTCCTGCGGCTGCACGGCCAGCATGGCCGCGCCCGTGAGCAGGGCGGCCACACCGTAGAGCATCCAGCGCTGGCGGGTCGACAAGGCCATGGCTCAGCGGCGCAGGTAGAGCGACAGCCGCAGGTCGGCCTCGAGCCGCGCATCGGCCGTGCGGCGGAACTCCACGTCGTCCAGCGCGACGAAGGCGTTGTGCTCCAGCAGACCGCCCAGGAAGCCGCGGATTTGCGCGTAGTCGCCAGCGGTGCGCAGCGCGATGCGGTAGCGCGCCAGGCGCGGGTCGTCGGCGCGTTGCTCCAGCCGGTACTCGGCCGCGCGCAGCGGCACGCCGGCCTGGCGCGCTGCGATGTCCATGGCGGCCAGCGCCTCGGCCAGCGCATCCAGCGGCGGGAAGGCCGCATGGAATTGCGCCAGCTGCGCGGCCGGCGCCGCCTGCGCGGCATCGGCGCGCGGCGCTGGCGGTACCACGGCCGCGAGCGCGGCCTGCTCGGCGCGCAGCGGGGCGACCAGCGTGAACTCGGCGGCCACGGCCAGCGCGAGCAGCAGCAGGCCGATCGCCGCCAGGCGGCCGGCCGTCATGGGCCCTCCCATTCGGCGGTCAGCGTGAAGCGCAGCGCCGGCGTGGCCGCATCCTCCTGCAGCGCATGCTCCACCAGCAGCACCTGGCGGAAGCCGGGTTGCCGTTCGAGCCGGGCCATGTAGGCCAGCACCTGGGCCAGGTCCGCGGCCTGGCCGCCCAGGCGCGCGCGCCGGCTGCCGCCCTCGGGCTGCAGCGCCGTCAGGAACACCCCGGGCACCTCGACGGCCTCGAGCGCGCGGAACCAGGCATCCCAGGGCACGGCCAGCGTGGCCGCGACGGCCTGCGCCGCCGCGGTCTCGGCCGCCAGCGCGGGCGGCACGGCCCTGGCGGCGCTGCCGGCCTGCGGCTGCAGGCGTGCGCTTGCAACGGCCCGCGCATCCAGGGCCTGGCCGTGGCGCAGGCCGACCAGCGCGCAGGCCGCCAGGCCCAGCGCCAGCACGCCGTGGCCCCACCAGCGGGCCCAGGGCGAGGGCGGCAGAAACTCGAGTTCGGGTGCGCGCAAGGCCATCTCAAATGTCTTGCGCGCTCAGCGCGAGGTGCTCGGCCTGCCACCCGGGAAGGCCGGGCCACGTGACCGGCCCCGCCGCTCCCATGCCCTGCCAGGCCACGTGCACCAGCGGCTGCTCGACGGGCTCCAGACCCTCCAGCAGCGCGCAGCGCGCGAGCCAGGGCGCCAGCGCGGCCTGGCCCTGCGCGGCGTCGAAGGGCAGGCTGCGCAGGCTCTGCCAGCCCTGCGCCGGATCGATGCGCGCCAGCAGCGCGCCGTCGGTCTCGGTCACCAGCAGCCAGGCCGCGCGGCCGGCCAGGCGCGGCCAGGCATGGGCGGCCGCCAGTGCCAGCAGCGGGCGCACGGACACGGCATGCAGGCCGGCCTGCAATACCTGCTGCCGCAGGCGCGCCAGCCAGCCCGCATCGAGCGCAGCGGCGGGCATGCCGGCACCGGCGGCAGCGTCCACGGCCAGGTCCCAGCCCTCGACCGCATCGCCATGCACGCTGCGCAGCAGTTCGCGCGCGGCCACGCGGCGTTCAGCCCCGCCACGCAGCGCACGGCCGTCGGGCAACAGCGCCATGTGCACCAGGCGGTTGGACACCACGATGCGCGCCCGCGCGCGGCGCGGCGCGGCCTGGGCCACCAGGGCGCCCAGCGCCAGCAGCAGCGCATCGGCGCCGTCCGCAGCCACGGCCTGCCGGTGCTGCTGCGGCGGCTGCCAGCCGCGCCGGCGCAGCACCAGCCCCACCTGCGAAGGCGCCAGCCAGACAGCGGCCTGCTCACGCCACGGCAGTCGTGACACGCTGCACCTCCTCCAGGCTGGTCGCGCCTGCGCGCAACAGGTCCAGCGCGGCCTCGCGCAGCAGTCGCGTGCCGTTGCGGCGCGCGGTGTCCTTGAGCACACGCACGGGCTGGCGCGTGATGATGAGTTCGGCCAGTTCGTCCGTCATCACGAGGATCTCGGCAATGGCCACGCGGCCCAAGTAGCCGGTGGCGCGGCACTGGCCGCAGCCGCGTCCGGCCATGAAGTGCACGGCCGAAAGGTCCGCGCCGGCCAGGCCGGCATCGGCCAGCGCTTCGGCGCCCGGCTGCACGGGCGCGCTGCAGTGCGGGCAATTGCGCCGCACCAGGCGCTGCGCCACGATCCCGTTCAGCGCGGCCGTGAAGCTGTAGGCGTCGATGCCCATGTGGGCGAAGCGGCCCAGCACGTCGAACACGTTGTTGGCGTGCACGGTGGTGAACACCAGGTGGCCCGTCAGCGCGGCCTGGATCGCGATCTGCGCGGTCTCCGCGTCGCGGATCTCGCCCACCATCACGCGGTCGGGGTCGTGCCGCAGGATGGAGCGCAGGCCGCGCGCGAAGGTCAGGCCCTTCTTCTCGTTCACGGGGATCTGCAGCACGCCGGGCAGCTGGTACTCCACCGGGTCCTCGATGGTCACGATCTTCTCGTGGCCGTGGTGGATCTCCGAGATGGCCGCGTACAGCGTGGTGGTCTTGCCGCTGCCGGTCGGGCCGGTCACGAGCAGCATGCCGTGCGGCTCGCCGGCCAGGCGGCGGATGGTGCGGCGCTCCGCCGCGCCGAAGCCCAGGCTGTCCAGCGTGAGCCCGCGCGCGGCGTCGGCCAGCTGCTGCTTGTCCAGGATGCGCAGCACCGCGTCCTCGCCGAAGATGGACGGCATGATGGACACGCGCAGGTCGATCTCGCGGCCGCGCACGGCCACCGTGAAGCGCCCGTCCTGCGGGATGCGGCGCTCGGCGATGTCCAGCGCCGCCATGACCTTGATGCGCGAGATCACCTGCTCGGCCAGTTCCTGGCCGGCGTCGCTGCGCACGGCCACCAGCACGCCGTCGATGCGGTACTTGATGGCCAGGCCGCCGGCGCCGGTCTCCAGGTGGATGTCCGAGGCGTTCGCCTTGAGCGCGTCGTACAGCGTGGAGCGCACCAGGCGCACCACGGCGCTGCTGCCTTCGGCGATGCTCTGGAACGAAAGGTCCTCGGCCTCGCTGCCGGCGCTGGCGCTGGTGGCGCCGGCGATCTGCAAATGCTCCAGCGCCGAGAGGCCTTCCTCGTGCCGCGCCAGCCAGGCCGCGATGTCGCCGCCGTGCGCGAGCATCCAGCGCGCGGGCTGGCCCAGCGCCTGCTCGGCGCGCGCGCAGCGCTGGTCGTCGAACGGGTCGCCCAGCACCAGTTGCAGCGCGCCATCGCCATCACGCAGCGCCAGCATCTGCAGCGCGTGGCATGCGGCGAAGGGCAGGGCGTCAAAGGCCGGCTGCCAGGCGTGCAGGTCGTCGATGCGCGCCAGCGGGTAGTGCAGGCTTTGCGCCAGCCGCGCGGTGAAGCGCTCGGGCGCGTCGCCGGACAGTTCTTCCAGCATGCGCACGACCGGGGCGCCGCGCTCGGTGGCCAGCCGGCGTGCCTCGGCGATGTCGCGCGCCGTGAAGGAGGGCAGGGCCGCGTTCATCCCAGGCTGCCTGCCAGCTCGAAGATCGGCAGGTACATCAGGATCACGATGGCGCCGATGACCACGCCGATCACGGCCATCAGCACCGGCTCGAACAGCTTGGTGAACCACTCGATCCAGCGCGCGAGCTCCTCGTCGTGGAAGCCGGCGATGCGCTCCATCATGGCCGCCATGTCGCCGCTGTTCTCGCCCACCCGCAGCATGCGCGCGGCCACCGGCGTGGTCAGCCCCGCGGCGGCCATGGCGTCGGACAGCACGATGCCCTCGCGCACCTGCTGCGTCGCGTGCACCAGGCCCTGGCGCATGTGCAGCGGCAGCAGGCCTGCGACCATGGCCAGGGCCGGCACGATGGGCGTGCCGCCGCGCAGCAGCATGCCCAGCGAGCGGTAAAAGCGCGCCAGGTGGTAGGTGGCCAGCCGCGTGCCGATGGCGGGGATGCGCGTGAGCAGCGCCACGCCGCGCGGCAGCAGCCGGCGCGCGCTGGCGGCGGCCAGCACCGCGAGCACGGGCAGCGCGGCACCGATGGCCGCGCCATGCGCCTGCACGCCCTGGCCCCAACGCAACAGCAGCATCGACATCCAGGGCAGGTCGCGGCCCGATTCGGCGTAGATGCCGGAAAAGCGCGGCACCACATAGCCGAGCAGGAACAGCACCACGAGGCCGCCCAGCGCCAGCAGCGCGACCGGGTAGATCGAGGCCGACACCACCTTCTTGCGCACCAGGTCCAGCCGCTCGTGGTAGTCCACATAGCGGGCCAGCGACTCAACCAGGTCGCCGCTGCGCTCGGAGGCCTGCACCGTGGTCACGTACAGCGGCGGGAAGGCCTGGGGTAGCGCAGCCAGCACGCGCGAGAAGGACTGGCCTTCGAACAGGCGCGCGCGCATCGCGGCCAGCACGGGGCGCACGTCGCTGCGCGTTTCCTTCTCCAGCAGCGTGTCCAGCGTCTCGGGCAAGGAGAGGCCGGCCTGCAGCAGGGCCATGAGCTCCAGCGTGAACTGCAGCAGCGGAAAGCGCGGCCTGCGCTGCAGGCGCAAGGTGGGCAGTCCGGGCCGCGCGAACGGGGTGCGCCGGGGCGCGGCCGACAGCACCGCCAGGCCCTGGGCGCGCGCGCGCTGCGTGGCCGTGGCCAGGTCGTCGGCCTCGACCGCCAGCCGCACGACGCCTTCGCCGGGGCGGAAGCCGCGCACATCGAACTGCATCGCGTGGGCTCCCGCTACCAGCTGGTCACGTCGGCCGCATCGCCGCTGCCGCCGGCCTGGCCGTCCTTGCCCAGCGAGTACAGGTCGAACTCGCCGTGCTGCCCGGGCGACTTGTAGAGGTAGGGCCGGCCCCAGGGATCGGGCGGCACGCCTTTTTGCAGGTAGGGGCCGTCCCAGCGGGCCACGCCGGTGGGGCGCGCGGTCAGCGCGGCCAGGCCCTGCTCGTCGCTGGGGTACTGGCCCACGTCCAGCCGGTAGGTGTTGAGCGCGCTGGCCAGCGCGGCGATCTGCGCCTGCGCGGCGCGCACCTCGGACTTGCCGACCTGCGAGAAGTAGCGCGGCGCCACGTAGGCGGCCAAGAGGCCGATGATGACCATGACGACCAGCAGTTCGAGCAGCGTGAAGCCGCGGGGCCGGCGGTGGGCGGGCATGGGCTGGTGTCTCCAGGGGGTGCGGCCTGCGGTGCCGCGGAGGGGCAGCGGGTTCACCGCGCGGCTCCCGGGCGGCGCGCCAGGATGGGCGAGGTGGCCGTGGCCAGCGCCAGTTCCTCGGCCGCGGCCAGCAGCGGCGCGGCCAGTTCCTCCATGCGCCGCGCGTCCAGGCGGATGGACGGCCCGGCGATGGTGATCACGCCCGTGGCCGCCTCCCCGTGCCGGCGCACCGGGGCGGCCATGGCGCTCATGCCGGGCGCATACATCTCGTGCATCTGCGACACGCCGCGCGTGCGGTCCTGCGCGAGCAGGTCGACCACGGCCTTCCAGCCCGTGGGCGCCTGCGGGCCGTAGTCGCGCGGATCGCCGAAACCCTGGCGGACGATGAGTTCCAGCGCACGCTCCTCGGACAGCGTCATGAGCCAGGCGTGGCCGGCCGCGCTGCACGACAGACGCACGTCGATGCCCATGTCGGGGTCATAGCGCAGGCCGAAGCGCGCGCCCTGGGCCTTGGCCACGAAGGTCAGCCGGTCGCCGTCGACGATGGCCAGGCGCACCAGCTCGCCGCTGGTCTCGGCCAGCCGGTCGATGATGGGTTGGGCCAGCTCGACAATGCCCGAGCCGCCCAGGTAGGACAGGCCCAGCGCCGCCAGCTTGGTGGTCAGCGCGTAGTCGCCGTGCTCGCGCGTCTGGCGCACGTAGCCGCAGCGCACCAGGTCGCTGAGCAGCCGGTGGCAGGCCGACAGCGGCAGGGCCAGCTCCTCGGCCATGGTCGACAGGGTCTTGCCCGTCGGCCGCATGGCCAGGTATTCCAGGATGGTCAGGGAGCGTTCCAGCGTGCTTGCCATGCGCCGGATTGTTGTGCGGAAGTGCCTTCTTTTTTGGAAGGGTTTTCCTTAATGGAAAAGATTTCCTAAAACCCTAGCATCGTCACATTCCACCACCCACCCCCGAGAGGAGCACCCGTGAATCCCTTGTTCCGCAGCGTCCTGGCCACGGCCGCGAGCGCCGTGCTGGCTTTGTCCGCCACCGCCACCCTGGCCCAGGACATCCAGGAGCGCACCATCAAGTTCGGCCACCTGAACAACACCGACCACCCGGTCAGCTTCGGCGTCAAGCGCTTCTCGGAACTGCTGGCGGCCAAGACGGGCGGCAAGTTCAAGGTGCAGGAGTTCCCGTCCAACCAGCTCGGCAACGAGATGCAGCAGCAGTCCGCGCTGCAGGGCGGCGTGCAGGAGATGTCGGCCCCGGCCACGACCTCGCTGGCCGGCATCGTCAAGGAGTTCGGCCTGGTGGACTTCCCGTTCGCGGTGTCCACCTTCGAGCAGGCCGATGCGCTGCTGGACGGCCCGCTGGGCCAGGCGCTGATCGCCAAGCTGCCCGAGAAGGGCCTGGTGGCGCTGGGCTACTGGGACCTGGGCTTTCGCAACGTGACCAACAGCAAGCGGCCCATCGCCAAGGCCGAGGACCTGGAGGGCCTCAAGCTGCGCGTGATCCCGAACCCGGTCTTCCTCGAATCGTTCAAGGCCTTCAAGGCCAACCCCGTGCCCATGCCGTTCGCCGAGCTGTACGGCGCGCTGGAGGCCAAGGCCGTGGACGGCCAGGAGAACCCCTTCGCCGTGATCCTGTCGAACAAGTTCTTCGAGGTGAACAAGTTCGTCAGCGCCACCAACCACGTCTACGCCGCCAACATCGTGCTGGTCAGCAAGCGCTTCTGGGACAAGCTCTCGCCCACCGAGCAGAAGGCCATGCACGAAGCGGCCGACGAGGCCCGCCGCTACCAGCGTCAGGTCAGCCGCGCCGCCGCGCAGAAGGCCGTGGGCGAGCTGCAGGCCAAGGGCATGCAGTACAACACCATCGCCCCGGCCGAGCAGGCCCGCATGGGCGCCATCGTCAAGCCGGTGCTGGAGAAGTTCGCCAGCAGCTACGACCCCGCCATCGTCAAGCTCTACAACGACGAACTGGCCAAGGTCCGCAAGTGAAGTCCCCAAGCGCTCCGGAACACAAGAAATGAAGATCCTCGTCCTGCACGGCCCCAACCTGAACCTGTTCGGCCGGCGCGAACCCCACATCTACGGCACCACCACGCTGGCGCAGATCAACGAGCAGCTGGCCGCGCTGGCCGGCGAACTCGGCGTCGAGCTGGCCACGCTGCAGTCCAACCACGAAGGCGCGCTGATCGACTTCCTGCACGAACACATCGACACCGCCGCCGGCGCGCTGGTCAACCCGGCCGGGCTGACCCAGCACGGCGTGCCGCTGCACGATGCGATCAAGGCCATGCCCTTCCCGGTGCTGGAGGTGCACATGTCCAACATCGCCGCACGTGAGACCTGGCGTGCCCATTCCATCATCTCGCCTGCGGTGAAGGCCACGATCCAGGGCCTGGGCCCGATGTCCTACCTGCTGGGCCTGCGCGGCGTGGTGGCCCTGGCGCAGTCCGCCAAGAAGGCCTGACGCCGTGCAGCGGGCGATCGACGGGCTCTTCAAGGGCTTGCAGTGGCTGATGGTGATCTGCATGGCCGTCATGGTGGTGCTGGTGTTCGGCAACGTGGTGATGCGGTACGGCTTCAACTCCGGCCTGCTGCTGTCCGAAGAACTGTCGCGCTGGCTGTTCGTGTGGATGACCTTCCTGGGCGCTGTCGTGGCGTTGAACGAACGTGCCCACCTGGGCACCGATTCCTTGATCTCCAGGCTGCCGCGCGGCGGCAAGAAGCTGTGCCTGCTGCTCACGCTGCTGCTGATGCTGTTTCTGACGTGGCTGGTCTTTCGCGGCTCGTACGAGCAGGTGAAGATCAACTGGGCCTCGACCAGCGCGGTCATGGAAGTCTCCATGGGCTACTTCTACGCCAGTGGCCTCGTGTTCTCGGTGCTGTCCGTCCCGGTGCTGCTGTTGCAGCTGTTCCGCCTCGTGACCGGGCGCATGCGCGAGGCTGAACTGGTGAACATCACCGACAACGAAGACGTGCCCCACGGCGACGCGAAAGCCTGAGGACCCGCCGAGATGACCATCTTCATTTTCGTGGGCGCACTGCTGGCCGCCATGGCCATCGGCGTGCCGATCTCCTATGCGCTGCTGGCCAGCGGTGCGGCGTTGATGTGGCACCTGGACATGTTCGATGCCCAGATCCTGGCGCAGAACCTGCTCGAGGGGGCCAACAGCTTTCCGCTCCTGGCCGTGCCCTTCTTCATGCTCGCCGGCGAAATCATGAACGCGGGCGGCCTGTCGCGCCGCATCGTGCAGTTCGCGATGACCCTGATCGGCCATGTGCGGGGTGGCCTGGGCTACGTGTCCATCGCCGCCGCCATCATGATGGCCGCACTGTCCGGCTCGGCCGTGGCCGACGCCGCCGCTTTGGCCGCGCTGCTGTTGCCCATGATGGCCGCCGCCGGCCACGACAAGGCGCGCTCGGCCGGCCTGCTGTCGGCCGCCAGCATCATCGCCCCCGTGATCCCGCCGTCCATCGGCTTCGTGATCTTCGGCGTGGCGGCCAACGTGTCCATCTCCAAGCTGTTCCTGGCCGGGATCGTGCCCGGCATCCTGCTCGGCGTGGCCTTGTGCGTGACCTGGTGGATCCTGAGCCAGCGCGAGAACGTGCAGCCGCAGCCGCGCCGCAGCAGCGCAGAAATCTTCCGTGCGTTCAAGGACGCGCTGTTCGCGCTCGGCCTGCCGCTGATCGTGATCGTCGGCCTGAAGTTCGGCGTGTTCACGCCGACCGAGGCCGCCGTAGTGGCTGCGGTGTACGCGCTGGTGGTGTCGATCTTCGTCTACGGTGAGCTGAAGCTGAACCAGTTGTTCGGCCTGTTCCTGGCGGCCTCCAAGACCACGGCGGTGGTCATGTTCCTGGTGGCCGGTGCCATGGTCAGCGCGTGGCTCATCACGGTGGCGCAACTGCCCGACCAGGTGGTCTCGTTGCTGCAGCCGCTGCTGGACAACCCGCGCGTGCTGATGGCGGCCATCATGGTGCTGGTGATGGTCGTGGGCACGGCGCTCGACATGACGCCCACCATCCTGATCCTGACGCCGGTGCTGATGCCCATCGTCAAGGCCGCGGGCATCGATCCGGTCTACTTCGGCGTGCTGTTCATCATGAACAACGCCATCGGCCTGATCACGCCGCCCGTGGGCGTGGTGCTGAACACCGTGGCCGGCGTCGGCAAGATCAGCATGGACCAGGTGACCAAGGGGGTCTGGCCCTTCATGGTCGCGCAGTTCATTCTGATGTTCCTGATGGTCTTATTCCCCGCGCTCGTGATCGTTCCGGCACGCTGGTTCGCCGGCTGATGGCGCGCTGGCTGACGGGGTGGCTGCAGTCATGCCGGCGCTGAAAACACATAACTTCCACCATCTTGCAGATGCGATGGGCTCGCAATGGTGGTTTCATCGCAGCATGTCCATCACCCGCCTTGTGTCCTTGTGCTGCCTGCTGCTGTTCGCCAGCGCCACGGCCGCGGTCGTGCTGCTGCCCGAGGTGCCGGCTGCTGATTTCGGCTGGCGCATGCCGGAGCCCCCGTTCGGCGCACTGCTGTTCGCGCTGGCTTGTGCGCTGGTGCTGCTGCCCTGGCGCGGCGGCGACCGGTCCGCGCAACCGGAGCCGTTCAGCGATTGACGTCGACCACCAGCCGGCCCCGCACGCGGCCGGCGAGGATGTCTGAGCCGGCCTGCACGGCCTCGCCAAGGCCGATCTCGGTGGTGATCGCGTCCAGTTTCGCCAGGTCAAGTTCGCGCGCCAGACGCTCCCAGGCCGGCATGCGCACCGAGGGCTTGGCCATCACGCTGTCGATGCCGTACAGCGTGATGCCGCGCAGGATGAACGGCGCCACGGACGCCGGAAAGTCCAGTCCCTGGGCCAAGCCGCAGGCGGCCACCGCGCCGCCGTAGCGCGTCTGCGCGCAGGCGTTGGCCAGCGTGTGGCTGCCGACCGAATCGACCACCGCGGCCCAGCGCTCCTTGCCGAGCGGCTTGCCTGGCGCCGAGAGTTCGGCCCGGTCCATCACCTCGGCCGCGCCGAGCGCCTGCAGGTGCGCCGCCTCGCCGGTGCGCCCGGTCGAGGCCACCACGCGGTGGCCCAGCCCGGCCAGCAGCGTGATGGCCACGCTGCCCACGCCGCCGTTGGCGCCCGTGACCAGCACGTCGCCCATGCCCGGCACCAGGCCGTGGCGCTCCAGCGCCAGCACGCTGAGCATGGCGGTGTAGCCGGCCGTGCCGATGGCCATGGCCTGGCGCGTGGTCAGACCGTCGGGCAGCGGCACCAGCCAGTCGGCCTTGACGCGGGCCTTTTGCGCCAGTCCGCCCGAGTGCGTCTCGCCCACGCCCCACCCATTCAGCACCACGCGGTCGCCAGGCTTGAAGCGCGGGTCTTCGCTCGCCTCGACCGTGCCCGCGAAGTCGATGCCTGCATGCAGCGGAAACTTGCGGACCACCGGGGACTTGCCCGTGATGGCCAGACCGTCCTTGTAGTTGATGGTGGAGTACTCCACCCGCACCAGCACCTCGCCTTCGGGCAGCGCGGCCTCGTCGACCGCCTGGACGCCGGCGCGGTAGCCGGCGTCGTCCTTCTCGATCACCAGAGCCTTGAACATGGCATGACCTCCTGCGGTGCATTCTGACCGCGGGGCGACGCCGGGCGTGTCACCGCCCGTACAAGGTCTGGGGCAACCACAGGCCGATGGCGGGCCACAGGTAGAGCAGGAAGATCGCGAGGATCTGGATGCCCATGAACGGAATCATGCCGGCGAAGATCTGGTTCAGGGTCACGTGCGGCGGCGCCACGCCCTTCAGGTAGAAGGCCGACATCGCCACCGGCGGCGACAGGAAGGCGGTCTGCAGGTTCAGCGCCACCAGCAGGCCGAAGAACAGCGGGTCAACGCCGAAGTGGTCCAGCAGCGGGATGAAGATGGGCATGAAGATCACGATGATCTCCGTCCACTCCAGCGGCCAGCCGAGCAGGAAGATCACGATCTGCGAGAGCACCATGAACTCCACCTTGGACAGGTTCATCGACAGCACCCACTTCTCGATGAGTTCCTGTCCACCCAGCAGCGCGAAGGCGGCCGAGAAAATGGCCGAGCCCACGAACAGCCAGCAGACCATGGCCGAGGTCTTGGCCGTGAGGTAGACCGACTCCTTGACCACATTCATGCTCAGGCGCCGGTAGGCCGCGGCCAGCAGGAAGCCGCCCAGGGAGCCCATGGCGGCGGCTTCCGTCGGCGTGGTCAGCCCGAACACGATGGAGCCCAGCACCGCGAGGATCAGCACCACGAGCGGGAAGAACGAGGCCAGCAGCATCTTGAAGATTTCCAGCCGCGCGAAGCTCAGGAACAGGTAGAACAGTGCGAGCAGTACCCCCAGCACCGCAAAGGTGACCCACCACCAGGTGGGTGCGGGCTTGCGCTCGGCGGCCGCCTGCGCCGTGGTGGCCGTCGGCGCGCTGGCCGGCTCGGCTGCCGCTGCGGTCGGCGGCTCGGCGCCGGGCGGCTCCTGCACGGCGCCTTCGGTGGGCGGTTCCTGCACAGCGCCGTCCGCGGGCGGTTCCTGCAACGCGCCCTCGGTCGGCGGCTCCTGCAGCCCTGCGTCCGTGGGCGGCTCCTGCAGGCCACCCTCGGCGGGCGCGCTGTTGCTGCTTTCGGCGCCGATGGGCTGGATGTCGTACTGCACCTCGGCCTCGACCGTCGTCACCACGCGCCAGGTGCCGATGGCGAGCAGCGCGAACAGCAACGCCGGCAGCACGACCAGGGCCAGCTGTCGCAGCACGTAGCCGGTCGGCACGTCGGCATTGCGCCTGCCCTTGAGGGCCTGCAGCAAGCGCGACGGGGCGTAGTTGGCGGTGTCGGCCGGCAGCGCGCGCGTCAGCGCGGGCAGTTCCACGCGCCGCTCTTCGGCCGACAGTGGCGGTGCCCACTGCGGCTTGATCTTGGCCATGATGATCACGTACACGACGTACAGGCCGGCCAGCATGAGACCGGGGAAGAAGGCGCCGGCGTACAGCTGCACCACCGACACGCCGGCCGTGGCGCCGTACAGGATCAGCAGCACCGAGGGCGGGATCAGGATGCCCAGGCAGCCGCCGGCCGTGATGGCACCGGCCGCCATCGAGGTGCTGTAGCCGGCACGCAGCATGGCCGGCAGCGCCAAGAGGCCCATCAGCGTGACCACGGCGCCGACGATGCCGGTGGCCGTGGCGAAGATGGCGCAGGTGACCAGCGTGGCCACGGCCAGCGAGCCGGGCACGCGCGCCATCGCCAGGTGCATGCTCCTGAACAGCTTTTCGATGAGGTTGGCGCGCTCGACCAGGTAGCCCATGAACACGAACAGCGGTATCGCGATCAGCACGTCGTTGGCCATGCTCTTGTAGGCCGCCTGCACCATCAGATCGAGCGTGCGCTGGATGTCGCCGTCGTAGGCCAGCCAGGTGAAGATCATGCCCATGCCCATCAGCGTGAAGGCCGTGGGAAAGCCCAGCATGATGGCGATGACCACCAGCGACAGCATCAGGAGGCCCTGGTGACCGTGCGTGACGCGGTCCACGCCCAGCAGCATCCAGACGATGGCCAACAGCACCAGGCCCATGATGGAAAAGCCGAACCACAGTTCCTTGCGCATGTTCAGGCCCTTCCTTGCTTGGCGGCGAGCTCGCGGTCCAGCGCGGCGATGTCGGCATCCTTCACGTGCACCATCTCCTTGAGCTTGTCGACATCGACCTCCTGCACGTCGTCGCCGCGTGGCGGCCAGGCACCCGTCTTCAGGCAGATCACGCAGCGCGCGATCTCCGCCAGGCCCTGCAGCAGCAGCGCCGCCGCGGCGACCGGGATCACGAACTTGAACGGGTACAGCGGCAGCGGCGTGGCCGAGAAGGTCTGCTCGCGGATGGCCAACGACTCCTGCGCGTAGGTCCAGCCGGCCCAGGTCATCGCGATGACGCCGGGCAGGAAGAAGACGATGTAGAGCGTGAGGTCCACGCTTGCCTGCGCGCGCGGACTGAAGAAGCCGTAGAGCACGTCGCCGCGCACGTGCCCGCCCTTGGCCAGCGTGTAGGCGCCGGCCAGCATGAACAAGGTGCCGTACAGCATGATCTGCGCGTCCAGCACCCAGGCGTGCGGGTTGTTCAGCGCGTAGCGGGAAAACACCTCCCAGCTGATCAGCACCGTGAGGCCGACCACGGCCCAGGCCGCGGTCTTGCCGATGAAGGTGGAGATCGTGTCGATCGCAAGCAGAAGCTTTTGCATGTCTCGCTTTTCACAAGGGCAGACAAAGACAAGGGCGCCGCTCTGGGCGCCCTTGTCACGGCTGGATCGGTGGCCGCATCAGCTCTTCTTCTGTGCGAAGTAGTGGTTGTAGGCCATCTTGAAATCGACCGTGTAGTCGTTGTGCCACTGGCCGGCGCGCTGCGCAAAGGCACGCTGCGAATCGAGCACCTTCTTGAACATCGGGTTCTCCTTGGACTTGGCCGCGACGGCCTTGTCCCAGGACGCCAGCTGGGCGCGCAGGATCGCATCGGGGGTCTTGTAGAACTTGATGCCCTGCTTCTTGAGTTCCGCGTAGTCCTTGGAGTTGCGCTCGATGGCCTTCCAGCTCATGTCGGCGCTGGCGGCCTGCACGCCGTAGTCGATGATGGACTTGAGCTCGGCCGGCAGCGCATCGAGCTTGGTCTTGTTGAACAGCACCTCGAACTGCTCGCCGCTCTGGTGGAAGCTCTGCAGCATGCAGTTCTTGGCCACGTCGGGAAAGCCCAGCACGCGGTCGCTGGAGGCGTTGTTGAACTCGGCCGCGTCGATCAGGCCGCGGTCCAGCGCGGGCACGATCTCGCCGCCGGGCAGCGGGTTCACGGCCGCGCCCATGTCGGTGAACACGTCCACCGCCAGGCCGACGGTGCGGAACTTCAGGCCCTTCATGTCATCGGCCTTGGCCACGGGCTTCTTGAACCAGCCCAGCGGCTGGACCGGCATGGGGCCGTACATGTAGGAGACCACGTCCAGGTTCAGGCTCTTGTAGATCTCCTCGACGAGCGCCTTGCCGCCGCCGTAGTAGTGCCAGGCCAGCACCATGTTGGCGTCCATGCCGAAGCCCGGGCCCGAGCCCCACAGCGCCAGCGCCGAGTTCTTGCCGTACCAGTAGGCGATCACGCCATGGCCGCCGTCCAGCGTGCCCTTGCTGACCGCGTCGAGCAGCTGGAACGCGGGCACCACCGAGCCGGCCGGCAGCACGTCGATCTTCAAGCGGTTGCCGGCCATGTCATTGATCTTCTTGGCCAGGTCCTGCGCGTACTCGTGGAAGATGTCCTTGGCCGGCCAGGTGCTCTGAAAGCGCAGCGTGGTGGTCTGCGCCTGGCTGACCATGGGCGCGGACATGGCACCGGCGGCCACGGCGGCGCCCTTGAGCAGGTTGCGACGGCGCGGCGCAGCAGAGGGTTTGGCTTGGGTCATCGGTGTGTCTCCAGTGGTTGTCAAAGAAAGCGCGTGGATGTTGGGTCATCTGACAACCCCGGCCAACACGGAATGTCCCCGACAGGGAATACCACTACGTACACTGGCGTAGATACAACCACCCCTGCATGCCATGGACCCCATCCAGCTCTTCGACCCCGCCTCCAGCACCTACACCTATGTGCTGGCCGACCCGGCCACGCGTGCGGCCGTGATCATCGACCCGGTGGACGCGCAGCTCGAGCGCGACCTGGCGCTGCTGCGCGAGCGCGGCCTGCAACTGGCCTGGACGCTGGAGACGCATGCCCATGCTGACCACGTGACGAGCGCCGGCCTGCTGGCCGAGCACGCCGGTGCACGCACCGCCGCGCCGGCCGGCTGCGGCATCGCCACGGCCGCGGTGCAGCTGCACGACGGTGAAGAGATCGCCTTCGGCCAGCAGCGCCTGCGCGTGCTGCACACGCCGGGCCACACCGCCGGCAGCATGTGCTACCTGTGGCACGGCCACGTGTTCACGGGCGACACCTTGCTGATCGGCGGCTGCGGCCGCACCGACTTCCAGTCGGGCAGCGCGCAGGCGCTGTACCGCAGCATCACCGGCGTGCTGTTCCAGCTGCCCGATGCCACCGTGGTCTGGCCCGGCCACGACTACCAGGGCCGCACACACACGACCATCGGCGAAGAGAAGCGATCGAATCCGCGCGTGGCCGGTAAGACCGAAGCCGAGTTCGTGGCCATCATGCAAGCGCTCAACCTGCCCCGCCCCCAACGCATGGACGAGGCCGTGCCGGCCAACCTGCAGTCAGGCCTGGGCGCCGCGCCGGCGGTGGCCGATGCCGCGCCGCGCCCGGCCGAGGGCTACGCCGGCGATGTCTCGCCCGCACTCGCGGCGCAGTGGTTCGCGGACGGAAAGGCCGTGCTGGTGGACGTGCGCACCGATGCCGAGCGCGAGTGGGTGGGCTTCGTGCCCGGCGCCGTGCCCGTGGCCTGGAAGCAGTGGCCCGGCATGGCGCTGAACCCGGACTTCGACGGCGCGCTGCGCGCCGCCGTGCCCCCGGGCGGCAAGGTGCTGCTGCTGTGCCGCAGCGGCGTGCGCTCGGTGGCCGCGGCCAAGCGCGCGACCGAACTGGGCATCGAGGCCTACAACATCCTCGAAGGCTTCGAGGGCGACCCGGATGCCGACGCGCACCGCAACCGCAAGGGCGGCTGGCGCTTTCGTGGCCTGCCCTGGCGGCAGAACTGACGCGAGGAGGAGGCCGCCATGTGCCGCAGCATCAAGACCCTGTTCAACTTCGAGCCGCCAGCGACCGAGCTGGAGGTCCGCGCGGCCTCGCTGCAGTTCGTGCGCAAGCTCTCGGGCTTTTCGGTGCCGTCGAAGGCGAACGAGGCCGCCTTCGCGCGGGCGGTGGAGGCCGTGGCGGCCGCGGCCACTGAACTGCTCGCGGAGCTGGTGACGACGGCCGAACCGAAGAACCGCGACGACGAGGCTGCCAAGGCCCGCGCGCGCAGCGCGGCCCGCTTCAGCGCCTGACCTGGCGCTCGGGCTGGCGCGCGAGCCAGGCCGCGTAGCTGCTTTCGGCCGGCGGCTGGTGCGCCTCCTCCAGCATGAACAGCGCGCCGATCAGGCTGCCGTCCAGCCCGATCGGGAAGGCCGGCTCCAGCCGCGGCACCGCGCCGCGCCCCAGGGCCTGGCCCAGTTCCAGATCGACGAGACGGCGGCCGTGCCGGATGTCTTCCAGCGCGCCGGCGTCCAGCCCCGCGGCCTCGGCCAGCTGCTCCAGCTCCTCGAGCCCGGACACGGGTTCAAGCTGCAGCCAGCCCACCGCGCCGGCGGCCGTGCGCCCGAGCGCGCCGAACGGGTCGCCCAGCACCACATGCTCGATGAAGCCATGCTGGTCCAGCAGCTGCTGCAGCGCGCGCGCCGTGGAGGGCACGCGCAACTGCGCGTTCTGCACCGGCGTCAGCGTGCCGCGCCAGATCTGCGAGGCGCGCGTGTTGGCGTTGGAGGGCATGTGGCGCAGCACCGTCAGCAGGCGGGCCGCCACGTCGGGATCCTGCTTGGGCAGGAACTGGTCGATCAGCGCGCGGTTGAAGGCATCGACGGCGATCTGCTCGTCGGCCTGGCCGGTCAGCAGCACGCGCAGGCCGGGCCAGTCGCTCAGGGCCGCGAGCGCGTCCAGACCATTCATCTGCGGCATCGAGTAGTCGACGATGCAGGCGTGCGTGAGCGCGTAGCGCGCGCGCACCGGGCCGGCCCAATAGGCCAGCACCTGCGGCAGCAGCGGCGTGGCACCCTGGCGCCAGCGGTCGATGATCTGCTGCTGCGCCCAGGCGTCGTCTTCCCAGACGGCCGATTCCTGCTGCAGCAGACCCAGGCACTCGTCCACGCTGGTGTGCAGGCGCACGTTCCAGTGGCCGGGCAGCATCAGGGCCAGCATCTGAAGGTAGTCCGGGTCGTCGTCCAGGAACGAGAAACTGCCGGGGCAATGGAACAGCGGAAGGCTCATGGAGAGGAGGCAGGTGGGTCCTGGAAAGTGCCGGTGGTATTGTCACGGCAAGGTTTTCCCATGTCGTCACGCTCACCTGTCAGAACTGCCAGTCGCTCCCTGATCGAACTCCTGCGGGAGTGGTTGCACGCGCTTTCCGCGCAGGACGTGGGCGCCATCGTGGTGCTGGGGCCGGAGTTGCAAGGCCACGTGTCCGAGCGCCGCGTGCTGGCGGTCTACCCGCTCAGCGCGCAGCAGGCGGCCTATGCGCTGGCGCGCAGTCCCGACTTCGGCGAAGGTCCCCGGCGGCATGGCATGGCGGCTGCGGCCTCGCAACGGCTGGCGCAGCCGCCCCAGCCCGAGGCGGAGGTGGATGCGCAATGGCGCCGCGCCTGGCTGGCCCTGGGCATGCAGGCGGTGGTGCGCGTGAGCTTCGGCCTGCCGGCCGGGCGCAGCTTCGACTGCTTCCTGTTCGTCTCCGGCGAGTTGCATCAGCGCAGCCAGGTGGCCGCGCTGGCCTGGCTGGCCCAGGGCTTCTGGCCCAGCCTGCGCAGTGCGTTGGTGGCGGCCTGGAGCCCGCTGACGCGGCGCGAGGAGGAATGCCTGCGGCTGGCCTTCGACGGCCTGACCGCGCGCGCCAGCGCCGAGCGCATGGAATGCTCCGAGCGCACGGTGAACTTCCACATCGCCAACGCCATGGCCAAGCTCGGCGCAGACAACAAGATGGCAGCGATCCAGCGCGCCTGCTGGCTCGGCGCGATCTAGGTCGATGCGTCAGCCGCGGCTCGGCGGCGCGGCGCGCAGCAGCGCCTGCTCGGCCGCCTCGTAGGCCGCGGCCAGGCGCAGCACGCCCGCATCGTCGCGCGGTCGGCCGATCAGTTGCAGGCCCATCGGCAGCCCCTGCGGCCCGAAGCCGGCCGGGATGCTGATGGCCGGCAGACCCGCGAAGGTGGCGTAGATCACCACCTCCATCCAGCGGTGGTAGGTGTCCATGGCGCGGCCCGCGATCTGCGTGGGCCAGCGTTCGGTGGCCGCGAAGGGCCAGACCTGGGCGCTGGGCAGGGCCAGCACGTCATGGCGCTCGAACAGGCCCAGCAGGTGCTGGTAGAAGGCCGTACGCCGGCCGCTGGCGGCCATGAACTGCGCGGCGCTCGTGCCCTGGCCCTGCTCGTATTCCCACAGCGCCTCGGGCTTGATGTGTTCGCGCGCCTGCGGCAGCGCCATCAGCGGCGCGATGCGCGCGCCCACGAGCACGCGGCGCCAGATGAGCCAGGCGTCCCAGACCGGCTCGGGCGCCGTGCCGAGCGCCGTCGGCTCGACCACGCAGCCCAGCGCGGCCAGCCGGCCCAGTGCCTGTTCGCAGCAGTCCAGCACGCCGGCCTCCATGGGCAGGTAGCCGCCCAGGTCGCCGAGCCAGGCGATGCGTGCGGGCCGCGCAGCCTCGCGCAGGGTGTCGGCGAAGCGCACGCCGTCGTCCAGCGACAGCGGCGCGCGCGCGTCGTGGCCGGCCTGGGTGTCCAGCATGCGCGCCAGGTCGCGCACGGTGCGCGCCATCGGTCCGGCGGTGCCCAGCTGCGCGAGCCAGGCATCGGCGGCCGGCACCTGCGGCACACGCCCCTGACTGGGCCGCATGCCGAAGATGTAATTCCAGCCGGCCGGGTTGCGCAGGCTGCCCATGAAGTCCGAGCCATCGGCCACGGCCACCATGCGCTGCGCCAGCGCCACGGCCGCGCCACCGCTGCTGCCGCCGGCCGAGCGCGTCGGGTCCCAGGCATTGCCGGTGGTGCCGAAGACGGCGTTGAAAGTGTGCGAGCCCAGGCCGAACTCGGGCGTGTTGGTCTTGCCGATGACGATGCCGCCGGCCGCCTTGATGCGCGCGACCATCAACTCGTCCTCGCGCGGCACCTGGTGCGCCAGCAGCGGCGAGCCGTGCGTGGTGGCGATGCCGGCCGTGGCCGAGAGGTCCTTGATGGCCTGGGGGATGCCGTGCAGCCAGCCCTTGGACTGGCCGCGCGCGAGCAGTGCGTCGTGCGCGTCGGCCTCGGCCAACAGGGCCTCGGGCGCGCGCAGGCTCACGATGGCGTTGAAGAGCGGGTTGCGCGCGGCGATGCGGGCCAGCGTGGCCTGCATCAGTTCGCGGCAGGACAGCTGGCCGGCGTGCAGGGCCTGCGAGAGCGCGGTGGCGTCGTGGGTGTCGAGGATGTCCTGGGGCATGCCCGGTTTATAGGGCATGCCGGTGCATCAGTGGATCAGCGTGATGCGGTCGACCTCGAACTCGCGCTTGCGCAGGCCCTTGTCGAACTCGCCGACCAGTTCCACACGCTGTGCCGCGCCGATGGCCTGGCCGGGCGGAAAGCGGTCGTCGTCGATCTCCACCGTGATGCGGCCGCTGTCGTCGGCGAAGGTGTACTTGTCGCCGCCATCGTGCGAGACGATGCGGCCTTGCAGGCGCGCGTGCTGTTCGTCCTTGCCGGTCTCGAGCAGTTGCTTGACGGTGAGCAGCGGCACCGAGCTGGGGCCGTCGTAGCTGCCGTGTTTGCCGGCCTGGGCTGGCTGCGTACCCACGCTGGGGCCGGTGTAGCTGGCAGCCGGCTGGGCTTGCGCGATGCCAGCTGCGAGCAGGGCGGCGGCGATGGCTGCGGTGATGATGGGATGGCGCATGGTCAACTCCTTCTGTGCATGTGCCGCGGACCCGTTCCGCGGCATGGCGCCATTGGATGCGCCGCAGATGAAGGCAATCTGATGAACCACCCCCGTCTGGCCTTCTCACTGCGTGTAGAAGTCCCATCCCGCCTCCAGGGCGCGCCGCCAGCGGCCTGGCAGAGCCAGTGCCGCGGCGACTGCTGGCGTGGCCTGCCCCGCGGCCTGCGGAGCTGCTGCTTGCGCGCCCATTCCATGGGCTGGGGGTGGCGCGCCGGTCTGCGCTCACCAACCCGCAGCGCCGCCATCGAGCATGCGTTGCGCGAGCAGGAAGCCCGCCGCATTCCAGCTCTGGCCCGGCATGCCGCGCGGCGCCAGCGTCCTGCCGTGGAACCACTCGGTGAAGCGCCAGCCGTGCGCGGCATTGGCCTGCGCCAGCCGCAGCAGGGCGCCGTGTGCCTGTTCCGTACGCCCCAGGCGTGCCAGCGCCATCGCCCAGAAGCCGCCCACGAAGGGCCAGATGCCGCCGTTGTGGTACTGGTGGACGAGGTTTTGCTGGTGCCGCTCCATGTAGCGGCGCCACAGGTCGTGCTGGCGCGTGAGCGGGTGCAGCACCACGCGCACGGGGTAGGGCTGGTCGGCCTGCGCGGCGGTGATGGTGTCGGCGATGCGCGCGGCCATGGTCTCGTCGGCCAGGCCGCAGAGCAGCGCCAGCACGTTGCCGAACACGTCGCCCTCGTCACCGACCACGGCCAGGTTCACGAACGAGAGGTACAGGCCCGGGTCGCGCCGGCCGCGGCGCGCGTAGTGGCGCAGCAGGCGGGCCCGGTGGTAGGTGGGCAGGTCGCGCTGGAACGGGTTGAACAGGTGGTTGAAGTGGTGCGCCGTGGCCTGCGCATCGGCGAGCGCGAAGCGCCGCTTGACCTCGTACCACAGCGCGTTGGTGTAGAGCACATAGCCCGAGCGCGGCATGATGTCGGCCCAGTCGCTGGCCTCGTTCTGCTGCAGCAGCCGGAAGGTCTGGTGCTCCTGCGCGAGCAGCCAGCCGATGGCGCGCTGCACGCCGTCCTGCCAGTGCGTGGCGCCCACCGTGCCGTGGCGGCGCACGTGGTCCACCGCGATCAGCCACCACAGCGTGGCGTCGATGCAGCCCAGGTACCAGAAGTCGGCATCCAACCCATCGGGGTCCACGTACTTGGGGATCTGGCCATTGGCGGCCTGCTGTGCGGCCAGGGCATCGAGGCTGGCGACGGCGCCGCGCTCCAGCGCCGGCACGCCGCTGCCGCACATGGCCATCACGCAGATGGCGGCGTCGCGGCCGAAGATGCGCGTGTAGCGGCGCGCCTCGGCCGCCTGGGTGCGGCTGGCGGCCAGGATGCCGTGCGGTGTGCAGTTGGCCTCCAGCAGGGCCAGCGAGGCCCGGGGGCATTCGGCCAGCAGCGTGGCGGGGGCGGGGTGCGGTTCGGTCATGGTCGGGGCATTCTGAAGCAGGGCGCAAAGGCCCGCGGCATGATGCCGGCATGCCGACCGCACCCACCCTGGAGCAGCTGCGCCGCCACGCGATCGCACGCACGCTGTTCACTCCCACCACGCTTGCGCGCGCCATCTCCCGCCTGGGCTTCGTGCAGGCCGACCCGATCCGCGCGCCCGCGCGCGCCCAGGACCTCACGCTGCGCCACCGCGTGCGCGACTACCGCGCCGGCGACCTGGAGCGGCGCTACGCCCGGCTCGGCATCGAAGAGGATTTCTTCGTCAACTACGGCTTTCTGCCGCGCGCGCATGCCGACCTCATGCACCCGCGCAGCGCGCGCGAGGCCTGGACACCCGAGCGCGCGTTGCAGGCCGACGCCGTGCTGGCCTTCGTGCAGGAGCGCGGCGCCGTGCACCCGCGCGAGGTCGAGGCGCAGTTCGCGCACGGGCGCACGCGCAACTGGTTTGGCGGCCATTCCAATGCAAGCACCCAGCTGCTCGACGCCATGCACTACCGCGGCCTGCTGCGCGTGCTGCGGCGCGACAGCGGCACGCGCGTGTACGCCGTGCGCGCCGCCGCGCTGGCCGCGACAGACGCCCAGGCCATTGCCGCGCGCATGGACGCCCTCGTCGATCTGGTCGTGGCCAAGTACGCACCGCTGCCGGCCGCCAGCCTGGGCCAGCTGCTGAGCCTGCTGCTGCGCGGCGGCACGCCGCAGTGGGCGGCCGAGCGCGCCGCCGCGCTGGCGCGTGCCAGAGGGCGGCTGGCGCGCGCGCGTGTCGATGGCGTGGACTGGTACTGGCCGGCCACCGAGAACCCCGCCGCTGCGCGCTGGCGGACCGACGAAGGCGTGCGCCTGCTCACGCCGTTCGACCCCGTGGTCTGGGACCGGCGCCGCTTCGAGCTGTTCTGGGGCTGGGCCTACCGCTTCGAAGCCTACACGCCGGCGCCCAGGCGCCAGCTTGGCTACTACGCGCTGCCGCTGCTGTGGCACGAGCAGATCGTGGGCTGGGGCAACCTGTCGGTCGCGGGTGGCGCGCTGCAGGCGCAGTTCGGCTACGTGGCGGGCAGACCGCCGAGGGCCGCCGCCTTCCGCATCGGGCTCGAAGAAGAACTCGCGCGCATGCGCGCATTCCTGGCCCTGTGAATCAGAGCAGCAGGAAGGCCGCGGCAGCGACTGCGGTCGGCCCGAGTGCGCCGAGCACCAGGGCGCCGATGCTGACGGTCTCGTCGGCGAAGCCGCGCTTGAGCAGGGCCACGCCGGCCGGGTTCGGTGCGTTCGCGATCACGGTCAGCCCGCCGCCGGCCACGGCACCGGCCACCAGCATGTACTTCGCCGGGTCGGACATGCCCTCGATCAGCGAGCCCAGGTAGGTCAACGCCGCGTTGTCGGTGACGGCCGTGAGCGCCAGCGCACCGAAGAACAGCGCCAGCGGCTCCAGCCCCGAGACGATGGGCTGCAGCCACCACTGCTGCATGCCACCCAGCACCACCAGCCCGGCCAGGAAGAAGCCGACCAGCAGTGCCTCCTTGAGGATCAGCGGGCTCTGGTGCTGCGCATAGGCCTGCGTGAAGCCCAGGAACAGCAGGAACAGGCCGAGGAAGATCACGGGATGGTGGGCGAACAGCACCACGCCCGCGAGCAGCGCCACGTGCACGAGCACTACGGTGGCGGGCAGCGGCCTGGCGGCCGGCGCGGGGGCCGCGCCGGGACCCTGCGCACGCAGAAAGCGGCGCAGCACGACCGTGGCCACCGTGGCATTGACGAGCACCGCCAGCGCCGCCTTCCAGCCGAAGTTCTGCAGCATGAACAGGCTGTCCCATTGCCAGGCGCTGGCCACCATGAGCACCGGCGGCGCCGCATAGGCCGTGAGCGTGCCGCCGATGGACACGTTCACGAACAGCACGCCGAGCGCCAGATACTTCGCGCCCTCGGGCACCTCGCGGCGAAAGATCTGCGGCGCCAGCATGAGCGCCGCGATGGTCATGGCCGCGGGCTCGGTCACGAGCGAGCCGAACAGCGGAACGGCTGCCAGGCCCAGCCAGGCGGTGGCCACCGGTGTGGGCACGGGCGCCAGCCGCGCCGCCCGGTCGACCAGCGCCGCCACCGTGCGCACGATGGGGCGCGAGGCCGCCATCACCATCACGACGAAGACGAACAGCGGCTCGGTGTAGTTGCGCGACTCCGCATAGGCCAGTGCCTGGGGGCCGCCCGCCGCGAGCGCGAGCACGGCGATGAGCACCATGGCCCAGAAGCCGAACACCACCTCGACCTCGCCGAGCAGGTGGAACAGGCCGGCATGGCGCGGGAAGCGGTGGGAGAGCCGCTCGAGTTGTTTGGCGGCGAAGGTGTGGGCCAGCGCGATGGCGAACAGCGCGGCGGCGATCCACTGGATCGTGGGGTCGGACATGGGACAAGCGCGGGTAGACCGCGCGGCGGCCCGACCTGCGCGAAGACCTGGCATGCCCGATGCGGCATGCCACCCGGGGCGGGAGTCTAACCAGCCACGCCAAGGCCTTGCGGCAGGGCGGGGAACTGCCGGCGCGATGCACAGGCCTTGGCATCGATGCGACGCGCGGCACAGCCCCGTCTGGAGCGCATGGGATGGGACAGAATTGCGCCTCCCCGCGCAGCCCCACAGACCCCAGGCATGACCACACCCGAACACCAGGCCCGAGTCCGCATCGATGGCAGGCTCGTTGCCGCCGGTTGGCTGGTGCAGGGCATGGGCGACGTCAACCTGGGTGCGGGCTTGGGTGTCGCGGTGCGCGAGTTCCCGACGGACACCGGCCCGGCCGATTACGTGCTGTTTGTCGACCGCGTCCCGGTCGGCGTCATCGAGGCCAAGCGCGACGCGGCAGGCGAGTCGTTGACGGTGGTGGAGCTGCAGACCGCGCGCTACGCGTTGGCAAGCCTCAAGTGGCGCACGGACCAGCAGCCCCTGCGCTTCCTCTTCGAAGCCACCAGCCAGCTGATCCGTTTCACCGACGGCCACGACCCGGCGCCGCGCTCGCGCGAGATCTTCCACTTTTTCCGCCCCGAGCAGCTTGCCGCCTGGCATGCGCGTCCGCACGACACCTTGCGCGCGCGCCTGGCCACCGCCATGCCGCCGCTGCCCATACAGAACCTGCGCGATTGCCAGACCGATGCCGTCGCCGGCCTGGAGCAGTCCCTCGCCCGCGACCAGCCGCGCGCGCTGGTGCACATGGCTACCGGCGCCGGCAAAACCTACACCGCCATCACCGCCGTGTACCGCCTGCTCAAGTTCGCGGGCGCGCGGCGCATCCTGTTCCTGGTGGACACGCGCAACCTGGGCAAGCAGGCGCAGCAGGAGTTCATGGCCTACCAGCCGCCCGACGACGGCCGCAGCTTCACCGAGCTGTACAACGTGCAGCGGCTGAACTCGCCGCACATCGACCCGCATGCCCAGGTCTGCATCAGCACCATCCAGCGCATGTACGCGCTGCTGGCGGGCCAGCCGCTGGATGAATCCGCCGAAGACATCTCGCTCAACGAGGTGCAGCAGCAGCCCGGGCAGAACAAGCTCGTGGCCTACAACCCGGCCGTGCCGGTGGAGAGCTTCGACGTCATCGTCATCGACGAATGCCACCGCAGCATCTACAACCTGTGGAAGCAGGTGCTGGACTACTTTGACGCCTTCCTCATCGGCCTGACGGCCACGCCCGACGCCCGCACCTACGGCTTCTTCCGTCAGAACATCGTGGCCGAATACAGCTACGAGCAGTCGGTGGGCGACGGCGTGAACGTGGGCTACGACGTGTGGCTGATCGAGACCGCTGTGACGAAGAAGGGCGCCACGCTCCAGGCCCGCGAATGGGTGGACCACCGCGACCGTGCCACGCGCAAGCGGCGCTGGGCCGAGACCGAGGACGACACCGCTTACGACGCCCGCGCGCTGGACCGCAGCGTGGTCAACCCCAACCAGATCCGCCTGGTCATCCAGGAGATGAAGCGCGTGGTGGAGACGCAGCTGTTCCCCCGCCGCCGCGAGGTGCCCAAGACGCTGATCTTCGCCAAGACCGACAGCCACGCCGACGACATCGTGCAGACCGTGCGCGAGGTCTATGGCCAGGGCAACGCGTTCTGCCGCAAGGTCACCTACAGCGAGAAGGACGCCGACGGCGTGCTCACCAGCTTTCGCAACGACCACCACCCGCGCATCGCCGTCACCGTGGACATGATCGCCACCGGCACCGACGTGAAACCGCTGGAGGTGCTGCTGTTCATGCGCGACGTGCGCGCGCGCGGCTACTACGAGCAGATGAAGGGCCGTGGCGTGCGCAGCCTGGATGCCGAAGGCCTGCAGCGCGTGAGCCCCAGCGCCGAGGGCGCCAAGACGCGCTTCGTGCTGATCGACGCCGTCGGCGTGGAGTCCTCGCTCAAGACCGACAGCCGGCCGCTGGAGAAAAAGCCCGGCGTGGCGCTCAAGGACCTGCTGCAGGGCGTGGCCCTGGGCCACCGCGACGAAGACACCGTGCTCTCGCTGGCCAACCGCCTCCTGCGCCTGGGCAAGCAGCTCGATGCGAAGCAGGCCGCGCGGCTGGAGAGGATCAGCGGCGGCATTCCGGTGGCCGAACTCGGCAAGGGCCTGCTGCGTGCGCTGGACCCGGACGCCGTGCTCCAGCAGGCGCTGGACACGGCCCGCGCGCAGGGCATCACGCGCAACGAAGACACGGTCACGGCCGGCGAGCTGGAGGCCGCCCGCAGCCTGCGCGTGGCCGCCGCCTGCGCGCCCTTCGACCAGCCTGCGTTGCGCGATGCCATCGAAGCCGCGCGCCGCGAACGCGAACAGCTCATCGACCACGTCAACCCCGACCAGATCCAGTTCACGGGCCTGGCCGCGCAGGCCGAGGCGCAGGCGCGCAACGCCATTGCGCGCTTTGCCGACTACCTGCAGGCGCACCGAGACGAAATCGAGGCGCTGGGTTTCTTCTACGACCAGCCCTACCGCCGCCGCGCGCTGAGTTTCGAGCGGCTGGAAGAGCTGCACGAGCAGCTCGCCCGCCCACCCCTGATGCTGACCACCGATGCGCTGTGGAGCGCCTATGCGCGCGTACAGGCCAGCCAGGTGCAGGGCGCCGACCGCAAGCGCCAGCTGACCGACCTCGTCAGCCTGCTGCGCTTCGCGCTGGGCATGGACCAGGCCCTGAAGCCCTTCGCCGACGAGGTGGACCGGCGCTTCCAGGCCTGGATCTTCCGCCACAACGCCCAGCGCGGCACGGCGTTCACGCCGGAACAGACGGAGTGGCTGCGGCTCATGAAGGACCACATCGCCAGTTCATGCAGCGTTGGGCGCGAGGACTTCGGGTTTGGTGCGCTGGCGGCGCGGGGTGGGCTGCAGAAGGCGTGGGGGGTGTTTGGTGAAGCGTTGGATGGGGTGATGGTGGAGATGAATGAGGAGTTGGTGGCGTGAGGGTGTTGCCTGACGGCTGGGTGACCGTTCCACTTGGCGAGCTGTTGTCTAGCATTGAGACCGGCAAGAGTTTCAAGTGCGAGGAGCGTCCTCCGATGCCTGATGAGGTGGGGGTCGTCAAGGTCAGCGCCGTGACCTGGGGTCGCTACCAGGAGCAGGAGAGCAAGACCTGCGTGGACGCCGACCGCGTGAACGACGCTTTGTTCATCGCGCCGGGCGACTTTCTGTTCTCTCGCGCCAACACCATGGAGTTGGTGGGCGCCTGCGTGATCGCCGAGAAGGTCAGTCAACGTGTCATGTTGAGCGACAAGATTCTGCGGTTCCAGTTTCTCGACGAGGGATTCAAACCCTGGGTGCTGCACCTGTTGCGCAGCCATGCGGGGCGGCAGCAGATTGAAGCCTTGTCATCCGGCAACCAGGAGTCGATGCGGAACATTGGCCAGGAGAAGATCCAGCAGATCCAGGTTCCAGTGCCGCCGGCTTCGGAGCGGGTGCGGGTGATGGCGCAGCTCGAAGAACTGCTATCCGACCTCGATGCCGGCGTTGCCGAACTGAAGGCCGCGCAGCGCAAGCTGGCGCAGTACCGCCAGTCGCTGCTCAAGGCTGCCGTGGAGGGCGCGCTCACCGCCGCCTGGCGCGCGGCCCGGGCCGGCAGCGGTGCTGTCACCGAGACCGGCGGCCAGCTGCTCGCCCGCATCCTGCAGGAACGCCGCGCCCGCTGGGAGGCCCGGCAGCGCGAACGCTTCGCCGCGCAAGGCAAGGCGCTGCCCAAGGACTGGCAGAAGAAGTACCCGGAGCCGATGGCGCCGGATACGGCCGGCTTGCCGGAGTTGCCGCACGGGTGGGTGTGGGCTAGCGTCGATCAGCTTTGCGAGATCCAGGGAGGCCTACAGAAGCAGCCGTCGCGTGCCCCGGTTCTCAACAAGTTTCCATTTCTACGCGTGGCCAACGTGTTGCGTGGCCAACTGCTGTTGCACGATCTACATGAAATCGAACTCTTCGGCGATGAAGCCAAGCGATTGGTGTTGGAGCGAAACGACTTGCTTATTGTCGAAGGCAATGGTTCACGCACGGAGATCGGGCGCTGCGCGCGCTGGGACGGCTCAGTTCCGAACGCGGTGCATCAAAACCACTTGATCCGCGCCAGGTGCGTCGTTGTCGATTCGGCGTTCTTAGAGGCGTGGCTCAACTCTCCGCTCGCAATGTCTTGGATTGCGGAACTGGCAGCCACGACCAGTGGGCTGTACACGTTGAGCGTGAGCAAGATCGCCAAAGTCCCTGTACCGCTTCCGCCGCTCGACGAACAACTTGCTGCCGTCAAGGTCATGGGGCCTTTGTTTCTGGACGTTGATCGCCAGGAAGGCTCGGTTTCATTTGGTCTCCGTCAGTCCGCCGCCCAACGCCAAAACATCCTCCGCGCCGCGTTCTCCGGCCAACTCGTCCCCCAGGACCCGGCAGATGAACCCGCCAGTGCCTTGCTGGCCCGCATCCGGGCTGCGCGGTCACCGTCAAGCGCCACCACCAGGCCAAGGCGTGGACGTGCGCGGAAGGAGGCATCGTGAGCCTCGAACACCAGCACGCCGACCAGAAGTCGCTGCGCAAGATCACCGGCTCCACGGCCGACTGGGCTGCGCTGGCGGCGGACTGCGTGTGCTTCGCCAACGCCTCTGGCGGTTGCCTGCGGATCGGCATCGAGGACGGGGAGTCGCTGCCGCCACCCGGGCAGCAGATCGCCCCCGAACTGCTGGACCAGTTGCGCAGGCGCATTGCCGAACGCACGGTCAACGTGCAGGTGGCGCCCGAGGTGGTGACGGCGGCCAACGGCGGCAGCTACATCGCGCTGATGGTGGCCCGGTCCGCGGGTGTGGCGTCCACCAGCGATGGACGCTATTTCCTGCGGGTCGGCGACAGCTGCCGGCCGGTGGTGGGTGACGATGTGCTGCACCTGCTGAACGACCGCGCCAGCCTGCCGTGGGAAGCGCTCACCAGCCAGCGGCGGCCTGTCTCGGCGGCCGATGCCGCGAAGGTGGCGGATGTGCTGGCGCAGCTACGCGCGTCCGACCGCGTGAAGCCTGGCGTGAAGGAAAAGAGCGACGCCGAACTGATGGCCCACTACGGGCTCTGCGACGATGGGCTGCTGACCCACCTGGGCGTGCTGCTGGTGGGCACGGCGAATGACCGGGCGCGGCTGGGGACGGCGCCGAGCGTGCAGGCGGTGCGCTTCGACGAGCAGGGGCAGAAGATCAACAAATGGCGCTGGGACGACTACCAGTTGTCACCCATCGAATTGCTCGATGCCATCTGGCAGGAGATCGGCGATTTCCACGAAAGCTATGAGTTGCCCGATGGCCTGTACCGCGAGAAGCTGCCCGCATACGACCGGCGCGTGGTGCGGGAGCTGCTGGTCAACGCGCTGGTGCACCGTCCCTATACACAGCGGGGCGACATCTTTTTGAACCTGTACCCGGACCGGCTGGAGGTGGTGAACCCTGGCCGACTGCCGCTGGGCGTGACGCCGCAGACCATCCTGCACGCCAGCCGGCGCCGCAACGACAGGATGGCGACGCTGTTCCACGACCTGCGGCTGATGGAGAAGGAGGGGACGGGCTTCGACCTGATGTATGACGTGCAGCTCTCCCAGGGGCGTGCGGTGCCGGTGCCCCGGGAAGGTCCGGATTGGCTGTCCGTCACCGTGGGGCGCCGTGTACCGCGGCCCGAGGTGGTGAAGCTGATGGCAGAGGCGGATGCGAAGTACCAGCTGCGCCAGCGCGAACGCATCACCCTGGGATTGCTCGCGGCGGAGCCCGAGGGCCTCACGGCGCGTGAACTGGTCGCCCGGCTGGAACTGCCAGCTGTGGATGCGCTGCGGCCGGCCTGGCTGGGCCGGCTGCTCGACCTCGGCCTGGTGCAGTCCATTGGAAAAACGCAGGCCTTGCGCTACTTCGTGGCGCCCGGTTTGCTGACGGCCGCGGGCCTGGAGGGCCAGACGACGCTCAAGCGCATGGAGCCGCATCGCCTGCGTGCGCTGATCGTGGAGGATCTGACGCGTTATCCGGGCTCCGCCTCGGGCGACATCAACCGCCGGATTGGGCCGGAGGTGCCTTACCGCACACTGAAGCGTGCCCTGGACCAGTTGGAAACAGCAGGCAAGCTTCGCCACGCGGGCCAATCCAAGGGTCGGAGGTACTGGGCAGTGCCTGATGCATGACGACGTGTGGCATATCTGCCAGCCGTGGTCTTATCGATGTGGGCTTTTCGCCTTACTGGTGGCGGTGCTCTGCAAGTTGTTGAAAAACAATGGATTTTTTATCTGCCTTGTTGCCCGTTGGCAGGTATGTGGCAGATATCCGGCAGACAAATGCCCCTGGCCGCTCTTGCGCCCGCGCATGACGCTGCGGCACCGGGCCGAGCAGGCCGCCGCCGCTCCAATCTTGGTTCCTGCCGCGTTGCCAGCACTTCTGCTGACGCCGCAGCTCCGTTGTTTGTTATCCAGGTCCTCGGATAACAAATGGCAAGCCACCGATAAACCTTTATGAATCAACAATCTATCCCTGTGGTTGTTATCCGCAGCGGTGCGCCGCGCCTTCCATGAACACCTCCTCCCTCATCCAGAAGGTCTGGAATTTCTGCCACACCCTGCGCGACGACGGCGTGGGCTATGGCGACTACCTGGAGCAGCTGACCTATCTGCTGTTCCTGAAGATGGCGCACGAGTACACGCTGCCGCCGCACAGCCAGCCCACGCGCATCCCGGCCGGCTACGACTGGGCCAGCCTGCGGGCGCTGACGGGCGAGCCGCTGGAGGCGCACTACCTGGCCACGCTGCACAAGCTGGGCAGCGGCACGGGCATGCTGGGCGCGATCTTCTTCAAGGCGCAGAACAAGATCCAGGACCCGGCCAAGCTCTCGCGCCTGGTGCAGATGATCGACGAGCAGGACTGGGTGGGCATGGACGCCGACACCAAGGGCGACCTGTACGAGGGCCTGCTGCAGAAGAACGCCGAGGACACCAAGAGCGGCGCCGGCCAGTACTTCACGCCGCGCCCGCTGATCCAGGCCATGGTGGCCTGCCTGCGGCCCGAGCCGGGCAAGACGATCGCCGATCCAGCCTGCGGCACGGGCGGTTTCTTCCTGGGCGCGCAGCAGTGGCTGCTGCAGCGGCCCGAGGGGCTGAACAAGCGCGAGAAGACCTTCCTGCGCGACCGCACCTTCCACGGCCACGAGATCGTGCCCAACACGCGCCGGCTGTGCCTGATGAACCTCTTCCTGCACAACATCGGCGCGCTGGACGGCGAGCCGGCCGTGGAGCGCTCCGACGCACTGCTCGCCGAGCCGCGTCAGCGTGTGGACTACGTGCTGGCCAATCCGCCCTTCGGCAAGAAGAGCAGCATGACCATCACCAACGAGGAGGGCGAGGAAGACCGCGACGCGCTGACCTATGCGCGGCAGGATTTCTGGGAGACCACCTCGAACAAGCAGCTCAACTTCCTGCAGCACATCGTGAGCCTGCTCAAGCTGAGCGGCAAGGCGGCCGTGGTGCTGCCCGACAACGTGCTGTTCGAGGGCGGCGCGGGCGAGAAGATCCGCAGGAAGCTGCTGGAGACCTGCGACGTGCACACCATCCTGCGCCTGCCCACGGGCATCTTCTACGCGCAGGGGGTGAAGGCCAACGTGGTGTTCTTCGACAACGCGGCGAAGGACGGGCGCGTCCACACCCAGGGCGTGTGGTTCTACGACCTGCGCACCAACAAGCATTTCACGCTCAAGACGCGGCCCCTGAAGTTGGATGACCTCCAGGATTTCATCACCTGCTACCACCCCGAGAACCGCCACCAGCGGCAGCAGACGGAGCGCTTTCGCTACTTTTCTTACGAGCAGCTCGTGGCGCGCGACAAGGCCAGCCTGGATGTGTTCTGGCTCAAGGACGAGAGCCTGGACAACCTCGATGCGTTGCCGCCACCCGATGTGCTGCAGCAGGAAATCATCGACCACCTGGAGGCCGCGTTGGCGGCGTTCCGCGATGTGGCCGCGAGCTTGCCGCGCAGCGCCGCGACTGGCGCGTCGTGAGCGTCCGGTCGGCGTCGCCGATCCCTCAATCCAGCCGGATCCCTGCCGCCCGGATCACCGCGCCCCAACGCCTGGACTCGGCCCGCGCCAGCGCCAGGAACTGCGCGGGCGTGCCCGGCAGCGCCTCCATGCCGATGTCGGCAAAGCGCTTCTGCACGGCCGGCGTCTGGAACGACTTGTTCAGCTCGGCGTTGAGCCGCACGACCACGGGCGCCGGCAGGCCGGCCGGCCCCAGGATGCCCTGGAAGGCGTAGACCTCGCTGTCCTTCACGCCGGCCTCGGCCAGCGTGGGCACGCCGGACAGCAGCGCGCTGCGCTGCGCCGAGCCGATGGCCAGCACGCGCACCTTGCCGCTCTGCATCACCGACAGGCCCGAGGCCAGGTCCAGGAACATGCAAGGCACCTGGCCGCCCATCACGTCGGCCATGGCCGGGGCCGCGCCGCGGTAGGGGATGTGCACCAGGAAGCTGCCCGTGCGGTTCTTGAACAGTTCCATGGCCAGGTGGTGCGGCGAGCCGTTGCCGGGCGAGGCGTAGTTGACCTTGCCGGGGTTGGCCTTCACGTAGGCCAGGAACTCTGCGAAGGTCTTGGCCGGGAAGTCAGGGTGCACTACCAGCGCCAGCGGGAAGCGGCCGATCGCGCCGACGTAGCTGAAATCCTTTTCGGGGTGGTAGGGCAGCTTGCCGAACAGGTGCTCGTTGAAGGCCAGCACGGCGTTGTCGGCCGACAGGATGGTCAGGCCGTCGGGCTTGGCCCGCGCGACGAGTTCGGCGCCGATGTTGGTGGCCGCGCCGGGGCGGTTGTCGACCACGATGTTCTGGCCCAGCGGGCCGCGCATGGCCTCGGCCAGCGTGCGCGCCAGCACGTCGGTGCCGCCGCCGGCAGGGTAGGGCACGACCCAGCGGATCGGCTGGTCGCTGCCCTGGGCGTGGGCGGCCGGCACGGCGAAGGCGGTGGCAGCCAGGGTGGCCAGAAGATGGCGTCGTTGCATGGGGGTCAGTCTCCGTTCTCGTGGGCGGACAGCGATGGTAGGGGCAGCGCGTGCAGGGCCTCGGCCAGCGCCTGGCGGCAGCGCGCCTCGTCGCCGACCTGCTCCATGAGCAGCAGCGCCAGCCGCGCCAGGAACAGCGCCTCGCGCGCCGGGCCGGCCTCGGTGATGGCGCGGGCGCAGGCCGCGTAAAGCCGGTCGCGCGCGTCGGCGGGCAGGGCGTTCACTGCTTCCATGACGGGTCCAGCCGGTCGATGCGCCGCAGCATCGCGGCGAACAGGTCCTGGCCCATGGCCGCGCCACCGAGGAAGCGGCGCGCATCCTCCACGCAGCCCTGGCGCACGGCCTCGGCGATGGGCTGGCGTGGGCCCAGCGCCGCGCCGGCCACCTGCACCTCGCAGGCGCGCTGCAGCGCCCACAGCGTGTACAGCGCCTTGGGCAGGGTCTCGCTCCAGACCAGCAGGCCGTGGTTGCGCAGGATCACGGCCTGCCGCTCGCCCACGCTGGCCAGCAGGCGCGGGCCCTCGTCGGCGTGCAGCGTGATGCCCTCGAAGTTGTGGTAGGCCACGCGGTCGCTGAGCTGGGCCGCGTAGAAGTTCGTGGTTTCCAGGCCCTGCGCGCTGCAGGCCACGGCCATGCCGGCGGTGGTGTGGGTGTGCATCACGCACTGCGCGCCCGCCAGGTGGCGGTGCAGCGTGGCGTGCGGCGTGAAGCCGGCCGGGTTGATGGGCCAGGGGCTGTCGCTGAGCAGGCGGCCGTCCAGGTCGACCTTCACGAGGTTGGAGGCCGTGACCTCGCTGTAGTGCAGGCCGAAGGGGTTGAGCAGGAAGTGGTGTTCGGGCCCCGGCACGCGCAGCGAGATGTGGTTGTAGATGCCTTCGCTCCAGCCCCAGAAGTCGAAGATGCGGTAGCAGGCGGCCAGCTGCAGCCGGGCCTGCCATTCGGTGGGCGCGATGCCGCTCGGGCAGGCCGCCAGCGCGGCCGGCAGCGGGTCGTGGACGGTGTTCATGCGGTGGTCTCCTCGTGGTGGAAGCAGGTGGCGCGCGCCAGGGCCTGGGCCAGCGCCCCGGCCGGCGGCAGGCCGGGCCAGCGCGCGGCCACATGGCCGTCGGGGCGCAGCAGCAGCGTGGGGCCGTCGTCGCTCTGCAGCGGCAGCAGCGTCAGCGCGCCGGCGTCGGCTGCGAGCGCCGCGGCGTGCGCGGGCCGGCACAGCAGCGTGAAGCCTGGGCCGATGTGGTCGAGCAGGTGGCCGCCACCGGGCAGCGGCCGGTCGGCCAGCACCTCGCCGGGCAGCGGGCCGGCGATGGCGCCATCGTCGGGCATGGACAGCGGCGAGTCCGCATAGCGCACGGCCTCGGTCTGGCGCGGGTTGATGAGCTGGGCGATGCCGCGGTGCCGTTCTGCCAGCGACAGCGCGGCCTCGCGCAGCAGCGCGAAGCCGCGCGAGGGCGGCGACATGAACTCGGTGCTGCGCATGGCGCTCTCGGCGTTGGTGTGGAAGGCCGCGATGCGCTCCTGCGAGTAGCTGTCGAGCAGCGCGTGGCCGGCCCGACCCTGCGCCACCAGCGCCAGCTTCCACGCCAGGTTGTCCGCGTCGTCGAAGCCCGAGTTCAGGCCGCGCACGCCGAAGATCGGCATGGCGTGCGCGGCGTTGCCGGCGAACAGCACGCGGCCGTGGCGGTAGCTGTCGAGTGTCATCGCACCGGCACGGTAGACCGATGTCCAGACCGGCTTCCAGGGCAGGTGGCCCTCGCCGATGGCGTCCAGGTGGCGCTGCACGAAGTCCTGCACGGCCGCGGGCGACAAGGCCTCCTCGGTGCTCTGGCCTGCGCGCAGCTGGTAGTCGATGCGCCAGATGTCGTCGGGCTGCGGGTGCATGAGCACGGTGCCGCCGCGGTGCCAGGGCGGGTCGAACCAGGCGCGGCGCTCGACCGGGTGCCGGCTCGGCAGTTCGATGTCGATGATGACGTAGCGGCCCTCGTAGGCCGCGCCGTGCAGCTCCAGACCCAGCGTCTTGCGCACGAAGCTCTGCCCGCCGTCGCAGGCGACCAGCCAGTCTGCATCGAGCGTGTACTCGCCCAGTGTGTTGCTTGCCTGCAGCTGCACGCCGTCGGGATGCTGCGCGAAGCCGCTCAGCGCCGTGCCCCAGCGCAGGTCGATCAGGCCGGGCGTGGCCGCGTTGCAGCGGTCGATCGCGTCGAGCAGGAACTGCTCGATGTAGTACTGCGACAGGTTCAGCATGGGCGGCAGCTTCTGGCCGGCGTCGTGCGGCATCGCGAAGCGCAGCACCTCGGTGGTCTGGTAGAAGCTGCGGCCGGTGGTCCATGGCAGGCCCTTGGCCAGGAAGGCATCGAGCGCGCCCAGGCGCTGCAGGATTTGCAGGCTGCGGCGCGAGACGCAGATCGCGCGACTGCCCGTGCAGACCGTGTCGTCCGCCTCCAGCAGCACGCTGGGCTGGCCCTGCGCCGCCAGGCCCAGCGCCAGCGCCATGCCGACCGGGCCGCCACCGGCGATGGCCACGGCATGGCGGCGGGTCTCCCGGCCGTGCTGCAGCGCCGGCAGCCGCGGCGCGTGGCGCGTGTAGTGGAAGGCGCCGACGGACGGCGGCGGGGGCTCGGGCGCGGACATGTCTGTCTCCTCGGTTCTGCGCGATGGCGGGATTGTCCGGAGCCGCCACATCGCCGTGTGTAGTAACTTCTGATGACAAGGACACACCCCATGCAGCGCTGGCGCATCACCCCCACCGACCAGGCGCTGGCCGCCCGCATGGTCGCAGGCGTGTTGGCCGGCGTGGGCACGGCACGGCTCGCGGCGCACTACCTGACAGCCCTGCAGGAACTGCTGCCCGTGACCTTCTGCACCGTGTTCGCGGTGGGTGCGAGCGGCCGCATCGAGACCGTGTCGGCCGCCAGCAGCTATGGCGACACGGCCGAGCGCACGGCCGGCCGCTACGTGGCCGAGCGCTTCGACCGTGTCGACCCCATGCTGGTCTGGCTGGCCGCGCGCAAGCGGCCTGCACGCGCCCAGCTGTGGCTGGGCCACCACCGCGGCGACGAGCTGGTCGATGCGGCCTACCGCGCCGCCTGCTACACCGAGGTCGGCATCCGCGAGCGCGCCTCGGTGCTGGTGCTGTCGCCCAGCGGGCAGCGTGCGGCCATCAGCTGCTACCGCAGTCTTGCCCAGCCGGCCTTCGCCGCGGCGGATTTCGCGCTGCTGGAGGCGCATGCGCAGCTGCTGGCCCAGGCGACCGCCGCGCACGGCCGCGTGGTGACCGCGGGTGCCCCCGTGGCGGTCGGCTTGGCGGCCGAGTTGCTGCGTCTGAGTCCGCGCGAGCGCGAGGTGCTGGACCGGCTCGCGGCCGGCCGCACGGCCAAGGAGGCGGCGCTGGACCTGGGCGTGGCGCTGAGCACGGTGCGCACGCTGCAGTACCGCGCGTTCCGGCGGCTGGGGCTGCGCTCGGTCAAGGACCTGCTGCGCAGTCGGTCGTGATCAGGCCTGGGCTGGAATGGGCGTGCAGGCCACCAGCGCAGGTTCGCCACCGAGCAGCACCGGCACGCACAGCGCCAGGCTCAGCCGGGCGAAGCGCTCCTCGCCGAACAACGGAACGATGGGGCCGATGGCCCACGGCAGCGCCGTGCTCCAGCATGGCCAGCACGTTGCGCACACCAGGCGAGATGCAGGGGTCGATGGCGGTCAGCTGCGCGGTCGTCAGCAAGGGGCAATCTTCAGATGTTCAATCGAACACGGCGTGCCACAAGGCCAGCACGGCGTCGCGTTCGCCGGCCACGTCGGCGGCGTCGACCTGGGTCGAGGCTTCGTCCAGCCGGGCACGGTGCTGCAGATGGCGCAGCTCGCGGTAGGCGTCGGCCGCGGCATGGCCCACGCCCGTGGGCAGCAGGCCGCAGGCCTCGGCGCGGTGCAGCAGCGCGATGTTGCCCACGTTGGCGATCAGTTCGGCATGCCGGGCCGACTGCGACAGCACGAGGTACTGCACAGCGAACTCGGCATCGACCATGCCGCCCGGGCTGTGCTTGAGGTCGAACTTCTCGCCGCGCACCGGGTGGGCTGCGCGTACCTTCTCGCGCATGGCGACGATCTCGCTGCGCAGCGCCTGCGCATCGCGCGCGGACGTGACCACGGCGCTGCGCACGGCGTCAAAGCGCGGCCGCAGCGCGTCCATGCCGACCACGAAGCGCGCGCGCGTCATGGCCTGGTGCTCCCAGGTCCAGGCGGTGTTGCTGCCGCGGCCCTTTTGGTAGTTGGCGTAGGCCTCGAAGCTCGTGATGAGCAGGCCCGAATTGCCGTTGGGACGCAGCGCGGTGTCGATCTCGAACAGATCGCCCTCGCGCGTCTTGACGGTCAGCCAGTTGATCATCTTGCGCACGAAGGCGGCGTAAGCCTCGGGGGCGCGCTCGTCCTCGTCCTCATAGACGAACACGATGTCCAGGTCGCTGCCGTAGCCGAGTTCCTTTCCGCCCAACTTGCCGTAGCCGATGATGGCGTACTGCGGCTCTTCGCGGTGCGCGTTCTTCAGGCGCTGCCAGCACCAGCGGGCCGTGACGCGCAACATCGTGTCGGCCAGGGCCGAGAGATCGTCGGCGACCTGCTCCACGGTCAGCCGGCCCTCCACGTCGCGCGCCAGCGTGCGGAAGGTTTCGGCATGGTGGGCTCGGCGCAGCAGGTTCAGCAGTTCCTCCTCGTCGTCCTCGCCGGTGCGGGCCAGCGACGCGCGGCGCTCCTCCAGTTCGCGCTCGAAGGCCTGGGGTTCGAAACGCTCGGACAGCATCGAGGCCGAGGCCAGCTCGTCGATCACGCCGGGGTGGCGCAGCAGGTAGCGCGCCGGCCAGCGTGCCGCGCCCAGCAGGCGCAGCAGGCGCTCGTGCGTGGCCGGCCGCTCCAGCAGCAGCGCGAGGTAGCTTTCGCGGCGCAGCAGCGGCTCGACCCAGTCGGTCCAGCGCAGTGCGCCCTGCAGCCGGTGCGTGGCATCGATGCCCTCGCCCGGATGCGCGTCGCGCAGCCAGTCGGCCGTGCGCTGCACCAGGCGCAGCAGCCGGCCGCGGCTCTCATCGCGCAGCGCCGCCACGCGTGGATGGTCGCGCCAGGCCTCGATGCGCTGGCGGAAGTCGGACGGCAGGCGTTCGAGCACGGCATCGAAGTCCGGCACCGCCGGGCCCTGCGCCTTGGGTCCTCCCTTGCAGTTGCCCTTGCAGGGCTTGGCGTCGCCGCCGAGCAGGATGTCGAACTCCTGCGCGACGAACTCGCGGTGCTGGTCCAGCTCGGACAGGAAGGGGCAGCACGAGGCATAGCCCATGGTTTCGGCGATCCAGGCCAGGTCCTCGTCGCCCGAGGGCAGCACATGGGTCTGCTGGTCGTCCAGGTACTGGATGCGGTGCTCCACGCGGCGCAGGAACACGTAGGCCTGGGCCAGCGCCTCGGCCGTGGCCTGGGGCATGAGCCCCGCACGCGCCAGGCGCGGCAGCGCGTCCAGCGTAGAGCGCGTGCGCAGCTCGGGGAACTGGCCGCCCCGCACCACCTGCAGCAGCTGCACGATGAACTCGATCTCGCGGATGCCGCCGCGCGAGAGTTTGACGTCGTTGGCACGCTCGGGATGGCCGGCGGCGCGGCGTGCGGCGTGCTCGCGGATCTGCCGGTGCAGCGTGCGCAGCGCCTCGAACACGTTGTAGTCCAGATAGCGGCGGAACACGAAGGGCAGCACTACGCCGCGCAGGTCGCTGGCCGAGCCGTCCTGCACGCAGCGGCGCGGTGCGACCACGCGGCTCTTGAGCCAGGCGAAGCGTTCCCATTCGCGGCCCTGCACCTGCAGGTAGTCCTCCAGCGCGCCGAGCGAGACGGCCGGCGGGCCGGAGTTGCCATGGGGGCGCAGCGCCAGGTCCACGCGGAACACGAAGCCGTGCTCGGTGGTGTCGCCGACCAGCGCATAGACGGTCTTGATGGCGCGCGAGAAATACTCGTGGTTGCTGATGCGTCCGCGCCCGTCGGCCGTCCCGGCGGTCTCGCCGTCCTGGTCGTAGATGTAGATGAGGTCGATGTCGCTCGAGACATTGAGCTCGCGCGCGCCGAGCTTGCCCATGCCGATGACCCACAGCTGGGCGCGCCGGCCGTCGGCCGTGCGCGGCATGCCGTGGCGTTCGTCGAGCTCGCGCTCGGCCTGCAGCAGGGCTTCGTCCAAGGCCAGTTCGGCCAGCTCAGTCACGGCCGTGGTCACCACTGCCAGTTCGGCGCGCTGCTCGCAATCGAGCACCACCAGCCGTTCCATGACCAGCTGGCGCAGCACCCGCAGTGCCGCGCTGAGGCCGTGGCCGCTCGCCAGCAGCTGCGCCAGCGTGGCCTGCATGGCAGGCTTGCGCGGCGGGCCCGGCGGCAGCAGCGCGAGCTCGGCCGCATAGCGGCGGCGCAGGCGCTGCACGAAGCGCGAATGCAAGGCCGGCACCGGTGCCGCGGCAGAAGATTCGGGAAGGAATGGCGTTAACAAAGGGTCACGGGGGAGGGCGGAACCGGTGCCGGGGTCGCGGGTCATAATTCCTGGCCGATCTAGCTTGCAATGACTGTTCCGACGCCACGACCTTCACGCCTGCTCAGGCTGGCGGCCGTCCTGGCGCCCTGGGTGCTGGGTCTGGTTCTGTGCGTGTGGGTGGTCGTTGGCCTCGCCTGGGGGGCGTTGCACGGCTGGATTGTGCCGCGTATCGGCGAATTCCGTCCGCAGCTGGAAGCGGCCGCCAGCCGGGCGCTCGGCGCCGAGGTGCGCATCGGCGCCATCACGGCCAGTTCCGGCCGCATCCTGCCCAGTTTCGAGCTCACCGACGTGGTGCTGCGCGACACCCGCGGGCGCGAAGGCCTGCGTCTGGCAAGGGTTTCTGCCTTGCTGTCGCCGCGCTCGCTGGTGCGCTTGGGCTTCGAGCAACTCGTGGTCGACGGCCCGGTGCTGGATCTGCGCCGCAGCGCCGACGGCCGGCTGCTGGTGGCGGGCATCCCCCTGTCCGAAGGGGCTGGCGGCAGCAGTCCTGCCGCCGACTGGGTCTTCTCGCAGCGCGAACTCGCCGTGCGCCAGGCCACCGTGCGCTGGACCGACGAGCGCGCCGGCCTGCCCACGGTGGAACTGGCCGATGCCGACCTGGTCATCCGCAACGGCGCGCGCGGCCACCGCATCCGTTTCGATGCCACGCCGCCCGCGGACTGGGGCCAGCGCTTCAGCCTGCGCGCGGCCATGCGCCAGTCGCTGCTGAACCCGCGACGCGGCAACTGGCGTGAATGGGACGGGCCGGTCTACGCCGAGTTTCCGCAGCTCGATCTCGCACAGCTGCGCGCCCAGCTGCCACCCGGCGTGGCGCGCGATGTCGAACTGCTCGCTGGCCGCGGCAGCCTCGCCGCGTGGATCGACGTCGTGCATGGCGAGGTGATGGGTGGGCAGCTGGATGTGGCCCTGGCCGATGCCAGCGCGCGCCTGGGGCCGGGCCTGGCGCCGCTGGAGCTCACGCAGTTGCAGGGGCGCATCCGCGGCCGGCAGTTGGCCAGCGGCATGGAACTGCAGACGCGGCAGCTGCGCTTTGCCACCGCCGAGGGCGCGCAATGGCCGCAGGGCGATGTGTTCCTGAGCTACATGCGCGGCGAAAGCCGGGTGCCGGGCCAGGGCGAAGTGCGCGTGGACCGCATCGACCTAGCGGCGCTGGCCGAGGTCGCCGGCCGCCTGCCGCTGGCGCCCGCATGGCAGAGCGAGCTGCAGGCGCTGGCCCCGCGCGGGCGCATCGAGCAGTTGCAGGCGCATTGGACCGGGCGCATCGAAGCGCCGGCCAGCTACCGCGCGCAGGGCCGGGTGCAGGATCTGGCGCTGGCCGCCGGCGCACCCGGGCCGCGCCGGCCCGACCTGCACTACCCCATGGGCCGGCCTGGCGTCGAAGGCCTGTCGGCCGACTTCAAGCTGACCGAAGGCGGCGGCGAGGCCCGCCTGGCGTTGGCCGACGGCGTGCTGGAGTTCCCCGGTGTGTTCGAGGAGGCCCGCGTGCCCATGGCCCAGCTCGACGGCCTGGTGCGCTGGCAGCATGCGGGCGCGCGCCTTGCGGTGCAGGTGCCCGAACTGCAGTTCGCCAATGCCGACGCCGCCGGCCAGCTGCAGGCGCGCTGGGAGAGCCAGGCCGATGCGCCCGCCGACGGCGCGCCGCAGGGCCCGGGCACGCTCGCGCTGGAAGGCAGGCTCACGCGCGCCGACGGCACGCGTGTGCACCGCTACCTGCCGCTGGCCGTGGGCGACGACGCCCGCCACTACGTGCGCGATGCCGTGCAGCGCGGCCGCGCCAGCAGCGTGCAGTTCAAGGTGCGCGGCGAACTCGACCACTTTCCCTACAAGGATCCCAAGCTCGGCGAGTTCCACATCGCCGCCGAGGTCGAGGACGTGCAGTACGCCTACGTGCCGCCGCGCCTGCAGGACGCAGGCGAGCTGCCCTGGCCGATGCTGACCGGTCTGACGGGCCGGCTGGTGTTCGACCGCAACGGCATGCAGGTGCGCAACGCGCGCGGCCAGCTGGCCGGCGCCGGCGGCTTCACCGTGGCCAGGGCCGAGGCCGAGATCCCCGATTTCACACACCCCGAGGTGGCCGTGCGGGCCGAGGGCCGTGGCCCGCTCGCGGGCATGCTGGCGGCCGTGGCCGCCTCGCCGCTGGCGCAGATGACCGAGGGCGCGCTGGCGCAGGCCCAGGCCAGCGGCGCGGCCGACCTCAAGCTGCAGCTGGCCTTGCCGCTGGAGCGGCTGCAGGCCAGCCGCGTGCAGGGCAGCGTGGTGCTGGCCGGCAACGACATCCAGCTCAAGCCGGGGACGCCGCAGCTGGCGCGCACGCGCGGCACGGTGGCCTTCAGCGAGACCGGCTTCGGCCTGGCCGGCGTACAGACCACCGTGCTGGGTGGCGAGACCCGCGTGGACGGCGGCCTGCAGAACGGTGCGCTGGTCCTGCGTGCCCAGGGCACGGCCACGGCCGAGGGCCTGCGCCAGGCCGGCGAACCCGGCGCACTCGCCCGGCTGGCCCAGCGCGCCAGTGGCAGCGCCGCCTACACCGCGGCCCTCACGCGCGCTGCCGACGGTGCGCTGGCTTTCACGCTGGAGAGCGCGCTGCAAGGCCTGGCGCTGGACCTGCCCGCACCGCTCGGCAAGCCGGCCGATGCCGCGCTGCCGCTGCGCGTGGCGCTCGTGCCGCAGCCGGCGAACCGGCAAGACCTGCTCACGCTGGGCCTGGGCAGCGTGCTGCAGGCCCGCTTCGAGCGCGACACATCGGGGACCAGCCCGCGCGTGCGGCGCGGCAGCATCGGCCTGGGCCTGCCGGAAGGCGAGGCCGCCACGCTGCCGGCGCAGGGCGTGGCCATCGACCTGCGGCTCGACGACGTGGCGCTGGAATCCTGGCAGGCGCTGTCCGGCGTGCTCGACGAGGGCCAGACCGGCACCGGTGTGGAGGCCGGCTACGTGCCCGACCGCTTCGCGCTGCGTGCCAGGGAGCTGCGCTGGGGCAGCCGCCGATTGAACCAGCTGGTGCTGGACGGCGCGCGGGAAGGCAGCACCTGGCGCGCCCGCATCGACGCGCGCGAACTGGCCGGCCAGCTCGAGTACCGCCAGGGCACGGGCAACCAGCCCGGCAACGTGCACGCACGGCTGCAACGCCTCATGATCGCCGCCGGCGAGGAGGAGGAAGTCACCACGCTGCTGGACGAGCAGCCCTCCAGCGTGCCGGCGCTGGACATCGTGGTCGACGATTTCGAACTGCGCGGCAAGAAGCTCGGCCGGCTCGAGGTGAATGCCGTGAACCAGGGCGCGGAGTGGCAGTTGCTCAGGCTGGCCCTGCGCCTGCCCGAGGCGCGCTTCGAGGCCTCGGGCCAATGGGGTGCGCGCAGCACGGGCGGTGCCGGGCGCCGCACGGCCATGGACTTCAAGCTCGCGATCGACGATGCGGGCGCACTGCTGGCGCGACTGGGCATGGCCGGCGTGTTCCGCCGCGGCCAGGGCGCGCTGGACGGCACGGTGGCCTGGGACGGATCGCCGCTGGCGCTGGACTATCCCAGCATGGCCGGCAAGCTGCACCTGGACGTGCGAGACGGCCAGTTCCTCAAGGCCGACGCCGGGGTGGCGCGGCTGCTCGGCGTGCTGAGCCTGCAGGCCCTGCCGCGCCGGCTGACACTGGACTTCCGCGACCTGTTCAGCGAGGGCTTCGCGTTCGACTTCGTGCGCGGCGACGCGCAGATCGCACGCGGCGTGGTGAGCTCCAACAACCTGCAGATGAAGGGCGTCAATGCCGCCGTGCTGATGGACGGCCGCGCCGACATCGCCCGGGAAACGCAGGACCTGCGCGTGGTGGTGGTGCCGGAGATCAATGCCGGCACGGCATCCCTGGTGGCTTCGGTCATCAACCCGGCCATCGGCCTGGGAACCTTCCTCGCACAATGGGTGCTGCGCCGCCCGCTCATGGAAGCGGCCACGCAGCAATTCCACATCGATGGGACCTGGAGCGAGCCGCGCATCGAGCGCGTCGCGCGCAGCGCTGCGAGCGCCCAGGCCGAGGACAGCGACAAGAAGGGAGCCGTGCGATGAAACCACCCCGTTTGCACTTCCTCACTGCGTGTAGGAAGTGCAATCCCCCTTGTATCTTCAGCCGAGGAGTCTTTCATCAGTTTGCGTCAGTGCGCCAAACCTGTT
>NZ_VEDO01000024.1 GCF_007677875.1 Variovorax boronicumulans | reverse complement strand
CAGGCCTTCGGCCTCGGCGGCGCGCTTGACGTCTTCCGAGCCGGGCACGACCCAGGCGCGCACCTGGGGAGCGACCCGGCGGCCGCGCGCGATGTCGGCAGCGGAGCGCAGGTCGGACAGGCGCGCGTTCGTGCACGAGCCGATGAAGACCCAGTCGACCGGCGTGCCGGCGATGGGTGCGCCCGCCTTCAGGCCCATGTAGTTCAGGGCCTGGGCGATGGCGTCGGCGCCCTGTCCGGTTGCGTCCCGTGGGTCGGGGGTCCGCGCATCGATGGCGATCGCATGCTCGGGGCTGGTGCCCCAGGTCACCGTGGGCGCGACCGTGCGGGCGTCGACGTGCACCTCGCGGTCGAACACGGCGTCCGCATCGGTCCGCAGTGCGCGCCAGGCGGCGACCGCAGTCTCGAAGTCGGCGCCCTGCGGCGCGAAGCGGCGGCCCTTGACGTAGGCGAAGGTGCGCTCGTCCGGCGCAATCACGCCAGAGCGGGCCCCGAGCTCAACCGTCAGGTTGCACAGCGTCAACCGCGCCTCGACCTCGAGCGCCTCGACCGTCGAGCCCGCGTATTCGACGGCATGGCCCACGCCGGCGTTGGCACCCAGCAGGCCGATGATGTGCAGCGCCAAATCCTTGGCCGTCACGCCTGGCGCCAGCGCGCCCTCGCAGCGGATGCGCATGTGTTTGGGCCGTTGCAGGCGCAGGGTCTGCGTGGCCAGCGCATGCGTGCTCTCGCTAGAGCCCACACCGAGTGCCAGCGCGCCCAGCGCACCGTTGGTGCAGGTGTGGCTGTCGCCGCAGACCATGGTCAGCCCGGGCAGCACGATGCCCTGCTCGGGGCCCATCACGTGGACGATGCCCTGCCCCGACTGGCCGACGTCGAAAAGCCGGATGCCGAAGCGCTGCGCGCCCTGCCGCAACGCCGACCAGAGCCTGCCCCCCGGCACATAGGTGGTGCCGTCACGCCCGGGTCGGGTGGAGACGGCGTGGTCCGGCGTCGCGAACACGAGATCGGGGTCGTGCACGGCCAGGTCCTGCTCCGCCATGTCCGCCAGCGATGCGGAGCCGGACAGGTCGTGCAGCAGGTGCCGGTCGATGTGCAACAGTGCCCAGCCATCGCCGAGGTCGCGCACCACATGCGCGTCCCAGATCTTGTCGAAGAGAGTGCTGCCGACCATGGCTCACCTGCCGCCCGCTTGTGTGCCGAGCGCCGGCACCGTGGCATCGATCGCGCTGGCGCCCGCATCGAAACGGCGGCGCAAGGCGTCCCAGTCGTCGGCACCGAAACGCTGGAAGGTGGCGCCCACGCTGGCCGCTACCGGCGGCACGGTGCCAGTCGACCGCAGCGCCGCGAGCGCGGCATCCCCGGCCTCGATGGCGGCGCTGATGAGCAGGCCCGGCACGATGGCCAGCTTGTAGCCCATGGACTCCGCCACCGCGGTATCGAACACCGGCGTGCGCCCTCCGCCAACGATGTTGAGCAGGCAGGCACCGCGCACCCTGCGCGGCACACGCTCCACCTCATCCACAGTCTGCGGCGCTTCGACGAAAGCGATGTCGGCGCCGACGTCGAGTGCGGCGTTCACGCGGTCGATGGCCTCGTCCAGCCCGAGCATGGCCCGGGCGTCGGTGCGCGCGATGATGAGGAATTCCCCGGAGCGGCGCGCCTCGACCGCGGCGCGGATCTTGGAGACGAACTCGGCACGCGAAACCACCTGCTTGCCTGCCAGGTGGCCGCAGCGCTTGGGCGCTACCTGGTCCTCGATGTGAATCGCAGCTACGCCGCGGGCCTCGTACTCGCGCACCGTGCGCGTGATGTTCAGCTCGTTGCCGTAGCCGGTGTCCGCATCGGCGATGACCGGCACGGGGACGGAGCGCGCCATCACGCCGGCGTTGTCGGCCATCTCCGTCTGCGTCAACAGGCCGAAGTCCGGAAAGCCCCGTGCCATGGCGGTGCCCGCGCCCGTCATGTAGACCGCGCGGAAGCCGGCCTGGGCGATCAGCCGGGCGCCGATGCCGTCGTAGGCGCCGGGGGCCACGGTCAGGCCGGGCGAGGCCAGCATGTCCCGCAGCGACGGCATCCGAGGGGGATGTTGTTTTGTGTTCATGTGTTTATAGTTTAAATACAACTAACAAGGCACACAAGACGTTGACGTGCTGGTGGAAACCCTCGATGGCCGGTCGCAGCAGGCGTGCCCTCCGGACGGCGCGAAGCACCAATCCCGTCCGCTGACGTTTCTCATCGCGAACCACTTGTCGCACCGAGGTCGTGGCGTCCCACGCCTGCGCGGCGACCGACACAGCCAAGGACAACGTGTCCAGCCGGCCAGCGTGGCTCTGGTCGACCTCAATAGGGCGGAGGGGACGCTAGAACACGACCACAGGAACGACGGCAGTGGTCGAAGGCACATCCAGATCGGTACAACGTGTCAATACGTCAGCTTCAGGCTGGACCCGTTGTTCGCGGCTGGGAGTCGACCGACGGCTCATGGCCGAAAGCGTCAGCTCGGCCAGCCAGCGATCTGCAACGTCGCGCAAGCAGAAGTGCCGCTTAGCTTTTCCCCCAAAATCTCGCCATCGCCTTCATGCGCCGCTTCTCCTCGGTCGTCACGTAGATCGTGGTCGTCGCAAGCGACGCATGACCCAGGATCTCTTTGGCCACCTCGACACGCACGCCTCGCGCGATCGCATGCGACGCATGGGTGTGCCGCAGCCAGTGCGTGCTGGCCCGGGCCAGCCGTTCCGCGCCCTTCGCATCCCCGAGCGAGTCCAGCACCCGGCCGCACTCGCCCAAGAACCGCTTGAGCTGGTCGTACAGCGTGTTGGTGGCGATCCCCTGCTTGGGGTCATCGCCGTGCCGGGCCTGCAGCGAGGGTGCGACCTCCCCAAGGTCCGCGGCCTTGCCCAGCAGGCAAGCGCCCTGGTTGACCCGCGCCTCCGGATCCGGGTCAAGACCCCGCGCGATGAGGTAGTCGGCCAGCAGCCCGATCACGTCGACCGGCACCGGCACCTGGCGCAGCCGCTGCCCCTTGCCCACCACGTTGAGCAGCCAGCCCTCCACGTGCTCGTCGTCTTCGCTGTCCGGGGGGTACTCCACCCACTGCAGGTCGTCCACCTTGGCCGCCACTGCCTCGGACAGCCGCAGCCCCGTGGCGTACAGCAGCGACAAGGCGAACTTCAGCCGCTGCGCCGTCGAGCGGTCCGGCTGCCTCTGCACCTGCTCGCCGATGAACTGCCACTGCGCCATCGAGAAGCTGCGGCTCGGGTTCATGCGCGGCTGGGCCGAACGAGGAACCGCGATGCCGCTCCACGGGTTGCCCATCACGTAGTTCTTGTCGACCCAGTAGGCGTACAGGTTCTTCAGCACGGTCAGCGCTTGGCGCTGCGCCACTGCCGACAGCGGCCCCTCGAAGGGCCGCCACAGCGGGGACCAGCGCTCGCGGTTGCGCTGGCCACACCAGCGCGAGCGCGGCAGCGGGTCGGCCAGGAAGTCCCGGTAGGCAGTGCAGTCCTCCGTGGTCATGGACGACAACGGTTTCCTGCGCTCGACCACTGCCCACAGAAGGAAGCGCTCGGCCTCCTTGCGGTAGGCCCGCTGCGTGTGCGACAGCGTCAGCAGCCAGTCCAAAGGTGATTCCACGCCCAGGTCGCGGCCGCGCCGCCGGGCCTTGGCCCGCTCCTGCTGCACCGGCGAGGCCGCCGTCTTGGACCGCAGCCAGGCCAAGATGGCTTCGTAGTCGTTGCGCGCGGCCATAAGGCACTGGGCCTGCGGCCGACGGTACAGGCCGGCCCGCCCGTCGAGCTCGGCGGGCACCAAGAGCTTCTCCAGCGGCCGCACATCGGTGGCCGGCTCGACCACCTTCTGCAGCTCATGCCGGAACACCTTTGCACGCGCCAGGGCCACGTGGGTGCCGATGGCCAGGCCGAGCGACTCCCGGTGCTCGGCCAGCCACTGCTGCACGCGAGCGGCCTTGGCGATGCCCACGCCGCGAATCGAGGCGGTCCAGTTCCGCCCTACCCCGTTGATACGCTCGACCAGCTGGTGCAGCGTGAAGATCCCCGCCGCCTCTAGCCGCAATGCCACGCTCGGGTTCAGCCAGGACGCCACCGCATCGCCCGCCCGCGGCGGCTGGGCCACCAGCTGTTCGAGCCAGCGCAACGCATCCAGTTGCCGCGCGATGAGCTTGGCCCGGCGCCCCTGGTTCGCACTGGCGTTGCCGAACTCCGCTTCGAAGGCCTCGATCTGCTCGGCTTCGGAGAAATCCTCCAGCCCGCGCTCGGCCGCGAAGTCCTCCAGCGAGGGCACCGCAGGCCCGGTGTCCGGGATCTGGCTCACGTCCATCAGCACGAGCCGCGCAGTGCCATGCCGTGCCTCGCGGCGCGCGGCCGCGGCGAACGCATCGCGGATCCACCCGATGGTGCTTTTCACCAACCGCAGATCGGTCGCGGGGCCTTCGACCTGCAGGTAGCGGTCCCAGGCGTGGCGCATGTCTACGCCCTGCACGAGCGCGCGGATGAAGGCGAAGTGGGCGATGCCCAGCTTGCGCGCGCGGGCGTCGGAGCTCACCGCGCACACCCCCACGCGGTGGCCAGCGGACGTGCCATCGATCCACGCCACTGCCCTGCCCTTCCGCCAGGACAGCGGTCGCAACGACGCCCAAGCGCCCCATGAACGCATTTGTTGCCGTAAGCAAATTCTTGAACAGTAGCAAGCACTTACGTCACCTGTCCAGAGCCTCGATTCAGAACGGGTAGTTTACGCTACCTATTTTCATAGTGTTGATAATGTGACTTATCAACATATGTCGCCCCTCTCAAATTGCTTGTGTACACCTGATTTCGATAGGCGTTTTCGGACGTTCTCGGGCTTAGAAGCGCTCGTCGTAGTCAAGGACCCGGTCCTGTCACTGCGCCGCCGCCACGACGTTCCCATGGCTGTGCAGGGCAGACGGCGCCCTGCCCTGCCCCGCTCCTTGGATTTGCGTCAAAGAGGCCGCAGGACTCGATCTGGTGAGTCATGCAGTAACGTTCGCCCGAAGAGCTGCGCGCGGGCGATCGGGCGCGTACCCACCTCGTGGCAGGGCGGGAGACCTGCTGTTTCGGTAGACAGCTCAGAGGATTGGATCGAAATGACCTGGCCAGCAGCTCACTCACTTCGGCAAATGGGCGCGCTCTGTGCGTTGCCCTGCTGGGCCCAAAAAGAAAAGGCCACCTAGAAAGGTGGCCTGCTGAAGAGCTGTGCGGCGAACACCGGCGTTAGGAATCAAGGCGGCTTTGCGCACATTTGGTTGGAGCCGCGTCTGAGGTCAGACGCATCGCTCAATTCCCAAAAAACCTCACTTTTCGGAGCTAGAGCTTGTGAGATCCGACTCAGAAAGCTCATCCAGCGTCCGGCCGATCGCTGCAAAGAGCGCTTCCCTCAAGCTGGGGAGCAGTGCACTTGGCAGCAGATCAAGCTTGATCGCTCCGCTTGCGTCACGTGATGCATGACCTAGCTTTCTCCCCTCTGAACGCAGCTCCAGTCGGACGTCCTTTTGTGCAGCTTTTGCCACATCAAGGAGGCGGTCGACCACCTGGCTTGCAGAACTGCCCTGCCCCCGAAGCTTCTCGGCGCGCTTCAGTACAAGCCGGCGATCCGCATCTATCGCAGCGGTTAGCTTCTCGCCGTGGCGATGCGAGATCTCTAAAGGACTCCGGAAGCACTCAACGACAGCAGGGGGCAGCTGAGCCACCATTAACGCCTTGCGCACCCAGGTATGGCTAACTCCTAACTGCTCTGCCAACTGGCGCTGAGAGGGGAACAGCCCCTCATCGAGGGCACGCTGGTACATCTGCCCTTGCTCGAAAGGAGACAGATCAGCGCGTTCACGGTTCTCCCTGTCCATCGCAGTGAACAGCTCGAGGTCATTAAGCCCGCCCTCCCAGATCATGGCCAGCACAGGGATGCCAAGCTCCAAACAGGCGCGATGACGCCTGTGTCCGAAGACGATTTCGAACTCTCCTTCTACATCCGCCACCGGGCGGACGAGGATCGGTTGGACGTTCCCGCCCGCTTTCGAAATTTCGTCTTTTAAGCTAACGAAGGCGGGAGTATTGAACGACTCCTCGTGGCGGTTTGCCCAACGACTTGGCCGGACTTTTTGTGGCGAAAGTCGCTTACTCGGCATCGAATCTTCGAACCGGCTCAGCTTCTCACGAAGGCTGGTGAGCTCTCCTTCGACCTCTAGCATTTGTCCACGGAAGGCCAACATTTGCCCCGGACCAGTTCGAGGCATGCCCGGCCCCGTACGAGCCTGTGGAAACCTGGTTTCCAGCGGTCTGGGGGCTGCCGCCGGAGGCAACTCGCTGCCCACGGCCGGAAGGACCGCCCTTTCCTTCGCGGCAGGAACCTCGTCAGGCAGCTTCAAGTCCGCCGTGAGATCCGCCAAGCGTTTACGGGTGCTGGCCATATTTCTCTCTCCTAAATGACGACAGGTCGCCAACTACATCTAGCTTGACGCTGCCGTGGTCTTGGCGGCGGTCAAGTTTCTTGGGGGTTACTCGGTCCGGCAACAGAATGCTTCCAAGAGCAACAGGCCAGCGGTGTGGGCGGGATGACGGCAGGCGGCCATACCTGATGGCGCCGCTGCGGCGCACCCTCGCCGTCTCGTCGTGGAAACCAGGTTTCCATTGATCAAGCGACACCATGATCCGGCGGCATCCGTAGACCAGCCTCGTCGGTATTTCGAATGGTGCTCTTGCGATCGATTCGCTCGCAAGGATCAGCGCCCTACTCCGCGGGCTACGTCGCGTTCCTTCAGGGGTCGTCTGAAGCTCAGCGACTCTCTCGCAGGAAAGGACTATCTCGGACGAACGCAACTTCGGCAAATTTCGGAAAGAACTGCCCGCTGCGTGGAAACCAGGTTTCCACCGGCGCAGCTTCTGCGAAAATGGTCCGCCAAGCGGAGGCCCTGACCGCTGGCTGGAAACCTGATTTCCACCCATCACTATCGCCCCGCTGGAGCGTCTGCCCATGATCCAACTACCGACTGCTCCACCAGATCTACAAACGCGTCATATGCATCCGCGGCTCTCTTGTATGTCTTTGCGGAACCCTCGTACTTCTGCACGTCGTAGATCGTCGCGAATTCAGCAGCAGTGTTGCTGGTCACGCTGGTCTTCGGGATCTCGACTGGCAACGTGAACTCTCCGTAAGTAGATTGAATCCACTGCCGGACGGCAGGCATCGCTGGATCTGCAGCATCCACACGGCTAAGCAGCACATGAAGGAAGTCGAAGTTCTTCCTGCGCTCTGCTGCGGTCTGAGCTTCCAGATTTCCACCTAGATCCGCAAGCAGGGCCCAGAATTGGGCAGAAGACGCAAAGTCGAGCCCGCTTGGGGGGACAGGCACCACGATGCCATTGGCAGCCCACAAGGCGTTGATGGTGACATAGGAAAGGGAGGGGGGCGTGTCGATGATGATCACGTCGTAGATGTCGCGCACGCTCTCTAGGCCAGCATTCAACACGTTCCAGAACTCGATGTCCTTTTCCCGCATCTGACGAGAGGGCAGGGCAAACTCAGCGGAGAAGAGGAACGGAGCTGCCGCCACAAGATCCAGGCCGTCCCAGTAGGTAGAGCGAATCGCATACCGGATGTCTGCCTCAGTCCCCTCGCACAAGGGTGCCACTGTCATGTCGGCGTCCACCTCAGCCTCAGGCAAGATTCCGTGTAGCGTCGTCAGAGACCCCTGAGGATCACAATCGATGGCCAAGACCCGGTGCCCGCGCATACTCAGGCCCTGCGCAAGCACCATCGAAGTCGTGGTCTTTGCCACGCCCCCTTTGAAGTTTCCGACCGCGATCGTGATTGCTCGCTTCCCGGCGGGCCTCATCTTGTCCGCCCGGTACGTTCTGGTCCATGCTCGCAACTCCGCCAGCTCAAAGTTCCGCTTCCCGCCGGTGGGTGTAAGCTTTCCGGCTGGCAGGTCTTCTTTCGTGAGCCGATAGGCCACATGCGCCTTGTCTACACCGCACAGAGTCGCGAGCTGCGCAGTGCTGTACTTTGGCGACACTTTCCGAGCCTCGGGCGCAAGCAACCTGGCGCGGATCTGTTCCACCATCGAACCAGCACGCGTGGCCAAAGTTGCGATGCGAGCCATGTCGATGAGAGGCCGCGCCGTGGGCGGGAGGGGAGGGGTGGAAACCAGGTTTCCAGAAGAATGGGTTGTGGAGGTTGCCATCGCCTAACAGTGGTTTCAACGGATTTCGGTGATTCTATGGAAATCCGTCGAATGGATGTTAAGTTTTGGAACCGATCGAGAAGTGGTCGTCCGAAGTGTGAGAGCTTTTGGGGATCAGCCATGTAAAGGGCCACTGTGCTCGCTGAGCGCGCTCGAGAAAGGTCGTCGCGAGGGTCACCAGTCGACCAAATCCGCAGACGTGTGAGGCCAGATCGATGCCATCTGGCATCCAAACCCCATATCCACTCACACGAAATCCCAGCAACCCTCACACTAAAAAGCAGTGGACCCCACCGGATCTCACGTCAAACCCCATCGGATCTCACGATAAATCCCAACGGGTCTCACACAAGTTGAGCTAACTTGTTGTCTAAGAAGAACATTCCGCAACACCAATGTATTCAAAGGTTTTCAAAGGTTGTTCAAACTACCAAGGCACAACAAACTTCCTGGTGTGAATTGACTATTTCACACTTCTCGCAGAAGATGCATTCTGTCGTTCACAATGACATGCATGGAAGCCCCGCCTCGTCTACCAAAGCCACCTCCGAAGCCCGCGGACGAGCAAGCACTTGCGAAAGCGAATGAAGCTATCGCGATCCGGCCTAAGCGCGGCAAGCTCACCCTGCTGTCGCGCCGCATTTACAACGCGCTTCTCTACCATTCCCAACGCCAAGGTGTAGACGAACCGGTCTACACGCTCGCATTGAGCGAGCTAATCGGCGACGCACGATTCAACTCGAACAACACAGAGCTTCTGAAGTCACACTTGCGCGATATGCAGGCGACGACTATCGAATGGTCAACCAGCGCGATGGGTCAGAAGCGCTGGGTCTCATCTCAGCTTCTTGGGACCGTCACCATCGAAGAGCAGGGCAGGGGGCGCTCAACCATCGTCACCTGGCGATACCCCGAAGAGATCAAGGAGCGGCTTGTTCGTCCGCATCAGTACACCCGCGTGCTGCTCGAGATCAGCGGCCAGATGCGTAGTTACTCGGCAGCCGTTCTGTATGAGATCGGCGCCCGATACTTGACTTCGCCAGGGCGGCTCACGATGCGCGAAGACGTCGTTTGGTGGGCCGCCGTGCTGACGGGTCGCAGTGACATCACAGAAGTGGACTATCGATTCCTCAAGCGAGATGTCATCAGCAAGGCATTGGCAGAAGTCGAAGCGCTGTGCGAGGACTTCAGCCTGGAGCTCATCGAGCACAAGCAAGGCCGCAAGATCGAAGAAATCCAATTCAGGGTCATCCCGCGCGTCCAGCAGAGGATTGGTGAGGTCGACAATGGCCACCGAAACGTCTTCGACCTTGAACTCGTCGGTCGCCTCATCCAGCTAGGCGTCAAACAGGATGAAGCGCAGGACATCTACGCAACGACTGACGAAGGCCAGCTCAGGGCTACGTTGGATCACGTCCATCAACGCCTGAAAAGCACATCGCTTCCCGCGATTCAGTCGCCCGCCGCATATTTCAAGGATGCGTTGAAAAAGGGCTACTCCACCGTCAAGGCTTCTGCACCCCTAGAGATTGCACAGCCGGTCCAAGGCACTCCGCCCGCCGTCGTTCAAAGCGATGGGGAACGCATGCGTCGCTTGCGTGAACTCTGGGAGAACGACCGGATGAAGCGGGCACGTGAGATGTTTATGGAAATGCCTGAAGATCAGCAGACTCACTGGCGCGCCACCTTCGAGCAAACGCAGCTGGAGGGGCTTGCTCACCCGATCGCGCGAGCATGGCGTCGGGATGGTCCGGCCAGCCGGGTTGCGGGCACCACTTTTCATCGATGGCTGGCTGCTCAAACCTGGCCGGAAGAAGCCACAGACAAAGCACTTCTCGAGTTCGCTCTTGCCAAAGGGGTCGCGGGCATCTAGCAAACCCATTACCACCCTCGGTAGATGCACTTAACGACTTCAGTCGATTCTCGAGTGGCCCGTATCGAACGTCGGCAACTTTCCGTGGGCGGCACTCGATCTCAGATCGGCGGGGGAAGGCGACGTCGGTGTCGGGTTGGACAAGCCGACGGCGGGGCAACTTGTGGAGCCGGCCGCAGAGCTAGGCCCGGATCAAGGCTAGAGCGGCGCTGCGTGGCAAGCGCTCGGGAAGATCTGATGCCTGGGCAGAAGGGCGGTGGCCGTGCCCCGCAGGCTGCGCAGCTCGCAAAATGAATTAACAGGGAGCGCGGCTTTTCTGGAGACGATGTGTTTATTATGATTCGCGACTGCTGTTAATTCATTTATGCCCGACCTGTTCGAAACTCCTCCACCTCCTACCGGCTTGCTCGCAGAGTTCGACTGGGCTTTTGACAGTTGGCTCACGTCGAAGCAGGCAACCGGCATCAAGGCCACCGCCGCTTCCTTAGACCTGTATCGCGCAATGTGGCAGAACTTCTGCCGCTGGTGCGTTGGGCAGGAGCCCCCGATTCGCCTGTCGGCAGTGACTCGGGCCGACGTTCGTCTGTTCGCGACGAAGCCTTCCTCGCACAACGCTTCTGAAGCGCTGTCGCCGCGCTATGTGTGGCGATTGCTCGACTTGATCGAGAAAGTGCTCGCTCACCTCGCAAGAAGGGAAGGTCGTCCGTACCAGTCCGTGGCCGCCCAGGTTCTTCAAGACCAGGAAGAGTGGCGGTATGCCAATGCAGCCGACAAAGATCCTCTTCCTCAGTACCTTTCGGCGGGAGAGGCGGCTTCGCTTGTTACGTATCTCTCCGAGGCGCGTCCAAGACAAACCCGCCCCGCCGTCCAGACTTGGCAGGATCTGCGCAACAGAACGGCCGTCGCGCTCATGCTGGGCGCAGGGCTTACGCCCGGGGAGGTGCGGGCTGCGCAGCTCGCCGACGTCGTTGTCGCTGGCGGCCGGACGAAAGATGTTCCGTGGAAGGTTCGGGTAGCCGCGGGCAGGGCAGGGGGGGCACGCGAAACACCAATTGCGCCGTGGGCTGGCCAGCTTCTCCAATATTGGCTCCAGGTGCGAACCCAGGAGGGCATTCCTGGAACCAACCTGCTGCCATCTACCCGCACCGGCAAGACTTGGACCCACGTGTCGCTGTACCAGGCCATCAAGCTCGTGATGCGAGGATCTGGCCTCGATCCATCACTGGAGAAGGGCGGCTCCTTTCGGCTGCGGCACACGTTCGCGCTACGCCAGCTTCGGAGAGGCCAGGCAGATGCGATCGTGGCCGCGTGGCTTGGGGTGGAGGTCGCCGAGATGGCCCGGTACCACCGAGTCGTGTTCTCCGCTGCGTTGGACGTTGTCTAAGCGCTGGCTGGAGCCGTGGTGGTGGCTCAGGACCTGGCGAAACCGCAAGGCGCGCGGTAGCGTAAGTGGACGAGCAGGACTTGAACGGGTAAAGTATCACTAGGTATTACCGAGTGATAAGGACCATCATGGCAACGTCCCTCAAGATCGACGATGCGCTTAAAAGCCGTGTGCAGAACCTGGCCGGGCTACGGCGCCGTTCGGCGCACTGGATCATGCTCGAAGCCATCGAGCAATACGTGACCCGCGAAGAGCAGCGCGAGGCCTTCGTTCAGGAAGCGCAAGCCTCGTGGGAGGAGTACCAAGCCACCGGCCGGCATCTAACCGGCGAGGAAACGCGCGCCTGGCTTGGCACCTGGGGCACCGACAAGGAAGGGCCTGCGCCTGAATGTCACGAGTGATCGTCACCGCGGGAGCCGCGCGAGGCTTGGAGCGGTGCAGGCGCTTCCTGGCGGCCAAGGCGCCCGACGCGGCCAGGCGCGCCGGCCAGACCATCGCCCAGCAATTCCAACTGTTGGAGCACGCCCCCGACATAGGCCGGCCGCTGCCGCAGGCCCCCGAGTTGCTGCGTGAACTCGTGATCCAGTTCGGTGACTCGGGCTACGTGGCCTTGTACCGGCATGACGCGGCCAAGGGCGCCGTGTATGTCCTGGCGTTCAGACATCAGAAGGAAGCGGGGTACTGATGCTGGTTCAGGTAGCACGTCGAGGGATTAGCCTCCACGCATCGCCCCGGTTAGCGCTCACTCAGCGAACCGGCGCCAATTGCGGTGATAGCGATTGGACCGGGGCGCGCGCGTCGTGCTCCTGAGGCCCCATCGGTAGGCCCCTAGATGAACCCGGCTCGCGCATCGATAGGACCCTCGGCTCGAAGATTGACGCCGCCGTAGCTAACCTTCGCGCGCGATGCGGACTGACTGACCAACCACTCTGGACTTTTCGACACCCCAGTCGGCAGAAGAGAACAATGAACGAATACAGCTTGATCCTGCCCGGACTCAAGGAGTCGGTCGCGAAGTGCCGACCAGACCTGCGGCATGCGCTGCTTGTGCAGACGCTGGCTCGCTTTCCGGCTCTGGAGGGCACCACCTTGCGCACGACGCGTGGCGGCGACGGCAGCATCTACATGCAGCGCCGCAAGGTTGTGCGTTCAGACGGATCGGTGGAGCACCACGACCATGAAGCATGGCTTGAAGAGCAGTTGCGCGTCGATGGCGGCAACGCCAAGGTGACCTATGCGCGGCTGTCTCAGCAGGGCTACCGCCTGAGTCGCTGCGACATCACACGCTTGCACCTGGCCTGCGATAGGGGAGGGGAGGACCAGGCGGACTTCCTGCAGGTCGACATCGATCTGTGCGATGACCGCGTGCACTGCGCGCTGTTCCGCGGGCATTACTTCGATGAGCCACGCACGCTGCGGGACCTGGTCGAAATTGCCGAGGGGGAGGCAGTCGGCGAGGACCAGCGAACTCCCATCAGCGAGCACTACGAGCTGCGCCGTGTCGTGGATGTGGCCAAGTTCATCAACCTGGCGGAGCAACTGGAAGCGCAGCAGCGCGCCAAGCTGCGCGCTCGCGTGTACGAGGTCACACGAGGAGACGGATCCAAGGAGACGAAGTCGCATACCGACCTCGATCCCGGGTTCGAGCGTTTCCGCAGCAAGACCCGGCGCCTGTTCGACGACTGGCGTGCGAGCAGCGCCGGCCAATCGGGAGCGAGGTTCTGCGAGCACTGGTTGCTCCAGTTCAGCGACTGGACCGATCCGAGCTCGCGCACGCGCTACCTCAGCGTGGTGCCGCTGTGGACCTTCAACAAGAAGCTGGCCGAGGTGAACGCTCGCAGCGGCGATGTGTATGGGCTGTTTGACCCTGCCTCGTTTCCACGTACATCAAGTCATGCAGCCAAACGGGTGCTCTCCCAGATCACTGGAGGCACGAAGCCGTTGGCCGAGTGCAAGCGCTGGCGGTTGTACCAGCCTTCGATCCAATTGACGATGTCCAGCCTGGCCTGCGCCCGCGTGTCGTAGCGTACCTGATGGATGCGCTCGACCTTCAGCGTTTTGAAGAAGCTTTCCATCGGCGCGTTGTCCCAGGCGTTGGCCCTCCTGCTCATGGACATCGTGATACCCAGTTCGGCGGCCAACGCTCGGTAGCGCCCGCCGGCGTACTGGGATCCGCGGTCGGTGTGGACCAGCAGCCCCTTGGCAGGCTTGCGCAGCCACCATGCCGACTTCAAGGCGGTGCACACCAGCGTGGCGTCAATGTTCTCCGACATCGACCAGCCCACGATGCGCCGGCCGGCCAGGTCCATCACGGCCGCCAAGTACAGCCAGCCCTCGCCGGTGGGTACGTACGTGATGTCTGCAACCCAGGCCTGGTCGCGCTGCCAACCATCAAAGCGCCGGTCCAGCAGATTCGGTGCCACCGGCACGCGGTGCGCCGAATCGGTGGTGACCATGAACGGCCTTCTATAGACCGGGCGCAGCCCCTGGCGCCGCAGGCTCTTTCGCACTCGCTCGGCGCTGACGACTTCGCCCTGCTTGCGCAGCTTGTGAACGATCCGAGGGCGGCCATAGCTTCGGCGGCTGGCATCGTGAATGGCGGCCACCTTGGCATCTAGGGCTTGGTTGGCCAGTGCGCCGGGACTGAGCGGGCGCACGCGCCATTGGCAGTAGCCGCTGCGGGACACCTGCAGCACGCGGCACAGCCGGCTGACGGTGTACTGGTCGCGATGCTCATCGATCCAGGCGTACTTCATCGCGACCCCCTGGCGAAGTACGCCGTCGCTTTTCGAAGGACTTCCACGTCCAGCTTCGCGTCGGCCAACTCTCTGCGCAAGCGGCTGTTCTCCGCCTCCAATTCGCTCACCGGGCGCCGCGCGGGTGCCTCACTGGGCGGCGCCACCGCGCCGCTGGCGCCGGCCGATGCAGTGCCACGCCTGGACCAGTTGCCCAGCGTCGCCACCGGCACGCCGAGGCGCCGTGCGGCCTCGTGCCCGCCTACCGATGCCGCGAGCCTGACAGCCTCAGCCTTGAACTCCTGTGTGTACTGCCTCTTGGGCAGCTTGCCTTCTCTCATTTCGATTCTCCGTACCTCTGAAGTTATCAACTTCCTGCTGTACGTGAAATCGAGGCAGGGTCACTTCTATGTGGGTGCGCCTAGCAAGCAGCGATGCCATTCCACGCAGCGCATGGGCCTGCTCATTGAAGATGTGCCAGACGCGGTCCGTGGCCCTGCGGGCCTTGGCTCTTCATACGCTCACCCCTGGCGCGGCTTGGGCAGACCCTTGGGCTGGGCGCCTTCTGCAGATCACGCTCCGCCCGCTGCCCAAGAGCAGCGCGCGCCTACATGGCCTTCGGAGGCGGCTGACAGCGCAGCGTTTCCTGACCCAAAGAATGGTGCACCGACTGTTCGGTGTCCCTGCTCACCCGTCCGACCCACCATGAAACTGTTCAACTGTGCAAATTGCGGCAACCGCGTCTTCTTCGAGAACACCAGCTGTGAGGCGTGCAAGTGCACGCTGGGCTACTCGACCGAGGAGCGCAGCATGCTGGCCTTCCAAGTGTCGCCCGAGGGCGTCTGGAACCGCGCGGGCGCGCAGGGCATTGCCTACCGTCCCTGCATCAACATGGCGGAGGGCGTGTGCAACTGGCTGGTGCCCATCGAAAGTCTCCACCAGCACTGCGTATCGTGCCGCACCACCCACACCATCCCCGCGCTGAGCAAGCCAGAGAACCGCTTGTACTGGGCCCAGCTGGAGCAGGCCAAACGCCGCCTGTTCTTCACACTGCTGGAGCTTGGGCTGCCCGTCCCGAACAAGATCGATGACCCGGCGAACGGGCTGTCCTTCGAGTTCCTGGAAGAAACCAGCAACGAGATGCGCGTGCTCACGGGTCACGACGAAGGCGTCATCACCCTGAACATTGCCGAGGCCGACGATGCGCGCCGCGAGCAGATTCGGCTGTCCATGCACGAGCCCTACCGCACGCTGCTTGGCCACTTTCGCCACGAGATCGGCCATTACTACTGGGACCGCCTGATCCGGGACACGCAATGGATCGACGAGTGCCGCACGCTGTTCGGCGACGAAACCGTCGACTACGCCGAGTCCCTGAGGCGCCACTATGCGAACCCGCCCGCCGACTGGCCTCTCCAGTACATCAGCGTCTACGCCAGCTCGCATGCGTGGGAAGACTGGGCCGAGACCTGGGCGCACTACCTGCACATGGTCGACGGCCTGGAAACGGCGGCGGCGTGGGGCTTGCAGCTGCAGCACGCCGTGCCCGGCGTGCCGGCGCTGACGGCACAGGCCCTGGACCTGGACGCCCCGCAGATCGCGTCCACGGTGGTCGAGCAGTGGCTGCCGGTCTCGCAGTTCATCAATGCCATGGACCGCAGCCTGGGCGCCCACGACAGCTACCCATTCGTGGTCGTCGAACCCGTGGTGGCCAAGCTCGATTTCATTCACCGCGTGGTGCAGGCCGCATGGCGCGGCGAGACGCCAATGAACTTCCTGCCTGCCGCCCAGGGCCGGCCCGTGGAGCAGCTTCCAGAGCCCGTGGCAGCCTGAGTCGCCGGCCCTGCGCTGTACGACCCACACATTTTTTCCGTCAACTTTCCGCATTCCCATGACCGAACATTCCATTCTCGAAGGCCAGCCGTTTCCCCGCGGCGCCACGTTCACCGGCGAAGGTGTGAACTTCGCGCTGTTCTCGGCCCACGCGACCAAGGTGGAGGTCTGCCTCTACGATGAGAGCGGCCAGAACGAGATTGCCCGCCACACCCTGCCGGAGTACACCGACGAGGTGTGGCACGGCTATGTGCCTGGCCTGCAGCCCGGCACGCGGTACGGCTACCGCGTGCACGGACCCTACGAGCCGCAGAACGGCCACCGCTTCAACCCGAACAAGCTGCTGATGGACCCGTATGCGCGCGCCCATGTGGGCGAACTGCGGTGGGGGCCGGAGATCTTCGGCTACACGGTCGGCCACGCAGACGGCGACCTGAGCTTCGACGAGCGCGACAGCGCCCCCTTCGTGCCGAAGTGCGTGGTGGTGGATTCACACTTCGTCTGGAAGCCCCGGCCCGCCAACCGCGTACCCTGGGGCGAGACCGTGTTCTACGAGACCCACGTGCGCGGCTTCACCCAGCGCCACCCGGCCGTGCCAGAAGCGGAGCGCGGCACCTTCGCGGGCCTGGCGCACGATTCCGTGGTCGAGCACATCCGCCAGCTCGGTGTGACCAGCGTGGAGCTGCTGCCGGTCCAGATGTTTCTGAACCAGCCCTTCCTGACCGACAAGGGACTCACCAACTTCTGGGGCTACGACACGCTGGGCTTCTTCGCACTGGACCCGCGCTATCTGGCTTCGGCCGACGTCGACGAGTTCAAGCGCATGGTGGACCGCTACCACGAGGCTGGCCTGGAAGTGATCATGGACGTGGTCTACAACCATACGCCCGAGGGCAACGAGCTGGGACCGACGCTGTCGTTCAAGGGCATCGACAACGCAAGCTATTACCGCCTCATGCCGGCAGACGGTCCGGGCCGGCGCTACTACATCAACGACACCGGCACCGGCAACACGCTGAACCTGAGCCACCCGCGGGTGCTGCAGATGGTGACCGACAGCCTGCGCTACTGGGTCACCGAGATGCATGTCGACGGTTTCCGCTTCGACCTGGCCACCATCCTGGCGCGTGAGGACCACGGCTTCGACGAAGGCGGCGGCTTCCTGGATTCCTGCCGACAGGACCCGGTGCTGTCGTCAGTCAAGCTCATCGCCGAACCCTGGGACTGCGGGCCTGGCGGTTACCAGGTCGGTGGCTTTCCGCCAGGCTGGGCCGAGTGGAACGACCGCTTCCGCGACACCGTTCGCGCGTTCTGGAAGGGCGACGCGAGCGCGGCAGCGATGGCCCAATGCCTGACCGCCAGCGGCGACAAGTTCAACCGGCGGGGCCGCCGCCCATGGGCCAGCGTGAACTTCATCACCGCACACGACGGCTTCACGTTGGCCGACCTGGTCAGCTACAACGACAAGCACAACGAGGCCAACGGCGAAGACAATAAGGACGGCCACTCCGACAACCGCTCGTGGAATTGTGGCGCTGAGGGACCGACCGATGACGCCGACATCCTCGCGTTGCGTGCGCGCCAGCAACGCAACCTGCTGGCCACGCTGTTCCTGTCGCAGGGCACGCCGATGCTGCTGGCCGGCGACGAGTTTGGCCGCACGCAGCAAGGCAACAACAACGCCTACTGCCAAGACAGCGAGATCTCGTGGGTGGACTGGGAAGGCATCGACGCGCGGGGCCATTCGCTGCAAGCCTTCGCCACGTCGCTGCTCGCACTGCGCCGGGCGCTGCCAGTATTGCGCCGGACGCGCTTCCTGACCGGCGACTGGAGCGAGGTCGCGCAAGGCAAGGACATCGTGTGGTTCAACGCGGCCGGAGAGGAGATGCAGCCCGAGGAGTGGGATGCGCCGCACACGCGCAGCGTGGCGTGGCTGATCAATGGCCAAGCGCCCTCCTCGTCGATCCAGAAACGCGCAGACGACGCGAGCGTGTTCGTCGCCATGAACGGCTGGCACGAAGGCGTTGAGTTCAAGCTGCCGGCCTGCCCGGATGGCGGGGTGTGGGTACGCCACCTCGACACGGCGCTGGAGCAGCAGGACAGAGCGACCGTCGACGCGTGGAGCTACACGGCAACGGGCCGCTCGGTGCTTGTGTTCGTCAGTTCACGCGACACGGAGTAGACGACTGCCGCGTGGAGGTCCTGAGCGACCGAGTGCGCATGGCGCAAGTCATGCCGCGGGCTCCGCCGTACGAGCAGAGCCCCAGTCGAGCGCTTTGCGGCTCAGCGCCATCTGCACACCTTGCCGACGAGAAGGCCGTACTGCTGAAACGGATGGGCAGCGCAGCTGAAGCTGCAGATGCGCAATGTCGCAGACTTATCGCTCGAGAGCCGCGTAAGGCTGTCGCATTGTCAGTCGGGCTTGACGCGATCCTTACAACGCTCGTCCTGCAGATGGTGCGAAAGGTGATCCCCGCCAAGTAGCGCAGGCTGTTATTTGCGCATGCCGCTGGGCGTCTAGCAGCTAGTCGGCATTGGCCAGCTCGGCAGTGGGGGAGTGCGCTGCCCGGTCAACAGCTCCGCTGGCTTAGATATCGCGAGCGCCGGAAGCCGCGCATGGGCCCAGCGCAGAAGTTAACGACGGGCCCTCGCCGGTCGTGAAGGGGCTGGGCCACTGCCTTGCGCCGCCAGTCTACCCAGGGTACGCGTCGGTGATGCTGGGGAATTGCGCTCCGACTCCGCGCCGGTTAGAATGTAGTCACGTATCTACATTTGGGGTTGCCGCATGCCCATCACCACAGTGTCTAGCCGCGCATTCAACCAGGCGGCAAGCGAAATCAAACGTGCCGCCAGCAACGGCCCGGTCTTCATTACCGACCGCGGCCGCCCCGCCCATGTGCTGATGACCTTCGAGGACTATCAGCGCCTCGCGCAGCAGCGGCGCAGCATCGCTGCGGCCCTGGCGATGCCGGTGGAAGGGGCAGACATCGATTTCGTGCCACCGCGCGCGAAAATCGAGGCTCGGGAAGTTGATCTCACATGAGATTCGTGCTGGATACGAATGTGGTCTCGGAGCTCCGCAAGGTCGTCGCCGGAAAGGCCGACGCGAACGTGGCGGCTTGGTCAAACAATGTCGATGCCGTGGACTTGTACGTCTCGGTCATCACCATCATGGAGCTGGAACTTGGCGTGCTTGCCATGGAGCGCAGGGACGCCGCCCAGGGAGCGGTGCTGCGCCGCTGGCTGGAAGATCAAGTACTGCCCGAATTTGCAGAACGCACGCTTCCCATCGACGCAGCCGTTGCCCGACGCTGTGCCGGTCTGCATGTGCCGAACCGGCGCAGTGAGCGGGATGCTCTCATCGCAGCGACTGCCCTCGTCCATGGAATGGCTGTCGCCACGCGCAATGTCTCGGATTTTCAGGCGACAAGCGTTTCCTTGGTTGACCCGTGGAAGGGGCCTGAGGGACGCGCCTCGTGAGCAACTGCTTGGACCGGTTCTAGCAGTCCGCTTGGCGAGCGGCGATGGGTGCGCGGTTGGACCGTGCCGGGACTTGGCGAGGCTCAAAAGGCAAACTGGCTCGAGCAATGTTCAGGTGAAAAGCTTCGTGCGTAAGGTGCGCGAGCGCGTGGTAAGAATGGGGCAGAAGTTGGCCGGCGTCCTCATGGTGAGGCCGCCGGCCGCGTGACGGTTGCCACGCTGAGAGCATGCCATCGGTGTCGGTCATGATGCCGGCCTGCGCGCCCAGCAGGGCTAGGCCGGCCAGCGGCAGTAGCAGGGGAAGGGAACGCCTGGCACGAATTGATGCTCAGGGTTCAGGGCAGCGGCCGTGCAGCGCGGTGGGATATAGGGGGCGGCACACAAGCGGGCCGAGCCGGGCGACACCGCTGGCCTGTTAATGCAGACCTGGAGCTGCCGCCAGCGACGGATTCCAGGCCGCCGCTCCCTCGCCTGCCGCGTCGGCTGCCATGGCGCGGCTGTACCGTGACCATCGAGACCCAGTTCAAAAAAAGCCCGCCGAACACTAGATTGCTGACGGAAACGGCGCTGACGGGCGGCCGGCTCCTACGACCGGACCCACAGGGGGCATGCGGCTTGCCGGAAGAGGACGCCGTCTGCGCTGCCGGGTGATCTACCCGCGGGCAGCAAGCCGGCGCCCTAAGGAGCGCACATGTACCTTGCCCTGAAGACGCTGCACATCGTCTCCTCGACCATCCTGTTCGGCACCGGCCTTGGCACGGCGTCCTTCATGCTGATGGCCGAACGCAGTCGCGACCGTGCCGCAATTGCTGTGGTCACACGCGTGGTCGTCAAGGCCGATCTTTGGTTGACGACTGTCGGCGCCGATGCAAAAGTGAGCCAGCTTAAATTTCGGTCGGCGCCAACAACGTCACACTTAGGTCGTCATGCCCGATACGCCCTTCATCACGCGGCGCAAGGGCGCTTGGGATCGGGCCGGTCAGGCAGCCTGCTGGCCGTAATCCAGCACACGCTGGAAGCGGAGCTCGCGGCGCCCAGCGGTGCGGGCCAGGTGCTTGTTCGCCCTGCTACCAGTCTGCATATCAGCTGATGAGCACCGCTCTGTTCGGAGTTAATCCGGCTGGATATCGCCCTTGCGCACGACCGCGGCTACTGCGCGCTCTCTTCGCGGATGTGCTTCGCGAACTCGGCCGGAGTGCTTCCCTCGGGCAGGAAACCCATGGCCTGCAGCCGCGTGCGTATCTCACCCTCGCGGACCGATGCGCGCAGCGGCGCCGACAGCTGCTGGACGATGGCTGCCGGCACGCCGGCCGGCGCGATGAGGCCGAACAGCGGCATTGTGTCCACGCCGGGAAGGCCGGCTTCGGTGAGCGTGGGCACCTCCGCGAGCTGCGCCACGCGTTGCCTGGGCGTGACGGCCAGAGCTCGCAGCTTGCCGGACTTGATGTGCTCGGCAAGCGTCGGCACCGTGGCGAACGCGAACTGGAACTGCCGCCCGGCAGATCGGTGATACCGTGCCGGCTACCTACGGCAAGATGCACTCCTCGGCGCCAAGAAGACGGTGCTGCTTTATTCGGGCAGGCACTTCAGTCCGGACGATGTCGGACTACTGGTGGGTCAGAGCGGAATGCTCTCGTACCAGCTGGCCAGCCAGATGGGTGGCAACCATACCGACGCAGAGCGCGTTGACCGTGAATGCGGCTACTGGTGCCACTGCAGGATGTGGTGCAGCACGATGCCGTCGAAGAAGCCGCCCAGCGCCATGCCCAGCAGCACCGAAGCACGCGCCATCTGGCGCTGAGACAAATGGCCGGCGATGCGGGACATGGTCAGGCCCCAAGGCCGACGGCGCTGTCGCCGGCCGCCCAGCCGTCGCCCGGCGCCATGACCTTGTCGGGCGTCATCGGCGTGGACCGGATGCGCCGGCCGGTGGCGTGGAAGATCGCGTTGGCCACAGCGGCCGCCACGCCGACGCTGCCGATTTCGCCGACGCCTTTGGCGCCCAGGCGACTGACGATGCGATCGTCCTCCTCGACGAAGACCACGTCGATGTCATGCACGTCGGCGTTGGCGGCGATGTGGTACTCGGCCAGGTTGTGGTTCATGAAGCGGCCCAGCCGGTGGTCGGCATGGGTCTCCTCGTGCAGCGCCTGGCCGATGCCCCAGACCACGCCGCCCAAGATTTGGCTGCGCGCCAGCTGTGCATTCATGATGCGGCCGGCGGCGACGGCGCTGACCACGCGCGTCACGCGCACGGTGCCGAAGTCTTCGTCCACCCGCACCTCGCAGAACACCGCAGAGTGTGTGGCCCGGACGTACTTCTTCTGCTTGAGGATGTTGGGCAACATCAGGTAGGTTGCCTCCAGGCTGGCCTGGCCGGCCTGCGACATGAGCTGCACGATCGGCAGCGCCGGCCCGCCGTCCAGCGCGATGCAGCCGTCGCGAAACCGCACATCGCGAAAGCGGGCGCGTGCGAACGGCGAATCCGGCAGGTCCTGCGCGAGCACGAACAGCTGGCGCTGCAGCTTCTCGCACACGCCTTCGACGGCCGAGCCCACCGTCGTCACGTGCGAGGAGCCACCCTCGATCGGCGCCACCGGCAGCGTGGAATCGCCCAGGCGGAACACCACGTGCTCCAGCGGCAGGCCCAGCGCAGCGGCGGCGATCTGCGCCATCACCGTGTAGGTGCCGGTTCCGATGTCGCTGGCCGCGCTGCTGACCACCAGCCGGCCATCGGCCTGCAGCAGCGCATGGGCGCGCGCGAACATCTGCAGCGCGTCCCACTGGCCGGTAGCCATGCCCCAGCCGATCAGCTCGTGACCTTCGCGCATGCTGCGCGGCGCCTTCGGCCGCCGGCTCCAGCCGAAGCGCGCTGCGCCCTGCTCGTAGCAGGCGCGCAGTTCCTTGGTCGAGTACGGCAAGTCCTGCGCCTCGTCGCGCTCGCTGTAGTTCTTCAGCCGCAGGGCCAGCGGGTCCATGTCCAGCGCATAGGCAAGCTCGTCCATGGCCACCTCCAGCGCGTGCACGCCGTGCGCAGCGCCGGGCGCGCGCATGTCGATGGGACTGTAGTGGTCCAACGCCACCAGGCGGTAGTCCAGCTTCACGTTCTCGCAGCGGTACAGCTGGCCCGACCAGTTGACGACGACCTCCACATAGTCCTCCAACCGCGAGGTCTCCGCGATGGCCTCGTGCATCACCGCGGCCAGCGTTCCGTCGGCCTGCGCGGCCAGCTGCACGCGCTGCCAGGTCTCGGGCCGGTGGCCGAAGGTGAACATCTGCTGGCGCGTCAGCACCACGCGCACCGAGCGCTCGAGCTGCAGCGCGGCCATCACCGCCAGGATCAGGTTGTACTGCGGCCGCAGGCCCGAGCCGAAGGCGCCGCCCACGAAGGGGTTGCGCACCGTGACCTTGCGCTTGGACAGGCCGAACACATGCGACACCATCCAGCGGCTGTTCTGCGAGCTCTGGCTCTTGTCGTAGATGGTCAGGTGGCCGTCGTCGCCGCGCAGCACGGTGGTGGCGTGCATCTCCATCGGGTTGTGGTGCTCCACGCCGGCGTAATACTCGGCCGCGACCTTCACCGGCGCGGCGTCGAACGCGGCCTTCGCGTCGCCGGTCTCGTCGGGCGGCGGACTGAAGCCGGCTTTCAGCCGGCTGGGCTTGTGGCTGCGGTCCAGGTGCGAGAGCAGGTGCGTCTCGTGCGATTGCTGCTCGATTTCCACGCGCACCAGCGACGCCGCATGGCGTGCGGCCTCGAAGGTGTCCGCCAGCACCAGCGCCACCGGCTGGCCACTGTATAGGATGCCGTCGCTGTGGAAGGGCTTGAAGGGCGAGCCGGCCGGCGCCGTCATGTCCTTGTAGAACAGGTCGAGCTTGCGCGTGTGTGGCCGGTTCAGGTGCGACAGCACGTCGACCACGCCGGGCACGGCCAGCGCCGCGTCCAGATGCAGGGCCACGATGCGGCCCCGGGCGACACTGCTGTTGACGACCACGCCGTAGACCATGCCGTCGGCCGCATGCTCGGCCGCGTAGCGCGCTTGGCCCGTCACCTTGGCACGGCCGTCCACGCGCGGCACGGGGTCGCCCTTGTGCACGTAGCCGGTGCCGGGCTCGGCGATGGGCTGCACGTCTTGGTAGGGATGGTTCATTCGACGTTGTCTCCGGCATTGGTCACGGTGCCCTGCAGCGCGGTGTGTAAGGCGCGCACGATGGCGCGGCGCGCCATCGGCAGCTTGAAGGCGTTGCTGCCAGGGCCGGTGCCATGCGGGCGGGCTCCGTGCAGCAGCCGCTCGGCCACGCGTTCGAACGCGGGCCCGTCGGGCCGCTCGCCGGCCAGCAGCGCCTCGGCCTCGGGATCGCGCCAGGGCTTGTGGGCCACGCCGCCGAGGGCGATGCGGGCGCTGCGCACGCGGCCGGCTTCGTCCAGGTCCAGCGCGGCTGCCACCGAGACTAGCGCGAACGCATAGGACTGGCGTTCGCGCAGCTTCAGGTACACCGAGTGCGCCGCGTACTGCTGGGCGGGCGGGACCACGATGTGCTCGATCAGCTCGTCGTCGGCCAACGTGGTATCGACCTCGGGATGCTCGCCCGGCAAGCGGTGGAAGTCGGCGAACGCGATCTGCCGCGTGCCGCGCACCGAGCGCACCTGCACCACGGCCTCGAGCGCAGCCAGCGCCACGCACATGTCCGACGGGTGCGTGGCGATGCAATGTTCGCTGGCGCCCAGGATCGCGTGCTGGCGCGCCAGCCCGCCGATGGCCGGGCAGCCCGAACCCGGCTGGCGCTTGTTGCAAGGCACACCGGCGTCGTAGAAGTACACGCAGCGCGTGCGTTGCAGCAGATTGCCGCCGTTGCTGGCCATGTTGCGGATCTGCGCCGAGGCGCCCGCCAGGATGGCGCTGGACAGCAGCGGCAGCCGCTCGCGCACCAGCGGGTGGTAGGCGGTAGCCGCGTTGCGCGCCAGCGCGCCCAGGCGCAGGCTGCCGTCGGCCATGGCGTCGATGCCGGCCAGCGGCAGGCGGTTGATGTCGACCAGCCGCGCCGGGCGCAGCAGGTTCTCCTTCATGAGGTCCAACAGGTTGGTGCCGCCGGCGATGAAGCGGCCGCCGCCCGGCTGGCCGGCCAGCGCGCTGCCGGCATCCGTGGCGACGGCGTAGTCGAAGTCGTTCATGCCGGCACCGTGCCGGTGACGACGGCGCGCTGCGCGCGCTCGCTGCTGTGGGGGCCTTCGCCCAGAGCCACCTCGGCCACGGCCTGGGCGATCTGCACGTAGGCGCCGCAGCGGCACAGGTTGCCACTCATGAGCTCGCGCACTTCGTCCAGGCTTGCGGCCTGGCCTTCATTGATCAGTCCCACGGCCGAGCACAGCTGGCCCGGCGTGCAGTAGCCGCACTGGAAAGCGTCTCGCCGCATGAAGGCCTGCTGCAGCGGATGCAGCGCCTCGCCTCCGGCCAGCCCTTCCACCGTCTGCACCTGGCAGCCATCGCGCATGACGGCGAGCGTGAGGCACGACAGAACGCGCTCGCCGTCCACCAGCACGGTGCAGGCGCCGCACTGGCCTTGGTCGCAGCCCTTCTTGGTGCCGGTCAGCTGCAGCCGGTCGCGCAGCAGGTCGAGCAGCGTGACCCAGGGCGCCACCTGCAGTTCATGCGGCTGGCCGTTGATGTGCAGCTGCACGGTGTGCGGCGGGCGGGCGGCCGCAGACGGAAGTGGAGGCTGGCTTGCAGGCATGCTGGCTGACCCTTAAATCGAAAGTTAAGCAGGCATTTTTTGCAGTGCGTCCCCGGCGCGGGTGTCGGACGATGCGCCGTCCACGCCGTGCCGACGCCGCGTCGCATCACTGCGCCAGCTGGTGCAAGGCGGCCGGCAGCCTGTCGCAGATCTCCCTGGCGAGCTCGCCCCCATCGGGCCGTGCCGCAGCACGCCAATCGCCGCAATGCGCATGCGCGACCATGGCCCAAGGCGGCGGCCTGCTCGAGCGTATGGCGCATACACGCGCGGCTGGCGAGGACGGCGGCGAGCAACGTCGCCATGCTTGCAGATCGGACAAGCGAGATTTGACCGAGTAGCACCAGCAGCTGCATGTCCCGTCCGACTACCGGGCCCTCGCTGCTGCGCACGATTCGAAAGCGATGTGCCGGTGGCCGACTCAATAGGAGACAAGATCATGCCTCCGACGATGATCGCCACTATATCGAGCGTTCAAGCAGCCTCAGGGCATCAAGCAGCGACTTCCGCCGTACGCGGCCCAGCTGGTCCACACGTGTCGCTGAGGCAACGGGTCGGCCTGCTACCACGGGCGGTAGCTGGTCAGATCGTCACGCCGGCACTTAGCTACAAACGGCGGTTCAGGCAGGAAGCGGGTGATCGTAGCCGGCTGCGATGCGCCCGTTGCAGTCCTTCATGTTGCACGCGCAGACGACCGCCCTGGGGCCCTTGTCGTCTTTCGATCTCTGATGCGACGTTCGATGCACTTGGCAAATTCAGTGCACCTCCATAGGGGTGAAACATGCGATATGTGGAAGACTTGCACTTGTGGGAAAGCATCACTCCGGCTGCAGGCCCACCGCGGCGATGTAGTGCTTCCAGCGCGCCTGGTCCTCCACGATGGCCTGGCGGAAGCCGTCCAGTGCGGCCGGGTAGGCGGCCGTGCCGCGCTGCTCGAAGTGCGCCTTGGCCTCGGGCGAGGCGACGAACTCCAGCGCCAGCGCTGACAGCTGGCGCACGATGGCCGGCGGCGTGGCGGCCGGCGCGAACAGGCCCATCCAGCTCGTCAGCGTGGCCTCGCCCATGCCGAGTTCGGCCAGCGTGGGCACGCCGGCCAGCACCGGCACGCGCGCCGGGCTGGACACCGCCAGCGGGCGCAGCTTGCCGGCCTGCATCTGCGGCACCACCTGCGAGATCTCCACCATCGCGTAGTCCAGGGTGCCCGACATCAGGTCTGGCAGCAGCGTGGTCGTGCCCTTGTAAGGCACCTCCACGGCCTGCACCCTGGCCAGGCCGTTCATGGCCGCCACCATGACCTTGTAGCCGGCCGTGCTGGTGCCGTAGCTGAGCTTGCCGGGCTGGGCGCGTGCGGCGTCGAGCAGCGACTGCAGGGTCTGGTGCGGCGAGCGCGTCGGCACCGTGACCACGATGGGCACCACCGACATGCGCGCGACCGGCGCCAAGTCCTTGTTCGGGTCGTATGGCAGGTTGCGGTACATGTAGGGGTTGGCCGTGATCGCGCTGGCCGCCGTCAGCAGCAGCGTGTAGCCGTCGGGCGTCGACTTGGCCACATGGTCGGTCGCGATGATGCCGTTGGCGCCGGGCCGGTTCTCGACGAAGAAGGACTTGCCGGTCCGGTCGCTGAAGTGCTTGGCCGCCAGCCGCGTGAACTCGTCCACGCCGGTGCCCGCGCTGCTGATCGAGACGATGCGCACCGGGCGCTCGGGGTAGGCCGGCTGCGCCGCGGCGGGCAGCGCCGCAGTACAGCACAGGGCCGCCAGCGCGGCCAGGGCGTGGCGGCGCGCCGGGAGGTGGACGTTGGTGCGCATGGTCTTGTCTCCTGTTTGTTGTGTGGGCCGTGCGGTCGGCGCCGGCTCAGAAGCCGCCGCGCCCGCCGCCGCAGATCAGCGTCTGTCCGGTCACGTAGTTCGACTCGGGGATGCAAAACAGATAGACCGAGCCGGCTGCCTCTTCCGGCGTGCCGAAGCGGCCCAGCGGGGTGTCGCGCCCGGCCGCGGCGATGCGGTCCGGGTGCACGCCGACCTTGATGTCGCGGCCCTCGACCTGCACCGTCTTCTCCTCGGTGGTGGGCTGGGTCAGCCGGGTGTCGATGGCGCCGAAGGCCACGCAGTTCACGTTGACCTTCATGCGGCCCCACTCCTTGGCCAGCGCCTTGGTCAGCCCCATCACACCGGCCTTGGCCGCGGCGTAGTTGGTCTGGCCCGCGTTGCCCTGCGTGCCCGAGATCGAGGAGATGTTGACGACCTTGCGGAACACCTCGCGGCCGGCCTCGGCCTCGGCCTTGCTGACCTCGCGCAGGTAGGGCTGGGCGGCGCGCAGCAGGTTGAACGGCGCCTTCAGGTGGCAATCCAGGATGGCGTCCCACTGCTCGTCGCTCATCTTCTGGATCACGTTGTCCCAGGTGTAGCCGGCGTTGTTGACGATGATGTCCAGCTTGCCGAACTTCTCCAGCGCAGTCTTGACGATGCGCTGGCCGAAGTCGGCGTCGGTCACGTTGCAGGCGAAGGCCACGGCCTGGCCGCCAGCGGCGCGGATCTCGCCCGCTACCTCCTCGGCCGGTGCGGTGTCCAGGTCGTTGACGACCACGTGGGCGCCCTCGCTGGCCAGTTTCTGCGCGATGCTGCGGCCGATGCCGCGGCCGGCGCCGGTGACGATGGCAACTTGGCCTTCCAGTTTCTTGCTCATGGTGTGGTTCTCCTTTGGTCCGAAATCAATGCTTGCCGTACAGCGTCACGACGCAGGCGCCGCCGAGGCCCAGGTTGTGCTGCAGCGCCAGCTGCACGCCCTCGACCTGCCGCTTGTCGGCGCTGCCGCGCAGCTGGTGCGTGAGCTCGTAGCACTGCGCCAGGCCGGTGGCTCCCAGCGGGTGGCCCTTGGACAGCAGGCCGCCCGAGGGGTTGGTGACGATCTTGCCGCCGTAGGTGTTGTCGCCGTCGTGGACGAATTTCTCGGCCTCGCCGATGCCGCACAGGCCCAGCGCCTCGTAGGTCAGCAGCTCGTTCTGCGCGAAGCAGTCGTGCAGCTCGGCCACGCGGATGTCCTGCGGCCCCACGCCGGCCTGCGCGTAGACCTTCTGCGCCGCGGCCTGCGCCATGTGGAAGCCGGCGTAGGCGATCAGCGAGGGTGGCTCGAACGAGCTGGCCGGGTCGGTGGTCATGGCCTGCGCCAGGATGCGCACGTCGCTGCGCAGGCCATGCTTCTTCGCAAAGGCCTCGGTGCAGACGATGGCGGCCGCCGCGCCACAGGTCGGCGGACAGGCCATCAGCCGCGTCATCACGCCGGGCCACATGACCTTGTCGTTCATCACGTCCTCGGTCGTCACCACGTTGCGGAAGATCGCCAGCGGGTTGTTGGCCGCGTGCCGGCTGGCCTTGGCGCGGATCGCCGCGAAGGTCTCCATGCGCGTGCCGTACTTGCGCATGTGCTCGCGACCGGCGCCGCCGAAGGTGCGCAGCGCCTGCGGCAGTTCGGGCACGTCGTCGGTCAGGTCGTGCATCACGTGCACGAAGCGGGCGCGCGTGCGCGGCCGGTCGTCCCAGTGCGACTTCAGCGCGCCGGCCTGCATCTGCTCGAAGCCCAGCGCCAGCACGCAGTCGGCCTGGCCGCTCTCGACCGCGGCGCGCGCCAGGTACAGCGCGGTCGAGCCGGTGGAGCAGTTGTTGTTGACGTTGACGATCGGGATGCCGGTCAGCCCCACCTCGTACAGCGCGGTCTGGCCGCAGGTGGAGTCGCCGTAGACGTAGCCCACGTAGGCCTGTTGCACCAGGGCGTAGTCCAGGCCCGCGTCCTGCAGCGCGGCGCGCACGGCACCGGCGCCCATGTCGGTGTAGCTGGGGCTGGCGCCTGGCTTGGTGAAGGGGATCATGCCGACGCCGGCGACGACGGTGTTCTTGCTCATGGCTTGCTCCGTTGCTGGAAAAGGGAAGGGGGTCTTACAGCTGGCGCGCGATCAATTCGCGCATGACCTCGTTGGCGCCACCGACCACGCGCGAAACGCGGTAGTCGGTGAAGGCGCGCGCGATCGGGTACTCCAGCATGTAGCCGTAGCCGCCGTGCAACTGCACCATGTCGTCCAGGCACTTCCACAGCGTCTCGGTGCTGTGCAGCTTGGCGATGGCGGCCTCCTGCACTGTGAGCTTGCGGCGCAGGTGCTCGCCCAGGTAGTAGTCCACCATGGTGCGCACGGCCACCGCATGGGCCTTGGCGTCGGCCAGCTTGAACTTGGTGTTCTGGAAGTCCCACACGGTCTGGCCGAAGGCGCGGCGGTCCTTCACGTACTGCAGCGTGAGCTCGAGCACGCGCTCTAGCGCCACGGCGGCGTACAGCGCAATGATCAGGCGCTCCTGCGGCAGCTCCTGCATCAGGTAGGAGAAGCCCTTGTTCTCCTCACCGAGCCGGTTGGACAAGGGCACCCGCACGTTGTCGAAGAACAGCTCGGCGGTGTCGGCGGCGGGCTGGCCGACCTTGTGCAGCTTGCGCCCGCGCCGGAAGCCCGGGCGGTCGGTCTCCACCATTACCAGGCTCACGCCCTTGGCGCCGGCGGCGGGGTCGGTCTTGCAGACCACCATGACCATGTCTGCCGTCATGCCGTTGCTGATGAAGGTCTTGCTGCCGGTGATGACGTAGTCGTCGCCATCGCGCACGGCGACCGTGCGCGCGGCCTTCACATCCGAGCCGCCGCCGGGCTCGGTGATGCCCACGGCCAGGATGGTCTCGCCGGCGCAGACCTTGGGCAGCCAGCGGCGCTTTTGCTCCTCGGTGCCCAGCCGCACGATGTAGGGCGCGATGATGTCCGAGTGCAGCGAGAAGCCGGTGCCGGAGACTCCGGCGCGGTGCATCTCCTCGACGATGACCGCGGCATGGCCGAAGTCGCCGCCGCCGCCGCCGTACTCGGTCGGCACGGCCGTGCACAGCAGGCCCTCGCGGCCGGCCTTGATCCAGGTCTCGCGGTCGACGCGGCCGGCCTCGTCCCATGCGGCCTGCCGGGGTGCGCATTCGCGCTCGAAGAAGCGCTGCGCGCTGGGGCGCAGCATCTCGTGGTCTTCGCGAAAGACGGTTCGCGTCACATGCACGGGGGTGTCCTTTCTGGAGGTTGGCGGGTGTGGACCCGTGCCTGCATGATGGCCAGCCGCAACGCGGCTGGCACTAGCCGGATGGGCGGGTTGGCGTCGCCAAACGCAAAGCGCACCCATCCGGCGGCGCCGCGATCCGGGGCCTTGTCAGGCGCGGCCGTACAGCGTGACCACGCAGGCGCCGCCCAGCCCCAGGTTGTGCTGCAGTGCCAGCCGCGCGCCGTCCACCTGGCGCCGCGCGGCCGTGCCGCGCAGCTGCTGCGTGAGCTCGTAGCACTGCGCCAGGCCCGTCGCGCCGAGCGGATGGCCCTTGCACAGCAACCCGCCCGAGGGGTTGGTGACGACCCGGCCGCCGTAGGAGTTGTCGCCGTCCAGCACGAACTGCTCGGCACCGCCCTCGGGGCACAGGCCCAGCGCCTCGTAGCTCAGCAGTTCGTTGTGGGCGAAGCAGTCGTGCAGCTCGACCACCGGGATCTCGCGCGGGTCCACGCCGGCCTGTTCGTAGACCGCGCGCGATGCGCGCTGTGCCATGTGGGCACCGACGAAGCCCCGCATGGTCGGCGGCTCGAACGATTCCACCGGGTCGGTGACCATGGCCTGCGCGAGGATCGCCACGTCGGTGCGCAGCCCGTGCCGCCGCGCGAACGCGGGTGAGCAGACCACGGCGGCGGCCGCGCCGCAGGTCGGCGGGCAGGCCATCATGCGGGTCATCACGCCCTCCCACATGACCTGGTCCTGCAGCACGTCCTCGGTCGTCACGATCTTCTTGAACAGCGCCAGCGGGTTGTTCGCCGCATGGCGGCTGGCCTTGGCGCGGATCGCGGCGAAGGTCGACAGCTGCGTGCCGTAGCGGCGCATGTGCTCGCGCCCGGCGCCGCCGAAGGTGACGAGGTTGCGCGGGATGTCGCCCGCATCCGCGCACAGCCGGTCCTGGATTGGCAGCACGTCGCCGCGCGGGATCGGCCGGTCCGGGAAGTTCGAGCGCGTGGCGCCTGGCTGCATCTGCTCGAAACCCAGCGCCAGCGCGCAATCGACCTGGCCGCTCTGGACGGCGGCGCGCGCCAGGTACAGCGCGCTGGAGCCGGTGGCGCAGGCGTTGTTGACGTTGAACACCGGGATCGCCGTGCGGCCCACGCGGTACAGCACGCCCTGGCCGCAGCTGGTGTCGCCGTAAACGTAGCCGGCGAAGGCCATCTGCAGCTGGCCGTAGCCGATGCCGGCATCCTCCAGCGAGAGCCGCACGGCGGCCTCGCCCATCTCCAGGTAGTTCGGCCCGGCGCCGGGCTTGGTGAAGGGCACCATGCCGACGCCGGCGACGACGACGTTCTCGCTCATGCTTGCTCTCCCTCGCGCTTGACGAGCTGGTCCCAGTCGTAGCGGAACGCACCGTCGCGCGCGAAGTCGGCCACGGCCTGGGCGTGGTAGGGCGTCTGCATGGCCACGGCCTGGGCGTTCGCCTCGGCCGAGAACATGGTGGCGCAGTCGGTCTCGTAGCTGCGGTTGACCAGGTTCTTGGTCATGCTGGCGGCCTCGCGCGGGCCCAGGCACAGGCGCCGGGCGAATGCGCGGGCCGCGGGCAGCAGCGCGTCGGGCGCGTGCACGGCGTGCACCAGGCCCCAGGCCTGCGCCTCCTGCGCGCCGAGGCGGCGCGCGGTCAGCATCAGCTCCTTGGCGCGCGACAGACCGATGGCGCGCGGCAGCGTGTGCAGCAGGCCGAAATCGGGCACGGCACCCAGCCGCGCGAACGAGGCGCAGAACGCGGCGCGCGTGGAGGCGAGCACGAAGTCGGCCTGCATCGCGAGGCCGAAGCCGGCGCCGTAGGCCGGCCCGTCGACCGCGGCGACCACGGGCACCTCCAGTTCGCGCAGGCGGGTCAGCCACTGGTGGGAGCGGCGCAGCCGGCCGCGCATGTAGTCCGCCGTGCCCAGGCTGGGATCGGCCAGCCGCGCGTGCATGAACTTGACGTCGCCGCCGGCCGAGAAGCTGCCGCCCGAACCGGTGATCAGCAGCACGCGGATCGAAGCGTCGCGCTCGATGCGGTCGATGAGCTCGGCGTAGTCCTGCTGCAGATCGGTGGACAGCGCATTGCGCGTGTCGGGCCGCTGATGGCTGAGTTCGGCCACGCCGGACTGGATGTGCAGCTGCGCGGCGCGCAGCGTTTCGGGTTGGGTGTCCATGGAAGGTTCTCTCTGGTTGGACGGTCAGTCGAGCCGGACACCGGCAGCCTGCACCAGCCGGTCGATGACCCGACCGTAGGTGTCGAGCGACTGGCGCATCTGCGCCGCGCTGTTGCCCACGGGGACCAGGCCATCGACCTGGAAGCGCGCCTTCAGCGCGGTCGATTGCACGGCGGCGTGTAGCTCCTGCTCCAGCCGCGGCAGGAGGGAGACCGGCATGCCGGCCGGCGCCGCCGCCAGGATGGTGATGGGCCGGCTCGGCCAGGCCTGGCCCGCGGCCAGCGTGGAGAACGCCAGTGCCGCGATGGTGGCGATGCAGCGCAGGGTCTTCATGGGCGGACCTCCCTGGCATAGCGCTCGCGCAGCGCGCGCTTGTAAAGCTTGCCGGTGGGCAGGCGCGGCATCACGTCGATGAAGTCGAGCGAGCGCGGCAGCATGTAGCGCGCGACCTTGCCGCGCAAAAAGCCGATCAGCTCCTCGGCCAGCGCCGGCGTCGGCGCCACGCCGGGCGCAGGCTCGATCACGGCCTTGACGGCCTCGCCCATCTCGGCATCCGGCACGCCGATCACCGCGGCGTCCTGCACGCTGGGGTGCAGGGCCAGCGCGTCCTCGATGGCCTGCGGGTAGATGTTGACCCCGCCCGAGATGATCATGAAGAAGCGCCGGTCGGTCAGGTAGAGGTAGCCGTCGGCGTCCAGGTGGCCGATGTCGCCGATGGCGGTCCAGGCCGGGTGCTGCGGGTGCTGGGCCGCGCGCGTCTTCTCGGGGTCGTTGTGGTAGCGGAACGGCAGCGTCTCGCGCTCGAAGTAGATCAGCCCGTCCTGGCCGGCCGGCAGCACCTGGCCGTCGTCGTCGCAGATGCGCAGCACGCCGACCTTGGCCCGGCCGACCGAGCCGGGCCGCGCCAGCGCCTCGTGGCTGTCCAGCACCGTGAGGCCGTTGCCCTCGCTGCCGCCGTAGTACTCCTGCACGATGGGCCCCCACCATTCGATCATGCGGCGCTTGACCTCGGGCGGGCAGGGCGCGGCGGCGTGGATCGCCACGCGGTGGCTGGACAGGTCGAAGCGCGCACGTTCCGCGTCCGGCAGCTTGAGCAGCCGGATGAACATGGTCGGCACCCATTGGCTGTGGGTGATGCGGTAGCGCGCGATCAGCGCCAGCGCCTCCAGAGCGTCGAACTTGCGCATGAAGACCACGGTGCCGCCGTAGAACTGCAGGTTGGTGCCGTAGGACAGCGGCGCCGCGTGGTACAGCGGGGCGGTGGACAGGTAGACCGCATCGGCGCCGAAGCCGTAGTGCTGCATCATCGCCAGGCGCGGATCCAGCGTGTTGTCGTCCGTGAAGCGCGTGCGCGGGATGGACCGCACGATGCCCTTGGGCCGGCCCGTGGTGCCCGAGCTGTACAGCAGCGTGCCGCCGACCCATTCCTCGGCCAGCCGCGTGCAGGGCATGGCGGCCACGGCGGGCTCGTACGGCTCCCAGCCGGCGATGGCGCCGTCCACCATGAGCCGCCGCTCGCACAGCGGCATCGCGTCCGTCAGCTCGGCGGCGACCTCGGCCATGGCGATGGACGAGACCACCGCGCGCGCACCGCTGTCCTGCACGATGTAGGCGACCTCGGGCGCGGTCAGGAAGCGGTTGACGGCGGTCAGCAGCAGCCCCGAGCGGAAGGCGGCCCAGGCCACCTCGAAGTAGCGCAGGTGGTTCTCCATCAGCACGGCGATGCGGTCGCCGCGGCGCAGGCCCTGGGCGTACAGCAGCTGGGCCAGCCGGTTGGAGCGCTCGTCCAGTTCGCGGTAGCTCAGTTGCTCGCCACTGGCCGCGTCGATCACGGCCGGCTTGTCCGGCGTGAGCGCGGCGAAGTCGCCGAGGTAGTTGGGCGTGCTCATGCCGTGGCGGGGTTCAGCTGGCCGCTCAGGTCGGCGTTTGGCGCAGCGCGCGCCACCAGGTCCGGCAGCACCGCGCCGAGTTCGGCCGCGGTCCAGCGGCTGTCCTTCTGCACGTGGGGGCCGGCGCGCCAGCCCTCGGCCACCGTGATGCGCCCGCCCTTGGCGCCGAACACGCGGCCGGTGACGCCGCCCGACTGCACGCTGCCCAGCCACACCACCAGCGGCGCCACGTTGGCCGCGTCCAGCGGTTCGAAGCCGGCCGCGCCGCCCGGCGCCTTGGGGTTGAGCTGGCCGCTCTTGAACAGGCTCTCGGTCAGCCGGCTCATCGCCGTCGGGTAGACCGCGTTGACGGTGGCGCCGTAGCGTTCCAGCTCGCGCGCGGCGACGATGGACAAGTTGGCGATGCCGGCCTTGGCCGCGCCGTAGTTGGTCTGGCCGACGATGCCGTACAGGCCCGACGAAGAGCTGGTGTTGACCACGCGCGCCTGGCGCGTGCGGCCGGCCTTGGCCTCGTCGCGCCAGTAGGCCGCGGCGTGGCGCAGCGGGCAGAAGGTGCCGCGCAGGTGCACGCGGATCACGGAGTCCCACTCGTCGATGTCCATGTTGACCAGCGTGCGGTCGCGCAGGATACCGGCGTTGTTGACCAGCACGTCGAGCCCGCCGAAGCGCTCGATGGCGGTCTGCACCAGGCGGCGTGCGCCCTCGAAGTCGGACACATCGTCGGTGTTGGCAACGGCCTGGCCGCCCAGCGCCTGGATCTCGGCCACCACCTCGTGCGCCGGGCCGCTGGCCGCGCCGCTGCCGTCGGGCTGCGCACCGAGGTCGTTGACGACCACCTGGGCGCCCTGGCGCGCGAATTCCAGCGCGTATTCGCGGCCCAGGCCACGGCCGGCGCCGGTGATGACGACGATGCGGTCCTTGCACAGTGCAGACATCGGGTTTCCTTTCTTGGGTTCGTTCATGTGTTCTCAGCGCGCCAGGTCCAGGCCCTGGGCCAGTGCGCGGTAGCGCTGCGTGTCGCGCGCGATCTGGGCGCTGAACTCGCGGCCGTTCTGGCCCATCACTTCCATGTTGGCGCTGCGCGTGGCCATGGCCGCGAACTCGGGCTGGGCCACCACCTGCGCGAGCACGCTTTCCAGCTTCTGCGCGATCGGCGCTGGCGTCTTGGCGCTGATGGCGAAGCCGACCCAGACTGTCAGCTCGAAGTCGGGCAGGCCGCTCTCGCGCAACGTCGGCACCTCGGGCAGCTCGGCCAGCCGCTGCAGGCTGGCCACGGCCAGCGCGCGCAGCTTGCCGCTGCGGATCAGCGGCAGCGCACCGCCCAGGTCGGTCAGCGCGGCGTCGAGCGTGCCGCCGATCACGTCGGTCAGCATCTGGCTAGCGCCCTTGTACGGCACCTCGTTGAAGCGCACCTGGGCCTGCTGCTGCAGCGCCAGGCCGCCGAGCCGGTAGGTGGTGCCGTAGTTGGCGAGGCTCACGGCGCCGGGCGCGCGGCGCGCCGCGGCCAGCAGCTCGGTGATGTTGGCGAACTTGCCGTTGGGGCTGGCGACCAGCGCCACATTGGCCCGCGCGGCGCCCACCAGCGGCAGGATGTCGCGCACGTCGTAGCTCAGCTCCTTGATGACGATGGGGTTGATCACCATCGAGCCCGGCGAGACCAGCAGCACGCTGTAGCCGTCCGCCGGCGCGGCCAGCAGGGTCTGCGCGGCGATGGTCTGGTCCGAGCCCGGCCTGTTCTCGACGAAGGTGGGCTGGCCCAGCAGCGTGGCCGCGCGCTCGGCGACGAAGCGGGTGATCGAGTCGCCGCCGCTGCCCGGGCCGACCGGCGCGATGAAGCGCACGGGTTTGGACGGGTAGGCGGTGTCGGCCCAGGCCGGTGGCAGCGTGGCCAGGGCGACCAGCAGCAGAGGGCGCAGCAGGGAGTGCAGCAGCGGGGGCAGCATGTTCGGTCTCCTCCAGGCGTCCGGGGGACGCGTGTCGTTCGGTGCGATGCCGATGATGGAGACTGGCGCTGGCCGTGCGCCTACCCGCGATGGCTAGCGCGGGCGGCCATGCGGGCTAGGAGGCCCTGGGAGATTCCCGGATTTCCAGGTCGCGCATGCGGGCCACGGCCTCGTCGCGCTCGGCCACGCCGAGCTTGCCGTAGATCTTGCGCAGGTGCCATTTGACGGTGTGCGGCGTGACGCCCAGCACGCGCGCGATCTTCTTGTTCGGCATGGCCTGGGCCACCAGCGCCAGCACCTCGCGCTCGCGTTCGCTGATGCTGTCCAGCGCGCTGCCGTCGCCGGCCGCGGGCCGGGGCGGCTGGGCCCGCTGCTGCGTCTGCTGCGCCGCCGCCAGCAGGCGCTGCGCATAGAAGCCGAGCACCGGGTCGAGCGCGCCCTCGTCGAGCGCGGCCTGCAGCACCTGCGCGACCTCCAGCGACAGGTCGAGCAGACAGCGCATGAGGCCCAGGCGGTGGCCCAGGCGCAACGCCTGCACCAGGTTCTGGCGTGCGGCATCGGCATGGCCCAGGCCGCGCTCGGCCAGCGCCATCTGCAGCTGCAGGCTGGCGGCCCGACGGCCGCGGCCGGTGGCCTCGGCACGCGCTGCGGCCGGCCGCAGCAGGTCCAGCGCGGCACCGAAATCGTTCCAGTGCAGGCACATCTCGACGCGGGCGCGCAGCAGGTTGCCGCGGATCTCGCCGGCCGCGCCGCGCCCGCCGCCGGCGTGGCGCTCGCCCAGCGCAACGAGGCGCGCCAGCAGCTCCTGGGCCTGGGGCGTCTCGCCCTGGCGCAGGTGCCAGCGCAGGCGCAGCAGCAGCGCATGCGAGAGCACGCGGTCCAGGTGCTGGCGGCTGCCGTAGTCCTCCAGCCGCTCCAGCGTGGCCAGGGCCTCCAGCCGGCGCCCGCCCAGCCAGTGCGCGTGCGCCAGCACGACCAGCGCGCGGACCACGGCGTCGGGGATGGAGGTGCGCTCCAGCAGCTCGATGCGCGGCTCGATCAGGCGTGCCGCGGCCTCCAGCTCGTTCGATTCGTACAGCGTGTCGCTGAGCAAACCGGCCGCCACGCAGGCCACGCCCACGTCGACCGAGGGATCGCTTTCCGCTTCCTGCAGCGCCGCGCGCAGCCGGTGCTCGGCCTCGGTCATGCGGCCTTCGAGCGCGTAGCTCATGCCTTCCAGGCAGCGCCCGACCAGCAGCCGGCCCAGGCCCACGCCGCGTGCGGCGCTGTCGGCCAGCACGGCACGCGCGCGCGCGAACTCGCCGCGGTTCATGTGCATCCAGGCCAGCACGTGGCCGCGGCCGGCCAGCGCGTAGGCGTCGGCATCGTCGGGGATGGCTTCCAGCGCGGCCTGGATCGCCAGCACCGCGTTGGTGTCGTCGCGCTGCAAGGCCAGGCCGCCGCGCAGCAGTGTCAGGCGGTAGCGCTGGCGCGCGTCGATGGCCTCCTGCTCGGCCTCGATCTCGCGCAGGCTCTGCTCCAGCGCGTCGAGGTTGCGCGCGTACAGCTGCAGGTTGGCCAGCAGCAGGCGCAGGCCGATGCGCTGGCGCACCTGCTCGGCCGGCAGCCGGTGCACCAGGCCGGCCAGCTGGCTCAGCGCGCCGCGCGCCGCGCGCCAGCAGGCTGGGCGCGATGGTCTCCACGAGGTCGGCCGCGGCCTGCGCGTCGCCGGCCTGCACCGCATGGCGCACGGCTTCGTCGATGTGGCCATGGGCGTCGAACCAGCGCCAGGCCGTGCCGTGCAGCGCGCGCCGCTCGGGCTCGGGCAGCGCGGCCAGGTGCGTCAGCAGCACCTCGCGCAGCAGCGGGTGCACGCGGTACCAGCTCTCGCGGTCGTGGCTGCGCACCTGGCTGATGAACAGGCTTTCGCTGTCCAGGTGGCTCAGGCGCGAGGCCATGCGTGCCACCGCATGGGGCTGGCCGGTCAGCGCGGCGCACAGCGAGGCGCAGAAGCGGTTGCAGCCGGCCGCGCGCGTCAGCAGGGCCAGGTCGTCGGGGGCCAGGTGGCCCAGCACCTCGCGCTCGAAGTAGGCGGCGAAGGCCTGCGGGTCGCGCACCTGCACGCGCGCGAAGCCGGCGCCCTGCTTGGCCTTGAGGTCGACCGCGAACAGCTGCAGGCCGGCGACCCAGCCGTCGGTCAGCTCGTGCAGCAGCTGCGCGTCGCGCTGGGCGATGCTGCCCAGCTGCTCGCGCAGGAAGCGCTCGGACTCCTCGGCCGAGAAGCGCAGGTCGCGCAGGTCGAACTCCTGCAGCGCGCCCTGCGCGCGCAGCCGGCCCAGCGACAGCGGCAGCGCGCTACGCGAGCCCAGCACCAGGTGCAGCTGAGCCGGCGCGTAGTCCAGCAGCCATTGCAGAACCTGGAAGATGCGCGGGTCTTCCAGGTGCTGCAGGTCGTCGACCATCAGCACCAGCTCGCGCGGGCGGGCGGCGATGCTCTGCACCAGCGTGATGACCCAGTGCTCGACGGCCGACTCCTCGCTGTCGCGGCCCAGCAGCCGGGCGGTCTCGCCGACCAGCGCCGGGTCGACCTCGGCCAGGCTGGCGAGCAGGCAGTCGAAGAAGCGCGTGAGCTCGTCGTCCTCGGCCGCCAGCGACAGCCAGGCGACGTCGAAGTCCAGCGACAGCAGGGCCTGGCGCCAGGCCACCAGCGTGCTGGTCTTGCCGCTGCCGGCCGGCCCCTGCACCACCATGCAGCGCTTGCGGCGCGCCTCAAGCATGCGCGCCAGCAGCGCGTCGCGCGCCATCAGGCGGCGGCCGCGCGGCGGCTGCAGCTTGGTGCTGGCGATGGGCTCGAGCAGGCGCGCGGGCGTGCCGGGCAGGGGCGGGTAGGGACTGCGCATGGCGGGTGGGGCAGGCAGTGGGGCCGGGCCGGCGCCGGGCCCGGCATGGCGCGCGATGGTACTGCCCGGTGCCGGCAGCGCGCTCAAACCCCGCGCCAGGCCGCCAGCACCGCGGCGATGTCGCGTGTCGGCTCGGCCTGCGGTGGCCGTGGCGTCTGCGGCACGCTGCGGCTGAAGCGCGGCGCCGGCGCCGGCTGCACCACGCCGTCGATCTCGACGAAGCTGCCGCGCGCCTGCAGGTGCGGATGCCGCGGCGCCTCGTCGAACGACAGCACCGGCGCGAAGCAGCAGTCCGTGCCTTCCAGCAGTTCGCACCACTGCGCGCGCGTGCGGGTCTTGAAGCGCTGGGCGATCAGCACCTTGGCGCACGCCCAGGCATCCCGGTCGTGCTGGCCGCCGAGCGCCTGCGGGTCCAGGTCGAGCAGGGCCAGCAGCTGCTGGTAGAAGCGCGCCTCGATCGGGCCGATGGAGATCCAGCCGCCGTCCTGGCATTCGTAGACCTCGTAGAACGGCGCGCCCGAATCCAGGATGTTGCTGCCGCGCGCGGGGTTCCACATGCCGGCCGCGTGCAGGCCGTAGAACACGGTGGCCATGGAGGTGGTGCCGTCGACGATGGCCGCGTCGACCACCTGGCCCTGGCCCGAGCTGCGCGCCTCCAGCAGCGCGGCCAGCATGCCCATCACGAGGTACAGCGCGCCGCCGCTGAAGTCGCCGGTCAGCGCCAGCGGAATGGTGGGAGGCTGGCCGGCGCGGCCGATGGCGTGCAGCACGCCGGTCAGCGCGATGTAGTTGAGGTCGTGGCCGGCCGCGTGCGCCAGCGGCCCGGTCTGGCCCCAGCCCGTGATGCGGCCGTAGACCAGGCGCGGGTTGCGCGCCAGGCAGGCGTCCGGCCCCAGGCCCAGCCGCTCGGTCACACCGGGCCGGAAGCCCTCGATCAGGCCGTCGGCGCTGTCGACGAACTGCAGCACCTGCTGCACGGCCTCGGGCTGCTTGAGGTCCAGCGCGATGCACTCGCGGTTGCGCATCAGCAGGTTGAACTTCTGCGGGCGCCGCACGCCCAGGTCGGCCGGCTCGGTGCGGTCGATGCGCAGCACCGTGGCGCCCAGATCGGCCAGCAGCATGGCGGCCATGGGGCCGGGGCCGATGCCGGCCAGTTCGACGATCTTGATGCCTGCGAGCGGTCCCATGCTGGTGTCTCCTTGTGTCTTGCGGTCCGGGGGCTGGATCTTTCGGCAGGCAGGGCGGTGCCGGCAAATACCGATTGGATGTCGGCCGATACCGGAGGTGTATCGCCATGGTGACGATCGCGGGTTTTCCCTCCCCTCGCCATCGCGGGTGGGGGCGGCGCGGGGCCCTGCCGCGCATGCTCGCGGGGCCCTTTCCCCTGGAGCTTTTCATGATCGACCGCAACATCATCGGCATGGTCTTCCCCCCGCTGCGCGTGACCGCAGAGGCCGGGCAGCTGCGCTTCTTCGCCAAGGCCATCGGCGAGACCGACCCGGTCTACTTCGACGAGGCCGCGGCGCGCGACGCGGGCCACCCCGGCCTGCCGGTGCCGCCCACCTTCCTGTTCTCGCTGGAGCTCATGCAGCCGCCCAGCGACTGGCGCGAGAAGGCCGGCATCGAACTGCCGCGCGTGCTGCACGGCGAGCAGTCCTTCACCTACCATCAGGTCGCCCATGCCGGCGACACGCTGCTGTTCGAAGGCCGCGTGACCGACGTGTACGACAAGAAGAACGGCGCGCTGGAGTTCGTGGTGATGCACACGCGCGTCACCAACCAGCGCCACGAGCATGTGGCCGACGTGCGCAAGGTGCTTGTCCACCGCAGCGCTTGAATGGGCCCACCCCCGTTTGGACTTCGAAGGGCGTGTAGAAGTCCCATCCCCCCTCCACGGGACGCCGCCAGCGGCCGGGCAGAGCCCGTTCCGCGGCGTCCGCTGGCATGGCCTGCTCCGCGGCCTTGCGAACCTCTGCTTGCCACCCGGCTCTGTTCCCCGCGGGTGGCGCGCTGTGCGATGAACCACTGAAAGGAACCACCATGAACGCCCCCCAATTCGACGCGCTGCAGGTCGGCGACACCTTGCCGCCTCTGGCGCTGCCGCCCATCAACCGCACCACGCTGGCCTTGTTCGCCGGTGCCTCGAACGACCACAACCCGATGCACATCGACATCGACTACGCGCGCAAGGGCGGCATGCCCGACGTGTTCGCGCACGGCATGCTGTCCATGGCCTACCTGGGCCGCTTGCTCACGCAGTGGGTGGACCAGCGCCAGATCCGCCAGTTCAACGCGCGCTTCACGGGCATCACGCATCTGGGCGACCAGATCAACTGCACCGGCAAGGTGGTGCAGAAGTTCGAGGCCGATGGCGAACGCCGCGTCAAGGTCGAGATCCAGACCGCCAACCAGGCCGGCGAGACCCGCATCCTGGGCGACGCCACCGTGGCGCTCTGAGCGGCGCCTCGGCCGGCTCGATATCCGCAAAGTATCGGCCGAGCCACGAACGGTATTTGCCACGGATCGCGCCGGGGCCGACGATGCCGCCCGAGCATCTTCGCTGCCCCCCAATGACCACGCCACCCACTCCCACCGCCGGCCCGCTGGCCGGCGTCCGCATCCTCGACCTGACCTCGGTCCTCATGGGCCCCTTCGCCACCGTGCTGCTGGGCGACATGGGGGCCGATGTCGTCAAGGTCGAAGCGCCGGCCGGCGACAGCACGCGCCACCTGGGGCCGATGCGCAACCCCGGCATGGGCGCGCTGTTCCTGCACTGCAACCGCAACAAGCGCAGCATCGTGCTGGACCTCAAGCACCCCGAGGGCCGCGCCGCGCTGCTGCGCCTGGCCGCGACCGCCGACGTGCTGGTCTACAACGTGCGGCCACAGGCCATGCAGCGGCTGCAGCTGGGCTACGCCGACGTGGCGGCGGTCAAGCCCGACATCGTCTACGCCGGCCTACACGGCTTCGGCCAACAGGGGCCGTACGCGGCGCGGCCGGCCTACGACGACCTGATCCAGGGCGCGACCGGCATCCCGGCGCTGTCGGTGCTGGCCGGCGGTGATGTGCCGCGCTACGCGCCGGGCGCGCTGGCCGACCGCATCGTCGGCATCGCCGCCGTCAACGCCATCCTCGCGGCGCTGTTCCACCGCCAGCGCACCGGCGAGGGCCAGGCGGTCGAGATCCCGATGTTCGAGACCATGGCGCAGCTCACGCTGGGCGACCACCTCTGCGGCCAGACCTTCGAACCGCCGCTGGGCCCCACCGGCTACCCACGCATCCTGAACCCGGACCGCCGGCCCTACCGCACGCTGGACGGCTACATCTGCACGATGTTCTACACCGACCGCCAGTGGCAGTCCTTCTTCGCCCTGATCGGCCAGCCCGCGCTGTTCCGGGACGACCCGCGATTCGCCACCATCGGCCGGCGCACCGATAACATCCGCGCGCTGTACGCGATGGTGGCGCAGGCCATGGCCACGCGCACTACGGCGCAATGGCTCCAGGTGCTGGCAGAGGCCGACATCCCGCACATGCCGATGCACACGGTCGACTCGCTGCTGGACGACCCGCACCTGCATGCGGTGGACTTCCTCACGCCGCAGGAGCACCCGAGCGAGGGCGCGATGCGCGCCATGCGCGTGCCGGCGCGCTGGTCGAAGACGCAGCCCGCGCAGCGCCACTTCGCGCCGCGCCTGGGCCAGCACAGCGAGGAGCTGCTGCGCGAGGCCGGTTACGGCCCCGCCGAACTGGCGGCGCTGCGCGCGAGCGGCGCGCTGGACCCGAATCCCTGAGCACCAGGACACCATGGACTCGACACTCTCACCCGAATACCGCGAGATCCGCGAAGCGATCCTGCAGATCTGCGCCGGCTTCGACGCCGACTACTGGCTGCGCAAGGACCGCGAAGGCGGCTTCCCGACCGACTTCCACCAGGCGCTGGCCCAGGCCGGCTGGCTCGGCATCTGCATTCCGCCGGCCTATGGCGGCTCGGGCCTGGGCATCACCGAGGCCACCGTGATGATGCAGGCCATCGCCGAATCGGGCGCCGGCATGAGCGGCGCCTCGGCCGTGCACATGAACATCTTCGGCCTGAACCCGGTGGTGATGTTCGGCAGCGAGGCGCAGAAGCAGCGCATGCTGCCGCCGCTGATCGCCGGCCGCGAGCGCACCTGCTTCGCCGTGACCGAGCCCAACACCGGGCTCAACACCACGCAGCTCAGGACCCGCGCGGTGCGCAATGGCGACGGTTACGTGGTGCACGGCACCAAGACCTTCATCTCCACCGCGGGCAGCGCCGAGAAGATGCTGCTGCTGGCGCGCACCACGCCGCTGGAGGGGGTGCGCCACAAGACCGAGGGCCTGTCGCTGTTTTATACCGACTTCGACCGCAGCCGCACCACGGTGCACGAGATCGACAAGATGGGCCGCAAGGCGGTGGACACCAACCAGGTCTTCATCGACGGCCTGCGCATCCCCGAGGCCGACCGCATCGGCGAAGAGGGCCGCGGCTTCCACTACATCCTGCACGGCATGAACGCCGAGCGCATCCTGGTGGCCGGCGAGGCCGTGGGCCTGGGCCGGGCCGCGCTGGCGCGCGCCGCCGCCTATGCCAGGGAGCGCATCGTGTTCGACCGCCCGATCGGCCAGAACCAGGGCGTGCAGCACCCGTTGGCCGAGAGCTGGATGGAACTGGAGGCGGCCAGCCTGATGGCCTTCCACGCTGCGGCCCGGTTCGACCGCGGCGAGAACTGCGGCGCCGAGGCCAACGCGGCCAAGTACCTGGCGGCCGAGGCCGGCTTCAAGGCCTGCACCGCGGCCGTGATGACGCACGGCGGCTACGGCTATGCCAAGGAATACCACGTGGAGCGCTACCTGCGCGAGTCGCTGATCCCGCGCATCGCGCCGGTCAGTCCGCAGATGGTGCTGTGCTTCATCGCCGAAAAAGTGCTGGGCCTGCCCAAGTCGTATTGAGACACACCATGGCCGACCTTCCCATCGCGCTGGACATCCACTGGGACGAGCTGCCCGTGGGCACGCGCTTTCGCACGCGCAAGCGCACCGTCACCGAAACCGACCTGGTCCATTTCGTCAACCTGACCTGGCTGACCGAGGAGCTGTTCGGCAATGCCGACCCCGCCGACCGCGCGGCCATGGGCATCCCGGGCCGGGTGGTACCGGGTGGCCTGGTCTACACCTTTGCCGAAGGGCTGGTGGCACCGTCCTTCCAGACCGCGGGCCTGGCCTTCCTGCACACCGAGATCGACATGCAGGGGCCCACGCTGGTCGGCGACACGCTGCACGTGGACTGCGAGGTGGTCGAGCAGCGCGCCACGTCCAATCCCGACCGCGGCCTGGTCCGCACCCGCAACACGGTACTGAACCAGCGCGGCACGCCCGTGCTGGTCTACACGCCGCTGCGCCTGATGCGCAGGCGCGCCAACTGAACACATGAACCCAAGGAGACAAGAGATGATCCACCAAGACCGACGCCGCCTGCTCGCCACCCTGGCGGCACTGTCCGCTGCGCCGCTGGCCGCGCGCGCCCAGGCCGCCTGGCCCGCCAAGCCGATCCGCCTGGTGCTGCCCTACGCGGCCGGCGGCCCGACCGATGTCGTCGCGCGTGCAATGGCTGCCCGGCTCGGCGATGTGCTGGGCCAGCAGTTCATCGTCGAGAACCGGCTCGGCGCGGGCGGCAACATCGCCAGCGAGTTCGTCGCCAAGGCGCCGGCCGACGGCTACACCGCGCTCTACCACTCCTCGGGCATCGCGGTCACACCCGCGCTGTACAAGAAGATGGGCTACGACCCGGCCAGGGACTTCGCGCCGGTCGCGCTGCCGGCGTCCATCCCCGCCATCATCGTCGCCGGGCCGGCGCTGCCGGCCGAGGTCACCACGATGGCGCAACTCGTGCAGTACCTCAAGGCGCATCCGGGGCAGGCCAGCTACGGTTCCGGCGGCATCGGCAACATCACCCACCTGGGCGTGGAGCTGCTGCTGCAGGGCACCGGCACGACGGCCGTGCACGTGCCGTACAAGGGCACGGCGCCGGCCATGACCGACCTGATCGGCGGGCGCATCCACTTCATGCTGGACGCGCTGAGCAGCGCGCTGCCCTTCGTGCGCGACCAGCGCGTGCGCGCGCTGGCCGTCACCAGCAGCGAGCGCGCGGCCGTGCTGCCACAGGTGCCGACGGTGGCCGAGACCGTGCTCAAGGGCTTCAGTGCCACCACCTGGCACGGCGTTCTGCTGCCCGCGGCCACGCCCGCGCCGGTGGTGCAGCGGCTCAGCGAGGCGATCAACCAGGTCGTGGCCGAGCCGGCACTGCGCCAGCAGTTCGCCGCGCAGGGCGTGGAACTGCATGCCTCCACGCCGGCGCAGTTCGACGCGCTGCTGCGCACCGAGATCACGCGCTGGACCACCGCCGCGCGCAACGCCGGCGTGCAACCCGAATGACGCCGTTCCTGACCGAGCGGCGCGAGGGCCGCGTGGCCGTGCTGACCATGGACCGGCCGCAGACGCAGAACGCCGTCTCCGACCCCGATGCGATCGAGGCGCTGCTGGCGGCCTGCGCGCGCGTCGCCGCCGACCGCACCGTGCATGCCGTGGTGCTGACCGGCAGCGGCAGCAGCTTCTCGTCCGGCGGCAACGTCAAGGCGCTGCGCGAGCAGGTCGGCAGCGGCCTCGGCCTGCCGGTGCGCTCGCGCGACGCCTACCGCGACGGCATCCAGCGCATGGTGCTGGCCTGGTACGCGCTGGAGGTGCCGACGATCGCCGCGGTCAACGGCCACGCCATCGGCGCCGGCCTGGACCTGGCCTGCCTGTGCGACATCCGCATCGCGAGCGAACAGGCCCGCTTCGCCTGCAGCTTCGTGCGGCTGGGCCTGATTCCGGGCGATGGCGGCGCCTGGCTGCTGCCGCGGCTGGTGGGGCGCTCGCGCGCGGCCGAACTGGCCTTCACCGGCCGCGCCATCGACGCGCAGCAGGCCCGTGCGGACGGCCTGGTGTCGCAGGTCGTCGCGCCCGACAAGCTGATGCCCGCGGCGCTGGCGCTGGCGCAGGAGATCGCGGCCCAGCCCGGCGATGCGCTGCGGCTGGGCAAGCGGCTGCTGCGCGAAGGCGAGCAGGTGCGGCTGGACACGCTGCTGGAACTCTCGGCCGCGTTCCAGGCGCTGGCGCACCACACGCCCGAGCACGAGGAGCGGCTGGCCGCCTTCAGCAGCGGGCGCGCCAAGGCCGTGCCGCGCCCCTGAGATCCTCTTCCCATACCCACAAGGAGACAGACATGCACCAGCCCCCCATCCGCCGCCGCGCATTGCTCGCGCTGGCCGGCGCCAGCGCGCTGCCAGCCCTGGCCGGCCCGGCCGACGAGTGGCCGAACAAGCCGGTCAAGGTGATCGTCTCGCTGCCGCCCGGCAGCGGGGCCGACACCATCGCGCGCTTCCTGGCGCCGCGGCTGCAGCAACGCTTCGGCCAGCCCTTCGTGGTGGAGAACCGCACCGGCGCCAACAGCTTCATCGCGGCGCAGTTCGTGGCCCGCGCGCCGGCCGACGGCTACACGCTGTTCTGGGCCAGCAACTCGCCGATGACGACCAACCTGGTGACGTTCAAGCAGCTGCCCTACGACCCGTTCGCCGACTTCACGCCGCTGGCGGTGGCGGCGCGCTTTCCGATGGTGTTCGTGGTGCCGGCCGCCTCGCCGCTGCGCAGCATGGCCGACCTGACGGCGCACCTGCGCGAAGGCGGCGGCAAGGTGCCGTTCGGCAGCGGCACGGCCACCTACCGGCTGGCCATCGAGCAGTACCACCTGCAGGCCGGTGTCGCCGGCACGCATGTGCCGTACAAAGGCACCTCGGCCGCCGTGATGGGCCTGGCGGCGGGCGACGTGGCCTACTCGCTGGCCGAGATCAGCGCCGTCGCGCCGCTGATCAAGGGCGGCCGGCTGCGCGCGCTGGCCGTGACCAGCCGGCAACGCCTGCGCGACCTGCCCGAGGTGCCGACCATGGCCGAGGCCGGCATCCCCGGCCACGAGGTGCACGCCTGGGTCGGCGGCTTCTTCCCGGCGCGCACCGGCCCGGCCATCGTCGCCAAGGTGGCCAAGGCCGCGCTGGACATAGTGCGCAGCCCCGAGGGCACGGCCTACATCGACAGCCTGGGCGGCATCCCCGCGCCGATGGGGCCGAAGGAACTCGGCGCCTTCCAGGAAAGCGAAGTCGCGCAGCTGCGCGCCGTGGCCGCGCGCGTCGGCATGGAGCAGGAGTGAACTCAGCCCGTGGCCAGCATGTCCCTGGCGGTCTCGACGAAGCGCTGCGTCGGCCCGGTCGCCACGGCCGGGTGGTGGGCCAGCGCGATGCCGATGTCCAGCAGCGCCGGCAGGTCGTCGATCGGCAGCAGGCGCACATTGGTGAGCGCATAGCGCGCCGTGACCGAGGGCACCAGCGCCACGCCGATGCCGCTCTCCACCAGGCCCACGGCGGTCGGCACCTGCACCATTTCCTGCACCACCTTGGGCGCGATGCCGGCGTGGCGGAACGCCATCTGCACCAGCGCGTGCATGGCTGGCACCTGCAGGCGCGAGTACTGGATCCAGGGCTGGTCGCCGAGTTCGGCCAGCGTGACGCTGGCGCGCTGCGCCAGCGCGTGGTCCGGGTGCACTGCCAGCACGAAGCGGTCGCGCTCCAGCTCCAGCAGCTCGGCGGCGCAGGGCTCGAACACCGGCGTGCGCAGCAGCGCAACATCCACCGTGTGCTCGGCCATGGCCTCGATCAACGCGCGCGTGGTCGATTCGCGCAGCACCAGTTCCACGCGCGGAAAGCGGGCCTGGAACAGCGGGATCAGCCGCGGCAGCAGCGAGAAGCTGGAGGTGCCGGCGAAGCCCAGCGTGAGCCGGCCCTGCTCGCCGGTGGCGCATTCCGTCGCCGCGCGGCGCAGCTCCTCCGCGCCCTGCAGCGTTTGTCGCGCATGCGCGAGCGCGATGCCGCCGGCCACCGTCAGCTTCAAGCCGCGCGGGTCGCGGTCGAACAGCACGATGCCCAGCTCCTCCTCGAGCTTGCGCATGGCCGTGGACAGCGGGGGCTGTGCCATGTGCAGGCGCTCGGCGGCGCGGTGAAAGTTGAGCGTCTCGGCAAGGACGACGAATTGCCGCAGTTGGCGCAGTTCCATGGCCGGAAATTCTAGAGAGAGGAGCCCAGGTGCAAGACATCACCGCCGCGTTCACGCCCGTGCGCATTCCCGCCGAGGACGAGGCCCTGCGTGCGCCGGTGCGGCGCTTCCTGGCCGAGGCGCTGCAGGGCATGCCGCCGGCCTTGCGCGCGCGCTCGTGGATGGGCTTCGACGCCGGCTTCAGCCGCGCACTAGCGCAGCAGGGCTGGCTGTGCCTGACGCTGCCCCGGCGCTACGGCGGCGGTGGGCGCAGCGCGTTCGCGCGCTTCGTGCTGTCCGAGGAACTGCTGGCCGCGGGCGCGCCGGTCTCGGCGCACTGGATCGCCGACCGCCAGACCGCGCCGCTGATCCTGCGCTACGGCAGCGAGGCCCAGCGCGAGCGTTTCCTGCCGGCCATCGCGCGCGGCGAGCTGTTCGTGGCCATCGGCATGAGCGAGCCCGACACCGGCTCGGACCTGGCCGGCGTGCGCACGCGCGCGCTGCGCACCGACACCGGCTGGGTGCTGCGCGGGCGCAAGATCTGGACCACCAACGCCCACCGCTCGCAGCTGATGTGCGCGCTGGTGCGCACCTCGGGCACGCCCGAGGACCGGCACAAGGGCCTGTCGCAGGTGCTGGTGGACCTGTCGCTGCCCGGCATCACGGTGCGGCCGCTGCTGGACATCACGGGCGACCGGCACTTCTGCGAGGTGCTAATCGACGACGTGGTGCTGCCGGCCGATGCGCTGGTCGGCGCGGAGGGCGCGGGCTGGGAGCAGGTCACGGCCGAGCTGGCCTTCGAGCGCAGCGGCCCCGAGCGGCTGCTGTCGTCCATGGTGCTGGTCGACACCTGGCTCGCGCACCTGCGCACGCTGCCCGACGTGGACGGCGCCGCCCTGGCCACGCTGGGCCGCATCGCGTCGCGCACGGCCGTGCTGCGTGCGATGTCGCTGTCCATCGCGGCACAGCTGCAGCGTGGCGAGCAGCCGGCTCTGGCCGCTTCGCTCGTGAAGGACCTGGGCACGGAGTTCGAACAGGCGGTGCCGGGCTGGGTGGCGCAGGCGCTGGACCACGGCGGTGCCGCGGCGCCACCGGCGCTGCTGCAGACATTGGCCTACCTGACGCAGATCGCGCCCAGCTTCTCGCTGCGCGGCGGCACGCGCCAGATCCTGCGCGGCATCGTTGCGCGCGGCCTGGGAATGCGATGAACAGGAGAACCCGCGCATGAACGATTCCCTTGTCCAAGGCTTGCACAGCGCGCTGGCCGCGCACTGTTCGGCGGCGCAGGTGCGCGCCGTCGAAGCCGGCGAGGCCGCGCCGCTCTGGCAGCAGCTGGAGCCGCTGGGCTATGCCGATGCCTTCGTGCCCGAAGAGCAGGGCGGCAGCGGGCTGGACCTGGCGGCCGGCTTCGAGATCGCTTGCGTGCTGGGGCGGCATGCCTGCCCCTTGCCCCTGGCGGAGACGGCGCTCGCCCGTGCGCTGCTGGCCGCCGCTGGCGTGCAGCCACCGGCGCAGCCGATGGTGTTGTGCGATGCCGTGGCGGCGCCCAGCGGTGCGCTGGCGCTGCCGCAGACGCCCGGCCTGCAACTGGCATCCCATGCGCTGGTGCAGCATGGCGGCCACTGGCATCTGCTGGCGCTGGCCGGACATGCGGTGCGCGCGGGCGACTACCGGCCGCGCGCCAGCGGCGCGCTGGATGGCGTGGTGCTGGCGCAGGCGTCGGCGCGCTTTCCCGCTCCGTACGCGGCGGCGGTGTTGACGGCGCCGCTGCAGGCGGCGGAGATGGCCGGGGCGATGTCCGCCGTGCTGGCCATGACGCTGGCCTACGCGCAGGACCGGCGCCAGTTCGGCCGGCCGATCGGCCATTTCCAGGCCCTGCAGATGGAGGTCAGCGCGTTGGCCGAGCAGGTGGCCGGCGCGGGCATGGCGGCCCGGCTGGCCTGCGCCGGCAGCGCCGTGGCACCCGGCACGCTGCCGGCGCTCAGCGCCAAGCTCGCGTGCTGCGATGCGGCCGAACGCGTGGTCGCCATCGCGCATGCCGTGCACGGCGCCATCGGCATCACGGAAGAGTACGCGCTGGCCATCCACGCGCGGCGCCTGCACGAGTGGCGCAGCGCAGGGGCCAGCGCGGGGGACTGCGCACGTGCCCTGGGACGCGCGCTGCTGGAAGACACCGCGCCGGTGCTGGCGTTCGTGCGCGAGCGGCTGGCCGTGTGACGCGCGCCACCGTGTGGCGGCGGCGCCGGGCAGACTATTTCCCGAGCTGCCCGAACTCCTTGACCAGATCGACCCAGTAGGCGTGTTCGCCCTGCACATCGCGCAGCGTCTGCGCGGGCGTGCCGCCGCTGGCGACCAGGCCGAGCGTGGCGAAGCGCTGTCGGACCTCGGGCAGTGCGAGGACGCGCTCCACATCGGCGGCGATGCGCTCGACAGTGGCGGGCGGCGTGCCGGCCGGTGCGAACAGCTTGCCCCAGGACTGCCGGTCGAAGCCCGGCACGCCGGCCTCGGCGAAGGTCGGCACCTCCGGCAGCAGCGGCGAGCGCTCGCGGCTGGCCACGGCCAGCATGCGTGCCTTGCCGGTGTCCTGCGCCTTCTTGGCGTTCAGGCCGCTCAGGAAGCCGGTGGCCAGGTGGCCACCCAGCAGGTCGTTCAGCATCGGCGCGTCGCCCGCATAGGGCACGTGCGTGAGCTGCACGCCCGTGGTGGCCTTGAGCCGCTCGCCCAGGTAGTGGGTGCTGGTGCCTTCGCCATGCGAGCCGTAGCTGAACTGCCCCGGCCTGGCCCGGGCCTGCGCCAGCACGGCGGCCAGGTCGCCCTGCGGGCCGGCGTTGCTGGCCAGGTAGACGACGGGCGTGACGAACACCGTGGTGACCGGCACCAGGTCGCGCAGCGTGCGGTAGCCGACCGAGGGGCGCGTGACCTCGGTGGACAGCAGGATGGGCACCTGCAGCAGCAGGGTGCTGCCGTCGGGCGCGCTGCGCGCCGCCAGCTCGGTGCCGATGGCGCCGGTGGCGCCGGGTTTGTTGTCCACGACCACCGGCTGGCCCCAGGCGGCGGTCAGCTTCTCGGCGAGGATGCGGGCCGAGGCGTCGGTCGCGCCGCCTGCGGGATAGGGCACGACGATGCGCACGGGCTTGTCGGGGAAGGCCGCGGCCGCGGCGGCCCAGGTGCACAGCGCGGCGGCGGCTAGCAGTTTCCGGATGGAGGGCATGCGAACTCCTGCAAGGGATGGGGATCAGCCGTCGACGCGGATGCCGGTCTTGCGCACGAGCTTGCCGAAGGCCGTGTGGCTGGCGCGCCATTCGGCTTCGAACGCGGCCGGCGAGGAACCGACCGGAATGAAGCCCAGCTCCGCCAGCCGCGCGCCGGCTTCGGGCGAGCGGGCGAGCCGCTGCGCCACCTCGGCGAACTTCTCGCGCAGCGGCAGCGGCGTGCCGGCCGGCGCGAACACGCCGAACCAGGAGTAGGGGTCGAGGTCGGGCACGCCGAGCTCGCCGTAGGTCGGCACCTCGGGCAGGGCCGGGTGCCGGGCCGCACCGTTGACAGCCAGCATGCGCAGCTTGCCGGCCTGCAGGTGCGGCCGCAGCGTCGCCACGTCGGCCGAGCCGGCCGGCACCTCGCCGGCCAGCACCGCGAGCGTGATCGGCGCCGCGCCGCGGTAGTGCACGGGCACGACCTGGAAGCCCAGCGTGATGCCCAGCGCCACGGCCACCAGGTGGCCGAACGAGCCCACGCCCCAGTCGCCGACCGCGGTGGGCTGCGGCTGTGCCTTGGCGGCGGCCACGAAGTCCTGGAAGCTGGCGGCCGGGTGGTCGGCGCGCACGAACAGGCCGGACTGCGCGCGCGTGAGCAGCGTGACGGCCGTGAAGTCCTGGAACGGATCGAACGGCAGCTTCTGCATGTGCGGCAGGATGGCGTGCGTGGTGCTCACCGTCACCAGCAGCGTGTGGCCGTCCGGCGGCTGGGTCTGCACGTGCTGCGCGCCGATCACGCCGCCGGCGCCGGAGCGGTTGTCCACCACCACGCTCTGGCCCCAGGCGTCCTGCAGGGCCTGCGCGTAGAGCCGCACCAGGATGTCGGTGCCGCCGCCGGGCGGGAACGGCACCACCAGCCGGATCGGCCGGCTCGGGAACGCGGGCGCCTGGGCCAGCGCTGGCAAGGCCAGCGCGGCGCCGGCGGCGGCCAGCAGCGTGCGGCGCCGGGCGCTGGGTGGGGTGGCATCGGGTGTGCGCATGCCGGCCTCTCAGTTCTTCAGCGACACACCGAGGTCGCGCGCGATGGTGCTCAGCCGCGCGCGGTCGGCCTGGAAGCGCTCGACGGCCTGGGCCGGCGTGCTGCCTTCGGCGTCGACGCCGGCGGCCTGCAGCCGCTCCAGCACCTCGGGCAGCTTGAGCACCTCGTTCACGTGCCGGTTCAGCGTGGCGATGATGGCCGGCGGCGTGCCGGCGGGCGCCGCCAGGAAGAACCAGGGCGTGACGCCGTCGATGCTGCGCGTGATGCCCTGCTCGCCCGTGGTGGGCAGCTCCGGGCGCAGCGGCGAGCGCTGGGGCTCGGTGATCGCGATCAGCCGGATCGCGCCACGCTCGACCATGGGCCGGGCCGAGGGGTAGTCGATGAGGCCGAAGTCGATGTCGCCCGCGGCGATGGCCACGGCCGTCGGGCCGTTGCCCTTGTAGGCCACGCCGACGCCGGTCGCGCCCACCGACTGGAGCAGCGCCAGCGCGCCCAGGTTGGTGGTCGATGCGTTGCCGCTGTGGCCGAAGCTCACGCCGCCGGTCTTGCGCTTCGCGTAGGCGACGAAGTCGGCCACCGAGTGCACGGGCAGCGCGGCGTTGACGGCCAGGAACGAGGGCGCGCGTGCGAACAGCGTGACCGCGTCGAAGTCCTTGCCGGGCTCCAGCGGCGCGTAGCCGTCGAACATCAGCTGGAACAGGCCGGCGATGCCGAAGAACAGCCCCAGCGTGTAGCCGTCGGGCTTGGCCTTGGTCACGTACTCGGTGCCCAGCCGCGTCGCCGCGCCGGGCTTGTTCTCCACCACCACGCTCTGGCCCAGCCGCTCGGTGAGCTTGTTCGCCACGGTGCGCGCGGCGATGTCGGTGGCGCCGCCGGGCTGCACGCTGACGACCAGGCGCACGGGGCGGTCCGGGTAGTCCGCGGCCGCCGTGCCGAAGGCCGCGCAGGCCAGCAAGGCGCCCGCGCTCAGGCGGGTCCACCATCCACGAATGTTCTGCATGTGCTTGTCTCCTTGTGTGCCGGCAGGGTGCGGGGCCGGTGCCGTGTTGCCGATGTCCTGCATGGTCGGCGCGGGCCCTGCGCCAGCCCCTAGCCCGATCGGGCAGGGGTGGGAAAGCCCCTGGCCTGGTAGGTGCGGGCGCGCGCGGGCCCCGCCCTTGCGTCGGCGATCTGCGGTGCCGCGCGCGCCGGGGCGCTAGCGGACGGCGTTGAGGTACGGCTGGCGCAGCGCGGTCTTGAGCACCTTGCCGACCGACGACATCGGCAGCTCGGTCCGGAACTCCACGCTCTTGGGGCACTTGTAGCCCGCGATGCGCGCCTTGCAGTGCGCCTGCAGTTCGGCCGCCGTGGCCAACGCGCCGGCCTTGAGCACGACCACGGCGTGAACGCTCTCGCCCCAGGTCGCGCTCGGGATGCCGATCACGGCGCACTGGGCGACGGCCGGGTGCTCGGTCAGCGCGTTCTCGACCTCGGCCGAGTACACGTTCTCGCCGCCCGTGATGATCATGTCCTTGAGCCGGTCGACCACGTACAGGTAGCCGTGCGTGTCGAGGTAGCCGCCGTCGCCGGTGTGCAGCCAGCCGTCGCGCAGGGCCTTGGCGGTTTCCTCGGGCTTGCGCCAGTAGCCCAGCATCACGTTGGGGCCGCGCGCGATGATCTCGCCGGCCACGCCGGGCCCGGTGTCGCGGCCCTCGGGGTCGACCACGCGCATCTGCACGCCATAGACCACGCGGCCGGCCGAGCGCAGCCGGCCGAGCCGGCGGCCCTCGCCGACATGGCTCTCGTGCGGGTTGATCGTGATCAGCGGCGAGGCCTCGGTCTGGCCGTAGCACTGCACGAATTCGGCGCGCGGCAGCACCGCCAGCGCGCGGTCGAGCAGGGCGGGCGAGATCGGCGCGCCGCCGTAGGTGATGCGGCGCAGGCTGGCCAGCCGCGCGGGATCGAAGCTGGGGTGGTCCAGCAGCATCTGCAGCATGCTGGGGATCAGCACCACCTCGGCCACGGCATGGCGCTCGATCGCGTCGACCACGCTGTCGGGCCGGAAGGTCGGCAGCACCATGGCCGAGCCGCCGATCAGCGTGTGCGAGATCAGCCGCCCGGCCGAGGCCAGATGGAACATGGGCGCCACGTGCAGCGCCACGGCATCGGCCGAGGAGGGCACCTGCGCCATGCGGCCCATGGCCGAGGACCACAGGTTCAGGTGCGACAGCACCACGCCCTTGGGCAGGCCGGTGGTGCCGCCGGTGTAGAAGATGGCGGCCGGGTCGTCCTGCCGGCCGGCGTGTTCCGGCGCGGGTGCGGCGGCTGCGAGCAGGGCCTCCAGGTCGGGCAGGTCGGGCGGGCTGGCGCCCTCGGGGTCGCCGAAGAACAGCGTGGCGAAGCGCGCGCGTGCCTGCGTGCGGATCGCCGGCAGCATGGACACGAAGCCGGCGTCCACCAGCAGCACGCGCACGCCCGCATCGTCCAGCGAGTGGGCCATCTCGGCCGCGCTCCAGCGCATGTTGACGGGGCAGGCGATGGCGCCGGCCCACCAGCAGGCCATGAAGAATTCGAGGTAGCGATCGCTGTTGGCCGACAGCAGCGCCACGCGCTCGCCCGGCGCCACGCCCTGGCCCTGCAGCACGCTGGCGATGCGCGCTGCGCGCGCGCCCAGTTCGCCGTAGCTGCGCGCGCGCACGCTGCCGTCGGGCAGCGCGAACCAGGTGGCCACCTTGTCCGGCTGCTGCTGCAGCATGCGGTGCAGTCCCTGTGTGAGCTGCATGGTGTGCTCCTCAGCCGCTGAAGCGGCCGCCGCTCACGTGCACGGTCTCGCCCGTGATGTAGCCGCCCCATTCGGAGGCCAGGTACAGGATGGCGCCGGCCACGTCTTCCGGCGTGCCCACGCGCGGCACGGTGTTGCGCTGCAGTGCGCCCTCGCGCAGCCGCTCGTAGGTCGGCAGCGCGCGCACGAGTTCGGTCTCGATGAAGCCCGGCGCGATGGCGTTGGCCGTGATGTTGAACTTGCCTTGCTCCAGCGCCAGCGCGCGCGTGAAGCCGATCAGCCCGGCCTTGGCCGCCGAGTAGTTGGTCTGTCCCGGGTTGCCCCAGTGCGCGCGCGAGGCGATGTTGACGACGCGGCCCCACTTCTGCGCCATCATGGTCGGCAGTGCCGCGCGGGTGCAGAGGTAGGCGCCCTTGAGCACGGTGTCGATCACGGCGTCCCAGTCGGCCATGGGCATCTTGAGCAGGTACTTGTCGCGCGTGAAGCCGGCGTTGTTGACGAGGATGTCGATCTTGCCGAACGCGGCGACGGCGCGTGCCGCGAGCTGCTGCACCTGCGCCTCGTCGCAGACGTCGGCGCGCACGGCGATCGCCTCGTGTCCTTCGGCGCGCAGCCCCGCCGCCGTGTGCTCGGCCACGGCTTCGTCGATGTCGGTGACGACCACGCGCACGCCTTCTCTGGCGAGGGCGGTCACGGCGGCGCGGCCGATGCCGCGGCCCGAGCCGGTCACGATGGCCACGCGGCCCTTCAGTTGCAGATCCATGTCGTTCCTTTGGTGTCGTGGAGAAAGGCTGCGCGTCAGAGCGTGCGGCTGATGATTTCCTTCATCATTTCGGAGGAGCCGCCGTAGATGCGGTTGGGCCGCACGTCGGCATAGGCGCGCGCGATCGGGTACTCGCGCATGTAGCCGTAGCCGCCGAACATCTGCAGCAGGTCGTCGATGGCGGTGGTGGCCTCGCTGGCCCAGAGCTTGGCCATGGCCGCGCCGTCGGCGTCCAGCCGCTGCGCCATGTGCTCGGCCACGCACTGGTCGACGAAGGCGCGCGTGGCCGCGGCCAGCGTCTTGATCTCGGCCAGCTTGAACCTGGTGTGCTGGTTGGCGATGAGCGGCTTGCCGAAGGTCTGGCGTTCGCGCGTGTAGGCGATGGTCCAGTCCAGCGCGGCCTCCAGCGCGCTGGCGCAGCGCAGCGCGATCATGAGGCGCTCCTGCACCAGGCCGTGCATGAGGTAGCCGAAGGCCTGGTTCTCCGCGCCGACCAGGTCGGATTCGGGCACGAAGACCTGCTGGAAGAACAGCTCGGCCGTATCCTGCGCGCGCTGGCCGATCTTGTCGAGCAGCCGGCCCCGGGCAAATCCGGGGGAGCGGGTGTCGACCCAGAACAGGCTCATGCCCCGGGCGCCGGCCTCGGGCTGCGTCTTGGCCACCACCAGCACGCGGTCGGCGTGGTGGCCGTTGGTGATGAAGGTCTTCTGGCCGTCGAGCTGCCAGCCACCGTCCACGCGGCGCGCCGTGGTGCGGATGGCCTTCAGGTCGCTGCCGGCCGAGGGTTCGGTCATGGCGATGGAGGCCACCACCTCGCCCGCGGCCATCGGCGGCAGCCAGCGCGCCTTCTGCGCCGCGGTGCCGAATTCGACGAGGTAGGGCGCCACGATGTCCGAGTGCGTGGTGAAGCCGGTCACGCCGGTGGCCAGCGCACGCGCGATCTCCTCGACCACGATGGCCGTGTGCAGGAAATCGCCGCCACCGCCGCCGTGCTCGGCCGGCGCCATCGGCAGCAGCAGGCCCGCGGCGCCGGCCCGGCGCCACAGGTCGCGCGGCACCAGGCCCTGTTCCTCCCAGCCGGCGTGGTGGGGCGTGATCTCCTGCGCGATGAAGCGGCGCACGGTGTCGCGGAACTGTTCGTGGTCGGGCGAGAAAAGCGTTCGTCGGTGCATGGGAAGGGCTCGGGTTGCGAAGGGGCGCGCAGACATGGCGCGCGGCGGACGGCTTGGCGATCAACCGGGTTGACTTTCCGCGATGGGCCTTTTAAATTGACCGCCTGGCGGATGTTTATGACCGTTATTTGAAGCATATTGTCCGCAGTGCGGACGTTCAACGGGGTAATCCCTTAGGAGACAAGATGGCCCGGTTCCCAACCCTGCGCGCGGCGGCAGCCGTGTCGTTCTTCGCCTTGGCGGCCTGCGCGGCCGGTGTGGCCGGCGCGAGCGAGATCGCACCCGGCAAGCCGCTGCGCATCGTTGCGCCGGCCGCGCCGGGCGGCATCCTCGACCAGACCAGCCGCATCGTGGCCAAGTCGCTGTCCGAGGTGCTCAAGCAGCCGGTGATCGTGGAGAACGTGGCCGGCGCGGGCGGCACGCTGGGCATCCAGGCCGCGCTGCGCGCCGAGCCCGACGGCCACACGCTGGTGATGGGCAGCCTGGGGCCCAACGCCGCCAACTACACGCTGCAGGACAAGCTGCCCTACAAGCCCGAGGACCTGGCGCCGGTGATCCAGGTGCTGTCCATGCCCAACGTGCTGGTGGCCAGCCCCGCGCTGGGGGCCAGGACGGTGGCCGAACTCAAGGCCCTGTCGCAGAGCAAGCCCAAGGGCCTGTCGATGGCGGTGTCGACGAGCGGCTCGTCCGGCCACCTGACGGGCGAGCTGATCAAGGCACGCGCGGGCATCCAGGCCGTCAACATCATCTACCGCGGCGCGGCACCGGCGCTGACCGATCTCATGGGCGGCCAGGTAGACCTGATGGTGGACAACCTGATCACCGCGCTGCCGCTGGTGCGCGCCGGCAAGCTCACGCCGATCGCCGTGACCACGCGCGAGCGCATTCCCGAGCTGCCGCAGGTGCCCACGCTGATCGAGTCCGGCCTGCCCGACATCGAGGTGACGGTGTGGCTGGGCCTGTTCGTCTCGGCCAAGACGCCGCCGGCCACCGTGGCCGCGCTGAACCGCGAACTGCAGAAGGTGCTGTCGTCCGCCGAGATCCGCCACAGCTTCGCGGAGAAGGGCGGAGTGCCGGTCGGCGGCACCCCGCAGGCCTTCCAGAGCTTCGTGGCCGCCGAGACCAGCCGCTGGGAACAGGTGATCCGCAGCGCCAACCTGAAGGCCGAGTGACCCGATGCCGATCGACTACCAGACCCTGAAGCACTGGCCCATCCCGGACCAGCTGAGCCACTACACGCGCGAGGACTGCATCCGCTACGCGCTGAGCCTGGGCTACGGCGAAGACCCGCTGGACGCCGAGGAACTGCCCTTCGTCTACGAAGAGGGCCTGCGCGCCGTGCCCTCGATGGTCACCGTGCTGGGCGCACCCGGCGCCTGGGCGACCGACCCGGGCACCGGCATCGATTGGATGCGCATCCTGCACGGCGAGCACCGCATGGTGCTGCACGGCAGCGTGCCGCCCGAAGGCTGCATGCGCAGCCGCACGCACGTGAGCGCCGTGGTGGACAAGGGCCAGGGCCGCGGTGCGCTGGTCGTCACCACGCGCGAGGTCAGCGACGAGGCCACCGGCAAGCCGATCGCCAGCATCGAGCACACCTCGTTCTGCCGCGCCGACGGCGGCTTCGGCCCGGGCGACGACGCACCGGCCGCGCTGCCTGCGGTGCCGGTGGAACCGGCCGACACCACGGTGCAGCTGCGCACGGCGCCCAGCGCGGCGCTGCTGTACCGGCTCAACGGCGACCGCAACCCGATCCATGCCGACCCGGCCGCGGCCCGCAGCGCGGGGTTCGAGCGGCCCATCCTGCACGGCCTGTGCACCTACGGCATGGCGGTGCGGGCGCTGCTGCGTGCCTGCTGCGGCAACCGGCCCGAGCGGCTGGCCAGCGTCGCGCTGCGCTTCTCGGCACCGTTCATCCCGGGCGAGACGCTCGCGGTGGAGATCTGGCGCCGCGGCGCGCAGCTGCAGTTCCGCGCCTCGGCGCTCGAACGGGGGCAGGCCGTGCTGACGCACGGGCTGGCAACGGTCCATGGCGGCTAGTCCCACCGGCATGGCGCTGCGTGCGCCCGACAGCCTGGCACGCCACGCCGCCGCCGCTCCGCAGGGCATCGCCTACCGGATGCTAGAGAGCGGCCGGGCGGTGACCTGGGCCGAACTCGAACAGCGCTCGCGCCGCTGCGCCGCGCTGCTGCTGGCGCGCGGCCTGCGCAGCGGCGACGCCGTCGCGGTCTACCTGGACAACCACCTGCGCTACTTCGAGCTGCTGTGGGCGGCGCACCGCATCGGCCTGTACTACACCACCGTGAGCCGGCACCTGAAGGCGCCCGAGGTGCTGTACATCGTGCGCGACTGCGGCGCCAGGGCGCTGTTCAGCGCCGCGGCTCTGATGGACACCGACGGCGCACTCGCGCAGGGCACGGCCGGCCTGCACCGCTTCAGCCTGGACGGCGCCGTGCCGGGCTTCGAGGACTACGAGGCAGCGCTGCAGGCCGTGCCAGCCGACGTGGAGCTGCCCGAGACGCCGGAGGGCACGGACTTCTGCTATTCGTCGGGCACGACCGGCCTGCCCAAGGGCATCAAGCGGCCGCTGGCCAGCGCGAACCGGCACTTCGTGGCCGAGCCCAACCCGCGCATGCACTGGAAGACGTTCGACCGCGACACGGTCTACCTCTCGACGGCGCCGTTCTACCACACGGCCCCGGTGCGCTGGAACATGAACGTGATGCGCGAGGGCGGCACCTGCGTGCTGATGGAGCGCTTCGACGCACAGGCCGCGCTGGCCGCCATCGCGCGCTTTCGCGTGACGCACAGCCAGTGGGTGCCGACCATGTTCATCCGGCTGCTGCGCCTGCCCGAGGCCGAACGCCGCGCGCACGACCTGTCCAGCCTGCGCGTGGCCGTGCACGCGGCGGCGCCGTGCCCGGTCTGGGTCAAGCAGGCCATGATCGACTGGTGGGGCCCCATCCTCTACGAGTTCTACAGCGGCACCGAACTGGTGGGCCGCACCTCGCTCGACTCGCACGAATGGCTGGCGCACCCGGGCTCGGTCGGCATCCCGGAATTCGGCGCCGTGCACATCCTGGGCGAGGACGGCCGCGCGCTGCCGGCCGGCACGCCGGGCGTGATCTGGTTCTCGGGCGGGCCGGCCTTCGAGTACCACGGCGACCCGGCCAAGACGCGCCAGGCTTACAACGATCGAGGCTGGGCCACCTACGGCGACATCGGCTACCTGGACGCCGACGGCTTTCTGTACCTGACCGACCGGCTGGCCAACATGATCATCTCGGGCGGCGTGAACATCTACCCGCAGGAGACCGAGAACGTGCTGGGCCAGCACGCGGCCGTGCACGACGTGGCCGTGGTCGGCGTGCCGAACGAGGAGTTCGGCGAAGAGGTCAAGGCGGTGGTGCAGCTGCGACACGGCCATGCAGCCTCCGATGCGCTGGCGCAGGAGCTCATCGCCTGGTGCCGCGCGCGGCTGTCACCGATCAAGTGCCCGCGCAGCGTGGACTTCACCGCCGCGCTGCCGCGCACCGAGACCGGCAAGCTGCTCAAGCGCGAGGTCAAGCGCGCCTACTGGCCGCAGGCCGTTTCCGTTCTCACTGCACAACCGACATGACACGACGCTCTTCGCTTTCCTCCTCGGTCGCCATCGCCGGCGTGGCCGAATCCGACCTCGGCAAGGTGCCCGGCAAGACCGCGCTGGAGCTGCAGGCCCAGGCCGCGCGCGCCGCGCTGGCCGACGCCGGGCTGCGCCTGCGCGATGTCGATGCCATCTTCGCCCACACCGACGACCGCTTCAGCGGCCTGCAGCTCAGCGAGCACCTGGGCCTGGCGCCGCGCTACCTGGACAGCAGCAACGTGGGCGGCATGTCCAACCTCATGCACATCCGCCATGCCATGGCCGCCATCGCCGCCGGCTTCTGCGAGGTGGCGCTCATCACCTACGGCAGCACGCAGCTGTCCGACGGATCGCGCAAGCTCACGGGGCTGGTGGAAGACCCGCGTTCGCCGCGCGGCCAGTTCATCGTGCCGCACGGGCAGCTGAGCCCGATCGGCTACTACGCCATGGTGGCGCAGCTGCACATGCACCGCCATGGCAGCACGCCGGCCGACCTGGCGGAGATCGCCGTCGCGGCGCGGCAATGGGCCAACCTGAACCCCAAGGCCTACCGGCAGGGCCCGCTGACGCTGGACGACGTGATGGCCTCGCCCGTGGTGGCCGCGCCGCTGCGCCAGCGCGACTGCTGCCTGGTGACCGATGGCGGCGGTGCGCTGGTCGTCACCAGCGCGGAGCGTGCGCGCGACCTCGCCCGCATGCCGGTCTACGTCAAGGGCATCGCCGAAAGCTTCTCGCACCACTACACGCCGCTGGACCTGGACGACTGGCTGGACACCCGTGTGGCGCAGACGGCCAACGAGGCCTTCGCCATGGCCGGCGTGGGCCGCGGCGACATCGACGTGGTGCAGATCTACGACCACTTCACGATCGGCGTGCTGCAGTCGCTGGAGGAGCTGGGCTTTTGCGCGCGCGGGGAGGGCAAGGACTTCGTCAAGGGCGGCCGGCTTGCGCCCGGCGGCGATTTCCCGATCAACACGTCGGGCGGCGGCCTGTCCTACGGGCATCCCGGCATGTTTGGCATCTTTCTGGTGATCGAGGCCGTGCGCCAGCTGCGCGGGGAGTGCGGCGAGCGCCAGCTCGCGCATGCCCACCACGCGCTGTGCCACGCGCCCGGCCTCGTGTTCTCCGCCAACACCACCATGATTCTCGGGAACGTCGCATGAACACCGCCCCCCGTCCTGCGCCGGTCCCGACCGAGGCCACCCAGCCGTTCTGGGACGCCACCGCCCGAGGGGTGTTGTTGTTCCAACGCTGCGGCACATGCGCACGCACGCAGTCGATCCAGCGGGCGTTCTGCCGCCACTGCGGCGCCGAGGCGCCGCAGTGGGAGCGCAGCGCCGGCCTGGGCCGCATCTACACCTTCACAGTGAACCACCGAGCGGCCAACGCCCACATGGCCGACAAGCTGCCCTACGTGGTGGCCGTGGTCGCGCTGGACGAAGGCCCGCGCATGATGGCCAACATCGTCGATGTGCAGCCCGACCTCGTGCGCATCGGCGACCGCGTGCAGGTGCGCTTCCTGCCGATGGGCGAGGGCCTGTGCCTGCCCCAGTTCGGGCCGGTGGGCGCCACCTAGAATCGCGGACCGAAAAAAGCGTCCCTATGGCAACTCCTGAAAGCGATGGTTTCGTCCGTTCATTCGCCCGCGGCCTGAGCGTCATCGAAGCGATGGGCTCGGGCACCGGCGAGCACACCGTGGCCTCCGTGGCCGCGAGCACACAGCTGCCGCGCACGGTAGCGCGCCGCATCCTGATGACGCTGACCGAGCTGGGTTTCACGGTCTCGGACGGCAAGAGCTTCCGGCTGACGCCCAAGATCCTGAACCTGGGCATGACCTACCTGACATCGCTGCCGTTCTGGGGCGTCGCGCAGGAGGTGCTCGAGCAACTCTGCGCGGAGATCAAGGAGTCGGTCGCGCTGTCGGCCTTCGACGGCCAGCACAGCATCTACCTGCTGCGCATTCCATCGCGCAAGGTGATGTCGCTGCGCCTTGGTGTGGGCAGCCGGCTGCCGGCCTATGCCACCTCGCCGGGCCGCGTGCTGCTGGCCTGGCAGGACGAGGAGGCGCTGGCGCGCTATCTCGCGGCAGTGGAACTCAAGCCCTGCACACGCAAGACGGTGGCGACGCCCGAAGCGCTGCGCGCCCGCCTGGCCGAGGTGCAGGACAAGGGCTATGCATGGGTCGATGGCGAATTCGACGAGGCGGTCTGCGGGCTGTCGGTCCCCGTCCGCGGCGACGGTGGGCAGGTGGTCGCGGCCCTCAATGTGAACCTGCTGTCGGGCGAAGCGACCGAGGCCAAGGCCACCAAGAGGTTGCTGATGCCGCTGCGCGAGGCGAGCGAGCGGCTGCGGGCGATGGCGCCAAACTTCCTGGGCTCGGTCGGCCAGACCAGTTCGCGCCAGGTGTCGTCGATGCACGCCTGAAAGCGCGCTGCGCGGTAGAGGTGCCGCGCCCCGGCGCATGGTTGTGCGCCACGTGGTCGCAGGCGGCGTGCTCCGGGAGCGGGTCGGTCGTTAGCAAGGCAGTGCGCGTTGCCGACGCGCGCTAGGGCAACCACAGGGCAGCGCTGCATTCTGGCCGCTGTGTCTAGCGGCCTGGTCAGGCTGTCGTTGGTTGGCACCGGGCGGTAAGCTTGTAGTCGTTGCTGGTACCGGTACGCCGAGGTTTGCAGCAAAGGACCGGCGACCGCTTTGCGCCGAACCTGTCGTTCGCGACTGCGCGCCGAGCGACAGCTAATGGCCGGAAGTCGATCCTCCATCCTGACCGCCCGGAGCGGAGGTCATGTTCTCAGTGAAAGTCCCGCGACGTCGTCTCAAGCCCCCCCAGCAGCGGCGTCAGATCCGCCAGCTTGTGCGCGACCAGGTTCTTGACACCGTCCTGCAGCTGCCACTGCCCGTAAACGGCTAGCAACCGCGCGCGCAGTACCTCGGCCCGCTGCTTCTCCTTCAGCGTGGGCCACACGATGACCTGCACGTTGCCGGTCTCGTCTTCTAGCGAGATGAAGACGACGCCCTTGGCCGTCTCCGGTTGCTGTCGCACGGTGACGATGCCGGCGTAGCGCACGAAGCGCCCACCAGGAACACGGATCAGGTCGACGGCGCGCGCGAGCTTGCGCTTGTTCAGCTCCGGCCGCAGCAGCAGCAGCGGATGGCTGCGCAGGGACAAGCCGACGGTCTCGTAGTCGTGCACGACCTCTTCTCCCTCCAGAGCCGCAGGAAGCTCCAAAAAGTCCTCGTCGACCACGGCATCGTGCAGCAGCTCCGGCGCACGTCGCAACGCGGACGCCTGCCACACCTGCTGCCGGCGATGGCCGGACAAGCTCATTAGCGCATCGGCCCCGGCAAGAAGTTGCATCTCGTGCTGCTCGAGCCGCGCGCGTCGGGCCAAGTCTTCCGGGTCGTCGAAGGGTGCCTGGGCGCGCGCCGCTACGACACGCGCGACCGATGCTTCCTTCAGGCCTTTGATCAGGCGCAGGCCGAGTCGCACGGCCGGCGGGTCAGGAAGATCTTCGAGCGTGCAGTCCCAGTCGCTGTGCATCACGTCCACGGCCCGCACTTCGACGCCGTGCCGCTGCGCGTCCTGCACCAGCTGGCTCGGCGAGTAGAAGCCCAGTGGCTGCGAATTCAACAGCGCGGCCAGGAACTCGGCAGGATGGTGGTGCTTGATCCAGCAGCTGGCGTAGACCAGCAGGGCAAAACTGGCGGCATGGCTCTCAGGAAAACCGTACTCAGAGAATCCGCGGATTTGCTCGAAGATCTGTTCTGCAAAGGCTTTCTCGTACCCGCGCTCGGTCATGCCCGTGACGATCTTGTCGTAGTACTGCTGCAGGCCTCCCTTGCGCTTCCAGGCTGCCATGGACCGTCGCAGCTGGTCGGCCTCGCCGGCCGTGAAGCCCGCGGCCAGGATCGCCACCTGCATCACCTGCTCCTGAAAAATCGGCACACCCAAAGTTCGCCCGAGCGCTTCTTCCAGCGCCTCGCTCGGGTACGACACCGGCTCGCGGCCCTGACGCCGGTTGAGGTACGGGTGCACCATGTTGCCCTGGATGGGTCCGGGCCGAACGATGGCCACCTCGATCACCAGGTCGTAGAAGCACTTGGGCCTGAGCCGTGGCAGCATCGCCATCTGCGCGCGCGACTCGATCTGGAACACACCGACGGTGTCGGCGCGGCTGATCATGCGGTAGGTTGCTGGGTCTTCAGACGGAATGTCCTGCATGGAGAACACGTGGCCCTTGCGCTCGCCGATGAACTCCAGCGAGCGGCGGATGGCTGACAGCATGCCCAAAGCCAGCACGTCGACCTTGAGCAAGCCCAGCGCGTCCAGATCGTCCTTGTCCCACTCGACGATGGTGCGGTCTTCCATGGCCGCGTTTTCGATCGGCACGAGGCGCTTGAGCGGCCCTTTGGTCAGCACGAAACCTCCAGGATGCTGGCTCATGTGACGGGGCATGCCGATGAGCTGAGAGGTCAACAGCATCAGCTGCTCCACCACCAGTTCCTTCGGATCCAGACCGGCCTCGGCCACGCGTTGCTGCAGCACTTCGCTGCCGTCCCACCATGCGAGGTTCGACGCCAGCGCTTCGAGCCGCTCAAGTTCGATGCCCAGGGCCTTGCCGACGTCCTTGAACGCCGACTTGGCCCGGTACTTGATGACCACGGAGGTCAGTGCCGCCCGGTCGCGGCCGTACTTGCGGTACAGGTACTGGATGACCTCTTCGCGCCGTTGGTGCTCGAAGTCCACGTCGATGTCCGGCGGCTCGTTGCGCTCTTTCGAGATGAAGCGTTCGAAGAGCGTCGACATGCGCGCGGGGTCGACTTCCGTGATGCCCAGGCAGTAGCACACCACGGAGTTGGCGGCGCTGCCGCGTCCTTGGCAAAGGATGTGCTGGGACTGGGCGAAGCGCACGATGTCCGCGACGGTGAGGAAGTAGTGCTCGTAGCCCAGCTCTGCGATCAGCTCCAGCTCGTGCTCGGTCTGGCTTTGCACCTTCGCGGGCATCCCGCCCGGCCACCGGCGGCCCGCGCCTTCGTAGGTGAGCTGACGCAGGTAGCTGGTCGGCGTCTGGCCCTCGGGAACGACCTCCGACGGGTACTGGTAGCGCAGCTCGTCGAGGGAAAACGTGCAGCGGCTTGCCACCTTCAACGTTTCTGCGAGCAAGGCATCGGAGAAGCGCTGTGCGAGTTGGACACGGCTGCGCATGTGCTGCTCGCTGTTGAGTTCCAGGTCCAGTCCGCATTCGGTCAGCGGCCTGCCGACCCGCGTGGCGGTCATGACGTCGTGCAAGGGCTTGCGCGATCGGACGTGCATGCGCACGTCGCCGCTGGCCACCAGATGGATGGCCGTCATCTCGCTGACCTGCTCCATGCGGTGCAGCCACATCTCGTCGTCGAGCACGCGCTGCATCTCCACGGCGAGCCAGCAGCGGCCCGTGAAGTGCGTCAGGAGCCAACGCGCGATCGTCTCCAGCTGGTCGTCGGTCGAGGCGCGATCCGGCGACACCAGGACCACGCAGTCCGCCAACGCCGCAGGATCGATGGCGTCGATCGTGAGGTGGTACGTGCCCTTCGCAGCGCTGCGTCGCAGGCCGGTGATGAACTCGCAAAGGTTGCCGTAGCCCTCGATGTTGCATGCGAGCACGACCAGCGTGAACGGGCCGTCGCAGTCCACGGCGAACTGGCTGCCGTGGATGACGTGCACGCCCTGGTCCTTGCCCTCCGTGTGCGCGCGCACGGCGCCGGCCATGGAGCATTCGTCGCACACGGCGATCGCGCTGTAGCCGAGTTGCTTCGCACGCTCGACCAGCTCCTCCGGCCAGCTCGCGCCTTTGAGGAAGGAGAAGTTGCTGAGGGAGCGCAGTTCCGCGTAGGGCGGGATGCCGGCACGTGGGTCGGTGTTCATGAGAAGGATCCGTGGAGAAACCAGGCGGTGTCGTCTCGCGCAAGGCGCTCCTGGAACACCCAGAGCACTGCGCCGAGCGGGCTCTGCGCAACCCAGTAGTCGCGCACGACGATCGCGGTCGTTTCGTCGTCACCATCCCGCAGGCGGTGCCACCACCCGCCCTCGATGCGGTGAGGGCCGATGCGCAGCTCCAGGACGCCCTGGTACAGCGGTTTGTCCCCGCGCATCGCCAGGCGCAGCGGCTTGGCCAGGATGAAGCTGGGTTCGGGAAAGCGGCTGCGGCGCGCGCGCTTCTTCGGCAGCGGCTGCGGGGCCGGCTGCCAATGGGTCTGCCATTCCGGCCGGTGGTCCTCGACGATCACGGGGCGCAGCACCTTCTCGGCGCCCAGGCGGGCCGCGATGCGCTCCAGAGTGAGCGTCAACGACTCGCCTTGCTGTGCAACGTCGGGCAATAGGGACTTGCTCACTTCCTCGAGCGCGTGCACCTCGACGGCCTCAAGCTCCAGGTCACCAGCAGGCGCCTGCAGCTCCACCTTGGCGAGGTTCTCGGCCAGCAGCCGGCACAGGTGCTCGACGTCGCGCATCGGCGCCGCGGTGCGGATCGTCACCTCGCCGCCGGGGTCCGAGCCGCGCGGTCGCATGGCATCGTGCACCCAGCGCAGCGTGAAGGCGGTGATGCCAGCGTGGCGCGCCGCGAGCCAGCCGCACAGCAGCAGCAACAGGCGCCGGGCACCGAACAGCAGCGCCGGTGCGGAGTCCACCCGGGACATCAACTCCAGGCGTTCCCGAAACGTTTCCTGCGCTTCGATCCAGACGTGCGCCTCCGGCCGCAGCCCGTAGGCCTGGTCCATCGCCGTGAGCAGCGCCTTGTCGAAACGCCTGCTGATGCCACCGCGCGGCAGCTTGCGCACGTCGCCGAGGGTCCGGCAGCCGAGCTGCGACAGCGTCGTGGAGTGCGGTCGGACCGCCGACAGCGTGTCCATCGGAAGCTGGTCCAGCAGCGAGGCAAGCGCACCGCGCACGCCGTTCTCCTTGCCGGCCCGCGCGAAAGCCAGCGCGGCAAGGCTCGTGGGCGCCCAGGCAAGGCTGCCTACGCCAAGCTCTTCGACCTCACCCACGATGCGGTCGCGCAGCGCACGGCGTCCGCCGAACAACATGACGCTGGCCTCCAGCTCGACAACCACGGAGTCCTCGACGATGGCGGTGCGCGGCGAGAACTGCAGCGCGTACATCGAGAGGCCACGCAGCTTGTCATCAGGCGGCGGCGTGCTGTGCTCGGGCCGAATCAGCAGGGCTACCCACAGCATGGGAGACCTCGGGCGCAACAGGACGGGTCAGCCGTCGCAGTCGCGGAGTCAGGACGGCCGCGAGGCCGCCGGGGATCGATGGCAGCGTCAGCGGCTGCTCGTGCGTGGGACCGCGCCGCTTCACGATGTGCAAGTGCAGGTTCCAGTCGAGACCTGCCGAGGCTTGCACCCGCAGGGGCGCAGCAGAAGATTCGTGGCGTGCCGCTTCGGGCCGGCACAGGATTGCCAGACCATCGCAGCCCTGAGCGCAGACCTGCAAGCGGCGGATTTGGTCGGCCCGCGCCTTCGGCAGCCAGGTGATGACGGCGCCGGCCGCACGGGACTTGATGAGCTGCTCGGTCGTCCAGAGCCGTTCGGCCGGCTGATCGGCCTGGATCCAGACGAACTGGCGTTCGCTCAATCCCAGATGCTGCAGGCCAGGCAGATGCGGGTGGCGGGGCGGTCCGACCACGACGACTTGACCGCCTCCCTGCACGACGCTCCGCAGCGCCGGCGACAACAGCCGCCACTCGAGCACCGCAGGCTGCGCAGACAGGATCTCGACGATGGACTGCTGGGGCCAACCGCCACCGGGCAGCTCGGCATCCAGCTCAGGCCAACCTGTGGGCTGGACGGCCGTAGTCCGGTGCTCCAGTTCGGTCCCCCGCCACACCGACTCAGCGATGCGCGGTGCGATCGGTTGGAGGCGCGCCCGTGCCCCGGTGGGGTCGGCGGCGACCGAAGGGTCGAAAGCGAGGAGGGCGGACATGTTCTAAACTTACTGTACATCAATACAGTATCACGAACTTCCAGTCGTGTCTGCCGGCGATAGCAGTTTTTGAAATCGACGGCAACCGACGAAGCCACATGCAAACCGACCTGTTCGCTGCCGACGAGGTTCAGCCCATTCCTGGGCTGCAGTACCAGCCGAACTTCGTGAGCCTGAAAGAGGAGGCACAGCTGCTGGAGGTCGTGCGCACGCTGCCGCTGCATCCGGCGAAGTACAAGGAATACACGGCGCGCCGCCAGGTGGTGAGCTTTGGTGGCAGCTACGACTTCGACACGAATACGCTGCGACCTGGCATTGCACTGGACAAGCGGTTGGTGCCCTTGCGCGACCGCGTGGCCAGCTGGCTCGGCGTGCAGCGCGAAGAGCTGGTTCAGGTCCTGGTGGCCGAGTACGCGCCTGGCACGCCGTTGGGTTGGCACCGCGATGTGCCCGACTTCGAAACGATCGCCGGCGTCTCGCTGGGCAACGAGGCCGTGCTTCGATTCAGACCATACCCGCCCGACGCGGCCGCCAAGCGCCAGGTGGTCCAGCTGGACGTGGCTGCGCGGTCCATCTACAGGATGGAGGGTGCGGCCCGTTGGGGCTGGCAGCATTGCGTGCCGCCGGTGAAGGCGCAGCGGTGGTCCGTCACCTTCCGCACGCCCCGCGGCGCCATCAGGCGCCCTTGAACGCGCGCCGCACACTGCCCAAAGGGGCTCAGCTAGGTTGGCGTCCGCCCCCGGAGAGAATGCATGGAGCGATGAATTGTTTTGCCGATGCCCACACTGAGTGAATTGAAGTCCGAGCTGGCCGCGCTGGACCAGCTGCTGTACGCGACCTGGCTGCAAGAACGAGAGGCCGCACGAAAGCGCATCGCCGACCTCGCGGTGGAGTTTCAGCTGAGCGCTGCCACCGTGCTTCGCGACGTCGAAGCCGCTCACCTGAAGGCACAGCCCCCATTGGCCGGTCTGCGACCACCCATGGTGGAGTTGCCCCTGCGCAGAGTCGCAGCGCCGTTTCACGTGGCTGTCAAGTATCGGAATCCGGCGACCGGCGACTACTGGAAGGGGCGCGGCCCCCACCCTCGATGGCTCCGCGAGGCGCTGGGTGCCGGCCGGCAGCTTGAGGACTTCTTGGTCAAGGAGACGTCGGCCGCCGAAGCGCCCGCCGACCCGCTGCGCGAGTTCGAGGAAGCGGCCCGTCGGGCCTCTTTGCGCACCGCATGAGCACCGCGGTGCTTAAGGACGCGTTCTGGGCCGTTGCCGCAGGGTTCGGCGTGGCTTGCGTTGCGCTGGTGACGCTCCAGGCGACCAAGACCATCGCGCCACCATCGATGTACGTGGCCTGGTTCAACGGCCACGAGGCATCCCACATCGGACGCATGCTGTGGGACCTTTTCATCGTGGGCAGCCTTGGACTGGGTGTTCCTGCGTTTGTAGGGGCTGTTGCCGCCTTCCGGCTCGGTCGGCCGGTGCTTCTTCACTGGGTGCTCTTCGTGCTGGCAGCGTTGCTCTGCCTCCTCGTCGTGCTGCCATGGCTCCACAACGGCGTGCGGTTCGGCCGTGCCGTCGAATCCATGGTCCGGCCATGGTGGCGGTACGGAGCCGAGGTTTCCTTGATGGTTGCTTCGCTGATCGCCCTTAGGTCGGCTCGCTGAGGGCCCGCGTGCCCTCTGTGGGGAGGCGACTGGGTCTGGATCAATGTCGCTCCAGCGCATCCGCACCAGCAGTGGCAACCCAGGCGACCTGGGATAGGCCAAAAACGCGCTGCCCGGAGCGGCAGCTGAGCGCCCATTGCAGTCCTTTGATGCCCCACACTGGCTGCCGGAAAGCAGTCGCTCATCGCTCAGCCAAAAGTCGTCACTTCATCCACGAGAGGAGGCGTCCGCGACCTGGGCGCCCACAGAGCACACCGACTCGGTCGCAAGATCGGGCGGCAACTGCCGCACTGCCGCGACGGCGCATCGCGAGCTGCCGACCTCGGCCATTAAAAGCAGCAAATGAGAAACCGGGCCACGATTCGCTTTCGCCAGGTTTGAGGTGCTTTCGCGTCGTTATTAGGAACTGGCGGCGGCATTACAACGCTGCGCGTCCCCCGCGGGCAGTCTGAACTACTCGAGCCCGCACAAGCAACTTCATCCATCCCCGACCGAACTGTCTTCCAAAAATGAATGATAAAGAGATGAGTAGGCAGGGCACTGACGCGTCATGCTAAGGACTAGACCGCACGAGTCAGCAAGACATCACCGTACACCCGCATCGCAAGAGAGTATTGAGGGGCGTCTCCGAGGCGTTTGGCAACAGCATCGTTCGCCAGTCTCGTGGCGTCAAGAACAGTGTCGCCGTCCTCCCAAGAATTCAGAAAAGGCTCGAGCCAGTTGTACGTGACAAGAACATTGAGCGGCCATGGGGAGGCAATGACCGCCCGGCTGCCCCCGTTCAACAGCTGCTTTGCCAAGCTGGTAGTCGAGTTGTCCCATGGATTCTTGTCGATGCGTCCACCACTGCAGACGAAAAGAATGACCAGCTCCACTCCCGCGAGCGCTCTTGCTAGAGCGGAAGGCGCCTCCACCAGTCCCTCGTCATCGCGGATGCTATGCAGGTAGCGCCCGTCACCGCTGAGTCCCCCGTGGGCCGTCACCACTGCAACAGCGGCATCCTCCATGTCGCGCGGAAGGCGTCGACCAGTGTCTACGACGAAACCGAACTCCTCAAAACTTCCGCTGAGACGGCGCAGCGTCACGTCAAGCGTCTGCGCACGGTGAGGTTCCTGCGCCTCGATGCCATTGCGGTCGCCCGGCTCCTGGCCATCTTCGAACTCAGACTCCAGTTGAGCAGAGATCCAAGCCTTGTAGCCTGTCTTCCCGAAGCGCTGCGCAGCTCTCGCCGCGGCAAGCCAGGTCAGCGAAGGCACCGCCCCGATGGAAGTCTGTGTTCCAGCGAGGTAGCTAAAGCTGCCATCGTCAGGCTGGATAACGACCAAGTTGGCAGTCAGCTGCTGGAGCACGGGTTCCGCGACGACGATTAGCCGCTCGGCGCGCGGCAGGCGAACGTCCAGCCGCTCCATGGTGAGATAGAAGATGTTGTTGCCTTCATGAATGTCGACCTTTCCGTACTGCCTCGGAAAATCCACCAGCCACGCATCGAAGCGCCGCCGGAACGGCTGGTCGTGCCGCGGCTGGTCTATTGCGCGAACCTCGCGGTCGGCGATGTGCGTGACGGACAGTTCACCTTTGTCGTCCAAGGCCATGAACACAACGTCGCAGCCGACATCATTGAGTTCGAAGGCGTACTGCGTCGCCCAGGCCACCGTCATCACGGGCATGTCGGATGGAAGCTTGACGGTTTGGTCGGAAAGTAGCTCGACCGCGAACGCTGCCTCTGAAGCGACAACAACGCCCTGAGGACCAGTGTCCAAGAGACGCCTTGCCGCCAGCCCAATGTAGGCATAGTCGCGAGCAATATCTGCAGCGAAGGTCGCGCGTTGCACTTCGTTGAACATCGCCAGAACGTCGTCGGCAGCGGGCTTTTCCGCCGACACAGTCTTGATTGTGTTCGCGACCTTGTTGCCAACTTGCTGAAGCGCCGTTACAAGAATGGTCTGTGTTGCCGAAGGCACCACCCCGCCGGCAGCTTCGACCTTGGCGGCAGCCTGTCCAAGAAGCACCGCGAGGGGAAACAGACGATTTCTGTCGCCGAGTGCGCTCTCGGACACTGCGGCTATCTTGGCGAGAAGCTCCTGCAGCCCCTCCAGTGAGGCCTTGTGATCCTGCAAGAGCTGCAAGCCAAGGTCAGCGGCAACAACGCGTGAGTCGGTGTCCGGGTCAAAGCCCAGGTCTCCGAGGAGTTTCTTCATCGCGGGAAGCAACTGGCGGGAGAGGTGGAAGAGGCCAAGGTCTCGCAGGATTCGATGGATAGCGTATGCCTCCTGCCACAGGTCGGCCTTGGGAACAGCGACGTCGTTCGCGAGCGCACAAGCCATGCCCACAAGCGCGACGACGTGGTTCCTGCAACGGTGATAGACGTCGGCAAAGGCAGCCCACGCCAGCCGTTGGCGAAGCAGCGAGGTCTGTCCCATCAGCAAAATCTGTTCTGCGAAATCTCGTGCACGCTGGAGCTGCCCTGCCGCTGCAAACTGCGCAGCAAGCAATCGCAACAATCGGATGTCGTCATCGCGCTCCCGGGTCGCGTGAGGGCATACGGCGCAAGCGATAAAGACAAGCCTCTCCATGAAGGCGAGGTCAGCGTCCTCTCCCTGCTGTCCGCTCGCTCGTTGAGCAAGCTGCCCAAGTGCGTTCACAACGTCGTCCGGGGACGCGACGACGAGCTCTCGAGGGATGACGGTGACCCCGGGCTCACCGCCACCTGCCTCGCCCATCCAGTGGATTGCGTTGGCGATGGAAGTTTTCACGTCCTCGTCAAGCAAGTTGGCTCTGATTTCAGCAGGCGCCTCCTCCGGAGGTGGCAGCGGGAATCCACGTTCTGCGAGGTCAAGCATGGTCAAAGCGATGAGAGGCACGCCTTGGTCACCACATGACTCGACGGATAAGAGCGAAGTGAGGTTCGACCGGATGCCGTCGTCGGCCGGATGGGTCGCCAGGAACTCGATTGCGGATTGAAAGAGCCCCCGGTAGTAGTCGCGCTCCTCATTTGGCACGAGCTCCCTCAAAAGCATCGACCGAATGGAGTAAAGCAGCACTTGGGTGGCCTGCCTTCCATAGAGCGCAGACTTCGTGATGGCGCTCGCCGCGTCGGCCGCCTCCCGGAAATTGCCTAGGCTTCTGGCGTGCACTGCGCAGCACACGACCGAGAGTTCCAACCAGGCCTCGCCCCAGCCCTGAGCCGCCTCGATGGCCGCGGCGTAGTCCGGCTGGAACTCCGATAGCCGCCTCTGCAGTTCCAGGTGGTGTGCAGTGAAGCCAGCGGTTGTGAAGCGCTGCTCGTCACCAAGCATTGCCTCCTGACAGTTCAATAGAAGCCGACGGTCACGGTTCTCCTGTAGTCGTTCGGAGCCTGGCACCAGCGCTTCCAACCGAGCATCGAACTTCGCGATGCGGTGGTTGTCTTCGAGCTGCGTGGCAACCTCCAGCCCCTCTTCGAGCCACATGTGGTCGCTGATACCGTCAGGGCCCTCGGGCAACAGCTCCTGCGCCAAGTCCTCATCCCCCGCATAGGCCGCGAACTGGGCGACCTGGATAGCGACTTCTGCCGGCAGCGCTGGCAGGTGAGGCTGCAGTTTCCTGAGAAGGTCAAGCGTGTCACCCTTCCGTCCCGTTCGGTTCACAAGCTGGACGAGCATGTGCAGTTTGGTCCCCTCGGGAAGGTCTAAGCCATCCAACTCCGCCAGAACTTCTTCTAGCCGACCTCGCACCGCCATGGATGTCCAAGCCTGGCTTCGGGCAGCAAGAACCTCCTCCATGTCGCCCTCATTGGTCAACTCAAAGACGTAGCAGTCGTCTACTGACAGAAGCAGCTGCGTATTTGCGGGCTTTCGGGCCGGAACTTCCCGCACGTGCACGAGGGCATAGCTATCCATGCGTTGGATAGCTTGGACCACCTGACGGCACAGCGAGGTCACGTGAGGAGCCCAACGGTCTTCAGGAAGTCGCGTCGCAGTTGCCCCAAACGCGACAGGCAATTCAACAGTGGGGTCTCGAAACCGGCTCGCCTCGGTGACCGCGATGAGCCTACGCTGGCCTTGTTCCTCTACCGTACGAACCAAGTCTGCGACAACAAGCGAGGGAGCGTGCAGCACCCGGACGATGCGGCGCACAACCTTCTCCTGCTCATCGACGACGGGAGAACCGCGAAGCTCCTGCGCTGCCCTCAGCAAGGCAGTGAACACCGCCTCCTCGGTGACCGTCGTCGCTTCCGCAGGCGGCAACAGAATAGTGGCGCCTCCGAAGACCGGACGCCCCTCTGTGTCGCGCGCGCCCATCAAGAGGGCGGCCGCAATGCGACCAACGACCTCTCGCATGGAGCCGCCTACGACGAGGTCAGCGCAGCCCAGATTGAAGCCCTTGCCGAACAGGACCGCCGGATCAAGGCCTTGCAACGTACTCCTGCGCGATTCCTGCTCGCCCAAATGGACCTCCTTCTCCCTCGTGTTCACGTCGGCACTCTGTGGGCGCTCGGGAGCGCGGTGTTCAGGCATCCAGATGTCGAGTGTGGAACATAGCCGGTCTCGGGGCGGCTACGAGTGTCTTCCGAACCAACCTGCACATTTCAGCGATGATGAATCTTTGGCATTTGGCTGCCCGCAAGGGAGTCCGAGTCATCGGATGGTAAGCGTTGAGCGTTGGGAAGCCCGCAAGCCGACCTTTGTGGTTGGCCGCTTTTGGCCGGGAGCGGGTGGTCGTATGAGGCGGTTAGACACTGCCGGCGAATGATGACTAACTTCCGGACGCAGCCGCCATGAGCTCGTCAAAGACCGCGCCCAGCGCCTGGAACCGTGTCTCCCCGACGAGGTCGGATCATTCCTTCTCCACAGCTTGGAGCGTGGCTCGCTGAACCTTCGCGACCTTCCAGCCCTTCTCCGCCAGTGACACTAGGCGGCAGCCCGAGAGCATTCAGCCACGCGCTGCACGTAGCCCAAGCTCAACGACCGCTTCCGCTTGTTTTGCCGCTACTGGGGCGTGACGCCCCGGACCTGCGCGCCGTACCGAGTCAGACCAAGGGCAAGGACGAGCGCGGGGTCGGCTACGTCAAGCGCAACGCCGTCGCCGGCGACATCTTCGCGAGCCTGGACGCGCTGCAGTCCCATCTGGACAGCTGGATGCGCGAGGTGGGCGATGTGCGCGTGCACGGCACGACCGGCGAGTCGCCCATCGAGCGGTTTGAGCTTGACGAACGCTGGGCCCTGCGACCGCTGCCGTCCAAAGCGCCGTTCCTGCAGGTGCGCGAGCTCGTTCGCCGCGTGCACGCCGACGCCTGCATCGAACTCGACACCAACCACTACTCCGTGCCCTGGAAGCTCATTGGCAAGCAGCTCAGCGTCGTCGTAGCCGACCGGGAAGTGCAGGTGCTGTACGCCGGCCAGGAAGTCGCGCGTCATGCGCAGCGCCCCTTGCGCCGCAGCAGCGTAATCGAGCGCAGCCACCTGGCCGGCATCGTGGGCAGCCAGTTCGTCGGCTCGACCCGGCTGGCACCGCCGCCCGCTGCGGCACCAGCCGAGTTGCAACGCGACCTCATCGAGTACGAGGCGCTGGTCGGGGGAGGCTGGTGATGGCCCGCGCAAAGAAGACCGAGCAAGCCATGCCGGCGGACCCGTGATCCCGCCGTCCATCGGCTTCGTGATCTTCGGCGTGGCGGCCAACGTGTCCATCTCCAAGCTGTTCCTGGCCGGGATCGTGCCCGGCATCCTGCTCGGCGTGGCCTTGTGCGTGACCTGGTGGATCCTGAGCCGGCGCAGAGCTCGACGGCATGCTCACGCGGCTGAAGCTGACCGCCATCCGCGACCAGCTCGACACGCTGCTGGACCAGGCAGCACGCGCCGACATGACGCTGCGCGAGGCGCTGCAACTGCTGTGCGCTGCCGAGGTGGCCCACCAGAACGAGCGCCGCATCCAGATGGGCATGTCCATCGCCAAGTTCCCCTGCGTGAGCACGCTGGAGGGCTTCGAGTTCGAGGCCCAGCCCTCCATCGATCCGAAGCAGGTGCGCGGGCTGTCGACCTCACGCTGGGTAGCCAACGGCGACACGGTGTTGCTGCTGGGGCCGCCTGGCGTCGGCAAGACGCACCTGGCGGTCGCGCTCGGCCGGGAAGCCATCCTGCGCGGCTACTCGACGCTGTTCGCCTCAGCGACCAGCATCGTGACGCAGCTCGTATGGGCCCACGCCGAAGGGCGCCTGGAGGAGAAGCTGACGCAGCTGGGCAAGCCCAAGCTACTGGTCATCGACGAGCTCAGCTACCTGCCGCTCGAGGCCAACGCGGCGCACCTGTTCTTCCAGCTCGTGAGCCGTCGCTATGAGCGCGGCGCCACGCTGCTGACGAGCAACCGATCCGTGGCGCAGTGGGGTGGCGTGTTCGGCGACGCGGTGGTCGCCACGGCCATCCTGGACCGGCTGCTGCACCACAGCCACGTCATCACAATCCGCGGCGACAGCTACCGGCTCAAGGCCAGACGCAAGTCCGGTCTGGTGAGAGACACCACCGCGCTCGCCGCGGCAACCTGATCATCAACCCAGGGGGTCAGTTCTCGATGTCGCTTGACACGCGCGAAGAGGGTCTCAGCCTCGAACCCGTCGCGCTGGCCAAGGTCACTCTCATGCAGCCTGACGCTATACCGGCGCGGAGGTGGCGGGGACGGAGCGAGCGGCGCCGTCGGGGTGATGTCAGCCGGGAGTTGAGGTCCTTGCATTCCCCGATCCCTCGACACTATTCAAATTACCAATATATGCCGTGCGTGCGCTTGGAGGCGTACGATCCGTCGATGTGCTATTCGTCCCGGATTGAGGCCGACTATCGCCGCTACCTTCGCGAGATGGGCGGTCAGCTGAGATACCCGCACTTCCGAGAAATCTTCTGGGAGCGCAGTCAGGGCAAGAAGATCAAGGTCCCGCGGGGCATGGAGGAGGCCTTCCTTGCGGGTGATGGGCCCCAGGATCAGGAGATCGCGGCTCTCATACGAGCGTACCGGGAGGCAGAGGCAACGCGGCTGCAGCAAGACCTCTTTGCACAACGCGCTCGGCTCGCCGAAGCGGAAATGAAGCTGGCTGCGAAGCCTACCAAAGCCGCGGCCGACAGCAAGCGCATCGCCACGTCGAAGATCGCTCAGTATCTGGCCTGGCTCGCCGACATGAATCGCACCGAGGTCAAGCCAAGCGACGGGCGCATCTTTCCTGGCGTCTACGCATACGTGCTCATCGTGGAAAACGGCGAGCGCATCGTCAGGCCGATGCGATATGGCTGCCGGCCAGCAGGCAAGCCGGCCAACTACGACGTCCGCTACCCTGGCACCTACAACGCGCGACGGGACAACCTCGAAGGTTTTTGGAACGGCCAATTCGGTCGCACCCACGGCATTGCGCTGTTGTGGTGCTTCTACGAGCACGTCGTGCGCGATGGAAAGGATGTCGTGCTGGAGTTCTCACCCAGCACGGGCCAGGTGATGCCTGTGGCCTGCTTGTACTCGCATTGGACACCGGCTGCAGGCTCTGAAGAGTCCGAGCTTTGGTCGTTCGCCGCGATCACGGACCATCCGCCTCCTGAGGTCGCGGCGGCAGGCCATGACCGCTGCATCATTCCACTGAAAGCCCAGAACCTGGACAGCTGGCTGGAGCCCAATCCAGCCGACCTTGCCGCGCAGCACGCCATACTGGACGACAGGGAGCGCTACTTTTACCAGCATGCGATTGCCGCTTGAAGGCGTTGACGCGAAGGACCGGAGTCGTTCTGACGTGGTGTCCGCCATCATGGGCAGATTCTGCCGGCCGTGACTCAACGAGGAGTCTGGTCGATGCCCGAGTCGTGCTGTCGAGTCCGGCCATCCGGATTTGCTGACCTGGCGGACGACTGGACGGAGTCGCGCTACTATTTCATGCTGCCATTGCTCCCGCCGGCGTGCGGTTCGACCGTGCCGTTGAGTCCATGGTCCGGCCGTGGTGGCGGTACTGAGCCGAGCTTTCCCTGATGGTTGCTTCGCTGATCGCCCTCAGGTCGGCTTGCTGAGGGCCCGCGTGCCCCCCTCTGTGGGGAGGTGATTGGGTCTGGATCAGTGTCGCCCCGGCGCATCAGGCACCAGCTACGGACGACGCAACCGACGACGTGCCCGTCTACGCAACTGGCACTGCGCACTGGCCTTCTTGCCGCGCTCTCATCGGTTCGCCGTCGCGGTCGGCTCTCGATCTTCAATGGTCTCGAGAACTTTCGATCCCGAGAAGATGCATTCCAGCTTCTCGTTGATGTATGTACTCATGGTCGGGTGCAACGGAAGTGCAATGCCCGCATGCGTATTGCATTCTGAGAAGTCGATGCCTTTCTTGTGCGCATCACGACAGGCCACGACGTATTCCTGCATCAGTCCGGTGAACTCGATGAACGGGTGATTGCCGATCGGCACTGCCGCCTTGTAGAAGGCGTTCACGGCGTTTTGCATCTGTTCGAGCGCTACTTCACGCTCCTGCGGAGTCATCATTTCTCTGGTCCTCAAGCCACCGGCAATTGCTTCGAGATTGGATCCGACTTGGACGAGCTTTTAGGCGACGCCAGAAAAAATTCGATTCAGTCAGCAGCTAGCCGCTCACTTCTCACGTTCTGCGCTGTTCGTCAGCGCCAGAACAGCGGCATGCAAACCCTCGCCGTCCCAAGGTGGCCCGCGCCATGACGCAGCTTTCGCCGTATGGGCAAGCGATTGAACTTCCTGTCCAAACGACAAGATCAAGCGCGGAAAGGCCCGGCAGTAGCCCGAGGAGACGCCCGCAAGTTCGGCAAGCCGGCTGTAAGTGACCCAGCGCCCGTTCGGAACAGGTCTCAGGACCTGTCGCACCCGCTCGCGCCAGCCGTTGCTCCAGAGCGGCCGAGCAGCGCCTCCAGCGGACTGCATCACATCGCCCGCCCGCAGCATGCCGCCGGCCGTGACTCTGGCCAGCACCCCTCTCTCGGTGCCGATCCGAGCCAGCAAACCAGTCTGTTGTCCTTCCAACCGGCCACAAGGCTCGCAGGCGAACATCACCACCATCTCAACCCCAGAACTGAACCGTAGTCGCAATCCTGAGCTCAGCAGGACAACGTCGCAGTCGACCAGAACGTTCTGCCGGAGTGCCATCGATGGCAGGTCCAGTCTTTGGTAGATCCTGCTCGATGCGATGAGCACCTGTCGAGGCGATACGGGAGAGGCGTGCCGGTCACCGGCGAGCCCTACGTCGGCAACTGCCTCCACTGCGCCAACTCGGTGAGGCATTGCCTGGTCGGTCGTCCTGATGCAAAGCTCGATGACTTGCCCACCACCGTGAACACGATTCGACGTCAAGGCCCAAGTCAGCTCTGGTTCGCCGCCGAGATTGGAGCGGCCGACCTGACCACTCGATAGTGCAGCTCGGCCATCCCCGAGCCGATTCTTCGCGCAGACTGCAGATCCAAGGGCGCACTCGACAGCGCGCGTGGGAACGACGGCTTGCCCTTGCCCAGTGTGAGCGAGCCGACCTGGAGGATCATCTCATCGAGAAGCCCGGCGTCGTAGAACTGCCCGGCCAGATCACCGCCGCCAACAATCCAGATGTTCTTGCCCGCAGCGACAGCGGCCATGGCCGCATGCACTGGGCGAACGTCGCCCTGCACGAACTGCAGCTTGGCACCAGGCACAACCGGCAGCGCCCGCGTCGAGAAGACCCAGGTGGGCTGTGTGTACGGCCACGGCGAACCAACTTCCGCCGCGACCTTGTCGGCATGTCGGAGCATCCACGCGTACGTCGCCGATCCCATGGCCAGCGCCCCGACCCCCGCGATGAAATCCGGGTAGCTGGAGTCGTTGATATCGCCCAGCGGAAACAGCCATTCGAGAGAGTCGTCCTCCGTGGCGAGGAATCCGTCGAAACTCGATGCTGCGAAGTACTGGGTTCATGGGAATTGGCTGCCGGCGCGCAAAGCATGAGGGTAGGGCGCGCTGGTCTCACCCGCCCATGATAACTGTATTGATATACAGTCCGCCCATGTCTCTCGTGTCCGCCAGCAGTGCAACGCCAATCCTAGGCTGCACCGACGCTGCCAAGCGCCCTGATCCGTTCGCCGACCTCAATGCAGCTCAGCGTGCCGCCGTGGAGCACGGCACCGAAGCCGAGCCGGACCTGCGTCCCTTGCTGGTGATCGCCGGTGCGGGCTCAGGCAAGACCAACACGCTGGCCCACCGGGTGGCCAGGCTCATCTTGTACGGCGCCGATCCCCAACGCATGCTGCTGCTGACCTTCTCGCGGCGCGCAGCACGGGAGATGGAGGAGCGCGTGGCCGGCGTGCTGCGCCGCGTGCTGGGCGGTACCACGGCTCCGGCCGCTCTGCCCTGGTCCGGCACCTTTCACAGCATCGGCGCGCGCCTGCTGCGCGAGTATGCGGGCCGCATCGGCCTGGAGGCCAACTTCACGATCTCCGACCGTGGCGATGCCGAAGACCTGCTGGGCCTGGTGCGCAACGACCTTGGCCTGACCCAGACGAAGAACCGCTTTCCCCAGAAGGGCACCTGCCTGTCGATCTACTCCCGCGTGGTCAACACCCAGGCGCCGCTGGCCGAAGTGCTCCAGCAGACCTTCCCATGGTGCAGCGCCTGGGAGGACGAACTGCGCCGCCTGTTCGGCGCCTACGTGGAGGCCAAGCAGCAGCAGAACGTGCTCGACTACGACGACCTGCTGCTGTTTTGGTCGGAGATGATGGGCGAGCCCAGCCTGGCCGCCGAGGTCGGCTCTTCCTTCGACCATGTGCTGGTCGACGAGTACCAGGACACCAACCGGCTGCAGGCGGCCATCCTGCTGGGCCTCAAGCCCGAGGGCACGGGCGTGACCGTGGTGGGCGACGACGCCCAGTCCATCTACGCCTTCCGCGGTGCCACGGTGCGCAACATCCTGGACTTCCCGCACCAGTTCGGCCTGCCCGCGCGCAGCGTGGCGCTGGAGCAGAACTACCGTTCGACCCAGCCCATCCTCGCGGTGTCCAACGCCGTCATCGCCGCAGCCAGCGAGCGCCACGCCAAGACGCTGTGGACCGAACGGCCCGGGGCGCAGCTGCCCCAGCTCGTGACCGTGCCGGACGAAACGAGCGAAGCGCGCTGGGTCGCCGACCGCATCCTGCAGCACCGCGAGGCCGGCCTCACGCTGAAATCGCAGGCCGTGCTGTTCCGCAGTTCCTCGCACAGCGCGGTGCTCGAGCTGGAGCTGACCCGGCGCAACATCCCGTTCGTCAAGTTCGGCGGCCTCAAGTTCCTGGAGGCCTCGCACGTGAAGGACCTGCTGGCCATCCTGCGCTTCGCGCAGAACCCGCGCGGCCGGCTGGCCGGGCTCCGCACGCTGCAGCTGATGCCAGGCATCGGCCCGGTCACGGCCACGCGCGTGCTGGAGGCCATCGAACATGCGACCGATCCGCGCGAGGCCGTGCAGGCCTTCGAGCCGCCGACGGCGGCTGCGGCCGAATGGGCCGGCTTCGTCGAGCTGTTCCTGGCGATGCACAAGCTCAGCGGCGCCGCGGCCTGGCCAGCCGAGGTGGGCCTGGCCAAGCGCTGGTACCTGCCTCAACTTGAACGCCTGCACGACGATGCCGAGGTGCGCCGCGCCGACGTGGAGAACCTGGAGCGCATGGCCTCTGGCTACGCCGACCGCGAGCGCTTTCTGTCCGAACTCACGCTCGATCCGCCCGAGGCCACCAGCGACCAGGCCGGCCCGCCGGGCCGCGACGAGGACTACCTGATCCTGTCGACCATCCACTCGGCCAAGGGCCAGGAGTGGAAGGCCGTGTTCGTGCTGCGCGCGGTCGATGGCTGCATGCCCTCGGACTTGGGCACGGGCAGCAGCGCGGAGATCGACGAGGAGCGTCGGCTGCTCTACGTAGCGATGACCCGCGCCAAGGACCATCTGCACGTGATGGTGCCGCACCGCTTCTACATCACGCAGCAGGGCTCGATGGGTGACCGGCACGTCTACGCGGCGCGCACGCGCTTCATCGCAGACACCCTCCTGCCGCAGTTCGAGAGCATCACCTGGCCGCAAGCGGCCGCAGGACACGGCACGCGAGCGCCGCAGACCGCGGTAATGCAAATTCGCGACAGAGCGAGGTCAGCATGGCGATGACCATCATCTCCAGCGTCGGCGACTACAACGAAATGCGCAACTCCGGTGCGGATGCTCTCACCTTGGAACATCTGCCGGACGGTGAACTGGCCGAACTTGCCAGGTTCCTGCGCGTGGAAGCTTTGCGCGGAAACCGCAGGGCCCGGGGTCAAGCGCACATGTGCGAGGTGGAACTACGCCGCCGGCACAGCGCGACTGAGGAGCGGCCGAGCAGCGAGCGGCTCGACCTGCGTCCCCTCGAACAGCGTCAACCTACTCGGCCTTGGTGGAAGCTCTGGTGAAGCCGTTGGCCTCCTGGAACGTTGGTTGGCGGTGCCGTAAGCCGGAACAGCCATTCGCGCCTGCGTTGTCCCCATCTGCCGAGTGCGCCGGTCGGCGCCGCGTCTGCCCCGGCAAAGTTGCGGCTTCGGACTACGCACAAGCTTTTCGCTCCGTCATACGGTGAATAAGATTCAACGAACACCAGAGGCGATGATGGGACGCACAACAAGCACCAGCGGAGAAGGCTCCAGACCCACCACCGACGGCACCGTTGCCAACATAGGCGCCGGCGGCAAGCTGGACGTCGGGCGTGCAGCGACTGGCGAGCCGAACAACGGGCCAGCCCATCCCGAGCGCATGCAGGACAAGCGTGCCGATGCGCAGGCCGCAGAGCATGACGACTCCGTTCCACTGGGCCTGCAGGGCGACAAGCACCCGCAGTCCAACCAGGACCCGCAGGCCCGTTTGCGCAGGCCCTAGGCGTTAGACAGTCGACTTGGCTGTACGGAGGTTCGAATGGCCGCGCGCTCCATTGCATCGCTCACCCTGAGCTTCGGACTGGTCAACATTCCTGTCCGTCTGTACTCGGCGACCGAATCGGGCTCGGACGTCCACTTCAACCTGCTGGCCAAGGATGGTTCGCGCCTGAAGCAGCAGTACATCTCGGAGAAGACGCAGAAGGTCGTTCCCCGTGCCGAGATGATGAAGGGGTACGAGGTCGAGAAGGACCATTTCGTGCTTTTCAGCCAGGATGAGCTCAAGGCCCTGGAGGAGGCCAGCAGCCATGTCATCGACATCGTGGCGTTCATCCCCGAGAAGTCGGTGGACCCGCTGTACTACGACAAGGCCTACCTCCTCGCCCCGGACAAGCGCGGCGGCAAGCCCTACCAACTGCTGATGGCAGCCATGCGCAAGAGCGGCCGCTGTGCCCTCGCCAAGTGGGCGTGGAAGGCAAAGCAGTACGTGGTGCAGATTCGACCGGCCGAGGAAGGCCTGGTTCTCCAGCAGCTGCGCTACGCCGACGAGGTGCGCATGCCGAGCGCGCTGGGCATCGAGAAAGCAGCCGTCAGCAGCAGCGAGTTGCAGTTGGCCTTGCAGCTCATCGAGCAAATAGCAGAGAACACCTACGACCCCACGCAGTTCGCCGACGAAGAGAAGCAGCGCGTTCTCGCCGCCATCGACAAAAAGATCGCTGGCAAGCAGATCGTCGCCTCGGCCCATCCGGAGGACGCAGCCGGAGGCGGACAGGTCGTTGATCTCATGGCTGCGCTGCAGGCCAGTCTAGGGAAGGGCAAGTCGGTGGGCAAGCCGTCCATCGCCAAGCGTTCGGCGTCGCCCTCGAACGTCACGACCATGGATGACGCGAAGGCCCGCAAGACCGTCAAGCGCGCACCGAAGTCGGGGTCAGCGGAGCAAACGCCTCCGCGCACGAAAGCTCATAAGTGACCGCGCTGGCCGAGCCGGAACTAAACTGGTCCCTGCGCCAGGTGGAGCAGAAGCTGCGCCTGTCCAGGCGGATCGTGACCGGCCTCATGGCCGAGGGCTTCGTGTCCCCGACCAGAGGCGCGCGCAACGCATTCCAGTTCTCGTTCCGCGACCTGGTGCTGCTGCGCACTGCCCATGGTCTTCGCAGCGCGCAGGTGCCTCCGCGGACCATTCTTCGAGCGCTTGGCAAGCTGCGCGCCGAGTTGCCACCGTCGCTTCCGCTGACCGGTTTGCGCGTCACAGCCGATGGCGGCAAAGTCGTTGTCTGGGACGATGAAGGTCCGCGTGATGCGCTGAGCGACCAGCTCATGCTGGACTTCAGGCTCGTTCCGGACGAGGAAGAGGGACTGGTGGTGCTCGAGACCACCGTTCCGAGGGTGCAGCCAGTCGGCATGGAAGGCCCATCCCAGGCGGAACTTGCATTTCAGAGGGGAGAGCTCCTCGAAGATGTCGACCGAGCCGCTGCGGTCGCCGCGTACCGCGACGCGCTGTCGCACGATCCGGCGCACACGCATGCCGCCATCAACCTCGGTGCGATGCTCTGCGAAGACAAGAAGTGCGAAGCTGCGCTGCAGGTGTTCGACGAGGCGCGACAGAACGGCGTCCAGCACCCCTTGCTTCACTTCAACCATGGCGTTGTGCTGGAGGACCTCGACAGGCCCGAAGAAGCCCTGCGTGCCTACGATGCAGCGATTCGACTGGACCCGGTGTTTGCGGATGCGCACTTCAACGCGGGCATGCTGCGTCGCCAGCTTGGCGATGAACGAGGGGCACTGCGCCACCTCAATGCTTACCGCCGACTGTGCAATGACGCAGGGCGCGCGTCGTAGCGCGTGGCACTGGCGCCGGCCACGTGCGCCGTCGAACTTCCGCGGAGCGTTCCTCAGCCGCCCGGTCTACCCCGTACCCCGTTCGACGAGGAGCCGGTGTCAGGCGTTTCGCCCTTACCCGGAATGCCTTTGCTGATCTGAGGTTCGGATTGGGCGTCCGCCTCGGGCATTGCATCGTGTTTCGATGTGGCCCGGCCGGTGGCATCGGTATCGCTCCCTTCTATGGCTGCGGCGTCTTGATGTGGATGGTGATCCCCGTCTGCGCGGTATTCATGCTCCTTGCCGCTGAGCGGCGTCGCTTCCATGGCCTCCGTGGCCGCCGCTCTCTCACCGGTCGGATCGAGCTTTCTGATGTCGGGCATAACAAGCCTCCTTAGAGTGTCCGTGCAGGGTAGATGCCGGGCTCGGCGCACGTGTCGGAGTGCAGCTCGAAGAACAATCAGCGGACCTCTCGCGGCGGCAAGTCTTATGTGACGCGGCGTCCAGGCGCCCGCGGCTCTCCAGGCCCGTAAGGTTGCCTCAAGCCGAAGCCTGGACCTGCGCGTCAAGGTATGCAGCGGCCTCCAGCGCTCCCATGCTTCGTGCCAGCTCCGCTGCGGACAATCCCTCCGAACTCCTCGTATGGGAGTCCACGCCGCGCGACAGCAGGAGCTTCACGATCTCCAGTCTGTTGAACATCGCCGCGAACATCAAAGGCGTCTTGCCGCCTGGCGGAGCAAAATCCGGCCGGGCTCCATGGCGCAGCAACGCCTCCACCACCCGAAGGTGACCCTTGAATGTGGACGCGCCGAGCGGCGTTTGGGCCATGTCGTTGTACTTGTCGGGGTCCGCGCCCGCCTTCAGAAGCGCGGCGGTCGCGTCGACATGCCCGTGATAGGCGGCGAGCATCAGCAACGTGTCGCCCTTGTGGTTGCTCATGTTCGGCGGCAGACCTTTCTCCAGTAGGCGGCCCAGCGTTGAGGCATCCCCCGCGCGCACAAGTTGAAAAACCTCCTGTGCGAATGCGTTGAACTCCGCCTGGGACGCGGGACCCGTAGGTGTGAGGGACATTCCTGCTCCTAACTGATCGATCGAAATGCGCCACCGGGCGTCTTCAGCGCTGTAAGGCCATTCGGCGGAGTTCTTCGCTCAGGTTCTTGCGCGTGCCTCGTCGCGCAGGTCGCGGATCTGGTCGTGGTTCCGTTGGGCACCTTCGGCCTGGCGCTCAACCACGGCTCGAACGGCTGCCGGCAGCTCGCTCTTGAGGGCCTTGCGGTACCGCGCGATGGCGGTGTCTTCGCCGCGCTCGCAAGACTCCAAAATGGACAGCTCGCTGTCTGCACCCACGGCTCCCTTGACGGCCACCCAGCCGCGGTGCATAGCGCCGGACATCGTCCCGCCGTTCGCCGGCTCGCCACCGTACTGGCGAATAAGGCGAATAAGTTCCTCGCCGGCCACGCGGCAGCCCTCTGCACGCGACGCGAAGAGTTCCTTGGCGCGGGCGGTCTCCACTTGGTCGGCACAGGTCTTGAACCCGTACTCTCCGTCGCGCGCGTTTTCCAACAGGTCGTTCAAGACGTCCACGACGTCGTCTCGCGACGGTGCGTCGTTGCCGACGATCGTCGTCCCGGTGCTCTCGCGCGCTGGTACGTTGACCGGCGTGGCCTGTGCGAGGTTGTTGATCAAGGTGGGGTCGGTGGTATTGGTCATGGAAACTCCGAGGTTCGTGCCTACGGTGAGGCGAAGACGCCACTTTGCCGACCTCAGAGCTCGCGCTGGGTAGGCGAGATCTTGAGTCTTGGGTAGGCGTGCACCCGGCCGTCATCCTGCTGTAACGCCGTCAGGCAACGCTTTGCAGAACTTCTGTGACGGCCATCACATGTCGGCTGTGACTGCAATACTTACGATCGCCAAGAAATGAAACAAGTCCGAATTGCCGCCTCTCTGACCGCACAGCTTCCGACCGACCGGTTCACATGCGAGTGGATGGAAGGGTCGATGATGAATCGCTGGTTCCTCAAGAGCCGTCTGGCCGAGGCGCTTGCGGCGCATGGCCAAGACACCCACTGGATCGAGACCCGGGACAAGCCACGCGTCGAAGAAGCGGCGCTTGCATGAACGCCATGGGCTTGCCGTGGCAGGTCGGTTGCTTTTTCGCGCTCATGGTTGCGGTGGCTGGTTGGGAGCGGATTCCGGACACTTGGCGCGCGGACGTGACGGAGGGGGCGGCCGGGCGGACACTGCGCTTCGCGTTCTGGATCACAGCGGCATTGGTCTATTACAGCCTGCTCCCTTGAGCGCGCCATAACCGGATGCATGGGAGCCGAGCTGCGGCGGCGGCGCGTTCGGGCGCCAGCTCGGTCAGCGTCGTAGACTGACCATGCTCAACTCGAATTCGTGATCCTGCTCATGTATTCCGCAACCGTCTGGACCGACCCAAAGCTCTACGCCGGGCACTTCGACGGTCACATTGACCTGAACGCGTTCCATGAAAGCTTCCGGCGGCGCGCGGCAGGCGACCGCGTTGCCATCCCGACCGAAGTGGACCAAGCGTTTCTTGAAACGCAAGACGCTGAACTGGAGCCCATCCGCGACCTGGTGATTCAGCATCGGCTCGCACAAATTCGGGCCGCCGACGAAGAGATCGCATCGCAAGTGGCACGGTTGGCCGACGCGCAGCGCCGCCTTGGGTCAAAGGAAGCGAAGGCCGCCGGGCACAGCACGCGCATGTCCACGCACAAGATTGCCGCGGCGCGGCGACGCCGCGCTTCACTTGCCCAAAACGTGGATGGATGCCAGCTTGGGCGGATGTTTCCAGGAAGCTTCGTGCCGATCGTCACCGTGCAGGACGGCCACACGCTCATCAGGCCCATGCGGTACCAGTGCCGGCCGTCCAACGTCGAGCGGCGCATGGAGAACTTGCTGGAGAGCCCGCACCATGCGCGCAAGGACGCTCTGCAAGGTCGGTGGCGGTCCGAGTTCGGCCACACGCACGGAGTGATCGCCGTCGAGTCATTCTTCGAGGCGGTCGCGCTCCATAGGCTGCGAAACCGCGAGCTCTTGACGGGTGAAAGCCTGGCCGCGCTCGAACTTGAGTTCTTCCCCAGCCCGCGCCAGACCTTGTACGTGGCGTGCCTGTGGTCTCATTGGCAACGCCCTGGCAGAGCCGACCTGCTGTCCTTTGCGACCATCGTCGACAGCGCTCCAGCAGAGGTGCAAGCCGCAGGGCAGGACATCTGCCCCATGGTGATCAAGCAGGAGAACGTCGCGGCCTGGCTCAACCCGGATCCGACGGACCTTGCAGCCAGCCTTGCGATCTTGGAGGACCGCCCCGCGGTGTCGTACGAGCACTTTCCGTCTTCGGCCGAGCGCGAGCGCCTCGCCCGTCCGGCACCGGCGAGGATCATCAACCTGTGGAAACGACCCGCAGTCGCCAAGGTCTTGGCGGCATAGCGTTCTCAGGATCTCGATGCGAAGTCGATGCGACCGATCATGCGCGGCGCTGGGCCTAGCCATCGGCGCGCTTGCCTTGCGACGCCGGCGCGGGAGCAATGATGCCTATGAGCGTTGACCCCCGCCGTTCGAGGTCAGCGGTCGCTACAGCTCGAGCATCTTCATGGCTGCCTTCAACGACTGGCGCGTCTTCCAGTATTCCGACCAGGGGTCCTGCTTCTGGAAACTCAAATACTCCCGAGCGGTCGTGATTGTCCACTGCGCGCCGCTCTTGAGTTCCCCCAGCTGCTCCCATGCGACAGGCATCGACACCCCGAGCCCCGGCCGGGACCTCGCCGAGAACGCTGCTGCCGTCGTGGCGCCGTGGCCGTTGCGCAGGTAGTCCACGAACAGCTTGCCCACCCGGTTCCTGGGGCCGCTCTTGGCCACGAAACGCGTCGGGATGGTCCGCGCCAGGTGCTGCACCACGGCCTGTGAGAAGCCCTTGACCGTGTCGTAGTCCAGCCGCGGCGCCAACGGCACCACCACGTGCAGGCCCTTGCCGCCCGAGGTCTTCAGCCAGCTCTCCAGCCCAAGCTGCTCGAGCATCGCGCGCACCAGCGTGGCCGCCTCCTGAACGTGCTGCCAAGGCGTGCCCTCGCCCGGATCCAGGTCGAAGACGATACGGTCGGGCTTGTCGATATTCTTCGCGGTCGAGTTCCAGGTGTGGAACTCCAGGACGTTCATCTGGGCGCACGCGACCAGCGCCTTGGCATCCGGGATCTCAAGCAGCTCCGCGTGGCCTGGCCACAGGTGCGCCGGAAGGTTGCGCACGTGCGGAATCGACAGCTTGTCATCGTGCTTCTGGAAGAAGAGCTCGCCGGTGATTCCCGTCGGCCCGCGCACGAGGGACACCGGCCGGCCCTTCAGATGCGGCAGCATCCACTCGGCCACGCTCTCGTAGTAGCGCACGACATCGACCTTGCGCAACCCGGTGGTCGGATCGATGACGCGCTCCGGATTCGAGACCTTGATGCCGGTCTTGGCAGCTGGCTTTGCCGCCGCGGGCGCCCTCCCGGCAGCCGTCGGCCGCTCGCGCACGATGTTGTTCGGCGGCTTGTCGGTGCGCACGCCGCGAAACACAGGATGGCGGATGCGGCCTTCCGGCGTCCATTCCGAGAACGCCACTTCGACCACCATCTTCGGCTGCACCCAGTGCTCGTCGCCTGCCCTGCGCTTGGACCAGCGGCCTGGCTTCGCCTCCTCGGTGTCGACGGTGGCTTCCTTGACCTGCAGCTTCGCCATCGTCACCTTCAGCTCGCGGCCTTTGGCGGCCCCCCAGCCCGTGCCGACCGACCCGGCGAAGTGCAGCTGGCCAGCTTCGTGATAGCCGAGCAGCAGGCTACCCACTTCGCCAGGCGCGTTCGACCGGTCGGTATATCCGACCACCACAAACTCCTGGCGGTTCTGGCACTTGAGCTTGAGCCACGTCTCCGTCCGTCCGGCCACGTAGGGGGCGTCGGCGCGCTTGACCATGACGCCCTCCATGCCCATCTGGCAGGCGGCTTCCAGCAGCTGGCCTGGGACCACGTCGAACGACTGGCTGAAGTGCAGGATCTTGCTGTCCACGGTCTTGAACAGCTCCTGCAGCACCGCACGGCGGCTCGCCAGCGGCACTTCGCGCACGTCCTTCCCGCCAAGGAACAGCACGTCGAACACAAACATTTCGACGTCCTTCGTGCGCGCGTTGTCGATCGCGTTCTGCAGCAGGTTGAAGTCCGGTAGGCCGGCGTCGTTCATCACGACGATCTCGCCGTCGAGCCAGGCGCTGTCCAGGCCCAGGGCGGCGACGGCGTCGGCCACGGGCTGCAGCTTGGCGGTCCAGTCATGGCCGTTGCGGGTGAACAGCTGCACGCGATCGCCGTCCACGCGCACGAGCATGCGGTATCCGTCGAACTTGCTTTCCACGACCCAGTCGCCAGGCGGAACCGACGACACCAGGGTAGCGAGTTGGGGCTGCATCTTCGCCGGCAACGCCGCCCGCTTGCCGCGCAGCAGATCCTCTTCGGCCTGGGCGGCCGATGGGCGCGTGGTGGCTGGCCGTTCCCGCGGCTCGCGCTCCTCGATGGGGCCCAGTGGCTTCTCGACCACGCTGTCCGGCAGCGCGGAGATGACGTCGTACTCGGTGCTCGGCCGCACCCAGGCGTCGCCGCGCTTCTTGAAGAAGATCCACTGGTCCTGCTTCTTCGCCCCGGGCTTAGAAATCCGCACCAGCTCCCACAGCCCGGCCAGCTTCTCGCCGTGGAGCTTGAAGATGAGCTTGCCCTTGGTCATGCCCTGCACCGGATCCTCGACAGGCTCCCAGGTGCCGCGGTCCCAAACGATGACGGTGCCGCCGCCGTACTCGTCCTTGGGGATCTCGCCCTCGAAGGTGTTGTAGTCGACAGGATGGTCCTCGACATGGATCGCCATCTGCTTGATCGCCGGGTCGTAGGACGGGCCCTTGGGCACGGCCCAGGACATCATCACACCGCCCAGCTCCAGGCGCAGGTCGTAGTGCAGCCGAGATGCCCAGTGCTTCTGGATGGCAAAGGCCAGCGCCTTGGACTTCCTCCCGTTCCCGCGGACCGCTTTTCCGCTGGGCTCGGCGGTCTTCGTGAAATCGCGCTTGGCGTTGTAGCGCCCGAGCGGAGCGGCATTGGGCTCGGCCGCTTTGGCGCCTTCAGGCTTCTTGAACGAGGGGGAAGTCGATGACTTCTTGGCAGCTCGGCGCGCTGGTGACTTAAGCACCCTCGGTTCCAACTCTGCCCACACCGGCGCGTGGTCGCTGGCCCCCTCCCGGCCGCGTTCCTCTCGGTCCACGCCAGCATCCAGGACTTGCAGTCGCTCCCCGACCAGGATGTGGTCGATGCGCAGCCCGGCGTTGCGCTCCCACCGCTTGCGGCGGTAGTCCCAAAAGGTGAATTGCTTGCCGCCCGGATGGACGCTCTCCAGCGCATCGGTCCAGCCCTGCGACAGGATCGCTGCGAACGCTTCGCGGGGCTCTGGCCGCAGCAGCGCATCGCCCCGCCACGTGTCGGGCTTGTAGATGTCCCGGTCCGTGGGCACCACGTTCCAGTCGCCAAGCAGCACGATTGGTTGGCTCGAATTCCACAGATCCTCCGCGCGAAGGCGCATGCGCTCGAACCAGCGCATCTTGTAGTCGAACTTGGGTCCAGGCTGCGGGTTGCCGTTTGGCAGGTACAGGCAGGCGAACAGCACCCCGTTGATGGCGGCTTCGCAGTAGCGCGCTTCCTTGTCTTTGGGATCGCCAGGGAGAGAGGTCACGACGGGCAGGGGCTCGTGCTCACGGGCTAACAGTGCCACACCGTTCCAGGTGCGCTGACCCACCACGAGCGATTGGTAGCCGAGCTCCTCCAATTGCTTCGCCGGGAAGGCGGCCGTCGTTGCCTTCAGCTCCTGCAACGCGACCACGTCGGGGCGCGTGCGCTGGAGCCACTCGCGCAGGAGGTCCAGGCGTTTGACGACGTTGTTGACGTTCCAGGTGGCGACGCGCATGCCCAATGATGGCCCGTCGGGTGGTCAGCGCCTGTAGGAGCCGTATCGAACAGCAGGTCGGCTGCCGCTGCTCGTGGCTCACCGTCATCCTTTTCCGCCTACGCCTCCAGAAGTTGTCTGGCTGTAGCACCGACCGACTGACCCGACGATCACCGTTGCGCATCGGACTTTGGAAGGAGCACGACATGGCAGACGACAAGACGAAGACAGGCGGACAGGACCGCGAACGCATCAGCGTGAACGAGGACTACGAACTGCGGGGGTGGGCCAAGAGGTTCAACGTCACGCCGGAGCAGCTCAAGGAGGCGGTGAAGGCCGTTGGAACGCAGGCGGAGGAAGTCGAGCGCCACTTGAAGGCTTCGCGGTAGTCGCTGGCCCATGTTCTCGCCGCGCCCCGATCGAAACCTCAACGTCATCGTGCTTTTTGGACACCTCTGCGCTCACAGCAGAGTCGGGGGTCAAGGCCGGGCCGGCGATCCTGACGCCTGCTAATGCTTCGGCCGCTTTCCGTTGCCGATGCTTCCAGGCGCCTTCTCACTAACGAACGGCAGCAACACGGTGAAGGTCGCGCCCTGTCCAGGCCCTGGGCTGCTTGCGAAGACCTGTCCGTCATGCAGTTCCACGATCCGCTTGACTATGGCAAGGCCAAGCCCGAGGCCACTGCTCTCGCTTCCGATTGCGGCAGGTGCCTGAACGAACGGCTCAAACATCTCACGTTCAGTTGTCGTGTCGAAGCCTTGGCCGTTATCGGTGATGCTGGACACCCATTCACTTTCGGCGCGCGATAGTTTGAGGGTGATCCGTCCTCCAGGCGGGGTGTATTTAGCAGCGTTGTTCAACAGATTCGCGAACACCTGGACAAGACGGGCTGCATCGCCCCACACATTCGCAGGCTCACCGGGAATCTCGCTGGTGAGATCATGCTGCCGGCTGACCATGAGTGCACTGCTCTGCTCGAGTGCCTGTCGCAGGACGAAGCGTAGATCAAGGAAACTCGCCTGGATGTCGAGACGGCCATGCAAGACTTTGGATGCCTCGGTAAGGTCATCGGACAGGCGCGAGATCTGAGCCACTTGCCGGCCGACGATTCCAGTGGCCCGCGTCACCTTCTCTGGATCGGTCCCAGCGCGCTCCAGGACCTTGATGGCAGTGGTCAACGCGGACAGCGGGTTGCGGATTTCGTGTGCGACGGTGGCCAGGACCTGGTCTTTTGCGCGATTGCTTCTGCGCAGTTCGAGGACGCTCGCGGCCAACTCGCGTCGAGACGCTTTTAGCTGTCCACTGATCAAGCTGATGCTGACACCGATCGCCACGAAGAGGAGAGTTCGCGTGATGTTCGGCAGCTCCAGCACGCTCTCCCAGCCGGGCTTCGTGCCGATGAAGAGATAGGTGCCAACCATGGTCCCCAGCGCCGTCGCGAAGATTGCAGGACCAAAGCCGCCGTATAGTCCGGCCAGGACGATTGAGAGTGTGAGGATCAGGTACGGCCCTTGTTGGCCAAGCAGCGGCGACAGGACGTATCGCAGCAGCAGGCCTCCGGCCACGGCCACGAACGCCAGCGCATAGCCTCGCCATGGACGGTCGTGGTCAGGGAACCTCATCCTTGTGGAGCTACGCAATTTCCATAGTAAAAGCAGTCTACAGGTAAGCTTGACCCGTCTTGGACGGAGGCCTCTTGGGCGCTTATCGGCCGGGATGAGAACAGCGATCGGCCCGGAGGCAGACAGTTCGTGGTCGGCATCTCAGAAGGCAGTCATCAGCGCGCCGTTCCCAGCTGCCCTGCTGACCCTTGCCTTCGCGCCGATGTGCATGCGTGTAACTGCAGGATGCGCCAACGCTGTCCGCTCTGGCCGTCAGCTGTCCCCCACTTGAACGGTTGGCCGAGCGCCTAAACCCGGTCGGCACGCGCCTCGTGTCGGCGCGTCACATCCGGGTAGATCAACGCACCTCGCTACCGAGAAACACGCGCCATTGCGCCAGGAGCACGAGAGCGTACGCGCATGTCTCTGAAAGTTCTTCGAAATTCTGAGACGCCCAGTGGACGTCAAGACCGAGATCCACGTAGAGCTTGCCCTCGGCCGCACCTGAAGCCAACATGCAGATGGAAGCGCAAGCGAGCTCTGCCCATGGCATAGCCTTGCGCTTCCAGAGCGAAGCAAGAAAATGCCCCTGGCCGGTCCGAATAAATCCGTACAGCAAGATCCCAAGGGATGCAGAAAGCAAGTACGGAACCAGCGGCCTGTACCAGAGCTGGACCGTGGATGAATACTTGGGGCCCGTGTCGACAGCCATCTCGTAAGGAGGCAAGAAACAGGCTCCCCAACTTAGCTCACGCGCAGCAAGGACAACCCAGAGGGGAGCAATCAGGCGCCAAAACGTTCGCAGTTGTGCGGGCTCTTGCGTCTGCGAAAAACGAAGGGCAAGGAGGCCGCCAGCGATCAACATCGCAACCTGCAGGTTCTCGACCGGTCCGTTTTCCCAACCGGCCCAATTGGGTAAGCGCGAAGCCGCAAAGTAACTAAGCGCAAGGAACAGGACAGTAGCTGTGACAATGATCGGGTAATCAGGAGCTGGGCGGCGGTGCATTCAAGGCTCTTCCAAGGTGCGTCCCATAGAGCAACCCACGCGAGGTGGAGGCCGGGAGGGCAGGCCTGAGGACGATACCGCGTTCTACTTAATTCTCCTGTCTCCCGCAGTGCGCCTCGCAGCAGCCCTCGCGCACCACTGACATACGGGTGGTTAAATTGGCGACGCACTTTCGGTCGCTGGGAGTCGGCGGCCCTGCCTCTCATGCGCAGCGCCGCTCGCTGACCGCTCACCGAAGCTGAACAATGGCGGCGGGTGCCCGCTTCCGGCCACCTGCGGTCGTTGGGCTTGGTCGAGTGGATGTCATCCTCGGGCTGAAGCAGGGTAAGCGTCCGGCGAAGTCATCTTGAAAGCGCGGTAGGAGCAAAGGATGCTCGTGTCCACCA
>NZ_VEDO01000023.1 GCF_007677875.1 Variovorax boronicumulans | reverse complement strand
GCACCCGGCGGCCTGGCAGAGCCAGTTCCGCGGGTGCGCTGGCATGGCCTGCTCCGCGGCCTCTCGACCAACCGCTTGCGTGCCGGCTTTGTGCCCCGCGGATGGCGCGTCAGCGCCGTGGAGAACTGACATGGCGCACGCGATGGAGCAGATCCACATCACCGACGTGGCACCACGCGACGGTCTGCAGAACCAGCAGGTGCCGGTGTCGACCGACGCCAAGCTGCAGCTGATCCGCCTGCTCGCAGCGGCCGGCGTGCAGAGCGTGGAAGCCACGAGCTTCGTCTCCCCCAAGGCCGTGCCGCAGATGGCGGACGCCGGCGACCTGGTGCCGCGCCTGCAGGCGGTGGTGCCCGGGCTGCGCACGTCGGTGCTGGTGCCCAACCTCAAGGGCTTGGAGCGCGCGCATGCGGCCGGCGCACAGGAAATCGCCGTGGTGCTGTCGGCCACGGAGACGATGAACCGCAAGAACATCAACATGGGGCTGGCGCAGGCCACCGAGGTCAGTGCCCAGACGCTGGCCGAGGCCCGGCGCCTGGGCTTGCGCACGCGGGCCTACGTGGCGGTGGCGTTCGACTGCCCGTTCGAAGGCCCGACCGCGCTGGCGGCCGTGCAGGCCGCCTGCACGCGCATGCTGGAAGCCGGCGCGGACGAGATCGTGCTGGCAGACACCATCGGCTCGGCCGCGCCGGGCCAGGTGCGCCAGCGCCTGGCGGCGCTCGCCGGCACCGTGCCGCTGGAACGACTGGCCGTGCACTTCCACGACACGCGCGGCATGGGCGTGGCCAACGCCTGGGCTGCGCTGCAGGCCGGGGTGCGCCGCTTCGACGCCAGCGCCGGCGGCATCGGCGGGTGCCCGTTCGCCCCCGGCGCGGCCGGCAACGTCGCCACGGAAGACCTGGTGCTGATGGCCGAGCAAAGCGGCTTCACCACCGGCATCGCACTGCCGGGCCTGCTGGCAGCCATCGACTTCGCCGAAGCCCAGCTGCAGCGGCCGCTCGGCGGGCGCGCCATCACCTGGCTGCGCAAGCAGCGCGACCGGGCCCTCGCCGCCACGCGCTGACCGACGCCGGGTTCCGCGCGGGCGCAGCGTGCGGAGCCGAACACCTCGACAACAACGACCGGAGACACATGCAAACCCCCTCGCATCCCCCCACCGACCTGCACGCCCGCCAGCGGCGTGCCGTCCTGTCCACCCTGGCCGCCGCGTTGGCGTGGCCGCTGGCCGCACCGGCCATCGCCCAGCCGGCCTACCCCTCCAAGCTGGTCACGCTGGTGATCCCCTACTCGCCTGGCGGCGGCACCGACATCGTCGGCCGCATGGTGGCCCAGCGTCTGTCGGAGATGTGGGGCCAGTCCGTGGTGGTCGACAACCGGCCGGGCGCCAATGGCGTGATCGGTACCCAGCATGTGGCCAAGGCCGCGCCGGACGGCACCACCTTGCTGCTGGTGGTCGGCTCGCACGCCATCAACCCGGTGCTGATGAAGTCCCTGCCCTACGACACGGCCAAGGCTTTCACGCCGATCACGGCGCTGGCCCGTTCGCCGATGGTGGTGGTGGCCTCCACCAAAGGACCGTACAAGGACCTGCAGAGCGTGCTGGCGGCCGCGCGCAAGGAGGAGGTGGCCTACGGCTACTCCGAAGGGCAGACCCGCCTGACCGGCGAAATGCTGCGCCAGGCCGGCAACCTCAAGCTGACCGGCGTGCCGTACAAGGGCGGCGCGCCCGTGATGGTGGACGTCATCGGCGGGCACCTGCCGCTGGGCATCACCAGCGTGCTGACCGCCCTGCCGCACGTGAACGCCGGCACGCTGCGCGTGGTGGCCACGGTCGCCGACCAGCGCCTGCCGCTGTTCCCGGACGCCATGACACCGAAAGAGGCCGGGCTGCAGGGCGTGGAGTCGTTCAGCTGGTACGGACTGTTCGGCCCGGCCGGCATGCCGCAGGCCATCGTCGACCAGATCATCCGCGACCTGCGCAAGGTCACGGCCGAGCCCGCCGTGGCCAAGCAGATCCAGGACCAGGGCGCGTCCGTCGTGCTGAGTCCGCCGGACGAGTTCCGCAGGTTCCTGGACAGCGAACTGGCCAAGTGGGCGCAGGTCGCCCAGCGCGGCGGCATCCAGCCCGAATGAGCCCTTCCCCAACGCCAAGGAGACATCCCATGCAGCGACGTACCGTCCTGGCCGCCGGCATCGCCGGCGCCGCACTGCTGACCCGGGGCCCAGCCCTGGGCCAGACCTACCCGGCCAAGCCGGTCCGGCTGGTCGTGCCCTTCTCCCCGGGCGGCGTCTCGGACACCAGCGCCCGCGTGGTGGCCGAGAAGCTCGGCCAGCAACTGGGCCAGCAGGTCGTGGTCGACAACAAGCCCGGCGCGTCGGGCAACATCGGCACGCAACAGGTGGCGCAGGCCGAGCCCGATGGCTACAACCTTGTGCTGGGCTACGACGGCACGCTGGTCATCAACCCGCACCTGCAGCGCGTGCCGTTCGATCCCGTGAAGGACTTCGCGCCGGTCGGCAAGATCGGCGACGCCGTGCTGATCATCGTCGTCCATCCCAAGCTGCCGGTGCGCAACTTCGCCGAGCTTGTGGCCTACGCCAAGGCGCAGCCCGGCGGCCTGTCGTACGGCAGCGCGGGCACCGGCAGCACACCGCACCTGGCGGGCGAACTGCTCAAGCAGCGCACCGGCATCCCGCTGACCCACATTCCCTACAAGGGCGGCGGGCAGGCCATGGGCGACGTCGTCGGCGGCACGCTGCCCATGCTCTACACCGCGGTGGCCGGCGCGCTGCCGTTCGTGAAGAACCAGCAGCTGCGTGCCATCGCCGTCTCCAGCGCGGCGCGCGTGCCGTCCATGCCCGACGTGCCCACGCTGATCGAGTCCGGCGTGCCGGACTTCGTCTTCGACTCCTGGGTCGGCCTGATGGCGCCTGCGCGCACGCCGCGCCCGGTCATCGACCGGCTCAACCAGGCCCTGCAGGCGGTGCTGCGTGCGCCCGACACGCGCGACCGGCTGCAGACCCTGGGCGTCATCCCCACGCCCGGAACGCCAGAGGTGTTCGGCCAGCAGATCGTGGCCGACCTCGAGAAGAACCGTGCCGTGGTGCAGGGCGCGCAGATCAAGATCGAGTGAACACGCCCATGCCCACCCTGTTCGATGCCGTCTGGGCGGCCCACGTGGTGGCCCGCAACGAGGCCGGCGAAGACCTCGTCTATGTCGACCGGCACCTGGTGCACGAGGTGTCCAGCCCCCAGGCCTTCGCCGGCTTGGCCGCCGCCGGGCGCCAGCTGCGCTCGGCGCAGCGCCACCTGGCGGTGCAGGACCACAACGTGCCGACCACGGCCGACCGCCTGCACCACATCGCCAACGCCGAAAGCGCCGCGCAGATCGACCTGCTGCGCAGCAACGCGCGGCAGTTCGGCGTGCCGCTGCTGGACCTGGACGATCCGCGCCAGGGCATCGTGCACGTGGTGGCGCCCGAACTCGGCCAGGTGCGGCCGGGCAGCACCGTGGTCTGCGGCGACTCGCACACCGCCACGCTCGGCGCGTTCGGCGCCATCGCCTGGGGCATCGGCACCTCGGAGGCCGAGCACGTGATGAGCACCCAGTCGCTGTGGCTGCGCAAGCCCGGCACGCTGGGCATCCGCGTGGACGGCGCGCTGCCCGCGGGCGTCTACGCGAAGGACCTGGCGCTGGCCATCATCCACCGCATCGGCACCAGCGGCGGTGTCGGCCAGGCCATCGAGTACACCGGCGCGGCGGTGCGTGCGCTGTCCATGGAAGGCCGCATGACCCTGTGCAACATGACGATCGAGGCCGGTTCGCGCTTCGGCATGGTGGCCCCGGACGCGACCACCATCGATTACCTGCGCACGCGCGTGCAGGGTCCCGCGCGCGCGCACTTCGACAGCGCGGCCCACGCCTGGCTGGCGGCGGCGCAGGCAGCCGGCGACGGCCATGCGCGGACCGTGCAGATCGATGCCGACGCCGTGCGCCCCCGCGTGACCTGGGGCACCACGCCGGCCGACAGTGCCGGCTTCGACGGCCAGGTGGCCGATCCTGCCAGCGCGGCCGATGCGGCCGAACGCGCGCGGCTGGCCGCGGCCCTGGCCTACATGGGCCTGGTGCCCGGCCAGGCGATCGCCAGCGTGCCGGTGGACGTGGCCTTCATCGGTTCGTGCACCAATGGCCGCATCGAAGACCTGCGGGCCGCGGCGGCCGTGCTGCAGGGCCGGCGCATCGCGGCCGGCGTGCGCGGCCTGGTGGTTCCGGGTTCGAGCAGCGTCAAACGTCAGGCCGAACAGGAGGGCCTGGCACAGCGCTTCGTCGATGCCGGCTTCGAATGGCGCGCCTCCGGCTGCTCCATGTGCGTCGGCATGAACGGCGACAACCTGGCCCCCGGCCAGCGCTGCGCCTCCACCTCCAACCGCAACTTCGAGAACCGCCAGGGCGCCGGTGGCCGCACCCACCTGATGAGCCCTGCCGCCGTCGTGGCGTCGGCCCTGCGCGGCCGGTTGACCGACCCGCGGGAGGTGCTGGCATGAAGAAGGCCGTCCACGCCGTGACCGGTCCCACCGCGGTGCTGCTGCGCGACGACATCGACACCGACGCACTGCTGCCGGCCGAGTTCCTCAAGGTCACCACGCGCACCGGCCTGGGCCGTTGCCTGTTCGCCGACTGGGTGCGCGCAGGCCATCCGGAGGTGGCCTTCGTCGCCGAAGCACGCCCCGTGCGCGTGCTGGTCGCAACGCGCAACTTCGGCTGCGGCTCGTCGCGCGAGCATGCGGTCTGGGCGCTGGCCGACTACGGTGTCGAGGCCATCGTGGCCCTGTCGTTCGGCGACATCTTCCGCAACAACTGCGCCAAGAACGATGTAGTGGCCGCCACCGTGGCGCCTGCCCTGCACGCCCGGCTGCTGGCCAGCCTGGCCGCGGCCGGCCCGCAGGCGGTGCTGTCGCTGGCGCTGGCCGACCGCACGCTGCGCCTGCCCGACGGCCAGACCCTGCACTTCGCGCTGGCCCCCGGCCATGCCGAGCAGCTCGCATCGGCCGAAGACGACATCGCCCGCACGCTGCGGTTGGACCAGGCCCTGCGCGCCCACGAGGCCCGCGTGGCGCGCGAAACCCCCTGGCTGCTGCCGCAGTCCTGACCTTCCCCCTCGAATGGAGCCCCGCATGGCCAACCCCATCCTTCGCCAGAAACTCGACGCCGGCACCTACTTCACCGTCCCCGGCGTGCAGGACATGATCGCTGCCGTGGTCGCCGACAAGGTCGGCTTCGACATCGTCTACGGCTCGGGCTACTGGCTCACCGCCTCCAGCCTGGGCCTGCCGGACGCCGGCATCGCCACCTACACCGAGATGGTGGACCGCATGCGCACGCTGGTGCGCACCACGAAGGCCGCCGTGATCGCCGATGCCGACACCGGCTACGGCGGCCTGCTGAACGTGCACCACACCGTGCGCGGCTACGAGGCGGCCGGCGTCACCGCCATCCAGCTGGAGGACCAGGAATTCCCCAAGAAGTGCGGCCACACGCCGTTCAAGCGCTGCATCCCGACCGAGGACATGGTGCAGAAGATCCAGGTGGCCGCCGAGGCGCGCGAGGACAAGAAGAACTTCCTGATCATCGCCCGCACCGACGCACGGGCCGGCGACGGCGTGGACGCCGCGCTGCACCGGCTGGAGGCCTATGCGCGCGCCGGCGCCGACGTGCTGTTCTTCGAGGCCCCCCAATCCGAGGAGGAGATGCGCCGCGCCTGCGAGGCCTTCGACCTGCCGATGATGGCCAACCTCTCCAACGGCGGCAAGACGCCGATGCTGCCGGCCCAGACGCTGGGCGAGATCGGCTATGCGTTCGGCATCTACCCGGCGCTGACCAGCCTGGCCGCCGCTGCGGCGATGGAGCAGGCGCTGCGTTCGCTCAAGGACACCGGCGACGGCGGCGCGCCGGGCCAGGTGCTGTTCGGCTTCCAGGACTTCTGCGAACGCATCGGCTTTCCGGAAGTCTGGGATTTTGAGCGCCGCTGGGCGCGCTGAGCGATCGACAGGGCACGGCCCCCCCGACACGGTCGGACAACCGACACCCCAGAGAGCACAGCGCAGCCCCGGGCTGTCCCACCACAGCGACGTGGTGGGCTGCGTGCAGCGGGGCATGTCTCGCGCATCTGAGAGCGCCAGCGGTGATGGCTTGCGCTGCGCCTGAAAGCAGAAAACCCGCCGAAGCGGGTTCTGATTGCGGGTCGGGAAGGGCCCGGCTCAGCGGCCGACCCCGTCAGGCCGAAACCTTCTCCGCCACTTCCGTGTAGTCCTCGATCTTGTTGAAGTTCAGGTACTGGTAGATCTGGCCGCTGGCCGCCGTCAACACGCCCATGTCGGCCATGTACTCTTCCTTGGTCGGGATGCGACCGAGCTTGGAGCAGATCGAGGCCAGTTCGGCCGAGCCCAGGTACACGTTGGTGTTCTTGCCCAGGCGGTTCGGGAAGTTGCGCGTGCTGGTCGACATCACGGTCGCGCCTTCACGCACCTGCGCCTGGTTGCCCATGCACAGCGAGCAGCCCGGCATCTCGGTGCGTGCACCGGCGTTGCCGAAGACGCCGTAGTGGCCTTCCTCGGTCAGCTGCTGCGCGTCCATCTTGGTCGGCGGCGCGATCCACAGCTTGACCGGGATGTCGCGCTTGCCCTCGAGCAGCTTGGAGGCTGCACGGAAGTGGCCGATGTTGGTCATGCACGAGCCGATGAACACCTCGTCGATCTTGGCGCCAGCCACGTCGGACAGGGTCTTCACGTCGTCCGGGTCGTTCGGGCAGGCCACGATGGGCTCGTGGATGTCCGCCAGGTCGATCTCGATGACGGCCGCGTACTCGGCGTCGGCGTCGGCCTTGAGCAGTTGCTGGTCCTTGAGCCAGGCTTCCTGCGCGGCGATGCGGCGCTGCAGCGTGCGGGCGTCCTGGTAGCCCTCGGCGATCATCCACTTCATCAGCGTGATGTTGCTGTTGATGTATTCGGCGATCGGCTCCTTGTTCAGGTGCACCGTGCAGCCGGCAGCCGAGCGCTCGGCCGAGGCGTCGGACAGTTCGAAGGCCTGTTCGACCTTGAGGTCCGGCAGGCCTTCGATCTCGAGGATGCGACCGGAGAAGATGTTCTTCTTGCCCTTCTTCTCGACCGTCAGCAGGCCTTGCTTGATCGCGTACAGCGGGATCGCGTTGACCAGGTCACGCAAGGTCACGCCCGGCTGCATCTTACCCTTGAAGCGCACCAGCACGGATTCGGGCATGTCCAGCGGCATCACGCCGGTGGCGGCCGCGAAGGCGACGAGGCCAGAGCCGGCCGGGAAGCTGATGCCGATCGGGAAACGCGTGTGCGAGTCACCGCCCGTGCCCACGGTGTCGGGCGTCAGCAGGCGGTTGAGCCAGCTGTGGATCACGCCGTCGCCCGGCTTGAGCGAAACGCCGCCGCGCGTGCTCATGAAGTCGGGCAGCTCGTGGTGCATCTTCACGTCCACCTTCTTGGGGTAGGCGGCCGTGTGGCAGAACGATTGCATGACCAGGTCGGCCGAGAAGCCCAGGCAAGCCAGGTCCTTCAACTCGTCGCGCGTCATCGGGCCCGTGGTGTCTTGCGAACCGACCGAGGTCATCTTGGGTTCGCAATAGGTGCCCGGGCGCACGCCCTGGCCTTCGGGCAGGCCGCAGGCGCGGCCGACCATCTTTTGCGCCAGCGAGAAGCCCTTGCCCGAATCCACGGGCGCTTGCGGCAGGCGGAACAGCGTGGACGCTGGCAATCCCAGCGCTTCGCGCGCCTTGCCGGTGAGGCCGCGGCCGATGATCAGGGGGATGCGGCCACCGGCGCGCACTTCGTCGAACAGCACTTCGCTCTTGACCTGGAACTCGGCGATGACCTTGCCGTCCTTCAAGGCCTTGCCTTCATAGGGACGCAACTCGACGGTGTCGCCCATGTTCATCTGGCTCACGTCCAGCTCGATCGGCAGTGCGCCGGCGTCTTCCATGGTGTTGTAGAAAATCGGCGCGATCTTTGTGCCCAGGCACACGCCGCCGAACTTCTTGTTCGGGATGAAGGGGATGTCCTCACCCGTGAACCACAGCACCGAGTTGGTCGCCGACTTGCGCGAGGAACCGGTGCCGACCACGTCGCCCACATAGGCGACCGGCAGGCCGCGCGCCACGAGTTCCTGGATGAACTTAATCGGGCCGCGCTTGCCGTCTTCCTCGGGCACGAAAGGCGCACCCTCGCGCTTGTTCTTGAGCATGGCCAGCGCGTGCATCGGAATGTCCGGGCGCGTGGTGGCGTCGGGGGCGGGCGACAGGTCGTCGGTGTTGGTCTCGCCCGGCACCTTGAACACCGTGAAGGTGATGCTTTGCGGCACTTCCGGGCGGCTCGTGAACCATTCGCCGTCGGCCCAGCTCTGCAGCACGGCCTTGGCGTTGGCGTTGCCGGCGTCGGCCAATTCCTTGACGTCGTGGAACTGGTCGAACATGAGCAGCGTCTTCTTGAGGCCGTCGGCGGCGACGGTGCCGACTTCGGCGTCCTTGAGCAGGTCGACCATGGGGCCGATGTTGTAGCCGCCCAGCATGGTGCCCAGCAGCTCGGTCGCCTTGGCGCGGGAGATCAGAGGACTCTTCTCGGTGCCGTGGGCCACGGCCGCCAGATAGCTCGCCTTCACCTTGGCGGCGTCGTCCACGCCGGCCGGCACGCGGTGGGTGATCAGGTTCAGCAGGAACGCTTCCTCGCCCGCGGGCGGTGCCTTCAGCAGTTCGATGAGCTCTGCCGTCTGTTTCGCCGACAAGGGCAGCGGCGGGATGCCGAGCGCGGCACGCTCGGCAACATGTTCACGGTAGGCTTGCAACATGGCGTTCTTCTCCGGTTCTGGGATGTGGGGAAAGGGGGGCAGGCGCGTTCAGCGGTTGGCCGCGGGCTGCGCAGCAACGGCCGTGCCAGCGGGCACCTGCGCCGGCACAGGCGCGGCGTCCAGCACGCTGGGCGGCGGCGCAAGCTTGAACTGCTCGGCCACGGCCACCTGCTGCGGGCTCTTGCATTCGTCGGCCATGCGCTGGCCGAGCTTGTGGTTCATGAGCATGGACTTGTTGGCCAGCTGCAGCCAGACCGCGCCGGAATGCGCGTCTTCCAGGCGGATGGCGCCCGTGGAGGTGGGCACCGGGACCAGCCGGTAACGCGTCTTGGCGATCTGCAGATCGAAATAGCCCGGCTTGTTGGCATCGGCCGTCAGTTGCACGGTGTTGCCCAGCTCGCAGGGCAGCGAGCCGACATGCACGCGTTCGGCGATCGCCAGTTCGGCGGCGCCCAGCACGGCCTCGGTGGCCGGCGCGTGGGCGGCGAGCTGGTCCACGTCGAGCTTGCCCTTCGCGGGCGCGGCCTTCTTGGCGGTGGTCGTCTTTGTGCTGGTGGCAGGCGCTTTGGCCGCGGTGCTCTTCGCAGCCGGCTTGGTGGCCGCCTTCGCGGGCGCCTTGGCGGCGTCGCTCTGGGCCAATGCAACACCGGCCGAGGCGGCCAGAACCAGGGTCAACAGCGTGGACTTCAACATGCTCAAGCCTCCTTGGCCGGCGCGGTCGTGGCCGGATGGTCGGAAAAATAGGACTGCATTTCGGCTGGCAGGGGCCGGCCGGTCTGGTGTGCACGTTCCATCACCTGCCAGAAGTAGCGGTAGCTGGCACGGTCGTGCAACTGCTTCTCGAACGCGACAGGCGCCCAGTCGGCCGACACTGCGGCCTGGATCAGGCGGCTCGCCCTGTCGATCTCCTCTGCGCTGGGGGCCAGGGCCTCGACGATGGGACGGATCTGCGCGGGGTGGATGCTCCACATGCGCGTGTAGCCGAATTCGCGCGCGGCGCGGCGGGCGGCAGCGCGCATGGCGTCGGCATCGCTGAACTCGGTGACCACGCAGTGCGAGGGCACCTTGCCATGGGCGTGGCAGGCCGAAGCGATCTCGAGCTTGGCGCGCACCACCAGCGGATGCGTGAACTGGCCCTGGGCACTCATGCCTTCGGCCGGGATCGCGCCCGCATGGGCAGAAACGAAGTCCATGAGCCCGAAGCTGATGGACTGCACGCGCGGGTGCGCGGCGATGTCGAAGGCGCGGTGCACGGCGGCGGGCGACTCGACCAGCACCTGCAGCGGCAGGTCCGGCGCGCCGGCGGCCAGCAAGGCGCGCTCGGCCCGCTCCACGTCCTGCACGCTCTCGACCTTGGGCACCATGATGTGGACCAGACGGCTGCCGGCCTGGCCGGCAATGGTGGCCATGTCGGCCTCGAAGGCCGGGTGGTCCACCGGGTGCACACGCACGGCCACGCGGGCGCGCGGGTCGGCGGCCTGTGCGTGCGCGACGACCAGCGCGGCATGCTCGGCCTCGCCGCCGACGGGCGCACCGTCCTCGCAGTCCAGCGTCACGTCGAACACGCAGGCGCCGAACTCCTCGATCATCTCGGCCTGCAGCGCCAGGCTCTTGCGCATGCGCTGCTCGACGCCGCTGTAGTGGTCGCACACCGGCAGGACGATCTGGCCAGCGTGCGCGCCCAGCAGCACATCGCGTGGGTGGGCGGGGTGGGAACGGCTCATGCGGCGGTGGCTCCGGCCTTGCGGGCCACGATGAACAGGCGCGGGAAGGCCAGCAGACGCTGGCCGTCGGCGCGCAGGGGATAGGCCGCATCGATGCGGCGTTCGTACTCGGCCAGGAAGCCGGTACGCTGCGCATCGGACAGCCGGTCGACGAAGGGCCGCAGGCCCGTGCCGCGCAGCCAATCGACGATGGCGCCCGGGCCGGCCATGCGGTGCTGGTAGATGGTGTGCCAGACGTCGACCTCGGCCGCCAGCGGCGCCAGCAGGTCGTAGTAGCGGCCGATGCCCAGCAGCGGCGTGCGCAGGCTTTCGGCATCGCCAATCTCGGTCGCCCAGGCCGGGTCGCGCGCCACCTCACGCATCAAACGGTGCGAGGGCTCCTGCCAGTTGTCGGGCATCTGGATGGCCAGCACGCCGCCCGGGGCCAGCAGGCCGAACAACCGCGGCAGCAGTTCGGCATGGTCGGGCACCCACTGCAGAGCCGCGTTGGCGAACAGCAGATCGGGAGCCTCGCCCGCCGCGGGCGTCCAGGCGGCGATGTCGGCTTCGGTGAATTCGGTGCCGGGCAGGCGCTGGCGCGCACTGACCAGCATGGACGCCGAGTTGTCGACGCCCAGGATGCGGGCCTGCGGAAACCGCCGGACCAGCAGTTCGGTGGAGTTGCCCGGGCCGCAGCCCAGGTCCACCGCGAAGGTCGCACGCGAGGCCCCGCCCACCGAGGGCACACGGGCCAGCAGTTCGGCCGCCGGACGCGTGCGCTCGTCCTCGAAGCGACGGTACAGCGCAGGATTCCAGTCGGCCATGGTCGCGCGCGAAGCTTCGTGGATCAGAGCAGGTGGGCGACGCCAGCCTGTTCGTCCTGCAGTTCCTTGAGCGTCTTGTTGATGCGCTCCTGGCTGAACGCGTCGATCTCCAGGCCTTCGACCAGCTTGTACTCGCCGTTCTCGGTCGTGACCGGGAAACCGAACATCACGTCCTTGGGAATGCCGTACTGGCCGTCCGACGGGATGCCCATCGTGACCCACTTGCCGTTGGAACCCAGCGCCCAGTCGCGCATGTGGTCGATGGCGGCGTTGGCGGCCGACGCGGCGGAGGACAGGCCACGCGCCTCGATGATGGCGGCGCCGCGCTTACCCACCGTGGGCAGGAAGGTGTCGGCGTTCCAGACCTGGTCGTTGATGAGGTCCTTGACGCTCTTGCCGCCGACGGTGGCGAAGCGGTAGTCGGCGTACATCGTGGGCGAGTGGTTGCCCCAGACCGTCAGCTTCTCGATGTCGGCGACCTTCGTGCCGGTCTTGGCGGCGATCTGACTCAGCGCGCGGTTGTGGTCCAGGCGCAGCATGGCGGTGAAGTTCTTGCGCGGCAGGTCCGGTGCGCTCTTCATCGCGATGTAGGCATTGGTGTTGGCGGGATTGCCGACCACCAGCACCTTGACGTTGCGGCTGGCGACGGCGTTCAGCGCCTTGCCCTGGGCCGTGAAGATCTGGGCATTGGCGGCCAGCAGGTCGGCCCGCTCCATGCCCGGGCCGCGGGGACGGGCGCCGACCAGCAGGGCGTAATCGGTGTCCTTGAAGGCGGTCATGGCGTCGCTGTGGGCTTCCATGCCGGCCAGCAGCGGGAAGGCGCAGTCTTCCAATTCCATCATCACGCCCTTCAAGGCCTTCTGGGCCTTCTCGTCGGGGATCTCGAGCAGTTGCAGGATCACCGGCTGGTCCTTGCCCAGCATTTCGCCCGAGGCGATGCGGAACAGGAGGGCGTAACCGATTTGACCAGCGGCACCGGTGACGGCCACGCGGACAGGCTTTTTGCTCATGAAGAAGGCTCCGAAAAGGAAGGAGGGAGGAACACCCCCGCCCAGGCGACGGAACAATCAGCAGCGCGCAGGCCCGGGGGACAGCCCTAGAGTTTACCCGTGTTCCGCAAACGTGGTCAATTTGTCTTATGTCTTATATAAGATAAGATTGCGCCGCTCGTGACGACCCGTTGCGGCACCGCCTGCGCGGGCATGGAAGGCTGGCAGAACGCCCGCTGTCCGCGCGCCTCCCAACCCCGCCGGGGGCCCCGACTCCCCGGCTAGACGCCCGGTTCCATGCCCGCACCCACCTCCGATTCCACGACCGACACCGGCCCGCTGGCCACGCCGGCCTTCAGCCCGCTGTACCAGCAAATCAAGGCGCTGATCCTGCAGAGCCTGCAGGCCGGCGAATGGAAGCCCGGCGAACTGATTCCGAGCGAAATCGAACTGGCCGCGCGCTACCGCGTGAGCCAGGGCACGGTGCGCAAGGCCGTCGACGAGCTGGCCGGCGACAACCTGCTGGTGCGCCGCCAGGGCAAGGGCACCTTCGTGGCGACGCACACCGAGCAGCATGTGCGCTACCGCTTCCTGAAACTGGTGCCCGACGACGGCGACCTGAACCGCGAAGGGCCGGCCCAAAGGCGTTTTCTGGAGTGTCGGCGTACCCGCGCCAGCGCCGAGATCGCGCGCACGCTGGGGCTGCGCAGCAGCGACGCGGTGATGCAGGTCCGGCGTGTGCTCTCGTTCGCGGGGCAGGACGGCGCCCAGACCCCCACCATCCTGGAAGACCTCTGGCTGCCGGGCGGCCCGTTCAAGGGCCTGACGGCCGAGCGCATGGCCGGCTTCCGCGGCCCCACCTATGCCCTGTTCGAGACCGAGTTCGGCGTTCGCATGGTGCGCGCCGAGGAGAAGATCCGCGCCGTGCTGCCCGACGCCGAGCAGGCCGACATCCTGCAGGTGCCGGCCGGCACCCCCCTGCTCAGCGTGGAACGCGTGGCCTATACCTACAACGACACGCCCATGGAGCTGCGGCGCGGCTTGTACCGCACCGACACGCACCATTACCGCAACGATCTGAGCTGATTCAGCCCACCAGTTGCGCGCAGCCAGACGCGTTTGCGACTGCCGCTGCAATGCTTCGTCGCGTTTGCCCTGTTGCATTGCAATAGAATTTTGGGCTGACCGCCGCGACACAATTACAAGGCGGTTACATCCACGAAAGCGCATTCATGACAGAAGCCGCCTCCTCAGCACGACCCAAACGCCCGCAGTTCCGCAACATCAATGCCCTGACAGACCTGCCGACCTACCGCCTGCCGGCGGCCGGCTGGGTGTCCATCCTGCACCGCGTCAGCGGCGTGCTGATGTTCCTGCTGATGCCCTTCATCATCTGGATGTTCGACACCTCGGTCTCCTCCGAACTGTCGTTCGCCCGCTTCAAGGCCGCCTTCAACACGGGCCTGGGTTTCGCGCCGGGCTGGTTCCTCAAGCTGGTGGTGCTGGCCATGATGTGGGCGTACCTGCACCACTTCATCGCCGGACTGCGCCACCTGTGGATGGACGTCAGCCACGACGCCGTCACCAAGCAATTCGGCAAGACCTCGGCCGTCACCGTGCTGGTGCTGAGCCTGGGCCTCACGCTGGTGCTGGGCCTGAAGCTGTTCGGCGTGTACTGATCACAACAAGGAAAAGTCTCCCCATGGCTGTCAATTACGGATCCAAGCGCGTCGTCGTCGGCGCGCACTATGGCCTGCGCGACTGGCTGGCGCAGCGCGTCACCGGCCTGCTCATGGCGCTGTTCACCGTCATCGTGCTGGCGCAGTTGCTGCTGAGCAAGGGCGCGATCGGCTACGACCTGTGGGCCGGCATCTTCGCCGCCCAATGGATGAAGGTGCTGACCTTTGCCGTGATCCTTTCCCTGCTCTACCACGTATGGGTGGGCATGCGTGATGTGCTCATGGACTACATCACCGCAGCAGTCTGGCTGCGTCTTGCGCTCCAGATCTTCACCATCGTCTGGCTGGTCGGCTGCGCCGGCTGGGCCATCCAAGTCCTCTGGAGACTGTGAGCATGAGCTACACCAAGCAGAACATCAACAAGCGCAAGTTCGACGTCGTGATCGTCGGCGCAGGCGGCTCCGGCATGCGCGCCGCACTCGAACTGTCCCGCGCCGGCCTGTCCGTCGCCTCGCTGTCCAAGGTCTTCCCCACGCGATCGCACACGGTGGCGGCACAGGGCGGCGTGTCGGCCTCGCTGGGCAACATGTCCGAGGACAACTGGCACTACCACTTCTACGACACCATCAAGGGCTCGGACTGGCTGGGCGACCAGGATGCGATCGAGTTCATGTGCCGTGAAGCGCCCAAGGTCGTGATCGAACTCGAGCACTTCGGCATGCCGTTCGACCGCAATCCGGACGGCACGATCTACCAGCGCCCCTTCGGCGGCCACACCGCCAACTATGGCGAAAAGCCGGTGCAGCGCGCCTGTGCCGCGGCCGACCGCACCGGCCACGCCATGCTGCACACGCTGTACCAGCAGAACGTCAAGGCCAAGACCAACTTCTTCGTGGAGTGGATGGCGCTCGATCTGATCCGCGACGCTGACGGCGACGTGGTCGGCGTGACCGCCCTCGAACTGGAAACCGGTGAGCTCTACGCGCTGCAGGCCAAGGCCGTGCTGCTGGCCACCGGCGGTGCCGGCCGCATCTTCGCGGCCTCGACCAACGCCTTCATCAACACCGGCGACGGCCTGGGCATGGCGGCACGCGCCGGCATTCCTCTGCAGGACATGGAGTTCTGGCAGTTCCACCCGACCGGGGTGGCTGGCGCCGGCGTGCTGTTGACCGAAGGCTGCCGCGGCGAAGGCGCCATCCTGCTCAACAGCAATGGCGAACGCTTCATGGAGCGCTATGCGCCCACGCTGAAGGACTTGGCGCCGCGCGACTTCGTCTCGCGCTCCATGGACCAGGAAATCAAGGAAGGTCGCGGCTGCGGTCCCAACAAGGACTACATCCTCATGAAGCTGGACCACCTGGGCGCCGACACGATCCGCAAGCGTCTGCCCTCGGTGGAAGAGATCGGCCATAACTTCGCCAACGTCGACATCACCAAGGAACCGATTCCCGTGGTGCCGACGATCCACTACCAGATGGGTGGCATCCCCACCAACATCCACGGCCAGGTCGTCACGCACGACGGCCAGCAGAACAACATCGTGGGCGGCCTGTACGCGGTCGGCGAATGCTCCTGCGTCTCGGTGCACGGCGCCAACCGCCTGGGCACGAACTCCCTGCTGGACCTTCTGGTCTTCGGCAAGTCCGCAGGCAAGCACATCGTCGAATTCGTCAAGGGCTCTGGCGAGCACAAGCCGCTGCCGGCCGACGCCGGCGACAAGACGCTGGCGCGCCTGAACCAGCTGCAGGAATCCACGGGCGGCGCCTACGCACAGGACGTGGCCAACGAGATTCGCAGCACCATGCAGCAGCACGCCGGCGTGTTCCGCACCCAGGCCAGCATGGACGAGGGTGTTGTCAAGGTCAACGGGATCCGCGAACGCGTGGCGGGCGTCACGCTCAAGGACAAATCCATGGTGTGGAACACCGCGCGCATGGAAGCACTCGAAGTCGACAACCTGATCGAAGTGGCCCAGGCCACCATGACCTCGGCCGCCGCGCGCAAGGAATGCCGCGGCGCCCACACGGTCTACGACTACGAGCATCCGGCCGACCATCCCGAGTTCCCGCTGGGCCGCAACGACAAGGAATGGATGAAGCACACGCTGTGGCACAGCGCGGGCAACAACCTGACCTACAAGCCGGTCAACCTGAAGCCCCTGACGGTCGATTCGATCCCGCCCAAGGTCCGCACGTTCTAACAAGGCCCCCACGATGAAGCGCACATTCCAAATCTACCGCTACGACCCGGACAAGGACGCCAAGCCCTACATGCAGACCGTCGAGATCGAGCTCGACGGGAGCGAGCGCATGCTGCTGGACGCCCTGGTCAAGCTCAAGCAACAGGACCCGTCGATCTCGTTCCGCCGCTCCTGCCGCGAAGGCGTCTGCGGTTCGGACGCGATGAACATCAACGGCAAGAACGGCCTGGCCTGCCTGACCAACATGAACACGCTGAAGGACCCCGTGGTCCTGAAGCCGCTGCCCGGCCTGCCCGTGATCCGCGACCTGATCGTGGACATGACGCAGTTCTTCAAGCAGTACCACTCGATCAAGCCCTACCTCATCACCGAGAGCCTGGCCCCGGACAAGGAGCGCCTGCAATCGCCCGAGGAGCGCGAAGAGCTGAACGGCCTGTACGAGTGCATCCTGTGCGCGAGCTGCTCCACGAGCTGCCCGAGCTTCTGGTGGAACCCGGACAAGTTCGTCGGCCCGGCCGGCCTGCTGCAGGCCTATCGCTTCATCGCCGACAGCCGCGACGAAGCCACCGCCGAGCGCCTGGACAACCTGGAAGACCCGTACCGCCTGTTCCGCTGCCACACGATCATGAATTGCGTGGACGTGTGCCCCAAGCACCTGAACCCGACCAAGGCCATCGGAAAAATCAAGGAGATGATGGTGCTGCGCACCGTCTGATACCGTGGCACAAGCGCAGGAAGTCTTGGACGAACGCGCGCTGGCGATGCTGCGCTGGCGCTGCCGGCGCGGCCTGCTGGAGAACGATCTGTTCCTCGAACGTTTCTTCGAACGCCACGGCCCACGGATCAACGTGACACAGGCCCAGGCCCTGTCGCAACTGATGGAGTTGGGAGACCACGACCTGCTCGACCTGCAACTGGCACGCAAGACGCTGGCCCAGGTCAGTCCTGCGCTGGACAACGCCGACACGCGCGCTGTCCTCGATCTGTTGAGAGAAAACCGCTGAAAGGGTGAACATGAAACTAGCCGAAAACAAAGCCACGCTGTCGTTCAGCAATGGCAGTCCGAGCGTCGAGTTGCCGGTGTACCAGGGCAGCGTGGGTCCGGATGTCGTCGACATCCGCAAGCTGTACGCGCAGACGGGGATGTTCACCTACGACCCTGGCTTCCTCTCCACGGCGTCGTGCCAGTCGTCCATCACCTACATCGACGGCGACAAGGGCGAGTTGCTGTACCGCGGCTACCCGATCGAGCAGTTGGCCACCAACTGCGACTACCTGGAAACCTGCCACCTGCTGCTGCACGGCGAACTGCCGAACCAGGCCGACAAGAGCAAGTTCACCAAGCTCGTGACCAACCACACCATGGTCAACGAGCAGATGCAGTTCTTCCTGCGTGGTTTCCGCCGTGATGCGCACCCGATGGCCATCATGACCGGCCTGGTCGGCGCCTTGTCGGCCTTCTACCATGACAGCACGGACATCAACAATCCCGAGCACCGCGACATCTCCGCGATCCGCCTGATCGCCAAGATGCCGACGCTGGTCGCGATGGCCTACAAGTACACCATCGGCCAGCCGTACATGTACCCGCGCAACGACCTCAGCTATGCAGGCAACTTCCTGCACATGATGTTCGCCACGCCCTGCGAGGAGTACAAGGTCAGCCCGGTGTTGGAACGTGCGCTGGACCGCATCTTCATCCTGCACGCCGACCACGAGCAGAACGCCTCCACCTCCACAGTGCGCCTGTGCGGCTCCTCGGGCACCAATCCGTTCGCCGCCATCGCTGCCGGCGTCGCCTGCCTGTGGGGCCCGGCCCACGGCGGCGCCAACGAGGCCGCGCTGAACATGCTCTACGACATCCAGAAGGAAGGTGGCGTGGAGAAGATCGGCGAGTTCATCAAGAAGGTCAAGGACAAGAACTCCAGCGTCAAGCTGATGGGCTTCGGCCACCGGGTCTACAAGAACTACGACCCGCGCGCCAAGCTCATGCAGGAGACTTGCAACGAGGTGCTGACCGAGCTGGGACTAGAAAAGGACCCGCTGTTCAAGCTGGCCAAGGAGCTGGAAAAGATCGCCTTGGAAGACGAGTACTTCGTCTCGCGCAAGCTGTACCCGAACGTGGACTTCTACTCGGGCATCGTGCAGCGCGCCATCGGCATCCCGGTGCCGCTGTTCACGGCCATCTTCGCGCTGGCCCGCACGGTGGGCTGGATCGCCCAGCTCAACGAGATGATCGGCGACCCCGAGTACAAAATCGGCCGCCCGCGTCAGTTGTTCACGGGTTCCGTCAAGCGCGACGTGCCGCCGATCGCCACGCGCTGAGCGACCACCGCCCCCCGCGCCCAGCCCCGCCGGCTTCCTGCCCGCGGGGCTTTTTCTCGTCCGCTGCCGGCAGGAGGGGCATCGTAATCGGCGATGCCCTGTGAGCGAAAACCATAGGAAAATGGCCGCCCCGTCGCCACAGGCGATGCCCTGCCATGATGAAGCCGTCCGAACGCAACTTTGCCCGCCGCATCGACCTCACATCGCTGCAGCTGTTCGTGGCCGTCTACGAATTGGGCAGCATCGGCAAGGCGGCCGAGCGGGAGTTCATCGCCGCCTCGGCCGTCAGCAAGCGGCTGTCGGACCTGGAAACCCTGCTGCAGACCACGCTGCTGTACCGCCACGCGCGCGGCGTGGACCTCACGCCGGCCGGCGAAAGCCTGCTCCACCATGCCCGCTCGGTGCTGTTCAGCCTGGACCGCATGCAGGGCGAGCTCAGCGAGTACGCCGACGGTGTGCGCGGCCACGTGCGCGTGCACGCCAGCATCTCGGCCATCGTGCAGTTCCTGCCGGAAGACCTGGGCGCCTTCGTGCGCGCCCACGGCGGCATCAAGATCGACCTGGAGGAGCACCTGTCCAGCGAGATCGTGCGCGCCGTGCAGGAAGGCGCGGCCGACCTGGGCATCTGCAATGCCGCGGCGGCCGAGTCCGTGGGCGACGCGCTGCAGACGCGCGCCTACCGGTGCGACCGTCTCGTGCTGATTGTGCCCCGTGGCCACGCGCTGGCCGGCCGCGGTGCCGTGCCCTACGAAGCTTCGCTGGCCTTCGACCAGGTCGGCCTGCCCAGCAACAGTTCCATCCACCTGGCCACGCGCAGCGCCGCCGCGCAGCTGGGCCACACCATCAAGCTGCGCATCCAGGTCACGGGCCTGGACGCGATGTGCCGCATGATCCACAACGGCCTAGGCATCGGCGTGATGCCGCTGCGCGCGTTCGAGCTCATGCACGGCGTCGGCGACCTCGAGCATGTGCCGCTCAGCGACCCCTGGGCCGAGCGCCAGATCCGCATGGTGGCGCGCGACTTCTCCACGCTGCCGGTCACGGCGCGGCTGCTGGTCGAGCACCTGACGCCGCCACCCGAAACGACCGATGAGCCGCAGTCCGCGGACCAGGCCGTCGCCGTTTGAACAAATCAGTCCCCCACGAAAGAAGCCCATGAGCCTCACCACCAGCCCTACGGGTGCACGCACCCTCTACGACAAGATCTTCGACGAGCACACCGTCCACACCGAGGAAGACGGCACGGCCATTCTTTACATCGACCGCCACCTGGTGCACGAGGTCACGAGCCCGCAGGCCTTCGAAGGCATCCGCCAGGCCGGCCGCAAGGTCTGGCGCATCAGCTCCATCGTGGCCACGGCCGACCACAACACGCCGACCACGGGCTGGGAACAGGGCTACGACGGCATCGCCGACCCGATCAGCAAGGAGCAGATCACCACGCTGGACGCCAACATCCAGGAGTTCGGCGCGGCCGCGTTCTTCCCCTTCCTGCACAAGCGCCAGGGCATCGTGCACGTGATCGGCCCGGAGAACGGCGCCACGCTGCCGGGCATGACCGTCGTCTGCGGCGACAGCCACACCAGCACGCACGGCGCCTTCGGTGCGCTCGCCCACGGCATCGGCACCAGCGAGGTGGAGCACGTGATGGCGACGCAGACGCTCTTGGCCAAGAAGGCCAAGAACATGCTCGTCAAGATCGAAGGCCAGCTGGCCAAGGGCGTGACCGCCAAGGACATCGTGCTGGCCATCATCGGCAAGATCGGCACGGCCGGCGGCACGGGCTACACCATCGAGTTCGCCGGCTCGGCCATCCGCGGCCTGTCCATGGAAGGCCGCATGACGGTGTGCAACATGGCCATCGAAGCCGGCGCGCGCGCCGGCCTGGTGGCCGTGGACGACAAGACCATCGAGTACGTCAAGGGCCGTCCCCTGGCACCCACCGGCGTGGCCTGGGACCAGGCCGTGGCCTACTGGAGGACGCTGCACTCCGACCCCGGCGCCAGGTTCGACACCGTGGTCGAACTGGACGCCACGCAGATCGTGCCGCAGGTCACCTGGGGCACCTCGCCCGAGATGGTGCTGGGCATCGACGGCCGCGTGCCCGATCCGGACAAGGAGAAGGACTCCAACAAGCGCGGCGCCATCGAGCGGGCGTTGACCTACATGAACCTGGAGCCGGGCAAGCCGCTGGGCGACGTCTTCGTCGACAAGGTCTTCATCGGCAGTTGCACCAACAGCCGCATCGAGGACATGCGCGAGGCCGCGGCCGTGGTCAAGAAGCTGGGCCAGAAGGTGGCCAAGAACGTCAAGCTCGCCATGGTCGTGCCGGGCTCGGGCCTCGTGAAGGAACAGGCCGAGCGCGAAGGCCTGCACGAGATCTTCAAGGCCGCGGGCTTCGAGTGGCGCGAGCCGGGCTGCTCCATGTGCCTGGCCATGAACGCCGACCGGCTGGAGCCGGGCGAGCGCTGCGCCTCCACGAGCAACCGCAACTTCGAAGGCCGCCAGGGTGCCGGGGGCCGCACCCACCTGGTGAGCCCGGCCATGGCCGCCGCTGCCGCCGTGCACGGCCATTTCGTCGACGTGCGCCAGTTCGCCTGAAGGAGCCTGCCGTGAAAGCCACCACCGCATTGCTGCTCGCCGCTGCCCTCGCGCTGGCCGCCTGCAACACCGTCAAGGGCGTGGGCAAGGACGTGCAACGCGCCGGCGAAGCCATCGAGCGCTCGGCCAAATAAACCCAGGAGTACCCCATGCAGAAATTCACCATCCACCAGGGCCTCGTCGCGCCCATGGACCGCGAGAACGTCGACACCGACGCCATCATTCCCAAGCAGTTCCTGAAGTCGATCAAGAAGACCGGTTTCGGCGTCAACCTGTTCGACGAGTGGCGCTACCTGGACAAGGGCGAGCCCGGCGTGCCCGAGTCCCAGCGCAAGCCCAACCCCGACTTCGTGCTGAACCAGCCGCGCTACCAGGGCGCCTCCATCCTGCTGGCGCGCAAGAACTTCGGCTGCGGCTCCTCGCGCGAGCATGCGCCGTGGGCGCTGGACCAGTACGGTTTCCGCGCCATCCTCGCGCCGAGCTTTGCCGACATCTTCTTCAACAACAGCTTCAAGAACGGCCTCTTGCCCATCGTGCTGCCCGAGGCCACGATCGCCCAGCTGTTCGACGAGTGCTTCGCCTTCCCGGGCTACCAGCTGACCGTGGACCTGGAGCGCCAGGTCATCGTGCGGCCGCAGGGCGAGGAGATCGCCTTCGAGGTGCAGCCCTTCCGCAGGTACTGCCTGCTCAACGGCTTCGACGACATCGGCCTGACGCTGCGCCATGCCGACAAGATCCGCGCCTTCGAGGCCGAGCGCCTGGCGGCCAAGCCCTGGCTGGCCAACACCATGCTGTCCGCCTGATCTATCAACCAACCTTCTTCACACATGAAAATCGCAGTTCTGCCGGGTGACGGCATCGGCACCGAAATCGTCGAGCAGGCCGTCCGCGTCCTGAAGGCGCTGGACCTTCCGTTCGAGATGGAAACCGCCCTGGTCGGCGGCGCCGCCTACGACGCCCATGGCCACCCGCTGCCCGAGGCCACGCTCAAGCTGGCCAAGGAAGCCGACGCCGTGCTGTTCGGCGCCGTCGGCGACTGGAAGTACGACACGCTGGACCGCCCGCTGCGGCCCGAGCAGGCCATCCTGGGCCTGCGCAAGAACCTGGGCCTGTTCGCCAACTTCCGCCCCGCCATCTGCTACGAGCAGCTCGTCGGCGCCTCCAGCCTCAAGCCCGAGCTGGTCGCGGGCCTGGACATCCTGATCATCCGCGAGCTGACCGGCGACATCTACTTCGGCCAGCCGCGCGGAAGGCGCGTCTCGCCCGACGGCCACTTCCCCGGTGCCGAGGAAGCCTTCGACACCATGCGTTACACGCGCCCGGAGATCGAGCGCATCGCCCGCGTGGCCTTCGAGGCCGCCCGCAAGCGCAACAAGCGCGTGACCAGCGTGGACAAGGCCAACGTGCTGGAAACCTTCCAGCTCTGGAAGGACGTGGTCACCGAGATCGGCAAGGAGTACCCCGATGTGGAGCTCGACCACATGTACGTGGACAACGCCGCGATGCAGCTGGTCAAGGCGCCCAAGAAGTTCGACGTGGTCGTCACCGGCAACATGTTCGGCGACATCCTGTCCGACGCGGCCGCGATGCTGACCGGCTCCATCGGCATGCTGCCCTCGGCCAGCCTGAACAGCAGCAACCAGGGCCTGTACGAGCCCAGCCATGGCAGCGCACCCGACATCGCCGGCAAGGGCGTGGCCAACCCGCTGGCCACCATCCTGTCGGCCGCGATGATGCTGCGCTTCTCGCTGAACCAGGCAGCCGCTGCCGACCGCATCGAAGCGGCCGTGCAGAAGGTGCTGGCCCAGGGCCTGCGCACGCCCGACATCCACAGCGAAGGCACGACCAAGGTCGGCACGCGCGAGATGGGCGATGCAGTCCTGAAGGCGCTGGGCTAGAATCCCGCCCCATGTCCGCCGCTGCCTGCTCCGCAATCCTGTCCGTGCCGTTCGGCACGCGGATGCAAGCAACCACGCCCTCCGGGGTGGTTGGGGCGGCCGACATCTCCACCAAAACCACGACCACCATTACGGGCTGATCCAGCCTGGTTCGTCGTGCGCCCTTCCTGGCCTCCGACGCGCCAGGCGAGCAGTCCGCGAGGCGCTGTTTGTTTTTACTTGAAAGGGCAATGTGATGAAGGTAGGTAATCTGGTCGGCCTCGTCGGCTGGCGCGGCATGGTCGGCTCGGTCCTGATCGACCGCATGCAAGCCGAGGGCGATTTCGCGCTGGTCGAGCCGGTGTTCTTCTCGACCTCCAACGCGGGCGGCAAGGCCCCCGCGCAGGCCAAGAACGAGACCACGCTCAAGGACGCCTACGACATCGACGCGCTCAAGCGCTGCGACATCATCATCACGGCCCAGGGCGGCGACTACACCACCGAGGTGTTCCCCAAGCTGCGCGCCGCGGGCTGGAACGGCCACTGGATCGACGCCGCCTCCACGCTGCGCATGAAGGACGACGCCGTCATCGTGCTCGACCCCGTGAACCTGCCCGTGATGCAGCGCGCGCTGGCCAAGGGCGGCAAGAACTGGATCGGCGGCAACTGCACCGTGAGCTGCATGCTGATGGGCGTGGGCGCGCTGTACAAGGCTGGCCTGGTCGAGTGGATGAGCACCATGACCTACCAGGCCGCCTCCGGTGGCGGCGCCCAGCACATGCGCGAGCTGCTGACGCAGTTCGGCAGCATCCACGGCGAGGTGCGTGACCTGCTCAACGACCCCAAGTCCGCCATCCTCGAGATCGACCGCAAGGTGCTGGCCAAGCAGAAGGCGCTCACTGCCGACGAGACCGCCAACTTCGGCGTGCCGCTGGGCGGCAGCCTGATCCCCTGGATCGACAAGGACCTGGGCCTGGGCAAGTCGCAGGACGATGCCGAGTGGGGCATGTCCAAGGAAGAGTGGAAGGGCGGCGCCGAGACCAACAAGATCCTGGGCCAGGGCCCGTCCTTCGGCACCGGCATCACCCCGGTCGACGGCTTCTGCGTGCGCATCGGCGCCATGCGCTGCCACAGCCAGGCGCTGACCTTCAAGCTCAAGAAGAACGTGCCGCTCGCGGACATCGAAGCCATGATCGCGCAGGACAACGACTGGGTCCGCGTGGTGCCGAACACGCGCGAGGACACGCTCCGTGGCCTGACACCCGTGGCCACCACCGGCACGCTGAACATCCCGGTCGGCCGCATCCGCAAGCTGGCCATGGGGCCGGAGTACTTGGGCGCCTTCACGATCGGCGACCAGCTGCTCTGGGGTGCGGCCGAGCCGCTGCGCCGCACGCTGCGCGTGCTGCTGCAAGCCTGAACCGCCTGACGCCCAATGACACGGCCCGCCCTGGCGGGCCGTTGTCGTCTGGCAACATCGCAGTGCAGCGAGAATACGCGCTCCGATGCAGCGCCAGTTCCGAACCCGCTTGAGCTTGTCAGCCTAAAGCATTGCTGCTACCGTCCTTTTTAGTAACCAAGTCGGCCCGTCCATTTGCATGATCAAACGTTCCAATGCTGTTGAACAGGCCGATGACACACCCCAGATGAAGCCGGCGTCGCAGCACTGGAGGCGGAGCATGGCGGCCGCAACCGCCACCGCGGCCCTGCTGGCGCCGCTGCAGCAGGCCGAGGCCTTGACGCTGGGCCGGGCGACGGTCCAGTCGGCGCTTGGCGAGCCGTTGCGCGCCGAGATCGAACTGCCGGATCTCACGGAAGAAGAATCCCGCACACTGCAGGCCGCGATCGCCACGCCGCAGGCCTTTCGCGCAGCAGGGCTCGAATACAACGCAGCGCTGGGCACCGTCCGCATCGAACGCGCACGCCGGGCCGATGACCGCGCCGTGCTGCGGCTCAGCAGCGACCAGCCCGTCCGCGAGCCCTTCATCGACTTGATCCTGCAAGCCAACTGGGCCTCGGGCAGGGTCGTGCGCGACTACACCTTGTTGCTGGACCCGCCGTCGCAGCGCCAGGCCCAGGCTGCAGCACCGACGGCGCCGCAGTTGCCGCCCGCCGCGGCCACTGCGCCCGCTCCAGCACCCGCCCCGCCCGCGCGCCCGCCGGCACCACCTGTGGCGGCGACGCCGCCAGCCCCGGCACCGACCACGGCGCCCGCGCAAGCCCCTGCGCCCGCTGCGCCGATGCCACCACGCGCGGCCGCGTCAGCGCCTACCTCCGCGCCAGCATCGACCACGCCCCCCGGCACCACCACCGTGCGCCGCGGCGACACGGCCAGCCGCATTGCCTCCGCCAACCGACCGCCCAACATTTCGCTCGACCAGATGCTGGTCGCCATGCTGCGCGGCAACCCGAACGCCTTCATCGACGGCAACGTCAACCGCCTGCGGGCCGGTGCCGTGCTGGACCTGCCCAGTGCCAGCGAAGCCGCGGCCGTTCCCGCGGACGAGGCCACGCGCACGATCGCAGCCCAGGCGCGTGACTTCAACGCCTACCGCACCCAGATGGCAGGCCAAGTGCCCACGGTGCCTGGCGGCGCCCAACGTTCGGCCAGCGGACGCGTGCAGGGCAAGGTCGACGACAGCCGGCCCGTGGCGACGGCACCGGACCGGCTGACCTTGTCCAAGGGTGGCGTGCGAAGCCGCGCGCAGGAGGAAAAGATCGCGCGCGAGAAGGCCAGCCAGGAGGCGTCCGAACGTGTCGCGGAACTCTCGCGCAACATCGAGGCGCTGAACAAGCTGGGCGCCGGCAGTACTGCGCCTGCCGCCTCCGCGCCTTCGTCTGCGCCTGCACCCTCGTCCGCGCCTGCGCCGGAACCCGCAGCCTCGGCCGCCCCACCGGCTCCCACCTCTGCGCCAGACCCTGAAGCCGCCGCGCCCCCGCAGGAGCCCGCCGCATCGGCGCCCGCGGTCGAGCCGCCCGCCGCCGACAAGGCCATGCCTGCCCCCGGCCCCCTGCCGGCAGCGCAGCAAGAGGGCGGCCTGCTCAATGGCCTGCGCCGCAACCCCTGGTTGCTGGCCGCAGCGGCGGCACTGATCGCCCTGCTGGCTGCACTGGGAATCTACCGTGCACGCCAGCGCCGCCAGGCCGCCGAAGAAGAAAGCCGCCTGCAAGAGCCCGTGGAGTCGTTCTTCGCCGGCAGCGGTGGCCGGCACGTGGACACCGCCGCGGAGAGCGAAGCCGCAGCCTCGGCCGTCTATTCGCCGAGTCAATTCGACACCAGCAGCGAGGTTGATCCGGTGGCGGAGGCCGAGGTCTACCTGGCCTATGGTCGCGACTTGCAGGCCGAGGAGATCCTCAAGGAGGCCCTGCGCACCACGCCCGAGCGCGTGGCCCTCCATGCTAAGCTGGCCGAGATCTACGCCAAGCGCCGCGACGCGATTGCGCTGCAGGCCACGGCCGAGAAAGTGCACGCGCTGACCGGCGGCACCGGCCCCGAATGGGAAGCCACTGCCGCGCTGGGCCGTGCGCTGCAGCCGGAAAACCCGCTCTGGCGGGATGCCGCTGTGGCGCGACTCGGCACTGCGGCCGCGGCTGCCGCCGTCGCAGGCGTTGCCCCCGCGCCGTCGCCGGCCGAAGACGACGATGCAGTGCTGGAAATGGACGCCACGCCGGCGCCGCCCACGCCACCGTCACCCGCGCTGCAGCCCATGCCGGACATCAGCCTGGATCTCGGCGACGACGACACCCCGCCGCCGGCCGTCCCGGCCAAGCCTGCGCCCGATGCCGAGCCCCCGGCACCGCCCATGGCCGAGGCCATGGACCTCGACTTCGACGTGCAGAGTACCTACAAGGCACCGCTGTCGCCCCCATCGCCCGCGCCGGCGGCCGATTCCGACCTGCTGCCCTTCGACCTGGGCTCACTGTCGCTGGACCTGGGCGATTCGGCCAGCCCCCCTGCCGCTGCCGAGACTGCTGCCGAACCGGACGCCGACGACCCGCTCGCCACCAAGCTAGCCCTGGCCGAGGAGTTCCAGGCCATCGGCGACGACGACGGCGCACGTGCGCTGGCCGAAGAGGTGCTGGCCGAGGCCACCGGGCCGCTCAGGACCCGGGCCCAGCGTTTCCTGGCCGACCTCGGCTGAGCGGCGCGCGGGCAAGGGGGAGATTCGGTGCGTCTGGCACTCGGGGTCAGCTATGCGGGCCAGGCCTACGACGGCTGGCAAAGCCAGCCTTCGGGCAAGACCGTCCAGGACAAGCTCGAGGCGGCACTGCGCAGCTTCGCGCGGCAGGAGATCGGCACCATCTGCGCCGGTCGCACCGACGCCGGCGTGCACGGCCTCATGCAGGTCGTGCACTTCGACACCGCCATCCAGCGCGAGATGCACGCCTGGGTGCGCGGCACCAACAGCTACCTGCCCGGCGACATCGCCGTGCAATGGGCCCATCCGGTGACCGAGCAGTTCCACGCGCGCGCCAGTGCCATCGGCCGGCGCTACGCTTACGTGCTCATGCAGTCGCCCGTGCGGCCCAGTGTGGAGCGCGGCCGCGTCGGCTGGGTGCACCGCCCGCTGGACCAGGCGCCCATGCAGGCGGCGGCCCGCTTGCTGCTGGGCGAGCACGACTTCAGCTCGTTCCGCGCCGCGCAGTGCCAGGCCCGCACGCCGGTGAAGACCATGCGCCGCATCGACATCACGCGGCGCGGCGCCTACTGGCGCTTCGAGTTCGAGGCCGATGCCTTCCTGCACCACATGATCCGCAATCTCATGGGCTGCCTGCTCGTGGTCGGCAAGGGAGACCGGCCCGTTCCATGGATGGCCGAGGTGCTGGCCGCGCGCAACCGTCAGGTGGCGGCGCCCACCTTTTCTCCCGACGGCCTGTACTTTCTGGGCCCGCGCTACGAAGACCATTGGGGCCTGCCGGAACGCACGGCTGCCTATGATTGGCTCCCCTGAGCGGTTCTCGCACTGAGAACGCTCCTACCGCGGCCCGCCGGGGCCCAAGGTTTTCCCCATGACCAGAACCCGCATCAAGATCTGCGGCATCACGCGCGAACAGGACTTGGACGCCGCCGTTGCCGCGGGTGCCGACGCCGTCGGCTTCGTGCTGTACGAGAAGAGCCCGCGTTACGTCACGCCGCGCCGCGCAGCCGAGCTCGCACGCCGCCTGCCGCCCTTCGTCACGCCCGTGCTGCTGTTCGTCAACACGCCGCCGCAAGAGGTCGCCGCCGCCTGCGACCAAGTGCCCGGCGCCATGGTGCAGTTCCATGGCGACGAAACACCGGCCCAGTGCCTGGCCGCCACGGCACGGCCGGCCCGGCCCTTCGTGCGTGCGGCCCGCATACCACTGGATGAAAACGCAGACTCGTTCGACTTGGTAAGATTCGCGGCCGACTTTTCCCAAGCCCAGGCCATCCTGCTCGACGCCCATGTCGAGGGATACGGCGGCGGCGGCAAGGCATTCAATTGGTCACTCCTGCCAACAAGCGTCGACTCTCACCTCGTCTTGAGTGGTGGACTCACGCCTGCAAACGTGACCGATGGCATCTTGCAGGTGCGGCCACGCGCGCTGTCGCTGGCCGTTGATGTGAGTTCCGGCGTCGAAGCCTCCAAGGGCATCAAGGACGCCGACAAGATCAACCGCTTCGTCGCGGCCGTCCGCGCCGCCGACGCGCACTTTGCAAAGATTCAAGATGTCGACCCCTTATCAACAGCCTGATGCCTCGGGCCATTTCGGCCCCTACGGCGGCAGCTTCGTCTCCGAGACGCTGACCCACGCCATCGCCGAACTGCGCGAGGCCTATGCCCGCTACCAGAACGACCCGGCGTTCATCGCCGAATTCAAGAGCGAGCTGGCGCATTTCGTCGGCCGGCCCTCGCCCATCTACCATGCCGCGCGCAGCAGCCAGGAACACGGCGGCGCGCAAATCTTCCTCAAGCGCGAAGACCTCAACCACACCGGCGCGCACAAGATCAACAACGTGATCGGCCAGGCCATGCTGGCCAAGCGCATGGGCAAGCCGCGTGTGATCGCCGAAACCGGCGCCGGCCAGCACGGCGTGGCCACCGCCACCATCTGCGCGCGCTACGGCCTGCAATGCGTGGTCTACATGGGCAGCGAAGACGTCAAGCGCCAAAGCCCCAACGTGTTCCGCATGAAGCTGCTGGGCGCCACGGTGGTGCCCGTCGAGAGCGGCAGCAAGACGCTCAAGGACGCGCTCAACGAGGCCATGCGCGACTGGGTCGCCAACGTGGACGACACCTTCTACATCATCGGCACCGTGGCCGGCCCGCACCCCTACCCCATGATGGTGCGCGACTTCCAGAGTGTGATCGGCAACGAGTGCCTGGTGCAGATGCCCGAGATGCTGCTTTCTGCCGGCTGCAAGAGCGACCAGCCCGACGCGGTGCTGGCCTGCGTGGGCGGCGGCAGCAACGCCATCGGCATCTTCTATCCCTACATCGGCCATGCGGACACGCGCCTGATCGGCGTGGAGGCCGCCGGCCAGGGCCTGGACAGCGGCAAGCACGCGGCTTCGCTGCAGCGCGGCAGCCCCGGTGTGCTGCACGGCAACCGCACCTACCTGCTGCAGGACGCCAACGGCCAGGTGACCGAAACGCACAGCATCAGCGCGGGACTGGACTACCCCGGCGTGGGTCCCGAGCACGCGCACCTGCAGGACATCGGCCGCGCGGAATACGTGGGTGTGACGGACACCGAGGCGCTCGAGGCCTTCCATTACCTGTGTCGCACCGAAGGCATCATCCCCGCGCTGGAATCCAGCCACGCCTTCGCCTACGCCCGCAAGCTGGCGCCGACCATGCGGCCCGACCAGAGCATCCTCGTTAACCTGTCCGGCCGCGGCGACAAGGACATCGGCACCGTGGCCGACCTGTCCGGCGAGGACTTCTACGACAGGCCCTCCATGCGCGGCCACGCCGTGAAGGGAGGTCGGGCATGAGCCGCATCCAAGCCACCTTCGCCAGGCTCAAAGCGGACGGCCGCAAGGCCCTGATCCCCTACGTGACGGCCGGCTTCCCCTACGCCGACGTCACGCCCGAACTCATGCACGCCATGGTCGCGGCCGGCGCCGACGTGATCGAGCTCGGCGTGCCGTTCAGCGATCCGATGGCGGACGGGCCGGTGATCCAGGCCGCCGGAGAAAAGGCCCTGGCGCTGGGCATCGGCATGGCCGAAGTCCTCGCGATGGTGAAGACCTTCCGCGACCAGGACGCGCAGACGCCCGTGGTGCTGATGGGCTACGCCAACCCGGTCGAGCGCTACGAGCAGCGCCATGGTGCTGACAGCTTCCCGCGCGACGCGGCGGCCGCCGGTGTCGACGGCGTGCTGGTCGTGGACTACCCGCCCGAGGAGTGCGTGGACTTCGCGGCCCGCCTGCGTGCCAAGGGCATCGACCTGATCTTCCTCCTGGCGCCGACCTCGACCGACGAGCGCATGCGCCAGGTGGCCGAGGTTGCCAGCGGCTACGTCTACTACGTCTCGCTCAAGGGTGTGACGGGAGCCGGCACGCTGGACACGGCCGCGGTCGAGGCCATGCTGCCGCGCATCCGCCGCCATGTGCACCTGCCCGTGGGTGTCGGCTTCGGCATCCGCGACGCCGCCTCGGCCCAGGCCGTGGGCCGCGTGGCCGACGCCGTGGTCATCGGCAGCCGGATCATCCAGTTGCTCGACCAGCAGCCGCGTGACCGGGTCGCCGGCACGGCCGCCGACTTCCTGCGCGGCATCCGTTCGGCGCTCGACGCATAATCCTTCCCCCGTTCGTCCCACCGGAGTAGCCAATCCCATGTCCTGGCTCGAAAAACTGCTTCCCGCCAAGATCCAGCCCAGCGACCCCGCCGAGCGCCGCCAGGTGCCCGAGGGCCTGTGGATCAAGTGCCCGAGTTGCGAGAGCGTGCTCTACAAGACGGATCTCGAAAAGAACCTGAACGTCTGCCCGACCTGCGGCCACCACCACCGCATCGGCGCCCGCGCGCGCCTGGACAGCTTCCTGGACCCCGAGGGCCGCTACGAGATCGGCCACGAAGTCCTGCCCATGGACCCGCTCAAGTTCAAGGACAGCCGCAAGTACCCCGAGCGGCTCAAGGAAGCGCTGGACAACACCGAGGAAACGGATGCGCTGGTCGTCATGGGCGGCGCGCTCCACGGATTGAACGTGGTGGTTGCCTGCTTCGAGTTCGAGTTCATGGGCGGCAGCATGGGCAGCGTGGTGGGCGAGCGCTTCGTGCGCGGCGTGCACGCTGCCATCGACCAGAAGGTGCCCTTCATCTGCTTCACTGCCACCGGCGGTGCGCGCATGCAGGAAGGCCTGTTGTCGCTGATGCAGATGGCCAAGACCAACGCCTCGCTGACGCGCTTGGCCAAGAAGGGCCTGCCCTACATCAGCGTGCTGACCGATCCGACCATGGGTGGCGTGAGCGCGGGCTTCGCCTTCGTCGGCGACCTGGTCATTGCCGAACCGAAGGCGCTGATCGGCTTCGCCGGCCCGCGCGTGATCGAGTCCACCGTGCGTGTGACCTTGCCCGACGGCTTCCAGCGCGCCGAGTTCCTCCAGCAGAAGGGGGCGGTCGACCTGATCTGCAACCGCAAGGACCTGCGCCGCACCATCGCCAGCACGTTGGCGATGCTGCAGCGCCAGCCGGCCGACGCGGTGAACTAAAGCGCCATGCCGCCCAGCACGCCCCGCAAGGCGTGCTGCAGCACGATGGATGCCACTTGCAGCAGCACCAGCAGGACCAGCGGCGTGAGGTCCATGCCGCCCACCAGCGGCACCAGACGCCGCAGCGGCCGCAGGGGCGGCGCCACCAGGCGGCCGATCACGTCGTACAGCGGCGACTGCGCCTGGACCCAGGACAGGATGGCATAGACGATCAACAGGCCCGTGAGGCCGTAGATCACGAGGCCGATCACGCCGAACACGGACATGACCGGCACCACGGCCAGCGCGCCGCCCGTCACCAGCCACAGCAGGAAGTACTGCGCCAGCTTGAGCAGGAAGGCGCCCACCAGGCTGGCCATGTCCCAACGCCCCACGGGCCGCAGCACCTTGCGCAGCGGCAGCACGAGCCAATCGGTCAACGCGAAGACCAGGCTGCCGATCGGGTTGCCGAACGGGATGCGCTGGTGCTGCATGTACAGCCGCAGCAGGCAGGCGCTGCCCAGCAAGCCAGCAATGACTTCGAGCAGAAAGGCGGAGATTTGGTACAGCATGCGGCCCTATGAAAAGCGCATGGGATGATAGCGGCTGCAACAATCCTGACCGCCCCTTGATTCCCTCGCCCCTGCCCCTGTTTCCGCTGTCGACCGTGCTGTACCCGGGCGGGCTGCTGCCGCTGCGCATCTTCGAGGTGCGCTACCTCGACCTGATCGGGCAGTGCCAGCGCGAGGGCAGGCCTTTCGGCGTGGTGGCCCTGCACCAGGGCAGCGAGGTGCGCCGCGCCGGTGCACCGGCGGAGGCGTTCCTGCAGGTCGGCACGCTCGCCCATGTGCGCGAATTCGAGCGGCCACAGCCCGGGCTCATCCACATCGTCTGCCAAGGCGGCACGCGTTTTCGCATCCAGGCCGCGCGCCAGCTGCCGCATGGGCTGTGGACGGCCGACGTGGAGGGCCTGCCCGACGATCCGCCCGTGGCCGTGCCGGAGGATCTGCGGCAGGTGGCCACGGCGCTGGAGCAGTTGCTGGACAGCTGGCGCGCGCGCGCCATTCCCGAAGACCAATGGCCGCTGCGCGCGCCCTGGCGCTGGGATGATTGCGGCTGGCTGGCCAACCGCTGGTGCGAGTTGCTGCCGCTGCCGCTGGCCGTGAAGCAGCAGCTCATGGAGCTGGACAACCCGCTGGTGCGGCTGGAGCTGGTGGGCGATCTGCTGGCGCGGCACGGCCAAGACCGCTGAGACATGCCGAAGTTCTTCCGGCCGGCAGCCGTCCTGAACTGGCCGCCCAGATTCAAGCGTTGCGCTGCCATGGTTGTAGACACGGCGCTGGCCTTGCTCGCGATGTGGCTGGCGTTCACGTTGCGTCTGGACACCTTGCACTGGCCGTCTCCACACCAGTGGGGGCTGTATCTTGCTGCGCCTTTGCTGTCGGTCCCGCTGTTCGCTTACTTCGGTCAGTACCGCGCCATCCTGCGCTATGCCGGCCTCGCGTCGCTCAATGCCGCGGCAAAGGCCACTGCCGTGTATGTCGTGCTGCTGTCGGCACTGCTGGTGGGCATGCAGAAGTCTGGCTTGCCTGTGGTACCGCGCAGCCTGGCAATCCTGCAGCCGCTGATTTTTCTCATCCTCGTGGTCGCCAGCCGCAATGCCGCACGTGCGCTGCTCGACCATCTGATCCGCAAGCGCGGCCGAAGCAGCGGCATGCGCATGCTGGTCTACGGCGCAGGCTCTGCTGGCGCGCAGCTTGCCGCCGCTCTGGGCAGTGCGCGCCAGCCGGACAGGTTGCTCGGCTTCGTCGACGATGACGCCGCCAAGATCGGCCGCAGCATCAACGGTGCGCCAGTGTATGCACCTGGCGAACTGCAGGCGCTGGTCCCCCGCCTGGGCATCAGCGACATCCTGCTCGCGCTGCCGAGCGCCACGCGGGAGCGCCGCAACCAGATCATTCAGCGGCTGCAGCCGCTGGGCGTGCGTGTGCGCACCTTGCCTGGCCTTGCGGACTTGGCGTCGGGCCGGGTGAGCGTGCGCGACATCCGCGAACTGGACATCGAAGACCTGCTCGGCCGCGAGCCTGTGCCACCGCGCCCCGAGCTGCTGGCACGCAACCTGACGGGGCGCACGGTGCTGGTCACCGGCGCCGGCGGCAGCATCGGCAGCGAACTATGCCGTCAGATCGTTCGCGAGCGGCCGCAGCGCCTGCTGCTGCTGGACCACAGCGAGTTCGCGCTTTACAGCATCCACGAGGAATTGCGCGGGCTGTGTGCCTTGCATGATGGGCAGACCGAGCTGGTCCCCGTGCTGGGCAGCGTGGTGCACTACGCCAGGCTGGCTACGCTGTGCCGCACCTGGCATCCCACAAGCATCTACCACGCCGCAGCCTACAAGCACGTGCCGCTCGTCGAGGACAACGCCACCGAAGGCGTCATGAACAACGTGCTCGGCACCTTGAATCTGGCCCGCGCCGCCATCGCAAGCGGCGTGGAGCATTTCGTGCTCGTGTCGACCGACAAGGCGGTGCGCCCCACCAACGTGATGGGCGCCAGCAAGCGCGTGGCGGAGATGATCCTGCAGGCACTGGCGGCGAGCCCGCGCGTCGGCTTCGATATGCCTGCCGAGGCCGGCGCGGTGGAACTCGCCCGCAGCACGCGCTTTTGCATGGTGCGCTTCGGCAACGTGCTGGACTCCAGCGGCAGCGTCGTGCCGCTGTTCCGGCGCCAGCTGGCGGCTGGCGGGCCGTTGACCGTGACGCATGCCGAGGTCACGCGCTACTTCATGACGATCACCGAGGCCGCGCAGCTGGTGCTGCAGGCGGGGGCGATGGCGCGTGGCGGCGACGTGTTCGTGCTCGAGATGGGTCTGCCGGTGAAGATCCGGGACCTCGCCGTGCGCATGATCCGGCTTGCCGGGCTGTCGGTGCGCGACGCAGCGCACCCCGACGGCGACATCGAAGTCACCTTCACCGGGCTGCGGCCGGGCGAGAAGCTGTTCGAAGAACTGCTGATCGGCGACCACCCCGAGCCGACCGAGCACCAGCGCATCCTGCGCGCGCAGGAGCAGTTCGTCCCGTGGTCGATGCTGCGCGAGCCGCTGCAGACATTGATCGACGCCGCGCGGCACGGCCACACCGCGCAAATGTTCGCCATGCTGCGCCAGCTGGTGCCAGAGTTCCGCGTGGCACCGTCGCGGACATGATGGACCGCATCGAAGCGGCGGCCGCGCGCGCGCCCCAGCGCAGCCGGCAACTTTCCCACATTGCCTTGAACATCGCCAGCCTGGCCCTGCCGATGGCGGTCGCCGTCGCGGTCGTGCCCGGGCTGATCGCGCAACTCGGTACCGAGCGGTTCGGCGCGCTGGCGTTGGCATGGTCGCTCGTGGGGTACTTCGGCTGGCTGGACCTGGGCCTGGGCCGGGCGTTGACACACTACCTCGCGCAACAGGAAACCGCTGGCATGGCACGGCGACAGCAAGCCGCAATGGCGCGCCGGGCACGGGCCACGATGGCTGCCATCGGCCTCGGTGTCGCCTGCGTTCTGCTCGCAGCGACACCTTGGATCGTCGGCGCCATCGACCTGAACGCGGATGTGCGTGGTGAAGCACCGCTGGCCTGGACGTTGCTGGCCCTGTCGGTGCCGCTGATGATGTGGTCTGGCTGCAGCAGCGGGGCGCTGGAGGCGCGCAGCCGCTTCGTGGCGGTCACCGCCATCCGCCTGCCGGCCGGCGTCCTCACGTTCTCGGTTCCATGGTTCGTGGCGCAGCACACCGACGATCTGCGCTGGGTCATGTGCGGGCTGCTGCTGGTCCGCCTGGCGACCGCATCCGGCTACGCATGGCTGGCCCGTGCCGAATTCGTCTCCGGTCACTCCATCCCTGCGGGCCGGCTGCGCCCCTTGCTGCAGTTCGGCGGCTGGCTGACTGTCACCAACGTCATCGGCCCTGTCCTCTCCTACTTCGACCGCTTCGTGATCGCGGCACGGCTTTCGATGGAGGACGTCACGCACTACACCGTCCCGTTCGACGCGCTGTCCCGCATGCCCATGCTGCCGATCGCGATGATGGGCGTCCTGTTCCCCTTGCTTGCGCGCGCGCACGGTGAATCCGTCGGCACACCGGCGGCAAGTGCATCCGCCACCCCATTGCTGGCATTCGCGACACGACTCATGCTCGGCTTCTGGATCCCCGGCATGGTGCTGGCCGTCCTGCTCGGACCCTGGCTCCTGCGTGCCTGGGTCGGCGCGGAGGTCGCACACGCGAGCCTGCCGGTCTGGAACTGGCTGGCGGTCGGTGTGGTTGCCAACGGTTTCGCGCACATTCCGTTCACGCTGCTGCAGAGCGCCGGACGCACCGACCTCATTGCGAAGCTCCACCTGTGCGAGTTGGTCCCCTACGGCATCGGTCTGTTCTGGGCGCTGGGCGAATGGGGCATCGTCGGCGCTGCCGTCGCCTGGGCCGCGCGGGTGCTGGTCGACGCCATGGCCCTGTACACGATCGCGGCCCGGCTGTTTGCGCCGAGCGTCGGCCCGCTGCGTCGCGCCGCGGCGTGGGCCCTCGGTGCCGCCGCCCTGCTGGTGCTGGCCGGGCGCTGGGCAGCGCAGTACTCCATCGGCGAAGACGGTGCGCCGCCATCGCTGCCGGTGGTCCTGGTCGGCGCGTCTGCGCTGGTCGCGTGGTGCGCCTACCACGTCATGCGGCTGCGATCCAGGGCATGATGCCGCGCGCCATGATTGCCTGCGTCCTCGTCCTGTACCGACCCGACTTGGCGGCCTTCAAGGAGGTCATCGACAGCATCCGAGGCCAAGCCGACACCATCTACGTCGTCGACAACAGCGACGGCGACCACGCGGCTGCCATGCCGTCCTCGGACAGCATCCACTACATCGCACTGCGGGAGAACGTCGGCCTCGCCGCAGCACAGAACATCGGCATCCGCGAAGCCTTGCAAAGCCGCCACGACCACATCTGGTTGAGCGACCAAGATACCGTCTATCCCGAAGGCTTCAGCGCCGCGATGGTCCGGACGCTGCAGTCGGAGCAAACGGCGCGGGGGCAGATCGCGGCCCTTGCGCCGGCCTACTTCGATACGACGAAAGACGCGCTGCAGCCGTTCTGCCGCCACACGCCCTTCAGCGACTACTTCCTCCCGCAGCCGGGCATCAACGAGGTGGCCCACTCCATCGCCTCCGGCATGGTCATCCCGGCGCAGGCGCTTCGGACCGTCGGTCTGATGCAGGAGGATCTCTTCATCGACGCGGTAGACCTCGAGTGGTGCTGGCGCGCCAAGAACAGGTTCGGGCTGCAGACCCTTTGCACGGGCGACGTGACCATCCGGCACCGGATGGGTGACAGCTATGTCCGCTTCTTTGGTAGAAAGGTCGGATTCCGTTCACCAGTGCGGCATTACTACATGATCCGCAATGCCGTTCACCTCGCACTCCACAGTCGCTCGGCGACCGTGGCGCTGCGTCTGGAAGTGTTCTTGAAGGCGCTGTGCTGGACATGCATCTATCCCGCGATCGCTCCCCACGAAAAGCGCGCGCATCTGCGGGCCACCACGGATGGATTCTGGGATGGGCTGTTCAACCGGATGGGGCGCCACCGCCCCTCCAGCGGCTCCTGACCCACCGTGGCCTTGCCCCGTTTCCTTGTCATCCTCGCCGCCTTCAATGGGGCCGGCTGTCTGCGGGAGCAGGTCCACTCGATTCTTGGCCAGCGCGATGTCGAGGTCCATCTGGTCATCAGCGTCGATCGCTCGTCGGACGGAACCGAGGCGCTCGTCGAAGCCCTCGTGCGGGAAGACTCCCGTGTGTCTGCCCTGCCGTTCTTCGAAGTCTTCGGCGGTGCCGCACCCAACTTCTTCCGGCTCCTCGGCGAAGTCGATCTGGCGGCCTGCGACTATCTGAGCTTCTCCGACCAGGACGATGTCTGGCTGCCCGACAAGCTGGTCCGGGCGCATCAGGAACTCGCGCGCACTGGGTGCAGCGGCTACTCCAGCAACGTGATCGCCACGTGGCCTTCGGGCAAGGAGCGTCTGATCCGCAAGGACCAGCCCCAGCGTCGCTGGGACCACCTCTTCGAGGGACCGGGACCGGGGTGCACCTTCGTGCTGACCCCGGCCCTGGCCCTGGCCTGCCGTGTCCGCATCCAGGCGCAGGCCCATCTGGTCGGGCGCATCGGCTTCCATGACTGGCTCATCTATGCGCTCGCCCGAGCGCAGGGCTTCGCATGGCACATCGACGGCAGGCCGGGCATGTTCTACCGCCAGCACGGCAGCAACCAGGTCGGTGCGAATGCCGGCCTGCGTTCATGGCTGAAGCGGGTGGCCTCGATCGCCAGCGGATGGGGCTTTCGCCAGGCGTCCCTCATCGCCCGGGTGGCCGGTATGGAATCCGAGCCGTTCGTTTCCATGTGGATCGGCGGACAGCGCATCGGCCTGGTCAAGCTGGCATTGCAGTGCGGTCAATGCCGTCGCCGGCCGCAGGATCGGATCCTGTTTGCGCTGTCGTGTCTTCTGATGGCGGTGCACCTGCCGCAGCGCGGTCTGGCGTGACGGGCATCCTGGTCACCGGCGCCAGCGGCTTCATCGGCCGGCACATCGCAGGTGCGCTGGCACGGTCCGGCGCAACGGACGTCGTGCTTGCCAGCCGCAGTCCCGACCGGCTGCCGTGCGGAGACGGCATCCGGCACGTGCAGGTGGGCTCGTTCGATGGCATGCACGACTGGTCCGCGGCGCTGCGGGGCGTAAGCGTCGTCATTCACGCCGCGGGCCGTGCCCACGTCCTGCGCGAGTCGGACGCGGATCCGATGGCAGCATTTCGGCGCACCAACGTCGTGGAAACCGAGAACCTTGCCCTTCAAGCGGCCAGCGCGGGCGTGCGGCGGTTCGTGCTGCTCAGTTCCGTGGGTGTCCTCGGTCCGGCCGGCAATGCACCCTTCGACGAGGCGTCAGCACCCCAACCGCTCACGCACTACGCCAGGTCCAAGCACGACGCCGAACGGGTCGTTCAGCGGATCGGCCGTTCCACGGGCATGGAGACGGTGACGATTCGTCCGCCACTGGTCTACGGGCCCGGCGCGCCCGGCAACTTCCCGCGCCTTGCTCAGTTGGTCCGTCGCCATGTCCCGCTTCCCCTCGCCCGCGTGCACAACCTGCGCAGTTGGATCGGCGTGGACAACCTCGTGAACTTCATCCTGCTGTGCACCCGTCATCCCTCGGCCGCGAACGAAATCTTCCTGATCAGCGACGGCCACGACTGCTCCACGCCCGCCTTCGTCCGGTCGATCGCCCATGCCATGGGGACACGGGCTCTGCTACTGCCGGCACCTGTGGGCCTGCTGCGCGCGGTGGCCGAATTCACGGGTCGGCGGGCTATGTTCCAGCAGTTGTGCGGCAGCCTGCAGCTCGACATCAGCAAGGCCCACACACGGTTGGGCTGGTCCCCCCCCGTCAGCGTCGACGAAGGCCTGCGCCGCGCGCTGCAGGGAATGCAGCCATGAAACGCGCGCTAGACATCGCGCTCACGCTCGCGCTTGTGCCCCTGCTGGCCCTGCCCCTTCTATCGATCGCGCTGCTGGTCCGCCTCACCTCCCCCGGCCCCGCCCTCTACTGGTCCGACCGCATTGGCCGCCACAACCGCATCTTCCGCATGCCCAAGTTCCGCAGCATGCGCACCGACACGCCCGCCGTGGCCACCCACCTGCTCGAACGCCCCGAGCAGTACCTCACCCCAATCGGCAGCTTCCTGCGCCGCAGCAGCCTGGACGAATTGCCCCAACTCTGGAGCATCCTGCGGGGCGACATGAGCTTCGTCGGCCCCCGCCCCGCCCTGTTCAACCAGCACGACCTCATCGCGCTGCGCACCCAGCGTGGCATCGACGCTTTGGCACCCGGCCTGACGGGCTGGGCCCAGATCAACGGTCGCGATGACCTGCCAATTCCGGTCAAGGTCGACTTCGACCACTGGTACCTGCAGCACCACAGCCTGCGCCTGGACCTGCTGATCCTCTGGCGCACGGCGCGCAAGGTGCTGGCCCGCGACGGGGTGTCGCATTGAGCTTCTAAAATGGCGGGTTCGCCGCAGGCAACCCGCCGGCGCGCCTTCCGTTCTTTTCCAGCCATGTCCGAACCCACCAGCACGCCCACCGCCACCGACGACAACCAGCTCATCGCCGAGCGGCGCGAGAAACTGAAGGCCCTGCGCGCACTGCAGGCCGAGGGCGGCGGCGTGGCCTTCCCGAACGATTTCAAGCCCCAGGACAAGGCCGCCGCGCTGCAGTCCGCGCACGAAGGCGTCGCCAACGAGCAGCTCGAAGCCCAGGCCGTGCGCGCCGTGGTCGCCGGTCGCATGATGCTCAAGCGCGTGATGGGCAAAGCCTGCTTCGCGACGCTGCAGGACGCCACCGGCCGCATCCAGCTCTACATCACGCAGGACCTGGTCGGCCCCGAGGCCCTGGCCGACTTCAAGCGCTGGGATCTGGGCGACATCGTCGGCTGCGAAGGCACGCTGTTCCGCACCAAGACCGGCGAACTCTCGGTCAAGGCCACCAGCGTGCGCCTCTTGACCAAGTCGCTGCGCCCGCTGCCCGACAAGTTCCACGGCATGCAGGACCAGGAGCAGAAGTACCGCCAGCGCTATGTGGACCTGATCACCGACGCCGACGCACGCGCACGCTTCACGGCACGCAGCCAGGCCGTCTCGGCGATCCGCGGCTTCATGGTGGACAACGGCTTCCTGGAAGTAGAGACGCCCATGCTCCACCCGATCCCCGGTGGCGCCAACGCCAAGCCCTTCGCCACGCACCACAACGCGCTCGACCAGGAGATGTTCCTGCGCATCGCGCCCGAGCTGTACCTCAAGCGCCTGATCGTCGGCGGCTTCGAGCGCGTGTTCGAGATCAACCGCAACTTCCGCAACGAAGGCATCTCGGTCCGGCACAACCCCGAGTTCACAATGATGGAGTTCTACGCGGCCTACTGGAATTACCGCGACCTGATGGACTTCACCGAGGCGCTGATCCGCCATGCCGCAGAGAACGCCTGCGGCACGCTGGCCTTGAGCTACGGCGGCAAGCCGGTGGACCTGGCCCAGCCCTTCGCGCGGCTCACCATCCGCGAGGCCATCGTGGCCCACACCGAGGCCGGCGACAACGTCGACAGCGCCGAGTGGCTGATCGCCGCACTGCGCAAGCTCGGCATGACCGAGGAGAAGGACCGCCTGTCCAAGCGCAGCCTGGCCAGCCTGCAGGTCCTGTACTTCGAGGAGACGGTGGAGGAGAAGCTATGGCAGCCGACCTTCATCATGGAGCACCCGACCGAGATTTCGCCGCTGGCGCGCGCCAACGACGAGCGCCCTGAGGTGACCGAGCGCTTCGAGCTCTACATCACGGGCCGCGAGTTCGGCAACGGCTTTTCCGAGCTCAACGACGCGGAGGACCAGGCCGCCCGCTTCCAGGCCCAGGTCGCCGCCAAGGACAGCGGCGACGACGAGGCCATGTACTTCGACCACGACTTCGTGCGCGCGCTCGAGTACGGCATGCCCCCCACGGGCGGCTGCGGCATCGGCATCGACCGGCTCATGATGCTGCTCACGGATTCGCCCAGCATCCGCGATGTGATCCTGTTCCCCGCGCTGCGCCGAGAGGGCTGAGCGCTTGCGGCTGCGCGACTACCTGCCCCTGTGGGCGCACGAGTGGATCGACCTCATCGTGCCGGGGCTGCAGATCCTCGGCATCCTGGTGGCGGCTTGGCTGCTGCAGTACCTGTTGCGCCGCATCGTGGCGCGTGTGGGCCAGCGCTACCAGCTGCCAACCGACCTCGTCGCGCCGGTGCGCAACATGCTGCGCTACCTGATCTACGGCGCAGCCTTCCTGCTCGTGATGGAACGCCTCGGCGTGTCAGCCACCGTGCTGTGGACGGGGTTCACGGGCTTCGTGACGGTGGCCGCCGTGGCCTTCTTCGCGGCCTGGAGCGTGCTGTCCAACCTGTTCTGCGCGGTGCTGATCTTCAGCACGCGCCCATTCCGTTTGGGTGACGTCGTCGAGCTCATCGACGCGGGCGACAAGCCCGGCATCAAGGGCCGCGTGGTCGACATCCAGCTGGTCTACACCACGCTGGAGGATGTGACGCCCGAGCATGCCGGTGCGCTGCTGCAGGTGCCCAACGCGCTGTTCTTCCAGAAGTCGCTGCGCCGCTGGCGCACCGACCCGGGCACGCTGTCGCTGTGAAGACCGCCTCGCCGGCGCTCGGCATCGACTTCGGCACCTCCAATTCCGCCGTCGCCTGGGTGGGCGCGGACGGTCTGGCCCAGGCCCTGGCCGTGGAAGGTGCGGCCACCACGCTGCCAACGGCCGTCTTCTACAACACCGAGGAGGACCTGCGCCACTTCGGCCGCGACGCCATGGAGCAGTACCTGGCGGGCCTGGAGGGCCGGCTGATGCGCTCGCTCAAGAGCGTGCTGGGCAGCGCGCTGATGCAGGAGACCACGGCCATCGGCGACCAACTGGTGCGTTTCCAGGACGTGGTGGCGCTGTTCCTGGCAGAGCTGGCCACGCGCGCCGAACGCGCGCTGGGCGCCCGCCCGCGCCGCGTGGTGCTGGGCCGGCCCGTGCACTTCGTCGACGACGATCCTGCGCGCGACCGCCAGGCCGAAGACAGCCTGCGCGCCGCCGCACTGAGCGCGGGCTTTGAGGACGTCGCCTTCCAGTTCGAGCCCATCGCCGCCGCACTGGACTACGAGCGCCGCATCGCCGGCGAGTCGCTGGTGCTGGTCGCCGACATCGGCGGTGGCACTTCGGACTTCACGGTCGTTCGGCTGGCGCCCGCCCGCAGCGGCGCGACGTACCGCAGCGCCGATGTGCTGGCCACGCGTGGCGTGCACATCGGCGGCACCGACTTCGACCAGCGCCTCAACCTCGCGCGCGTGATGCCGGTGCTGGGCCGGGGCCACCACGGGCCGGACGGGCGCGAGGTGCCCAGCGCCATGTTCTTCGAGCTCTCGTCCTGGCACCTGATCCACTGGGTCTCGGGGCCGCGCGCCTTGCGCGAGGCGCGGGCACTGCGCGTGAACTACAGCGACCTGCGCCTGCACGACAGGTTGCTGCGCGTGGTGGCCGAAGGCCAGGGCCACCGGATCGCCGAAACCGTGGAGCGGGCCAAGATCGCCACCTCGCGCAGCGATGCCGAGAGCGCGATGGCGCTTGACTGCATCGAGCAGGGTCTGTCCATCGCGCTGACGCCCGCGCAGCTGGCCGAGGAGCTCGACGCGCTGCTCGCGCGCGTCGTCGCGTGCGCACACGACTGCGTGCGCGCGGCCGGCATCGCGCCCGGCGACCTGCAAGCCATTTACCTGACCGGCGGCTCGTCGGCACTGCGGCCGTTCCAAGCCGCGCTGCAGGCCGGCTTCGCGGGCGTGCCGCTGGTCGAGGGCGATCTGTTCGGCGGCGTGGCGGCCGGCCTCGCCTACCAGGCCCGTACGCTGTACGGCGCCTGAAACCTCAGGGCAGTTTCCAGAGCGCCTGCATGTAGGCCGGCTGCGTCATGAGCGCGTCCCATTCGGTTGCTGCGGTGCGTGGCAGCAGCGCCAGGCGGCGCTGCTCGGAGGCCTCGGACGGCTGCCAACGGCCCTCCAGCTGGGCCCGGGCGAGGCCGTCGATGAGTTCGTCCAGGGCCGCGCCCTCGCCCAGCGACTGGTTGCACAGCAGCGCCAGATCGCAGCCCGCCTGCAGCGCGGCCAGGGCCGCCTCGGTGTAGGACAGCGTACGGCCGTCCAGCTGGCGTGCGCCGGCCATGCTCAGGTCGTCGCTGAACACCGCACCGTCGAAGCCCAGTTGCCCGCGCAGGATGTCCTGCAGCCAGCGCGGAGAGAAGCCGGCCGGCCGCGCATCGACCTTGGTGTAGACCACGTGCGCGGGCATCACGGCCGTCAGCACGCCATCCAGCCAGCGGTAGGGCTGGGCGTCGTCCGCCAGGATGGCTTTGAGGCTGCGGCGGTCGACCGGTGTGTCGGTGTGCGAGTCGGCGCGCACGAAGCCGTGGCCGGGAAAGTGCTTGCCGCAATTGGCCATGCCGGCCTGCAGCAGGCCCTGGGCCAGGCAGCGCGCCAGCATCGCCACGACGCGCGGGTCGCGCGCGAAGGCGCGCTCGCCGATCACGCCGCTGCCGCCGTGGTCCAGGTCCAGCACGGGGGTGAAGCTGAAGTCCACCCCGCAGGCGCGCAATTCGGAGCCCAGCACGTAGCCGCAGGCCGTGGCAGCCGCCATGGCCGCCATCGCGCCCTCGCCTGGCCGCTGTTCCTCGGCCTTGAGCCAAAGATCGCCCAGCGCGCGCATGGGCGGCAGGTGCGTAAAGCCGTCGCTTTTGAAGCGCTGTACGCGCCCGCCTTCGTGGTCCACGCAAATGAGCAGGTCGGGGCGCAGGCGATGGATCTCGGTGCACAGGGCCGTCAGCTGGGCGCGGTCCTGCCAGTTGCGCGTGAACAGGATCATGCCGCCCACGAGCGGATGGCTCAGGCGGCGGCGATCGTCGTCGGTCAGGGCCGTGCCGGCGATGTCGAGGATCAGGGGGGCGTGTTGCATCTTCAGTTCTTTTCGACCACCACGAAGCTGGCCGCGTAGTCGGTCTCGTCGGTCAACGTGACATGGGCCCTGAGGCCCTGCGCCTCGAACCAGCTCTTGAGCGCGCCGTGCAGCACGATGACGGGCTGGCCGCTCGCCAGATTGGCGATCTCGCAGCTGCGCCAGGTCATGGGCATGCGCATGCCCAGGCCGATGGCCTTGCTGAAGGCCTCCTTGGCCGAGAAACGCGTGGCCAGGTAACGCAGGCCGCGGTCGGGCCAGCGTTCGCTGCGGCGGCGGTAGACGGCCAGTTCGGCGTCGCTGAGCACCTTTTCGGCGAAGCGTTCGCCATGGCGCTCCACGCTCTCGCGGATCCGCCGCACGTCGCAGATGTCGGTGCCCAGGCCAAAAATCATGCGGCGGCGATGCAGGCCAGGTAGGCGCGCACAGTTTCGCTGTAGCCCAGCTCCAGCGCATCGGCGACGAGGGCGTGGCCGATGGAGACCTCCTGCACGGCCGGACAGGCGGCCAGGAAAGGCGTGAGGTTGTCGCGGTTGAGATCGTGGCCGGCGTTGACGCCCAGGCCGGCCGCAGCCGCTGCCTGGGCAGACTGCGCGAAGGCCTGCAGCACCTCGGCCTGGCGCGGGCCGCCGAAGGCCGCCGCATAGGGCTCGGTGTAGAGCTCCACACGGTCGGCGCCCACGGCGCGGGCCGCGTTCATGGCTGGCGGCAGCGGGTCCATGAACAGGCTTACACGCACACCCAGGGCCTGGGCCTCGGCGATCAGCGGGCGCAACCGCTCACCGTCCTTGGCCAGATCCCAACCATGGTCGCTCGTGAACTGGTCTTCGCTGTCGGGCACGAAGGTGCACTGCGCGGGCCGCACGGCGCGCACGAAGTCCATGAGGTTCTGGAACGGGTTGCCTTCGATGTTGTATTCGCGGTCGGGCCAGGCTTTCATGAGCGCGGCCAGTTCGTGCACGTCGTCGGCGCGGATGTGGCGCGCATCGGGCCGCGGGTGCACGGTGATGCCTTGCGCGCCGGCCGCGAGGCACAGCTCCGCCGCGCGCAGCACGCTCGGGATGCCCAGGTGCCGCGTGTTGCGCACCAGCGCGACCTTGTTGACGTTGACGGACAGCGCGCAACGCTTGGGGGAGTGGGTGGTCATAGGGCTTGCAGGTCCATCATCAGCTGCCGTGTGTGCAGCGGGGTGCCGCCGCAATGGTAGTGCAGCACGGTGCGCAGCTGCGGCTTGAGCGCGGACGCCAGGTGGGCGCCCGCATGCAGCGTGGCCATGAAGGGCGCCGCGTCCTGCATGGCGTCGTGCAGAGCAGCCCATTGCGCGCCCGACAGGCCGGCCCGGTCGTCGCCGTGGCGCTCGCGCAGGCCGCCCTCGGGCACCAGGGTGTACTGGGTGGCCGGATCGAGCGGTGCCAGCGTGGCGGTCTGCAGATCCAATGCGGGCAGCACGCCGGTCTCGCGCAGCAGCAGCAGCTCGAAGGCGCGCAGCACGGGCTGCAGCGCCTCGCCGTGCTCGGATGCCAGCAGCGCCACGGCCTGGCCGTAGGCATCGAAGAGTTCGGGATGCGCATCCTCGCGCGCCAGCAGGCGCTGCAGCAGCTCGTTGAGGTAGTAGCCGGCCAGCAACGCGTCGCCGGTCGGCATGACATGGCCGCCGCCCCACTCCGCGCCCTTGAGCGTGCGGATCTCGCCATCGCCGCCGAAGGCCAGGCGCAAGGCCTGCAGCGGCAGCAGCACGGGGCGAAAACTCGAACTGGGCCGCTTGGCGCCTTTGGCCACCAGCGCTACCCGGCCGTGGCGGCGCGTGAACACGTCCAGGATCAGGCTGGACTCGCTCCAGTCGTAGCGGTGCAGCACATAGGCCGGCTCGTCGAGGACGCGTCGAACGGCCACATGCTCACTCGTAACCGAACGAGCGCACGCGCGCTTCGTCGTCGGCCCAGCCCGAACGCACCTTGACCCACAACTCGATGAAGACCTTGGCGTCGAGCAGCTTCTCGAGCTCGACGCGCGCCTCGGTGCCGATGCGCTTGATGCGTTCGCCCTTGTCGCCGATCACCATGGCCTTGTGCCCGTCGCGCTCGACCACGATGGTGGCGGCGATGCGCACCATGCGGCTGCTGGTCTTGCCGGGCTCCTCGTTGAACTGGTCGATCACGACGGTGGAGGTGTAGGGTAGCTCGTCGCCGGTCAGCCGGAACAGCTTCTCGCGGATGGTCTCGCTGACCAGGAACTTCTCGCTGCGGTCGGTCAGTTCGTCCTCGGCATACCACCAGGCCTGCTCGGGCAAATACTTCTCGCAGATGGCGAACAGGCGCTCGATGTCCTTGGGGTTCTTGGCCGACATGGGCACGAACTCGGCGAAGGCATGGCGCTCCTGCATGGACTTGAGCCACGGCGCGATCTCCGCGCGGCGGTGAACGTTGTCCAGCTTGTTCGCCAGCAACACGACCGGTACGCCCGGCTTGAGCAGCGACAGCACCTTGGCATCGGCCAGCGTGAAGCTGCCGGCCTCGACCACGAACAGCACCAGGTCCACGTCGCCGACGGCGCCCAGCACGGTCTTGTTCAGCGAACGGTTCAGCGCGTTGTCGTGCCGGGTCTGGAAGCCCGGGGTGTCGACGAACACGAACTGCGTGGCGCCCACGGTGCGCATGCCCGTGATGCGGTGGCGCGTGGTCTGCGCCTTGCGCGAGGTGATGCTGATCTTCTGGCCCACCAGCGCGTTGAGCAGCGTGGACTTGCCCACGTTGGGCTTGCCGACGATGGCGATCAGGCCGCAGCGCTGGCCATCGGAGGAAGGGGGTGCCTCGGGCACCGTGGGGACATTTGGCTCGCTCATGGCTTGCTCGCTTTCAGTTTGGCCAGCATCGCAGCAGCGGCGGCCTGCTCGCCGGCGCGGCGGGAGCCGCCGATGCCGCGTTCGCGCAGACCCAACTCCTCGATGGCGCACTCTACGTCGAAGGTCTGGCTATGGGCCGCGCCCAGCGTGCTGACCACGGTGTAGGCCGGCAGCTTCATCTTGCGGCCTTGCAGCCACTCCTGCAAGGCCGTCTTCGCGTCCTTGCCGATGGCCTGCATCTGCGGGTTGATCGCAATCTTGGCGAACAGGCGCTGCACGAGAGCTTCGGCCGACGCGAAGCCGCCGTCCAGGTAGGTGGCGCCGATCACCGCCTCCAGCGCATCGGCCAGGATGGACGGCCGCTTGAAGCCGCCCGAGCGCGCCTCGCCCTCGCCCAGGCGCAGCACCGCGGCCAGGTCCAGGCCGAGGGCGATGCCGTGCAGCGTGTCCTGCTTGACGAGGTTGGCGCGCACGCGCGAGAGGTCGCCTTCAGGCAGATCGGCCAGCCGCTGGTACAGCAGGCCGGAGATCGAAAGGTTCAGCACCGAATCGCCCAGAAATTCCAGGCGCTCGTTGTGGTCGGCCGAGAAGCTGCGGTGGGTGACGGCACGCAGCAGCAGGCGCTCGTCGGAGAAGCGGTAATGCAGGCGCTGCTGCAGCGCCGCCAGGTCAGGATTCACTCGGGGACATCAGCGGGACCGGCCCGTGTACTTGAGCAGCAGGTAGGCTGGGCCGAACAGCGCGATTTCCTTGTTGTAGGCGAAGGCCACGACGACTTTGTCGCCTTCCTTGCTGACGGCAAGATCCGAGCCCTTGATGGACGAGATATCGTCCACGGCGGCAGAGCGGTCGAACAGCGCGCGGACCTCGGCCACCGTGGTGCCGGCCGCGGCACGGTCGGCCGCCTTGCGGATCGCCTGGTACTCCACGACCGTCGGCACCACCTTGGCGCCGACGACGAAGCAGAACACCACGATGGCGCCGATGAAGACCACGCCGAAAAAACTCAGGCCGGTCTGCCGGCCGCCCAGACGGCGATGCTGCAGGAAAGTCCGCACTGTCTGCCTCCTCAATTGAAGGCGCCGATGCGCCCGAAACTGCCGAAGTTCATCCAGATGAAGAAGGCCTTGCCGACGATGTTGGCGTCCGGCACGAAGCCCCAGTAGCGCGAGTCCAGCGAGTTGTCGCGGTTGTCGCCCATCATGAAGTAGTTGCCCTCGGGCACCTTGCAGACCACGCCTTCCACGCTGTAGCGGCACTGGTCCTTGAAGGCGAAGTTCTCCACGCCAGGGATGAAGGCCGGACGGTCGTCGTCGATCAGCAGACGGTGCGGCTTCTCACCGAGCTTTTCTTCGTACTGCTTGAAATAGCGCATCGCGTCCTGGTCGAAGAACTCGGGCACGGAACTGATGGGCACGGGCTGGCCGTTCACGGTCAGGCGCTTGTTCAGGTAGGCCACCTCGTCGCCAGGCACGCCGACCACGCGCTTGATGTAGTCCAGGCTGGGCTTGGGCGGATAGCGGAACACCACCACGTCGCCGCGCTGCAGCGGCTTGCCTTCGGTGATCTTGGTGTTGAGGACTGGCAGTCGGATGCCGTAGTGGTACTTGTTGACCAGGATCAGGTCGCCCACGAGCAGCGTCGGAATCATCGAGCCCGAGGGGATCTTGAACGGCTCGAACAGAAAGGAGCGCAGCAGGAATACGACCAGGATCACCGGGAACAATCCGGCGGTCCAGTCCAGCCACCAGGGCTGCATGAGCAGCCGGCTCTTGGCCTCCGCCACGTCCACGTTGTCGACCTGTGTGATGCCCTTGGCGGCCAAGTCCTGCTGGCGTTGCGCGGTCTGCTGCTCGAGCTGCGCCACGGCCTTGCGCCGGCGCGGCAGGAAATAGAGGCGCTCGGCCAGCCAGTACAGGCCCGTGACGAGCGTTGCAAGGAACAGCAGCAGCGCGAAGTTGCCTTCCAGGCGCCCAAGGTACCAGGCCCCCGCGTAGGCGACGAAGCCGGCGAGGATCGCAGCGGTGAGAACCGGCATCAGTCCTCCACCTGCAAAATGGCCAGGAAGGCCTCCTGAGGAACTTCCACCGAGCCAATCTGCTTCATGCGTTTCTTGCCAGCCTTTTGTTTTTCGAGGAGCTTGCGCTTGCGGGTGATGTCGCCGCCGTAGCACTTGGCCAGGACGTTCTTGCGCAAAGCCTTGATTGTCTCACGCGCGATGATGTTGGCCCCGATGGCGGCCTGGATCGCCACGTCGTACATCTGGCGCGAAATGATCTCGCGCATCTTGGCCACGACAGCGCGGCCGCGGTACTGCGACTGGCTGCGGTGCACGATGATGGACAGCGCGTCGACCTTGTCGCCGTTGAGCAGGATGTCGACCTTGACCACGTCGGAGGCGCGGTACTCCTTGAACTCGTAGTCCATCGAGGCGTAGCCGCGGCTCACGGATTTGAGCTTGTCGAAGAAGTCCAGCACGATCTCGCCCAGCGGCATCTCGTAGGTCAGCATGACCTGGCGGCCGTGGTAGGCCATGTTGATCTGCACGCCGCGCTTCTGGTTGGCCAGCGTCATGACCGGGCCCACGTAGTCCTGCGGCATGTACAGGTGGACGGTCACGATAGGCTCGCGGATCTCGGCCGTCTTGCCGATGTCGGGCATCTTGGACGGGTTCTCGACCATCAGCACTTCGCCGTCGTTCTTGACCACCTGGTAGACCACGCTGGGCGCGGTCGTGATCAGATCCTGGTCGAACTCGCGCTCGAGCCGCTCTTGCACGATCTCCATGTGCAACAGGCCCAGGAAGCCGCAGCGGAAGCCGAAGCCCAGCGCCTGCGAGACCTCGGGTTCGTAGTGAAGCGACGCGTCGTTGAGCTTGAGTTTCTCCAGGCTGTCGCGCAAGGCGTCGTACTCGCTCGCCTCGGTCGGGTACAGGCCCGCAAATACCTGGGGCTGGATCTCCTTGAAGCCAGGCAGCGGTTCGGTGGCCGTGTAGGCGGCCCCGCCGCTGCCGGCCTTCACGAGCGTCACGGTGTCGCCCACGCGCGCGGCCTGCAGTTCCTTGATGCCCGCGATGATGTAGCCCACCTCACCGGCTTCGAGCGCGTCGCGCGGTTGGTTGGCCGGTGTGAAGACACCCAGGTTGTCGGCGTTGTAGGTCGCGCCGCTGGCCATCATCTTGATGCGGTCGCCCTTGGCCAGGCGGCCATCGACCACGCGCACGAGCATGACCACGCCCACGTAGGCATCGAACCAACTGTCGATGATCATGGCGCGCAGCGCCGGCGTGTCGGGGTTGCCGCGCGGTGCCGGCACCTTGGCAACGATGGCTTCGAGAATCTCGTCGATGCCCATGCCGGTCTTGGCCGAGCACGGGATCGCATCGCTCGCATCGATGCCGATCACGTCCTCGATCTCGGCGCGCGCAGTGTCGGGATCGGCCTGCGGCAGGTCCATCTTGTTGAGCACCGGCACGACCTCCACGCCGAGGTCCAGCGCCGTGTAGCAGTTCGCCACGGTCTGCGCTTCCACACCTTGGCTCGCATCGACGACGAGCAGCGCGCCCTCGCATGCGGACAGCGAGCGGCTGACCTCGTACGAGAAGTCCACGTGGCCCGGTGTGTCGATGAGGTTGAGGTTGTAGACCTTGCCGTCGCGCGCCTTGTATTGCAGTGCCGCGGTCTGTGCCTTGATAGTTATCCCACGCTCTTTTTCGATGTCCATCGAATCGAGCACCTGGGCCTCCATCTCGCGCTCCGCGAGGCCGCCGCAGCGTTGGATCAAGCGGTCTGCAAGCGTCGATTTGCCGTGGTCGATGTGCGCGATGATCGAAAAATTTCTGATGTGCTGCATCAACGGGAAGCTTTAAGTAATTGAATTTAGAGGGCGCACAAAAAGAAAAAGGGCGCGTCGATCAACGACGCGCCCAGAACCAACAATCTTTGGCAACTGCGATAGTTGGAACTTCATTGTAGGCAAAAAGGCTGAACTGCATAGCCGCAGGAACCGGTTCAAGGGGTCGTTGCAGGGTCACAACAGGCATTTTATCTACAGCTTATCCACAAGACTTGGGAATAGGTCTCTGGACAACTTGTGGGCGCCCTGTGGATCGTACGCCTCTTGGCAGTTGGCATCCCGCATCGTGGGGCGCCAAAGGGGTCAATATGCCAAAGACGTCGTGAATGCGCTGAGGATTCTATCCAAACCGCTTGATGACCCGCTAAAGCAGGCGGGCACTAACTTCTCGATCACTGAAAAATACTGAGAAAAAAAACAGGTCGGAGTGGCTTCGACGCCACCATCGACCATCCCCATCCTCTGCAAACCTGAGCAGAGGTTGGGGCCTTTGACGCCGGCGATCCGCTCAGCGCTGCGCGCGAATCAGGGCGTACTGCGCCCAGTCGCCGCGACGGAACAGCACGTTCACGGGCTTGCTGCGGTCGACCTTCGCGATGGTGGCTTCGAAGTCCTTCACGCCGGTGATTTCCGTGTTGGCAATGGCCACGATCACGTCGCCCTCACGCAGGCCGGCCTGGGCGGCCCCCTCGGTGGCGGCATCGACCCTCACGCCGCCCTTGATGCGCATCTCCTTCTTCTGCGCCTCGGGCACTTCGCTGACGACGAGGCCCAGGGCTTGTCCAGCCGCAGAGCCCTTGGGCTTCTCTTCCTTGGCAGGTGCCTTGGCCACGGGCGCATCGGCCTCGATCTCGGCAACCAAGATGCTGAGCTCCTTGGTCGCCCCGCGCCGGAACACCGTGATCGCGCTCCTGGTGCCAGGCTTGGTGTTGCCGACCTGACGCGGCAGTTCGCCGAAGCGTTCGATGGTCTTGCCGTCGAAGCGCGTGATGATGTCGCCCGCCTCGATGCCGGCCTTCTCCGCTGGCGAGCCGGGCTCCACACTGCGCACCAGTGCGCCCTGCGGTTTGCCCAGGCCGATGGACTCGGCCACCTCTTTGGTGACCTGTTCGATCTGCACGCCGATCTTTCCGCGCGAGACCCGGCCCGTGGCACGCAACTGCTCACTGACACGCGTGGCCTCGTCGATGGGAATCGCGAACGAGATGCCCATGAAGCCGCCGGAGCGCGAGTAGATCTGGCTGTTGATGCCGACCACCTCACCACGCATGTTGATCAGGGGCCCGCCCGAGTTGCCGGGGTTGATCGCCACGTCGGTCTGGATGAAGGGCAGGTAGTCGCCCGTGTCGCGCTGCTTGGCGCTGACAATGCCTGCCGTGACCGAGTTCTCCAGCCCAAACGGCGAGCCGATGGCCATGACCCACTCGCCCACGCGCAAGCGGTTGACATCGCCCAGCTTGACCGCCGGCAGGCCGGTGGCATCGATCTTCACGACGGCCACATCCGTGCGCTTGTCCGAGCCGATCAGTTTGGCCTTGAATTCGCGCTTGTCGGTCAGCGTGACCAGCACCTCGTCGGCGCCGTCGACCACATGGTGGTTGGTCATGATCAGGCCATCGGACGTCAGGATGAAACCGGATCCGACACCGCGCGGTTGCGACTCGCCATCGGGCTGCTGCGGGCGCGGTCCCTGGCGCGGGACGTTGGGCAGCGGAATGCCGAAGCGGCGGAAGAACTCCAGCATCTCCTCGTCGGTGCCGCCCGGGCCGGATCGCGCGGCTGCGCGCTCGACAGTGCGGATGTTCACGACGGAGGGGCCGACCTGGTCGACCAGGTCCGTGAAGTCCGGCAGGCCCCGGACCTGCTGCGCCTGCACCGGCTGGTGCGGCGCGAACGCCAGGGTTGCAGTGAGCGCCATGGCCCAGGCCATGGCCTGCACGCGCAGTTGTCGTGCGGCGAAGCTAGACATCGTCATCCACCTCTCTTCATGCATTGGTTCGTGGGGCTTGCCCCATGGCTCATCTATTTGCGGGTGCGCTGCAATGCGGCGGCAAAGCTCTTGAGCGTGGTCACCGGCACCTCGCCCACGGCAGTCAGCCACCAGTCGTCGCTACGCCGCATCAGGGATTGTGTCGCGCCCATGCCGACCAAGCCTTCCTTGAGGTGGCGCTGCGCATCGTAGGGCTCGACGAACAACGATACCGAGGCCAGGCCATCGGAGAACACCCATTGCATGGTGCTGGGCGCCATGCCCGGCTCGGGTGCGCGCTTGATGCAGCTCATGGAGCGAAAGCCCGGCACGGGCTCGCTGAGGGTCCAGCCCTCGGTGGCCGGGTCCGCGGCCAGCGTCTCCACGCGTTCGGTGCGGTAGCCGGACGTCTTGTTCATCATGCGCGCCAGGCTTTCCAGCCGCACCGGCGCATCGATCTGCAGTTCGGAAAAAGCCGCCTGCTCGAGCACCTTGCCGTCCACGTCCAGCGTCTGCAGCTTGATCACCAGGCCGGACTTCTTCTCGCTCCAGACCCGATAGCCGAAGCGCAGCTTGTCCTTGGGCTTGAGCAGCACGATATCGGCCTCGAAGCCGGCCACGCGGTCCTGGCCGAGCCGCTTGGCGCCGTAGAACTCGGCGATCGAGGTGTCGGCAGCTTGCAGCAAATTGGGGAACAGCCCCAGAGCCTCGCGCTTTTCCATGCGGGCGACCTTGCTGTCCTGCAGGAAGGTGACGACATGGTCGTTGCGGCGAAACGTGGTCCGGGGCGGGCCCGTCAGCGCGTCCACGCGTTCGATCTGTTGCTCGCCCTCGCAAGCGTGCCAGATCCGCGCGCTGGCCAGCAGGGCGTCCGAAGAGACGACGAAGGTGCCGGTGTAGGCACGCTTGCGCGAGGCGTCGTGCATGCGCGTCAGCCATTCGCCGATGCTGCGCTGTTCGGTCGCGGCCGGCGGCGCATCGACAGACGTGGGCGCCACCTGTGCCAGCGCGCAACAGGCGACCAGACCCAGCGAGACCGCGGCCAGCGCGGCGCGGCCGGACGACAACATGGACATCGGCAGCAAACTCACCCTTGACCGGCCATCAACGCTCCGGCGCCGTGAACGTGGCGCTGCGCAGCAGGCCGGCGGGCACCGGCATCTGCAGCGCCGTGGAACTGCCGGCCTGCTTGTGCGCGGCCAGCAGCTCGTCCAGGCGCGCATCGCGCAGCATCACCTGCGCCTCGCCGCTGGGCAGCCGCACCTCCTGCTCGACGACCTGGGGTGGCGCCTTGGCCTCCACCACGGGCGCCTCGACAGCCGCCATCTGGGGCTGCGGCACCACGGGGCCGACGCCGCCGACCACGGTCCAGGCCAGCGCTGCAACAGCAACAAAGGAAGCGCAGCCTGCCACCATCTTCCAGCGGAAGCTCGCATCGTTGGCCGGCTCGCGGTCGCGCAGGGCCAGCGCCACGGGCTTGGCCACAGGCACCGCGATCGGACGCTCGGGCGCCAGCGGCGGCTCCTGGGCCAAGCGCGTCTGCAGGCGCGACAGGAAATCGGAGGATGCATGCACGGCGGTCTGCTCGCCGCCGCGCAGCACGTCGCCGATCAGGTGGTAGGTCTGCCAGGTCGCGTGCAGGCCTTCGCGCCCATCCCCGGGCTGCGCCATCAGCCGCGCCGCCTCGGCGCCATCGAGCTCGCCGTCGGCCAGCGCCGACAGCTGTTCGTGCAGCTTCAACACATCGTCCTGGTTCATCGTCGTCACCTGCATCACTGTTTGCGCCGCGCCGTCACCAGCGCTTGCCCGACTGGTTCTCCAGCAGGGGCTTGACCTTGGCCGAAATCGCCTCGCGCGCACGGAAGATGCGGGAACGCACGGTTCCGATCGGGCAATTCATCGCTTCGGCAATTTCTTCGTAGCTGAGACCTTCGATCTCGCGCAGCGTCACGGCCTGGCGCAGATCCTCGGGCAGGGCTTCCATCGCCATGTTCACCACCGAGGAGATTTGCTTGGCCGCCAGCACGGTGTCCGGCGTCTCATGGCTGATTGGTTCGGTTTCGGCCCGGTAAGTTTCATCGTCGTCGTCGCCCGAGCGCAGCGCGGCTTCGGCGACGGTCGGATCGCGCTTGAAGTCCATCAGCGTCTTCTTGGCCGTGTTGACCGCGATGCGGTACAGCCAAGTGTAAAACTGTGCATCGCCACGGAACTTCGGCAGGGCACGGTAGGCGCGGATGAAGGTTTCCTGTGCGATGTCCTCGACCAGGTCCACGTCACGCACCATGCGGGCAATCAGGCGCTGGATGCGGCGCTCGTACTTGAGGACCAGGAGCTCGAATGCGCGCTGGTCGCCCGCGACCGCGCGCTCGACCAGCAGCAGGTCGGTGTCGCCTGCCGGCGGCGTGGAGCCGCTCACGGCTGCGGCTCCGGCACCGCAGGGGGGGCGGCACGGCGCTGGCAGAGGGCACGGCGCAGGTCGTTCCAGCGCGCCGGCGCGGCGCCGCGCTCGAGCCAACGCCACCGCATGCGCCCCGGCACGCCGGCCAAGCGCACGAGCACCGCCGATTGCAGGTCCAGATGCAAGGCCATGCTCACGGCATGCTCATCCGCTTGCGCAGCATCGTCGGGCAGCCACCACCAAGCCTGGCCGTCCCAGCGCAACTGGCCGGCATGCATGCTGCGCCACTGGCCAAAGACGGCCGCCGATGCGAGCAGCCAGCTGGCACCAACCGCCGCCAGTGCGGTGGCCGACAGGCCCAAGGCCCAGCCATGGAAGAAAGGAATGGCCGGCAGCAGGCACATCAGCGCCAGTACACGGCCGGCACGCGCGGGCCGCGGCACCGGATAACGGACCGCCGGAGCGCTGTGCATGCCGAACAGGATGGCGTCGCCGATGGATCAGACGCGCTTGAACACCAGCGAGCCGTTGGTGCCGCCAAAGCCGAAGTTGTTCTTCAGCGCCACGTCGATGCGCGCATCGCGGGCCGTATTGGCGCAGTAGTCCAGGTCGCACTCCGGGTCCGGATCGGTCAGGTTGATCGTCGGCGGGATCTTCTGGTGGTACAGCGCCAGGATCGTGAACACGCTCTCGATGCCGCCGGCGCCGCCCAGCAGGTGGCCAGTCATGGACTTGGTCGAGTTGATGGCCAGCTTGTAGGCGTGCTCACCGAACACTGCCTTGACGGCGTTGGACTCGTTCACGTCGCCAAGCGGCGTGGAGGTGCCGTGCGCGTTCAGGTGCTGGACCTGGTCGGGGTTGAGGCCGGCGTTGCGCAGCGCCATCTGCATGGAGCGGCGCGGGCCGTCCACGTTGGGTGCGGTGATGTGGTAGGCGTCACCCGTCATGCCGAAGCCGACCAGCTCGGCATAGATCTTGGCGCCGCGGGCCTTGGCCCGTTCGTACTCTTCGAGCACGACCACGCCGGCGCCCTCGCCCAGCACGAAGCCGTCGCGGCCCTTGTCCCAGGGACGCGAGGCGGCCTTGGGATCGTCGTTGCGCGTGCTCAGCGCACGGGCTGCGGCGAAGCCGCCGATGCCCAGCGGCGAGACCGTGGACTCGGCGCCGCCGGCCACCATCACGTCCGCATCGCCCGATTCGATCATGCGGGCGGACAGGCCGATCGCATGCAGACCGGTCGTGCAGGCCGTGACCACGGCGATGTTCGGGCCCTTGAAGCCGTACTTGATCGACACGTGGCCGGAAATCATGTTGATGATCGAGGCCGGCACGAAGAACGGCGACACCCGGCGCGGGCCGCGGTTCACCAATTCGGCGTGGGTCTGTTCGATCATGGGCAAGCCGCCGATGCCCGAGCCCACGTTGCAGCCGATGCGCGTGGCCTCCTCTTCGCTCAGTGCGTCGCCCGTGGTCAGGCCGGAATCCGCGACCGCCTGGCACGCTGCTGCGATGCCCAGGTGCATGAAGCGGTCCATGTGGCGCGCTTCCTTGTCGGGGATATAGGCGCCGACGTCGAAGCCCTTGACTTCACCTGCGAACTTGCAGGCCAGGTTGCTTGCGTCGAAGCTCTGGACCAGATCGATGCCGGACTGGCCAGCCAGCAAGGCCTGCCAGGACGACTCCACCGTTGCTCCAACCGGGCTCAGGCAGCCCAGACCTGTGACGACGACACGACGACGCGACATAAGCGGCGGTTCCCTCTGGCCTCAGGCCTTCTGGTGGCTGTTGGCGTAATCGATGGCGTTCTGCACCGTGGTGATCTTCTCGGCGTCCTCGTCCGGAATCTCGATGCCGAACTCGTCCTCCAGTGCCATGACCAGTTCGACGGTGTCGAGCGAGTCGGCGCCCAGATCGGCAACGAACGACTTCTCGTTCGTGACTTGGGACTCCTCCACACCCAGTTGCTCGGCAATGATCTTCTTGACGCGTGCTTCGATATCGCTCATGGTTCCCTCTTAGGGTTTGTAAAGAATCGGTGATTTTAGCGAGGCGGTTTCCCCAGCTGTTTTCCCGCGCTTTGCAGGGAAACCACCGGCCGCCCCGCCGGCTACATGTACATCCCGCCGTTGACGTGCAGTTCCTGCCCCGTCACATAGGCGGCCTCGGGCGAGGCGAGATAGGCGACCGCGTGGGCCACATCGGATGGCTTGCCCAGCTGGCCCAGCGGAATCTGGCCGAGCAGCGCCTTGTGCTGCTCGTCCGAGAGCTTGTCGGTCATGTCGGTGGCAATGAAGCCCGGCGCGACGCAGTTGACCGTGATGCCGCGAGAGCCCAGCTCGCGCGCCAGTGCGCGCGTCATGCCGGCAACGCCGGCCTTGGCGGCCGCATAGTTGGCCTGGCCAGGGTTACCGGAAGCGCCTACCACCGAGGTGATGTTGACGATGCGGCCGTAGCGCTGCTTCATCATCGCGCGCATCACGGCGCGGCTCATGCGGAACACGGCCTTGAGGTTGGTGTCCAGCACCGCATCCCAGTCCTCGTCTTTCAGTCGCATGGCCAGCATGTCGCGCGTGATGCCGGCGTTGTTGACCAGCACATGCAGTGCGCCATGCTCTTTGGCGATCGTCTCGACCAGGGCTTCGCCCGCCTTGGCATCGTTGACGTCCAGCACGCGGCCGCTGCTGCCGGCAAAGCCGGACAGCGCCTGCGTGATGTTCGCTGCGCCGGCCTCGCTCGTGGCCGTGCCGACGACCTTGAAGCCGCGTTGCGCAAGTTCCAGCGCGATGGCGGCGCCGATGCCGCGCGAAGCACCGGTGACCAGCGCGACCTGTTCGGAAATGGGGGGGGCGCTCATGCCGTCGTTCCTTCGAGTTGTGCCTTGGCCTGGGCGAGCGTGGCTGGATCGTAGACCGCGCCCGAGACCAGTTCGGCGTCGATGCGCTTGACCAGGCCGGCCAGCACCTTTCCAGGGCCGCATTCGAGCAGCGTGGCGACGCCGCGGGCCTTGATGGCGCGCACGCACTCGACCCAGCGCACCGGGCCGAAGGCTTGGCGGTACAGCGCGTCGCGGATCGCGTCCGCTTCCTGCTGCACGGCCACGTCGATGTTGTTGACCACGGGGATCAGCGGAGCTGCCAGCGCCAGGCCGGCCAGGCGTTCGCGCAGGCGCTCCGCGGCGGGGCGCATCAGGCTGGAATGGAACGGCGCGGACACCGGCAGCGGCAATGCACGCTTGGCGCCCTTGCTCTTGAGCAGTTCGCACGCCTTCTCGACCGCCAGCTTGCTGCCGGCGATCACGGTCTGGGCCGGATCGTTGAAGTTCACGGCTTCGACGACTTCGCCGTCCCGGCGCAGCGCGGCCTGCGCCTCGGCGCAGCCGGCAGCGACCTGGGCGCTGTCCATGCCCAGGATGGCGGCCATCGCGCCGGCACCGACGGGCACAGCTTCTTGCATGGCCTGCGCGCGGAAGCGCACCAGCGGTGCGGCCTGCGCCAGCGTCAGCACGCCGGACGCGACCAGCGCCGAATATTCGCCCAGCGAATGGCCGGCGACGACGGCGGGCACCAGGCCGGTCTCGGCGATCCAGGCGCGGTAGGCAGCCACGCCGGCCACCAGCATCACGGGCTGGGTGTTGGTGGTCAGCGCCAGGGCTTCCTTGGGGCCTTCGTGGATCAGCTTGGCAACGTCCTCGCCCAGCGCCTCAGAGGCCTCGGCCAGCGTCTGCGCCACGGCGGGATGGCCTTGCCAGCCGTCCAGCATGCCGACGGCCTGCGAGCCCTGGCCCGGAAAAACGAATGCGAATGGTATGGTCATGGCATGAAGGCGCGCAGATGCCCTGGCAGGCACCCGCCGCGCACGGTCTCCTCAGAAGTTCAGCAGGACGGCGCCCCACGTGAAACCACCGCCGACGCCTTCGAGCATCAGCAGGTCACCCTTCTTCACCTTGCCCTGGCGCACGGCATGGTCCAGGGCGAGCGGAATCGATGCGGCCGAGGTGTTCCCATGCTCGTCCACGGTGACGACGAGCTTGTCCAGCGGCAGCTTGAGCCGCTTGGCTGTGCTCTGCATGATGCGGATGTTGGCCTGGTGCGGGATCAGCCAGTCGATCTGCTCCTGTGTCCTGCCGGCCTTGGCCAGCGTGGCGCGGGCCGCGTCCTCGAGCACGCCGACCGCGAGCTTGAATACGGCCTGGCCATCCATCTTGAGCAGGGGGTCACCCAGCACCGCGCCGCCGGACACATGGCCCGGCACGCACAGGATGCCGACATGCTTGCCATCGGCATGCAGGTCGCTGGCGAGGATGCCGGGCGTTTCCGACGCCTCCAGCACCACGGCGCCGGCGCCGTCGCCGAACAGCACGCAGGTCGTGCGGTCGTTGAAGTCCAGGATGCGCGAGAACACCTCGGAGCCGACCACCAGCGCGCGCGTGGCATTGCCGGCGCGGATCATGGCGTCGGCCACGGTCAATGCGTAGACGAAGCCACTGCACACGGCCTGCACGTCAAAGGCCGGGCAACCGGCGATGCCGAGCTTGTGCTGCAGGATGGCGGCGGCCGAAGGGAACACCATGTCCGGCGTGGACGTGGCGACGATGATGAGGTCGATCTGCTGGGGCGCGACGCCCGCGGCCTCCATGGCCGCCTGCGCGGCCGGCACGGCCAGGTCGCTGCAAGTGACGTCCGGCGCGGCGAAGTGGCGCGCCCGGATGCCGGTGCGCTCGACGATCCACTCGTCCGAGGTTTCGACTCCCCTGGTGGCCAGCTCGGCAGCGAGCTCGGCATTGCTCAGGCGGCGCGGCGGCAAATAGCTGCCGGTGCCCGTGATGCGGGAATAGGTGGGCATGGATGTTGTCAGTGGTGGGCTGCCAACTCGGCCGGCACCGACGTTGCGGTGTCCACGGCCTGCTGCGGTGCGGTCTTGGCGATGCGTGCCTGCACCTGCTCCAGCAGCTTGTTGCGCGCCGCATCATAGCCGCGGTTCAGCGCCTGCTCGAACGCAAAGGCGTCAGCCGAACCATGGCTCTTGAACACCAGGCCGCGCAGGCCCAGCAGGGCCGCACCGTTGTAGCGCCGATGGTCCACACGCCGCTTGAGCGCCTGCAGCACCGGGTAGGCGACCACCGCAGCAGCCTTGGTCCAGATGCTGCGCGAGAACTCGGCCTTCAGGAAGCCGCTGATCATCGACGCCACACCTTCGCTGCTCTTGAGCGCGACGTTGCCGACGAAGCCGTCGCAGACGACGATGTCCGTCGTGCCCTTGAAGATGTCGTTGCCCTCCACATTGCCGTGGAAGTTCAGGTGGCCGGCCGCATGCGCGGCCTGCAGCAGTTCGCCGGCCTGCTTGATGACCTCGCTGCCCTTGATCGCCTCTTCGCCGATGTTGAGCAGGCCGACCGTGGGTTCGTCGTGGCCCTTGAGCACGGACACCAGCGCAGCACCCATGAGGCCAAACTGCAACAGGTGCTCGGCCGTGCAATCGACGTTGGCGCCGAGATCCAGCACCGTGGTGGCACCGCCGCGCGCATTGGGCAATTGGGTGGCGATGGCCGGCCGGTCGATGCCGGGCACGGTCTTGAGCAGGTAGCGCGCGATCGCCATCAGCGCGCCGGTGTTGCCAGCCGACACGGCTACGTCGGCCGCCTTGTCCTTGACCTGGGCAACCGCCACGCGCATGGACGAATCGCGCTTCTTGCGCAACGCCACTTCCACGGGGTCGTCCATGCCGACGACCTCGCTGGCCGGGACGGCGCGCGCGCGCGGGTGCGAGAAACCCTTCAAGGCCTCGGGCAGGCCGACCAACAGCAGTTGCGCGTCGCCATGCGCGGCTAAAAAGGCCTGGCACGCCGGCAAGGTGATGCCGGGTCCGTGGTCGCCCCCCATGCAGTCGACAGCCAGAGTGATCATGGGCGCGACTGTACGTCCAGGGGACGCACGAATTCGGAAGAAAAGTGAACGGTCACCAAAAACAAAGGCCCGTCGCTACAACAGGTAGCCACGGGCCTTGCAGGCGAAACGATCAGGCTTCGGACTTGTTCTTGAGCACCTGGCGGCCACGGTAGAAGCCGTTCGGGCTGATGTGGTGGCGCAGATGGGTTTCGCCGGTGGTGGGTTCCACGGCGATGCCGGGCACGTTCAGCGCATTGTGCGAACGGTGCATGCCGCGCTTGGACGGCGATTTCTTGTTTTGCTGGACTGCCATGTTTGGCTCCTTGGGTCAACGGTGAGGTTTGCGGGGATCGCAACCCGGAAACTCTCATCTGAGGAGATATCTGGAGCGATCTGGCCAAAACGAAGCCCAATCTGCACTGGACCCGTGGCACGCGAAGCCGGCGATTATAGCCTGGCTGCAGACATTCCGGCTAGTGGCGGTTTCCGTCGGGTTTGCGTTTGAGATCGGCCAGCACGCCAAACGGGTTGGGCTTGTCGGCCTCGGCCTGGGCGAAACCGGGATCGGCCACCTCCATGGGCACAGCGTTCGGGCAGACAGCGTGGCGCGGGACCAATGGCAACGCCATCAGCAGCTCGTCCTCGACCAAGGCCTGCAGGTCGAAGGCCGGGTCCAGCACCAATACATCCTCTTCGGCCTCCTCGTCCTCGCGCGCGGCCTGCTCCTCGTCCGCCACGAAGCGGAACCAGCGGTCCACTGCCAGGGCTTCGTCGACCGGCTCCAGGCAGCGCTGGCAGGTCAGCGGCACATTGGCCTCGGCCTGCAGGTGCAGCCAGACCTGCGGCGCCACACCGGCCGCCTGGCGCAGCTGGCCCACGGCGTGCCAGCGCACGGGCCGGTCGGCGCCGCGGCCTTCGGCTTCTTGCAGCAGACGCGGGTAATCCGCGAGACGGTCTTGCTGCTGCCGTTCGCCGGCCGATTGGGCGAAGGCCTTGATGTCCAGGCCGCGTGCCTGCTTGGGGGCTGTCATGCGGGGCAGTGTAAGAGAATCGCCAGATGCCACGCCTCATCCTGGGATCGACCTCACGCTACCGTCGCGAGCTGCTGACACGCCTGCGCATCGCCTTCGACGTGGTGGCGCCGCAGGTCGACGAAACACCGCTGGCCGGCGAAGCACCGGCCGAGCTCGCCCGCCGCCTGGCCCTGGCCAAGGCGCAGGCCGTCGCCACCCGACACTCCGACGCCGTCGTGATCGGCTCCGACCAGGTGGCCGACCTGCACGGCCAGCCGCTCGGCAAGCCTGGCGACCACGCGCGCGCCACCGCCCAGCTGCGCGCCATGCGCGGCCAGACCGTGGTGTTCCAGACCGCGCTGTCGGTCGTGCATGCCGCGCAGGGCTTCGCGCAGACTGCACTGGTCCCGGTGCAAGTGCGCTTTCGCGACCTGGACGACGCCGAGATCGAAGCCTACCTGCAGGCCGAGCAACCTTACGACTGCGCCGGCAGCGCCAAGAGCGAGGGCCTGGGCATCGTGCTGCTGGACGCGATCACGAGCGACGACCCGACCGCACTGGTCGGCCTGCCGCTGATCGAGACCGCCCGCATGCTGCGCGCCGCCGGCGTGAAACTGCTGTGACCGGCCGCCTGTACCTGGTGCCGGCGCCGCTGGACTTCGGCTGCGCCGAGCAGGCGCCGCTGCGGGACGCCGTGCCGCTGGGCACCTTGCAGGTCGCGGCACGCCTGTCGCACTGGATCTGCGAGAACGCCAAGAGCACGCGCGCCTACCTCAAGCGCATCGACGGCGTCGTGCCGCTTGCCACACCGCTGCAGCAGCAGGTGCTGACCGAACTGCCGCGCGAGGTGCACAAGAAAGGGGACCATGGCCCTGGCTTCGACGCCACACCGCTGCTCGCGGCCGCGCTGCAAGGCCAAGACATCGGCCTCGTCAGCGAAGCCGGCATGCCCGCCGTGGCCGACCCTGGCAGTTCGGTGGTGCGGGCGGCCCACGCCCTGGGTGTAGCGGTGGTGCCCCTGGTAGGGCCCAGCGCACTGCTGCTGGCGCTGGCGGCCAGCGGCCTGAACGGCCAGAACTTCGCCTTCGTCGGCTACCTGCCGCAAGATGCCGAGGCGCGTACCGAGCGCGTGCGCCAGCTTGAGGCGCTCGCGCTCAAGACCGGCCAGACCCAGCTGTGCATCGAAACGCCCTACCGCACGGAAACCTTGCGCCGCGCGCTGGTGCAGACGCTGCAACACAACACGCGCCTGGCCATCGCGACCGGCCTCACGCTGGAGCAGGCCAGCATCCGGAGCCAGACCGTGAAGGCCTGGCGCCAGCACGGCGCGCCGCTGCCCGACGCGCCGGCCGTTTTCGCGATCGGCCGCTGAAGCAGCTCAGCGCAGCGCCGGCACGGACTTGAGTGCACGCATGGCGCCCTCGCCCATGGCCGCGCCGAAACGCTTGGCCAGGCGCTCGGCCACATTCTCGCGGCGCGTGTAGTCCACGATGTCTTCGGCCTTGACCACGTCGCGCGCCACGTAGTCCAGGCTGCCCAGCTGGTCGGCCAGGCCCATCTGCACGGCCTGCTCGCCGCTCCAGAACAACCCGCTGAAGGTCTCGGGCGTTTCCTTGAGCCGGTCGCCGCGGCCCTTCTTGACCACACCGATGAACTGCTGGTGGATGGTGTCCAGCATGTTCTGCGCCAGCGCGCGCTGGGTTTCGCTCATGGGGCTGAAGGGGTCGAGGAAGCCCTTGTTGGCGCCGGCCGTGAGCAGCCGGCGCTCCACGCCCAGCTTGTCCATCAGGCCGGTGAAGCCGAAGCCGTCCATCAACACGCCGATGCTGCCCACGATGCTGGCCTTGTCGACGAAGATCTTGTCCGCGCCGACCGCGATGTAGTAGGCGGCCGAGGCGCAGGCCTCCTCCACCACCGCATAGACCGGCTTGTTGTACTTGGCCTTGAGCCGCAGGATCTCGTCGTTGATCATGCCGGCCTGCACCGGGCTGCCGCCCGGCGAGTTGATCAGCAGCACGATGGCCTGGGCGCCCTGGTCCTCGAAGGCGCTGCGCATGGCGGCCACGATGGATTCGGCACTGGCATCGGCGCCCGAGGCGATCTCGCCCTTGATCTCCACCACGGCCGTATGGGAGGACGAGGTGTCCGCCGTCGGCGCGGCGCGCAACAGCAGCAGCCAGGCCAGGGCGATGAAGAATCCCAGCCAGGCGAGCCGCGTGAAGATTTTCCAGCGGCGGGCGGCGCGTTGCTCCTTCAGCGAGGCGAAGGCCAGCCGCTCCAGCAGGCTGCGCTCCCATTGAGGATCGGACGGAGGGGAGCCGGAGGGGTGCGGTTCACTCATGGCGTTACAGGTGACTAGAAGAAAACGGGTTGCAATTGGGGCCCAGTATGCCAATGCACCACGCCGCTCTCCTCCGACAGAGCAATCTTGACCAGGCCACCGCGGCACGGACCGCCGCCGCAGGCCCCGGAATCGGGCCGGTAGGCAGCACCGTGGGTGGCGCACAACAGCCACTGGCCGCTGTCGTCGAAGAAACGGTTGGGCTGGTAGTCCATCTCCATGGCCACGTGGGTGCAGCGGTTCAGGTAGGCATGGGCCTGGCCGCGCCAGCGCACGGCGAAGGCGCGGCAGGTCTGGCCCTGGTAGAGCACGTCGAAGGGCACGGCCTCGCCGCCATCGGCCAGGTCGCGGGAATTGCACAGGGCAACGCGGTCCATGGCGGCGCTGCTTGCAAGCTTCAGGCCGGCGCCAGCAGCCAGTCGTGCAACTCGCGGACCGAATGGGCCACGAACAGAGGCTGCAGCGCGGCAAACTCGCCATGTGGATGGGCGCCATAGCCCACGCCCACGCTGGGACAACCGGCGTTGAGCGCCATCTGCAGGTCGTGCGTGGTGTCGCCGACCATCAGCGTGCGCTCGGGCGCCACGTCGAACTCGCGCATGAGCTCGTGCAGCATGCGTGGGTGTGGCTTGCCGGCGGTCTCGTCGGCCGTGCGCGAAGCGTCGAACAGGCCTTGCAGCTCCACCACGCGCAGCGCTTCGTCCAGGCCGCGGCGCGACTTGCCGGTGGCCACGGCCAACAGGATCTGCTGTTGTTTGAGCGCGCGTAGCAGATCCAGCACGCCGGCAAACAGCACGATGTCGTTCTGGTGCCGCATGTAGTGCACACGGTAGCGCGCGGCCAGATCGGGATAGCGCTCGCGCGGCACGTCGGGCGCGGCATGGGCCAGGGCCTGGGGCAGCGCCATGCCGATGACGAAAGAAGCTGCAGCATCCGTCGGCACCGTGCCGCCGACATCGCGCACCGCCTCCTGGATGCAGCGCGTGATGATGGCCGTCGAGTCGAACAGCGTGCCGTCCCAGTCGAAGGCGATCAGGTCAAAGCGTCGGGCTTGCATGCGGCGATTGTCACCCCTGGCCCGTGACAGCCGGCCGGCAGGCGGCCAGAAAACCGGCCAACTCAGACGGCAATGCGGCCTCCAACTGCACCGTTTCGCCGCTGGAGGGGTGCGTGAGCCGGAGTCGCCAGGCGTGCAGAAACATGCGTGACAGCCCCTGGCGGGCCAATGCCTTGTTGAGCGCGAAATCACCGTACTTGTCGTCGCCGGCGATCGCGTGGCCCTCGCTGGCCAGGTGCACACGGATTTGGTGCGTGCGGCCGGTCTTGATGGTCACTTCCAACAGGCTGTAGTCGGCAAAGGTCTCGGCCACCCGGACCAGGGTGATGGACCGCATGCCCTGGGGGTCACCGGCGTCCGCGATGCGCACGCGGCGCTCGCCTTCGGTGCCGGGCTTGCCGGGCAAGAGGTAGCGCACGAGCGGTTTGTCCAGGACCTTGCGCTTGGCCGGCCACTGGCCCAGCGCCAGCGCGAGATAGGTCTTGCCGGTCTCGCGCTCGCGGAACTGGTCCTGCAGGTGCTTGAGCGCGCTGCGCTTCTTGGCCACCAGCAACACGCCCGAGGTTTCCCGGTCCAGCCGGTGAACGAGTTCCAGCATGGGGGCGCCGGGCCGGGCCATGCGCAGTTGCTCGATCACGCCGAAGTCCACGCCGCTGCCGCCGTGCACAGCCACGCCGGCCGGCTTGTCGATGGCCAGGAAAGCCTCGTCCTCGTACAGCACCGGAAAGCTGCGCGCCGGCGCGCTGCGCGCGATGGCATCGAACTTCTGCTCGGCGCGTTCGGACAGGCGCAGCGGCGGCAGCCGCACGCTGTCGCCCAGGGCCAGGCGCGTGGCGGCGTCGGCCCGGCCCTTGTTCACGCGCACCTCGCCGCTGCGGATGATGCGGTAGACATGCGTCTTGGGCACGCCCTTGAGCACGCGCAAGAGGTAGTTGTCGAGCCGCTGGCCCTCCGCATCCGGGCCGATTTCAACGAGCTTTGCAACCGGCGCCGGCGCCTCTTGCGCTGCACCTATAATATTTTTCACCAGCGCCTCGGCCTAAGTGCTTGATAAGACACGAGTTTAGAGCACGACTCCAAGCCGCTGGGAGGCGATGCCACTTGCAGGCATCGGTTGCAGACACCCGGCCCGTGCGGCCTCAGGTGGCGGCCGGTGGCGTGCAAGGCGGGCTGACGCAATTGAAACCCTGATACGGAATACCCCAAGCCGGCCTGGCCGGGCTGCCCATGGCAGCGCAGCCAGGCTGGCGGATCAAAGCAAGAACATGGTGTGGAGGCCCCCTTCCCGAACCTGCCAGTGTGGGCGCCCGCCCGCGCGGCCGGGTTCGCGCGCGAGCCACGCACCGCCCTGGCACGCCTGGCCGGCCACCGCACCCGCGGTCCGGACAGGCCCTTGCGCAGCCCTTGCTCCATCCACGCGCCCATGCCCCATTGCGCGAGCCTGATGGCTCGTGAGTGACGGCTCTCCGGCAATTCCCTTCGTTTCAAGCGCGTTCGTTCAGGCATCAAACAGGTTCCCACGGAACCACGACGTTTTGACGACACACCGGGCTCCACTGGAGCCCAGAGGACGCTACCCATGAAACGGATGCTGATCAATGCCACGCAGGCCGAAGAGCGCCGCCTGGCCATCGTGGACGGGCAGAAGCTGCTCGACTACGAGATCGAGATCGAAGGGCGCGAGCAGCGCAAGGGCAACATCTACAAGGCCGTGGTGACGCGGGTCGAGCCTTCGCTCGAAGCCTGCTTCGTCGACTACGGCGAAGACCGCCATGGCTTCCTGCCGTTCAAGGAAATTTCGCGCCAGTACTTCGCCGAAGGCGTCTCGGTCGGCCAGGCGCGCATCAACGACGTGATCCGCGAAGGCCAGGAACTGGTCGTGCAGGTCGAGAAGGAAGAGCGCGGCAACAAGGGCGCCGCCCTGACCACCTTCATCTCGCTGGCCGGCCGCTACGTGGTGCTGATGCCCAACAACCCGCGCGGCGGCGGCGTTTCGCGCCGCATCGAGGGCGACGACCGGGCCGAGCTCAAGGAAGCGATGGACCAGCTCGAGTACCCCAAGGGCATGAGCATCATCGCGCGCACGGCCGGCATCGGCCGCAGCGCCCCCGAGCTGCAGTGGGACCTGAACTACCTGCTCAAGCTCTGGAAAGCCATCGACGAAGCCGCCAAGAGCCTGCGCAAGCCCGAACTGATCTACCAGGAATCCAACTTGGTGGTGCGCGCGCTGCGCGACTACTTCAACCACGACATTGGCGACATCCTGATCGACACCGACGACGTGTACGAGCAGGCGCACCAGTTCATGGCGCACGTGATGCCCGAGCATGCGTCACGCGTGAAGCGCTACCGCGACGACGCCCCGCTGTTCAGCCGCTTCCAGATCGAGCACCAGATCGAATCGGCCTACGCCCGCACCGTGACGTTGCCCTCGGGCGGCGCCATCGTGATCGACCACACCGAGGCGCTGGTCTCCATTGACGTGAACTCGGCCCGCTCCATCCGCGGCGGCGACATCGAGGAGACCGCGACCCGCACCAACCTGGAAGCCGCCGAGGAAGTGGCGCGCCAGATGCGCCTGCGCGACCTGGGTGGCCTGATCGTGATCGACTTCATCGACATGGAGGAGTCCAAAAACCGCCGTGACGTCGAGAACCGCCTGCGCGACGCGCTGCGCCAGGACCGCGCCCGCGTGCAGTTCGGCACCATCAGCAAGTTCGGCCTCATGGAGATGAGCCGCCAGCGCCTGCGCCCGGCCCTGTCCGAAGGCGCCTCCATCCCCTGCCCGCGTTGCGGCGGCTCCGGCCACATCCGCGACACGGAAAGCTCAGCGCTGCAGATCCTGCGCATCATCCAGGAGGAGTCGCAGAAGGACAATACGGCCTCCGTGATGTGCCAGGTGCCGGTGGAGGTGGCGTCCTTCCTGCTCAACGAGAAGCGCACCGAGATTGCCAAGATCGAGCTGAAGCAGCGCATCAACGTGCTGATGGTGCCCAACAAGACGCTGGAAACGCCGAACTACCGCATGGAGCGGCTCAAGCACGACGACCCGCGCCTGGACCAGATGCAGGCCAGCTACAAGCTCGCCGAAGAGGTGGAGGACCGCACGGCCGTCACGCGCCGCTCACAGGAGCCGACCAACAAGCAGACCCCGCTGATCAAGGGCGTGCTGCCAGACGCGCCGGCCCCGCAGCCCGTGGCCAAGCCTGTCGAGGCGCCCGCTCCGGCTCCTGCGCCGGCGCCCGCCGCTTACGTGCCGCCCGTGCACGAGGAGAAGGGCTTCCTCGGCTTCATCAAGAGCCTGTTCGGCGCCCGTCCCGCACCCGTGCCTGCCCCTGCGGCGCCGGCGCCCGTGGCAGCGCCCGCACCGGCCGTCGCACCCAAGGCCGAAGGCCGTGGCCCGCGCGCTGAAGGCCAGGGCCGTGGCGCCCGCGGCAACCGCGGTCGCAACGGCGAAGGCCGTGAAGGACGGGAGCCGCGCGAAGGCCGCGAAACGCGTGAACCGCGCGAGGCCCGCGAGCCGCGCGAACCCCGCGCACCGCGCACCGATGAAGTCCGCGGCGAAGGCACCGAGGCACGCGGCCGTGGACGCGGCGAACGCCAGGGCGCGCGCCAGCGCGCCGACGCCGAGGCACGCAGCGAAGGCCAGGCCACGCTGCCGCTGAACGGCGAAGCCGGTGCAGAGCAGCCCCCGGTCGAGCGCCAGCGCCCGCCGCGCAATACTGAACGCAGCGAGCGCGGCGAAGCCCGTGAAGCACGGGAGCCGCGTGAACCCCGCGAACCCCGTGAGCCGCGCGAACCACGCGAAGGCGGCCGGGGCCGCGGTCGCGGCCGGAGCGAGCGCGAGGAGCGTGTGGGCGGCGACGCCGACGCCATCGGCAACGCAGGCGAAGAGGCCCTGAACGAGGCACCGGCCCGTCAGGAACGCGCCGAGCGTGCGTCCTACTTCTCTGCGCCCCAGGCACCGGAAGCCCCGGCACAGACCGACGGCGACGTCGAGGCCCAACCCGCGGAAGCGGACGAAGCCACGCCACGTGCCGATGGCGAAGAGGCGCCGCGCCGCGAAAAGCGTTCGCGCGACCGCTACGGCCGCGACCGCCGCGAGCGCAATGGCGAGCGTGCCCCGCGCCAGGCCGAGCAAGCCGATGGCGACGCCGCCAAGGCTGGCGAGGCCGCTCCCGTTGCTGCGCCGACGGAAGCAGCACCCGCTGCCGCACCCGTCGTGCCGCCGGCCGTCGCCGCACCCGTGGCCGCTGCGGCCCCGGCGCCGGCACCCGTCGCCGCAGCACCTGCCGTGAGCGCCCTGCCCCCGGTGCAGGCCTTCACGCTGCCGGTCGGCGAACTGGAGCAGATCGCGCTGGGCTCCGGCCTGCAGTGGATCTCCACCGACGCCGCCAAGAGCGCTGCCGTGCAGGCCGCCATCGCCGCCGAGCCCAAGCCCGTGCATGTGCCGCGCGAGCGTCCGCCCGTGGTCCAGATCTCCGACGAGCCTCTGATCCTGGTCGAGACCCGCCGCGACCTGGGCAGCATGCAGTTGCCGTTCTGACGGCGGCAGCGCCCCATTGAAAAGACCGCCTCGTGGGGCGGTCTTTTTTTTTGCCTGCCTTGTGCGGCCAGGCGCCAAGGTGCGGCTGGCTCTACAGCAGCGCAGCCTCGCGCAGCGCCTGCTGCGACGCGGTGCTGTCGCCGCGCTGCTCGGCCAGGGCTGCCAGCGCGCGCCAGGCATTGCGCCGCAGTTCGGCGTCCTGGAGCCGGCCCTGGGCCTGCGTGAGCAGTTGCTGGGCCTTGCCCCACAGCTGGTGGCGCAGGCAGGCGATGCCGGCCAGGTACCGGAGCTCGGCGCTCTCTGGATGCTGGCGCTGGGCCGCCTCGATGCGTTCGAGCCATTGCAGGTCGCTGGCGCCGGCTTCGGCACCGAAGCCTTCTTCCAGCGCATGGATCAGCTTGACCAGCACCGGCACCTGCTCGCGCAGGTTGGGCGCGCGCACCAGCTCTTCCCACACCGGCAGCAGCCACTGGCGCGACAAGGCCACGTCGCCCTCGAGCGAGGCAAGCCGGTGGCCGGCCTGTATCGCCACTTCGGCCATGGTCTGCTCGGCCGGCTCCAGATCGGCCCACGCGCGCTGCAGCTGCACGGGGTCGTGTGCGCCCTGGATCAGCTCCAGCGCCAGACCCTTCAAGATCAGGTGCGCAGCCTCGGGCGAGAACGCGCGGTGCTTGGCCAGCAGCCGCGCCGTTTCCAGCGCCGGCAGGGTCTGGCGCGACAGCCGCGTGGCCTTGAGCCGGGCGCGCAGCGCCAGCGTGCGGCGTGCAGCGCCCTGGGGCATCGCGTCCAGCCACTGCAGCGCGGCCTGCGGGTCGCGGTCGGCCAGCGCCCAACGCGCGGCCTGCAGCTGCACGCCTTCGCGGGTCTCCTGCGCCTCACGCGCCTCGGTTTCCTTGAGCAGCTGCTGCAGGTGCGTTTCGCGCGTCGTGCGGTCCTGCAGCGCATGGGCGCTCTCGGCGACCACGAGGTGGGCGGTGGCGCGCAGCTTGCCGGCGTGCTGCACCGGATGGCCGCTGGCCGCCAGCATCTCCTCCTGCTGCAGCGCCGCCTCGGCGGCCTTGCGCGCCCGCAGGAAGCGTCCGGCCTGCTGGTGCGTCAGCGCGTCCAGCACGGCGGCGTGCATGGCGCGCTCGCGCTGCTGCAGGCGCCAGCGCTGGGCCTGGCGCGGCATCGACAGCAGGGCCGACAACCCACGCAGTGCGAGGTGCAGCAGCACGAAGCCCAGTGCCAGCGTGGCCAGCACCAGATTCAACGACAAGTCGACACGGTAGGGCGGCAGGAACAGCGTGACCGTCCCCTGGTTGTTGCCGGCCAGCAGCGCGGCACCGGCGGCCAGACCGAACAGTGCGAGAAACCACAGCAGGGCGCGCATCATGCGGTTCAGCGCCCCGCTGCCGCCGTGGCCAGGGCCGACAGCGTCTCGTCGATGCGCGGCAGCTCCACGGCCTTGAGCTGCGCCTGCACCTCGGACAAGGTGTTGGCGAACTGCTGCGTGCGCCGCGCCGCCGGATCGAAATAGCGGTGCAGCATGAAGGCGGCCCCGGCCGCGTCGGCCCGGGCCGAGGGGAACTGGCGCGCCAGCAGGCCCATGCGCACGTTGAGCAGGCGCAGCTTAAGATTCTCGCGCAGGAAGTAGGCTTGGTCGGGCGCCAGCAGCGCAGCCTCCGGCTGGTCGATGCGCGACACGCGCATGAGCCGCGCGGCCTCCGCCCGCACCAGTTGCCAGATGCGCAGCCACCAGTGTTCGGAGGGCGGCTCGGCCTGCGCCTGTCCCTTGGCCAGGTTGGCGGCCAGCACGGCGTTGAGCAGGGGCACGTCGTCGATCTGGCGCACCAGGTCATCGAGCTTCTCGAGGATGGTCTGGGTGTCGGTGATCTGCGTGGAGCGGATCGCCTCGGTGTCGCGCGCGACCGCGCGGCGCACGGGCTCCAGCCGCGGCTGGGCCGCACGCTCCAGGCGCTGGTCGGCCGTGCGCAGCGCGGCCAGCAGGGGCTCGGCGCTGAGCGTGAGCTGCGCCTGCTGCTGCGCCAGGCGCAGCGAGGATTCGAGGTCGATGACGAGGGTCTCGTCGCGCGAGCGCGACAGGCTGGCCAGCAGCTCGTCGATCTGGCTGCGCTGCAGCGTCGCCTCGCCGAGCTTGGTGTCGGTGACGGCCTGGCGTGCAGCGGTCTCGCGCGCGAGATCCGCGGCTTCGCGGGCCGCGGCGCGGGCTTCCATGGCGCGGGCCTGGGTGTCCGAACTCTGGCGCGCCAGGGTTTCCTGCATGCCGCCCACCTTCTGCCAGAGCAGGCCGACCGCCGCCAGCGCGAGCACGGCCAGCAAGGCCAGGAACAGCACGAGCGCCCGAATCGCAGTGGTGGCCGGCGGCCTGGTGTGGGGGGCAGGCCCTGCAGCGGCCTGGCCCGGCTGGGGTTCTGAAGACAGCTCGGCAGCGTTCATCGGGCGGATTCTATCGACGCGACCATGTCCTCCAGGGCGGGGCGCACCGTGTCGACACGGCCGAAACCGGCCACGCGCGCCGCCTCGGCGATGCGGCCATGCGTGGCCAGCGCGCGCGTGGCATGCCAGTCGGCATCGGGCAGCAACTGCTGCAGATGCCGCACTGCGTCCGAACTGCTGAACAGCCACAGCGCATCGGTGGCGGCTGCGGCATGGGCACGGGTGGCCACGTCCCAGCTCGGCGGGCGGCGCGTGTAGGCCGCCAGCGCCTGCACCTGCGCACCGGCCGCCCCGAGCCGGTCGGCCAGCCAGGGCCGTCCTGCCAGGCGGCCGTCGGCATCGGTGCCGCGCACGATCAGCACGCGCGCCCCGGCAAGGCCGGGGTCCTGGCCGACCAGTTCCCACAGCGCCTCGGAATCGAATTGCGGTGCGTCCGCGGCCGGTGCCACGAGCGCGTGCGGGGGCACGCCGGCCTCGCGCAGTGCGCGTGCCGTGCCTGGGCCCGTGGCCCAGGCCGCCGTCTGCGCAGGCCAGGCCTGGCCTTGGGGACGCGCAGCGCAGAAGCCCTGCACCGCATTGGCGCTCACGAACATGGCGGCGCGGCAGTCCGCGAGCCTCGCCCAGGCCGCCGCCAGCGGGGCCGGGTCGGCGTGGGTGATCTCGATCAGCGGCAGCGGTTCTGCGGCCAGGCCCCGGTCGCGCAGCTGGGCGCACCAGCGCAGCGCCTCGCGCTCCGGCCGCGTGACGAGCACGCGCATGCGGCGCTCAGACGGCCTTGCGGGCACCGCCGGCCTGCAAGGCTTGGGCCACCTGCCAGCCCAGCGCCTGCGCCGCGGGCAGACCGTCGGCCGGTCCGTTCGACTGCGCATGCACGATTGCGCCCTTGACGTCCTGGTCGCCCCACTCGGCACGCAGCTGCAGCTCGCCATCGACCCATTGCGCATGGGCGGCCAGCGGCATCGAGCAGCTGCCGCCCATGGCCAGGCTCACGGCGCGCTCGGCGGCGGTGGCCAGCCAGGTCGGCGTGTGCGCGAGCGAAGCCAGCACCGCCAGCAGATCGGCGCGGTCGGACCGCACCTCGATGCCGAGCGCACCCTGGCCGGCGGCCGGCAGCATGCGCTCGGGCGCGAAGAATTCACGGATCCGGTCTGCCATTCCCAGCCGCTTGAGGCCGGCCGCAGCCAGCACGATGGCCGCGAAGTGGCCCTCGTCGAGCTTGCGCAGGCGCGTGTCCAGATTGCCGCGCAGCGGCTGGATGTCCAGATCCGGCCGCAGCGCCTGCAGCAGCACCGTGCGGCGCAGGCTGGACGTGCCGACCACGGCACCCAGCGGCAGGTCATCGAGCCTGGCGTACTGCGGCGAGACGAAGGCGTCGCGCGGATCCTCGCGCTCGAGCACGCAGGCCAGCGCGAAGCCGGCCGGCAGCTCCATGGGCACGTCCTTGAGCGAATGCACGGCGATGTCCGCGCGGCCATCTTCCAGTGCGGTCTCGAGCTCCTTGACGAACAGCCCCTTGCCACCGACCTTGCTCAGCGAGCGGTCCAGGATCTGGTCGCCGCGCGTGGTCATGCCCAACAGTTCGACTGCATGGCCGCGGTGCTCCAGCAAGGTCTTCACATGCTCGGCCTGCCACAAGGCGAGACGGCTTTCCCGGGTGGCGATGACGATGGTGGAAGAGGGAGAAGAGCGCACGCAGGTAACCAGTCCGTAATCGGCTGAGGGGGCCGGATGCTAGCATGGGGTGAACCCCAGTCCGGGCATGGCATTATTCTTGCAGAGCGCTCGCACAGCCCTCGTTCCAACATGAAAACACAAGACCAGGCGCCCCCCCCTTCCGCTGCGGCCGCAGCCCCTGCCACCACGGAAGCGCCGCAGCGCAGCCGCGCCGCGGCACGCGACATCGAGCGCCCGCTGGTCGAGGACATCCGCCTCCTGGGGCGCCTGCTCGGCGACGTGATCCGCGAGCAAGACGGTGCCCCGGCCTTCGAACTCATCGAGCAGGTGCGCAAGCTTTCCGTGGCCTTCCGCCGCGATGCCGACGAGGAGGCCGACAAGGCGCTCAAGAAGCTGCTCAAGAGCCTGACGGCCGACCAGACCGTCAGCGTGATCCGCGCCTTCACCTACTTCAGCCACCTGGCCAACCTGGCGGAGGACCGGCACCACATCCGCCGGCGCGCCGTGCACGAGCGCGCCGGCAACACGCAGGAGGGCAGCATCGACGTGGCGCTGTCGCGCCTGCGCTGGGCCGGCATCTCGCCCAAGGCCATCGCGATGAAGCTGGCCACGAGCTATGTCTCGCCCGTGCTGACGGCCCACCCGACGGAAGTGCAGCGCAAGAGCATCCTCGATGCGGAGCGCGACATCGCCCAGTTGCTGGCCGCGCGCGACGAGATCCGCCTGCGCGCCCAGCTCGCGGGCACGGGCCGCGACGCGCTCACACCGCGCGAGCTAGCGGCCAACGAGGCCCAGCTGCGCGCCCGCGTGATGCAGCTGTGGCAGACGCGGCTCTTGCGCTTTTCCAAGCTCACGGTGGCCGACGAGATCGAGAACGCGCTGTCCTATTACGAGGCGACCTTCCTGCGCGAGATCCCCAAGCTCTACGCGCAGCTCGAGCGGGAGCTTGGCAACCAGAGCGTGGCCAGCTTCCTGCGCATGGGCCAGTGGATCGGCGGCGACCGCGACGGCAACCCCAACGTCAGCGCCGAGACCATGGAGTACGCCATGCGCCACCAGGCCGAGATGGCGCTGCGCCACTACCTGACCGAGGTGCACCACCTGGGCGCAGAGCTTTCGCTGTCGGCCCGGCTGGTCGACATCCCGGCCGAGATGCAGGCCCTCGCCGAGCGTTCGCCCGACACCAGCGAGCACCGCAAGGACGAGCCCTACCGCCGCGCGCTGACCGGCATGTACGCCCGCCTGGCGGCCACGCTCAAGCAGCTGACGGGTGGCGACGCTGCGCGCCATGCCGTGGCGCCGCAGAACCCCTACCTCCAGGCCGAAGACTTCCTGGCCGACCTGCGCACGATCGAGGCCTCGCTCAAGTCGCACCACGGCGGCGCCTTCGCGGCGCAGCGCCTGCACCCGCTGATCCGCGCCGTGGACGTGTTCGGCTTCCACCTGGCGACGCTGGACCTGCGCCAGAGCTCGGACAAGCACGAAGAGGTGGTGGCCGAGCTGCTGGCCACCGCGCGCCTGGAGCCCAACTACGCAGCGCTCGACGAAGCCGCCAAGCGCGAACTGCTGCTGCGCCTGCTCAACGACGCACGCCCGCTGCGCGTGCTGGGCGCGCAGTACTCCGATCTCGCCCGCCACGAGCTCGCGATCTTCGAGAACGCGCGCAGCGTGCTGCAGCGCTACGGCCGCAACGCGATCCGCCACTACATCATCAGCCACACCGAGACCGTCAGCGACCTGCTGGAGGTGCTGCTGCTGCAAAAGGAAGTGGGGCTCATGCAGGGCCTGCTGGACGAAGCCAGGACCAGGGGCGCGCGCGGTGAAGGCGCCCGCTGCGACCTCATCGTGGTGCCGCTGTTCGAAACCATCGAGGACCTGCGCAACGCTGCGCCCATCATGCGCGAGTTCTACGCGCTGCCCGGCATCGCGCGCCTGGTGCAGCGCTCGGGTGGCGAGCAGGACATCATGCTCGGCTACTCGGACAGCAACAAGGACGGCGGCATCTTCACGAGCAACTGGGAGCTCTACCGCGCCGAGCTCGCGCTCGTGGAACTGTTCGACGAACTCGCCAGCAGCCACGACATCACGCTGCGCATGTTCCACGGCCGCGGCGGCACCGTGGGGCGCGGCGGCGGCCCGAGCTACCAGGCCATCCTGGCGCAGCCTCCCGGCACCGTGCGCGGCCAGATCCGGCTGACCGAGCAAGGCGAGGTGATCGGCTCCAAGTACGCCAACCCCGAGATCGGCCGTCGCAACCTGGAGACCCTGGTCGCCGCCACGCTGGAGGCCACGCTGCTGCAGCCCACCAAGGCCGCCACGCCGGCCTTCCTCGAGGCCGCTGCGGTGCTTTCGGAAGCCAGCATGCGCGCTTACCGCCACCTGGTCTACGAGACGCCCGGGTTCACCGACTACTTCTTCGAGTCCACCCCGATCCGCGAGATCGCCGAGCTCAACATCGGCTCGCGCCCGGCCTCGCGCAAGCCCAGCCAGAAGATCGAAGACCTGCGCGCCATTCCCTGGGGCTTCAGCTGGGGCCAGTGCCGGCTCACTCTGCCGGGCTGGTATGGCTTCGGCTCGGCGGTGGAGAGCTTCCTGGCCGGCGACGGGCAGGACGGCGCCGCCGCCCGCAAGCCCGCCGGCGCCAAGGACCGCCTGGCCCTCTTGCAGAAGATGTACCGCCAGTGGCCCTTCTTCCGCACGCTGCTGTCCAACATGGACATGGTGCTGGCCAAGAGCGATTTGCAGCTGGCCTCGCGCTACGCCGAACTGGTGAGCGACGCGCGGTTGCGCAGACGAGTGTTCGGTGCCATCGAGACCGAGTGGCAGCGCACGGCGCAAGCGCTGGCGCAGATCACGGGCGAGAAACAGCGCCTGGCCGGCAACGCGGCGCTGCAGCGCTCGATCCGCCACCGCTTCCCCTACATCGACCCGCTGCACCACCTGCAAGTGGAGCTGGTGCGGCGCTACCGCGCCGGCCAGGCCGACGAGCGCGTGCGCACCGGCATCCACATCTGCATCAACGGGATCTCGGCCGGGCTGCGCAACACCGGCTGAGGCGGTGCCGGCAGCAGCTCAGGCGTAGACGTCGAGCCGCGTGCCCAGCATGCCCTGCGGCACGGGCGGTGGTGGCGGCAGCGACGCGAGCAGCTGCGCCGCCGCAGTCTCCTGCGCATCCAGCGCCTTTTTCAGCACGCGCAGCTGCACGCCGGCCTGCACCGCATCGGTCGGCATCGACTGCGATGCGGCGCTGGCCGTGGCGGCCTGGACAGCGGGCGTGCTGGCGATGTTCATTGCGAACGGCCGTAGACGTCCTCGAAACGCACGATGTCGTCTTCCCCGAGGTAGCTGCCCGACTGCACTTCGATCATCTCGAGCGGCAGGCGGCCGGGGTTCTCCAGCCGGTGCGTGGAGCCCAGCGGGATGTAGGTCGACTCGTTCTCGGAGACCAGGTAGCTTTCCTTGTCGCGCGTGACCTTGGCCGTGCCCGACACCACGATCCAGTGCTCGGCGCGGTGGTGGTGCATCTGCAGCGAAAGCTGGCCACCCGGCTTGACCACGATGCGCTTGACCTGGAAGCGCGCGCCGTTGTCCACGCTGTCGTACCAGCCCCAGGGCCGGAACACCTTGCGGTGCAGCTGACCTTCGGAGCGGCCTTCGCGCTTGAGCGCGTCGACGATCTTCTTGACGTCCTGGGTCTTGTCCTTGTTCGCCACGAGCACCGCGTCGGCGGTCTCGACGACGATCAGGTTGTCCACGCCCACGCAGGCGATGAGCCGCCCTTCGGACAGTGCCAGGGTGTTCTTGCTGTCGTGCAGCAACACGTCGCCCTGCTGCACGTTGCCGCTCTCGTCCTTGGGCAGCACCTGCCACAGCGCGTCCCAGGCGCCCACGTCGGACCAGCCGGCCGACAGCGGCAGCACCACGCCGGCCGGCAGGTCCTCGCGGCCACCGGCGGCCAGGCGCTCCATGACCGCGTAGTCGATGGAATCGCTCGGGCAGGCCGTGAAAGCCGCCTTGTCCACGCGCAGGAATTCGCCGTCGGCCGAGCCCTTGGCGAAGGCCGATTCGCAGGCAGACAGGATGTCGGCGCGGCAGGCCGCGATGGCCGCCAGCCAGACCGAGGCCTTGAGCATGAACAGGCCGCTGTTCCAGGCGTAGCCGCCCGCATCCAGGTAGCCCTGGGCCGTGGCGCGGTCGGGCTTCTCGACGAAGCGCGCGATGCGGCTGGCGCCGCCCTCGAAGGCGGCACCGGACTGGATGTAGCCGTAGCCGGTCTCGGGTGTGTCGGGCGTGATGCCGAAGGTCACCACCGCGCCAGCTTCGGCAAGTTTGGCGCCCTGCACCACGACGGCCTGGAACGCCGCCACGTCGACGATCACGTGGTCGGCCGGCATCACGAGCAGCACCGGGTCGGCGCCGTCGCGCCGAGCCGCCAGCGCGGCCAGCGTCAGCGCGGGCGCGGTGTTGCGGCCCACGGGCTCCAGCACGATGGTGCCGGGCTTGCCCATCAGGCGCAGCTGCTCGGCGATGACGAAGCGGTACTCCTCGTTGGAGACCACCATGGGCGCGGCCACGGAGACACCGGCCAGGCCCTCGACACGGCGCACGGTGGCCTGCAGCAGTGAATCGTCTCCGATCAGCGGCAGCAGCTGCTTGGGGTATTTTTCGCGCGACAGCGGCCACAGGCGGGTACCGGAGCCGCCGGACAGGACAACAGGTTGGATCAGCATGGTTGCTTCAGAAGGAGTTGGAATCGGGTTCAGGCGGCGTAGCCGTTCGGGTTGCCGCTCTGCCAGCGCCAGGCATCCTGGCACATGGCGACGAGGTCACGCTCGGCACGCCAGCCCAGCACGGCCAGCGCCTGGGCCGGGTCGGCATAGCAGGAGGCCACGTCGCCGGCGCGGCGCGGCGCGATCTTGTAAGGCACGGGCCTGCCGCTGGCCTGCTCGAAGGCGCGCACCATGTCCAGCACGCTGTAGCCGGTGCCGGTGCCCAGATTGACGGTCACGCCCCCCTCCTGCGCCTGCAGGCGCTCGAGCGCGCGCAGGTGGCCGATGGCCAGGTCCACCACATGGATGTAGTCGCGCACGCCGGTGCCGTCGGGCGTCGGGTAGTCGTCGCCCCAGACCTGCAGCTGCTCCCGGCGGCCAATCGCCACCTGCGCCACGTAAGGCATGAGGTTGTTCGGCACGCCGCGCGGATCCTCGCCGATCAGACCGCTGGCATGCGCGCCGACCGGGTTGAAGTAGCGCAGGATGGCGATGCGCCAGGACGCGTCGCTCGCCTGCAGGTCGCGCAGCATGTCCTCGATCATGAGCTTGCTGCGGCCGTAGGGGTTGGTGGCCGAGAGGGGATGGTCTTCGGTCAGCGGCAGGCGTTGCGGGTCGCCGTAAACCGTGGCGGAGGAACTGAACACCAGCTGCTGCACACCGCAGGCGCGCATGGCCTCCAGCAGGCGCAGCGTGCCCACGACGTTGTTGTCGTAATACGCGAGCGGCTGCTGCACCGATTCGCCCACGGCCTTCAGCCCCGCAAAGTGGATCACGGCGCGCGCACCGCTCGTTTTCAGTGCATCGGCCAACGCGGCACCGTCGCGGATGTCTCCGCGCACCAGCCTGGGCGCCTTGCCCGCGATGCGCTCGATGCGCGCGATCGACTCGGGGCTGCTGTTGCAGAAATTGTCAAAAATGGTGACGTCGTGGCCCGCTTGCAGCAATTCCACGCAGACATGGGAGCCGATGTAGCCGGCACCGCCGGTGACAAGAATCATGTGATGTTCTGGGCAATGCCGGCGCGTGCCGGCGGGAGATGGTTCTTGCCGCGCCGTTCGAGGCTGTGGGAGCCCTCCGGCGACTGTGGCGCGGCAAGAATAGCATGGGCCATGCCAGCGCTCGTGTCAGCCGCAAGGCTGTGATGTCGGTGCGGTGTTCAGCCCTGCAGGGCCTGCAGCACCGCACCGCGGAACCACTGCGAGGCCGGGTCCGCATCGGCCGTCGCGTGCCAGTACAGAAAGGTCTCCAGCGCCGGCAGCGCCACGGGCAGAGCCAGCACCTGGATGCCCGCATGGGCGTCGTCGAGCGCGGCCTGCGAGCGCGACATGGTGGCCAGCAGGTCGGTGCGCGCGACGATGGCGCTGGCCGCCGCATGGCGCTGGCAGCGCACGCGGATGCGGCGCCGCATGCCCAGCCGGCCCAGCGCCACGTCTTCCAGACCCACGCCGCGCCGCCGGCCCGTGACCAGCACATGCTCCTGCGCCAGGTAGGCCTCCATGTCGAAGCCCGGGCCGATGGCCGGGTGCCCCACGCGGGCCAGCACCACGAGCTCGCTCGTGCCGACCTGCTGGCGGCGGATCTCGGCCGTGAGCGGCAGGCCGATGTCCAGCGCCAGGTCGAGTTCGCCGCTGCGCAGGTCTTCCTCGAGGTTGCCGCGGTCGGCACGCACCGTCGCCAGCCGGATGCCGGGCGCCTCGCGCGCCACGCGTGCCGCCAGCTCCGGCAGGAAGGACAGCTCGGCCGAGCCGCTCGTGGCGACCTTGAAAAGCCGCTGGCTGCTGGCCGGATCGAACTGCCCGACCTGGCGCAGCGCCTGGTCCAGGCCGCCCAGCGAGGCCCGCACCGTGCCGGCCAGGCCGCGCGCCATGGGCGTGGGAATCATCACATTGCCCTGGCGCTCGAACAGCGGGTCGCCCAGCAGCTCGCGCAGCCGCGCCAGCGCGTGGCTCACGGCCGGTTGCGACAGGTGCAGCTGGCGCGCGGCCGCCGTGATGCCGCGCTCACGGTAGATTGCGTCGAACACGGCGAACAGGTTCAGGTCGATTCGGGACAGTTGCATGGTCTCGCCAGGGGTGGGCAGGCTATGCACGCGGCAAATACCGCGTGATGCGCACATTGCATTCGCCTTCGCGCAGGTGCGCTGGCAAGCTGGCGCCTTGCCGGCCTGCCGCCAGCGGGCCATTGTCCCTCTTCAGACCGAGCCATCCGTGACCCTGCACGCACCGACGCACCCCGCTGTCTCCGACCGCTTCGCTCCGCTGCACGCCCTGGTCTGGCGCCCCGAGCCCGGCTCCAGCGCGCAACATCGCTCGTGGACGCTGGAGCGCCCGCGCCCGTCCGTCATTTCTCCGACCCACCAACGCACGCTGCTGGCCGCCGACTGGCTCGCCGGCGTGGGCGGGGCCGCGCGCGAGGCGTTCATGGCGGCGCTCGGCGTCACCAAGGTCGCGGCCGGCGAGCAATTGCTGCACCAGGGCGAGGACAGCGTGCTCTGGTACGGCGTGGCCAGCGGCGCGGTGCGCCTGGGCAGCGTGAGCGCCTCGGGCCGGCAGCTCAGCGCCGCCCTCGTCGCGCCGGGCGAATGGTTCGGCGAGGGTCCGGCCCTGGGCCGTCTTGCCGAGGCCTGCAGCGCCCATGCCCATGCCGACTCGGTGCTGGTGTCCCTGCGCCTGGACACGCTGCGCCGGCTCACCGCCGCGCATGCCGACCTGCGCCACGCGCTGCTGCGCTGGAGCGCCGTGCGCCAGCGCGTCGCCATGCAGGCGGTCCTTCAGGCCGCCAGCGCGCCCCTGAGCCAGCGCTTGGCCGCCTGCCTGCTCGACCTGGGCCAGCGCTTCGGCCAGCCGCAGGAAGACGGCTTCCGGATCGCGCTGCCGCTCACGCAGACCGACCTCGCGCAACTCGTCGCCACCAGCCGCCAGCGCCTGAACCAGGGCATGCAGGACCTGCGCCGCCTGCGCGTTCTCGACACGCGCGAGGCCCAGATCACCGTGCTGTCGACCGAGGCCCTGCAGCGCCGCGCCCGCCTGCTGGCCTGACGTTCACTCCAGGCCCATCAGCAGCGGCCGCACGTAGAGCGCGACGGCCGCTTGCGGCGTCGTGCCGGGCACGAAGCGTTGCAGCTCCGCCGCGGCATTGATGCCCACCATGGCCAGCTGCGCCGCCTGCATCGGGTCCAGCGGCCGGATCGAGCCGTCCACCATCCCGCCCACCACGAGCGAGGACAGCCGCTCGCCGATGCGGCCCAGGGTCTGGCGGATGCGGCTGCGCTCGGCCGCGTCCGGCAGCGTCGGCACGGCCGACCACTGCAGCAGGGGGCTGCCGTCCGGTGTGATCTGGAACAGCACCAGCGCACGCAGCACGGCGCACAGCCGCTCCCAGCCGCTCGCGTCCTCCTGCTCGGCCTGGGCCAGCGCCTGGCGCACGATGGCGAAGGTCTGGTCAAAGCAGCAGGCGACGAGGTCGTCCTTGGTCTCGTTGTGGTAGTAAAACCCGCCCTTGGTCATGTTGAGCCGCTCTGCAATGCGGTTGACCGAGGCGCCGCGGTAGCCCTGTTCGTTGATGAGCTGCGTGGCCGTGCGCAGGAAGGCCGCCGAAGGCGACAGGTCGGCCGAGCCCAGTTGCCAATGCGCCTCGCAACCTTCGGCCTGCCAGCGCGCACCGGGCGCCATGAGCCCGCGCAGCAACAAGCCCAGCATTCCATCGACCACGGCGCCGAAGCGTTCGGGCTCGTGCCGCAGCAGCCAGACGCGCTGCGCGTTGACCACGCCCAGCACGATGTGGGTGCGCGCGTTGGCGGCGCTGCGGTCGGCCGTGGCCTCGTCGTTGAGCAGGCGGCGCAGCCGGCGAAACATGTCCTCGTAGGCCGCGTACACGGGCGCCATGTGCTCGCCGCGCAGTGCGCGCAGGTCGTGAAAGCGCGTCACGGGCGCATGCTGCCCCTGCTCCACGGCCGCGAGCACCTGCGCGTGCCCGTGCAGCAGCGCGGCCAGCCGGGCGGGCAGGTCGGTCTGCGCCATGGCCTGCTCGGTCAGGCGGTTGTAGAGCTCGATGCTGCGCAGGTAACAGGCGGCCGCCAGGTCTTCCTTGCGCCGGAAGTAGTAGGTGACGCTGTTCTTGACGAGGCCCACGCCCTCGGCCACGGCCGACAGCGTGGTGCCGCGGATGCCGCGCTCGTTGAGCAGGCCCGATGCCGAGGCGATCAGTGCCTCGCGCTTGTCGGCGAACTTGGTGGTCTGCGCGGGAGAAATGTTCATGGTGGGCGGCCGCGATTGTCCGCGAGCCGCACCCTTCGCCGCTCCAGGGTTGAGCGCGCCACCGGCACGGTACGGCGCTGCGCGCAAGCCGCGGTGCCGAAGGCCTTAATTCCTGAACACGGCCGCCATGCTGGCGTCGTCTTCCTTGCTGCCTTCGTGCATGCGGATCTCGTTGCGGCCCACCACCAGGTGATGCACCTCGTCCGGGCCGTCGGCCAGCCGCAGCGTGCGCTGCTGCGCGTACATGTGGGCCAGCGGCGTGTGCTGCGAGACGCCCAGCGCGCCGTGCATCTGGATCGCCTGGTCGATGATCTTGCAGACGCGCTCGGGCACCATGGCCTTGACCATGTGCACCCACTGGCGTGCCTCGCGGTTGCCCAGCACGTCCATGGCCTTGGCCGCCTTGAGCACCATGAGCCGCATGCTCTCGATCTCGATGCGCGCACGCGAGATGATTTCCACGTTGCCGCCCAGCCAGGCCAGCTGCTTGCCGAAGGCCTCGCGCGAGATGCCGCGCTCCACCATCAGGTCCAGCGCCTTCTCGGCCGCGCCGATCGAGCGCATGCAGTGGTGGATGCGGCCCGGCCCCAGGCGCAGCTGCGAGATCTCGAAGCCGCGGCCCTCGCCCAGCAGCATGTTGGACTTGGGCACGCGCACGTTGTCGAACACGATGTGCATGTGGCCGTGCGGCGCGTGGTCCTCGGCGAACACGTGCATGGCGCCGACGATCTTCACGCCCGGCGTGTCCTTGGGCACGAGGATCATGGACTGCTGCTTGTGCGCCGGCGCATCGGGGCTGGTGCGCACCATGGTGATGAGGATCTTGCAGCGCGGGCTGCCGGCGCCCGAGATGTAGTGCTTCTCGCCGTTGATGACCCATTCGTCGCCATCCAGCACCGCGCTGGTGGCCACGTTCTTGGCATCCGACGAGGCGTGGTGCACCTCGGTCATCGCGTAGGCCGAGCGGATCTCGCCGTTCAGCAGGGGCTTCAACCAGCGTTCCTTCTGCTCGTGCGTGCCCACGCGCTCCAGCACCTCCATGTTGCCGGTGTCGGGCGCCGAGCAGTTCATGCACTCGCTGGCCAGCGGCTGCTTGCCGAGCTCGGAGGCGATGTAGGCGTAGTCCAGGTTGGACAGGCCCTCGCCGGTCTCGGCATCGGGCAGGAAAAAGTTCCACAGGCCTTCCTTCTTGGCCTGGTCCTTGGCGGCGTTGAGCAGTTCCAGCTGGCCCGGCGCGTACTGCCAGCGCTCCTCGCCCACGCGGTTCTTGCCCAGCGCCTCGTACTTCTCGGCCATGGGCGTCACGGTCTCGGCGATGAAACGCTTGACGTGCTCGTACAGCGGCATAGCCTTGGCGGACATGCGCAGGTCGTTCAGTTCGTCGGTGGGATTGAACCCGAATGCCGGGGCGGGCTTGCTCATGGTCGGAGGATCTCCAGGCGTGCTGTTGGTCGGTGGTTTCAGACACGCAGTATGGAAGATCGCACCGTGCCCCGGAGTCCAATCCGCGACAGTGCCGTGCAGGGTTTGCACGGGGCTGCGCAGCGGGTGGCGCCGCTACCATTTTTGGCGTTTCATCCCCGGGGTACGGCCTGTCCCGCACCGGACAGCGGCTGCCCCCGCGCCCCCACCCCCAACCCACAGGACACCACCATGCGCCAAGCCGTCATCGTCTCCTATGCCCGCACCGGCCTTGCCAAGGCCGGCCGCGGCGGCTTCAACGACACGCCCGCCATGACCATGCTGGGCCACGCCATCCGCCATGCCGTGCAGCGCTCGGGCGCCGAGGCGGCCGAGGTCGAGGACGTGATCGCCGGCTGCGTGGCCTCGTCGGGCAACGTGGCACGCGCCGCCGCGCTGCTGGCCGGCCTGCCCGTCACCACGGCCGGCATGACGCTGCACCGCGCCTGCTCATCGGGCCTGAACGCCATCGCCGTGGCCGCACACCACATCGTCGAGGGCAACGCCGACGTGATGGTCGGTGGTGGCGTCGACTCCATCAGCCTGCAGGGCGGTGGCGGCGGTGGCCGCGACCCCCTGCTCGAGCAGCAGCACCCGGCCTTCTGGATGCCCATGATCGACACGGCCGACATCGTGGCCGAGCGCTACGGCGTGTCGCGCCAGTACCAGGACGAGTACGCGCTGCGCTCGCAGCAACTCATGGCGGCGGCGCAGGAGGCCGGCAAGTTCAAAGACGAGATCATCTCGGTCCAAACCCGCATGAAGGTCGTCGACAAGGTCACCAAGGCCGAGAGCTACGTCGACGCCGTGGTCGACCGCGACGAGTGCAACCGCCCCGACACCACGCTCGCGGGCTTGGCCAAGCTGGAACCCGTCAAGGGCGCGGGCAAGTTCGTCACCGCGGGCAACGCGAGCCAGTTGTCCGACGGTGCGGCCGCCGTCGTTCTCATGGAGGCCAGGGAGGCCGAGCGCCGCGGCCTGCAGCCGCTGGGCGCGTTCAAGGGCTGGGCCGTGGCCGGCTGCGAGCCCGACGAGATGGGCATCGGCCCCGTGTTCGCGATCCCGCGCCTGCTGGAACGCCATGGCCTGAAGATCCAGGACATCGACCTCTGGGAGCTCAACGAAGCCTTCGCGAGCCAGTGCCTGTACTGCCGCGACAAGCTCGGCATCGACCCCACCATCTACAACGTCAACGGCGGGTCGATCGCCATCGGCCACCCCTTCGGCATGACCGGCGCGCGCCTCACAGGCCATGTGCTCATGGAAGGCAAGCGCCGCGGCGCCAAGCATGTCGTGGTGTCCATGTGCATCGGCGGCGGCATGGGCGGCGCAGGCCTGTTCGAGGTGTTGTGACGGCGGCCACCAGCGCCGCAGCCCGGCCACCCCGCCGGCGCGCCGCCGCCAAGGCGCCGGCCAGCCGCACGACCGACCGCTTCCAGGTCAAGCGCGAGGCCATCCTGGCCGCCGCGGCCGAGGAGTTCAACCGGCATGGCATGAAGGGCGTCACGCTGGCCGGTGTGGCAAAGCGTGTGGGCCTGCACAAGGCCAGCGTGGGCTACTACCACCGGCACAAGGAAGACCTCGCGGCCGACTGCCTGCTGCAGGCCATCGCGGCCATGCAGGAGGTGGTGAAGGCCGCCCTGGCCGAGCCCGCGCCCGAGCGCCGCATCCACGCCTTCCTGCGCGGCCAGGCCTCGCTGCTGGCCGACATCGCCACGGGCCGGCGCGGTGCGCTGGTCTCCTTCAACGAGATCCGCGCGCTGGCCTCGCCGCAGGTGGACCAGGTCGTGGCGGCCTACAGCGCGCTGTTCCGCAGCCTGCGCCAGTGCTTTCCCAGCGCCGGCTGGACGCCGCCCCAGCGCAACGCGCGCACGCACCTGCTGCTGGCCCTGGCCAACATCATGCGCAACTGGATCGACCGCTACGAGCCGGACGACTACGTGCACGCGGCCCAAGCCCTGGCCGAGCTGCTGCTCGGCGGCCTGGCCACCGACGCACGGCGCTGGCAGACCCAGCGCGGGCCGCAGCTGCAGGCCGCGCCCGCCGAGGGCACGGAGGTGCGCGAGGCCTTCCTGCGTGCGGCCACGGCGCTCGTCAACGAACAGGGCTTCCGCGGTGCCTCGGTCGATGCGATCTCGGCCCGGCTGCACCTGACCAAGGGCTCGTTCTACCACCACCATGCAAGCAAGGACGAACTCGTCGCACAGTGCTTCGAACGCAGCTTCGCCGTGATCCGCCAGACCCAGTTGCAAGCCATGGCGCAGACCGCCTCGGGCTGGGAGCGGCTCGTGGCCAGCAGCTGCGCGCTCGTGCGCTTCCAGTTGTCCGAGGCCGGGCCGCTGCTGCGCTCGTCGGCGCGCAGCGTGCTGGCCGAGGGCGCGCGCCACGACCCCATCCAGCGCGGCAACCAGCTGACCGAGCGCTTCGGCCTGTTCATCGTGGACGGCATGCGCGAAGGCGCGATCCGGCCCGTGGACGCCAGCCTGGCCGCGCAGCAGGTGGCCGGCATGGTCAACGCTGCCTCGTCGCTGCGCACCTGGGTGCCAGGCATAACCCTGGACGACGCCGTGCCGCTCTACGTCCAACCCCTGTTCACCGGCATCCTGGCGCCGCCCGCGCCCTGACCGCCCCGCCTTCCATCCACCTCGGAGACATCCCATGACCGTTGCCCCCCCTCCCGCCCACACGCTCGCCATCGAGGGCGACATCGGCGTACTCACGCTGAGCTATCCGCCCGTCAACGCGCTCTCGCAGGTCATGCGCGAAGCCATCGTGGAAGGCATGCGCGAGGCCAATGCCAACCCTGCGATCAAGGCCCTCGTGCTGGTCTGCGACGGCCGCACCTTCCTGGCCGGCGCCGACATCACCGAGTTCGGCAAGCCGCCCAAGGCCCCCTCGCTGCGCGAGGCGCAGGACCAGATCGAGAACGCGGCCAAGCCCGTGATCGCCGCCATCCACGGCACGGCCCTGGGCGGTGGCCTGGAGGTCGCCCTGTGCTGCCACTACCGCGTGGCGGTGCCCAGCGCCAAATGCGGGCTGCCCGAGGTGCACCTGGGTCTGCTGCCCGGCGCGGGCGGCACGCAGCGCCTGCCGCGCATCGTGGGCGTGGAAAAGGCACTCGACATGATCCTGAACGGAAGCCACGTGCCCGCCAAGAAGTGCCTGGAGATGGGCCTGGTCGACGCGCTGGTGCCCGAGGGCGAGCTGCGCGCCGGCGCCATCGCCTTCGCGCGCACCGTGCTGGCCGAGAACCGGCCGCTGCGCAAGGTGCGCGACAACGACGACAAGCTCATCGCCGCGCGCGCTCATCCCGAGATCTTCGCCACCGTGCGCCAGGCCAATGCGCGCAAGTTCCGCGGCTTTCCGGCGCCCGAGGCCAACATCCAGTGCGTCGAGGCCGCCGTCAATCTGAGCTTCGAGGAAGGCCTGGCCACCGAGCGCCGGCTGTTCACCGAACTCGTGGCCGGCACGCCCTCCATCGCGCAGCGCTACGCCTTCTTCGCCGAGCGCAAGGCGGCCAAGATCCCCGACGTGCCCGAGGACACGCCCACCGTGAAGGTGGCCAAGGTCGGCATCATCGGCGCCGGCACCATGGGCGGCGGCATCGCGATGAACTTCGCCAACGTGGGCATCCCGGTCGTGCTCGTGGAAACCCAGCAGGCCGCGCTGGACCGCGGCCTGGCCGTGGTGCGCAAGAACTACGAGAACTCCGCCAGGCGCGGCCGCTTCACCACGGAGCAAGTGGAGCAACGCATGGCCTTGCTGAAGGGCAGCCTGCAAATGGAAGACCTGGCCGACTGCGACCTCGTGATCGAGGCCGTGTTCGAGAACATGGCCATCAAGAAGGAAATCTTTGGCAAGCTCGACCGCATCTGCAAACCCGGCGCCGTGCTGGCCACCAACACCTCGGCACTCGACGTGAACGAGATCGCCAGCGCCGCCACCTCGCGGCCCGAGGCCGTGGTGGGCATGCACTTCTTCTCGCCGGCCAACGTCATGAAGCTGCTCGAAGTCGTGCGTGGTGCCAAGACGAGCAACACGGCGCTGGCCACCGCCATGCAGATCGCCAGGAAGATCGGCAAGGTGGCGGCCGTCTCGGGCGTGTGCCTGGGCTTCATCGGCAACCGCATCCTGGCCGCGCGCAGCGCCCAGGCGCAGGCCATGGTGCTGGAAGGCGCCATGCCCTGGGACATCGATCAGGTGCTCTACGACTTCGGCCTGCCGATGGGGCCGTTCGCGATGAGCGACCTCGCGGGCCTGGACATCGGCTGGAGCAAGGAGGCCAGCAAGAGCGCGACCATCCGCGAGCGCCTGTGCGAGATGGACCGGCGCGGCCAGAAGACCGGCGCGGGTTACTACGACTACGAAGTGGTGGACGGCACGCGCATCGCCAAACCGAGCGAGGTCACGCGCGGGGTCATTCAGGGCCTCATGGGCGAGCAGGGCAAGGTGGCGCGGGAGATCGGCAAGGAAGAGATCCTGGAGCGCTGCGTGTACGCCATGGTCAACGAGGGAGCGAAGATCCTGGAAGAAGGCATTGCGATCCGGGCCAGCGACATCGACGTGGTGTGGGTCAACGGCTATGGGTGGCCGGTGTACCGGGGCGGGCCGATGTTCTATGCGGACACGGTGGGACTCAAGACGGTGGTGGAGAAGCTCGAGGGGTATGGGGAGCGGATGGGAGCGGGGTTCAGCGTGTCCCCGTTGCTAAAGAGCATGGCGGCGGAGGGAAGGTCGTTCACGCGCTGAAGTTCAAACTACCCCGCTTAAATTTCTCGCTTTGCGCAGAAGTCCCGGTCCTTCCACAAGCGCACTCAACGGCCGGCCGGGCCGGCTCCGCACGGGCCCCGGCATGGCCTTGCTCACTATGCATCCGATTACATATGTGTCAGTTGATGTGCGAATCGTCCTACGGCGCGATGTCGCCTTGTCTTACATGCGCACCCCCCCCCGCTCCTGAGCTGTGGTACCTGGAATATTTGACAGGCAAGGACTTTTTTGTGGTGGCCCGGACATTGCTCTCGTATGCAAGGCCCGACGAGGGCCATAACGGAGAACCCCCACCATGAAGACATTCGTTCAATTTGCGGCCATCGCAACTTTCGGATTCGCGTCGCTGGCATCGATCGCGGCTCCTGTTGGCAATGGCAACGGCAACCAAAGCCCGCCCCCGCCTTGTACTGCCGCGAACTGGGCCATCACGGGCGCCATTCCCAGCGCTTCCTACGCCGGCACCATTCCGTCGTTGACCACGCCCATCGTCGCGACCGGGTGCGCCGGCGTCTACGCTGGCAACGAGGGTCCGACGCTGAATCCCTCGCCGAACCTTGGCTACCGCAACGACGGCCTGCTGAACGGCCAGGGCGGCCTGCTGAGCCCGACGCAGTTCATCCAGCCGAGCCAACTGCTCGCGCTGAAAGACCCGAACGCAGCCGTTGATCCGGGCTGGATCATGCTGGGCATGCTGGGCGGCAACGAAGGCACGCTCAACTATTCCTCCGTGACGCCCGTCGGCGGATCTCCGTTCTCTCTGGGCAACGTCCTGTCGTACGTGCAAACGCAGACCTCGCAAGTCGGCGGCACCTGGACGTTGAAAGTCGATCCCAACATCGTCGCCATCTTTGCGTCGTACAACCTCTTCAAGCGCAGCAACTTCGACCACCTGGCCTTCTCGGTCAAGTCGAGCACCGGCTGGGCGGTCTACGACTTCGACTTCACGAAGATGGGCGATGCGTTCGATCTGAACACTCCCTACACGTTGACCGGGACCTGGACCATGGACAACGACTTCGAGAACAAGAACGGCAACCAACAGGACATCTCGCACATCAGCGTGTGGGCCCGCGATCCGATCACGCTGGCAGAGGTGCCCGAGCCAGCCTCCCTGGCGCTGCTGGGCCTGGGTATGCTCGGCCTCGCAGCGGTGCGCCGCCGCGCTTGACAGGCCGCGTCGCCGGCGAAGCCCGCTTCGGCGGGCTTTTTTCATTGCATGGCTTTGCCGGGCCGCGCACCGCGAGAGTGGCCAGGGCGCGCCGTCGGCTCCCGCATGAAGCGGATGGTTGCGCCACCGGCCCCGGCGCGGCGAACACCCGCTGCGTCTCACAGCCGGTACACCCTCTGTGCCGTCCCCCGGAACATCGCGTCCTGCTCCCCCTCGGCGTACCCCTTCGCGATCTTCTTCATCGCATTCCAGTAGCTCACATACGGCAGCGAGCGCCGGTCCACCGGGAAGTTGCTTTCGAACATGCAGCGCTGCGGCCCGAAGCACTCGATGGTGTGGCGGTAGTAACGCCCCTGGGCCTCGACCAGTTCGTCCGAGTTCGCGGGCAGCGCGCGCCGGTCCCAGCCGAAGCCGTTGTCGGGCATGGCCAGGCCGCCGAGCTTGGCGACCACGTTGGGGCAGCGCGCGATCTCTTCGATGTCGCGCTGCCACTGGCTGAAGATCGCGTCGCGCTGGCCGGCGTAGGCGCCCACGCCCAGCGGCGTGCCGAAGTGGTCCAGCACCAGCGTCGTGCCAGGTATCGCGCGCGCCAGCGCAGCGAAGGCAGGGTTCTGGTGGTGGTAATGCCAGGTGTCGTAGGTGTGGCCCAGGCGGCCCAGCAGCGCCACGCCGGCGCGGAAGTCGGCGTCGGCGTACAGGCCTTCGCTGCCGCGGCCGGGGATGGTCAAGGCTTCGGGATTCGGGTCGCGCGCGCCGGCATGGCGGATGCCGCGGAACAGGCCTTGCGCGGCGTCCTGCTGCGCCGCCAGCACCTCGCGCAGCTGGGCCTCGCCCTGGCGCAGGTCGGTATGGCCGACGAAGCCTGCGATCTCGGCACCGCCACCGCCTTGGCGGCTCGCGCGCGCGATGCCGGCCACGAATTCGGCCTCGCCCGCGCTGCGCAGATGCTCGGGCCCGTCAGCGCGGTAGCTGGCCCGGCATTCGATGAACACGGTCTTGCGAATGTTGTGGCCGCCGCCCGTGTCGGCCCAGAGCTGGCCGAGCAAGTAAGGGCCCCAGTCGCCACGTGAATGCCACAGGTGGTGGTGCGGGTCGATGATGGGGCGGTCCGGGTCGATTGCTTCTTCGCGCACCTGGTTCAGCCAGGCGTCGGATCCGAGTTGCTTGTGTGCCATGTCGCTACTCTCCAAAGTGTGTGTCGGCTGCCGCTGCGGCGGTTGCCGTGCTTGCCAGGGGACTCAACATCAAAGGCCTGCGCCGCCAGCCGCCCCAACGGTAGTAGGCCCAGGCCAGCAGCGCCGAGGTGATGCTGCCGAACGGAAAGCTCCACCAGATCGCAGCGCTGCCCAGCCAGGGTTCCAGCCACACCGCGAACGGCACGCGGAACGCCCACATCGTGACGACAAAGATCAGCGTGGGCGCCAGCATGGCGCCATTGGCGCGCACCACGGCGAACAGGCCCATGGTGATGGACAGCGCGATCCAGCCCCACAGCGCGATGAAGTTGATGCGCCGAGCCTGCGCCAGCACCTCGCCTCCTGCATCGTCGGTGCGGATGAACAGGCGCAACGGCAGGTCGTCGAAGGCCGCTCCCAGCGCATAGATCAGAAGCGCGGCCGTGGTGGAGACGGCGAGGCTGGCCAGGCAGCCGCGCAGCGCGATCTGCTCCACACGCGGCCAGCGCCCGGCGCCGATGTTCATGGCGGCCATGGCCGACATCGAGGCGGCCAGCGCGTTGCCGGGCACCTGCACGTAGGTCCACAGCTGGGCTGCACCCGCGTAGGCAGCGGCCGTGGTAGCGCCGTAGCGGTTGACCAGGCCCAGCAGCGCGAAGTAAGCGCCCTGCGTGACGATGGATTCCAGCGCCATCGGCACGCCGCGCCGCAGCATGAGCAGCAGCAGCGCGCGCTCGGGGCGCAGGTGGCGGATGTCGTCGCCGCGCAGCGCGATGGGCAGGCGGCGGCGGTACACCGTGCCGAGCAGCGCGGCCAGCGCGGCACCGGCACTGAGCAGATTGGCCAGGCCCACGCCCGCAATGCCCAGCACGCGCAGCAGCAGCGGCACCAGCAGCAGCGACAGCCCGATCCAGACCAGCGTGAAGCGGAACGGCGTGCGCGAATCGCCGGTGCCGCGCAGCATCATCACCAGCACGAGGTAGATGAAGATGGCCGGCATCGACAGGCACGTGAAGCGCAGGTGCACCACGGCGTAGCCGCGCGCTTGCACCGGCGTGCCCAGTGCGTCGATGATGAGCGGCGCCAGCGCCCAGCCCGCCGCGGCGACCAGCAGCGAGAAGCCGACCACGAAGGCCAGCGCGCACCCCGCCACGCGCTTGACCGCGTCCATGTCCCCTGCTCCCAGCGACTGACCGATGGCCACGCCGGCCGCGGTGCCCATGCCCATCACGGCGCCCATCAGCATGAAGACGAGCACGGCCGCGGTGGCCACGGCCGGCAAGGCACTGGCTCCGAGGAGCTGGCCGGCCCACAGCGCGGCCCAAGTGCTGGAGGCCGCGTGCAGCAGGTTGGTGGCCAGCAGCGGCAACGCGAATCGCAACAGCACCGGCGCAATCGGCCCGGCGACGAAGCGGCTGGTCAGCGCCTGCGTGGACGCGGCGGGGGCGGTGCTCACATGCCGGCGGCCGGGCTTTGCAGCGCCGCCAGTGCGCTCTGCCGGATCTGCCGCTTGAGGATCTTGCCCGAGGGCGTGCGCGGCAGCGGCGCGGGCGCGAGCTGGATGTAGCGCGGGATCTCGAAGCGTGCCAGATGCTCGGCCAGGAAAGCGCGCAGCGCCTCTACGTCCAGTCCCGGCCTGCCGTACACCGTGGCGCCGACCTCCTCGCCCATGCGCTCGTCGGGCACGGCATAGACGGCGGCCTCGTGCACGTCCGGGTGCATCAGCAGGGCAGCCTCGACCTGGCCGCATCCGATGTTCTCGCCGCCACGGATGATGAGGTCCTTGATGCGGTCGACGATGAACAAGAAGCCCTCCTCGTCCAGGTAGGCCACGTCGCCCGTGCGGAACCAGCCGCCGTCCAGGAAGGCCTGGGCATTGGCCTCGGGCCGGTTCCAGTAACCCGGGAACACCGAGGTGCCGCGCACCAGCAACTCGCCGCGCTCGCCCGCCGGCAGGGCCTGGCCCGTTTCGTCGATGACCTTGAGCTCCAGCACCAGCGCGCAGCGGCCCGCGCTGGCCGGCCGGGCCAGGTATTCCTCGCCGCCGATCCCGGTGCCGATGGCATTGGTCTCGGTCATGCCCCAGCCCGTATTGGGCAGGGCCTGGCCGAAACTCGCGCCGATCTGGCGCACTTGCTCGGGCGCGCGCGGCGCACCGCCGCCGCCCACGGTCACCAGCGAGGCCAGGCTGTGCTTGTTCTGCTTCGCCACGCGCACGAGGTCGCCCGTCATGGCGGCGGGCGCGACCAGCGAGGTCAGGCGCTCGCGCTCGATGAGCTCGGCAGCGTGCTCGGCGTCCCAGCGGTACATGCAGACCATGCGGCGCTGTGGCCGGTAGCTCGCCAGGTAGGAAGCGTGCAGCCCCGAGACGTGGAACAGCGGCACGCCCAGCAACGTGCCCGGCTGCGGCGGCGGCTCGGCCGGTGGCTCCAGCCCGGCCACGCGCTCGGCCACTGCGCGGTCGAGCTCCCAGGACAGCAGCGCCGAGAGGATGTTGCGGTGCGTCGACACCACGCCCTTGGGATGGCCCGTAGAGCCCGATGTGTAGAGGAGGGTGGCGTGGTCGTCGGGCGCGATGTCCACGGGCGGCATGGGCACTGCGCCCGCGGCATCGGTCAGCGCCTGCAGCGCCCGCACGCCGGGCGGCAGCGCGTCCGTGCGCACGGCCAGGCACTGCAACTGCGGCAATGCGGCACGCACCTCGCGCTGGGTCAGCCGCGCCAGCCGTTCGGCGTCGGCCAGTACGACCTTGGCGCCGCTGTCCTGCAGGCCGTAGAGCAGCTCGTCGGCCTGCCAGTGGCCGTTCATGGCCACGGCCACGGCGCCGATGCTGGTGATCGCGCTGAAGGCCAGCACCCATTCGGGGTAGTTGCGCATGGCGATCGCCACGCAGTCGCCCGGACGGATGCCGCAGCCGTGCACGAGCACATGGCCGATGCGGCTGGCGGCATCCCAGGCCTCGCGGAAGGTCATGCGCTCTTCGCGGTAAACCAGGAACGGCAGGTCGCTCGCCGTGCTCTCGTACAGCGCGCGCAGCGAGGCGGGGCCGTTCGAGAACACGCGCACCGGGCGGCCCTGCACGGTGGCGTCTTCCAGCGCATGGGGCATGCCGGGCGCGGTCAGGGCCGCGATGGCTTGCGCACGGGTCATGGGTTGGGCCATGTCATCTTCCGTTGAAGACGGGCTCGCGCTTGGCGACGAAGGCCTTGGTGGCCTCACGGTGGTCCTCGGTCTGGCCGCAATGCACGTGGTGCGTGGCCTCCAGGTCCATGCAGTCGTCGACCTCGCCGGCCAGCGCGCGGTTGAGGTTCTCCTTCATGTAGCGGTAAGCGACCGTGGGGCCGGTGGCCAGGCGCAGCGCCAGCGCGCGCGTGCGCTCGGCCAGTTCCTCGGGCGCGCAGACCCAGTTCGCGAGACCCAGGCGCAGCGCCTCGTCGGCGCCCACGCGTTCGGACAGAAAGTACAGCTCACGCGCCTTGGCGGTTCCCACGAGCTGCGTGAGAAAGTAGCTGCCGCCGTAGTCGCCCGAGAAGCCGACCTTGGCGAAGGCCGTGGTCATCACGGCCGTGCTGGCCATGATGCGCAGGTCGCAAGCCAGCGCGAGCGCGAGGCCGGCGCCGGCCGCCGCACCGGGCAGTGCGGCCACGGTGGGCTTGGGCATCTTGAACAGCTTGCCGGCCGTGGCGCGCTGGTTCACGCGCTGACGGTGGATGGCCTGGTCGATGGTCTGCGCGCCCACGGTGCCGTCGCCGCTGGCGGCCATGCCCTTGACGTCGCCGCCCGCGCAGAAGCCCTTGCCCGCGCCCGTCAGCACGATGCAGCGCACGGCGTGGTTGAACTCGGCCTGGGCCAGCTGCTCCTGCAGCGCGGTGTTCATGGCGCGGCTCATGGCGTTGCGCGCGTCGGGGCGATTCATGGTCAGCGTCAGCACGCCGGCATCCAGCTCAGCCAAGAGGTCGCTCGTGCCGGTGTCGATCACGGTGGGTTGGGACATGAGGGTGCTCCTGGTGGGGTTCAGTGGTGGCGGAAGCTGGCGTTGGAGACGACGGTCTTGTCGCCCACCCGCCCTTCGAAGACCAGTTGGCCTTTGCCGTCGTGCCAGCCGACGATGCGCAGCGTGTCGCCCGGGTAGACCGGCGACGAGAAGCGCAGCCCCAGCGAATGGAACCTAGCAGCGTCGCCGCCGCACAGCGCACCCAGCAGCAGCTGGCCGCAGTGGCCGTAGGTGCACAGGCCGTGCAGGATGGGCTGCTCGAAGCCGCCGAACCTGGCGGCGGCGGGATCGATGTGCAGCGGGTTGTAGTCGCCCGAGAGCCTGTAGATGTGGGCCTGGTTGGCGGGAATGTCGACCGCCAAGTCGAGGTCGGGCGCACGCTCGGGCACGGTGCGCTTGGTGGAGCGCGCGATGCCGGCGCCCTCGAAGGGCTCGATGTCGCCCAGCGCCGCCACGCCACGCCGGAACGAGCCGCTGACCATGCGCACGCAAACGCGGCCGGCGGCGTCGATGACCTCTGCCTCGACCTCGGCGAAGGCCGCGCCGCGCGGGCGTGGGTGCACCGACAGCAGCCGCGCGCGCACCTGCACCTGGCCTTCGGTGGGCAACGGTGCCAGCTGCTCCAAATAGCGCTCGGCGTCCAGCATGAGCGGGCCCGGCGAGTTCGGGACGGCATCCGTGTCGAGCTTGAGGCCAGCCGCGCCCCAGCGGATCGCGAAGGTCGGGAACACGGCGAACTGGGGGTGCTGCTCGTAAACATGGCGCAGTTCGCTGCAGCCGATGCCCACGGCGTACAGCAGCACGTCGCGCTGGGTGTAGGCCATGGCCACCGGATCGCTCCAGGGGCCGGGTTGGTCGTCGGGTAGCAGGGCGCGCGGGCGGTAGGTGGGCATGGGCTTGTCTCCTTGGCTTTTTGTCAGGCTTGCTGCGCCCACTGCCAGGCGCGCCGCGCACGCGGCGCCGCGCTGGCACCGGCCGCCTTGGCCTGGGCGCTGGACGCCGTGCCGGCCTCCACGCGCTTGGCGATGCCCTGGGCGATGGCGGCCAGGCGGAACAGGTTGTAGGCCATGTAGAACGACCAGTCCTGGCGCAGCACCTCGGGCGTGGTCAGGCCGCTGTTCTGGCAGTACATGGCCATGTAGTCGGGAAGCAGGGGGATGCCGAGTGCCGCCAGGTCCAGCCCTTCGAGCCCGCGCTGCGTGGACGGCTCCACATGCCAGACCATGCAGTGGTAGCTGAAGTCCGCGAGCGGGTGGCCCAGCGTGGAAAGCTCCCAGTCCAGCACGGCCAGCACGCGCGGCTCCGTGGGGTGGAAGATCATGTTGTCGAGCCGGTAGTCGCCGTGGACGATGCAGGCCTGGTCGTCGCGGCCGCTGGCCGGGATGTGGGCCGGCAGCCATTCCAGCAGCGCGTCCATCTCGGGGATGGGCTGGGTGATCGAGGCCTGGTACTGCTTGCCCCAGCGGCTGATCTGGCGCTCCAGGTAGTTGCCGGGCTTGCCGAAGCCGGCCAGGCCGCGCTCGGCGAAGGGCACGCGGTGCAGCGCGGCGATCACGCGGTTCATCTCGGCGTAGTGGGCGGCACGCTCGGCGGGCGCCATCCCGGGCAGGGCCGGGTCCCAGAGCACGCGGCCTTCCACATGCTCCATGATGAAAAACACGCGGCCGATCACGGATTCGTCGCTGCACAGCGCCAGCATGCGGGCCACCGGCACGCCGCTCCCGTGCAGGGCCTGCATCACGGTGTACTCGCGCTCCACCGCGTGGGCGCTGGGCAGCAGCTTGGCCGCGGGGCCGGGCTTGGCGCGCATCACGTAGCGCTGGCCGGGTGTGACGATGCTGTAGGTGGGGTTGGACTGGCCGCCGGGGAACTTGCTGACGGTCATGGGGCCGGTGAAGCCTTCGACGTTCTGGGTCAACCAGTGGTGCAGGGCGGCTTCGTCGAAGCCGTGGGGGGTGGAGGACGTTTCGGTCATGTCGGTTGTCTGTGGCGGGCCGGAGCCGAGCGCAGCGATGGCCCGTGTGTGTCCCCGCTCCCACCCCTGTGCCCACGCCGAGGAGCGCAGTGGACTGGGCGGCGCGGGGAACCTCGCGCTTTGTTGACTGACTCATTGCACTTGTTCGAGCTGAACGAACGCAGTGAGTGGTGCGAGTTGTGCAATGCGC